>NZ_JACZDX010000003.1:0-495279 GCF_015903925.1 Fictibacillus sp. 23RED33 | reverse complement strand
ATGAGCGATTCCAGAGATTTATGAGCGATTCCAGAGATTTATGAGCGATTCCAGATAGCTTGACGCTCCCTTCACAAGAGGAATCCACAAATAATTATGCGGCAGCTTCCTTCATTTGTTATACTTTTGAAGGAAATTAAAAGTGGGGGTAATGAAGATGGAACCTTCAAAAGGTCTTGAATATTTACAAAAAGGAAAGTTTGAAGAAGCAGCAAAAAGTCTGGAATCTATGATTGCAGCAGATCCAGAAAATCCAGTACATTATATTAACTTCGGAAATCTTCTTTCTGCTGTTCATGAACATGAAAAAGCGATTCAATTCTTTGATAAAGCACTATCGCTCGATGAAAATGCTGTAGCTGCATACTATGGTGCGGGTATTGCCTGTTATCATCTCGAGGAATTCTCTAAGAGTGCAAAACTCTTCCAAGAAGCGATCAAAGGTGGTCTGCAAGATAGTGACACTTACTTTATGACAGGCATGTCTTTCGTTTCACTTGGTGAACATAAGCTTGCATTTCCTTACTTAATGAGAGCAATAGAGCTCAACGATCAAGATCATGAAGCTTTGTTTCAATTCGGACTCTGTCAGGCGCGAACAGGGGATATTGAGTCTGCATCATCAACCTTTGAAAAAGTAGTTGAACGCGATGAGACACATGCCGATGCTTGGTACAATTTAGGTGTAACATATAGTTATTTTGATAAAAACACAGAAGCGCTAAACGCTTTTCAACGAGCTTTAGACATACAGCCAGATCATTATCTTGCAGGGAATGGAAAACGAAATATAGAAAGTAAAAACACAAACCATTAAAGGGGGTGCTTTATGGCACAGCAGCCTTCTTTTCATTTAGAAGATGAGACGTCAGAAATAACAAAATTTATCAAAGGTACGTTGATCTCTACTGTTTATCATCAAACAGAGAGTCTCTATACAGTCGCCAGAATAAGGGTGAAAGAGACGAACGAAAATTATAATGAAAAAGAAGTCATGATAACAGGCATCCTTCCCCCGCTAAGAGAAGATGAACTTTATGTGTTTTATGGAAAATTTAAAGACCACCCGAAATACGGTAAGCAATATGAGGTTGAACTGTTTCAAAAAGAGATGCCTCAATCAAAAGAGGCCATGATTCAATATCTTTCAAGTGATCTGTTTAAAGGAATCGGAAAGAAAACAGCCGAGCATATCGTTGAGGTCATGGGAAATGATGCGATCACAAAGCTTTTAGAATCACCGGAATACATCAGTCAGATTCCAAAGCTAACAGAAGAGCAAGCTCAAAGTTTGCAGAAGTCACTCATGCAGAATCGAGGGTTAGATCAAGTGATGATGGTCGTACAACCCTATGGTATCGGGCCGCAGCTAGCGATGAAGATCTTCCAAACGTATCAAGATGATGCTGTAAAGGTCATCAAGGACGAGCCGTATCTCCTGATAGAGGACGTTTCTGGAATTGGGTTTCACCGAGCTGATGAAATCGCAAAAGGAAATGGCATGCAAGTCAACCATCCAAAACGAATTCAAGCTGCCTGTCAGTTCGTGCTTCGTGATCAAGGTACAGACCTTGGGCACTCCTATCTACCGATGGACGAACTGTTAGAAGGCGTTAGAAAGCTTTTAGCCGATGGAAAGAATACGGTTGATGAGATGAGTATTTTTCGAGAGATTCAAGATATGGAGACAGAGCAGCGATTGATCGTAAAAGAGAACGTTGTATATTTGCCGTCTCTCTATTTTGCAGAGCGTGGATTTGCTCAAAAGATGAACCAATTATTACATAGTCAGAAAAACGATTATCACATTGAGGAAGCAAAATTGGAGTCTGAGCTATCAGCGCTCGAAAAAAGACTCAACATGACATATGCGAACAGTCAAAAAGAGGCGATTAAAAAGGCTTTAACGTCTTCTTTAATGGTCTTAACAGGAGGACCTGGAACAGGGAAAACGACCGTAATTAAAGGAATCGTTGAACTGTATAGTGAGATCCATGGCGTGAGTTTGAATCCTGATGATTATCGAGGAAAGAAAGAATCCTTTCCCGTTTTACTCGTTGCTCCAACAGGACGAGCGGCTAAACGTATGACAGAGTCAACAGGGATACCGGCTCACACGATCCATCGCTTGTTAGGATGGAAAGGTGGCGGGACATTCGAAAAAAATGAAGATGAACAGATCGATGGGAAATTACTGATCGTCGATGAAATGTCGATGGTGGATATATGGCTTGCACATTCTTTAGCAAAAGCTCTACCACCACACATCCAGATCATTTTTGTTGGGGATGAAGATCAATTACCGTCCGTTGGCCCTGGTCAAGTTTTAAAAGATCTTCTGCAAGCAGAGCATGTTCCACAATCTCGGTTAGTGGATATCTATAGACAAGCAGAAGGTTCTTCCATCATTCGGTTAGCTCATGAGATGAAGAATGGAAAAGTCCCGCAAGATCTGCTGGTTCCTCAGAATGACAGACGATTCTTTGCATGTTCAGGTGAACAGGTGTTTCAGGCTATCCTTCAGGTTTGTGAAAATGCGATTAAAAAAGGATATAGCTCTAGGGATATTCAAGTGTTAGCCCCAATGTACAAAGGACCGGTCGGAATTGATCGATTAAATCTGGAGCTTCAGCGTCTATTTAACCCAGAGAAACAAAAACAGCGTCAGCTGCAGGTTGCAAATGTGTTTTATCGAAAAGGCGATAAGGTGCTTCAGCTCGTCAATCAACCCGAAGATCAGGTTTTCAACGGTGATATCGGTGAAATCGTGGCGGTTATCTATGCAAGAGAAAACACAGATAAAGAAGATCAGATCGTCATCAGTTTTGATGAGATAGAGGTTACGTATAAAAGAAGTGAATTTCATCATTTTACTCACGCTTTTTGCTGTTCGATCCATAAGTCGCAGGGCAGTGAGTATCCGATCGTCGTTCTACCTGTCTTAAAAAGCTACTACCGAATGTTAAAAAGGAACTTATTATATACAGCAATAACGAGGAGTAAAGAATATCTAATCCTTTGTGGAGAACAAGAAGCGTTTACTTGGGCTGTTGAACGTTCAGATGAAACTGAACGATACTCGGGTCTTAGTTCACGTCTTCAAGAGACCATACTGGAAAAAGATTTAATGAATGATTCCCTTCTAAACGAAACAAACTAGAAATGTTCGAGAGATGTAAGATGTCATCTTGTCGGACATTTCTTTTTTGTTTTTCTAAAAGTCATGATCCCTTTAAATATTGATTTCTGTATATTTTCTACAAATTCAGGACATCCTTGTAAAAGTAAATTTAAAGGAGAGAGAGCAAGTGGAATGTCCGAACTGCAGTAGAAAAGATATTGGTAAAATCGGGGTGAACCAGTATTATTGCTGGAACTGTTTTATTGAGCTTTCCATTGTTAAAGGAAGACTGTCCCTTCATCAGGTGGAAGAAGACGGCTCTCTAACATCACTCGATGATTTATTTGAAGATCAAGATCTGACTTATAGAGAAAGCACATCATAAAAGAAAACAAATCTCTGATGTCGAGGTGATCTAGCATGAGCAGGACGATGAGTTCTCTTTTCGCACTTGGTATTGGAGCGGCAACATATGCGATGAGAAATAAGAGGATGTCAAGAATGTCTAAGATGAACTATAATCTTTCAGATCTTAGTGATCTTTGGACATCACGACGTGTTAAAAAGATCCGTAAAAAGGTCGCAAAAGCCATTTATTAAAGAAAGCATACCCCGTCTCAAATAAAGACGGGGTTTTTTAAGAAAAGGGTGAAGAGATGACAAAAGACATTCGAATGAAGTGGGTTTATAGGCTTGCCCTTTCTTTATTATTGTTTTTATGTTTGTTTCTCTTGATGAAACTTTACCCTCTTTACGAGCCATTATGGAGTGCGATCAAAGGGGTCTTTCTGCCTTTTTTTCTTGCTGCTCTAATTACATATCTACTCCATCCAGTCGTGGAATACGTACATGAAAAAGGATTACCTCGCTTTGTTGCGATCTTAAGTATATACATCCTTTTCTTTGGTGGTATCGGTTTTGCTGCAGTAAAAGGGTTTCCTTATTTCATCGTACAGATGAAGCAGCTGTTAGTTAACGTACCTGTACTTGCTGAGGATTATAAGGAACTATTGTATAAAGTGGACCGTGGAACATCTGCACTTCCGTATTCGGTTCATTCTAAAATAGAAAATTATATCGTGAAAATGGAAAGCAACGCACAGGATGTATTGACCAATGCGATCTTTTCTTTAAGAAAAATTGTAGATTATTTCTTTGTTATCATCGTTGTACCTTTCTTAGTGTTTTATTTTCTAAACGATTTTGAAAAGCTGAAAAAAGCTCTCTGGTATCTGACACCAAGAAAATACCGTTTTGAAGGAAAGCACTTAATAAAAGATATTGACCAATCACTTGGAGGATATATCCGAGGACAGTTATTTGTAGGTGCTATATTAGGAGCTGCAGCAATGGTTGCTTTGTGGGTGGTGGGAATGCCGTATCCCATTCTTTTAGGACTGGTGATCGCGATAACGGATATCATCCCTTACTTTGGTCCGATCTTAGGAGCGATCCCCGTCGTGTTGATCGCATTAACAATCTCTTGGAAGATGGTATGGATCACTGTTGGCATCATGCTTGTTTTGCAGTTTATTGAAGGTAACATCCTTGGTCCGTTTATCGTCGGCAAGAATCTGCACATCCATCCTGTATTTATCATTTTTTCATTATTACTTGGGGGAGAACTGGCTGGTGTACCAGGTATGATCTTGGCTGTTCCAATCTTCAGTGTGATTAAAGTCATTATCATTCATATCAGGGAACATCGACTTCAATCATCATCCGATTGACAAGTAAGAATGAATAAACGTATACTAACGCTAGAAGATCAAAAATCGCTGAAAGAGAAAAGTACGTTTCAGTCCTTCCAAAAGAGAGAAACATCCATCGGCTGAAAGATGTTTTAGGAAGAAGCGAAGCAGAAAGCTACTCTGGAGTGCAGAAGGAAAATCTGCCGTTATGCCGCGTTAAGGCTTTAATCAAGGTGATATGCTTATTTTAAAGCGTATAACCAGGGTGGTACCGCGTGAATTCAAACTCTCGTCCCTGTATTTTTTATAGGGATGGGAGTTTTTTTATTGGCTTTTTTCGTTCGAAAGTAGTTGGTTTCCCCTCCAGGTTGCTCACTTTCCATGGGGCGAACGGTGAGCCTCCTGTCTAGTTATAGTGACTAGCCCGTCTCCACCTATTCACTCGTCCCATAGGAGTCTCGCACCTTGCGCTCCAATCAACTTACAAGGAAGACAAAAAGACATTTAGAAGCAACATTTTGTTTTTCTGTTAATGAAACGAAATCAACTACTAAAAAAACAACCAAGTTTACGAAATCAGTCTTTATATTTATCTAAAAAAGGAGAATGAAAACGATGAAAAATTTGACTTCAGCTCAAGTTAGACAGATGTTCCTTGATTTTTTCCAAGAAAAAGGCCATGGTGTAGAACCTAGCGCTTCCTTAGTACCTCATGAGGATCCTACACTTTTATGGATCAACAGTGGCGTTGCAACACTGAAAAAATATTTTGACGGCCGCGTGATTCCTGAGAACCCTCGTATCACAAACGCACAAAAATCAATCCGTACGAACGATATTGAGAATGTTGGTATCACAGCAAGGCACCATACGTTCTTTGAGATGTTAGGAAACTTCTCGATCGGTGATTATTTTAAAGTGGAAGCTATTCTTTGGGCATGGGAGTTCTTAACGAGTGAAAAATGGATCGACTTTGATCCTGAAAAACTTTCTGTAACGATCCACCCAGAAGACGATGAAGCATTTGATATTTGGACAAAACAAGTAGGGTTACCTGAAGAGCGTATCATTCGTTTGGAAGGAAACTTCTGGGATATCGGTGAAGGGCCAAGTGGACCTAACACAGAAATCTTCTATGACCGCGGTGAAGCTTACGGCAACGATCTATCTGATCCTGAACTATATCCAGGTGGGGAGAACGACAGATATCTTGAAGTATGGAACCTGGTGTTCTCTCAGTTCAACCACAACCCGGATGGCACATATACGCCACTTCCTAAGAAGAACATCGATACAGGTATGGGACTTGAGAGAATGGTTTGTGTGATCCAAGACACGAAGACGAACTTTGAAACAGATCTATTCATGCCGATCATTAAAGAAACAGAAAAGCTTTCTGATACGTCTTATGGCTTGAGTACAGAAACCGATACTGCGTTTAAAGTAATCGCTGACCATGTACGTACGGTAAGTTTTGCGATCGGTGACAGTGCTCTACCATCAAATGAAGGAAGAGGGTATATCCTTCGACGTTTGATCCGAAGAGCGATTCGTTTTGCGAAAAAGATCAACATCAACAAGCCGTTCATGTATGAACTCGTTCCAACTGTTGCAGACATCATGGTAGACTTCTACCCGGAAGTAAAAGAAAAAGTGCCGTTCATCCAAAAAGTCATCAAGACGGAAGAAGAGCGTTTTCATGAAACGATCAACGAAGGTCTTGCTATCTTAGAAGATGTTATGGCAAAAGAAAAAGAAGAAGGAAGAAAAGTCATCTCAGGTAAAGACGCATTCAAGCTATATGATACATTTGGTTTCCCATTCGAGCTTACACAGGAGTATGCAGCTGAAAACGGAATGGATGTAGATTTAGAAGGCTTCGAAAACGAGATGAAGGCTCAACGTGAACGTGCGCGTGCAGCAAGACAAGAAGTAGACAGCATGCAAGTTCAAGGTGGAATTCTTTCTGATATCACCGTGAAAAGTGAATTCAGAGGTTATGACAGTTTAACAGGAGAAGCGAAAATTTTAGAAGTACTACAAAACGGTGAGCGAGTGGCGATGGTCGCTTCTGGAGAAGAAGCTCAAGTCATCCTAGATGTGACACCATTCTACGCTGAGAGCGGTGGACAGATCGCTGACCAAGGAACGATAAAAGGTAAAGAGCTTTTACTTAGAGTGAAGGATGTTCAAAAAGCACCTAACGGACAAAATCTTCATACCGTAGTTGTTGAAAAAGGTGCTCTTGAAAACAATATAGAAGTTTCTGTCGAGGTTGACCCTGAGATTCGTGCAAAAGTAGTAAAGAACCATACGGCTACTCACCTTCTTCACCAAGCATTAAAAGATGTGCTAGGAACGCACGTAAATCAGGCTGGATCTCTTGTACAAGAAGGTCGTTTGCGTTTTGACTTCACACATTTCGGAAGCATTTCTTCAGAAGAGCTTGAGAAGATCGAAGAGATCGTTAACGAAAAAGTATGGGGTAACATTCCTGTTGAAAAGATGGTTAAGAACATTACCGAAGCAAAAGCGATGGGTGCAATGGCACTATTCGGTGAGAAATACGGTGAAACGGTACGCGTTGTAAAAGTAGGAGACTATAGTCTTGAGCTTTGCGGTGGGTGTCATGTTAATAACACTTCAGAGATCGGTTTGTTTAAGATCGTATCAGAGTCTGGTATCGGTGCAGGAACACGTCGTATTGAAGCTGTTACAGGTGAGAACGCGTACCGCTTGATGAACGGCCAAGTCCAGCTATTAAAAGACACGGCAGCTAAGTTGAAAACAAATCTTAAGGACGTGCCACAGCGTATAGACGCATTAAACGAACAAATTCGTGAGTTGCAAAAAGAGAAAGAATCTCTTGCAGCTAAGATTGGAAACATGGAAGCAGGTAGCCTTGTTGATGAGGTTCAAACGATCAACGGAGTTTTTGTTATCGCTAAAAAAGTGAACGGTATGGATATGAATGGTTTGCGTTCGATCGTAGATGACTTAAAGAATAAACTACAAAGTGGAGTTGTTATTCTTGGTGCGGAAAACGGTGGTAAAGTAAATATCGTAGCGGGAGTAACAAAAGATTTAGTGACAAAAGGTTATCATGCAGGTAACCTAGTAAAAGAAGTGGCTGTCCGTTGCGGCGGAGGCGGTGGTGGCCGTCCTGATATGGCTCAAGCTGGAGGTAAAGATCCCGAAAAGCTGCAAGAAGGTATAGATTCTGCAGTTGAATTGATCAAAACCGTTTCCTAAGCTTTCATCTTTCATGTACAATAGAGACAAGAACTAATTTGTCCCTTAAGGGAGATCTTCAGAAAGAGGTGTTCGCCAGTGAGTTCAATGGACAAAACGATGAAGTTTAACTTCAACGAAGAAGATGCTTATAAGACGAATGTAGAAACTGTCCTGTTTTCTGTTTATGACGCCCTGCAGGATAAAGGATACAACCCTATCAATCAGATTGTAGGTTATTTGCTTTCAGGGGATCCGGCTTATATTCCTCGTCATAATGATGCGAGAAGCATGATTAGAAAACTGGAGCGAGATGAGCTTATTGAGGAGCTTGTAAAATCATATCTATCCACTCAAAAAGAAGGAAGTCGTTAATTTGACAAAAACACTCGGACTGGATGTTGGAACGAAGACAATAGGTGTTGCCGTCTCAGATGCATTGGGATGGACAGCACAAGGAGTCGAAACGATCCGACGCCGTCCTAACAAGCCCCAAGAAGACTATGCAAGGATCCAAGAGCTGATTCAGTTGCATGATATCAGTAAGATCGTAGTAGGTCTTCCAAAGAACATGAATGGTACGATCGGTCCCAGCGGAGAAGCTTGTCAAAACTTTGCAAAAGATATTGAAAGTCTGACAGGTCTTTCGGTTATCCTATGGGATGAGAGGCTGACGACCATGGCAGCTGAAAGAACATTAATTTCAGCTGACGTGAGCCGAAAGAAACGAAAACAGGTGATCGATAAGCTAGCAGCTTCGATCATTCTGCAAGGTTATTTGGACAGCCAACAATAAGAAAAGTAGAGGTGAGCCAATTATGGCAAAAGAAGAACGCGAACGCATCGTTATTCCAGACGAGAATGGAGACGAAAATCTATTTGAAGTTTTATTCAAATTTGATGTGGATCAAACTGGAAAATCATACATGGTGACTATTCCTGTAGCTGATTCAGAAGATGATGATACGGATGAAGTAGAAGTTTTCCCTTTCCGTTATGAAGAAAATGGAGAAGAAGATGATCTTGCTCTATTCCCACTTGAGTCAGATGAAGAATGGGACATGATTGAAGAAATGCTAAACACATTTCAAGATGACGAGTACGAAACAGAACAATAGATGAAACAAAACGGAAGTTGGTTTTCTAACCAACTTCTTTTTTTATTCCATTTTACGGCCAATCTCGACAATTTCTGCTAGTAAACGTATAATTAAACAGGTGGAAAGGGGGAAATAACATGTTACATCTCCAGTCATCTGGGAATTACATAAATGAAAATAAAAGTAAAAAGCGTACCAAAACGATAGTTCTATCCATTTTGTTTCTAATTGTTGCTCTAATCATCGCTGTGGCTATAGGTGCATATTATTATTACAATAAAAATATTGGACCGGTCGATTCAGCTAATAATGAAAAAATTACGGTGGAAATTCCAATTGGTTCTTCCTCTTCAAAAATAGGACAAGAGCTTGAAAATAAAGGGTTGATCAACAACGGTGATTTCTTCAGACTCTACACAAGAGTTAAAGGAGAAGGCAACTTTCAAGCGGGCATTTACGAACTAACTCCTTCCATGAACCTTTCTGAAATTATTTCTGCACTTAAAGACGGAAAGATGTTTAAGAAGCCAGCTCTAACACTTACGATTCCTGAAGGATATAATGTTCCACAGATCGCAAAATTAATCAGTCAGAAAACGGGTTATAGTGAAGCAGATATTATCAAAAAAATGACTGATAAATCTTATCTGAAACAGCTGCAAGAAAAGTACCCGATCTTACCTGATGATTTGATGAAGGAGGGACTTTATTACCCTCTAGAAGGATTTTTGTTTCCTGCAACTTATGATTTTGATGTAAAAAAACCGGAGCTAACAGATGTGATTGATAAGATGGTCGAACAATCTTCTGTTGTTTTAACTAAACATGAAACAGAAATAAAGAATAGCGGTTATTCCCTTTTTCAAATCATTACGTTGTCCTCTCTTATAGAAGAAGAATCTCAGCGTGAAGAGGATCGAAAAAAAATTGCAGGTGTTTTTTATAATCGCTTAAGTAAAGATATGAAACTAGACTCCGATCCAACTGTTAAATACGCAAGAAAGAATTTTGATGTGCAAGTCTTATACGAACATTTAAAGTATGATTCAAAGTACAATACGTATCTTTATAAAGGTATTCCGATCGGACCTATCACTTCACCTGGTGAAAAAGCGATTGAAGCTGCATTGCAACCTGTTAAGATGGAGGAGCTGTTCTTTTATGCAAGACCAAACGGCGAAGTCATCTACACTAAAACATTAAGCGAACATAATGCTGTATATAAAAAATACAGAGACGAATGGAAGGTTTGGCAAGAAAAAGACAATAATTAGGAATGTTTCTGAGGATACTAGTAGGTATTCTCTTTTTTTATGCTGTACGATCAACTTGCTAAGAAAGCCCATGAATAGTGTACGATCTTTAATTCCATAGAAAACACTCATAAAGAAATAGGACTCTCGCCTTCAAATAAAGATTATGTTACAATATACCGGTTAGTGTGAAGGAGGCGTGTTACTTTGGTCTCAAAAGAATTGAACCAATATATCGAAAAAATTATTCCAACGCGCTCTGAACAAGTACTAAAAATGGAGCAATACGCGAAAGAGCATAATGTGCCGATCATGGATCTAACAGGTATGGAGACGCTTTTGTCTTATGTTAGATTAAAAAAACCGAAACGTATATTAGAAGTAGGAACAGCGATTGGATATTCCGCCATCCGAATGGCTCTTGCATGTGAGAATGCTGAAGTTATTAGTATTGAAAGAGATGAAGAACGGTACAATATAGCAAAAGATAATGTCAGATCCTTTCATCTAGAGAGCAGAATTACCTTGTTATTTGGAGATGCGAATGAATTGCAGAGCCAAGTAGAAAACTATGCCCCATATGACTTTATTTTTATAGATGCAGCAAAAGGACAATATCAAAACTTTTTTGATCATTATTCCTCCATGCTGTCTCCTGATGGCATCATCGTCACAGATAATGTTCTCTTTAGAGGGTATGTCGCTGATGAAAGCGGCTTAGAGAGTAGAAGACTTCGTTCTCTAGTAAAAAAAATTAGAAGTTTTAACGAATACATGATGCAGCATCCTGACTATCAGTCTTCAATCTTACCGGTTGGAGATGGAATGATGGTGAGTATTAGAAATTCTTAATGGGACATGCAGTTTGGAGGAGTAATCAAAATGGCACAAAAACCAATAGTAATTGGGGTTGCAGGTGGATCTGGATCAGGTAAGACGACGGTAGCGAAAGAAATTTACAGGCAGTTTGCTAACCAATCCATCTTAATCATAGAGCAAGATGCGTATTACAGAGATCAATCAGAAAAATCGATGGAAGAACGATTGGATACGAATTATGATCATCCTCTTGCTTTCGATAATGATCTGTTAATCCAGCACATTTCTTCACTTCTTAAATACGATTCCATCGAAAAACCAGTGTACGACTATACAGCACATACAAGAAGTGATAAAATTATCCCAGTTGATGCTAAAGATGTCATTATACTGGAAGGTATTTTGATCCTTGAAGACGAACGACTACGTGATTTGATGGACATCAAGCTGTTCGTAGACACGGATGCAGATGTTCGTATTATTAGAAGGATGGTTCGAGATATCCGAGACCGTGGAAGAACACTTGAATCTGTTATCGATCAATATACTGCAGTGGTTCGGCCGATGCATAATCAATTCATAGAGCCAACGAAACGATATGCGGATATCATTATCCCAGAAGGCGGTCAGAATCTTGTAGCGATCGACTTAATGGTAACAAAGATTAAGACGATATTGGAAGACAAAGCATTATTGAAAAAATGAGGAACATCATCCTCATTTTTTCGGTATACAGTGACAAATTTCAGCTTTAAGCCATTTGGCAATCAACTAATGACCCATATTTTATACATACCCTAGCCGAATTATCATATAACGTAACAAGGGTACTGATTATTTAAGGAGTGAAAAAACAATGGCAGACGAGAAAAAACACTATATGACCTTAGAAGGTAAAGAGAAGTTAGAGAACGAACTAGAGTTTCTAAAAACAGAACGAAGAAAAGAAGTTGTTGAACGAATTAAAGTAGCTCGCAGTTTCGGAGACCTTTCTGAGAACTCTGAGTATGATGCAGCAAAGGACGAGCAGGCATTCGTAGAAGCTCGTATCGTTCAATTAGAAAAAATGATTCGTGATTCTGTTATTATTGAAGATAATAAAGACCAATCTGATAACGTTTCCATCGGGAAAACAGTTAAGTTTAAAGAGCTTCCAGACGGTGACGAAGAAACTTACATCATCGTAGGTAGTGCAGAAGCGGATCCGTTTGAAGGGAAGATTTCTAACGATTCTCCGATGGCAAAAAGTCTTCTAGGTAAAAAACCGGGAGATAAGGTTTCTGTTCAAACGCCTGGTGGAGAAATCAGCGTTGTTATATTAGAAGTAAAATAAACGTTTCAACCTATTGGAAGACTTGCAGTAATATGCAAGTCTTCTTTTTTTGCAGCCGTTTAGGATCAAAACGACTGGGTGAGAATAGGTGTAAGGTGGTGAGTGTGTGTTATCGAAGAAAAGAACGATGGTAGTAGCACTTTTTTTCCTATTCCTTATCCTTTTTCTCACATATCGGTTAGCTGATATACAGCTGATTTCGACTACTTCCTTTTCCAAGAATAAAGTGAATCTCATACAAGAAAGTGTTGATCAGCGTACACACCGTTTTACGATCAACGATGGAAGAGGTTATTTTCTTGATCGAAATGGTGAGCTGCTCTCAACAGATGTAACAGCTCAGGTCATCGTCTTTCCTAATCTTTACTCAAGTAAATGGCCGATTGATTCTATTGCTGGCATACTGGATATACCAACAAGTAACTTTACAAAAAAAATCAGTGATCTAAAGAAACCATCTGCACTCTCTCTTTCAGAAGAAATCAGTATAGAGCAGATGAATGAGATTAATAAACTAGAGGTTCCTGGACTTTACGCTCAGCTTGTTACAAAACGAAATCCAACTCCTTTCGCAAATCATATCATTGGAGCGGTTGGACAAGATCCGGACCTGATCAAAAGAAAGTATGAAGATAAACTAAAAAAAGGCACGGTTACGATAAGCACAAAAACAGGTAAGAACGGCATGCAATATACGTTTGATCCTTTTTTAATTTCGGAAGGAGAAACAGAATATATCTATCATGTGGATCGTCAAGGACATCCGTTGTTTGGACTTGATGTTAAATTCCGTTCGCAATCGAACCCCCTATATCCTCTTCACGTAAAAACGACGCTAGATAAGAAGATGCAGGAAACGGTAGAAAAAGCACTTGATATTCATGGTGTTGAAGAAGGCGGAGCTGTTTTGCTTGATATTGAAACCAATGAACTGTTGGCGATGTCAAGCAGACCCTTATTCTCAAGTAAGACTATCTATAAACATGTAGATCATATGACATCTCAACAAATTCCTGGTTCTGTATTTAAAATTGTGACAGCAGCAGCTGCTATTGAAGAGAATAAGCTCCAAAACGGTAAGATGTATGATTGTAACCTTAACATCTACGGTAAGAGAGATGAAAGGCAGCTAGGTTTGTTAAATATTGAAGACAGCTTTACCCAGAGCTGCAATAGAACGTTTGGAGATCTAGCGAATGAATTGCAAAAAACAGATTCAGACTATATGAAAAAATATGCAGAAAAGTTAGGTCTACTTACGCAAAATGGATGGCAAGGTGAAGTCTATCATCTAGAAGCATTCTCACATTTCTATAAAGAAGAAGCGGGTCAGATCTACAACTCGAAAAAGAAAGTATCTGACTACGAAAGTACTTTGGCGGTATCACAAACTGCCATCGGTCAGCTTGATGTTAAGATCACACCGCTTGCTGTGGCAAATATGATGGCAACGATTGCTAGGGGCGGGGTCAGTTATGAAGTAAAGGCAGCTAAAAGTGTCAATTTTGCTAATGGTACCGAACTGATTAAGTTTGAAGAACACAAGAAAGAAGATGAAAAGTTATCTCCTTATACGATTATGAGACTTCAATCCTTATTGTTAAACGTAGTTAAGAACGAAAAAGGTACAGCACACGCTTTACAGGCACTGCCCTTTCAAGTTGCAGGAAAATCCGGAACCGCCCAAAAAGGAGACGATAAACGGTATAACAATAAATGGTTTGCAGGATACTTTCCGGCGGGTCAACCCCGTTTTGCTCTTGTTATTGTAGATTTAAAACACGATACCGTTAATCGCACGATTCCTGTATTTAGGGACATCGCAACTGAAATTATGGAAAAATCAAATTGATGGAAGAGATAATCAAAAAAGAGTAATAGGAAATAGTGTTCCTACACCTCCTCCTCGTGGTAAAATAAAAAAAGTATTTTACTGAGGAGGATATTATGAAACGAAACCAACGTTATGAATCAAGACTAGAAAAACGAAAACAAAATCGTTTTTTAAACATAGCAATCGGGTTAGTTGTTTTGCTGATTGTTGTTGTTGCATTTAATCTTTTCTCAGGCGATGATAACGAAACAGCTTCCACGAACAAATCTAATTCTGAAGAAACAACTGAAAACAACGAATCCAATAACCGTTCAATTGAGATGGAAACGGATGATTCAAAGTCAAAAGCTAATGATGAGGATTCTGAGTCTCAGGATAAAGAAGAATCAGCTGAAGATAAAGACAAAGCAGATGAAGAAGCAACAGAAGAAGAAAAGACAGAATCAGAAACGCCTGAAGGTGGAGGTCCTGAGGGTCCATGGCAACCAATCGGAACTTCACAAACAGAACCTCATACAAAGACGTATGATGATGGTTCACAAGACTGGAACGAGATGGTCCAAGCCCTTTCTTATGCGACCAGCATTCCACAAGATCAGATGACCATTTTTTGGTTAGGAAATGGTGGAGGTCCTGATCTTTCAAAAGGTACCGTACAATCGAAAGCCGATGGTAAAAAATATGATGTTATGCTTCAATGGATTCCTGAAAAAGGATGGCAGCCAACGAGTGTAACTCCAGTTCAATAAAACGAAGAAAAGCAACCTGTTAATATTACAGGTTGTTTTTTTGTTTAACACTCTTTTCAAAATGATTGTTGCTTTGAACTCCTTGTCACCTTTGACAATTGATTGGAGTGCAAGGTGCGTGCTTACCACTTGAAATACATCTTCCATGGCAAGCGACGAGGGAGCTTACTCCGCTAGCATTTAACTTGTAGACGCAAGAGCAAGGAGCATAAAGGCAAGCAGTTTGAAATGTGGAAAGCGAGCTGCTTTCTGGAAATATAAAGAGAATGCGGGGTCGAAATGAGAAGGCCCTGTCACTTTAGGTGGCAGTGTCTTTTTGGAGTGTACAAGTTATGAGTTGAAATTTATTTTTATATGATTAAGGGCAAATTTTATGTGATAACCTAAAATTTTTATGTGATGACTGCTCTTTTTTATGTGATGTTACTCCATTTTTATAGGATGGTGTATTTTTAGCAGCAGGCCGACCACCATGACTTCCATTTTCCATGCACAAAAGCCAGCTGCAGAGAGCTGGCCATCACCTAACTCCATTCGTAAAGTCGAGATATATCTGTAATTTTTGCCAATAGAAAAAGATTTTTCATTTGAAAATTTTTAGTAATTATGATAATTTGGAACCTGTAAGATTTTAATTCATAGTATATTGATAGGAATTATATAAATTAAAAGGTGAGTGTGAAAAATGGGACGAGAATTTATTGATCTGTTTGATGAGTGGTCTTCCTCTTATGACGAAACGGTTTCAGGAAATGATCAAGAATATAAGGAAGTTTTTCATAAATATGATGAAATATTAGAAACGGTTGTTCAACGTTCAGGAAATGTTGTCTTGGAGTTCGGAGTTGGAACAGGCAACTTAAGCGAGAAATTACTTAAAAGCGGTAAACAAGTGATTGGCATTGAGCCGTCAAAAGGAATGCGTGAAAAAGCGTCCGACCGTCATCCAGATCTAACACTATATGATGGTGACTTTTTATCTTTTCCAAAACTCGATCAAGAGATTGATACTATCGTAAGCACTTATGCGTTCCACCACCTAACAGATGAAGAAAAGGATATTGCAATCGGACAGTATAGCCAGCTGCTTAAAAAGAATGGTAAAATTGTGTTTGCAGATACCGCTTATCTTCACGAAGATGATAAAAAAGAGCGTCATGAAAAAGTAAGATCTCAAGGGTTTCTTAACTTGTTAAAAGATTTGCAGACTGAGTATTATACAACCCTCGGAGTACTAGAAGATCTATTTAAGAAACATGACTTTGAGGTTTCGTTCAAAAAACTTAATGAATATGTCTGGCTGATGGAAGCGGTAAAAAAATAGACATTGGAGAATATTATGAAGCGAATTGGAATTATCGGTGCAATGGAAGAAGAAGTTGTTCTGTTGAGAGAGCAATTAGAAGATCTAGAAGAAAATAAGCTAGCAGGTTGTGAATTCTACAAAGGCTTACTCGGTGGTCAAGAAGTCGTGTTATTAAAATCAGGAATCGGAAAAGTAAACGCAGCGATCGGTACTACGTTAATGATCCAGCTTTATGGACCGGACGCTATTTTGAACACGGGATCTGCAGGAGGTTTTCATTCGGATCTAAACGTCGGTGATGTAGTCATCTCAACTGATGTGCGCCATCATGATGTGGATGCAACGATCTTTGGTTATGAGCACGGTCAAGTACCACAGATGCCTCCGAACTACCTTCCTGACGAAAAACTTGTGAATGCAGCTGAGAGAGCTGGAGCGAGAGTAGAAAACATACAAGTTGCAAAAGGTTTGATCGCTTCAGGAGATTCGTTTATGAGTGACCATGCTAGGGTAGAAGATATCAGAGGCAAGTTTCCTGCTCTATTTGCAGCTGAGATGGAAGCCGCAGCTATCGCTCAAACGTGTTATCAATTCAACATTCCTTTTGTAATCATCCGCTCTTTATCAGATATTGCAGGAAAAGATGCACGTGTTTCTTATGACCAATTCTTACAAACAGCATCTAAGAACTCGGCAGAATTAGTACAAAAAATCGTAGAGGAGCTGAAATCATTATGACAAAGAAAATGAATGTAGAAAGCTTTAACCTTGATCATACAAAAGTAGTCGCGCCATATATCCGTTTAGCAGGTACGACAACAGGTGCTAACGGAGATATTATCCATAAGTATGACATCCGTTTTTGTCAGCCGAACAAAGATCATATGCCGATGGAAGGACTTCATTCCATTGAACATTTGATGGCAGAAAACATTCGAAATCACCATTCTACTGTAGTGGATATCAGCCCTATGGGTTGTCAGACTGGTTTTTATCTATCTGTGATCAACCATGATAACTATGATGAGATCTTAGATGTTCTAGAAAAGACGTTGCACGATGTATTAGAAGCTACTGAAGTACCTGCATGTAATGAAGTACAATGTGGCTGGGCAGCTAACCATAGTCTTGAAGGTGCGAAAGAGATCGCGCGCAAGATGCTTGCTAAAAAAGACGAGTGGCATATTGTTTTCGGAGAATAGAGGACGATTTCAATGAAATATTTTAAAAACGTGCATGAGATGATCGGTAATACACCTCTTATGGAGATCACTCAGTTTTCACTTCCAGAAGGTGTTCGTTTATTTGCAAAGCTGGAGTTCATGAATCCTGGCGGAAGTGTGAAAGATCGGTTAGGTTTGGAGCTGTTAGATGCAGCCCTAGCTAAAGGTGATCTTGTGCAAGGTGGAACGATCATCGAGCCTACAGCAGGAAATACAGGGATCGGTCTAGCTCTTGCTGCGATTAATAAAGGTATAAACGTAATCTTTGTTATTCCAGAAAAATTTAGTATCGAAAAACAAGAGCTTATGAAAGCATTGGGTGCGACTATCGTTCATACTCATACTGCCGATGGAATAAAAGGAGCGATAAAAAGAACAAAGGAGTTGCTGAATGAGATTCCGAATTCTTTTTCTCCTTCTCAATTTTCTAATCCGGATAACCCAAACACTTACTACAAAACATTAGGTCCAGAAATCTGGGATGCGCTTGATGGTCACGTAGATGTTTTTGTAGCCGGGGCGGGTACAGGTGGTACGTTCATGGGTACAGCTCGCTATTTAAAAGAAAAGAACGAAAACGTGAAGACGGTTATCGTTGAACCTGAAGGCTCTATTCTTAATGGTGGAGAATCCGGACCTCATAAGACAGAAGGTATCGGTATGGAATTTCTGCCCGACTATATGGACCCATCCTATTTCAAAAGCATCCATACAGTCATGGATGTTGATGCGTTCCAAAGAGTCGCTGAACTAGCTAAAAAAGAAGGTCTTCTTGTCGGAAGTTCTTCAGGAGCAGCGTTACACGCAGCCCTCATTGAAGCACAAACAGCACAACGGGGACAAAATATTGTCACGATATTTGCTGACAGCTCAGAGCGATATTTAAGCAAGAAAATTTATGAAGGAGGCATCTGATAATGAAACGTAAAACAAAATTGATCCACGGAGGCATTCCTTCTGATAAGACTACAGGAGCTGTGTCATTTCCGATCTATCAAGTAAGCACATACAAGCAAGAAGATGTAGGAGTGCATAGCGGATTTGAATATTCTCGTACAGGAAATCCTACAAGACATGCGTTAGAAGAACTGATTAAAGACTTAGAAGGTGGTAAACGCGGATTTGCGTTTGGTTCAGGTATGGCTGCTATTACCGCTGTTATGATGTTATTTGATTCTGGTGATCATGTTATTCTAACAGATGATGTATACGGCGGTACGTATCGTGTGATGACGAAGGTATTAAACCGTCTTGGAATCGATTCAACGTTCGTGGATACAACAGACATTGAACAGATCGAAGCGGCATTAAAACCGAACACAAAAGCGGTCTATGTAGAAACACCAACAAATCCACTATTAAAGGTTACAGACATTGAAGCTGTAGCTTCTTGGTCAAAAGCGAAAAACCTTCTGTTCATGGTAGATAACACGTTTAACACACCATATTGGCAAAATCCGATCGAATTAGGTGCAGATATTGTTCTTCACTCTGCAACGAAATATATTGGCGGCCATAGTGACGTTGTAGCTGGCCTAGTCGTGGTAAACGATGAAAAGCTAGGAGAAGACCTTCATTTCGTACAAAACTCAACAGGCGGCGTTCTGGGGCCACAAGATTCATGGTTGCTCATTCGCGGTATCAAAACACTTGGGTTGCGTATGGAAGCTCACGAAAACAATACGAAAAAAATCGTTGAATTTTTAAAATCTCATCCAGCGGTAGAGAAAATTTATTACCCAGGACTAGAAGATCACCCTCAGCACGAGATTGCTAAGAAACAATCTGGTGGTTTCGGTGGAATGGTATCCTTTGATGTTGGTTCACAAGCGAATGCTGATGCACTTCTCAAAAAGGTAAAATACTTCACACTTGCAGAAAGCTTAGGAGCAGTTGAGAGTTTGATCTCCGTTCCTGCTCGTATGACACATGCATCTATTCCCGCAGAACGTAGAGCAGAACTAGGAATCACAGATGGATTGGTCCGTATCTCTGTTGGTATTGAAGATGCTGACGATTTGATCGATGATCTGAAAAATGCTTTAAGTTAAATGAGGAACATAAAGGGTAGAACAAGTGCTTTAACCGGCACTTGTTCTTTTTTTGTTTGCGTGTGTTGATAAGTTAACATCTATGGAAGATGCAAAATTCAAGATTTTGCTGAATTATTACTTTAAATCCCCCGAAAGTTACACTGCTAACAGTTTTAGAGACGCCCCTTTGAACCATTTTGATTCTAATTAATAAAAGATATATTCACCTTTCATTTAAACTATACGATGCAAATTTTTGATCACAATTTAGACAAATTTACTTCACGCTTTTGTCAAAATCTACTTGGTAGAATAGGGTCTTACCTATGTTATCCTTTATATAGAGATTAGGAGTAGGAGGTAGACACCGCTATGAAAAACAATGCTGAATTCATTCAAAAGAAAATCGCTGACTACCAGCGCTTCGGTTTTATTTTATTGGCTGTTAGCACGTTCTTTTATTTAGGACTAGTACTTCCTGTTGAAGACAAAAACTTTGTTCAATCCATCACATTAGGTATTGCCTCGACAACATGCTTAGGATTCACTGCACTTATGTATAACGTTGTAAGAAAGTGCAAAACACAATTACAAGAATTAAGTGAATAAACCATATAAATAATTTCACGTACCGTCCCTTAAGCAGGGGCGGTATTTTTTATGTTCTTAACCGTAATTGAAAAAGTGTCTTCACTCGCTACACCTCATAAAAAGAAAGCGATTACACATGAATCACTTGAACTAAATCGTTAACAAAGCTTAATTCTTCAGTCTTTCATGTCACTTATAGAAGTTTTAGTTTAACTAGTTTATTCCGTTAGAACAATCGGGTATGGATACAGAACGGCCGAAGAAGGTCATACTAAGTTTTAACAATCTATATTAGAGAAAGAAGTGGAGTTAGTGGGTATCATCTGGGCACTTATTACAGCAGTCTGCTGGGGAAGTATCGTCTTAGTGAGCGAAAAACTTGGCGGAGATTTTCACAGTCAAACATTTGGAATGACATTAGGAGCTCTACTGTTTTCAATTGTTGCATTCTTTATCGTTCAGCCGGATCTTGATATTACAGTTTTTGCGATCGGTATCGTTTCAGGGATCTTCTGGGTGATCGGACAGCGAAACCAATTTGCTAGTGTTGATTATTTAGGGGTTTCTAAAATCGTTCCTCTTTCAACAGGTATGCAGTTGTTCGGAACAACATTGTTTGGTGTTATCGTTTTTCATGAATGGAAAACAACAACAGAAATTATCATCGGAATCATTGCAATCTGTGCAATCATAGCAGGAGCGTTATTAACATCAAGAAGAAGTGAACAAGGTGACCAAAAAGATAAACAAAACTTTAAAAAAGGAATCACCATCCTTCTTATATCAACGATCGGATATGTTACATATGTCGTTATTATTAGATGGTTTGAAGTAAACGGATGGCAAGCTATCTTACCTCAAGCGGTAGGAATGTTTATTGGCGCGCTCGTTTTATCTTTTAAACATAAACCGTTTAATAAGTACTCTGTGCGCAATATTTTAACAGGACTGATTTGGAGCACTGGTAATCTGACTTTACTGCTGTCATTGCCTCTGATTGGAATCGCGACAAGTTTTTCGCTTTCACAGACCGGTATCATCATATCAACACTCGGAGGAATCTTTTTATTAGGTGAAAAAAGAAGTAAGAAAGAGATCATCTGGGTGATCTCAGGTTGTGTAATTATCATAGTGGGTGGCGTCATGTTAGGATTTACAAAATCATAGAGGAGCTGAAGAGGATGTATCCAGATTTAAAAGGAAAAACGGTTATAATCACAGGTGCAGCAACAGGCATCGGTAAAGCATGTGCACTAAGATTCGGACAAGAAGAAGCTAATGTTGTCATTAACTTTCATTCAGATAAACAGATTAAAGAAACGAATGAAATGATTAAGGAGATTAAGAACAGTGGTGGAAACGCAATTGCTGTACAAGGGGATGTAACAAAAGAAAGTGACATCAAACAACTGATTGAGAAAACAATCAATGAGTTTGGGTCGCTAGACATCATGATTAACAACGCTGGAATTGAAAATGAAGTTCCTTCACATGAGCTCACATTAGAGGATTGGAACAAAGTTATCTCAACGAATTTAACTGGCCAGTTTCTAGGCTGCAGAGAGGCGATCGATTACTTCCTAAAGCATGACATCCAAGGAGCTATAATCAATATGTCGAGTGTACATGAGATCATTCCATGGCCACATTTTGTACATTACGCAGCAAGTAAGGGCGGAATAAAGCTGATGACACAAACCCTCGCACTTGAATATGCTCCTAAGCGTATCCGAATCAACGGCATTGCGCCGGGTGCCATCAATACACCGATTAATGCAGAAAAGTTTTCAGATCCAAAACAAAAAGAAGGCGTTTTAAAGTTAATTCCTATGGGCTATATCGGGGAGCCAGAGGAAATTGCAGCGACCGCAGTTTGGCTAGCCTCAAACCAAGCAAGTTATGTTACAGGTCTAACACTAATTGCTGACGGCGGAATGACATTATATCCAGGTTTTCAAGCTGGAAAAGGGTAAAAGAAAAAGTCCACTTTATAGAAGTGGACTTTTTCACGTTTATAATAGGATTCCAGTTAACGTACCTACACAAAGTAAAATACCAAAAGCCATATGAAGAAGTGCAGTTAAACCAAGCGCCTTGTTTAACTCTTTAGCATCCCATGTGGATATCGCAATCTTTAACCCTTTTAACGCGATAGGAAGGGTAATCGCCGCGATTAGACTCCAAAGCGGTAAGATGTCTAAGAATATAAGAGCTAATAAACTTACATACGTACCAAGCATTAAGACATAGTATTCTAGTCGTGATGCTTTTCTTCCGATCAAACCAGCGATAGTGGTTTTGCCGATCTGCTTATCTGTATCGAAATCACGCAAGTTGTTAGCATGAAGGATAGCCATAACAAGAAGAGCGTTAGGGATAGCAGCTAAAAAGATTTCTGTGTTTAACGTTAATGTTTGTGTGTAGAACGAACCAACAACTGCGAGAATACCTAGCGTACTTCCAGATGCGATCTCACCTAGTCCGTTGTAAGCAAGCGCATAACGAGTAGCTGTGTAAAAGTACCCTACAAGTAATGACGGAATCCCGAAATAAAGAACAACAGGGCCGGTAAGTGCAGTTAATATAAGTCCCACAATAATACTTAGACCAAAGAAAATAAGTCCTGTGATATATACTTGGCGCGGAGTCATCTCTTTTCGGTCGATGACGCCTGATGGGCTCAACGAACCAGGTATATCCGCACCTTTTACATGATCAAAATAATCGTTCACTAAGTTTGTTCCGCACTGAAGAAAAACAGCACCAATAAGTGTTAAAAAGAAAGTAGGCCAATGTATACTTGTCCACTGTAATGCAAGAATTGTCCCGAAGATAACGGGAATGACAGATGCTGTTAATGAAAAAGGCCGTGTTGAAGCAAAGATGACCTTAGGATGTATCATTTGTGTTTCCCCCTTTACACTCATAATTATAGTAAAAGTTTGTGAAAGTGTACACATAATTATCTTATGTAGGTATTGCCTATTTATAGAAAACCACCCCAATTTTTGTGAACTTTCGATTTCACATGCATATACTTATCTAGGATAAAAAAAACTCTTTACACGACTTGGTAAATAGTGTAAGGTTTTCTAAGTAAAGCAAATTATATAAAAGGAGGTTGAACAAAATGATGATGTACATTGATACGATCTACCAACTGAATAAATCTTTACGTTCGACCGCCAATCAGAGCAGTATGTCTATTTAACTTATTTAAAAGACACCGCAGGTCGAATGCCTGCGGTTTTTTGTGTGCTTTTTTAACACCGCAGGGGTTATTCTGCGGTGTTTTTTTATACAACTTAAAGGAGGAGAAGAAAATGATAATGATTGGAATTACACTGCTGACTTGGCTTCTAACGGAGAAAGATTCAACCTGAGGGAAAAAATACGATTGAAACGAAGGAGTTAAAAAAGATATGTTTACACTACATTTGTTTTTTGTAACGATTACCTTTTCTATTAAGAGGAACAGTCGATCTGATGAGCTTTATGCTCGTGATAGGGAAGTAAAAACACTTTATGATCGTGCTAAAGAAAAAGCATCTAATAATTTGTCTTCATGGCTGTAAAAAGTAGCGCGTGCCGGTTCGGCATGCGCTATTTTTTTATACAAGAAGGCAAAAAATAAGATAGGTTATCGGTTATCGCATTTCCAATACGATATCCAAAAGCGCTTGGTTTTCCGTTAATGATAAATGTACCTGTCATTCGGTAGCCTTCTTGAACACCTTTATGAGATTGGAAAGTCATCTTAGGCAGTGATACATGCTTTTGATAAACACTTACATAGTTGTCATAACTCTGATGTTTGTCTTGATCAATGATGCTGCCGACACCATCAAAAATACGAACTGTATCTCCTTCTCTGCCAAAAACGGGCTTTTGCACATACTTTTCTTTGTTTTTCAAAAATGGATCAGGTTCAAGATAAGTAGGTAAAAAATAGCGTTCGATCCATTCGTGTTCCTCACTAGAAAAGTAAGGAGATCGTGCCTCATGTAATCCCCATATGACGGCTAAGATGGCTTTGCTCTGTAATAAAAAGGCTGATGGTGGATTAATGATAGCCAATTTGTTTTGAACCACAAGCTGTGTTAACTGTAAGCCTATATCCTCGTTTGTTACTTTATCTACATCTTGAATAAGAAGCTCGATCGGAAATGTTTGTCTATATAAAACATCAATTTTTTTCCCGTTTTGATCGAATAAACCAATTCCTTTTCGTATGACCAATTCTTCTAAAGGGACAAACTGAGAAGGAAATCCTGAAAGTTTCTTTAAATAAAGAACAGTCTGTTTGTCTTCGATGTTCTCTTCATGTGCTGTAAAAACGATATGTGGGGCATGCTCTGTTTGTAAGTGTCGATACGCACTCAGGATGGAGGAGCGTACAGCGTTCTTTAATTGTTTTTCTTTGTCTTCGTTAGGATCGCGATATCCGTGTTGTTTACAGATTAAACCGTTCACCTTAAAACATTCATAAATAAATGTGGGCGTATCACTGTTAAACTCCATTATCTTATGTCCTTTAGGTGTTTCTATTGAATCAATCCTGCCAATTACCGTTTTCGCTAATGGCGTTTGATAGCGTAGAAACGAATTAAGAACCTCTGGGAAACCTAGAAGCTGTAAGGTATCATCTTCAATATTTTCAGATTGCAGGAGGGAAGCGGTCTTAAACAGTATATGACCGCCTCTTTCGCCAAGCAGTTTCGCATCATTTACAGCGTCTTCTGAAATTTCAGCTGGTTCGTATAAAGCATATTCTTGGCCATACATATCGGCCCAAAATTCAGGTAGCTGATTATAAAATTTTTGTCTATTATCTATATAGGTCATGCGTGTGATTACCTCCAAAACATACATTTAGAACTGTAAACTGGTATGATAAACATAACAAATTATAAAGAGGATGAAAATAATGGAACTCACTTATTTTATCGAAAGAGACAACGAATATGAAGCCTTCTTAACGTATAAGATTCCTGAAAACATGCATAACGATGAAAAATATGCGCGGCAGCTCTGTGAATTTTTTGTAACAGGTGGAAAAGAGTACGAACTTCAATCGAACGAGATGAAAAGTAGCGAGGAGATCTTAATCATAAAAGAAGTAGGAGAAGCGCGAAGATTTACAGAGGAAACGAGTTATAAAGGAAGAGGGATATTTTTAGAATTCCGCTCTTATAACTCTTCAGGAGATATGCCTGTACTTCATACGCAAGCTTTAAACAGCCATTGGGATGTTATCCGTTATTTATTAAAAGACGTAGTAGATATACCTGGTAAAGGACAGTTTTTACGTGATTCAGCTGAAATAGATGAAGACCGTGCTGTTTATGTGATGTATGTCGGAGATAAAATTTAAGCATGTGGCAGATGCCACATGCTTTTTCTTTTAATATGTAAGACACTGAGCGATAACCCAACCAACGGAAATACTTAAAAACATGACAAGAAGTCCAACTGCTTTATTATCCGCATCGATTGCTTTTGAGATGCTTGATCGAATCGCTAGGTGTTCTGCTACGAATAAAGCTACGATCTGAGCGATGATTCCCACTGATCCCCAAATTAGCAAATCAACAATGCTCAATGAATTTGCGATCGATGATCCAATGACAAAAGCAAGGCCAAAAAGTCGTCCGCCAAGTGATAAAGCAGCTGCGCAATTTCCTTTACTGATTAATTGAAGTTCTTTCGTTTTTGTTGTTAATTCAAATATAATAAAGCCGACAAAAAGTAATCCAAGTCCTGTTGCCGCATAAAGGGCAAAATTAAGAAATAAGTTCTCCATCTTCACAACTCCTCATGATTTATCCGCCAAATCCTTTACTTCCTCCGAAGCCAGATCCACCGCCTTTGAAACTCGAACTACTTTTGTAGGATTTATAAGCAGAACTTTTTAATAAGCTGCTCTTTCCTTTGTAGTAACTTCCGCCGTGGTAATAGTGACCGAAATAGCGAGAACCGGTATCATCACATTCATATACCCCATCGTCTTCATCCCATTCCCAATCTTGGCATTCCGTATCAGTTGGCTCTGGTGGGATATCTTGTGCTTGGTCGTTACAGCCAGAGAGCATAACTGCAACAGATGCAGAGGATACACCTGCAATAAGCATTTTTGTTTTATTCATATCTTCACCTCATTCCATGCTCCATTATAGTATGGATCTCTTCATAATTGAACCATTTATTTCTAGTACGATTTAAAAAATAAAAAGGTTCCCAGGTTTTTAAAGATGTACAGACACACCCAAGCCCAGCACCGCATACTGTTAAGGGAATAGAGAATCGTCTTGGAGGTGCTGTCATGTCATTAGTAGGTGTGTTGGCTTACTTTTTTAAGGAAGTTATGCTTTTTGTATCATACGTTAAAAATAATGCATTTCCCCAGCCCCTGTCTGAAAATGAAGAAAAGCAGTACTTAAAAGAGATGGCCGAAGGAAACGAACATGCTAGAGCCATGTTGATCGAGCACAACTTAAGGCTTGTTGCGCATATCGTGAAAAAATTTGAAAACACAGGTGAAGATACGGAAGACTTAATATCAATTGGGACGATCGGATTGATAAAAGCTATTGAGAGCTATTCGAGAGGAAAGGGTACGAAGCTTGCTACGTATGCAGCTCGGTGTATAGAGAACGAAATCTTGATGCATTTAAGAGCTCTAAAGAAAACGAAGAAAGATGTTTCCCTTCATGACCCGATCGGAACGGATAAAGAGGGAAATGAATTAACCTCCACAGGTTATCTGTGAAGGTCAGGAAGCTTAGGATATAGAGTTAAAGAGAAGTCATCACCACTCTGAGTCTTCTCTTTATGGTAAACAGCCTTTTCAAGAACAGACTTGAGAAGGTTGTTTTTCTTTTTCGGATCCTCAGTATTTGGATACAAAGATAATACGGTTTCAACTTGAGGAATAAAATCTGACTTTGCTTGATCTCTAGCAGATTCAATTTCTAATATAGCTGTAATATCCCGAATTGATATCTTGGTTTTTTCATACCGATCAGCAAGCGTCTGTGAGCGATCAAGATAAGTAACTTCATCATAAATTCCTCTTTCTAAGAAATCATGCAACCGGCCCTTTTGCTTTTCAATTTCAATGAGCTCTTTTTCGAGTGCAGCTAGTGCCTGCTGACGAAGTAAAATTTCATTATCATTATTCTCTTCAATTGGTGCCAAATCATTTTGTTCTGCTTTGTAATGATGCAGCCAAAAGCGCAAACCATTAATCAACTTATCTTCTACAAATTCAAAACGAGTGCTTTTGGATTCGCAGAATCTGTTATAACACTTGATATGTGGTTTTTGCTTAGTATAAGGTCTATACACCATCGAGGCACCGCATAAATGACATACGACTAGTCCAGCAAGGGGATTAGTAATTCCGTTTACTTGATTATAAGGCACATGATATTTGTTCTTTAGAACGTCCTGCGCTTTGTTATAAAGGGCAGGGGAGATCAGTGGCTCATGCTTTCCCTCTACATCGATCCATTCCTCTTTCGGTCTGGTTCTAGTGTCTTTCTGCTTACCTGGCTGCAACGATTTCTTTTCTTCTTTCTTTTTCCATTGAAGCCTTCCAGCATAAACAGCATTCTTCAAGATTGTAAGAACAGAAGAGTTGGACCATGAGATACCGGTATACGTTTTATAGCCCATTTCATTGAGCTTATTTGCAATCTTACTAGCTCCCATTCTTTGTTGTGGGTTTTCATGGGTATACCATTCATAAATCATCTTAACCACTGGCGCTTGTTCAGGATGAGGAACTAGGATTCTTTCCTTAGATCCTAGCTTCTTAATCTCATAGCCATAAGGGGGCCTAGTAGCAATATAGTTACCTTCCTCAACAGAACGTACACGACCGCCTTGCAAACGTCTGGTGATAATCTTAAGCTCCTTACGTGCCATAAATGTTTCAAACTCTGTATATTCTTCATCCCATTCGTCTTCAAGATCATAGGTCTTCCGTGTTGTTATAATCTTTGTTTTAGCATTTTTAAAGGTCTCTAAGATGATACCTTGTTCACGCATATTACCACGGCCTAGACGGTCCATATCCATGCATAGAACAGCATCATACTGACCTTGTTCTACTTCTTGCAGCACCTTTAACATTTCTGGACGAAAGGCAAGACTTTCTCCAGAGACAATTTCTTCACGAATTTTAATAATGTTTAAGTTTTGATGCTTTGCCACTTTAAGCAAAGCTTTTTTGTGTTTGGCTAAAGTCTCACCTTCTCCGCGAGCTTCGGCATCGAGATCTGCACGTGATTTTCGTAAATACATACAAACTCTATCCATATATTATTCACCCCAATAGGATTTTCCAGCAAAAAAATAAGCCTTCTAAGGCTTATTTTGAGTTGAATTAGAATTTTGTGAAGGAGTATTAGAATTTGTAGGAGGATTGTTAGAACCTTTATCGTTATTGAAAGTGAAAAGTGCAATTGCAATTCCAGCTATAGCTAAAACAGTTGCTATTCTCCCCCAGAAATTTTGAGTAACCATTGCTTGAACATGAGTAGCAGTTGCATCAATACGAGATTCTGACCTTTGTATTGATTGTTCAATTTGATTCATTTTAGAATCTAACTGATTACCTAATATTGTTATCGAATTCAAGATTCGTTCTTCCCGTTCTTTGGCATCTCTAATTGTCCGTTCTTCCCGTTCCTGCATCTCTGATTGTAATCGAGAGTCTCTGTCACGAATTTCTTGTTTATGATCACGCATATCTTGATCAAGTCGATCGATTAATTTTTTATAACCGTCATCCATATATTTACCACCTTTCTGGTTGGTGGAATCATCAATTTCAATTCCACCATTTGATGGCCGTTTCTTATATTCTACACCAAAAAAACTAGAAAAATAATCATTAATTTGATATGAATGTAAATTTTTTGAAGTTTCTCTTACATCTTCGATTACATTAGAATATGTTGCACTTGGTTTAGGTAGCTTATTTTTTGTATATTTTGTTGCTAGTCCTCCATCTATATGATAGAGCGTATGATTTTTATTCTTCATCGCCTTCACCTTCATCTGTGTTTGAAAGATCTTGTATTAATTCACTAATTTGACCATTTATTGCACTAAGAAACTTAACTTCTTCTTTCATCCATTCACCAACAGGCATTACGGTGTCTAGATAATCATCGTAGCAATCAATCAAGCTTCTTATGAAGACTCTATAGCCAATAGCATCAATAGATAATTCTGCATATGTTGAATCTGCTTTTAAAATTTGTAAACGGTCAATATCACCTTGCTCACCTCTAACTACTCCTAAAAATCCAGCAGGTCCATATCTTTCTAAAAGCTTTTGTTTTAAGGCATCTTCACTGAAAGAGGTTAAAAGAGAATAGAAAAACGGTTTATTTGCATACTCATTTTTTTGCAGCAATTCTTTTGATTTGGATTCAAAATAAATAAAGTCATCAAGGGATTCACCTGCAGGTTCACCGAACATAATGTCTAAATCATCAAATGTAGATCTTTTATGAGCAAATGGATCCTGATAATGTTTTGTAAGAATGCTCCATAAAATTTCTCTTAAATAAGGATCTTCTTTAATCTTTTCATCTAAGATGCTCAAACCAATTTTAACTTTTTGTATTTCCATTTTCATTCTCCTCTAATAATTAATAAGTACTACATAGGTTTTAAATTTTTTTCTGTTATCTAAGTCAAATCCACTCAATAGTCCCAACCTTACCACCTACAGATCCAATCACATCCACCTTACGATCAAACTCCAGCTGAAGGCGATATTGTACAGTTTCCTCATCTACTAGGAAGTGATCCGCGATGTCTGTGATCAAAACCGTTTGTTCTTCAGCAGCAAGATACACTTCTTCTAAGAATTTACGCGGCATGAGTAAATAGGCAGCCATTCGTTTTGCTTGCGCCTCTAACTTTCCAATAGCGTGTTTGTCCAATGTAAGCTGACATTGATAATGAGAATAAATGTGGCAGAACTCTTCAGCAAGGATTAACTTCTTCTCGATCACATTTAATCCTGGACGAATGTAGATCACACCTTTACGACCTTTAGAAGAGGGGATAGAGAAGGCTTTAATTCCATCTTCAATGTCACCTTCATAAAAATGGACATCTAAGGGTAGCACTTTAATCCCGTATCGCTTACATATATGTAGAATGTCGATTTCATCAGCTGATGCAAACTGAAAATGGGAGTGGACTTTCTCAGCCCGTTCCTCCCAGTAGTCACTTTTTGTTTTAGGCATTAGATGTTTAAGCTGCATGTTGTCACGACCTTTTATAAATTAAGCATTTTTTATTTTATATTGTATTTTCATTGTATAGCTTTAGAGTAGGCATGATATGTATCTTGATCAATTTTAAAATCATGCTTACATTCTAAGCACAAAAATTTTAGTCTTATTTTAGAATTTTTGACAATAAAAGCTCCAATAAAAAATGCTATTCCCAGAGGTATTCCAATAATTGTAATGCAGAACAAAATTCCGAGGGCAAGTAAGGCCTGAAATGCTCCCTTTGCATTACTTTTTACTTTGTTTCCTCCACATTGGGGACAATGTACGATTTGTTGACCATTCAAGTTATATTCCTCCTCTTAAAAATGAACAAATCATCTCATATATGTTTAAAAATCCCAAGTTAACTTGTAAATAAAACACGCAAGATGATGCGTGCTTAGATAATTGCTATGTATTAGTCTTCGATGAAATCTTCGTCGTCGTCCTCTTGGGCAGTTTCAAGTGCTTCCCACATACTAATTAGTGCTTTAATTTTCTTTTCCGTTGCATTAGCTAACTTATGGAAAAGCAAAGGATGTTCTTTAATTTTGTTGAAAACTTTTAATTCTTCTTCTGTTAAAGAGATTGCATTTTCTGCAACATTAACAGTTGTGACTTTTCCTACAACATCTTCAATATGTAAAGGGTTATTAGGTGTGTCAATGTCATCTTCACGTCCCAATAGAAAATCCGTTGTAGTATATAGAACATCGGCAAGTGTATTTAACATGTCATTTGAGGGTGTACTATGACCGTTTTCATAATTACTTATTGTACCTTTAGTGACATTAACTTTACGTGCTAGTTCTTCTTGGGTCAGTTTTCGATATTCTCTTGCTTTTTTTAACTGATTCTTAATCATTTACAATATCCCCCAACTATTGACGTACAAGGTAATTGTACATTAATAAATAAATTATGTATTAAAAGTACAAGAAATTTGTATAAAATAGTTGACGTACAAGTTTCTTATACACTATAATCAAATTACAAAGTACAAGATTCTTAAACAAGGAGGTGGATGATAATGAAAAATAGCCGGCTAGTTAAAGCAAGAAAGAAAAAGGGCTTTACCCAAGCGGAATTAGCTCAAATACTTGGTTATAAAGGTAAACAAACTATTGCCAACTGGGAGAATGGACATTCAAAGCCTCCCTTAAACAAAGCTATAGAGATGGCCATTATTTTAGAAAGCGATGTGGCTATTTTATTCGGCTCCGATGTACAAGAAACTTATACAAAATCATTTTCAGCATAATTAGTTTTTCTCCACAACTTGCACACAGCACCGATTGGTTCGATGTTGTGTGCAGGATGTGGAGCATACCAAAAGGAGTGTTCGCTATGAATGACATCAATGTAAAAGCGTTCTTTAGTGAATTACACACAAGGATGTTAACGGTGTGTCTCGATCTCCAAGAAGATAATTGTACTTCAGATGAAGCGATTCAAGAAATACTTAGAATCGCTGAAGAAATGAAGATGTGGTTATAGTCCTATTTTTTTAAACTTTTTTACTGGTAAATACTTTCTGACTTACAACTAATTTCAACAAATGGGTGTAAATACATCTAATGATGGCTCTTAACCCAATCCAACTTACTACTTAATAAAAAAAGGAGTGAACAACAATGTCCGTATCATCAACACTTAATAGGGCAGTCCCACCTGAGGAACCTCATACATTAAACAGAGGTGATCTACAAATGGAAGAGCAAAAGTATGATGCTACTTATAAGTTCGGAAAAACAGTTGTGAATATCGTTGCTCCCAAAAATCAAACCAAAGAAGAGATTGATCGAATTCTCAAAGAGTACCACATGGCTGGCCGCGCTATTGTAAAAGAAATGCAAGAAAAGGCAGCACTTAATTCAGGCTCGAATTGAGCCATTTTTTTAAAACAAACATTGTACAAGCTCTTCTCATTTTAATTGTACTACGTCTAAACCCTAAAAATGGTAATAAGGAGGACAACGTAATATGGCAATTGGTAAAGCTATCAAATCAATGAGGGGGAAGGAATCTCAACTAAAGCTCTCGTTTGATTTAAGTGTTTCGAGAGAAAGTGTTTCGGCTTATGAAACAGAGAGGGCAGCAGTACCACCCGACATCTCACAAAAGCTTATGCAAAGGTTCGATGATCCTTTTTACGCTATGACAGTTGCAAACGAATACACCGATGGCTCGTGGGTAAGACCACTGGACGGAATGCACGTAGACCTACATAGAAGCAGTGTGGTGGCTAAGACCCAAGAAGAAATCCAAGAGATACTCGAGTACATGAGGAGTATCAGTATCGTAAATCATCCAAGTTCCATGCCAGAACATGAAAAACAGCAGCTAAAAGAAACCATGATCCAAGCTATTGATGGCATCACAGCTTTAAGTCACTACGTATCAGTTATCTGTAAGGATTATGGATTCAGTTGGAACGAACTATGGCAAACACACACTCACAAGTTAATTGCAAATGGGTATGTGAGGAAGGAGAACGCATGAATATGGACCTGTTAATCAAGAAGGTGTTAAACAAGGATTACATTCAAGCAGGCAGGTTAGTAGATTGTATTGTGTACTGTGGAGATCGCTATGAAGAAGCACTTGAACAAACAAATATTGTATCTGCAAAAAAATGGTTAGAAGAGCAACGTAGATCATTAGATGAGCTAGAAGAGCTTTTTAAAAAGAAAGAGCAGCATGACAGGATTCGAACACTCGTAGAAGAGTTACAAGGTAGGAACATTCAAATCCAACTAATCAACATTACAGTTTAGGAGGTAAGAATATGAAAGAGAAAATCCTGTTAATTCGCACAGATCTCGCAATGATTAAGAACGCAATGGGCAGTTACAGAAAAACACAAGCCGGATATCAATTAAGACTTTTTGATATCGCGTTCAATAAGGTGACTCAATCAAGATCTTTTATCGAGTTAGACGGAATGGAAATGATCTATATCTACAGATCGTTAAATCTACACGCACAGCGTTTAAGTAAACGAGGAAAGATGATTGAGGCCGAACATTATTACTCACTTTCATCTTGGATGAACATCACACGTGAGAGGTTCCAGAGAAAATATGGTCCTAAAACGACGAAAACAGCAAGCGCTGGCACGCTTACTGCTTAATTGAAACGACTAAATAAATAGATTAGTAACATTCTAGCATGGTCAGCATGCTTCAGCAAGTAAATCCTTGCTGACAGGTTTAAGGATAGGAATTAGCTTCATTAGGAAAGGCCTGATTAAGCCGAGTAGATTTTGTGGCGAAACCGAAAACCGCGGTCCTTGAATCTGTCAGTGCGGATTTGCACTGGAAAGAAGGTGAACCAGATGACGAAAGAGCAGAAGCGTCAGATACGCCTGCGTATATCAGATCTATTTGAAGAAAACCGTAAACAACACTCATTTGAGAACGAACAGGAAATAGTTCGGCTAGGGAAGTTGTTAGATCAAGAAGTAACAGTTGAAGAATTTATAAAATTCAAACGTGGAGAATGGGGAGCAATGGAGATTTATTATCTTATAAACCATGTACCCATGATCGGTGTCGAGCGTACAGCTGAGAACCTAAATCGTTCAGCTGAATCAGTAAAAGGTAAGTTCTATCGAGAGATTCAAAAACAAAAAAACTTCTCACCCGGCACAGGTAGAGAAGTCAGCTAAATAATCTAATTGGATTGTAGCAGATCCTCAGCTTACAAGCAAACAGGTGATACCTAAATGAAAACCACAACTAACTATGCAATCTCGATTCCAGCATTGTACTGGAAATTTGCTACACAAGATAAATTGCTATTTAAACGCTATCTGCTTGCTTACATAAAACGAAATCATCCAGATCTTAAAGTATCAGAGATAGTAAAAGGAAAGATTTTATGTACTAGGAGGGATAAGGATGAAGAACGGCAAGCGCCTTACACGCCAACAAAAAAGCGTCCTGGAGAAGGCAGGACTCAATCCAAGTAACTGGTTAATCTTCAAGAATACTAAACAAGAAATGCATCTAATCCATAGGGTTTCTGGTAGCACGAGAGTTATTAACGCTAGTTAATATACAGGTAGAACAGGGGGGATAGAGTGCAAGGATATATAAAAGATTATCGGAAGGAATTAGACAGCGATATTTGGCTTATGCCTCCTCTGTATCACCGTACTTGGCAATATCTCAAATATCAAGTCAACCATCAAGAAAACAAAATTCCTATGCGTGACGGGTCCTTTCTAACGATAAAGAAAGGGCAGCATCTTACTTCTGTAAGAGATATAGCTAAGTCAACTGGATGGTATGAGGGAGCTAAATGGAAAGAGGCAAATCCTAAGACAGTAGACACTATATTGAAATGGTTAGAAAAACACAACATGATTTCAATTGACCGCGGTAAGGGTAACAGGCAATACACACTCATATCCTTATTAAACTGGGATTCTTACCAACATTTTAACGATGAGGGTAACAATAAAGTAACAGTTGATGGAGAAGGTGGGAAACACCTCGCGGATATAAACAAGAATGAAAAAGAATGTATTAAGAATGAAAAAAATATTACTGCTGCTGAAAATGCGCGTGAAGGAGAAAGTGACGGGGTGCCTACAACCGTTCCTAACAGAGATTCTTTGACACCTGCCGAGGACAAAGAAGAAATATCACATACTCCAGAAGATTATCAACGAGTTATCCTAAACAAATACATTCAACTTCGTAACTCTGGATTTCAGACTTCTGTCAGTGACGAAACGGCAGCAGTCGAACTTTACGAAAGCAACATACCACTTGAAAAAGCGATTTACTGGTTACTCGATCGATTTAAAACTTATAAACCAAAGCATCAGAGGGACAAAATCAACTCATTGAGCTACTGCGTCCCATACATCCTTGATAAATATCATGCAGAGATCCAGAAGCATGAAAGGAGTTTAAGAAATGAAAAGCTTGCAAAACGCTCTATCCCAGATCGTAGAGACGAATACGCAGAACTATCCCTCTGATAAACCTTATGTCTGTCCACATTGCAATATGACAGTACCAAGAATGGAAATTGAATTTCTTGGCATAAAGAAATCGGTTCAGCCGGTTTGTAAATGCGAAACGGACAAGCTAGAGCATGAAAGATTGCTGGATGCAACTCTGATTAAGCGTAAGCAAATTGAAAGACTTTTCTCCATTTCAAATTTGGGTGAACGTTTTGAAAATGCGAGTTTCAAAGCCTTTAATCCACGACCAGGTGCAGAAAAAGTCTTTCAGATAGCACAAAAATACGTTGAGGAGTTTAGAGAATGGGGCAGTGATTCATTGCTCATATGGGGTGATCCAGGGAACGGTAAGACACATATTGCTTCAGCTGTGGCAAATGAGGTATCAGCTACAGGTAGTATAGTTGTTTTTCAAAGTGTACCTGAGCTTTTAGAACGGATTCGCAGCACATTCAATAAAAACAGTAAAGAATCCGAGCAAGAAATCATGAAAGCATTAACAACATGTGACTTGCTTGTACTTGATGACATTGGAGCAGAAAAACTTACGGATTGGGTTCAAGATGTGATTTACAGGGTAATCGACGGCCGTTACCGTAAGAAGTTACCAACATTCTACACATCAAACCTCAAACCAGAAGTTCTAGCAGTCCAACTAGGATTTAGAACGTTTGACCGTATCACAGAAACAAGCTTAAGCATTCAAAACAAAGCAACGAGTTATCGTCGTGAGATTGCTCGACAAAGAATGGCTCGATTTGCGGAATAGGAGAGAGTCCAATGAAAGGAGTTATAACACGTAATCAACTCCGTGAAGCTGTGGAGTATCGGAGAAATCAGCTAATCAGTCAGCTTATCTCAATCGGTACTTTTGAGGACATTAATGGTAAGCAGTTGTACGAGCTCACATTGACTGAGCTCGAAGAAGAAATGCGTTGGATTAACATGCAGCGAGAAGGGGATGTGATTTATTAATGCTTAACAGAGTAGTGCTCGTTGGAAGATTAACTAAAGATCCAGAGCTGAAATATACGCCAAATGGAATTGCTGTTGCTAACTTCATATTGGCAGTTAACAGACCTTTTTCTAACCAACATGGGGAAAGAGAAGCAGATTTCATTCAATGTGTTGTCTGGAGAAAGCCGGCAGAAAACGTGGCTAACTTCTTAAAGAAAGGATCTCTTGCAGGTGTTGACGGACGATTACAAACCAGATCCTATGAAAACAGTCAGGGACAACGTGTTTATGTAGTTGAGGTCATGTGCGAAAGTGTTCAGTTCTTGGAACCAAAAGGCAACAACAATCGTTCTCAAAACATGGGACAGCAGCAACAGCAGTATCAGCAACAACCAAATTTTAATGATGATCCATTTGCAAATGAAGGTAATCCTATCGACATTTCAGATGACGATCTACCCTTCTAACCATGAAAAAAAGAGAAGTAAACTCGCGCTATAGACCGGTTGTAACTGTGAAAAAGGTGAAAAAAGATATTCCGACAGTAATCATGATTAGTGGGGAAACTTATGTACTTGCTCATCGTGACCAAAGACCAAAGGGGAAAAGGTAAATGAACTTTAAAAAGTTATTTGAAACCCAGCAAGTATTAAGAAGCAGAATTGCATATAACGAGCCGGATCGGTTTGGAAAACTACTTTTAGCAACTCAAGTGGAATTAGGAGAATGCGCGAACGAACAACGAACTTGGAAGTTCTGGAGTAAGGACCAAAAACCGAGACCAAAATTGCTTGAAGAATATGTTGATGGACTCCATTTTGTTCTTGAAGTTGGGATCGAGTTAGAAATGCAAGATGAACCTGTAATGTATACAACAGAGCATGTAGATGTTACATCTCAGTTTAATTATCTTTTTTACACAATCGGCGAAATGTATGATGTTTCTACTCGAGCAGATGACAGAGAAGAATTGATGGCCATATATGATGATGTGTTGTCTTGTTACTTGGGTTTAGGGAAAATGCTTGGATTCACGGATCATCAAATTGAACAAGCATACTTTGAAAAGAACAAGGTGAATCACAAAAGGCAAGAGAGTGGTTACTGATGAAACGAGTTGTCTATGAAAAGTTACCGCTTAAAAAGCTTATTGAGCTTATCCGCTCAGGAAATGACGAGACAGCTAAAGCAGAATGGAAGAGACGTTGGGAAGACGATTATCCAAGAATAAAAGAGGCAGCATGTAGGAGGTAAATGTTTTGTACCAGTCAACAATTGATGACTTCATCGAAAACAATGACTTTGTGCCTGAATTGATAGCTAAAGAGATATCTCCAATGTCACATTGGATTCGCATAACAAAAGGGTGTGTTCCAGAAGAGTTTCAGAAGTTTATAGACCTTGAGGATAATTGCGGATATTCCGATCTACACTTGGCACCTCGGTTGAAAGACAAACTATTGTTGGAATTTCAAGGGAAGATAACGGTCGTTTAGTCAAAGTTGAAAGGAGATGTACAAATGAAGGTAGGGGAAGATCATATTTTCAAACATCGTAAATCGCCATTTCACGACATCATCACTGAGAAGGGAACAGTTTTAGAAATCGGGCGAACAAAGGATGGGGTTAAATACGCATTAACAACTGTAGGATCCTTTACTAAAAAGTTTGTTATAGCTTAGTCGAAACATTATGTGCAGGAAGGAGGAAATAAAAATGGATTATAAATATGAAAATGTTGAAAATGTAGAAGTGAAAGAGGATTTTGATGTTTGGAAATACGATGATGATGGAGAGGTAATCGAACATCTTGTAATCAAAAAAGGCACTTGCGGAACTATTGAATCAATGGGCTGTAGCAGTACTGATGGTTTTAGACCTAACTATGATATTGTCTTTCAAACTGATATAGATGAAACCGTAGAAGTTACGATGTATGAACCTACAATGGAAGAAGTTTTGATTTTAGGTTCATGAACATTACGTTGATAAAGCTCAATAAATAAAAAAGAGCTCAAGGCGTTGAAACCCGAGCAAGTGTTTGGTACCTAAATTATAACATTTATAGGGGGCTGCCGGGATGAAAACGCAAGGTATAATTACAGAAAATATGACTGCTGCCGTAGATCTCATGCATAATGCAACGTATGTAGTAAGAGATGGAGTATTGAAGCAAGTGCCACAGCCGGTAGATGGGTTTGGTAAACAGATTATTACATGGGAAAACGGAAAACCATTAGGTGGTAAATTAGAATCGAGCTTCAAAATTAAATAAAGCCTGTCGGAAAAACCGAGGGCACTAATCAATAAGCAGATGCCACTGCTTTGATTAGTGCTCTCTTTTTGTTTCTTATAAAGGGGTAAAAGGGCCTTACCTAAAAGGTTCGGCTGTTGTTACCAATCTAGGGAGGTCAATATGAGTAATTTTAAAAGCCAATTAAAGAACTGGTCAAAAAAGAACACTCCAACCAAGAAGCAGCAACCAAAGCCGAAAAGAGATAGTGAATTGAGTACAAAAGATTTTGAAGAACTAATGGGTAAACATAGACCTACTTATTCTAGAAGAAATGGCGCAATCCGCCAAAGATAAATAAAGGGAGGAATGAATATATGAAGAATCAAATGAATTTTTATCTACCTGAAGTGAATCCAAAAGCAACGAGGAAGGCAGTGGAAGAGATTCTGGAGAAGTATCGTGAGCTATTAGTTACATTACCAGTGGATTGCTCACCAAAAATAACAGCATCATATTCGCTCATTCCTCCAAGTAATACGAATGAGTTTCATAGTAAGACAGAAGAGGTAGCCATTGAAAGAGCTGATTTCGAACGTTACAGAAATAGCTTTTTGAATAAAATTCATGCAGCTGTAGAAGCATTAAAACCAGACGAAAAGTTTATCATCGTAAATCGATACATGCAGCAAGTTACAGGTTACGATCCTGACATCTGGATGGATCTCGGAATAGGGAAGACGATGTATTATTCATTAAAAGGTAAAGCCATGTTGAGATTAGCTTTTGCATTAAAGATAGAAGTTTATAAGAAGAAAGAGGTGAGAAGCGCTTGAACATTGTTGTTCCAATCCGTGATAAAAATCTTATACAAGAGATAAAAGAGTATTTGAAGCAAACAAGTGAAAGAAATTATATTCTCTTTCTTTTAGGCATTAATACAGGTCTTCGAATCAAAGATATTTTGAAGCTTCGAGTGAGAGATGTGGAAGGCTGGAGTATATATTTGAAGGAAGGTAAGACCGGTAAACCAAAAGAGGTGTTTATGCCTAATGAATTGAAAAGAGCTGTGAGAAATTATGTGAGAGATAAGCATAAGAACGAGTATCTGTTTAGAAGCCGACAAGGGAAGAATAAACCAATCACAGTGAGCATGGCGTACATAATTTTACGACAGATCGCAGAAGAGTTTGGATTAGAACGTATTGGTTGCCATTCCATGAGAAAAACATATGGATACCACTTCTATAAACAACATGGAGATGTGGCAGCACTGCAAGAAATGCTAAATCATTCCCATCCTAAGATTACAATGAGATACATCGGTATTCTCCAGGATGATCTCAATACATTACAGAAAAAGTTAAAGATATAAGCTTCACTTTCTTTTTTTATGATTTATTGAGTTCATTACAAAAACAATTGTTAAAACTCATATGCAATAATTATAGGGAATGCAGACAGCTGTAAGGAAAAGCGCGAGGTAGTGAGTTTGCTTCCCTATGTATTGTAGAGAACTCAAGACATAAGAAAATAATACAAAATAGAATTTTTTTAAATAAAAGGAAATTATTAGAGCTAAATAATTTATAATAAAGACGAAAACAGAATTTGAAAATTGGGGGATTATGAAAATGAATGAAGAAAGAGATTTTGTAAGAGAAGATATGGAGAATTGGGTTGGAGATGTAGCTTTACAAATTCGTAATCTAAAAGAAGAGCTAAAGGTACTTTCAATAAAATTAGAAGTGGCAAGCGCACGACATCATGCTTCAGAAGTCATCTATAAAAATAATAACAACCCTTTCGAATACCAAAGTGAATTTAAGGAAAGATATGTTGACCCTGCTTTGTTAAACCTTAATGAAATTCAAGAAGAATATAATAAATTAGAAAAAGAGATAGAGATTAAAGAACAACATGAACTTATGATAAAAAGATACGTTAATTCTCAAAAATAATATACGAACGATTTACGAACTTTTCGCGAACGATTTACGGACGATTTCTAAATATATCCATGTTATTGTTGTATTATGGCATAGCGCCAAATAAATTCCCTTTAAGACAGCAGCCATTCGGTTGCTGTTTTTTGTTGTGTAAATAATCTGAAGGAGTTGTTGTGACATGGCTGAAAAGCGTGAGTCGAACAAAGGTGAACTTTATAAGTGTTCAGGTTGTGGAAGGTTAGAAATCATCTTGCCAAACAACCCAAGAAAAGATGGAAGAAGTTGCAAAGATTGCGGAGAGCATATGAGCTTTTACGCCTTTGCTGGTATCGATAATTCAAATAGTAAAACTTTAATTGGAATTAATGTGGATTGTTCAGAAGCTCTAACCGGTCTAAAGGCAGTAACACGTGAAGCAAAGAAAGCTACTGCTGCATTGAAAGAGTTAGAAGATCAGCAGGAGAAGATGAGTAAGGGTAGGCAATTCAATCAATACGGTGAGACACGGTGAGCTTTTATAAGTCCTCACGTTGGAAGAACAAACGTGAGTCAGTGTTAAAGCGTGATGAGTATCGGTGCCAGGAGTGTAAACGGTATGGCAAGAACACTGAGGCAACAACAGTACATCATATCCATCCATTACTGGAAAGACCTGAACAAAGATTGTTAAGTACTAATCTATTAAGTCTTTGTGGCAGGTGTCACGATAAGATGCACGATCGTATAACTGATAAGCTCACTGTTCTTGGTGAATGGTGGAGAGAAAAGATTGAAAGGATGAGTGAAAGCAATGGAAGGTAAAACTATATTAATGGGTAGCGAGAACCATAATGGTTGGAAGCTAGAAGAACTATTGGCTCAAGTTAAAAAGGAAGTATCACAGAAGATTAACAAGATCGTTAATGATCCATCACCTCAAGCTCAATTAGTTGTAAGGAATAACTTAGCAATCATTGAACACTTAGGTGCAGCAGAAGCACTGCAACGTTCATCTTATGTTGTATTGGATGCAATGAGAGAGAACGAAGGACCGAGTGGCAAACCTAGGATTGGGTAATTTAAATATCCCCCCTACTTAACTTTAGTTAAATAAAGTCTCTGGGGACCGGAGGGGGGAGGTTTTTCCAATAGAGCGACTTTTTCATAAAAAGGGGGTGCAAAAACTTGGCCATAACACCCGAAGAACGAAAGATTCGTAAAATCATGAAACAAGTCATTCAGGACATGAAAGATGTCGGGACTTATCGATCTCAATTCGAAGCAACCATTCGAACGTATTCTGAAATGAGATTTCAGTATGATCTTATGATGAAAGATTTTTTTAAAGAAGGTTGTAAAACAACTGAGGAGTATACCAACAATGCTGGCGTGACAAATGTTAGAAAGACTGCAACATATCTGGCTATTGAAACAATTAGAAAAGATATGATAAATCATGAAAATACACTCGGCTTAACACCAGCAGGATTGAAAAGAATTAATGATGAAATGAAAACAACTAAAAAGAAAAGTAGCAAATTAGCTTCTGCATTGAGTGATTTAAGATGAAAAAGTATAAGAACTATAAAACAGTAATGAATTTTGCTAACAGTATTGTGGATGGAACTAAAGTTGCTAACAAAGAACAGATTCAAGGTTGCCAACGATTTCTAAAGGATCTAGAGAATCCTGATTATGATTTCGATCCTAAAGACGCTGAATTTGTTATTGGCATCATAGAAAATACATTTGTTCATGCACAAGGTGAGATGCTTGATGGTACTCCCTTAAGAGGAACTCCATTTTTGCTAGAACCTTTCCACAAATACCAAGTTTATAATTTGTTAGGTTTTTTCCATAAAGGAACAAAGATGAGGCGCTTCAAGGAGGCGTTTATTTTTATTCCTCGAAAAAACATTAAAACAAGTTTTGCGGCTGCACTTGCTTGGGCACTAGGAATCTTAAATAGACGAAGCGGTAGTAAAGTGTATATTGTTGCGGCTGCTTTAAAACAATCGTTAGAAAGCTTTAACTTCATCAACTTCAACTTGGCTCAAATGGGAGAAAAGGAAAACTTTCGAGTCATTGATAATAATCAGGAACACTCTATATCAGGTGACTTTGGTGATGGATCGCTTTATATTCAAGCATTAGCTGCCAACCCAGACAAACAGGATTCATTGAACTGTAACATCGCTATAGCAGATGAACTACATGCCTATAAAACTCCGAAACAATACAATATCATCAAAGAAGCAATGAAGGCGTATACCAATAAATTAATGATTGGTATTACCACTGCTGGAGATGACATGACGAGTTTCTGCTATCAGAGGTTGCAGTATTGCAAAAAGATACTTGATGGAACGGTTAAAGATGAAGCATATTTTGTTTTTATAGCAAAAGCGGATGAAGACGAAAAAGGAAATGTAGATTACACAAATCCTATTGAGCATCAGAAGGCTAATCCGGCATACGGTGTTTCCATTCGTCCAGATGACATCATGAATGATGCTCTTCAAGCCCAAAATGATCCTCAACAACGAAAAGATTTCCTTGCTAAATCAATGAACATTTTTACAGCAGCAATCAAAGCGTATTTCAATGTTGAAGAATTTAAAATTTCAGATCGTAAATATTCATGGACTTTGAAAGATTTAGCTAAGCTAAATATTGATTGGTATGGTGGAGCGGACTTATCCAAGATGCATGACTTAACAGCAGCTGCCTTATATGGAACTTATAAGGGAGTTGATATTGCTATAACTCACGCTTGGTTCCCAATAGTGGCGGCAGTTCAGAAAGCAGAGGATGACAACATTCCCCTCTTTGGTTGGAAAGATGAAGGTTGGTTGGACATGTGTAACACAGCTACTGTTAACCATTCCGACATTGTAAATTGGTTTGCGAATATGAAACAAAGGGGCTTTAAAATAAAGCAAGTTGGTTTTGACAGAAAGTTCTCCAGAGAATTCTTTGTTGAGATGAAAAAGAAAGGTTTTAAAATTATTGATCAGCCCCAGTATTTCTACAAAAAATCTGAGGGTTTTAGAAGAATTGAAAAGAAAGCGAAAGATGAGAAGTTTTATTATCTTCATTCTTCTGCATTTGAATACTGTGTACAGAACGTGGCAGCTATTGAAAAGACTGATGATATGATTCAATACGAAAAAATAATGGATGAGACCAGAATTGATATTTTTGATGCGGCTGTTTTTGGTGCGATTCGAATGCTTGAGAATATCGAGAAGTCTAATAGTGCAAGCCAATGGCTGAAAGGTGGGTGATAAAATGGCATTTTGGAACAGAAACAAAAGAAAAAAAAGGTCTTCTTTATCATCTATAGGATTATTTATGACTGGTGAAGATGGATCACTAAGTGTTTCAGGTTACACCAGACTTTCTGATAATCCTGAAGTTAGAATGGCAGTTGATAAAATAGCTGATTTAATCAGCACAATGACAATTCACCTTATGCAAAATACAGATGATGGGGATATTAGAGTAAGAAATGCATTGTCTCGAAAAATAGATATTAACCCATATAGTCTTATGACTAGAAAAGCATGGATCTATAACATCGTCTATAGCATGTTGCTTGATGGGAAAGGCAATAGTGTGGTTTACCCTAAAACGAATAACGGTTTAATTGATGACTTAATACCACTTAAACCGTCAGGAGTATCCTTTCAAGATACACCCGAAGGATATCAAGTAATTTATCAAGGAAAAACGTATAACCATGATGAGATTCTTCATTTCATTATTAATCCAGATCCAGAGCGTCCATACATCGGACGAGGTTATCAGGTAGTATTAAAAGAAATTGTAAACAATTTAAAGCAGGCAACGAAGACAAAAAATAGTTTTATGTCTGAAAAGTGGAAACCACCATTAATCATTGCTGTGGACTCTATGGCTGAAGAATTAACCAGTGAAGAAGGACGAGATGAAATCCTTAAAAAGTATGTTTCTGATACAGAAGGTGGTAAGCCTTGGGTTATTCCGGCTGATTTGGTTAAGGTGGATCAAGTAAAACCATTATCTTTAAATGACCTTGCAATAAATGATGCAGTACAAATTGATAAAAGAACGGTAGCGGGCCTTATTGGAGTGCCGGCTTTTTTTGTTGGAGTCGGTGACTTTGACAAGGATGAGTTCAACAGCTTCATAAACTCCAAGATATTACCCTTTTCTAAAGGGATGGAACAGGAACTCACCCGGAAACTACTATTTGCCCCCGATCTTTATTTTAAATTTAATCCAAGATCATTATATGCCTATGATCTTAAAGAACTTGCAGAGGTTGGAGGAAATATGTATGTACGCGGATTAATGCTTGGGAATGAGGTCCGAGATTGGTTAGGACAATCACCATTAGAAGGATTAAATGAAAGAGTCATCTTGGAAAACTACATCCCAGCTGGCATGATTGGTGATCAAAAGAAATTAAACCAAGGAGGTGAGAAAGAAGGTGAGTAGAGAAAGCCGGCAAACAAGAAGTTTACAAACTGATCTCAAAACTAGAGCAGAACCAGAATCACAGGAGATGTATATTGAAGGATATTTTGCAGTGTTTAACGGTGCTACTGAATTGTGGCCAGGAGCTTTTGAAGAATTAGCACCAGGAGCTTTTGATGGGACCCTTGGCAATGATGTAAGAGCACTCATTAATCATGATACTACCCTTGTATTAGGTAGGAATAAGTCTGGGACGTTGGAACTTAAAGCTGATAGTCATGGACTTTGGGGACGCGTTAAAATCAATGCTGCCGATTCAGACGCAGTAAATTTGTATGAACGTGTAAAGCGCGGAGATGTAGATCAATGCTCTTTTGGGTTCAATATTGGTGCTGAAGAAACGGAATGGCGTGATGATGGAACAGTAAAATGGACCATTACACAGGTCGATTTACATGAAGTATCAGTCGTTACATTTCCTGCATATGAGGAGACGGGTGTTCAAGCTCGAAAGGCTGAAGTTCAGCAACATCAGCAACGACAATTGGAACAAAGAAAACACAATTTGAAAGCGAGGCTAAAACAATGTCATTAAAACAATTAATGCTAGGAAAGAAAATTGAACAAAGAAAGTCAACTCTTGCAGATCTAATGATTAAAGAAGAGGGATTTGCTACACGTTCAAAGGAATTAGAAAATGCTCTAAGTGAGGCGAAAACCGATGAAGAAATTAACACGGTTGAAGAGTCAATCACTACACTGGAAAACGAGCAAAAAGATGTGGATGAAAAGAAATCCACCTTAGAAAGTGAAATTGAAGACCTCGAAAAAGAATTAGAGGACCTTAACACCAAAGCACCTTCAAATACAGAGAATCGTTCGGCTAATCAACAACAATCCCAAACAAGAAGTGAGGCGGTAGTAGGTATGAAAGTAAATAAAGGTTTCTTTAAAGGAATGGAACGATCTGCAGCTATGGAAATGGTTAAGCGAGAAGAGGTTAAGACATTCTTAACTAACATTCGAGAACGCAGTTTTAAAACAGAATCCATGCAAATGCGAGCTGTAGAAGGCGGCAATTTGGGTATTCCGGATGTGATTCTGGGTTTAATCCGAGATAATTTACATCGTTATTCAAAACTAATCAGTAAGGTAAACTTAAAACCACTTGGTGGTACTTCACGAATGAACATTGTGGGAGATATTCCTGAAGCTGTTTGGACAGAAGCGTGTGCTTCCTTAAATGAGCTAGACCTTAAATTCTATCAATTGCAAATGGATGGATACAAAGTCGGTGGTTATATTCCGGTATGTAATGCACAGTTGGAAGACTCTGATTTCAACTTGGGTAGTGAAGTGTTCGATGCGCTTGGCCAAGCAATTGGATTGGCGGTAGATAAAGCAATTCTATACGGAACTGGTGTTAAAATGCCTGTAGGAATTGTAACACGTCTTGCTGAAACTGCTAAACCTTCCTATTGGGGTAACAATGAACGAACTTGGGCAAATCTTTCTAGTTCTAATGTTGGACAAGTGACCGGTGACACGCCTGCTGAACTTTTTGCAAACTTAATTAGAAAAAGTGGAAATGCAAAAGCTAATTATGGTAATGGATCAAAGTTTTGGGCTATGAATGAAACAACTTTTACAGAATTGCAAGCTCAACTAGTTACATTTAATGCAGCTGGTGCAATCGTAGCAAGTGTTAATAACTCAATGCCGATCATTGGTGGGGATATAGAAATTCTTCCGTTTATGAAAGATGGAGACATCGTAGGTGGTTACGGATCTCACTACATCTTGGCAGAACGAGCAGGATCTACTTTCGCAGTTTCTGAACATGTACAATTTATTCAAGATAATACTGTATACAAAGGGACGGCTCGTTATGATGGTAGACCTATTTCCGGTAACGGATTTGTAGCAATGAACATTATGGGTGCAGCACCTGCAACATCTGTAACATTCGCACCTGATGAAGCAAATGAAGCAACTCCTGAAGTATAAAATAACACTATGAAAGGGAAGGTGAATAATTGTGGAAATAAAAGTATTGAAAAGATTCAAGGATAAAAACACAAAGAAAGTTTTTCCTGTTGGCGCTCTTTATCAATCAGATGATGAAGAGCGTATTTTATTTCTTCAAGAGAAAGGTTATCTAGAGAAGTCAATTCCTCTTTCTCCAGAAGAGATTGAAGTTGAACAATTGCTAACTCAAAATGTCGATGCGATTAGAAAATCAATTTTATCCGACATGGGTAAAGAAAAGTTAAATAACTTACTCGCCATAGAAAAGGAAGATAAGAATCGCAAAGGGGTAATCGACCATATTGAGGGTCTTCTAAAAGAAGGTGAGTAATGAATGGATGAGCAAACTCAATCCACATGCTTAAGTCTGTTAAAGCTTGATTTAGGTATTACACATGATCTAAGAGACACATATTTTAAAAAGCATCTTAACAGTACGCAAAACGAGATCGAACGTACTGGAATTGTTTTAGACTTCGCGGAAGATGACGACATTATGCTTGTCGTTGATTATTCAGCATGGAGTTACAGGAAGCGTCAAGAAAATGTCCCTTTGTCTCGTAATCTTCAAATCAGGATTAATAATAGAGTAATAAAGAAGGCGGGGACTGCTGATGCCGTCACTTAAATCTTCTCTTGGAAACAATGAGCACATATCTCTTGATGATGTGTGCTTTTTAGTTTCAGTCACAACCGTTAAAGACGAACTAGGTCAACCTATAGAAGAACAGGAAGTAGAGAGACAAATATTCTGTTCTGAAATGAGTGTTTCGAGAGCTGAATTCTCCGCTGCGGGGCAAAATGACCGTATACCACAATGTACACTTGTTGTGGATTCTGATGAGTACGATCAGGAGATTGAAGTTAAACATGGCAAGAAAAAGTTTACTGTCTATCGAACGTTTTTGCGTTCTGATGGTCTTACCGAGCTTTATTGTGAGGTGAGAGCCGGTGGTTAAAATTGCAGATTTAGAAAAAGAGATTGCAAGACAAATTAAACTTTATACAACTTCTGTTGAAGAAGATCTAGTTGAGGCAAAAGATGAAGTTTCAAGAGATGGAGTGTCTTTGTTAAAACAGAATAGTCCTGAGGATACCGGTGACTACCGTAAAGGATGGACAAGGAAAAAGATTGGTCAAGACTTTGTGATTCACAACAAAACTGATTATCAACTTACTCATCTTTTGGAGTATGGTCATGTGAAAGCTGGTGGTGGTCGTGTCTCACCTAAGGTACACATAAGACCAGTGGAAGAAAGATTAGTTGATGAATATGTGAAACGTGTAGAGAAGGCGATTAAACCATGACACTAGCAGAATTAAAAGCCATTCTTGATCAAACTGGTTATCCAGTTACTTATTCACATTTTAAGGGTACACCTGAAAATCCTGTCCCATACCCTCCGTATATCTGTTATTTGGAAGTATACTCAACAAATCTATTTGCAGATAACCGTGTGTATAAGAAGTACCCTAACATTCAAATTGAGCTTTATACAAAGAACAAAGATTTAATTGCGGAAAGTAAACTTGAATCTGTTCTTGACGGAAACGAGATACCTTATGAAACTAATGAAAATTTCATTGATTCACAAAGTCTATTTCAAAAAATATATGAAGTGAGGTTGATTTAATTGGAAAACAAAGTTGTATTTGGATTGAAGAATGCACGTTATGCAGTAATTACTGAGGGAACAGATGGAGCATACACGTATGGTGCCCCTGTGAAATTCCCAGGGGCTACAGCATTAACATTGGAGCCAAAGGGTGAACAAGCTGACTTTTATGCAGATGATATTTTGTATTATACTTCTGCATCAAACCAAGGATATGACGGAACATTTACAGTAGCTAATATCACGGAGGCATTCCGTAAAGACGTTTTAGGAGAAGAGCTAGATGCTGTAGATAAGGTGTTAAGTGAAAAAAGCTCAGCTAAACCAAAAAAGATTGCTTTGTTGTTTGAATTTGATGGTGATCAGAAAGCCACTCGCCATGTCTTATATAATGTATCTGTTACTCGACCTGGTATGGGATCAGCAACGAAAAGTACTTCTGTAGAACCAGGGACAACAGAGCTTACATTTGTGGCTGCACCTCGTCCAGAAGATGAGCTGATTAAAGTTTCTACAACAGCTGATACAACAGCTGGTGTTTACGATGCATGGTATACAGCTGTATACGAGAAAACAGTTTAAGGAGTGAAGCAGTTTGGAAAAAACGTTAACGATTGATAATAAAGAAGTTCGGTTTAAAAGTACTGCAGCTACTCCATTGAGATTCAAAGCGCAATTTCAAAAGGATTATCTTGCGGAGATAATGAAATTAGATTCTCTCGGAAAATTAGATACAAAAAACATCAAACCAAAGGACCTTGAAAAGATTGATTTCGAGGTCTTTTATAATATTGCTTGGACTTTGGCCAAAACAGCAGATCCGAGTATAAAAGACCCCATTACATGGTTAGATGGTTTTGAAACATTTCCTTTAATGGAAATACTTCCTGAGTTGTCTGAAATGATCTCAGTAACGCTTCAAGGAAAAAAAAAATAGAAGAAAAGAATGTTAATGAAGGAACGTCAACGGGAGAATTAATCTCAACAGAGACGTTCCTTGTTTTATGTAGAAAGAGCGGGTTAAGTCATGCGGATCTAGAAGAAATGACCTTTGGTATGTGCTTAGATTTTATCTATGAAAACTTAGAAATGAACAAACCGGCTAATGAAAAGTCCCGAAAAGCAAATCAAACGGACTTTGATTCCTTCTAATAAAGGTAGGTGAGAACATGGCTGATAAAAGAATAAAAGGAATTACAATTGAAATAGGTGGAGAAACTACCGGCTTACAAAAAGCAATGTCGGACGTAACGAAGAAAAGCATATCTCTTACACAAGAATTAAAAGATGTGGAACGTTTACTTAAATTTGATCCGAGTAATGTTGAAGCATTAGCACAAAAACAAAGACTTCTTGCTGATCAGGTGGAAGTAACAAGTAATAAGTTAAAACAATTGAAAGATGCTGAGGAGCAGGTGCAAGCGCAATTTAAAAAAGGGGATATTACTGAACAGCAATATAGAGCTTTCCGAAGAGAAATTGAATTTACGGAAGGTTCACTAGGTAAATTGAAGAGCTCTTTAGCATCTGTAAATAATGGTGCACCTCTAAAAGGCTTAAAGAAAGATGCCAAAGATGCAGAAGAGTCGGTTAATGATTTAGGCGGGGCACTTGAAGGTTTAGCTGGTACTTTGGTAGCCGGAGGTGGAATAGCAGGCACTATAAGTAGTGCTTTAGATACATCATCAATTGACACTAAGATTGATATCTCCTTTGATGTCCCGGAAGAATCGAGGAAAACGGTAAAAGATGCAATAAAAGGTATTGAAGCCTATGGGGTTGAGGGAGAGGCTGCTCTTGAGGGAGTAAGAAGGCAATGGACTCTCAATAAAAATGCTAGTGATGAATCTAATGCAGCGGTAGTCAAATATGCTGGTGTAGTCGCTAGCTCATTTGCGGGGATTGATTTTACCGAACTGATTCAAGAGACAAATGAAGTTGCTAGTGGTATAGGAGCGACCAATGAAGAAGCCATAGCTCTTATAAACTCATTATTAAAAGCGGGTTTTCCACCTGAACAATTAGATACCATCGCAGAATACGGAATGCAAATGAAGGATGCTGGCTTTTCGGTTAAAGAGATACAAAGCATTTTTGAACAAGGGATAAATACTAAGACATGGAATATTGATAATTTAAACGATGGTGTTAAAGAAGCAAGGATTCAGATGTCTACGTTTGGTCAAGAGATTCCTAAATCCTTAAAACCATTAATACAAGATGCAGGTCTTTCGGTCGATCAATTTCAAAAGTGGGGGAAAGCTGTAACTGAAGGTGGCGATGCTGGAGCTAAGGCTATGAGTGAAGTAGCTACCTGGTTAGACGGTATTGAGGATAAAGCATTAAGAAATGAGATAGCAACTACAGTTTTTGGTACTAAGTGGGAAGACCAAGGACAAAATATGATATCTGTTTTTCAAGGCACAGCTGATGCAATGGATAAAACAAAACAAAATGCAGATAGTCTGAATCAGCAAATGAATGCACTAAATGCAGATCCTGCTATACAATTGCAACAGGCAATAGCGGATTTAAAAACAGCTCTAGAGCCATTATTATTACAAATTGCAGAATTTGTTGCACAGATTGCAATATGGGTTTCTGAGAATCCTAAATTAGCGGCAACTATAACCGCAGTTGTTACCGCAGTAGGAATATTAATTGGATTACTATTAATAATAGCACCGATATTCACCGCTTTAGCTGCAGCTGCTACTGCTACAGGAATCGGTTTATTACCACTTGTAGGTATCGTTGCTGGAATAGTGGTTGCATTCGGATTATTAGTTGCCGCAGGAATTGCAATATATAAAAACTGGGATGAAATAAAAGCTAAAGCCATTGAAGTTTGGGGATCGCTATCTTCTTGGTTTGGGACTGTTCTTGAATCCATCAAACAAACCTTCAGTTCTGTGTGGGGGAACATTACCTCATTTCTCACGCAAACATGGAACAATATCAAGTCAACTTTATCTCAGACCTGGGATTCTATTAAGCAAACAACATCAAACACTTGGAACACGATCGTTAGCAACGTTATGAAGATCATCACACCTTTTGTAAATGGAATCATGAACATTTATAAGGGTATGAAAGATGGACTTAAAACCTTATTCGATGGATTAAAGCAGTATTTCAGTGGAGTTTGGAATTTGATTAAGAATATTTTCACGGGTGCAGTTTTACTAATAGTGGATCTTGTAACTGGTGACTTTAATGCCTTAAAAAATGACTCCAAAGCGATTTTTGAAAACATGAAAAATGCACTAAGAGACATATGGGAAGGATTAAAGAAAATCTTTTCAGGAGCTGCTTCAGCAATCAAAGGTTATGTAGTTGCGTCGTGGGAGAATATCCGGTCAACTACTTCAAGTGTGTTCAATGCAGTTAAGAGTACCATATCTTCTATATGGCAGGGGATTAAGTCATTCTTTACTTCATCGTTATCCAGTATAAAAAGCAGTGTGTCAGAAGGTTTTCAAAACATAAAGTCATCCGTATCAAAAGGAATGACGGATGCTCAAAATAAGATCACTGAAATCTGGAAATCTATTATGAGCTTCTTTAAGGGAATTAATCTTAAACAAATCGGTAAAGATGTCATTCAAGGTCTGATTAATGGGATAACCGATAAGGGAAAAGATCTTGTTAAGAAAGCGAAAGACATAGCAGATAGCATTAAAAAGACATTGAAAAACGTACTCGATATTCATTCACCTTCCCGAGTTACAAGAGAGATTGGGAAAAATGTTGGTGAAGGTCTTGTACTGGGACTTGGAGATAAAGCTGGAGCAATAACAAAAGCATCAGTTGAACTTGCTAAAGCTGCTATCCCTGACTTTATAGGTCCTATTAAGATTTCTGAAGACCGTTTAAAAGCCTTTAATGCTATTATCAAATCCGTTACTTCTGCATCAGCAAATGAAATTGCACTCATCCATAAAAATGCGAATGCTGAACGCGCAAAAGTAACAAGTGATGCGAATCAAAAGATCGCGGACATTGAAAAGAAGGCAGCTACCCAGAAAAAAGGATTAACTCTATCTCAGAAGATCCAGATCAACAACATAGAACGAGATGCAGCTGAAGAAAGAGCTAAAATCTCAGCCAAGGAAAAAGCTGATGTTGCTAAATCACAAAAGGAAATTAGTGCGGAGAAATTAAAGGCACTTCAAGAATACGTATCAAATCAAAAGAACTTAAACCGTATGTCTCTTGAGCAAGAGGTAGAGTTCTGGAAACAAGCTCTTACTACGTTTAAGAATGGGACTACAGAAAAGGTTCAAGCTCAAATCGCTTTAAATAAAGCGTTAGATGCTCTAAACGCTGAAGCTTTTGCGAAAGAGAAGAAGTGGATCGATGAGAAGAAATACTACAATCAACTGTCTCTGGCTCAAGAATTAAAAGAATGGCAAGAAGTACAATCTCGTTATAAGAAGGGTACGGAGGAAAGAGCAGAGGCTGATCGTGAAGTATATCGTTTGAAAAAGCAAATTCATGATGACTTGATGAAGATCAATGAGGAGTACACATCAAAAATTGAAGCATCTCAACAACGATTAATCGAAGGTGAGCAAAAGCTAACAGAAGAGTACAACAAAGCTGTTACCGATCGTACTCGTGCTTTGTATTCGTTTGCTGGAATCTTTGATGAAATTAATAAAAGCAGTGAAGTAAGTGGCCAGAAACTTATTGAAAACCTTCAAGGTCAGGTTTCTACTTTCGCAGAATGGGCAGATAACATCAAATCTCTAGCAGCAAAAGGAATTGATGAGGGACTACTCGCAGAACTAAGAGAGATGGGTCCTAAAGCGTATGCTGAGATCGCTGCATTAAATTCTTTAACTGACGAGGAGCTTCAACAATATGCAGCATTGTGGAAGGAAAAAAATGCACTAGCCAGGACTCAAGCAACAGATGAGCTTGCAGGGTTAAAAACAGATACTCAAATCAAGATTGAAGAGTTGAGAAAGCAAACGGAGATTGAACTCACGAAGTACAAGGATGAGTGGTTGGCTAAAATCAACCAGATTCGAACAGGTACAGAAAACGAATTAAACATCATGAACAGCTCTATGAAGACGATTGGTAATCATACCATTCAAGGTTTAATGGATGGTCTAAGCCAGATGACAGGACCTTTACTAAAGCAGGCGAGAGATATCGCAAATGCTGTAAAGAAAACCATTCAGCAGGCATTAGACATTCATTCCCCATCAAGAGAAACCATGTGGATGGGTGAAATGCTTGGTGAAGGACTTATTCAAGGTATGGATCAAACTATGTCACGCCTTCAATATATGTCGTCTAAAATGGCATCAGCAGCTTTACCAAATATATCAGGTGATTCACTTTCATTAAATGGTTCTTCTGGAGGAGGATCTACTACGTCAGGGGATACTTATGGTGATATCTACCTTTCCGTTTCAGTTAAGGAAATGCAAGAGTTTAATAATGTTGTGAACATCTTCAGATATTTAAAACAAAACGTGAAATCAAACCGAAAATCCTAAGGTCTCCAATTACGAGTACCTTAGGATTTAGATTAGTTATTTCGAGGTACTATAGTTAGACCGGAAATCTGATCAGCAAAAACGAGCATTTGTTCTAAACGAGCAATTGGATTTAACATGTCATCTTTAAAAATAGATACATTTTTAAGACTTAAAGTTGTTCCGTTATCAACAAATTCAATTGGCCCTTTTTCTTCAAACATCTTAACGACTTCTTTACGTTGTTTTAAAAGATAGGATAAATTCAATTGATATCTATCTTCTTGGTTTGGGATTGGTGTAAAAAAATCATCATCTTCAGGAATTTCTAACTCTAAATCACATTTAATAAATCCAAATTGTGTCATTAAAAGAAGTTGGAAATCATTATTAATGTTCATCTTATTAAACTTTTGTGTAAGAAATCCTAATTGTTGAATTGTAATAGCTTTTAATGAATATTTATCGATACTATTTTTTTCTTCTACTGCTTTCGTCATTACTCTCACCTCCTTCAAATTACCATTATTCGACAGAAGTGAAGGAGTTTCCTTTAGAAAGGAGGTAAACCATGCCAGTACAAAGCTTTAAAGTCGGAGAAATGCTGAATAAGCGTACTCCAAATTCTAAGACATGGATTAACTTTGATGGCTCTTACACAACGGAGATCCACCAAGGAATCATCCATTATGAAGATGCTTCAGGAAACCTTCATAACATAAATACTGATCTGTTTGATGAAGCAGATTTCAATGAAATTGATTTCCCTGTCGCTAAAGATGGGGATTCTTTATTTTATGAACAGCAAGCCAAAGCCACAAAAGATAAGAAAAAGAACAGGTTGAACCGTGAGAACTATGATTTTCAAGGTTTAGCAGTTCCTTATGAGTGTCGTATACCAAGGAATATTAGAAGAGGTTATTCAATCGGAAAGGGTGCAAGTAAGCTCAAGTTTATTCCTGTAGGTGCTTCAGTTTCAAAGGGGTATGCAGAAGGAAACAAGATTACTTATCCTGACGTTTGGAATGATGCCGATCTTGTACTTGAACTGTTGCCTGAAGGTATCAAGGAAACAATCATCCTTAAAACGGATAAAGCACCGATTAACTTCTCTTTTGAGGTACAAGGTGAGCTTGCGCAAGAACTGAAGATACAGCCGATGTGGTTGATGGATGCTGAAGGAACAAAGCGTGATGTTCTTCAAGGTGTTTCTGAGGTTGATGATAAGGTACTTTTGAACATCGCTGCTGATACGTCTAATCTTGTATATCCGATTGAGGTTGACCCTACTGTAACTATTACAATGAATCCTACCGCAGGTAAAGATGCATGGGTATATTCCGGAAGTCCAAATAGCAATTTAGGCACATCATTTCAAATAGGATTGCCACCTGTGGGAGGAACATACTATCAATCAAATGCATTGGCAATGTTTGACTTAAGTACAATTCCTGTGGGAGCAGTTGGTATATCTGCAACCCTAAATTTAAAAGGTTACGGTGGAAGTGAAAACTATTTATTTGTTTTTCAAAAAGTCTATGCATATGTTTTAAATGCCCTTTGGGATGAAAACACAGTAACATGGAATAATAAACCGGGTTCTATATCTAGTGGATTAACAACATATAGTGGAAACCCTCAAAATAGTAATTTAACTGCACATTCGTTTAGTGGTGGGGGGTTAATTAACTATATTACGGCTTATGCAGGTCAAGCAAATAACCCGGGTTTTATGTTGCAGATAAATGAAACTCCTCAAAATTTTTCACAAAGTTTAACCTTTGCAAGTAAAGATGATGGCGTTTTACAAAATAGACCTTCATTAACAGTAACATACAACGCACCGCCAACAGCACCAGTAGTTACAGCACCAAATGGTGGAGAAACGTGGAATAGTAGTCATACTGTGGCGTGGACAGCTTCAAAAGATAAAGTTGAAACAGGTGTACTTAATACAGGTGGCGCGGGCGCTCATATTAATACCATAACACTTTGGTCAACAAATCCTGGGGAAGTATCTGGTCAAACCTTCTTAGCCCCTAAAACGTTCTATATGGATAGTGTTGATTTCGTTTTGTATAACTATACTGCTAACACTCCGTTTGATGTACAGTTGTATAGTTTAGTTGGTGGTGTTCCAAGTACATTGCTTTTATCAGAACGTGTCTCTTTCTCTGAAGGAACGACAAATGCTGAAAAAAGGGTAAGTTGTAAATTTTCAAATCCTTATCAGTTACAAAACGGAGTTGGATATGCGATTATATTCTCTTACGTTTCTGGTGCAAATACGACGTTATCTCTTACATCAAACACCTATGCGAATGGTTCCCATGTTTTTAAAAGTGGAGGAACCACTTGGACTATTAATACAACTTATGACCACAGAATTACAATTTATGAGTATACAACAAACCTACAATACCAAATCCAATTATCAACAAACAACGGCAGCGCATGGAAAGACATTGTAGCTTTAACAGCTGCAGGAGCTACGTCTTATCCATACGACTTTATTAATGAAGCTGAAACTAGCACAGCGTTAATAAGAGTACGAGCCTATGATGGTTCAGCTTATGGTCCGTGGGATACTTCAAACGGAGTATTTACGATCGTTCATAACCAAGCACCTACAGCGCCAACCGGATTAAGTCCTTCAGGAGAGCCAAAAGACAAAGCTTCAGTTGTTCGTTTTGGATGGCTACACAATGATCCAAACGCAGGAGATCCGCAAAGTAAGTTTGATCTACAGTGGCGAGTGCAAGGTTCACCAACATGGAATACAGTCACACAAGCCACTACCAACAACTATTACGATATGCCAGCCGGAACGTTGCCAAAAGGAACGGTTGAATGGCAGGTTAGGACGTATGATCAGGCAGGTTTGCCTTCTCCTTATTCAGCTTTACAAGTGTTTATTGCAGGAGATAAACCACCTACGCCTACCATCACAGGGCCAGTTAACGGTTCAGTGGTTCCAGTATCTAAGCCAGTGGTTCAATGGTCGAGTGTGGATCAAGCAGGTTATCAGGTTAATGTTCAAAATGCTTCAGGTTCTACTACTCTATGGACTACTGGACAAGTGAACAGTGGAAATAAGGCTGTAACGGTTGGAATCGATCTTGAGAATAACACGGATTATAGAATTCAAACACTTGTACGAGGTGCAGAAGGTATTTGGTCGGATGCAGCCATTTCAAATATCAACGTTTCTTATACACCGCCTGCATTGCCTGTTTTGGATGCGGATGTACATTCGACTGCTGGAACTATAACTATAAACATTAGTAATCCAGTACCACAGGGCACCGAACCTACTGTTACATCTAATGACCTCTACAGGCGTGAGGTTGGCAATGTTAACTGGGAAAGAATTGCTGATAATCTTGGAAACAACGATTCGTATACAGATTATACGGTTGCATCTGACCAGGTATATGAATATAGAGTCATAGCCTATGGAGATAACGGGACCTTTAGAGAAAGCACATTGGTAAACTCTTCCGTAACTCTGAAGGGCATTTACCTTCATGTGATCAGTAACGCGGAGAACACCTCTAAACGTTTTTTAATGGGTGAACAGAAAGGATCTTCAACATGGAATCTAAACCATGCTTTTCATAAGTTTGCTGGTCGGCAGAACTTTGTAATCGATACGGAAGATTCTACCGAGTACGGAGTAGATTTCACGATTAAGCTAAGAAACGCTGAAGAGCGTAAAGCTTTAGAAAGTATCATCTACAGTCAAGAAGTAGTTTGTTTCCGTGACGGTAGAGGAAGGAAAGTTTTCGGTGTTTTTGTTACATTCCCACTTGAAGATGCCTTTTGGGGAGAATCCACCAGTTTAAATCTAACTAGAATTGACTACAAGGAGGAAGTGCTATGAGTTTACTAGATGCATTGATCGCTCAAGGAATGAAGAACAATGAAGTCTTTACTAAAGAGTTAATTGAAATCAAAAAGCGTGTGGAAAATACAAAAGAGGTACAAGCTATTGCCGCACTTAAAGACGTAACAGATGCTATGCAGAGTGTTGATGACTTCACCCTAACACAGTCCGTAAATACTCAGATGGATACAGAGAATATGAAGCAGGTAGATGATTTTACGCTTCAAGAAGTCATGAAGCATGAAGATCGTATTACTGTACTGGAAAGCAAAGTGAATGGAGGTATTGCATAATGGCAGAAACAACTACAACAGTTGAAGCAACATCTTCCAACTATCCTTATGATCAGAATAATTGGTTTGAATCTACTCAGGAGTATTGTTGCAAAATGAGCAGATATGGCTTTCTTTCCACAGATCCTAAATACAGATACATTGTAGAACAAGGAAAGTGTGCTTATATTCCTGGCACTTTAAAGCGCATCTACCAACAGGAATATGAAGATTATAAAAAAAGTTTGTCACCTACACTGTAAGGTGGTTTTTTTATGCAATCATTAGCCAGAAATGGACTTTCAGCAGAAACGGTTAAGAGGGCTTTACATGGCCCTCATCGTCGTTTCTCTTTTAGGTATGAACTGTTGGATAAGAATTTGAATAAGATCGGTGACCTAAACACAGTTATAGATGGTGAAGTTCGTCAGGATTCTCTTTCTACTATCAAACGGACTGCTAATTTCTCGCTGATCGATAAGGGAGAAATTGATTTCCTAAACGATCGTATTAAACCTTATGTTCGTCTATGGGTTCAAAATCAATGGGTGGACTTTCCACAAGGTGTATATCTCTTATCAAGTCCAAAGAAAAAAGATATTATCCGGAATGTAGAGCGCAGCATTGATGCATTTGATGGTTTGTTGATTCTTCAAGAAGATAAGTTTGAAACAAGGTACCGTATAGCAGCTGGAGGCAGTTATTATCAAGAAATCATTAGTATCTTAAATAGTGCTGGAATTGAATTTTATAACATCGAGTTTACGGACAAGGTATTTCCGATCGAAAAGGATTTTGAAGCCGGTAAAGAAAAGATTTTTATCCTAAATGAGCTCTTACGTGAGATTAACTATACGCCATTACATGTGAATGCTGATGGAGTATTCACTTCATACACATATCGAAGTCCTGCTGTGCGATCTCCAGATTACTTCTACAGAGATGATAACCAATCCGTTATTTTTGCAGGTGTAGAAGAAGAATTAGACCTTTCAAATATCCCTAATAAATGGGTAGTGGTTCGGACTAATTCAGAAGAAGAGCCGTTATTCTCAATCTATACCAACGATAATCCATTGAGTGTGACATCAACGGTTAATCGTGGCCGGACAATCGTAGATCATCGAGAAATCAATGACATTGCTGATCAAGTCAGTCTAGATGCTTATACTCAACGAATTGCTTTTGAAGCATCTCAAGTGTACGGGAAGATTGATTTTGAAACTGGCATTATGCCTATGCATGATTATGCTGATGTAATTGAGCTTGAATATTCTACTCTTGGCATCAAAGGGAAGTATAGCGAAACTTCATGGTCGTTACCGTTAAATATTAATGGGAAGATGAAGCATTCACTTCGAAGGGTTGTGACGATATGATCAATCCGAACGATTTCGCGAGGATGTTCGTACTTAATGAACCGAAAGAAGGTGATGATAACAACAATTTAGCAAGATTTGCAACGATTGATCCACAGTATGTAAGTGGTCGTCCTCAAGTTATTTATGACATTGATGTAGCAAATGGGACTTTGAGTAAGCCATTGCCGCATTTAGCAAGTTATTCACCAGTCGCAAATGACAGAGTGATGATTCTACAAGGGGTAATTTTAGATAAGATCATTTAAAGGGTAAAGGAGGTCAAGGACGGATGGAGGCTACAGACATGAAAAAATCCACAGAAATTGAGATTTTAGTAAGTCTAACCCGGTTAGAAACTAAAATGAACGAGTTAGGAAACGTAAAAGAAACATCCTTCGAAGCATTACAAAGCGCAAAGAGTGCCCATCATCGACTTGATCGTTTAGACGATTTGAATCTTGAAAGGATTGACAGTCACGAAAAGAACTTTGAGAAGATCTACAAAATTATATTCTGGGCAGCAACAACAATCATTGGTTCGTTCCTCATAGGAGCAATCGGATTGTTGTTTTTCTTTGTCAAAAAATAAGGAGGATTTCAAATGTCTGATGATTATATCCAAGATCCTGGTCATGGCGGTAGTGATCCAGGTGCGGTTTCGAAAGGAAACATTGAGAAAGTATATACGTTGGAAGCAGCAACATATGTTGATAAACGCCTTGCTGATCATGGAATCAAAAGTGGAATGACAAGGACTTCTGATGTCACTTTGGATGAAGGACCACGAGTGGCAGCTGTAAAGAAATCAGGAGCAAAGAAATGTTTATCCCATCATTTTAATGCCGGTGGTGGATCAGGTATTGAAGTCATTCACAGTATCTTCTCAAACGGGTCTTTGGCTAAAAAGATAGTTGAGGAGTTTAAGAAAGCTGGTTACCCTGTAAGACCTAAAGCCACTTTCTCAAGAAAAGGTTTGAATGGAAAAGATTATTATTACATGCACAGAACAACTGGATCAGTAGAAACAGACATCGTCGAATATGACTTTGTAGATGGTCCGCAATCTGAAAAGATTAAAGACAAAAAGTATCGCGAAGGAATGTATGAGTGTGTAGTGCGTGCTGTTTGTCTTGAAGAGAACGTTAGATATAAACCTATCGTGGCTCAAAAACCTGTTGTGAAAGAATCGATTAAAAAGAAGTTATTCCGGGTTCAAGTCGGGGCCTTCACAGATAAAGTAAATGCCGATCGTCTAGCAAAAGAATTAGAAGCGAAGGGTTACAAACCTTTCGTTAAGGAGGAATAACGTTGGACTTTACTAGTGAGTTTTTACCTTACTTAGCTCTTGCAGTAATCTTATGGGCGATTAGAGAAACTAACAAAGTGGATAACAAATGGATACCGATCATTGCTGTTGCACTTGGAATCCTTTACGCTTCTTGGGAAGTAGGTGGTTTTACTCCTAAATCAATGATCAATGGCTGCCAGTATGCACTATTAGGAGTCGGCAGCGTAGCAGCAGTAAAGTATTTTTTAGAGACTCATCGGCCATATAAATAAGAATAGCCCTTCCAAAAGGAAGGGCTATTTTTTATGAGTACCAGTGTAATCCCAATAACCAGTATTCAATTTTTCAATATTTAATTTCATAAAATCCTTTAGATCTTCCTCCATTTCCTCACCATTGATCTCTTCCACAAAGAAAGTAATCACTCTGGCCTTTTTAAAATCCATCACAGATACTTTGCGACTTGTTGTATTACCTTTAACACTAAACATTATTCCGTATCTCAACATAATCACTCCTCATTGGTAATTATATACGAATATTTGTTCGTTTTGTACTAGAAATAAAAACATATGTTCGGTATAATAATAAAAAAGGAGGATGGCAGTATGGAAAACTTCATTATGAAGTGTCTAAAAGAGCAAAGACCAATAGAAATTATATACCTAGCTGATTCAGGTTCAATTAGTCAACGTACAATAAAAGTAATAGAAATTAGGAATGCAACATTGAAAGCATACTGTCATCTAAGGAAAACGCAACGTGTATTTAAAATAGGAAACATATTGTCTATAAATTATAAAACGGCAGCAAGTTAAAAGGAGAATCAGAATGAAGAAGCTAACAAGAGCTCAGTTAAATGTTTTAGATGCAATTACAAAGAACGTAAATAAAAGAAATTACGCACCTTCTGTTCAGGAAATTTGTGATACATCAGGTTTAAAGTCAAAAAGTACAGTACATAGGCATTTGAAAAACCTAAAGGATAGTGGGTATATCCACTGGGAGGAAGGCCAACCAAGAACTTTGAAAGTAATGAAAGATGTTTCAGAATTAGATCGAAAAAGATTATCTCTGCAATTTGAATACGCTTATTGATTTAACCTTGTATAATTAAATAACCACACAAATACAAAGGTAGGTGAAAACATCACTATCTTTGTTTCTTTGACAGAAACCCCGGAACTAGTAATTAAAGTTCGGGGTTTTTTACTGTCCAAATCTCCGTTAAGTTCTTGTTGAGGATTTTACAAATTTTATAGGACGTATCAAATGAAGGTAGGGTCTTATTATTAATCAATAAACTAAGTGCTGCTTTACTAATGCCTGCTTCGTCTGCAAAATCACCATGTTTCATATCCATTTCAGCGAGAATTACTTTGAGCTTGCATTTATATCCCACACTAATCACCTCATTCTTATATTCTGTAGCTTAAAAAGACAATCCTTCTTTGAAAAATATTAAACGGACAAGATAATGTGCCCAAGCCATGGGCGTATACCTATATTAGATACCAACATCACTACTAAGAAGTAACAGTTAGCTGGTAACTTGTCTATCCCATCCGCAATTGAACAAATCGTTAATTTCAAATGTGCTCAAATCCTTAACTTATTCTCTCTAAGAATATTAAAAACAGTGGTGCACCTAACGAACAAAAATACGTTTAGAAGGAGTGTTGTAAATGCTATTAGAAATTACTTCTTCCCTTCTCATGGGATCACTAGCGCTTTTTGCACACACGAAAAAAGGGGGAGGTGTAAATATGAGTGATGGCAGCAAAATTCAAAAGATTTTTGGAAACACAGGTCTGAATGTAAAAGAAGGTGATAGGACCTTAACAGCACAGTTGATCAAAAACAGAAAAAAATCATGGGGAAGAGAGTTGGTGTTCAGAATACCTTTAGGACGATCTTTTGAAGATTATCAAAGTAAGATCAATGCCATACAAGATGGATTAAATAGGAAAAGAAAAACACTCAGATTAAACCTCGGTGCAATAAAAAGTGGTGACATTAAGAACTTCCTCAAAAAAGACAAAGAAACTTCAAAAGAAATTGAGATGTCCTTTGATGGGATGCTGAAGATAAAAATATATAACAAACCAATGCCAATTAAGAACCCCTACTTTGAAATTGAATTGCACAAAAACGGTTGGAAGGTTCCTATAGGTTCAACGAGAACTGAAACCCTATTTCATGACTTTGACAAAATTTATAACATGTTGGTTGGTGGTGCAGTAGGTGGAGGAAAGTCATCTTTTCTAGATATGATGATTTCCCATTTGTTAATAACCCAACCTGAGAACGTAAGGCTCACTCTTATTGACTTAAAAGGCGGTGTTGAGTTTAACCGTTTTAAAGACTGTAAACAGGTAGTGGGTTATGCAGAAGAAGCAATTGAAGCAAGAGAGGCACTACAAAAAGTTGTTGAAGAGATGAAAAAGACACTTGCTCTGTTAAAGGAGAAAAACGCAAGGAATGTAATAGAAGCTGGAATTAATGAAAGACATTTTATAATCATCGATGAAATCGGAGAACTAGCAAGTTCTAAGGAAGTCGATAAAGATACAAAAAAGATTAAAGAGGAATGTGAGTACCTACTCTCAAATATCGCTCGATTAGGAAGAGCACAAGGCATTCGATGTATAGTGGCCACTCAACATCCTACTGCGGATGTGGTGCCGATCCAAGTAAAACGCAATTGTGATTCGAGACTTTGTTATCGAGTAGATGGAACGAGCGCAAGTATGGTGGTATTAGATTCCCCAGGTGCAGAGTCCTTACCAGTAATCAGAGGTCGAGCAATTTATAAAAGTGGTGCTGACAAGACGATACTTCAAACTCATTGGATCAGTGAAGCTGAGATGGAAGAAGTCATTAGAATTAACATTAAAGCTAGTCAGGAGGTAGTAGAAGATGAATCAAAGGCAACAGGCGATTTTGATCTCTTTGAAGACACACCACTTTCTTAATCGCGATCAACTTATACAACTTCATGACTTAAAATCAATACGAAATGCAAACCGGATATTTTTAGACATGAAGATATACTTATCTTCATTCAAGGAAGGAAAAGAAACCATTTATTATTTATCAAAAGAAGGTAGAGAAATGGTGGGATGTGACAGGGTTAGAAAAAAGACTCCTCAAATAAAACACTTTATCATGCGAAACCAGTTCTATATTTTTGCGAAGTGCCCTGGAGATTGGAAAATCGAACAAAAAATAGGTGGTCAATTAGTATGCGATGCAGCGTTTTACCAATCAGGAAAATGGCACTTTGTTGAGGTAGATAATAATTCAACGATGACAGCTAATAAATCAAAAATAGAGAAATATAAAAAGCTATACGAAAGCAAAATGTTCCAAAATCATAAAGACTATGGATACTTTCCCTTATTACTTTGGGTTACCACAAATGATTATCGACAAAAGAAGCTACTTGAGCTTTGTAGAGGAATTCCGAGTAATGTCTTCACTATAGAAGATATAAAATAAAAGGAGTTGTTCACCATGTTCAGACAGAAGAAAATTAAGTCAGTTGGTTCAATCAGTGATTTCATGAATAGCACACACAACCAAGAACAAGCCAAGATGGATTTCTCAAAGTTTAAGGCTGCAGCTGTAGGAAGTATGTTTCCATTGGTATTATCTTCAAAAGCATTCGCGGCAGAATCCGTTTCTTCTTGTGGGAAAACTTTAGCAGTGACGGCTGTACCGCAAGCAATACCAGCTGGAGTAGCAGATAAAGCAATGGGTGAGGTGATAGCTGCATTCGCGCATCTCTTTGATCCAATCATCGATTTGATGATAGCTATCTCTTTCCCGGTAGCTTCAGCCATGATTGTATGGAAAATATTTATGGGATTCTTTAAAGATCAGGGGGAAATTTGGGAAGGGATCGGTAAGATCTCTCTCGTATATGTATTAGTGCAGATGTCACCAATCTTTATTAAAATGCTTAAAGGTTTGGGTTCTATAGCAGTAGGGATTTAAACACGGTTAACCTATTAGAGTGAATGAGATCACATTGATCGATGTTTTAAAAGCGGAAACAGAAGATGTTGTTGATGCCATCCAATTAAAGATGCAGAAAAAGAAAATATACGACTACATTCATGTATTAGATGACCGAGAAAAAGAAGTGATCGTAGGACGATTTGGACTCGATCTTCAAAAAGAAAAAACACAGCGTGAGATCGCAAAACAGCTAGGGATTTCTAGAAGTTATGTCTCAAGGATCGAAAAGCGAGCGCTCATGAAGCTTTTTCATGAATTTTACCGCAGCCGACAGCAATCAGAACGATAAATACTTATCTTTAAGAAGACTGGTAACAATTACAGTCTTTTTATTTTTTTATTCGGACAAACTAAAGAAAAAAAGGAGTTTTTATATATGGCAAGAAGAAAACGACAGCCTATCGTCCCAGAAGCTAGAGAAGGGCTCGATCGGTTAAAAGCGAAAGTGATGAGAGAAGCAGGTTACAACGTTTCAGATCAGTCACCAGATGATGTGAAGTATGAAGTAGCAAGAGACATGGGTGTGAACTTACAAAAAGGATATAACGGTACGATCACGTCAAAAGATGCCGGAAAAGTAGGCGGACAGATTGGCGGGAGAATGGTAAAAGAACTCATTCAGCAGGCAAAAGCGAATTTAGGCAAGCAAGTACGTTAACTTGGTGTTTAGATATACAAAATAGGGAATAGAATAGGTAAAAAACCAGGAGGGGTTCTTATGCAAGACGCTGTACTTTATGGATCATTCGTAGTAATGCTGGCCTATTTTGTCTATGTTTCAATCGCAGAATAATGTGAAGCTCTCCTTGCTAAGGAGAGCTTCATTTTTTATGTTCGTAAGATTTACATAAAAAAATAAATCAAAAAAATAAACTTCATGGTCGATTTTTGTTTGAATATTTTTTATAATAAGAAAAGAGTGGAAATATGTACATATGGGGGAGAAATAATGTTATTACAAGATTTAAGACAAACATGGGAACTTGATTCCGTTTTTCCTGGTGGTAGTGGATCGAAAGAATTATTAGCTGAAATAAATTGGACGGAGAACGAAGCGAAAGAATTAGCAAAAAAAGCAGATTCCTTCACGTTTTCAAACGAAACTTTCTTATCATTGATCAAAGAGCTTCAAAGCTTTTCTGAAAGATTATCAACTGCTGGAGCTTTCATTGGCTGTTTGATCGCTCAAGATGTAAAAGACAAGAAGGCGATGGCTCTTCGTGGTAGATTAGAATCGGTATACGCAGCATTTTCTAACGTGGGTTCAGTTATCGATCAAAAGCTAATGGATATCTCTGAAGATGCATGGAAAGATCTGATGAGTCTTCCTGAGTACGAACATATTGCGTTCTCTTTGAACGAGAGAAGAATGAATGCAAAAGAAAAGCTTGGTATCTCAGAAGAATCATTGATCAATGATCTAGCTGTAGACGGCTATCATGCTTGGTCAACGTTATACGATCTAGTGGTGGGCAGAATCTCGATCAAAGTTGAGATTGATGGAAAGGAAGAAGAACTCTCTGTAGGGCAAGCGGAGAATAAGTTTTCAAGTCCTGACCGCAACGTAAGAAAAGATACGTTTGAAAAATTTGTTCAAGCTTGGGATCACGAAGGTGAGTTTTGTGCGGCTTCTCTAAATCACATCGCAGGATTTAGAAACGAGATCTACAAACACAGAGGCTGGGAAGAAACATTAAAAGAGCCTCTTGCGATCAATCGTATGAAGGAAGAGACTCTTTCAGCAATGTGGAACGCGATCTCTTCTCAAAAAGAGATCTTCGTTAAATACTTAGATCGAAAAGCTAAACTTTTAGGTCTAGATAAATTAAGCTGGTATGATGTTGATGCACCATTATCTTCTGCAAACAGCAAGATGAGTTATGACGAAGCGGCTCAATTTATCGTAGAGCATTTCCGTACGCTCGCACCTAAGATGGCTGATTTCTCTGAAAAGGCATTCCTAGACGGCTGGATTGAAGCAGAAGATCGTTCTGGTAAAAGACCAGGAGGATTTTGTACCGGGTTCCCAACTAAGAAAGAAACAAGAATCTTTATGACGTTCTCAGGAACACCAAGCAATGTTTCTACGTTAGCACATGAGCTTGGTCATGCGTTCCATACGGATGTGTTAAAAGAGATGCCATACTATGCAACAAATTATGCGATGAACGTTGCTGAAACAGCTTCCACTTTTGCTGAGATGATCGTTGCTGATGCAGCCGTTTCAAACGCAAAATCGAAAGAAGAGAAAATTGCGCTTTTAGAAGATAAAGCTCAACGTTCCGTAGCCTTTTTTATGAATATTCATGCTCGTTTTCTGTTTGAAACGAGAATGTACGAAGAAAGAAAAGCGGGTCAGTTATCAGTTGAACGTCTATGTGAACTGATGGAAGAGGCTCAAAAAGAAGCATTTAACGGTGCACTCGATGAGTATCATCCTTACTTCTGGGCGTCTAAGCTTCATTTCTATATTACAGACGTACCGTTCTATAACTTCCCGTATACATTCGGTTATCTGTTCTCTGCAGGGATCTATGCAAAAGCGAAAGAAGAAGGCCCTTCATTCGAAGAAAAATATATTGCACTCCTACAAGATACAGGAAAGATGGAAGTGGAAGAGCTCGCACAAAAACATCTTGGCATAGATGTTACGAAACAAGATTTCTGGTTAAAAGGTATTGAGCTTGCTGCAGCCGATGTAGAAGAGTTTTTAGCATTAACAGAAGAATAAAATAGAATCGGCAGTTCCTTGAATAGGAATTGCCGATTTTTTGCTTTTTTGGAGTTTATAGAACATGGAAACTTTGGCTGTTATTGAGCATGAATTGTAAACCTATGCACAGTTGCATATGGAGGAAGGGGGGTATTGAATGGATTATTTGTATCAAACTTTGTCGACTTGCCGATTTATGAGCAAATCTCGCCGTATTATTGGAGAAACTCGCTGAATGAACACTGAAATTTCTAGAATTATTTTAAAAAGTTTTGGGATTACCAAGGCATATACCCAACGGGGTATTCGTTTGGACAATGGAACGCAAAATAAAAAGCTTGGCAACACCATGCCAAGCTTTCTTAATGACCGACTATTCATCTTTTTTCAATCGTAATGGTACTAATCATAAGTACAGATAACCCGAACGTCAGGAACATATAAAGAAATCCTGGGACTAGATCAACCGTCAGATAACCAGCAGCCATCAAACAACCAGCTAAAGTGATCGGCATACCCACAAATGAACCCGTAAACTCTGTGATGTTAAACCGAGCTAACCGTATCGCACCGCAGACAATAAAGATAATGGTGAAGATCATGCCTGATACACCAAACTGATGAAGGGCGACCTGATAGATTAAAAATGCAGGCGCAATTCCAAATGAGATAAGGTCACAAAGAGAGTCTAATTGTTTCCCAAACTCGGATTCGATATTTAACTTTCGGGCAACCATTCCATCAAAACGATCAAACAAACCGGCTAAGAAGATTAAGATGAATCCTAATTTTAAATCTCCTGAGATCATAATTAATAACGCCAAAGTTCCTAGTGATAAATTGATCAATGTTAAGAAGTTAGCGGTTTGTCCCTTCACTTTCTTAAACGTTGAATCAATACGCTCTCTTTCGAGCATGAACATACAATCACTCCTCAAACGGGTAACCGGCTAAAACGCAGTAAGTGCGCATCTTCCAAAGAGATAAACAATGATCCTTTGAAAAATAAACTTATCCTTGTTCGTTGCTTAAAATTATATACCCATTCTAATCATTATATGACAACGAGAAAGTGATTAATAGTAGATATTATTCAAGGTTGGAACTATCTTTCTTTTCTAGTTCATTGAATACCGTTTTATCTGAAAGCGGTACTCCTGTTCTGTATGCTGCTCTTGAAATCATATGCCCTGCTACTGGAGCAGTCATCAGAACGAAAAGGATACCAAGTATCAATTTACCGCTAAACACATGCATCTCAGACAACACATAGATGAAGGAACCAATCAGGATTCCAGATACCCCCAAAGTCGAAGCTTTACTGGCAGCGTGAAGTCTTGAATAAACATCAGGAAAACGGAGTACCCCAAGTGTTCCTGAAAAGATGATAAAGGTGCCAGCGATGAGGAAGAAGCTAATCACGATCTTGATCAATGATAACACCCTTTTCTAGAAATTTTGCAACAGCGACAGTCGCAATAAACGTCAATATTCCGATCAATAAGATAATATCGTTCAGCTGAACAGTATCCAAGATAATTGCCATAATACCAGTGATGGCGATCAAGTTAATACCGATCGTATCGAGGGCTACAACGCGATCTGGATTTGAAGGACCCGTTACCGCTCGATAGAGAAGAAGCAGAATCGAGATGGTTGTTACGAATAAACAAACATGAACAACGACCGTGAACCAATCTGTCATCGTGTTACCTCCCTTATTGCTTTTTCAAATGATTCCTTAATGCTAACGATGGTTTCATTGACATCTGGAAGATCGAGCGCATGGATATAGATATATCGTTGATCTCTTGAGACATCCACAGACAAAGTTCCAGGAGTTAAGGTGATTAAGTTAGCAAGTAAGGTGATCTCCCAATTCTTCTTAACATCAATTGGAAGTGCGAGTATACCCGGTTGAAAATCGAGCTTCGGTTTATAAATCCATTTTAAAACTTCAATATTTGCTAGAAGAAGTTCTTTTATGAACAAAAAAATGAGATAAAGAATCGCTCTCACATGTTTAAAATAGTACGAATCAGGAATGAATCGATTCAGCAAGAAGAGAAGTGCTGACCCAATCACAAATCCAACTATAAAACTTGCGAAAGAGTAGCTCTCAGATAAAAACATCCAAATAACGCCGATCAGCAAATTTAGAATAAGTTGAAATGTCATGGAATTACTCCTTTAATACATAATCGATATAGATTTGCGGATCGATCAGACTGTCTGCTGCTGCCTGGACATATGGATAGAACCATTCTGCTCCAACACCAAGCAAGATAGAGATTGCGATCAATACAGCTGATGCTGCTAATCCTGAGGTTTTCACAGCTTGTTTTGGCTCTTCTTTTAGCTCACCCCAGAATGCGCCGATAAAGATGCGAATCACAGAAAATAAGATTAACAGACTTGATAATAATCCGACTCCAGCAGCTATATAATGTCCTTCATCCATTGCACCTCTTAAGAGGAGGTATTTCCCGATAAAACCACTGAAAGGCGGGATTCCGGCTAATATGAGAGATGCGATAAAGAACATCCAACCCATAAGTGGTGCGGTTTTTATATATCCACCCATCTTTTTTAGGTTTGACGTTCCAGCATGCCAAACAAGTAGGCCAGCAAGGAAAAATAAAGCCGCTTTAATCGCCATATCATGAACAAGGTAGTAGATCGTACCTGCAAGTGATTCTGCTGAGAACGTTCCTATACCGAGAAGCATAAAGCCGATCGCTGGCATGATATTATAAGCGATAATCAATTTAACATTAGATGTAGAAAGGGCACCAATGACTCCGATGATCATGGTTAGAGTTGCTACCCAAATAAAAAAGGTGTGTGTGAGCTCAAGTTTATGAGAAAAAATGAGTGTGAAGACTCTTAGCATAGAGTACACACCTACTTTAGTTAACAGTGCTCCAAACAATGCAGAGACGATAGGTGATGGCACGATATACGATTTAGGTAGCCAAAAATACAAAGGAAATAGAGCACCTTTTGTCGCGAAAACGATAAATAGTAAAATCCCAATTCCTGTTAAGATACCTTGCTGTTCTACTTGGGCAACACGTTCCCCGAGTTGCGCCATGTTAACTGTACCGGTAACAGAATAGAGAAAAGCTACCGTTGTAACGAATAGAATGGACGAAAACAGATTGAGTAAGATGTATTTTACAGATTCCCGAAATTGATGCTTGGAACCCCCGATAATGATCAATCCATAGGATGCCATTAACAACACTTCAAAAAACACGAACAGGTTGAACAGATCTCCTGTTAAGAAAGCGCCACTCACCCCTGCGATCAGTAAAAAGAACAAAGGGTAAAAGTAGTGCTGTACCATCTTTTCTGTAACGGATGATAGCGCGAAGATAGCTGCAGTTAATGCGATTACATTCACAGCGAGTATCATGATGACGGACAGCTTGTCTGCAACAAGAATGATTCCGTAAGGCGCTTTCCAACCACCTGTTTCTAAGGTTAATGGTCCGGTGGAAAATACATAGTAACTTAAGAAGATCGAAACGCCTAAACTTAACAAGACCACTAGAAATGAAATGTTTACCGTTACTTTTTGTTTCTTATTAAAGAAAACAAGTAAAGCTCCGAAAAACAAAGGTATAAATATTGGCAAGAATACTAAATTACTCATCATCTGTTCCCCTTAGCTGATCCATCATATCTGTCTTGTTGCTTTGATAGGTTCGATAAGCTAGTACAAGTAGAAAGCTCGTAACCCCAAAACTTATAACAATAGATGTCAGTATTAGCGCTTGAGGAAGGGGATCTGTATAGTCCTTGATCCCCTCAATTAATATAGGAGGTTTTCCACGGTTTAATTTTCCCATCGTTAAAATAAACAGGTGAGCTCCATGTGATAAAAGCGCCGTACCAAGTACAATTTTTAATAACTGTTTTTGAAGTATTAGATATACGCCGGCTGCAAATAACGTTCCGGCAAGTATAGACATAATTATTTCCATTAGTGGTTCATGTCTCCTTTATCCCGGTATTTTATCATGGCGAAAATGCCTAAAGCAGCTAGACCAAGTACTGCTATTTCAAATAAAGTATCCAAGCCACGGAAGTCAACAAGGATGACGTTAACAATATTATCTCCACCGCCAAGTTTATAAGAGTTATCTACAAAATATTTTGAAATGCTCTCAAAATATTTAGAGCTATGAGCGGAGATCGCTACTACAGTTAAGAGTGCTCCCGTCGAAGCTGCAATAATAAAATCTACAAGCTTTTCAGAAGGTTTTTTATCCGATTTCTTCAATTTTGGAAGATGCGCAAAACATAGCAAGAAGAGAGCAACAGTTATGGTCTCAACGATAAGCTGTGTAAGTGCGAGATCTGGTGCACGGAAGAAAACGAACAATAATGAAAGACCATATCCTACAACTCCGATTACAATAATCGCAGCTATTCTCTGTGTCATCCAGATCGTTGCAATGGCAGCAACAGCCATAACAAAACCGACTAACACCTCTGGCCACGTAACCGGTGCTAAGTCATCGAACGCAATTTTAAAACCGTCTGTGACATAAATAAAAATCGATGTAGTCACAACCAAGAATACAAGAATGATGGATGTGTACAATCGCAATGAACCAGTCATATAAAATTTCGTGAATTTACTCGAGAAACTCAATAGACCGTTTACGATAGACTGATATATACGATCTGTTGAAAATTTTCCAGGTACTCTATTGTAGATCGGTTGCCACCTTTTTAAAGTTAAAGCGAGAATGGTTCCGACTGCTACTACAACAAGCGACATATAGAGTGGTCCGTTTAAACCGTGCCAAAATTTAAGGTGAATTTGCGCAAAATCTCCTGATACTGAAGCAACTGCTGGTGCAAGTAACGATTCATTAATCAAGTTTGGCACTAATCCGATCAAAACGACAAATCCAATGAGTATAATCGGAGAAACCAGCATGCCAATTGGCGCTTCGTGAGGTTTTTTCTCAAGTTGATCTAACTTGGCTTTACCTGTGAATGTGCCAAATACTAAATACATGGAATAAACAAATGTAAAGATACTTCCAACTACAGCAAGTAATGGGATCCACTCAGCAAACATTCCAGCAAAACCGCTCGTTTGCTCTAATTTCAATGAAGAATCAAAGAACATTTCCTTACTTAAGAAACCATTGAAAATCGGAAGTGGTACTCCAGCCATAGAGAAAGCTCCAAAGAATGCTAAAGTGGCGGAGATCGGCATAAAAGTATAGAGTCCGCCAAGTCTTCTGATATCTCTCGTTCCTGTCTCATGATCAACAATACCCGCTATCATAAACAAGCTGCCTTTAAAGGTAGCGTGGTTAAAGATATGGAAGATTGCAGCGAGAGTAGCAATACCAGTACCAAAGCCAAGCATTGTCATGATCATACCAAGCTGGCTGATCGTTGAATAAGCTAGTATACCCTTCAGATCAGTCTGTCGAGAAGCAAGTATCGATCCCAAACAGAGTGTGATCAGACCAACACCAGAAACGATAATGAAAAATACATCCGTCCCACTAAAGATGAGTGAAAATCTGGCTACAAGATAGATCCCTGCTTTAACCATCGTTGCAGAGTGAAGGTATGCACTAACCGGAGTTGGTGCTTCCATCGCATCAGGAAGCCAGCTGTGAAATGGAAACTGTGCCGATTTTGTAAAAGCTCCGATTAGTAGCAATATCAATATCGGAATAAACAGATCGCTCTCAATAATGTCAGATCGATTCGCGATCATCTCTCGTATACTGTTCGTCTCGGCTGTAATGGATAGGAGTATGAGAGCACCTAGCATGGACAGTCCGCCAAAAACAGTTACGAGCATTGATTTTTGTGCACCATATGTGGAACGTTCACGATAAAACCAAAATCCAATTAATAGAAAGGATGAGATACTCGTGAACTCCCAAAAGGTATAAAGTACGAAAACGTTGTCAGATAGAACGACGCCAAGCATCGATCCCATAAATAATAATAAATAAACATAGAAATGGACGAGCTGTTCTTTTTTCGATAAATAAAAGATCGAATAGAGTACAACAAGTGTTCCAATTCCGGTGATTAATAGCGAAAAAAGCATGCTAAGTCCATCCAAGTAAAAACTTAATTGGATGTCGAGTGATGGAATCCAATTCGCGATGCTTTGAACGATCTTCCCTTCAGCCAATGTAGGCAGTTTTGAAATAAACAGAATAAAAAGCACTGCTGGAACAGGCAGAACAAACCAACCAGTATGTATCCGGTCTACTTTCTTAGCGGCAAGTCCAATGAGCAATGCTGCTAAAAAAGGAATGAGTATGTAGATGTGCAACATGAATACCGGTAAACCTCCTTAAAACCCAAAAATAATCGTCATAGTCCATTACATTGTAAGCAAAACCTTTCCTTTTTAGCAAATACTTTACCAAAGAGAAACTCTTTAATCAGATTGATTTTGCATCTCTTGAATATCCTTCCCAAAAAATACCTAACCTATTTGAGAGGTGATTGAAAATGAGACTACTACATACATACGGAATACTCTTGATTTTGTTTCAACTAACTGGCTGTTTTAATGATTCTATTTATAAAAGAGATGAGACGAGTCCAAAGTTTCAACCGAGAGAATACTACAGGAAGCACGTTAGCTTCTCTGAAGCAGGCGTTTCAAACGCCTCTTCATTAGCAGAAGAAATGAAAAGGGAGATTAAGAAAGATAAATTTATTAAACGTGCAGTTGTGGTTAAAGAAGGTGGCAAATACGTAGTGGCGATTCAGATGAAGTCTTACCACTACAAAAAAGCAGAATCTTTGAGTAAAAAATACAAGCAAGCGTGGGAAGAGCAGTGGAGAATTCCAATTGAAATAACCTTTAATCCAGGAGAATATCGAAAAGTTGAAAGAGAGTTGGCCACAAAAAAATAGAGCGTATGTTTACGCTCTACATTAGAACTTGCTGTAATCTAGCATGAAGAGATCTTCTGTCGATCTCTTTCTTTATGAGTAGTATAAAGTCCTTACTAAGTTTCAGTTCTCTAGCTTTTAGATAAGATTCAATCAACAGGTCGTCTGAAAGTTTTTCCATAATATAGCCCTATATGAGCGGCATGGTCACCTCCTGTTTTTTATAAAAAATGGTGAAACCGTATTCTAAATTCATATAAAGTGAATATGATGATAAGTTCATGTTTTTATGTACTTGCTTTATGTACTTTGAAGCTTACCATGTATTGTAAAAAGGAACAACCGTTCGTTTATCCACAGTGTTTGGTGGATAAGTTGTGGGTAAAATGTTAACATCTTTAAGAAAGATAGCGGATACTTAGGTGAATAATGTGAATAAGATTATCCACACTGTTGGGTAGGGGAACAAATTGTCGAAAACTTTTTATTTTTTCTACACTAGTCTATTTTTAACAATTTATAAACGTTACTGGTTTTAATTGATCAATTTAGAAGAAAAACCTCATGGAAAGCTCTTGAAATTGATCTATAATGACAGTTATTGTAGAAAAATCGTTTGTACTTCCTTTCATTACTGGTAAAATAGATACGTTGAAAAGGAAACGTGAAGAGGTGCTAGAATGTTAAAACATTTTTTACCGGATCAACATGTTCAAAATATAGTGGACATCACACCGGAAATGTTAGTTGAACGAGGAGTAAAAGGTATTATCACAGATTTGGATAATACGCTTGTGGAATGGGATAGACCTGAAGCGACTCCAGAATTGATCGAGTGGTTTACTTCTATTAAAGAAAAAGGTATTTTGATCACAATTGTTTCAAACAATACACAACATAGAGTGAAGAGCTTCTCAGACCCAGTGGGCATTCCGTTTATCTATAGTGCGAGAAAGCCAATGACTAAAGCCTTCAAGCGCGCTTTGAAAGATATGAAGCTGAAAAATGAACAAGTTGTTGTTATCGGAGATCAGCTTCTTACTGACGTACTTGGCGGAAATCGATTAGGTTTGCATACTATACTCGTTGTACCAGTGGCTAGCAGTGACGGTTTTTGGACAAGGTTTAACAGAAAGATCGAACGCATCATATTGTCTTGGATGAAAAGAAAAGGCATGCTGCATTGGGAGGAATAGGATTGGAACAAATTAAATGTGTGGGTTGTGGAGTTTCCATACAAACAGAAGACAAAGAAGCGCTTGGATACGCACCTCTTTCGGCACTGACGAAAGAGCTGCCTATTTGCCAGCGCTGTTTTCGTTTAAAACACTATAACGAAATTCATGACGTGAGTTTAACAGATGATGATTATCGTAAAATCGTCTCAAGTATTGGAGATGAAGATGCGTTAGTTGTAAAGATCGTTGATATTTTTGATTTTAATGGAAGCTGGCTGCCGGGACTCCACCGTTATGCGGGGAACAACCCAATCCTTCTTGTCGGAAATAAGCTTGATCTGCTTCCAAAATCAGTGAATCCGAATAAGGTGATTCATTGGATGAAGAAGGAAGCAAAAGAGCTAGGCTTAAAACCGATTGATGTTAAATTGATCTCTGCTGATAAAGGATATGGTATTGAAGAGTTGGCAGAGTCAATTGATTATTATCGCCAAGGAAAAGATGTATACGTGGTTGGCTGTACAAATACAGGAAAGTCAACGTTCATTAACCGTTTAATCAAACAATTTGGCGAAGAAGCTGCTGATTTGATCACAACTTCTCATTTTCCAGGAACAACCTTAGATCTCATTGATATTCCACTCGATGGAAGAAGTCACATGTACGATACGCCTGGAATTATAAATCACCATCAGATGGCACATTATGTTTCTAAAAAAGAACTGAATATCATCATGCCTAAAAAGGAAATTAAACCTATGGTGTTTCAGTTGAATGAGTTGCAGACTCTGTATTTTGGCGGACTCGGAAGAATGGATTATATAAAAGGCGGCAAACAGTCATTTGTGTGCCATTTTTCAAACCACTTAAATATTCATCGAACAAAGACCGACAAAGCGGACGAACTTTATGAGAAACATCTTGGTGACATGTTAGCACCACCTGAAGATACCGAGAACTTTCCAAAGCTAAAACGCTATGAATTTGTTATAAAGGAAAGCAAAACAGATATTGTAATCTCTGGATTAGGCTGGGTAACCTTCCCAGAAGCAGGTGCGAAGGTCGCTTTTTATGCACCAGAGGGTGTAGCAGTAACGGTTCGAAAATCCTTAATCTAAGGAGAGATTTTCATCATGATTAAAGCACTTGTCATCGGAGATCCAATCGATCATTCCTTATCACCTGTCATGCAAGAGGCCGCATTTCAGCAAACAGGTATTTCTGGAGCATATGAAAAAAAACGTGTGCCTTCTGATGAATTAGAGGCGTTCGTTAATTTTTTGAAAGATAGTCACTATGCAGGATGCAACATTACCATCCCTCACAAAGTATCGATTCTTCCATTTTTGGATGAGATTGATGAGGAAGCAAAAGAGATAGGCGCTGTTAACACAGTCGTAAATAAAGATGGAAAATTGATTGGATATAACACAGACGGTAAGGGATTCTTACTGAGTTTAAAAGAAAAGATCAGAAAGCCGCTTTCAGATCTAAACGTTCTGTTGATCGGTGCTGGCGGAGCTGCTCGATCTATCGCTTATGCTCTAAGTAAAGAAGGGCCAAAATATATGGCGATAGCGAATCGTTCAGAAGGACGTCTTCGTTCTTTATTAAAAGATTTGAAGGATGAGCGTATAGAAGGTATGTCTTTACAAAGAGCTGAAGAAAATCTTGCTCGTTTTGATGTGTTAATCAACACGACTAACGCAGGTATGCACCCAGATACTGAGTCGGTTCCGCTTAACCTTAACTTGCTGAAGACAGGCGCAGTAGTGAGTGATATCGTATATAATCCGCTAACAACAAGATGGCTTAAAGAAGCTGAGGAAAAAGGCGCTACTACTGATAATGGTGTATCTATGCTCGTTATGCAAGGAGCTATGGCATTTGAAAAGTGGACAGGTACTTTTCCAGATACAAATAATATGAAACAAGTCGTTATGGAACAACTTAGGAGGTAACTATGCTTACAGGTAAACAAAAACGTTTTTTACGATCAAAGGCACACCATATTCAACCTATCTTTCAGGTTGGTAAAGGTGGAGTTAATTCAAATCTAGTCAAGCAGGTTGACGAAGCACTCGAAGCGAGAGAGCTAATAAAAGTTAGCGTCCTTCAAAACTGTGAAGATGATAAGGATACAGTAGCGTCACAACTTTCTTCTGGTTCAAAATCTCAGTTAGTACAAGTGATCGGAAGCACGATCGTACTCTACAAAGAATCGGTCAATCAAAAACGCATCCAACTCCCTTAAGGAGTGACATTGGTATGAATAGACATATTGGACTTTTTGGAGGCACGTTTAATCCACCACATATCGGACATCTGCTTATTGCTCAAGAGGCATTAACTCAATTGCATTTAGATGAAGTGTGGTGGATGCCATCCTCTACGCCCCCTCATAAGGAAAAAGACAATGAAGTCTCTGATATGCAGCGAATCGAAATGGTTCAGAAAGCTATTGGTAACAATGAGCAATTTTCCCTTTCTTTGCTTGAGTTTGAGAGAAGTGGACCTTCATATACTATTGATACGATACGCCTCTTGAAGGATAAATATCCACAAGAAAACTTCACTTTTATAATGGGTGGAGATATGGTTCATTCATTAAGCAGCTGGCATAAAATTGAAGAGTTGAAAGACCTTATTGATTTTGCGGGTGTTGGTCGTGCGGGATATGCCGTTGATCATCATTGGGAGAGGTATCGAGTAAAGCATGTAGAAGTACCTATTATCGAGATCTCTTCCTCATTTATCCGTAATCGATCACGTGCCGGTCATAATATTCGTTACTATGTCTCAGATGAGGTCTGGAATCATATAAAGGAGAACCACCTTTATGGAACGAACTAAAGCACTTGAAATAGTGAAAAAACAGCTTACAGAGCACCGTTTTATCCATACGTTAGGAGTGGAAGAAACAAGTCTTGCCCTCGCGAAGAAATATGGAGTGGATCCTAAAAAAGCAGAAACCGCCGCCATATTTCATGATTATGCTAAATTTCGGCCAAAAGAAGAAATGAGAGATATCGTACGAAACGAAGGACTTTCACAAGATTTGTTGTACTATGGAAATGAAGTATTGCATGCACCTGTTGGAGCGTTTTTAGTTGAAAAAGAAGTTGGAGTAACAGACAGCGACGTTTTAAGTGCCATCTATTACCATACAACAGGTCACGGAGCGATGACTGAGCTTGAAAAAGTGATATTTTTAGCAGATTACATCGAACCGAACCGTCAGTTCCCAGGAGTGGAAAGTGTTAGAGAGATGGCAGAAAATAATCTTGATCAAGCTTGTTTGATGGCCGTTAAAAACACGATCACTTTTTTAATGAAACAGAATCAAAAAATCTATCCACTCACGTTTGAAGCGTATAACGGATTGCTTCAAGAGATTAAACTACAAAAATAAGAAGGAGTGCACTGGATGAACGTAAAAGAGCTTATGGAATTGGTCGTAAAGACCGCTGATGATAAAAGAGCAGAGAACATTGCCGTGTTAGATATGGAAGGAATCTCGCTTGTAGCAGATTACTTTGTTATCTGTCATGGTAATTCTGAGAAACAAGTCCAAGCCATTGCAAGGGAACTGAAAGATGTTGCCATAGAGAATGATATTCAGATTCGCCGAATGGAAGGCTATGACCATGCAAGATGGGTTTTAATCGATTTAGCAAATATCGTAGTTCATGTATTTCATCGTGATGACCGCAGTTATTATAACCTTGAGAAATTATGGGGAGATGCCAATAAGATAGATGTAGATCCTATCATTGCCCCACAACAAAACTTATAGATGAGTTATCAGCGATTTGCCTATCTATATGATGAGTTGATGGAGGATGCTCCATACGATGAATGGCTTAACTTTGTTAAAACATCCGCCTCAAAACATTTAGAAAGTGGAAAGCGTTTTTTAGATGTGGGTTGTGGTACGGGTTCAATGACGATTCTACTCGCGAAAGAAGGCTTTGATGTTACCGGGGTTGATCTTTCTTCAGACATGTTGATGGTCGCTAAGGAAAAAGCTGAAGCTGAAAAGGTAAACCTTTCCCTTTTTCAGCAAGATATGCGAGAGTTAGAAGGATTAGGAGTATATGATTGCGTCACGATATTATGTGATTCGCTTAATTACATCTTAACTGAGGAAGATGTGAAACGTACTTTTCTTTCAGCGGGTAGTCACCTGAAAACAGGAGGACTTCTCCTTTTTGATGTACATTCTTTACATAAGATCAATGAAATCTTTATTGGACAAACCTTCGGAAGTAACGAAGAGAAGCTTTCTTACATATGGCAGTGCTACCAAGGCGACCTTCAAAATAGTGTAGAACATGACTTATCATTTTTTATTCAAAATGGGGATCATTACGAACGATATGATGAACTTCATACACAAAGAACTTTTTCTATTGAGGACTATTGTAATTGGTTAAAAGAATGCGGATTCGAACACTTAGATGTCACAGCTGATTTTAATGAAAATGGGCCGACTGAGGAAAGTGAACGGATTTTATTCGTTGCGAGAAAAAGATAAAAATGATGAAAAGACAGCCAATGTGCTGTCTTTTCTTTTAGGAAACGGTACAATTATCCATAAAGATTTACTACTTTTCTACAGAATTAGGTGATGTGTATGTTGGATCAAGATCCATTGTTTAAGAACAACATTTTAGAGACGATCATTGACAGCGCTTATGAATGGATTGTCGTTGTTGATCATGAAGGGATCGTCCGGTATATGAATAAAACATACTGCGAGTTTTTAGATGAAAATCCTAAGTATGTGGTAGGAAAGCATGTTACAAAAGTTATTGAAAACACAAGAATGCACAAAGATGTTTTACAAGGAAAAGTTGAAATTGCGGATCTACAATTTATTAGAGGGAACTACATGATAGCAAACCGTATTCCAATCCTAAATGAAGGAAAAGTAATCGGAGCTGTAGGAACTGTAATATTTAGGGATACAGAGCAATGGAAAAGGATGAACTCTCATATTAAAGCGCTTCTTCATGAACTCAATTTTTATAAAAAAGAGTGGGAAGAAATAAATGGTGCCACTTATACGCTAAATGATTTTGCGGGAACTTCAGCAGAAGTTCAAAAAGTAAAAAAACATGTGAAAAATATTGCCAGTGGAGATCTATCCGTATTGATCCGCGGAGAGAGCGGAACAGGAAAAGAGTTGCTTGCCCATAGCATTCATCAATTAAGTGAAAGAAGTGGAAAGCCCTTTATAAAACTGAATTGTGGTGCAGTGCCAGAGCATTTGTTTGAATCTGAGCTATTTGGCTATTCCGAAGGAGCATTTACAGGAGCAAAAAAAGGCGGGAAATTAGGTAAGTTTCAACTTGCAGACGGAGGCACTCTATTTTTGGATGAGATTGGGGACCTTCCTCAAAGTATGCAAATAAAATTGCTGCGTGTCCTTCAGGAAAAAGAAGTAGAGCCTGTAGGAGCTGTTCAACCCCAAAAAGTAAACGTGCGAGTGATCGCTGCTACAAATCGCTCATTAGAAGAATTGATCAATGAGAATAAGTTTCGTGAAGACTTGTTTTATCGGATAAATGTCCTGCAAATCCAAATACCTCCGCTTCGTGAGAGAAAAGAAGATATATGGCCTCTCGCAGAAAATTTTATCCAATTGAACTGTGCTGAAACAGGTAAAAGAATCCTTAGTATTGATCAAGATGTAAAAGAAGCATTCTTAGAATACAGCTGGCCAGGCAATGCGAGAGAACTTAAAAATTTTGTTGAGGCAGGCATCCAACTTACCCATAGTGATAGATTATCGTTAGATGTTTTTCCGGATTTTCTAAAAGAAAAGCTCGGAATCAATAAGAAGCAGATGACACTCAAAGAACATCTTCAAGAAACAGAAAAAAATGTGATCGCTTACTATTTAGAGAAGATGAACGGGGATATTATGCAAGTCGCTAAACATCTAGGCATTGGAAAGACAAACCTATATGATAAGATTAAAAAATATAACATTCGTTAATCTAATCTTCTATTCCGAAAAAACGGAACACCCTTCCGGATTTTCGGAATGATTCATTTTATTAATTAAATGAGATTTCCAAGTGTCATCTATGTTATATTCTAACTTTCTATAATCACAAAGTTTAAGTATCGATATTATTTTTCCGTTTTTCCGGAAAAATAATAGGGTGATGTATACCCCTTATACGTTCTGATGTTGGCATGAAACTTGCAAATGAATTATAGGGTGTAAATGATATGGAAAGGTGATGATGCTAAAAAAATGAAAGCGCTTCAAAAATGTTAAATGGATAGAATGGGGGAATTTGAAAATGGACATTATTATTATTTTATTAGCTTTATTCTTCTTAATGTTCGTAGCTTACAGAGGATTCAGCGTTATTTTATTCGCGCCGATCGCTGCGTTGTTTGCTGTATTGCTTACTGAACCTGGTCACGTATTGCCTTTTTTCTCAGGAGTGTTCATGGAGAAAATGGTTGGTTTTATTAAACTCTATTTCCCGGTCTTCTTACTAGGGGCGATTTTCGGGAAAGTTATTGAAATGTCAGGATTTGCAAAATCAATCACTCAGTTTGTCATCAAACTGATCGGACCTGCTAGAGCAATGCTTGCAATCGTACTTGTTGGGGCAATTTTAACGTATGGTGGGGTCTCTCTGTTTGTTGTTGCTTTTGCTCTCTACCCGTTTGCATCTGAACTTTTTAAACTTGCTGATATTCCTAAAAGACTCATACCGGGTACGATTGCGTTAGGTGCTTTTACTTTTACAATGGACGCTTTTCCAGGGAGTCCGCAAATTCAAAATATAATTCCTACATCTTTCTTCGGAACAACAACATGGGCTGCACCGTGGCTCGGGTTTATCGGAGGACTGTTTGTTTTCATATTGGGTATGATCTACCTTGAGTGGAGACGTAGACAAGCGGCTGCAAAAGGTGAAGGATACGGAACAGGACATACCAATGAGCCTGAAAAGCTAGATTCTGAAAATCTACCAAATGCTTTCATAGCGATTCTTCCGCTTATTCTAGTAGGAGTGTTCAATAAATGGTTCACCGTCTTAATTCCACAGTATTACGGTAAGACGTTTGATTTTTCTGCTATTGGTATGAAGAACGTGCCTGAGATTCAGATCCCATCACTTGCTGCTGTATGGGCAGTTGAAGGAGCTTTGATCATTGGTATCGTTACAGTTCTTTTGTTCTCTTTCAAGAGAATTAAAAACAACTTTAATAAAGGAATTAATCTATCCATTGGCGGAGCGTTACTGGCAACATTAAATACAGCATCAGAGTATGGATTTGGTGGTGTGATCGCAGCACTTCCTGGCTTTACTGCAGTAAACTCAGCGATGTCGAATACGATTAAAGACCCGTTGATCAATGAAGCGGTTACGACTACGACGTTAGCAGGTATTACAGGATCAGCGTCTGGCGGGATGAGTATTGCACTCGCAACGATGAGTGAAACGTATATCGCACAAGCAGACAAACTAGGAATTGATACAGAAGTACTTCACCGTGTTGCTTCTATGGCGAGTGGTGGAATGGATACACTCCCTCACAACGGTGCTGTTATTACGTTGTTAGCCGTTACAGGTTTAACTCACAAACAGGCATATATCGATATTTTTGCTATGACGATCATTAAAACGATAGCCGTGTTTGTAATCATTGGTTTGTATTACGGATTTGGTATCGTTTAAACCATTATTCTAAAAAAGGAGTAATAATTCCATGAGAGCGTTTGTTGAGGGGAAAGTTGTTTTTATTACAGGAGCAGCCAGTGGAATCGGTTTGCAGTTAGCAAAGGCTTTTGCTGAACAAGGAGCAAAAGTCGTGATCAGTGATTTGAATGATGAGAAAGCAAAGGAATCTGCACAACTGTTGGCTCAAGATGGTCTTGAAGCAATCGGACTTGGCTGTAATGTGACCACGGAGGAAGATATAACAAAAGCGTTGGACGAAACACTGAAACAATTCGGACGCATCGATGTGCTCATCAACAATGCAGGATTGCAGTATGTATCTCCACTTGAAGAATTCCCGACTGAGAAATTCCAGCAATTAATCAGTGTCATGCTTACCGCTCCATTTATAGCAACTAAACATGTGTTTCCAATCATGAAGAAACAACGGTTCGGACGCATCATCAACATGGCGTCCATAAATGGGCTTGTAGGTTTTGCGGGGAAATCTGCTTACAACAGTGCGAAGCATGGAGTTATTGGTTTAACAAAGGTGGCTGCCTTAGAAGGTGCATCACATGGAATAACGGTAAATGCGGTTTGTCCTGGATATGTTGACACACCTCTTGTAAGAGGGCAATTAGAAGATCTGGCGAAAACGAGAAACGTAGAGTTAGAAAAAGTTTTGGAAGAAGTAATCTATCCTCTTGTTCCACAAAAAAGATTGTTAGATGTTCAGGAAATTGCAGATTACGCACTCTTTCTTTCAAGTGAGAATGCGAAAGGTGTTACAGGGCAAGCGATTGTGATCGACGGAGGATATGTCGCACAATAAACGATAGATAATTTATTGACATTCACTATATTTAGTGTCAAAGTATATAGTACAAACCTATATATGGAGAATTCAGGTGCCGGAATATCCGGCTGAAAAGGGAATTCGGTGCAATGCCGAAGCTGTCCCCGCAACTGTAATTGTGGACGAAATGGAATAGCCACTGTACGGATCAGTTATTTATAATGACTGCTGTATGGGAAGGCCCAAAGTAGGAAGAAGCAAAAGCCAGTAGACCTGCCTGAAGACTCCTATTTTCTTTTCCTCGGGGATTGGGAGAAAGAACAGCGGCTGTTTTATGCGGACGATTGTCCGTCGAAATACACGTCATTCTTTCACCCTCTTCCTGATGGAAGAGGGTTTTTATTATGACTAGGGAGTGTATTTAATATGAAAATGACAACTGAAAACTCTTTACTCGGGGAGTGGTTAAGGAGTTGTGTCGAAAATTTTCCGAACATACAAGCTGAAACTTTTCTAAAAAATGCTGAGAAAATGGAAACTCATACAGGAGTGTCAAGTTCACTTTACAGACAGTTAATCATGGAAGCTTTAAATGGATTAAATGCAGAAGAGCCACAGTGGACATTTGTGGCATCGCAAATCTATTTAAAGGAATTATATGAAGAAGTCATGATCAATCGTGCTGAAGCAGAAAAACGTCCATATACGAACCTTTATGGCTTGATCTCTAAGTTAGTAAGTTTGAATATCTATGATGATACCATTCTATCTGCGTACTCTAAGGAAGAGTTGGAGAATGCTGAAAACATGATAGACCCTACGAGAGATAAGCTATTTACATACATCGGACTCAAAACGCTTGCTGATCGATATTTGGCAAAAGGGTTCAATCACGAAATTTATGAATTGCCACAAGAACGCTGGATGCTGATCGCGTTGTTTTTAATGAGAGACGAGAATCCATCGAATAGACTTCAATTAGTCGAAGAAGCATACTGGGCTCTCTCGAACCTTTATATGACGGTTGCCACCCCGACTTTAGCGAATGCAGGCAAGAGTTATGGGCAGCTTAGTTCTTGTTTTATTGATACGATCGACGATAGTTTAAGAGGGATCTTTGATTCTAATACAGATGCTGCAACTGTTTCGAAAGGTGGCGGCGGACTTGGTATCTATCTCGGTAAGATTAGAGCAAGAGGTTCTGACATAAAAGGATTCAAAGGAAACTCATCAGGTGTAATACCGTGGATGAAGCAGTTAAATAACACGGCCGTTTCTGTAGATCAGCTTGGACAGAGACAAGGCGCGATTGCAGTCTACCTGGATATTTGGCATAAAGACATCTTGGAGTTTTTAGATGCAAAGTTAAACAATGGTGATGAACGAATGAGAACGCATGACCTTTTTACAGGTGTGTGTCTGCCAGATCTTTTCATGGAGCGCGTGGAAAAACGAGAGGATTGGTATCTGTTCGATCCTCATGAGGTAAGAAGAATCAAAGGCTATTCGTTAGAAGATTTCTATGATGAAACGGTTGGGTCAGGAAGCTTTAGAGAAAAATATGCTGATTGTGTAGAGGATGAGAGACTTTCAAAAAAATCCATTCCTGCTATTGAGATCATGAAACGGATCATGAAGTCGCAACTTGAAACCGGAACACCGTTCATGTTCTATCGAGATACTGTAAACCGCTTAAATCCGAATTCTCACAAAGGGATGGTCTATGCATCTAATCTGTGTACAGAGATTATGCAAAACATGTCTGCAACGGTTGTCACTTCAGAGGAGGCAGAGGATGGAGAAATTGTTATCAGAAAAACGCCAGGAGACTTTGTCGTCTGTAATCTGTCATCTCTTTCTCTTGCTAAAGTGATCAATGATCAAGTATTAAAGAGAGTCATTGATATTCAAATCCGAATGCTAGATAACGTTATTGATCTAAATCGCATAGATGTACCTCAAGCAGAACTTACAAATAAGAAATATCGTGCGGTCGGTGTAGGTACGTTTGGATGGCACCACCTTTTAGCAAAAGAGGGAATCAAGTGGGAAAGTGAAGAAGCTGTTTCGTACGCTGATAACCTTTATGAAATTATTAATTTTCATGTAATCAACGCTAGTTGTGAGCTTGCGAGAGAAAAGGGAAGATATCCGGCATTTTCAGGTTCAGATTGGGAAACAGGAAACTACTTTTCGAAGCGTAACTATTCCTCTGAAGAATGGAGTAGTCTAAAAAAACGAGTTAATATGCACGGCTTAAGGAATGGATACCTCATTGCGGTTGCACCGAATTCATCAACGTCGATCATCGCAAATTCGACACCGAGTGTAGATCCTATATTTAAAAAATTCTATTCTGAAGAAAAAAAGAATTACAAAATACCTGTAACCGCTCCTGACTTGAATGCAGACACAACTTGGTTTTATAAATCTGCGTTCTTAATCGATCAAACATGGAGTATTGAACAGAACGCAGCTAGGCAGAGACACGTGGATCAGTCCATTTCGTTTAATCTTTATGTCAATCACAATATAAAGGCAAAGGATCTGTTGCACTTGCATATGCTCAGCTTTAAAAAAGGATTGAAGACTACGTATTATACCCGATCTACATCGATTGAGTTAGAAGGATGTGAAAGCTGTGAAAGTTAAAGAGGTTGAACTACTCAAAGAGAGAAAAATCTATGATGTGGAAGCTCCTAATCGATCTACAGGTATCATAAATGGTAAGAGTTCTAATATTCTAAACTGGGACGATGTGAGATATAAATGGGCTTACCCTTTATATAAGAACATGTTAGCCAATTTTTGGACACCGTTTGAAATAAATATGTCGAGTGACAGCAAACAATATGTTAGCTTGAGCGAAAAAGAACAAGATACATTTAATAAAATCATAGGGTTATTGGCATTCTTAGATAGTGTTCAAACGGATTATTCAAGCAAAGTAGCAGCCTACTTAACAGATTCAAGTCTTGCTGCACTCATGGCCACGCTATCTTTTCAAGAAGTCGTTCATAATCAGTCATATTCATATGTGTTGTCCTCTTTAGTACCGAAGTCCAAGCAGGATGAGATATTTGAATACTGGAAAACAGATGCCGTGCTAAGAGAGAGGAATGATTTCATTGTTGAAGGCTATGAGGAGTTCCTTCATAATCCTACGCCTCAATCCTTTTTGAAATCTATTATTTACGACGTGATTCTTGAAGGATTAAATTTTTATTCCGGTTTTAGCTTCTTCTATAATTTGGCCAGAAATCAAAAGATGGTCTCGACTTCAACGATGATCAACTATATTAATAGGGATGAGCAGCTGCATGTTTATCTGTTTACGCAAATTTTTAAAGCCGTAATAGAAGAAGATCCGCATTTAAGAGATGAAGAGCTGGAGATGTTTGCGAAAAACACGTTTCAGCGAGCGGCGGAGCTCGAGATCAAATGGAGTAAGTATATAATAGGAAATTCATTTGAAGGCATCCATGAATCCGATTTAGAAGCTTATATTAAATTCATGGCGAATAAACGATTGAACGAATTAGGATTTAACAAGCTTTATCCAGAATACAATAAAAATCCACTTCCTTGGATAAAGGCTTATTCTGATGTGAATTCTGGAAAAAGTGATTTTTTTGAACAGAAATCGAGACAATATACTAAAGTTTCTGATGAAAATGGTTTCGATGAACTTTAGAAAGCCGGGATCTAGGTCCCGGCTTTCTTTTTTTAGATGTTTTATAATGACGATAGAAATTACTTAAGCTCTTCTTTCACTTCAAACTGCTGACTCACCTTTTCACATTCTTCATGATATTTTTCATGTGTACGTTTAATGACATGATCGAATACTTCATCGACCTCATTGCTCAGAATCTTAATGCCTTCTCCTGTAATACCGCCTTTTACGCATACCTTTTGAATGAGTGTAGGCAACGTATAAATATCTTTCTCAAGTAGTTTCCCCATTCCGATGATCATATCGCTTGCCAGTTGAGTGGCCTGAGCTTTAGTGATTTCAGTTTGATCGACTGCTGAGTTAATAAAGCATTGCAGGACATAACCGATAAACGCAGGACCGCAGCTTGCGATATCAGAAGAGATACGAGTGATATTTTCATCGATAACAAGAGGTGTAGAGATATAGCTCATTAAAGAAAGCAGCTTTTCTTTGTAATCAGCGTGGCACCTTTTTCCGAATGATACAAGTGATGATCCAGCTAGTGCCCGGTTATTGATGCTCGGAATAGCTCTTGCAATATTGCAATCTAGTAGATCTTCCAACTGTTCACAGGAAATAGGACTCGTAATAGAAACGAGCAACTGATGTTTAGAGATGGAGCTTTTATTGCTAGATAGCAACGAATAGAACTCGTGCGGCTTCACACATATGAACACAATTTCAGCAAAACGGAAAACTTCTTCAGGATTATTTCCAACCTTCATTTTTGGATAGACATTCTGCAGCCTCTCAGCTTTAGACAGAGTGCGGTTAGTGACCATGAGCCTTGATGGCGAAATGGCTGAAGATTCGATAAAAGAAGAAGCAAGAACGCTTCCCATATTTCCGGTTCCGATAATTCCAACCTTCATATCTGAACCTCCTTCCTCTACGTTCAAATTTATGCACGCAGTGTATCAAATATGTTTTTTTGCAAGTTCAAGCCTAGTTAAGAAGGTGAATTTATGGAAAAGTTAAAGCGACATATGAACTGGATTATTGGAGGTGGTATACTGCTCATCCTTGCAATAATTGTATCTCTATTCAATTATTTTCAAAGTGAACCAAATATGCCTATAACTTCACAAATACCTATACAAATGGAATCGGAATCGCCAATTCACATTGATAAGCCTAAACGAAAGAAGGAAGATAAGATCCAAAAAGAGGCTGAAATTATGGTCGATGTTCAGGGAAGTGTAAAGCGTCCAGGCGTATACGAGTTGAAAGAAGGAGACCGAGTGTTGGATGCTATACAGATGGCAGGGGGCTTTAAAGATGGAGCGGAGGTTCGTTCGGTCAATCAAGCGTTAAAAATTTCCGATGAGATGATCGTGTATGTAGCTGAGAAAGGTGAAAAGTATGAGTTGCAGCCAGCAGCAAGTAATCCTGTGGAAGAAAACAGCACGCTAGTTAACATCAATTCTGCTGATGAAACGGTGCTCCAAACTCTAAATGGAGTGGGTCCTGCAAAAGCGCAAAGCATTATCTCCTATCGTGAAGAGAATGGTCCTTTTACCTCCTTAGAACAGTTATTAGAAGTAAGAGGAATAGGAGAGAAGACGATTGAACAATGGAAAGATCAAATTCGTTTTGATTAAGGGTTTTTATTGACCCACAAAAAGACGAATACTACACTTAGGATATAGAAATAGAGGAGGCGTTTAGCGTTGCAGCGAATATCGTGGAACGAATATTATATGGCACAGAGCCAATTGCTCGCACTTAGAAGTACGTGCACCAGATTAGCTGTAGGAGCAACGATTGTAAGAGATAAACGGATTATCGCTGGAGGGTATAATGGCTCGATCTCAGGGGGTGTTCATTGTATTGATGAAGGCTGCTATGTAATAGATGGTCATTGTGTAAGGACCATTCATGCAGAGATGAACGCTCTACTGCAATGCGCGAAGTTCGGTGTACCGACAGAAGGTGCCGAAATGTACGTGACCCACTTTCCTTGTTTGCATTGTTGCAGATCAATCATTCAAAGCGGTATTAAAAAAATCTATTATGGTCAGGACTATAAAAATCACCCCTATAGCATTGAACAGTTTAAAGAAGCGGGAGTAATCGTTGAGAAAGTGGAGATGAACTTCTTGCCTTCAACATTTCTTACTCATAAAGCATGAACCCTAGACATGTTGTCCTGAGTGCATGCTCTGCATTTTATGGGATCTGGCTTTCTCAGAACCCTTCGATAACCGGGTTAGTTATTACGGCTTTCCTGGTTATCGTTATGGTTTTACAGATCAGAAAAAAATCAGTATACATCCTCGTTTTTCTCCCAATCTTCTTTATTTATTCTCAGTACGATAACACTAAAAGTTTCTCAAAGCTTCCAGAGAAACAAATGATATTCTCAGGCAAGGTAAAATCAATCCCCAAAATAGACGGAAACCTACTAAGTTTTGAACTTGTAACCTTTGATGAAACGATTGTTGTTCATCATAAAATTAAATCAGCAGCTGAAAAGGACCAGCTCAGAAATCTTCGTATAAATTTGACGTGTACTTTAAAAGGGAAACTTCAGGAACCCAGGAGGAATAGCCATTTTTATGGAATGGATTATCGTGAGTATTTGAGGAACAACAATATCTATTGGACCTTAAGAACGGCTGAGTTTGATTTGGATCACTGTAAAGAAGCAGATGATCCAAATGTTCTTGAACAAATAAATACTTGGAGAAGCAAGAGTATTAAAGAGTTAGAAAGTCATTTCTCTAAAAATACAGCAGGGTTGATGAACGCCTTACTTTTTGGTTATAGAGATGGAATAGAAGCAGAAACACTTCAGCATTATCAAGGACTAGGACTGACGCATCTATTAGCAGTCTCAGGATTCAATGTTGGAATTGTAACTTACTTCTTGTATTTATTCCTTGTTCGGCTAGGGGTGGTAATAGAAGTAGCCTACACCCTAATCATTCTCTTCTTGCCGATCTACATTGTTCTAACAGGAGCTGAGAGCTCCATTATAAGAGCGGGTATGATGGGCATGATCGTGATAGTAATCATGATGTTTAGAAGAAAAGTGCACCCTGTGACCCTCTTGTCATTTGTATGTATCGGGATGCTAAGCTACGATCCTTCATTTGCTTTAGACCTTGGATTTCAACTTTCTTTTTTAATGACCTTCGTTTTGATCACTTCTGTATACGTTCTTGAAAACTCTTCAGCTATTGAATTGCTTATCATGACTTCTTTTATCTGTTCCTTATTTTCCTTTCCGATTATTCTTTATCACTTTTTTGAGTTTTCCTTATTGTCGATTCCCTTCAATGTCATATACATTCCTTTCGTATCGATGGTTTTGTTCCCTATTTCTTTTTTTATTCTGATACTTTCTCTGTCTGTACCAAAAGCTATTCTGATTGTTAAAGAGATTATAGAATACTTGTTTAATTTTTCAGTCTTGTTCATGGAAAAGGCACAATTTCTAAAGATGTCTATTGTTTTAGGAAGACCAGATCATTGGATATTTGTACTGTATTTTGTTGCGATAGTCTACTTTCTATATAAGTGGGAAATAAGTAAGCGTATCAGCATAGTGATCACTATTCCGTTTCTCTTGATCTGTTTCATTCATTGGGGACTGCCATATGTGAATCCAAAAGCAACGGTATCTTTTATTAATGTAGGACAAGGCGATAGTATTCTCATTGAGCTACCCTACAGAAAAGCAGTATATTTGATTGATACTGGCGGCTCTGTCTCCTTCGATCAAGAGGATTGGGAAAAAAGAGAGGTAGGATATGACGTTACGAAAGAAGTAGTATATCCGTTCTTAAAAGCGAGAGGTATTCGACATTTAGATGGATTGATCATTACTCATGGAGATTTGGATCATGCTGGTGGAGGAGAGTTTTTGCTCGATAATATTAAAGTTAACAATGTTTTTTTACCCCTTAAACAAACAGAAAATAATATTGAGACACTTATTCAAGCCGCTGCAACAAGAAACAATATAAATGTGGTAAAGCTGGCAAAAGGTATGCAGTGGGAATCGGTACACACGCTATTTTTAGTTTTACATCCTGGAGTCAAAGAAAGTACCTCAAATAATAACTCTATCGTTCTCTGGGTGAAGGTGTACGATCGTACATTTTTATTTACAGGTGATATAGAAGAAGAAGCTGAGACTGAGGTAATAAATAGTTTTCCAAGAATAAAGTCGGATGTCCTCAAGGTCGGTCATCATGGAAGTATGACATCTTCAACTGAATCTTTCTTAGACAGTGTTTCTCCTCGATATGGAATTATATCTGCAGGCGAAAATAACATGTATGGCCATCCTGCTCTAGAAGTTTTGAAGAGGTTAAGGGAAAGAGGTATTTTCATTTTTCGGACAGATCAACATGGTGATATTTCATTTGTGGTAGATAAAGCAGGGTTAAAAGTTATAACTGCACAATAAAAAAAGGACCGAAACAATTCGGTCTTTTTTTTATGTATTATGCGATTGCTTTTAGAATGACTCCGATGGCGAAGATTACCGTAAAGAATCCAAATGATACAACAAAGCCCATGCCGGAATCAATAAGGTCGTTACGCTTACTCTGTACATCTTTTTCGAAATGGTTCATGTGACAACCCTCCTAATCCATCCTTAGTATACGTTATCATTTTTAAAAAATCCATACTGAAAATGCTTTCTTTTATGTGTTTTATCTAAAACTTACCAAAGATGAGATTCGTTGTCACCAATATTTTAAAAATGCATAGGATATCCTATTAAAGCTAGCCTCGAACGATTATATCGTTTTGGTGTTAGTGTTTATCATAAATGAAGGAACAGACATATGCGCTGTTCCTTCTTTTGCTTGCAAATGCCCTTAGTTCCTCATAGGATAAGAGATAGAGGTGAAAAAGGTGCTTACAGTAGAAACGTTAAAAAAGAAGATTAAGAACAAAGAGACATCTCCGATCTATCTGATTTGGGGCACGGAAACATATTTAGCGGAAGAAGCTATACAAACCATATCAAGCCTTTTGTCTCCTGATGAAAAGGACTTTAACTTAAGTGTACATAATTTGGATGAAATCTCGGTTCAAGAAATAATGGAAGACGCAGAAACAATGCCGTTCTTGGGAGAACGTCGCGTTGTCGTTATAAAGAACGCAACATTTTTAACTGCTGCTAAAGAAAAAACAAAAATCGAACACGATTTCAAAGTTTTTGAACAATACATACAAAATCCTGCAGATTACACAACGTTAGTCATTGTAGTTCCTCACGAAAAGCTCGATGAAAGAAAGAAGATAGTAAAACAGGTAAAAGCGCAAGCCGAAGTGATTCAGGTTTCAGGGCTTAGTAATGATACCGCTGAAAAATGGCTTCAAAAAGAAGCTGTGAATTTAGAGGTCTCCATCGATGGAGAAGCGATACAACTGCTTCTATCAAGGCTAGGTACACATATGGCTGTATTAGCGAAAGAAATGGAAAAGATGGCACTCTTTGTAGGTGTGAATGGAGTTATCACAAAGGAAACCGTGGATTCATTAGTGGCTAGAACTCTTGAAGATGACGTGTTTGCATTAGTTGATCATGTGGTGCATAAAAGAACAGAACAAGCTCTTAGAAGCTTTTATGATCTTATGAAACAAAATCAAGAGCCGATTCAAATCCACGCTTTGATTACGAGGCAATTTAGAATGATTAACGGTGTTAAAGAACTGCAGAAGAAAGGATATGGAGAAAAGCAAATTGCTTCTTCACTAAAATTACATCCTTACGCAGTAAAGTTGGCTGCAAAGCATGCCAATCGATTTCATGAAGTTTTTCTTCGTAACTGTCTGAATGAATTTGCAGAAACCGATTATAAATTAAAAACAGGCCAGATGGACAAAGTACTTTTACTGGAGTTGGAAATCGTAAAACTCTCACAAGGCTCATGAGTGTGTCTCAAAACCTCTTTTCGGACGTTGAAAAAGAGGTTTTTTTTATGAATAAGAAATTTTTGCATACTTTGTAGGTGAAGGGTGAGTGTATAAAAAGCTGAATATTTGACTAGATATGACGACTCGCCGAATTAAGCTAAAAAAACTCGCTGGAATACCATAAAAACTCGCCATATTAACGCCTGAATTTCTAGAATTGATACTGAAAAATCTAGAATTAATGAGGTATAAGTGGCACATGAATGAACTCCATAATGTAACAGTTTCGATGTACAAACATACTAAAAGCCAGCTCATCTGCTTAAGATGAGCTGGCTTTTATAAAAAGTTCTGCAAAATAAAAAAACGACCTATTGGTGTAAGGCCGTTTTTCGGGTTTCATCCTTCAATTTATGCGTTAACACCGTTTAAAGCCTTAGCAAGACGAGACTTTTGGCGAGAAGCTGCATTTTTGTGGATAAGTCCTTTGTTTGCTGCTTTGTCAATCTTCTTAGAAGCAGTAACAAAAGCTGCTTGAGCACCTTCTGCATTGTTTGAAGCTGCAAGTGCTTCAAAGTTTTTGATAGCAGTACGCATGCCAGACTTTAGTGAAGCGTTGTGTGCACGACGCTTTTCGTTAGTTTTTACACGTTTAATCGCTGATTTAATATTAGCCAATCCATTCACCTCCCTAAATGAACCATGAGCAACAAAATTACTTTCCGTTGCAAAAAATAGGACACAAAGTATTCTATCAAAATCGCCCTCTAAATGCAATACAAGAATGAAAAGGAAGAGTTGCGGCAAAAATAATACAAAGGAAGGTGGTAGATTATGGGTAAGGATTTAGACTTGTCAGCCTATTCTGTGCGAACGGATTTGGCTATTGAAGCGCACGATATGCTATTAAAAGAAGATGAAGTTGTTAATAAAAGCACGCTAGAGGGTGTCATTATACATGAAAAAGATAGAGATGGTATCAAGATCGTTAGAGTAGAGATCGACGAAAAGGGAGCAGAGACTACCGGGAAAAAGGCAGGCGTGTATGTCACTTTTGAAGTTCAAGGAATTCGTGAAAAAGATTCAAAACTTCAAGAACGCGTACAAGAAGTATTTGCGCATGATTTTAATTCATTCTTAAAAGAACAAGGCATCAAACAGGATGACACTTGTCTCGTTGTGGGGTTAGGGAATTGGAATGTAACGCCAGATTCTTTGGGACCTTTAGTTGTTGAAAATTTGACGATCACAAAGCACCTGTTCGAGTTAGCTCCCGAAAACGTTGAAGAGGGCTTTCGACCGGTCTGTGCGATTTCGCCTGGAGTAATGGGCATTACAGGTATAGAAACGAGTGATATCATCGATGGTATCGTAAAAAAGGCAAATCCGGACTTTGTCATTGCAATCGATGCGCTAGCTTCTCGTTCGATTGAAAGAGTGAATGCTACGATTCAGGTTTCAAATACAGGTATCCATCCGGGATCGGGTGTTGGAAACAAGCGTAAAGAGCTTAGCAAAGAAACGTTAGGTATACCGGTTATCTCTATAGGCATTCCCACAGTTGTTGATGCGGCAACGATCACAAGTGATACGATCGATTTTATCCTCAAGCACTTTGGGCGTGAGATGAATGAGAAGGATAAACCTTCTAAATCCCTCTTGCCAGCGGGTATGACGTTTGGGGAAAAGAAAGTACTTACTGACGATGATTTGCCAGAGGAAGATCATCGTAAATCGTTCTTAGGAATTGTTGGTGTCTTAGAAGAAGATGAAAAGCTTCGATTGATTCGTGAAGTGCTCGCGCCGATCGGACATAACTTGATGGTCACACCTAAAGAAGTTGATGTGTTTATTGAGGACATGGCTAATGTTTTGGCGAATGGTTTAAATACAGCTCTTCATGGTGGAATCGATCAAGGAAATACTTCTGCTTATACACATTAAGTTTTAGTCATGTTTGGACAAGCTTGTGCATAAATTGAAATCGTATATCCCCACATGGAGGAATGATCATGACAAAATTTATGTTAAAGTGTTTCGGACTGGTAACTATTCTTTTATTTGGGGTTTTATTTGGTATTCAAAAAGCACACTTTGAAATGGATGAGCTAAAAGGCTCTTCACAAGAAAGTGTTGAATCAAGTTCAAATCCTTCAATCAAACAAGAAGAAACGAAACAAAACCCTGTCTCAGCAACAAGTCATGATATAAAAGCGAAACAAGAAACGTTAAGTAAAATAGATTCGTTCAATGTGTTTTCAGCACTTGGACAAAGACTTACATCGTGGATTTCATCAGCTTTTGGTGTCATGATCTCTATATTTGGTGTTATCATTAGTGAGATGCTAGCTGTATTTTCACCCTAGAACCATAGAGGATTCTATCCTTTATCGGTTCTTTTTGTTTAAATGACTTTCACCATTCACCATAGAATTTAAAAATGATCAAAATGAACAGAATAAAATTTTGTAAAAAGTTACTATGAACGTAAAACGCGCCTTCACCCTATTTTTTTAGGTTGTGATTGAAACAGATACTTTGTATTGCTATAATCAAAGCTAGTGACTTTTCCTAAAATTGTAGGAGTGAACGTAATAATGAATAGAGAAGAAAAATTAAAAAGACAAGCTAAGATCAGGAATTTCTCCATAATTGCACATATTGACCATGGGAAATCCACTTTAGCGGACAGAATTTTGGAAGAAACGAGTGCACTAACACAGCGTGAGATGAAAGAGCAGCTGTTAGACTCGATGGATCTTGAACGTGAACGTGGAATAACGATTAAATTGAATGCCGTTCAGCTTCAATATAAAGCTAAAGATGGCGAGATTTATACGTTCCACTTAATTGATACCCCAGGACATGTAGATTTTACATACGAAGTGTCTAGAAGCTTAGCAGCCTGCGAAGGAGCATTGCTTATCGTGGATGCTGCTCAAGGGATTGAAGCACAGACGCTCGCAAACGTGTATCTCGCACTTGAGAACGATCTAGAGATATTACCGGTTATCAACAAGATCGATCTGCCAAGTGCAGAGCCTGAACGTGTGCGTCAGGAGATTGAGGATGTTATCGGACTGGATGCGTCAGAGGCAGTACTTGCTTCAGCTAAAGCGGGTATCGGTATTCAAGATATTCTTGAACAGATCGTAGCAAAAGTACCGGCGCCACCTGGTGATCCGGAAGGGCCGTTAAAAGCACTTATCTTTGACTCTCTTTATGATCCATATAGAGGTGTTGTTACGTATATTCGAGTAGCTGAAGGTACAGTGAAAGTCGGCGATAAGATTAAGATGATGGCGACAGGTAAAGAGTTTGAAGTACTTGAGCTTGGGGTGTTTACACCAAAAGCGGTTCAAAAAGACTTTTTAACGGTTGGTGATGTAGGATTCTTAACCGCTTCGATCAAAAATGTTGGAGACACACAAGTCGGGGATACGATAACGAGTGCAGTAAAAGGCGCATCTGAACCTCTGCCTGGTTATAGAAAGATGAACCCGATGGTTTACTGCGGATTATATCCAGTAGACACAGCGAAATATAACGATCTTCGTGAAGCGTTAGAACGATTAGTGTTAAATGATTCTGCTCTACAATATGAGCCAGAAACATCTCAAGCACTTGGTTTTGGTTTCCGTTGCGGATTCTTAGGACTGCTTCACATGGAGATCATCCAAGAGCGTATCGAGCGTGAGTTCAACATCGACTTGATCGCGACAGCTCCGAGTGTTATCTACAATGTTACGATGACGGATGGAGAGAAGATCATTGTTGATAACCCGGCGAACATGCCAGAAGCACAGAAGATTTCTGTAGTTGAAGAACCTTATGTTAAAGCATCTATCATGACGCCGAACGATTATGTTGGTACGATTATGGAGATCTGTCAAAAGAAACGCGGTATCTTCATGACGATGGACTATTTAGAAAACAACCGTGTAAATGTTTTATATGAGATTCCTCTTTCAGAGATCGTGTATGATTTCTTTGATCAGTTGAAATCGAGTACGAAGGGATATGCATCTCTTGACTATGAATTGATTGGTTATAAACCATCTAAGCTGGTTAAAATGGAAATATTACTGAACAACGAGAAGATCGATGCACTGTCTGTAATCGTTCATAAAGATTTTGCATATGAGCGTGGAAAGGTAGTCGTTGAAAAGCTGAAAGAGCTTATTCCACGTCAGCAGTTCGAAGTGCCGATCCAAGCGGCAATCGGACAGAAGATTGTGGCTCGTTCAAACATTAAAGCATTACGTAAGAACGTTTTGGCTAAATGTTACGGTGGAGATATCTCTCGTAAGCGTAAGCTTTTAGATAAGCAAAAAGAAGGTAAGAAGCGTATGAAGACCATCGGTCGAGTAGACGTTCCGCAAGAAGCGTTCATGGCGGTTCTTCGTATGGATGATACAAATAATAACAACAAATAAAAAGCAACATAAGACCGCGAAGGCAATTCTAGCGGTCTTTCCTAATTTATGAGACAAAAAAGGCGGTGAACATCTTGCTAAAAGCGGCGTATCTGCATATTCCATTCTGTGTACAAATTTGTCATTATTGCGATTTTAACAAGATATTTATTCATCAGCAGCCAGTGGATGAATATCTACAATCTATGAAAAAAGAGATGATTCATACAACGACGAGATTCAAGGATTATGAGATGGAAACCATCTTCGTAGGTGGTGGAACACCAACTTCTTTGAGCGAACAGCAGCTGCAGACGTTCTTGAGTGATGTGAATGAAGTGCTAGGTAACAGATCCCTAAAAGAATTCACTGTTGAAGCGAACCCAGAGCAGACAACAAAAGAAAAAATTGCAGTGTTAAAAGAGAATGGAGTTAACAGGCTAAGTGTTGGCGTTCAAGCTTTCCAGTCTTCTTTGTTAAAAAAATTAGGCAGAACACATAACAAAGAAGATATCTATTCTACGGTTAGAGAGGCAAAAAAAGCAGGTATTGATAACATGTCGATTGACCTCATGTTTGGATTACCAGGCCAAACGATGGATATGTTTAAGGAATCGGTAGATGAAGCATTAGCATTAGATGTTCCTCACATTTCTTCTTATTCGCTGCAGATCGAAAAGAAAACCGTTTTTTATAACTTGGCTCAAAAAGGAAAGTTGACTCTTCCGGAGCAAGAGCTTGAAGCTGCCATGTATGAATATTTAATTGAGGCACTTGATAAAAAAGGTTTCAAACAATATGAGATCAGCAATTTTGCAATTCCAGGGTTTGAGAGCAAGCATAATCTCCAATACTGGAACAATAACGAATATTTTGGTATAGGTGCTGGAGCTCACAGTTATGTTGAAGGAACAAGAAGAAGAAATGCGGGTCCACTAAAACAATATATGAACTTGGTCGCGGAACATGGTTTTCCGTATATCGAAGAACATCAGGTTCCACTATCTGAAAAGATGGAAGAAGAAATGTTCATGGGCCTTCGGAAACAGGAAGGTGTTTCTGATACGACGTTTATGAGTCGATATGGCAGATCCATGTTTGATATTTATAAAGAACCTATTCAAAGACTCATTCAAAAAGGCTGGCTAGAACAGCGAGAAGACACGCTCGTTTTAACCAAGGATGGAAGACCATTAGGCAACGAAGTCTTCCAAGAATTTATTGGTGTAGTTTTAGATTGACAACGGAGAGTACCTTTTGGTAACTTATATTATAGATTTAGCACTCGCTCTTTAAGAGTGCTAACAAGTGGGGTGATGGTATGTTAACGGAACGACAACTCTTTATTCTTCGTGTTTTAATAGATGACTATATTAAGCATGTTGAGCCTGTGGGTTCCCGTACGATCTCTAAACGAGAGGACATTACCTACAGTCCCGCAACGATTCGAAACGAACTTGCGGACTTGGAGGATCTTGGCTTTCTAGAGAAAACCCATACATCATCTGGTAGAATACCATCTGAAAAAGGATATCGATTTTACGTGGACCACCTGCTTCCTTCTCTTTCTATGAAAGAGAGTGAGATAGGTCATTCAGAATTTTTATTTACAGAAAAGGTCCAGGAGGCAGAGGCATTATTTGATCAATCAGCTAAGATTCTATCAGATCTGACAAACTATACATCTGTAGTGTTAGGACCTAACGCATTAGACATGAAGTTAAAGCACATGCAGATCATTCCGATCTCTTCCCAAGTCGCAGTGGCAATCTTTGTGACGAACACGGGACATGTTGAGAACAGACAGATTGTACTGCCTGATACGATCGAACCTTCAGAACTAGAAAAGCTCGTGAATATTCTAAACGAAAGGCTTGCAGGTGTTCGATTGATAGAATTGAACACACGGATACAAAAAGAACTTTCGGCGGTGTTTAAAAAACACCTTAAAGATTATCAAAACATGGGCGTATTCTTAGATCAGCTTCTTTTATGGAGCAAGAAGGAAAAGCTTTTTTATGGCGGGAAAACAAATATGCTTTCTCAGCCTGAATTTCGAGATTTAGATAAAGTTAGACCGCTTCTAGATTTTTTAGAAACGCGTGACTTAATGGAAAAGCTCGTGTCATCTACAGAAAAAGGGCTTACCATAAGGATCGGAACAGAAAATGAGCATGAAGCGATGAAGAATTGTAGTGTTATCAATGCCTCTTACACGATGCATGGTAAACATATAGGTACGATCTCATTAATCGGTCCAACCAGAATGGAATATCAAAAGGTCATCTCATTATTAGATTCATTGTCAAAGGAAATGACCAACATATTAAACGATTTTTCAAATTAGTGGATTACTTTAGGGAGGTGAAAGCATGAACAAAGAGGACATCACTCAAGATCAAACACAAACTGATGTGAATGAAGAAGTAACAGAAACAGAAGAAGTTGTTGTTGAAGAAGTGGAATCTACTACGGAAGAACCTCTAACTGAAGAACAACAACGGATTTCAGAGCTAGAAGCAAAGCTTGAGGAAGCCAGCCAAAAAAATCTTCGCCTTCAAGCGGATTATGATAATTTCCGCCGCAGAACAAGAGAAGAACAGGCAGCGAGCCTTAAATATAAATCTCAAAGTCTTCTTGAACAGTTATTACCTGCACTCGATAACTTTGAGCGTGCTTTGAAGACTGAAGCTACAAACGATCAGACCAAAACCCTTATTCAAGGAATGGAAATGGTTTATCGTCAACTAGCGGATGCACTTAAACAAGAAGGTCTGACAGAAATTCCGTCAGTCGGTCAAACGTTTGACCCCAACCTGCATCAAGCAGTTATGCAAGTGGAAGATTCTGAAATAGAATCCAATACAGTTATTGAGGAACTGCAAAAAGGTTATATGTTAAAAGATCGAGTTATTCGACCTGCGATGGTAAAAGTAAACGCGTAGATAAAACTACATATGAATGATGGAGGGAAAAAACATGAGTAAAATCATCGGTATTGACTTAGGTACAACAAACTCTTGTATAGCTGTTATGGAAGGTGGAGAAGCGGTAGTTATTCCAAACCCGGAAGGTAACCGTACAACACCATCTGTTGTAGCTTTCAAAGATGGAGATCGTTCAGTTGGAGAAGTAGCAAAACGACAAGCTGTAACGAACCCGAACACAATCATGTCGATCAAACGTTACATGGGAACTGATCATAAAGAAACAGTTGAAGGCAAAGATTATACGCCACAAGAGATCTCTGCGATCATCCTGCAAAAATTAAAATCTCATGCCGAAGATTATCTTGGAGAAAAAGTTGAAAAAGCGGTAATTACAGTTCCTGCATATTTCAATGATGCACAGCGTCAAGCTACTAAAGATGCTGGGCAGATTGCTGGACTTCAAGTTGAGCGTATTGTAAACGAGCCAACAGCAGCTGCATTAGCATATGGACTTGAAAAAGATGAAGACCAAACAATCTTAGTATTTGACCTTGGTGGTGGTACGTTTGACGTTTCCATCCTTGAACTAGGAGATGGCTTCTTCGAAGTTAAAGCAACATCTGGTGATAACAAGCTTGGTGGAGATGACTTTGACCAAGTGATCATCGACTATCTAGTAAGCGAATTTAAGAAAGAGAACGGTATCGATCTTTCTCAAGATAAAATGGCACTACAACGCCTAAAAGATGCTGCAGAGAAAGCGAAGAAAGACCTTTCTGGTGTAACATCTACACAAATCTCACTACCGTTCATCACAGCTGATGCTTCTGGACCTAAGCACTTAGAATTAAACTTATCACGTGCAAAATTTGAAGATCTATCTTCAGACTTAGTTGAACGTACGATGGGACCTACTCGTCAAGCGCTAAATGATGCTGGTATGTCACCATCTGACCTTGATAAAGTTATTCTTGTTGGTGGCTCAACTCGTATTCCAGCTGTACAAGAAGCAATCAAGAAGTTCACAGGTAAAGATCCGCATAAAGGCGTAAACCCTGACGAAGTTGTTGCACTTGGTGCTGCAATTCAAGGTGGAGTACTTGCAGGAGATGTGAAAGATGTTGTTCTTCTTGACGTAACACCACTTTCATTAGGTATTGAAACGATGGGCGGCGTGTTTACAAGATTAATCGATCGTAACACGACGATTCCAACTTCAAAATCTCAAACGTTCTCAACGGCTGCTGATAACCAGACGTCAGTAGATATCCATGTTCTTCAAGGAGAGCGTGAAATGGCAGCACACAATAAGACGCTTGGAAGATTCCAGTTATCTGAGATTCCACCAGCACCACGCGGAGTGCCTCAAATCGAAGTAAGCTTTGACATCGATGCGAACGGTATTGTAAACGTACGTGCTAAAGATCTAGGTACGAACAAAGAACAATCCATTACGATTAAATCTTCTACAGGACTTTCTGATGAAGAAATCGATCGCATGGTAAAAGATGCTGAAGAAAATGCAGAGTCGGATAAGAAGAAACGTGAAGAGATCGACACTAGAAATGAAGCAGATCAACTTGTTTTCACAGTTGATAAAACGTTGAAAGACCTTGAAGGCAAAGTAGACGAAGCTGAAGTGAAGAAAGCTGAAGAAGCAAAAGAGAGCTTGAAAAAAGCTCTTGAAGGTGACGATATCGAAACGATTAAGAAAGAAAAAGAAGCATTGAGCGAAATCGTTCAACAACTTTCTGTAAAACTTTATGAGCAAGCAGCTCAACAAGCTCAAGCTCAGGGCGATGCAGAAGGACAATCAACGAAGAACGATGACAACATCGTAGACGCTGATTACGAAGAAGTAAACGACGATAAAAAGTAACACTTAGCAGATAAAAGTCAAAGTCAGGTCATCTTGACTTTGACTTTTTTTCTGAGTTGACTTTTTTAGTTAATTTGACTTAAGACGTAACAAAACCTTTGCAGTTTTCGTCTTGAGTCAGGTGGTATTCAATGGTAAGATAACTTTTATGTGAGAATTCGGGAGTGTCCTATATGAGTAAACGAGATTATTACGAAGTACTTGGATTAGATAAAAATGCCTCAAACGATGAGGTGAAAAAAGCATACCGTAAACTTGCCAGAAAGTATCACCCAGATGTAAATAAAGAGGCAGATGCGGAAAATAAATTTAAAGAAGTAAAAGATGCTTATGAAACACTGAGTGATCCTCAAAAGAAAGCACATTATGACCAATTTGGCCATACCGATCCAAACCAAGGATTCGGTGGGGGCGGAGCTGGTTTTGATGGCTTTGGCGATATTTTTGATATGTTCTTTGGTGGAGGAGGAGGACGAAGAAATCCAAACGGTCCTCGTCAAGGAAACGATCTTCAGTATGGTCTTAGACTATCTTTTGAAGATGCGGTATTCGGTAAAGATACCGAAATACAGATTCCTACAGAAGAATCTTGTGAAACGTGTCATGGATCCGGTGCAAAGCCAGGAACAAAGCCTGAGACGTGTTCACATTGTAACGGAAGCGGTCAGTTGAATGTTGAACAGAACACACCGTTTGGCCGTATTGTTAATCGCCGAGTATGTAACCACTGTAGTGGAACAGGAAAAATCATAAAAGACAAATGTAAGACGTGTCATGGTAATGGGAAAGTGCGCAAAAACAAGAAGATTTCTGTTAAAGTGCCAGCTGGTGTAGATAACGGCCAGCAGATCCGTATGTCTGGACACGGTGAAGCAGGGGTGAACGGCGGTCCTGCTGGTGATCTTTATGTGGTCTTCCAAGTAGCAGATCATGAGTTCTTTGAACGTGATGGAGACGATATCCTTTGTGAGATGCCGTTAACGTTCTCTCAAGCCGCATTAGGTGATGAGATTGAAGTTCCGACACTATATGGAAAAGTTAAGCTGAAGATACCAGCAGGTACACAGACAGGAACTCATTTCCGCTTAAGAGGAAAAGGTGTTAAGAACGTTCACGGAAGAGGTCAAGGTGACCAGCACATTCAAATTAAAGTCATCACACCTAAAAATCTAACAGAAAAACAAAAACAGCTTCTGCGCGACTTCTCAGAAATCAGCGGAAGCATGCCGGATGAGCAACAAGATGGATTTTTCGACAAAGTAAAACGCGCATTTAAAGGCGAATAAAACCCATATGAAATACCTAAATATATTCCTACAAGCATTAAGGAATCTTTAAGTTTTTTTCTAAAAGATTGTTGCTTTATGTGTATAAACATCATTGACAAGTTGATTGGAACGCAAGGTGCGAGACTCCTGCGGGAGGAGCGGCCAGGTGAGACCCCTTATGGCGCAGAGCGGCAAGGGGGCTCACCGCACGCCCCGCGGAAAGCGAGCAACCTGGAGTGGAAATCAACCACCCTCAATAGTGCCAAAGGAATAGCTTGAAATTTTTAAAAGCCAAACTAATAAACGGAGTTGATATGATGAAATGGTCAGAGATTAGCATCCACACTACTCAGGAAGCTGTTGAACCAGTATCGAATATTTTACATGAGGCAGGAGCTAGCGGAGTTGTGATTGAGGATGTAGATGACCTCTCAAAAGAGCGTCAATCCGTATTTGGCGAAATCTATCAGCTGAACCCTTCAGATTATCCTTCTGAAGGTGTAATATTAAAAGCTTACTTACCTGTTAACAGTTTTTTAGGTGAAACGGTAGAAGAAATCAAACAATCGATCACAAATCTTGTGAAATTTGATATTGATATCGGGGCAAACACGATTTCCATTTCAGAAGTGAATGAGGAAGAATGGGCGACCGCTTGGAAAAAATATTATAAGCCAGTAAAGATCTCAAAGCGGATCACGATCACTCCTACATGGGAAGATTATAAACCTGTACATTCTGATGAACTTATTATTGAACTTGATCCAGGTATGGCGTTTGGTACAGGAACACATCCAACAACTGTTATGAGCTTACAAGCTATTGAAAAATATATTGCTGAAGGTGATTCAGTGATTGATGTTGGAACAGGATCTGGTGTATTAAGCATTGCATCAGCTATGTTAGGTGCTAACAAAGTTGAGGCGTATGACCTGGATGAAGTTGCAGTAAATTCTGCCCGTTTGAATGTGAAATTGAACAAAGTAAACCAAAAAGTGCAGGTTGATAAGAATGATCTCTTAAAAGGGATTGAAGGCCCAGTTGACCTTGTAGTAGGGAACCTTTTAGCAGAAATCATACTCTTGTTTGTTGAAGATACAGCTAAAGTGTTAAAGCCAGGGGGTTATTTTATAACGTCCGGAATTATTCAAGGGAAAAAACGCGATGTCAAAGCAAAATTGGAAGAGCACGGATTCAAGATCGTAGAAGTACTAGAGATGGAAGATTGGGTTGCGATTGTTGCTCAAAATAAGGAATAGGATAGGAAGTGCATTTCATGCAAAGGTACTTTGTTTCATCAGAAAACTGGAAAGATGACGTCGTTACGATTACAGGGGACGATGCCAAGCACATCTTAAAGGTGATGAGAATGCAAGTAGGAGACCATTTCATCTGCTGTGATAACAAAGGCCGTACATCTTTGTGTGAAATCATAGAGGTCAACGGTACCGAAGTAGAGACGAAGATCGTCAATGATATTGAGAAAAGTGCTGAGCTTCCTGTCTCTGTTACCATTGCTCAAGGACTGCCAAAAGGGGATAAGTTAGAATACATCATCCAAAAAGGTACCGAACTTGGTGCTTTATCCTTTTTTCCATTTTCTGCAGACCGATCTGTTGTAAAGTGGGATGACAAAAAAGCGGTTAAGAAAAAAGAAAGACTCGAAAAAATCGCAAAAGAAGCAGCAGAACAGTCACATAGAAACCGGGTTCCAGTCATTTTGAATCCTGGTTCTTTTTCTGATTTGCTAAAAATGGCAGAACAGTATAAGATAAAAATCGTTGCATTTGAAGAAGAAGCAAAACAGAACGAAATCTCTAGATTTGCTTCAGCTTTAAGCTCAGCTGATTTAGGAGACTCAATCCTTTGTGTGATCGGTCCAGAAGGTGGCATCAGTGATAAAGAAGCAACCTTGTTAAGTGATTATGGATTTGTATTGTGCGGGCTGGGTCCGAGGATATTAAGAACGGAAACAGCGCCGTTGTATCTATTATCAGCTATATCATATCATTTTGAATTAAAGGGGTGATCAATATGCCATCCGTTGCATTTCATACATTAGGTTGTAAAGTAAACCACTATGAGACAGAAGCGATCTGGCAGCTGTTTCAAGCTGAAGGATACGAACGTACAGATTTTGATAGTACAGCAGACGTCTATGTGATCAATACATGTACCGTAACGAATACGGGAGATAAAAAAAGCAGACAAGTTATACGGAGAGCCATTCGAAAGAACCCGGACGCTGTTATTTGCGTTACAGGTTGTTACGCTCAAACGTCGCCTGCTGAGATTATGGCGATTCCAGGAGTTGACGTTGTTGTCGGCACGCAAGACCGTTCTAAAATGCTCACTTACATTCAACAATATAAAGAAGAACGTATGCCTATTAATGGAGTTTCAAACATCATGAAGGCACGTGTATATGAGGAACTAGATGTTCCTGCATTTACTGATCGAACAAGAGCATCGCTTAAGATACAGGAAGGCTGCAATAATTTTTGTACGTTCTGCATTATTCCTTGGGCAAGAGGCCTCCTTCGTTCTCGTAAACCTGAAGATGTACTTTCTCAAGCACAGCAGCTTGTAGATTCTGGTTACAAAGAGATCGTTCTAACAGGCATTCATACAGCTGGATACGGAGAAGATATGAAGGATTATTCTTTTGCGAAGCTGTTAGATGACCTTGATAAGAACATCTCTGGATTAAAACGTATCCGTATTTCATCGATTGAGGCTAGCCAGATCTCAGATGAAGTGATTGAAGTTATGGGCAGATCAGACAAAGTAGTTCCTCATCTGCATATACCACTTCAATCCGGTTCAAACACTGTGCTCCAACGAATGAGAAGAAAATATTCAATGGAAATGTTCGGTGAAAGATTAGACCGGCTTAAAGAAGCACTTCCAGGACTTGCGATTACTTCAGATGTAATTGTTGGTTTTCCAGGTGAGACTGAGGAAGAGTTCATGGAGACGTATCGATTCATTGAGAAACATAAATTTATGGAACTTCATGTATTCCCTTATTCTAAGCGTACTGGTACACCAGCTGCTAAGATGGAGGATCAGGTCCCAGAGGATATTAAGAACGAACGTGTACACAAGCTGATCGCTCTTTCAGATCAATTAGCTAAAGAATATGCATCCAACTATGAAGATACAGTTGTTGAAGTAATTCCTGAAGAGGCTTTTAAAGAAGACACTACGAACAAACTATACGTAGGATACACACCAAACTATCTTAAAGTTTTATTTGAAGGAAACGAAGAGATGATTGGGAAATTAGTAAAAGTGAAAATTACTGAAGCTGGGTATCCTTATAATAAAGGTGTCTTTGTAAAACAAGAAATGGAAGAAATCCTAAAGCAAGCTGTATCAAGCTAACATCCTGGCGTTCATACCAGGATGTTTTTTTAAAAACATACTAGGGGTTTCGGGTGTTTATTGTACCTCTCTGTAAAAATATTTTAGATGCTCGATTTATGTCGAAAAATTTGTTATGATACTAACGTTGTTTAATTTTTTTATTTAGAAAGGGTTTGTTGAAATGAGCAATTTAAACGTTGCAAGAATGATCGACCACACAGCATTAAAAGCTGAAACTTCAAAGAAAGAAATCTTAACTCTTTGTGAGGAAGCTAAAAAATATAATTTCTTTTCTGTTTGTGTTAATCCAACTTGGGTTTATACAGCATTCGAACAATTAAAAGGTTCAGATGTAGCGGTTTGTACTGTAATTGGTTTTCCATTAGGTGCAAACACTCCAGAAGTAAAAGCGTTCGAAACGAAGAATGCGATTGAAAATGGTGCTACTGAAGTTGATATGGTTATTAACATTGGGGCTTTAAAAGATGGAAACTATGAGCTAGTTGAACAAGATGTTCGTGCTGTTGTTGAAGCAGCTAAAGGTAAAGCACTTACTAAAATCATTATTGAAACGTGTCTTTTAACGGATGAAGAAAAAGTAAAAGCATGTGAAATTGCTGTAAAAGCTGGAATTGATTTTGTTAAAACTTCAACAGGATTCTCTACTGGTGGAGCAACTGTAGAAGATATCAAATTAATGCGTAAAACTGTTGGACCAAATATTGGTGTAAAAGCATCTGGAGCAGTTAGAGACCGTGAGACAGCTTTAGCTATGATTGAAGCTGGTGCGACTCGTATTGGTGCTAGTGCAGGAATCGCGATTGTTGAAGGCGGAACATCCACTTCAGACTATTAATATCTGTTTTTGAATAATTACCTGCTCTCTCCGACCAACTTGTTTAAATTGAGTTGACCGTATTGCAAGGATATATTATAATGGCAAAAGATATGTGACGCATCTTTACTTTATGTAAGGGTGGTCTGGAGGGAGGGAAATACAAATGGCAGAAACACGTATTCGCAAGAATGAATCCATTGATGATGCTCTTCGTCGTTTTAAAAGATCCGTTTCCAAAGATGGAACATTGGCTGAAGTTAAAAAGCGCAAGCATTATGAAAAGCCAAGCGTAAAGCGTAAGAAGAAGGCTGAGGCAGCAAGAAAGCGTAAGTTCTAAGCGGGGTGTAAGTTAGTAATATGAGTCTTCTTAATGAATTAAATCAAGATATGAAACAAGCGATGAAGGACAAGAACAAGCAGAAGCTTTCTGTAATTCGCATGCTTAAGGCATCACTTCAAAATGAGGCCATCAAGCAAGGCCGTGAATTAAATGAGGAAGAAGAGCTTACCGTTCTTGTACGCGAAATGAAACAAAGAAAAGACTCCCTCCAAGAATTCGAAAAAGCTGGCCGCGATGATTTAGTCGCTGGACTTCAAGATGAAATTGCTGTTCTTACGCCATATTTACCAAAACAGCTCACAGAAGAAGAACTTCAAGAAATCGTTGCTCAAACCATTTCTGAAATAGGTGCTGCTTCAAAAGCTGATATGGGTAAAGTTATGGGGGCTCTCATGCCTAAAGTTAAAGGGAAAGCCGATGGTGGACTCGTTAATCGTATTGTTCAGCAACAACTATCATAATTGAAATGACAAACGCTCTGTATTTATACAGGGCGTTTTCTTATTTTTTGAAACTTTTTTCCACAAATTAACGTAAAATAGAGTGAAGGGGGTGTTAGTTTGTGAAAAGGATTCGACTGCTCATCTATATGCTTTGTCTGATCTGGGGAATATATGGAGTGCTTTCAACTTCACAAGTATTCTCAGCAGGTAAAGGAAAGACGGTTACTTTTATACCTGTAGAACATGAAGTAGAAAGAGGTCTTGAAGCTTTTTTAGATCGAAGTATCCAAAAGGCAAAAAAAGATGGAACCGATCATATCGTTCTAGAGATCTATACTCCTGGTGGCCGAGTAGACGCAGCATTACATATTGCAAAAGTCATGAGAGAATCAGAAATTCCAATTACAGCTTACGTGGTTAAAAATGCTTTTTCAGCAGGAGCGTATATCGCCTTAAATGCCGACCAAATTGTTATGAAGCCATCTACAACTATTGGATCTGCCGCTGTCATCGATAGCCAAGGAAATACCGCTGGACAAAAAGCAGAGTCTGCTTGGAAAGCGGAAATGCTCGCAGCAGCAGAGCTGAATGAGAGGACTCCCATATATGCTGAGGCGATGGTAGACCCAGACGTTGAGATTCCTGAACTTGGCTTAGAAAAAGGTGAGCTGCTTACCCTTACAGCCAGTGAAGCATTTAAAGTAGGATATGCAGAAAAAATTGCAGAAGATCGTCAAGAACTGCTAGCACATCTGAATTTGGAGGATGCTAAGATTTTAGAGTCTAATCCTACTTTCGCGGATAAGATAGCACGTTTTGTTACAAATCCTGTTGTCGTGCCTATTCTTTTATCTTTAGGAAGTTTAGGTCTTGTATTAGAGCTCTATACACCTGGTTTTGGAATTGCAGGTTCTATCGGTGCATTATCATTATTGCTATTTTTTTACGGTCATATGATAGCCGGTCTTGCCGGTTGGGAAGCAATTATTTTATTTGGTGTTGGACTGATCTTACTGATCCTAGAGTTGTTTCTACCAGGTGGTATTATCGGTATACTGGGGGTGTTGGCCGTGTTAACAGGATTGATCATGGCAGGTGGATCAATAACAGGAATCTTAATCGCCATTGCAATTGCGATTGTTGTTACAATCATTGGATCTTACTTCTTCTTACGATCATTTGGTTATAACGGTTCTTTAAAGAAACTCGTACTATTTGATTCAACGAGCTCTGAAAAAGGTTATCTATCTCACAAAGAACGTGAAGATTTAACAGGCAGGATTGGCGTAACAGCGACAACATTACGCCCTTCTGGCAGTTTAAAGCTTGATGATGAGTTCTTAGATGTAGTAACTGAAGGATCGTATATTGAAAAAGGCACGACTGTAAAAATCATTAAAGTTTCTGGTGGACGTGTTGTAGTAAGAGCTATTGAAAAAAATAAAGAATAAATAACGAATGGAGAGTGTGTAGATGTTAGAATTCGGATCGATCGCCAGCATTGTAGTTATAGGGTTGATTGTAATCGCATTAGCTGTATTATTTACGTTTGTGCCCGTTATGTTATGGATTTCTGCATTAGCAGCAGGAGTAAGAGTAGGGATATTTACTTTGGTCGGGATGAGATTAAGAAGAGTTATTCCAAACCGTGTAGTTAATCCATTGATTAAAGCGGTAAAAGCAGGGTTAGATTTAAGTACGAACCAGCTTGAAAGTCATTACCTAGCTGGAGGGAATGTTGACAGAGTAGTAAATGCGTTGATTGCAGCGCATCGAGCAAATATAGAACTAAGCTTCGAGAGAGCAGCAGCCATTGATCTTGCGGGACGTGATGTACTCGAAGCCGTTCAAATGAGTGTAAACCCTAAAGTAATTGAAACACCTTTTATTGCGGGTGTAGCATTAGATGGGATTGAAGTGAAAGCAAAAGCCAGAATTACAGTTCGTGCGAATATCGATCGTCTAGTAGGTGGAGCTGGTGAAGAAACGATAATCGCCCGTGTTGGTGAAGGGATTGTTAGTACGATCGGTTCTTCAGCGACACACAAAAAAGTGCTTGAAAATCCAGATCTGATCTCTCAGACCGTTTTATCAAAAGGATTAGATGCAGGAACGGCTTTTGAGATTCTGTCCATTGATATTGCAGACATTGATATTGGCAAGAACATCGGAGCGGAACTTCAAACAGATCAAGCGATGGCAGATAAAAATATCGCTCAGGCAAAAGCAGAAGAAAGACGTGCGATGGCGGTAGCTAAAGAGCAAGAGATGAAGGCAAAAGTACAAGAGATGAGAGCAAAAGTTGTAGAAGCAGAAGCAGAGGTTCCAATGGCATTAGCAGAAGCTCTTCGTTCTGGTAACATGGGTTTTATGGATTATATGAACATGAAGAACATAATGGCGGACACTACGATGCGTGAATCCATCAGTAAATCATCAAACCCTGATAAAGAGAATGATGATAAAGGACGGAAGTTGTAAGTATGAATATTATAGAAGCGATTATTGAACTCTTACTAGCAAATATCGCTTTTGTTATTCTGATTGCAGGCGGCTTGTATAGTGTCTTTAAACGCCAAAAAGAAATGAAGGAAACAAAACGTGCGGAACCTAATCGACGGAATAGAGAAAATCCAAAACAAACCGTTTCTCCTTTTGGTTTGCCAGCTGAACCTACAGCCAACGAAATGAAAAAAGCGGAAAAGGCGATTGAAATAGGAACAGCGAAAATGGCTGACAAAGTATATGAACGCCGAACCAATCAACGTCAGGTTAAACAGGCTGAAAAAGTCTCTAACCGATATCAAGATAAAGAAGATAAAATTATGAACGATTTTAAAGTAGATCAACAAGAATTGCAAAAAGCAGTCATATGGTCAGAGATTCTTTCAAAGCCTAAAGCGTTGCAAAAGCGTTCTTAAAGAAAGAGATACTTGTATTTAGAGTGATAGTTTCCCCCCTTCTCTCATAAAAATGGAGAGAGGGGGTTTTTTTATGGGCAAATTGCGGCAGCAAGTGAATAAATGGATGATGCAAAACCTTGAGCTACCAGCAGATGTAGTGATGGATCTACCCCGGATCACGATGATCGGACAGCTGCACATATATATTGAGAACCATAGAGGAGTTAAAGCGTTCTCGAATGAACAACTCACACTCAAGCTAAAACAAGGCATGCTTCATATAAAAGGAAGCGAGTTTGTTATTAAAACAATCTTACCGGAAGAAATCTTATTAGAAGGTACGATCGCTTCTGTCGACTTCGAAAACGAATAAGACTTTATTGCACAGGGAGGGAAAAGATGAAAACGAAATGGAACCATTTGAAAGGATATGTAAGGGTAGAGATTATTGGACAAGATTCTAGTTCATTTATCAATACGTGTATTCAATCTGGTATTAGCATATGGGATATCCAGCCTCTTGATAACAACCGTGCGCTCGTCTCCATATCTGTCACAGATGTACAAAAAGCAAGAGGGATCTTAAAAGAAAACAAGTTGAAGATTAGGATTAAAGAAAAGAAGGGGACGCCTTTTCTTCTAAAAAGAATGTGGAAGAGAAACGGTTTTATCCTTGGTATGCTATCGTTTATCTTTTTATTATTTTTATTATCTAATATGATTTGGAATATAAATGTTACGGGGGCAAATCCTAAGACAGAATACGAGTTAAGAAAAGCAGCAGTAGAACTTGGAGTAACAAAAGGTAAATTTATTTTCTTGTTGCCGAATGTTAGAGAGATACAGCGAGATCTAACAGAGAAGATGGATAACGTTACTTGGATCGGTGTCACTCAGCATGGTACTTCTTATAGGTTTGAAGTAGTGGAAAAAGAGATTCCAGAAGCTAAGCAAGTTACAGGGCCGAGGCATCTTGTTGCCACAAAGGAGGCTGTTATTCATTCCGTATTCGTTGAAAAGGGACAACCTATTGTAGGTGTTAACGACTATGTCAAAAAAGGATCTTTATTAGTCTCAGGTCTGATCGGAAAAGAAAAAAAGCCGCAGCTTGTAAGTGCGAAAGGTGAAATTTGGGGAGAAGTCTGGTATCAAACAGAAGTTGAAGTACCATTAAATACTTCATTTCAAACTTACACCGGTAAATATAAAAACAGGCATTATGTTTCACTCTTTGGACTGAATGTTCCTGTATACGGTTTTTCAGAAGGAGAATTTAAAGATAAAACGGAAACACTAAATGAATCACCTCTTTATCTAGCCAAATGGAAAATGCCGTTTTCTTATATAAAAAAAGAGTTCAGGGAAACAGATGGAGTAAAACGTTCTTATTCAAAAGCCGAAGCAATTGAAGTAGGAAAAAAGATGGCGAAGAAGGAACTTTCAAAAAAATTGCCAGAAGACGCAAAAATTAATGGTGAAAAAGTTTGGCAACAAAACGTCTCGAATGGTAAAGTTAAACTAACGATGCTCTACCAAGTAATTGAAAATATTGCATCTGCACAACCTATACCTATCCAACAAGGAGAATGAGTAGTTTGTCAGAAACGAAAAGACTTAATTCATTACAACTCGAAAATACGACAGAAGCAGCTTCGCTTTTTGGGCCTAATGATGCTTTCTTAAAGGTGATTGAAGACAAGCTTAACGTAAGTATAGTCACTAGAGGAGAAGACATCTTAGTATCAGGTGAACTGAATAAAGCAGAAATGGTTGAAGAGACTTTGTTTGTTCTGCTGAAGTTGGTGCGAAAAGGTATCAAGATTTCAGAAAGAGACATAGTTTATGCTGTTCAGCTTGCGGAAAAAAATATGCTGGATGAATTAAGTGAGCTTTATGAAGAGGATATTGCTGTTACTGCCAAAGGAAAACCAATTCGTGTAAAAACGCTAGGACAGCGTCACTATGTGCAGTCCATGAGAAAGCGCGACCTCGTATTTGGTATCGGTCCTGCTGGTACAGGGAAAACCTATCTTGCGGTTGTTATGGCCGTCAATGCTTTAAAAGAAGGTAAGATGAAAAAGATTGTGCTTACTCGTCCAGCTGTTGAAGCGGGTGAGAGTTTAGGATTTCTCCCAGGCGATCTTAAAGAAAAAGTAGATCCTTATCTGCGTCCTCTCTACGATGCTCTACATGACCTTCTAGGGGCTGAGCATACAGAAAGGCTGATCGAGCGAGGTACGATTGAAATTGCTCCGCTGGCGTACATGAGAGGCCGTACACTTGATGAAAGCTTTGTCATTCTAGATGAGGCTCAAAATACTACACCAGAACAGATGAAGATGTTTATAACGCGTCTTGGTTTTGGATCGAAGATGGTCATCACAGGTGATCTTACTCAAATAGATCTTCCTCGTGGAAAAGAATCGGGATTAAAAGTAACTGAAAAAAGGCTTGAAAGCGTTAAAGGCATCGATTTTATATACTTAAAACAATTGGATGTAGTTCGTCATCCACTTGTTCAGCGAATTATTGAAGCATATGAAACATACGAAGACTAAGGACTCCATCCATTTTGGAGTCTTTTTTCTTTGCCTTAAAGGATGATCTTCAGTCGTGTTTTTTGTATGTATAGTGGGTTTTAGTGGCAAATTGAATAAATAAACCAATTAATTAAGCTTTTCTTATTGAGAAGTACCATAATTGACCAACTTTTGCTAAGATTAGAATAGGATGTACAGTTTAAGGAGTGGTAGCGTTTGGCCAATTTCAGGCATCTTTTGTCTAATTACTTTCGTTTGAGTGTAGCAACAGTATCGTTTATCGTAATGGGAATCATTCTATTTTCCCTTTTAGTCAGCAACGTAACTCCTAATGTAGTGGATGTTAACGTTTATGAGCGTTCACCACGGGACATTCAATCACCTATCACAATCCCGTTAGAAGATCAGACAGAAGCCAGAAAGAAGCTCGCTGAAGAAAGTATTAAAAATGAGTATACGTTTAATAAAGACCTCGCTTTAGTACAAGCTGAAGCCTTAAAGGATTTGCTAGATATCGTCATAACGATTACAGAATCTGAAGAAAAAAAGAAAAAGGAAGATGAGGCTACTCTTTCTTTAGATCAAAAAGTCATTCAATTAAAAGATTCAATCGATAAATCTGACATATCAGATGAAACGTATATTGCACTCGCTGAAGCAAGTAAAGCAGAATTAACCAATGTGAAGAATTTAGCTCCTGATGTAGTGAACAGAGTTTTATCAGAGCCAATTATGGTTGAAGAAGTAGAAGAAGCAAGAAGCGAAGCTATTCAATTAATACGTGATAACAATCTACCTTATTCGCTTCGAAATGCAACAGAAGAGATCACACGAAGCTTTATCATCGCGAACAGAACGTTAGATACAGAAAAAACACGCCAAAAACGGAAAGAAGCGAGCGACAAAGTTGAAGAAGTTGTAATTCGAGAAGGAGAAGTTCTCGTTAAAAGCGGGGCAGTAATCACGCCTGAAATCTTTGATAGACTCAAAAAGGTTGGATTATTAGATCAGGAAATGAAAACGTATCCTTATTACGGATTATTCCTTTTTGTATTGATCGTGATGGCAGGTTTATATTATTTTATGAAAGAAGAGCGTGAGAAAGAGCATTTTCGTAAGTATGTAACCATCTATGCTCTCCTTTTCACCTTAACACTCGTTGTGATGAAAGTATTGAGTGTTAGTACAGAACTTGGTCTAATGAGTCTCATGTATGCTGTCCCTGTCGCGGCAGGAGCGATGATGATCAAGATGTTGTTTAATGAAGAGCTCGCAGTCGTATCTACGATTATCTTTGCGTTTAGTGCAGCATTGATATTTAACGAACAAACAGCTGGGAATTTTAATTTCATAATGAGTATGTATGTTTTATTTAACGGCATTTCAGGAATCGTATTTTTAGGAAAGACACAACAACGATCTAAAATCTTGCAAGCTGGATTTTTTGTTTCTTTTATAGCCATCCTAACAGTAGCGAGTGTGTTATTGCTGCAAAACGGAAAATTCACTTCTCTGCAAATTGGGCTAGATCTTGGTTGTGCAGCCATTTCAGGTTTTGTTTCAGCTGTGTTAACACTAGGACTTCTTCCGGTCATAGAATCATCGTTTAACATTTTATCTGTGACAAAGTTAATCGAGCTCTCGAATCCTAACCACCCGATTTTAAGAAAAGTGCTCATGGAAGCACCTGGGACGTATCACCATAGCATCATGGTCGCCAACCTTTCAGAAGCGGCATGCGAGTCTATTGGTGCTAACGGTTTACTAGCTAGAGTTGGTTCTTATTACCACGACGTTGGGAAAACAAAAAGGCCGCATTTTTTTATTGAAAATCAGATGAATATGGACAACCCGCATGATAAGATAGCACCACAGTTAAGTAAGACCATTATTACGGCACACCCATATGATGGGGCTGACATGCTCCGGGCAGAAAAGATTCCAAAAGAGATTATTGATATCGCTGAACAGCACCATGGAACAACCCTGCTAAAATTCTTTTATCATAAAGCAGCTCAGCTAACAGATAAGGAAGTAGCAGAATCGGACTTCCGATATCCTGGACCAAAAGCTCAAACGAAAGAAGTTGCAATCATCGGGATTTCTGATGCTGTAGAAGCGGCTGTTCGATCGTTGACGAAACCAACACCTGTTAAAATTGATGGGATCATACGAAAAATTATTAATGACAGGCTAGAAGATGGTCAGTTCGATGAATGTGATATCACGCTAAAAGAATTGGACATCGTTGCAAAAACACTTACAGAAACGTTAAAAGGAATTTTTCATTCCAGAATTGAGTATCCAGAAGAAACAAAAAAGGTGGAAAAACAATGATGCTACATGTAGAGTATTTAAACGAGATTGACGAAAACAGCTCTGAATTTCAAGAGTTATTAAGTAACGTTCTTGAAAAAGCGGCTGAGATGGAAGAGACAGGGCAAGCGGAAGTATCAGTAACAATCGTGACGAAAGAACGAATTCAAGAAATAAACAATGAGTACAGACAAAAAGATAGTGTAACGGATGTTATTTCTTTTGCTATGGAAGAAATGGGTGAAGATGAGACAGAGATCATCGGTGGTGAAGAGACAAGGTTCTTAGGTGATATCATCATCTGTCTTGATGTTGCGAAGGAACAAGCGGCAGAATACGGACACTCACTTGAAAGAGAAATGGGCTTTCTTGCCGTTCACGGCTTCTTGCATTTATTAGGCTATGACCATATGAACGATGAAGATGAAAAAAGAATGTTTGGAAGACAAGAAGAGATTCTGGAGCAATATGGTCTAAAAAGATGATCGCTTGGAAAAAGTTGTTCTCAAGTTTTGTTTTTGCTTTTACAGGAATAATCTCAACCTTTAAATCGGAACAAAATTTTAGAATCCACACCTTTGTGAGTGTAATCGTGATTATTTTCGCGATTGCACTTGATTTTTCTAAAGAGAGATTCGTCCTTTTATTTATTGTAATAGGCATTGTACTATCGCTTGAGCTTGTAAATACAGCGATTGAGAGCACGATTGATCTTATAACAGAGAAAAAACATCCCCTCGCGAAGAAGGCAAAAGACGCCGCAGCAGGTGCAGTTTTGGTTTTTTCAATATTTGCTGTTATAATCGGTATACTGCTATTTATTGAACCACTGATAGATAGTATGAAGCTATATTTGTTAAGAAGGTGAAAGAGTAATGAATAAAGAACAATTGATGGATCAAGCGAAACTCGCACGTGAAAAGGCTTACGTACCTTACTCTAAGTTTCAAGTAGGTGCAGCTCTACTAACGGTTGAAGGAAAAGTATATAACGGAGCGAATATTGAGAACGCCGCGTACAGCTTAACGTGCTGTGCCGAACGTACGGCATTATTTAAAGCGTATACAGAAGGTGACACGAAGTTCAGCGCGATCGCTGTTGTAGCAGATACGAAGCGTCCTGTACCTCCTTGTGGAGCATGCCGACAAGTTATCTCTGAGTTATGTCCGCCTGAAATGCCTGTTTATTTAACGAACCTTAAAGGTGATGTACAGGAGATCTTAGTAAAAGATTTATTGCCTGGTGCATTCTCACCGGAGGATCTAAATGATTAAAGAAGGCTATAAATCAGGTTTTGTAACGATTATCGGCAGACCTAACGTAGGGAAATCCACACTTTTAAATAAAGTGATCGGACAGAAAATCGCCATAATGAGTGACAAGCCTCAAACAACAAGAAATAAGATTCAAGCGGTTTATACAACTGATGAATCTCAAGTCATCTTTATTGATACACCAGGTATTCATAAACCTAAGCATAAGCTAGGCGATTTTATGACAAGAACGGCTCAGCAAACTTTAAATGAAGTCGACCTTATCCTGTTTGTTATTAATGCAGAAGAAGGTTATGGCCGTGGTGACCAGTTCATTATCGACAGACTTCAAAATGTGAAAAATCCGGTCTTTTTAGTCATAAATAAAATCGATAAAGTACATCCTGATCAATTATTGCCGTTGATTGATATGTATAGAAATAAGCTAGACGTTGCTGAAGTTGTTCCGATTTCTGCTCTTAACGGAAACAATGTGGACACACTTCTTGAACAGATCGTTTCCTACATGGAAGAAGGGCCGCAATTTTACCCTGAAGACCAGGTAACCGATCATCCGGAGCGATTTATTACTGCAGAATTAATTCGCGAAAAAGTTCTACATTTGACACGCGAAGAAATTCCACACTCCGTAGCAGTAGTCATAGAGGAGATGAAAGAACGCGAAGAAAAGAACGTAGTGTTTGTAAACGCAACGATCATTGTAGAACGTTCGTCTCAAAAAGGAATCATCATCGGTAAACAAGGAAAGATGCTAAAAGAGATCGGAAAAAGAGCAAGAGCAGACATTGAAACTCTCTTAGGCTCACGTGTCTTCTTAGAATTGTACGTAAAAGTACAAAACGACTGGAGAAACCGCCAAAAGCAGCTAACCGAGTTCGGTTTCAATGAGGATGAGTATTAAACAGCAGTTACTTTAAATGGGTTTGTAGTTCGTCTTTGAATAGTTGTTTGGAGTGAAAGGTGCGAGACTCCTGGGGGATGAGTGTGACAGGTGAGACACCTTATGGCGCAAAGCGTCAAGGTGGCTCACCGCACGCCCCCCGGAAAGCGAGTACCTGAAACGAAAAACAACCACTTACAAGAATGACCCACTGCGAAAACTCAAAAGTATAAAACTGTTAAAATTTCCTTGACATGAAATAAACAATTAAGGTGAACCTAGTTATTACAGGAGAAAAACAAATAGAAAGGTGTGTCCAAACATGAAAGAATTTACTTGGAAAGTATTCTGTGAAACGGGCAGTATTGATACCTATTTGTTATACAAAGAGCTAGACCTTGAAATAACAGCATTATCAGCAGTTATTCCTTACGAAGAGTCTCTTGAGGAACCTCCATTTCATTAAAAAGTAACTACGGTGCCTTCTTAGATTTGAGAGGGTGGTGATTTACCTTGCTTTATAAAGTGGAAGGAATCGTCATTAAAACCGTTCCGTATGGTGAATCCAATACGATCATTACTTTGTATACAAAAGAATTTGGGAAAGTAGGCGTAATGGCAAGAGGAGCCAAAAAGCCCAAAAGCCGCTTTACTTCCATTACGCAGCTTTTTACATACGGAATTTTTGTTTTTCAAAAAGGCAGAGGGCTTGGAACTTTACAGCAAGGTGAGGCGCTGTCCTCTTTCAGAAAAATAAGAGAAGATCTAGTTAAGACAGCTTATGCAGCTTACTTAGTAGAACTATTAGATAGAAACACATCTGAGGATGATCTGAAACCAGACCTTTTCGGATGGATCAAACAATCCTTAGAATATATCAATCATGGTATTGATCCCGAAGTTATCACTTTTTTATTTGAAATAAAAATAATGAAAACAAGTGGAATCGTACCTGAACTGAGTAAATGTGTTTCATGTCACTCAACAGAAGGCGATTTTTCTTTCTCGATTAGAGAAGGAGGTTTTCTTTGTGAAAGGTGTTCATACAAAGATCCTTACAAGATGCGAATCTCAAGGGGTTCGGTAAAGCTGCTTCATATGTTTTATCACCTGGATCTTGCAAGGCTTGGAAATGTCTCCTTAAAAAAGGAAACGAAGAGAGAGCTTCGAATGTTATTTGACGCCTACATGGACGAATACTCAGGAGTATTTCTAAAATCAAAGAAGTTTCTAAAACAATTAGATGATTTATCGTGAAAAACTGTGAAGCTTTTATTCTTTACAGTTTTTTTAGTTCGCTTTCTCCAATGAATAGGTTATAATAATGAGAATAAGTATAACACATTGGATGCGGCAAAAGGTGGTGTACACGATCGAACTTAATAAGAGGCAGCAAAAAATCATTGAGATTGTTAAAGATAACGGACCTATTACGGGAGAACAAATTGCAGATCAACTAGATCTAACAAGAGCTACACTAAGACCCGATCTTGCTATTCTAACGATGGCAGGTTATCTGGATGCAAGGCCAAGAGTCGGTTATTTTTATACCGGGAAGACGGGTTCGCAGCTTTTAACAGAAAAAATAAAAAAGATCAAAGTTGCTGAATTCACATCGATGCCGGTGGTCGTACAAGATTCAGCTACGGTGTATGAAGCTATTTGTACGATGTTTTTGGAGGATGTTGGAACTTTATTTATCATCAATAAGAATGGGCATCTTGCTGGCGTAGCGTCACGAAAAGATTTATTAAGAGCAAGTATGGGGAAACAAGAGATCAATAGTATCCCGATTAACATTATAATGACTAGGATGCCTAATATCACATATTGTTTTAAAGATGATTATCTATTAGATATCGCACACATCTTGATCAGAAAACAGATAGATTGTCTTCCAGTAGTTAAACGCTCAGACGATGAGAGTGGTTTTGATGTTGTAGGAAGAATTACAAAGACAAATATCACGAAGGCTTTTGTAGAACTAGCACATGACGAATTACTATAATTGAATGGGGAGGCCAACATGACAGGACGTCCTATCGTATATGTCGTTTCCGATTCAGTCGGAGAAACGGCAGAGTTGGTTGTTAAAGCGGCCGCGAGCCAATTTAATTCAAATGGAATAGAGATTAAGAGAGTACCCTATGTTGAGGATAAAGAGACGATTGATGAGGTCATCTCATTAGCGAAGGACCATAACGGGATCATAGCTTTTACCCTTGTAGTGCCTGAAATAAGTGAATACGTTGCTAAGCAGGCGGCATTGCACAACATCCCTACAGTGGATATCATGGGTCCGATTATGAATCAGCTGCAATCTCGGCTGAATCAAGTTCCGAGATATGAACCCGGAGTCGTGCATAAACTGGATGATGATTACTTTCGAAAAGTAGAAGCTATTGAGTTTGCTGTTAAATATGATGATGGCAGAGATCCTAGAGGAATTCTAAAAGCTGATGTTGTTTTAATCGGTGTGTCAAGAACTTCAAAAACACCATTATCGCAATACTTAGCACATAAACGCTTAAAGGTGGCAAATGTACCCATCGTACCAGAAGTAGAACCCCCAGAAGAATTGTTTAAAGTATCACCAAACAAATGCTTCGGTCTTAAGATTACGCCTGAAAAATTAAACGACATACGTAGAGAACGTTTGAAAGCGCTTGGTTTAAACTCTGAAGCGAACTACGCTAACATGGAAAGAATCAAACAAGAGCTCGTCTACTTTAACAAGATCGTTGATCAAATTGGATGCAGAGTGGTTGAAGTCTCCAATAAAGCGGTCGAAGAATCTGCAAATGTGATCTATAACTTGTTCCAAGGAAAGTCATATAAATAAAGCGCAAATGATTGCGCTTTTTTATTTTCATCATTTTACTGGTAAAACGGCGAGACTTTTATTATAATATTACATTGTGATTAAATTTTATAAGTTTGTCCAAAATAGTGATAAATTGAGTATGTTAATTTTAAACAAATGCTCTCATATAAAGGAGAATCACTGTAAAAGTAGAACATAAGAATATGGAAAAATTAATTGGTAATGTATTTGTAGATGCAGATGCTTGTCCTGTTGTGATAAAGGAAGAAATATTCAAGTTCTCCAAAATGTTTGTCTTTGAACCCATATTCGTTACATCTTACGCACACGCGAGTAACACGGACCAGCCTGGTCGCTGGATATTGGTTGATGCAAGTCCTGAAGAAGTTGATCTTTACATACATAATCATTCCAAAAGAAATGATCTTGTTGTGACTCAAGATCATGCCCTCGCAAGTCTTCTTTTGTCAAAAGGGGTTTACGTTATCACCCCAAGAGGGAAACAGTTTCAAGAGAATGAAATGGAGCAAGTGCTGCATGATCGTTATATGTCAGCAAAAGCTAGACGTTCTGGCAAGCACTCAAAAGGACCTGCTAAATTTAAAAAAGAGGACACAGAAAGATTCTGCACAGTTTTTTGCGAAATCCTGTCGAATGTTGAAGGAAAATAGAATTGTGCAACGAATATATATCTAGTGTCTAAAAGAATCAGAGATTCTGTGGTGGTAATATGGAACGTATACCTGAGGATTTAATTGAGAAGGTCAGGTCTTCTAACGATATTGTTGATGTGATTAGCGATTATGTTCCTCTTAAGAAACAAGGCAGAAATTATTTTGGTCTTTGCCCTTTTCATGGGGAGAAATCGCCATCCTTTTCTGTCTCACCTGACAAACAGATTTACCATTGTTTCGGTTGTGGAGCGGGAGGCAATGTTTTTTCCTTTTTAATGAACATTGAAGGGTACACTTTTGTCGAAGCTGTAACGCAGCTAGGCAAAAAGAGTGACATTGAACTTCCTCAAATTAATCAGCAAAACTTCTCCGAAAAGAGCTCTGACGAGAAAAGAGCGATGACTGAGATTCATGAGTTGTTGGCTAAATTGTATCATCACTGCTTACTTCACACAAAGCAAGGAAGACCAGCTTTAGAGTATTTGGAGAAAAGAGGATTCACAAGAGAATCCATAGAGCGGTTCCAGATTGGTTTTGCCCCAGATTCATGGGAGACCGCATCACAATTTCTTCAAAAGCGAGGAATGGATCTACACATCGCTGAAAAAGTCGGGTTGATTGGAAAGAGACAATCTGATGGAAAACCGTACGATCGATTTAGAAATCGGGTCATGTTTCCGATTTGGGACCGTACAGGTGCAGTTGTTGCTTTTGGCGGCCGTGTTTTAGACGGAAAGGACGAGCCAAAGTATTTAAACAGTCCGGAATCGAAGATCTTCCAGAAAGGAAGAACTCTTTATGGTTTAAACCTTGCACGTGCCGAGATGAGACAGAAACAGCATGCTGTCATCTTTGAGGGTTATGTGGATACGATTGCAGCGTATAGAGCAGGTGTTACAAATGGTGTTGCTACATTAGGTACTTCGCTGACCGAAGATCATGCAGCCATTTTGAAACGAAATGTTCAGTCTGTCACAATCTGCTATGACTCAGACCGAGCAGGAGTCGAAGCGGCGTTTAGAGCTTCAGAAATCTTAACAAAACAAGGCTGCACCGTGAAGATCTCACAGATGCCTGATGGAATGGACCCCGATGACTATATTTCCCAATTTGGAAACGATTCGTTTTTAAAAGATATAATAGGGGCTAGCCTAACTGTGATGGCATTTAAAATACAATATTACAGGCGCGGTAAAAACCTTCGGGATGAAGGAGAACGGATGATCTATATCGAAGAGATTATCCAAGAAATTGCGCGTCTGCCAAAAGCGGTTGAACGAGATCATTATCTCCGACAGATCGCTTCTGAATTTAATCTGTCATTAGATGCTCTTAAACAACAGCAAACACAGACTTTCAAGCAACTGCAAAGGTCTAAGGATAACGGCCCTAAAAAGCGGGATAATAATTTTAGAATACAAACACTTTTGCAAAAGTCATTGTTGCCTAGAAATCTGAATGCTGAACGTATTGTTCTTGCACATATGTTAAAAAGTGAGGAAGCCGCTTTTCTAATTCAGGAAAAGTTGGATTCAGGCTTTAATGTTGAAGAACATAACGCGATTGCTGCATACTTATATGCCTTTTATGAAGAGGGAAATAAACCCAATGTAGGGTTGTTCATGCAGCGTATCGATGATGACAAATTACGAAAATTAGCTTCAGAATTGGCGATGCTTACAATCAGTGAAGAGCTGAATGAAATAGAGCTCGCAGATTATATTCGTATTATTTCTAGCTATCCTTTATTGCGGGAGATACAAGAAAAAGAAAAGCAGCAAGAAGACGCAATAAGAAGGAATGAAATAAAACTGGCAGCCCAAATTGCCCAAGAAATTATGAGAATGAAAAGATCTCTTAAATAATCGGGATGTAGGATGGTTGAAGTTTTGGAAGGAGGGGATCGAATGGCTGAGAAACCAAACCGTCAAGGAACGGAAGGCGAATTAACCATCGATCAAGTTAAAGAACAATTAGTTGAGGCCGGTAAGAAGCGAGGACGGCTAACATATACAGAAATCACAAGTAAGCTGGCACCTTTTGAACAAGATTCTGATCAAATGGATGAGTTCTATTCATACCTTGAAGAACAAGGTGTTGAAGTTGCTGAAGCATCTGAGGATGCAGAAGACGAAGAAGATCCTAAGTTCGAAATGGAAAAAGAGGAAGAAGAATTCGATCTTAATGATTTAAGCGTACCGCCAGGAGTTAAGATCAACGATCCAGTTCGTATGTACTTAAAAGAAATCGGTCGTGTAGACTTACTTTCAGCAGACGAAGAGATCGAACTAGCAAAACGTATTGAGAACGGTGATGAAGAAGCTAAACGCCGTCTTGCAGAAGCTAACTTACGACTCGTTGTAAGTATTGCAAAGCGTTATGTTGGTCGTGGAATGCTGTTCCTTGATCTTATCCAAGAAGGTAACATGGGATTGATCAAAGCTGTTGAAAAGTTCGACTATGATAAAGGATTTAAATTTAGTACGTATGCAACATGGTGGATTCGTCAGGCGATCACGCGTGCGATTGCTGACCAAGCTCGTACAATTCGTATTCCAGTTCATATGGTTGAGACGATTAATAAACTGATTCGTGTTCAACGCCAGCTGCTTCAAGATCTTGGACGTGAGCCATCTCCAGAAGAGATCGGTGCTGAAATGGAACTAACACCAGAAAAGGTTCGTGAAATACTGAAGATTGCTCAAGAGCCAGTCTCTTTAGAAACACCTATTGGTGAAGAAGACGATTCTCATCTTGGTGATTTCATTGAAGATCAGGATGCATTAGCACCTTCAGAAGCTGCTGCCTATGAGCTGTTAAAAGAACAGCTTGAAGATGTTCTAGATACACTAACAGATCGAGAAGAAAATGTTCTTCGTCTGCGTTTCGGGCTTGATGACGGACGTACTCGCACCCTCGAAGAAGTAGGTAAAGTGTTTGGCGTTACGCGTGAACGTATTCGTCAGATTGAAGCTAAGGCACTTCGTAAACTCCGCCATCCAAGCAGAAGTAAACGATTAAAAGACTTTTTAGAATAGAAAGTTTGCCCAAATCTGGGCAAGCTTTTTTTATTTCTTTTATTTTACTTATTATTCCACCTCAATGCAAACTCATCAAAAACTCATTTTGTGATACTGTTTTCTACGAAATTCTTTTTGTTGCTTGGTTATTCTCCTTAATATTAAATTAAAAATTCTTTAAATCTTGTAAAAATTCAGCCTTTATATCTATAATAAACATGTAAGCGCATACAAATTTGAGGCGTAAATTTATTAAAGGGTGGGATGCAACCATGAATTTTACATTAACAGAAGAGCAGTTGATGATTCAAAAAATGATGAGAGAATTTGCAGATGAAGTGGTAGCACCGGGTGCTGAAGCAAGAGATAAAAATAAAGAATTCCCGGTAGAGATTTTTCAAAAACTTTCTAAATTAGGAATGATGGGTCTGCCTTTTCCCGAAGAATACGGTGGGGGCGGAGCTGATACGATAAGTTTTGCGATTGCTGTAGAAGAGCTGAGCCGCGCTTGTGGGTCTACTGGAATTACATATTCTGCACATGTTTCTTTAGGTGGAGCTCCATTAAATCTATTTGGTACTCACGAACAAAAAGAAAAGTATCTAACGCCAATCTGCACAGGGGACTCTCTTGGAGCATTCGGATTAACAGAACCAAATGCGGGTTCAGATGCAGGTGGCACAGAAACAACTGCGAAAACGGAAAATGGTGAATGGGTGATTAATGGCTCAAAATGCTATATCACAAATGCGAGTTATGCTAAGCACTTAGCATTAACCGCTATTACAGATAGAAATGGTAACGATAAAGAAATATCAGCTATTATCGTACCTACAGATGCTAAAGGATTCCGTGTTATCGATAATTACGAGAAGATGGGTCTTCACTCTTCTAATACTACAGAACTTTTTATGGAAGATGTAAGAGTACCTGAAGAAAATCTTTTAGGAAAGCGCGGAGACGGCTTTAAACAGTTCCTGGTGACATTGGATGGAGGAAGAATAGGCATAGGGGCAATGGCTGTTGGAATTGCACAGGCGGCCTACGAGAGGGCTCTAACGTATTCGAAAGAGCGCAAACAATTTGGAAGATCGATTTCAAAGTTCCAAGCTATTCAATTCAAGCTAGCAGATATGGCCATGAAGATCGAACTTGCCAGATTAATGGTATACAAAGCGGCATGGCTCAAAGACCAGGGTAAGAAGTTCTCAAAAGAAGCTTCGATGGCAAAATTATATGCATCAGAAGCATGTATGCAGATTTGTTCTGAATCTGTTCAAATTCATGGTGGTAACGGCTACATGAGAGATTATCATGTGGAACGTTATTTCAGAGACGCTAAACTTCTTGAGATTGGAGAAGGTACATCAGAAATCCAACGTATTGTTATTGCAAGGGAAATTGGCTGCTAACATTCATTAAGAGATCAAGCGATGGGGTGAATTATGGCTGAACTAATGAAAGTAACTGTAGGGGATTGTTTAAGAAAACAAGCGTTGGAACTTAAGGATCAAGAAGCTATGGTTTACAGCAAACTAGGAATTCGCTACACCTATCAAGAATTTTATGAATTAACGACTAAAGTTGCCAAAGGCTTGATGGCTATGGGGATTGAAAAAGGAGATCATATAGCAGTTTGGGCTACCAATGTACCTGAGTGGCTGCTGCTTCAGTTCGGTTCTGCACGTGCTGGTGCTGTTCTTGTCACGGTCAACACGAATTATCAATCTTCTGAATTAGATTACTTGTTGAAGCAGTCTGATGCAAAAGCTTTATTCTTTATCGAACAATTCCGTACTACATCTTACAAAGATATGGTGGACTCTGTGAGAGACCGATCATCTGAATTTCCTGTATTAAAACATTTTATTCAACTAGATGCGGAATCATCTTCTTATGAGACTTTTTTAGATATGTTGGAAGCAGGAAAGGTTATATCAGATGAAGAGCTTGAAATAAGAGAAGCTTCTCTTCACTGTGATGACGTCATCAATATGCAGTACACGTCAGGAACGACAGGATTTCCGAAAGGGGTCATGCTGACTCATTACAATATTGTAAATAACGCTAGGCAGATCGCGGATAGCATGAACTTAACGAATGCAGATCGATTGTGCATACCTGTACCGTTCTTTCATTGCTTCGGCTGTGTATTAGGTACCCTTGCAGCAGTTTCAGTCGGAGCTACGATGGTACCGATCGTGCAATTTGATCCTCAGGAAGTTTTAGAGACGGTTCAAAACGAAAAGTGTACAGGGTTGCATGGAGTCCCTACAATGTTCATCGCAGAACTGAACCTTCCTGATTTTGATTCTTATGATTTAGGCACACTTCGCACAGGAATCATGGCGGGATCACCTTGTCCGATTGAAGTCATGAAGAAAGTAATCGAGAAGATGGGAATGTCCGAGATTACGATTGCCTACGGCCAAACAGAGTCATCCCCTGTTATTACGCAAACGAGAACAGACGATCCGATAGAGCGCAGAGTAGAAACGGTTGGAAAGAAGCATTCTCAAGTAGAAGCAAAAGTGGTCGATCCGATAACAAATCAAGAAGTGAACCATGGTGAACAAGGCGAACTTTGTACAAGAGGTTACCATGTTATGAAAGGCTATTATAAGATGCCTGAAGCAACGGACGAAGCGATTGATAGAGATGGATGGCTTCATACGGGAGATCTCGCGACTGTTGATAAAGAAGGTTACTTTAGGATTACAGGCCGCCTAAAAGATATGATCATACGTGGCGGTGAGAACGTATATCCGAGAGAAGTCGAAGAGTTTCTCTATTCTCATCCTTCCATTTTAGATGTACAAGTGATTGGTGTTCCTGATAAAAAATTTGGAGAAAAAGTAGCAGCATGCATCCAGTTAAAAGAAGGTCATACACTTTCTAAAGATGAATTGAAGAGTTATTGTAAAGGAAAGATTTCTCACTTTAAGATTCCAGAATATTATCTCTTTCTTGATCAATATCCGATGACGGCTTCTGGAAAAGTACAAAAATTTAAGCTTCGAGAACAAGCGATTGAGGCACTTTCAGTTATGCATGAATAGCCACCAGTAGTGTGGCTTTTTTGTTTTTTTGTGCCTTCTCACCTGAAGTAAATGACTGAATCTACAAAAGTTAGGCAAAAAAGTTTAAAAAGTTAATGCTGTGACAAAACTGGGAAAAATAGAGTTTGTACTTCCCAAGTAAACGCTTTTACAGTACAATAGGTTATGGATTGTTTACTATACATATTTAAGTTTATTAAGATCACAACACTTGTAGTGTACAGATGAAGGAGGAATTTGCATGAAACGTAATCCACTCATTCCTTTTGCCATTATTGGAGTTATTGGAATTGTTCTTATGCTTACAATGGGCGGATATGGTATCAACAAAATTCATACGGCTAGTCAAGATAAAGAAAAGGCTGCTATGGATCCAGAAGCAATCTATAAGCAGAACTGTTCTTCTTGTCATGGACAGAACTTAGAAGGTAATGTTGGTCCTGCACTGGAAAAGATTGGTGGCAAGTACAAGCCTGAAGAAATTGCAGATATCGTGAAGAACGGTAAAGGATCTGGAATGCCAGCAGGGCTAGTTAAAGGTGAAGAAGCAAAAATATTAGTTGATTGGTTAGCAGAAAAAAAATAAAATAAGAAGAGCTTCTTGTTATTAATAACAGGAAGCTTTTTTCTTTGTGCATCCAGAAGTAAATTATGAACAAGACGATAGTATTTTTATATATGCTTTTTGGTCAACCAGGCCGTCTTTACAAAAAATAATAAAAGTTTGAGAATACTAAAAGGAACAAACTAATTGAAACGGTGATGAAAATGAATTCAGAAAAATTATCAAATCGACTAGAGCGAGTAGCTTCATACGTACCTGAAAACACAATATTAGCAGATATCGGTTCTGACCACGCTTATCTTCCTTGTTATTTAGGACTGAAAAAAGTGATAAAAAAAGGAATTGCAGGTGAGATTACTGACGGTCCTTATTTATCAGCGAAAGAACAGGTGGTTCTAGATAACCTGACCGATGTGATCGAAGTAAGAAAAGGTGATGGACTTTCAGTACTGAACCCAGACGAAGCAGAAGTTATCACAATCTGTGGCATGGGCGGGTCTTTAATCACATCTATACTTGAAAAAGGGAAGAATAAGTTTGGGTGTGCAAAACGTCTTATTCTTCAACCTAATATTGGATCAAAAACAGTGAGAAAGTGGCTATTAAAAGAGGATTGGGTATTAATCGCTGAAGAAATCTTAAAAGAAGATGGTAAGATTTACGAAATCCTTGTAGCTGAACGTTCTGGTGAACAACCTTATACAGAACATAAAGAAGCGGAATTATTATTCGGACCATTTTTATTAAAACATCAGAACGAAGCGTTTAAAGAAAAGTGGGCTGGGGAAGTCAAACAATGGAATGCGATATTGACTCAGATGGAAAATAGTTCAGGAGTAACAGCAGAAGAAAAAAGAGAAGAACTAAGAAGAAACATTAAACACGCAGAGGAGTGGATTTCTTGAGTAAATGTGCAAGTGGGCAATACATCATTTCTCTATTAGAAGGGTTCGCACCTAAAAAGATGGCTGTAGAAGGTGATCCTATCGGATTGCAAGTTGGTTCATTAAACAAGCCTATAAAAAAAGTGATGATCGCACTTGATGTTTTAGAAAGTGTAGTAGATGAAGCGATTGAAGGTAAAGTAGATCTCATTATTGCTCACCATCCATTGCTTTACCGTCCATTGAAAAAGATCGATACCAGCACGTCAAAAGGAAAAGTAATCGAAAAATTAATCAAGAACGATATAACGGTTTACGCAGCACATACGAACTTAGATGTTACTAGGCTAGGTGTGAATGAATGGTTGGCTGATCAATTGCAATTAATGAGCACAGAGGTGTTATCTACAACCTATGAAGATCAACTCGTAAAGTTATCTGTGTTTGTACCTCGTACACATGAAGAACAAGTAAGACTTGCCATTGGCAATGCTGGAGCTGGTCATATCGGAAATTACAGCCATTGTTCGTTTTCTAGTGATGGAACTGGCACGTTTACTCCACTAGAAGGAACGTCACCCTTTATAGGTAAAGAAGGGCGATTAGAAAAAGTTGAAGAAGTGAAGATCGAATCCATCATGCCACAATCTCTTCAAAAAGCCGTTGTATCGGCGATGAGAAAAGCGCATCCTTATGAAGAGGTAGCGTTTGATCTCTATCCGCTACTAAACAAAGGTGAAGAACTTGGAATTGGAAAGATCGGAAAGCTTCCTGAAGAGATGAACCTTCAAGAATTTGTTGATCATGTAAAAAATGCATTTGGAATTTCGAGTCTTCGTGTTATTAAAGGAAAAAAATCTATGATAAGAAAAGTAGCCGTAGTCGGAGGAGATGGAAACAAATATATTTATCCCGCTCTTCATAAAGGTGCAGATGTATTAGTAACAGGAGATATCTATTACCATAATGCACATGATGCACAAGAAGAAGGCCTTACAATCGTAGACGCAGGACATCATATCGAACAGATCATGAAGAGGAAGCTCAAGGAATTACTTGAACAAAAAATAGATGCCAACAAATATGAGACTGAAGTTGTAGAATCAAACATCATCACAGATCCTTTTACCTTTATGTAGACTAGACTCATACACTTACAAAAAAAAAAGAAAAGCCGGGATATACCCGACTTTTCTTTTTTATGACTTTTTCTCTTTAACTTTTGGAAGTATGCGATTAAGTGTTACCTTACGCTCTTTTTTCCATGTCTCTTCATTTTGGTCATCATAGTTTTTTAGGAAATCGATAACTTCTTTCGTTATAGGTGTTGGTGTAGAAGCACCAGATGTGATTCCTACTTTTTTGACACCCTCTAACCAACTCAACTCAATTTCAGATACATCAGAAATTCGGTATGCTTTTGTTCCTGCAATTTCTTCTGAAACTTGTGCCAAACGATTTGAGTTATTACTTCTAGGGTCACCAACTACAAGAACAAGATCACAATCACCTGCTTGGTTCGCAACAGCTTCTTGTCTGACCTGAGTGGCTAAACAGATCTCTTTATGAACCTCTGCAGAAGGATATCTCATAAGCAATCTTTTGATGAGTTCGGCTACATCCCATTGACTCATCGTCGTTTGATTTGTAATGAGTATCTTTTCGCTGTTCACGTTAAGTGAATCTAGATCATCCGTATTTTCTACAAGATGTACGATATGAGGTGCAATTCCTATCGCTCCTTCTGGTTCAGGGTGACCTTTCTTACCGATATAGATGATCTCATATCCTTCTTTTTCTTTTTCACGAATGAGGTCATGCGTTTTTGTAACATCAGGACATGTAGCATCGATTTCATACAAGCCCTTTTCATGCGCAATTCGTCTCACTTCTGGAGAAACTCCATGAGCCGTATAAATGACGGTGCCCGATTCAATGTTTCTAATAATATCAAGTCTGTTCGCTCCGTCGAGGGTAATGATCCCTTCATCTTCAAAGGCATCTGTCACATGTTTATTGTGAACAATCATACCAAGTATATAGATGGGTCTAGGCAGTGTCGGATCATTAGCTGCTTGGCGTGCCATGACCATCGCGTCCACAACACCATAACAATATCCTCGTGGAGATATTTTAACGATTTCCATATTCGATCTCTCCTTTATCCATATAAAAGACAGCACAGAGATCTATGCTGTCTTGGGAGATTTACTTCTGTATGTTTTTATTATAAAGGAGAGACCATAAGAACTCAAACACTATACTCATACATATAGTTTCGGCCCCGATAAGTGGTAGCCTTTAGGTACGTTTGTTTTTGGAGCTGTTGGAATAGTTTTTGTAGCATTTGGCGTTTTCTTAATAACAGTTGGTGTCTCGGTCGGTGTGGATGTACTTGTAGACTTAGGTCCAGCTACAACCACCTTTTCTTCAGTTTCTGGTTTTCTTTTTTCTTTCTTTTCATTTTTCTTCACAACATTTTTCTTAGCTTCGCTTTTTTCATTCGTTTCTGTCGTTTGTTCTGTGTTTTCCGGTTTTTCGGAGGTATCTGCCTCAGTATCTTTCTCTGCCTTTGAGCTCGAACCGCTTTGGAAATCTTTAAGAGCTGTCATGATGGAAGGCAGATTTCTCATTGCAGGACCATATTGTTTGATCATAGGTCCCATCGTCTCAGCGACTTTTAAGACCTTTTGCACGTTGTTTAACATCGTAAACACACTTGTTCCACCTGTTATACTTCCACCGCTGCCAATCGTCCCCAAGAACCTGTCGACAGAACCCACCTGACGCGGCATACCATTCATCCCATTCATGTTTTGAAGATAAGGATTTACTTGAAAGGGTTGCATAGGATGCTGAGGTTGATTTGGATATCTATAAAAAGGCTGCATAATTCCCCCTCCTTTCCAAAATAATACGCTCATATATAGAATATGAAAATAGAAAAACATGTGTGATATTTATCCCTGTTTTCTTATTAATCTTAAGGATGGTTGGCTTAAATGCAAAACTTACTCTATAATACTAAAAGTGAAGAATTTATATTTGAAAAGAAAAGGTGAGCGTATGAAATCTCCGTTTGAACGGTTAAAAATAAACGAATCGCTCCAGACTGCTTTAAGCAGTATTGGATTTGAAAGACCAACTGATATTCAAGAGCGTGTAATTCCTGGAATTATCAACGGACAAGACATGATCGGACAATCACAGACAGGTTCAGGAAAGACATTTGCGTTCCTGCTCCCATTGATGCATAGAATAGACATCACAAAAGACGAAGTACAAGCAGTAATCACAGCTCCTACTCGTGAATTAGCACAGCAAATTTATAATGAGTTTCTGAAGATTTCTGAGCATATGCCTGAGGATAAACAGATCCGCGCAAAAGCAATTGTTGGTGGAACGGATAGAAAACGTATGGCTGAGAAGCTTAAAACAGTTCCTCAATTAGTGATCGGAACTCCAGGTCGTATAAAAGATTTGGTAAACGCACAAGAATTAGTCGTATATACGGCTAACATGCTCGTAGTGGATGAAGCTGATCAGATGCTCGATATGGGCTTTATTGAAGATGTAGATTTGATCGCTTCTCGTATGGCTAACGAACTTCAGATGATGGTGTTCTCTGCCACAGTACCAGAAAAGCTGCAGCCATTCTTGAAAAAATATATGCAGAATCCTAAACACGTTCACGTTGAACCTCAGCATATTACTGCAAAAGATATCAAGCACGTTCTTATTCAAACAAAACACAACGACAAACTTCCTACACTGATCAAAACAGCAAGAAATTATAATCCGTATTTTGCGATTATATTTGCAAACACAAAAAAAGCAGTCGATGAGATCGCAGATGCTATGAGTGCCGAAGGAATGAGCGTTGAACGTCTTCATGGCGACATTCCGCCTCGTACAAGAAAGAACATCATGAAACGCGTTCAGAAAGCTGAGTTTCAGTTCTTAGTAGCAACGGATCTTGCAGCTCGAGGTATTGACATTAAAGGTGTCAGCCACATCATCAACTATGAGTTTCCTAAAGATCTAGATTTTTACGTGCATAGAGCAGGAAGAACGGGTCGTGCTGGAATGTCTGGAATCTGCGCATCTCTTTACGAGCAGACCGATCAGCATTCTGTTCAAAAGTTAAAAGAGAAAAAGATTGTTTTCCATATTGAGCAATACAAGAACGGTGAGTGGGTACCTGTGAAACCGAGTAAGAAAAGTACAGGTGCAAAAGAGCAAGATGGCGTTTATGTACCAAAACCACGAAAAGTAAAGCCAGGTTATAAGAAGAAAATGGACGAACAGAAAAAGAAACTTATGAAGAAGAAAAGAAGAAACATCAGATAGTAGGTTAGGGAAGAGGGGAAAATATGATTAAACTAGGATCTCACGTTTCAATGAGCGGTAAAAAAATGCTTCTCGCTGCGAGTGAAGAAGCTGTTTCATATGGTGCCAATACATTTATGATCTATACGGGTGCACCCCAAAACACGAGACGAAAAAAAATTGAAGACCTTAATATCGAAGCAGGAACGAAACACATGATCGAGAACGGCATCGCTGATATTGTTGTTCATGCACCGTATATCATCAACATCGGAAATGCTGTGAAACCTGAAACATTTGAGCTGGGAGTTGATTTCTTAAGAAGAGAGATCGAACGAACTGACGCACTTGGTGCAAAACAGATCGTACTTCATCCAGGAGCACATGTTGGAGAAGGTTCAGAGATTGGAATCAAGAAAATCATCGAAGGCCTTAACGAAGTATTGACGAAAGAGCAAAATGTTCAAATTGCTCTAGAAACAATGGCCGGTAAAGGATCTGAGTGCGGCAAGACATTCGAAGAACTTGCACAGATTATTGATGGTGTAACGCTTAACGAAAAACTTTCTGTTTGTTTTGATACATGCCATACACATGATGCAGGTTATGATATCGTTAATGATTTTGATGGAGTATTGAACCAGTTCGATAAAGTAATCGGAATGGATCGGATTAAAGTTTTCCACATTAATGACAGCAAAAATGTAACTGGAGCTGCTAAAGACAGACATGAAAACATTGGCTTTGGACATATTGGCTTCGATGCCTTAAATTACATCGTTCATCATGAACAATTTAAGGATATCCCGAAGATTCTTGAAACACCTTATGTAGGTACAGATAAAAACAACAAAAGACCTCCATATAAATTAGAGATCGAGATGATCAAAGCAAAAACGTTTGATCCAGAACTTCAGAACAAACTGTTAAACGCATGAGCTCTAGCCAAATACACCTAAGAATAAACAAAAAAAGCCACACATCTGTGCGGCTTTTTTTGTTTACCTATCAATATACGTTTGAATTAAGTATTGGATATAGTTCGCTTTTTCAGGGCTAACTTCTTTTGCGATGGTAGCTATGATCATCTTTCGCTGTGATAGATTTTTGATATCAATCGTCTGCCTTCGCAATATGTTTACGATCTGTACGGCTTCTTTTTGTGAAATGGGAAGCTGATATTGCGCGGCTAGTGAGATCAGTTCGTTCGGACTGATCGAATTAAGTTTCTGATTTACAAAATGAACAATGATTGGATTCATTTAGAAACCCCCTCCCGACTTTCTCATTGTATGAGGGAGAAGGGGAGAAAGTGCTAAAAAAAGACTTCGGAACATTGTCCAAAGTCTTTTTGTTTATATTTTTATACAATTGTATGAAGAATAAAATTCATAAAGAATAAAAAGGCGATTACATACATCGGTGCTGTAACCTGTTTCTTCTGTCCTGACATCCATTTAACAAGCGGGTATGCGATGAATCCAAATGCAAGACCATCCACGATGCTGTACGTTAAAGGTATCAGCGCAATAATAAGAAATGATGGAAACATCTCTGTAAAGTCAGCAAAAGGAATATGCTGAATCTGCTGAACCATCAAACCGCCAATGATAATTAAAATAGGAGCGATAGCCCCATCAGGAATATAGGCGATGAAAGGTGCTGCAAACATGGAAAAAAAGAACAACACAGCAACTGTAATACTTGTGATTCCTGTTCTTCCGCCTTCTTGAATTCCAGATGCACTCTCTACCGTTGAGATTGTTGGACTAGTTCCAAATAAGCCGGAAACGATAGATGAAGCAGCATTCGCTTGGAAAGCTTTTGGAAACTTTTCTTGATCAGGTAACAGGCCATACAACAATCCCATATTCTCGAATGTGATGATCATGGTTAATGAGAACGTTGCTATCCAAAAGGAAAGCTCTGTTATCCCTGAAAAATCAAATGCGAATAACAATTCACCAAACGGCTTAAAGGAAAATCCTTCAGACATGCCTTTAACTTCTTGTGTATGACCCATAAAGAATCCAATAAGAGTAGTTAAAGCAATCCCGATTAAAAAACTTCCTTTAACGTTTTTTAGAAACAATGCCAGTGTGACCGAAAGACCAATTACCGTTAGGATAGCATCAGGACGATCTAAATGTCCTAACTTTACAAAAGTTGCGGAGCTCGCTTCGATGATTCCGCCTTTTTGTAATCCAATAAACGTTAAGAATAACCCGATTCCTACTGTGATGCTATGTTTCAATGATTGAGGTATACTTTTTGAAAGTATATCCTTTAAAGGTGTCGAAGCTGCGATTAAAAAGAATATCCCAGACATCACGACAGCAGCAAGAGCTTCTTGCCAACTTAAATTCATACCTTGCACGATGGTATACGTGAAGAACGCGTTTACCCCCATGCCCGGCGTTAATACGATCGGAGCCTTTGCATACAGCCCCATGATCAGACATCCAACTACAGAAGTTAGGATCGTAGCGAGAACTACCCCCTCATATGGCATCCCAGCATCTGCTAATATTAGTGGATTAACGACAATAATATAAGCGATAGTGAAAAATGAGGTGATCCCTGCAAGCACTTCTTTCTTTAGTGAAACTTGATTTTGTTCCATTTGTTCCTTCCTTAAATCTTAAAAAACATCCCTCTCCCACCCAGCAGTTTCCTGCCAGAATTGATTATATAGCAAATGTAGAAATATGGCTAGAGAAAATCGTTTACAATCTTGTGTCCACACTATATAATTTGACTTAAGTAAAAAAGTTGCCTAAAGGAAACATTTACTTCTTCTAAAAATATTCACTTTCCTTCTTTTTGTTTCATACAATTGTGAAGGGATTATTTTTTAATTTAAAGTTGCGCTTGGGCAAAAAAAGTTACTCGACGAAAAAGGAGGTCTTTTTCCATGATACAGGCATTACAAATCAATCATTTATATGTCTCATACTTAGGAAACCAAGTAGTTAAGGATATATCATTCTCAGTGAAACAAGGGAGTTTAGTGGGAATCATCGGACCGAACGGTGCTGGTAAATCAACTATGATGAAAGCCGCTTTAAACTTAATACCAAAAGATAAAGGTGATGTTTCTATATTTGGAGAGTCGCTTAAAAAATGGAGAAAAAAAATCGCATATGTTCCACAGCGTTCAGATATCGATTGGGATTTTCCGATCACAGTATTTGACGTAGTCCTGCTTGGAACGTATCCAAAACTAGGATTATTCAAGCGTCCTTCAAAAAGTGATAGAGAGTGGGCTTATGAATGTTTGAAGATTGTAGGTATGGAAACGTTCAGTAATCGGCAGATCGGTGAACTATCAGGTGGACAGCAACAAAGGGTATTCCTTGCAAGGGCGCTGGCTCAAAAAGCAGAGTTGTTCTTTCTTGATGAACCATTCGTTGGAATAGATGTTGCGAGTGAAGAAACGATTATTCATATTCTGAGAGATCTAAAAAAAGAGGGAAAAACCATTTTGGTCGTACATCATGATTTGAGTAAAGCTGAGTCCTATTTCGATCACTTACTGCTTTTGAATAAAAATATGATTCAATTTGGAGCATCTGAAGAAGTTCTTCGGCCAGAGGTGATCACAAAAGCTTACGCCAATCAGTTCTCATTTCTTCAGCCTAAAGGAGTGAATGTGACATCATGAGTATTTTTGAATTCTTTCAAGCGTTATTTCAATATGAATTTTTACAAAAAGCGTTATTTACCTCAGTAGTTGTAGGTATTATTTGTGGGATTGTTGGATGCTTCATTATTTTAAGAGGCATGGCCTTAATGGGGGATGCAATCTCGCATGCCGTGTTGCCTGGTGTTGCGATCAGTTACATGCTAGGAATCAACTTTTTCTTCGGTGCGGTTATAACGGGGGTTCTTACTGCGATCGGAATCGGATATGTGAGCCAGAATAGCAGAATCAAACATGATATGGCTATAGGGATCATGTTTACGAGTATGTTTGCTGTAGGAATCGTGATTATTACGATGATGAAAAGCTCTGCCGATCTGTATCACATTCTTTTCGGTAACGTTCTTGCTGTTCGAATGAGTGACATGTGGATCACTCTTGGAATTGGGGTACTAGTAATCGGTCTTGTCGTCTTGTTTTACAAAGAGCTCCTTGTTTCAACATTTGATCCAACAATGGCACAAAGCTATGGATTGCCAAACAAATGGATTCATTATTGTTTAATGGCAGTATTAACAATGGTCACGGTTGCATCTTTGCAAACGGTAGGGATTGTTTTAGTAGTTGCGATGCTGATTACACCAGCAGCGACGGCTTATCTCTTAACCAATCGATTATCTGTGATGATTTATCTGTCTGCATTAATAGGTGTTATTTCTTCGGTGTTTGGCTTATATTTCAGCTTTACGTATAACCTGGCATCAGGCGCAACGATCGTTTTAGTTTCAGCTTTTCTGTTTGCACTCGCGTTCTTCTTTTCCCCATCACAAGGAATCGTTTGGAAAGCGCACAAATCTAGAAAAAACAGACTAGAGCTGTTGGAGAAATAGGGAGGATGATTGCATGTTTAAAAGAATGACAAAGCTCTTTTTAGCAGGGGCATTATTAGCGGCTGCAACAGGATGCAGTGCTGGTGAAAATGATTCAGAAAAGGTAAAAGTCGTAGCTACTTATTCTATCATCTATGACTTAGTTAAGAATGTAGGAGGAGACAAGGTAGAAGTTCATAGCTTAGCACCTATTGGTTCGAATCCACATGAGTATGATCCGCTTCCAGAAGATGTTTTAAAAACAACGGATGCAGATGCAGTATTCTATAATGGGCTTAATCTCGAAGAAGGAAATTCTTGGTTTGACAAACTAATGAAAACAGCTGATAAAGATGGCAAAGATGCACCAGTTTACCGTGTTAGTGAAGGGGTAGATGCGATTCATCTGGAATCTAAAGGTCTTGAAAAACAATATGATCCACATGCATGGATGAATATTGAGAATGGAATCAAGTATGTTGAAAACATTCGAGATGCATTGATGAAAGAAGATCCAGAAAACAAAGAGTACTATCAAAGTAACGCTGAAAAATATATTGGTGAACTAAAAGCTCTTCATGACAAAACCATTTCAGAATTAAACAAGATTCCTAAAGAGAAACGTGTACTTACTACGAGTGAAGGTGCATTCAAATATTTTGGAGAAGCCTACAATATGGAAACGGCTTATGTTTGGGAGATTAATTCTGAAAATCAAGGTTCACCACAGCAGATTAAGAGCTTGGTCGATTTTCTAAAAGAAAGAAACGTTCCAGCTCTGTTCGTTGAAACAAGTGTTGATGCAAGAAGTATGGAAACTGTATCAAAAGAAACAGGAATTCCTATTAAAGGAAAAGTGTTTACCGATTCTCTAGGTAAGCCTGGTAAAGATGGAGACACTTACAAAAAAATGATGGAATGGAATACAGAAACCATTATTGAGGGATTAAAATAAAACATTATGAAGAAGCTGAAAATGATTCAGCTTCTTTTTGTTTTTATTAAACAATGCTTTATAATACATAGAGTGAAGTTTGCAATAAAGGTGGAAAAAGGTATGAATATAAAAGCAGTCTGTTTTGATATGGATGGTGTGATTGTAGACACGATGCGTCACCATGTTGAAGCGTGGCGTCATGCATTCAATGAAAATGGCTATGATCATGAAGAGTTGGTCTTTTACTTAAGAGAAGGAATGCCAGGAAAAAATACCATTAAAGATGTTTTTGAACTTTCTAATGTCGATGTTAACAAAGAGATGATTGAAGATATATATGTACAAAAAAGAGATTACTTTAAGAAACATGCTCAATATGATTTTATAGAAGAAACTGTATCTACGCTTAAAGCCTTAAGTAAGGAGCAGATTCCTATTGCTGTCGTTACAGGGAGTAGAAAAGAATTTGTTTTTGAAGTGTTAAGTAAACTTCCTGTGACTTTTGATATAATTGTTACTGGAGATGATGTAAAAGAAGGGAAACCATCTCCTGAACCTTATCTATTAGCTATGGAGCGATATTCCTTCAAGCCATCAGAGTGGCTAGTTATCGAAAACGCACCACTTGGTATACAATCTGCCAAAGGGGCAGGAGCATATTGCTTAGCTATTGAAACGACTCTTGATGAAAAGTATCTAAAAGAAGCAGATCAAATCATCAGACCAAAAGATTTATTGCACAGTGTTAGGAACCTCATAAAAAGTATGGAATAAAACGTGTATAAGCATGCTCACAGAGCATGTTGTTTTACTTTGTACATAATTCGTGTATACTATGAGACAGTTTAAATCGTACTCATTACTACTTATTTTTCAATTTCTCACGGAGGTTACTCATGAATAACAATATAGAATCGATAGCCATTCGTGTAGATGATCTATCGTTTCATTATGGCGATAAAAATGTTCTCCAACATGTAACGATGGAGATAAAAAAAGGATCTTTTCTTGGACTAGTAGGTCCGAATGGTTCAGGTAAATCTACACTAATCAAATGTATATTAGGTCTTCAGAAGCCTCAAGAAGGAAACGTTTATCTATTTGGGGAAAAAGTAAATAAGTTTAATGACTGGGACAAAGTAGGGTATGTTTCACAAAAAGCGAATAGCTTCAATACAGCTTTTCCGGCAACAGCGTTTGAAGTTGTATCGATGGGGCTTTTCGGTAAAGTAGGATTGTTTAGATTCTTAAAAGCTTCAGATAAGAACAAGGTGTGGGAAGCGTTAAGATCAGTGAACATGGATCAGTATGCCCACCAGAACATAGGTGAGTTATCTGGAGGACAGCAACAGCGTATCTTTATCGCGCGAGCTTTAGTCAGTGACCCTGAACTATTGATATTAGATGAGCCTACCGTTGGAGTCGACACTGAATCATCAGATTCTTTTTATAAGATGCTGAAAGAACTGCACCGTGAGAATAACATGACTCTAGTTTTAGTAACTCATGATGTTGGTGTCATGACGAATTATGTTACGGATGTAGCTTGTTTGAATAAACAGATTCATTTTCATGGAAATACAAAAGAGTTTGAGGAAAGCTCTTCTGAAAATATGTCTGCTTTTTATGGTCATCATGTTCATGTGCTTCACCATGATCATGGTCACGAGTAAGGGGAGGAACACATGTTACCGTTCTTAAAATATGAATTTTTACAAAATGCCTTCTTAACAGGAATTATGGTTGGTTTGCTTGCTCCTGTATTAGGGGTTTTTATTGTGGTAAGACGGCAAGCGTTAATCGCAGATGCTTTGTCCCACATCACCTTAGCGGGTATTGCTGCCAATTTGCTGTTAGGAAAATGGTCTTCCTTTTTTGCTGCCGCTAATCCCATCTACATGGGGATGGCTTTCTCGGTAGGTGGAGCCATATTTATTGAACAACTTAGAAAAGTGTACAAGCATTATGAGGAGCTTGCTATACCTATTATCATGTCAGCTGGAATCGGTCTGAGTGTCATCTTTATCTCAATGGCAGATGGTTTTAACACAGATCTGTTCAACTACCTCTTCGGCAGTATTATTGCAGTTAAGCGATCAGATGTTTGGACGGTTTTTGCTATTCTTGTTGTTGTTCTTTTGTTCGTGTTTTTTATGTACAAAGAATTATTTGTCTTATCTTTCGATGAAGAGCAAGGAAAGCTATCTGGAATTCGAAGCAATTGGATCTTGGTTGCTTTTATGGCGATAACAGCTTTAGTCATTGCTGCATCTATGAAGATCGTAGGCATTCTATTAGTATCAGCACTTATGACATTACCCGTTGCTGCAAGCATACGGATCGCAAAAGGATTTAAACAGGCGATTTGGCTCTCCGTTCTTTTTGGTGAGATATCAGTAATCTCTGGCATGTTTCTGTCATACTACCTAGACCTTGCATCAGGCGGAACGATTGTTTTATGCTTGGTTGTCATTTTGTGCTTAAGTATTTTTTATAAAAAATTTACAGGTTCCAGAAAGGTGGGTCACTTGTGAAATTTGCGATGACGATTGAACAAGCAATGGAGCTTTTAAAGAAGAAAGGTTATAAGTATACGGAAAAAAGAAAAGATCTTCTTTCATTATTTGCTCGTGAAAAGAGATATCTTACAGCTAAGGAAGTCCAAGAAGCACTTAAGGACAAGTACCCTGGGCTTAGCTTTGATACGATCTATCGAAATTTAACCACCTTCGTCGAATTAGAATTACTTGAAGAAACAGAGTGGGAAGGTGAGAAGAAGTTTCGGTTTACGTGTTCACATAATGAACATCATCATCACTTAATCTGCCTTACATGTGGAAGTACGAAATCTATTCATACGTGCCCGATGGAAGTGTTAGACAGTGAATTGAACGGTTTTGATGTCACGGGTCATAAGTTTGAGATCTATGGTTATTGTGAAACATGCAAAAATTAAACTTTTTATATGTATTCAAGTATGTATCTCCTTTTATTTAGCCAAGCTAAGGTGAAAGGAGGTTTTTTTATGCCTGAAGTAAAATGTAATGTATCGAATTGTACGTATTGGGGGGAAGGCAACAATTGTGTAGCAGATGCCATTCTTGTTGAGATCGACAAGCATGCAAATATGTCTATTGACATGAGTGCAGACGGTAGCCTCCATGGTGATGCAGCTCATAAAGATGCTGCTCACGATACAGCTGAAACATGTTGTCATACGTTTAAAGCAAAACATTAAACAAAGAGGCCAAAAGCGGGCCTCTTTTTCAATGCCCATAAACTAACATCTATGAAAATGTTACTTTAAAGCCATAATAAGAACGCTCCTTAACACGATAAGAGGGGGAATCATCATGGCATACGAAAGAGATGAACGTACTATTAATAACGAAGCAGCATTTCGTGAAGAGATGGCTGCAGAGGCTGTACCGGTTCCTGTAAGAAGTGATATGACGTTACCTGAGAACGAGAGACCTCGTTATTCAGATCGAGACGATCACAGACATGAGCACGAAGATTCACGGGAAAGAGCTGGAGGTAAAGCGACTGGAATCATCGCAATCATCCTATCTGTTTTATCTTTGTTCATACTTCCTGTGTTGTTTGGGGCAGCGGGTATTATAGTCGGATTCATTGCCAGAAGACAAGGTGCACATTCGCTTGGTAATTGGGCGATTGGAATAGGAGTCGTATCAATTATCATTTCGTTGTTTTTTGCACCATTCTTTTAAAGGAAAAAGGAGCAAAGGAGAAGCTAACCGCTTCTTCTTTTTTATGGAATAAGGCGTTTTAAAAAAGTTTGAGTAGGCTTTGTAGCTTGAAGAAGTAATTGATTTCCGTTTCAGATGCTCGCTTTCCGCGGGGCAGGCGGTGAGCCACATTCGTTCGTTACACTTTTAAGTGAATCGTTTAGCCACGACAAGCAAAAGGTAAATAGACTTAGAAGGGGTACTTTGCTCTTCAAAGACCGTTTAACTTTTGACCTCGACGGGCTAGTCACTGCAACTAGACAGGAGGCTCACCTTTCTCCCCATGGAAAGCGTGCAACCTAGAGCGGAAATCAACTACTTTCAGGAAACACCAATGTATACGAAAACAGTATTTTGAAAAAGCAAAGATCGATTATAGCAATAGAAAAAAGCTCCCAAAGATGGGAGCTTTTTAAAATTTATACTTGCTGAGCTGCAGCTTCAGCTTTTAACTTCTCTTCATGTGCTTTTGCTAAAATGTCGACTTCTTTCTTAAGTTCATCTAATAACTGATCTTCTGGAATCTTCCTTATGATTTCTCCGTGGCGGAATAACAATCCTTCACCACGAGCTCCAGCAATTCCGATATCCGCTTCACGAGCCTCTCCAGGTCCGTTTACAGCACAACCGAGTACAGCAACTTTGATCGGTGCACGTACGTTCGAGATATATTCCTCAACTTCGTTAGCGATTGAGATAAGATCGATCTCGATACGGCCGCAAGTCGGACAAGAAATCAATGTGGCAGCATCGGAAAGCAGGCCGAAAGATTTCAATAGTTCGCGTGCAACCTTAACTTCTTCAACAGGGTCTGCGCTTAGCGAGATACGAACTGTGTTACCAATTCCTTTATGAAGGATCGCACCTAGTCCTGCAGCACTTTTTACAGTACCCGCAAAAAGTGTACCTGATTCTGTGATCCCAAGGTGTAAAGGATAATCAAAGGCTTTTGCAGCTTTTTCATAAGCTTCGATAGCCAGGTTAACATCAGATGCTTTCATGGAAACGATAATATCATGAAAATCAAGATCTTCTAGTATTTTAATGTGGTGCAGAGCACTCTCGACCATACCATCGGCAGTAGGATAACCGTACTTCTCAAGATATTTCTTCTCAAGTGAGCCCGCGTTAACGCCGATTCGAATCGGAATTCCTTTAGCTTTTGCAGCTTTTACTACAGCTTCAACCTTTTCGCGACGACCGATATTACCAGGATTGATTCTAATCTTGTCTGCTCCACCTTCGATGGCTTTCAGCGCAAGCTTATAATCAAAATGAATGTCTACAACTAGTGGAATATTAATTCTCTTCTTTATGTCTGCGATTGCTTCTGCCGCTCGCATATCAGGACATGCAACACGTACCACTTGGCAGCCCGCTTCTTCCAAACGTAAAATTTCAGCTACTGTAGCCTCAACATCATGTGTCTTTGTTGTTGTCATACTTTGTACAATAACCTGATCAGTACCACCTATTGTTAAGTTTCCTACTTTTACAGGTCTTGTTTTAGAACGGTGGGTGATTTCACTCATCGGTGAATCGCTCCTTTTTTCAAATTGACAGTATTATTCTGTCCTATCATCAGTTCATTTTAGCAGGGAACATTTTGTTTTGACAAGTAATGTTATCTCACTCACTTAGAATATAAAGGGAATTTGTAGGATTTACCTAATTGTATACTCTCTGGATTGACTCCAGGGTTTAATGATTTGAAATCTTTGATCATGGATACAATGGAATAATTTTTATTAGAATTAAGTTTCTCTACAACAGAAATTAACGTATCTCCAGGTGTTACTTCATACGTTTTGAAAGTTTGTTTGTTCTTATCTTGTTTCTTTTCTGTATGTATTTCTGCGTTGGCAGGACTAGACTGAGGGAGTGTCCCGATTTTTAAATCATAAGCTACCACATATAAAACAAGCATGATTACACAAACCCTTATGAATCGTTTCATAAAAATCCCTCTCCTTTCGCATATGTTACTATATGCTTGTCCATTTTCTTTATGACAAGTTTAAAGTGACTTCTTTCTTGAGCATGGTGTAAAATGGAAAGGCGGAAGGACAGAAAAATTTAATTTCTGCGTATCTTTGTAGTTGTACCGATTGGAGAGGTGAAAGTAATGAAAAAAGCGAAAATCCTTGCACTGCTATCTATAATGACTGCAGCGCTATTTATTGCTCCATTAACAATGTATGCTGATGCTGTACCTGGCGACATTATCGTTACGTTAGGTGAGAACTTAACAGAAGAACAAAAAAACGAACTTTTAAAAGAAATGGACGTTCCTGCTGATGTAGAATCTGTGGTTGTTACAAACGAAGAAGAGCATCAATACTTAGGTAACTATATTTCAAAAGCGCAAATCGGATCAAAAGCGATCTCGTCGACAAAGATTACAATTGGTGATAAAGACCAAGGGTTGTCGGTCAAGACAAATAATATCAATTGGGTAACAGAAGAAATGTATATGAACGCTTTAACCACTGCAGGTGTGACAGATGCGGAGATCTATGTAACAGCACCATTTAAAGTTTCAGGAACAGCTGCTTTAACAGGTATCATAAAAGCGTACGAGTCTACAGCGCAGATTGAGATTCCAGAAGCTCAAAAACAAGTTGCGAATGAAGAGATGGTAAAGACTGCAGAACTTGGTGAGAGAATTGGAACGAAAGAAGCCACTGAGCTGATGACACGTGTCAAAGAAGAAATTGCCAAAAATCCGGTACAATCAGAAGAAGATCTGCGTGCTTTGATTGAAAAAGTCGCGAAAGACATGGGGATTGAACTGACACAAGAAGAACTAAACGGGTTGCTTGCGTTGTTCAATAAGATGAAAGATCTAAATATAGATTGGGATCAAGTTCAAAATGGCTTAAAGGACATCAGTAATAATCTTGGGGATTTCTTAAAAGATGAGGAAACGCAGTCTTTCTTCCAAAAGATAATTGATTTCTTTATGGCTATCATTGATGCGATCAGATCACTTTTTAAATAGAACTTAAAAAAAAGCGGCCGAAAGCCGCTTTTTTATTTTTTTCTTGGAATCTTAGTTATAGAGAGAACACAAATGAGAAAAGCTAACACCCAAAACCACAAAAATGAATAGGGGATATGTACGTTTACAAAGAAAAGGACCGTTAGTAATACCGATGGAATGGTGATGGAGTAACAAGATAGTACCCAAAGATGTCTGTATGACTGTCTTCTCTTGAGGAGCTTTGCAACAGGAAGAACGAAAGCAGCTAGTATAGAAGCGCCAGAAAATAAGATTCCTGAAAAGAGAACATACATCACTATATATATGACAGCTACAATGATTGGGAAAACGCCATCCAATGTTGATGCGAAATTCTGCATTTGATCAGGATTCAAACCATAACTCTCAAAATTGTTCAAAGGATTATTTTTAGACATAAGACTCACTAAAAATAAGCTGAAAACAGGTATCATACATAACAGTGTCAACAATAAAACATACATGATGGTACTGCCGACCCCTAAGAAACGGAAGTTTGCGATAGATTTTAATGACCACAAACTTTTAACAAAGCGAATATGTAATTTCATGTGAGAAGCTCCTTTAATTGTTAGCATAATTAGTTTACATGAACCAAGAACTTTCGACAATATGCATCAATTGTAAAGGTAATGTTACAAATGCTCTATTTTTATTTACACAAACAATACAAATAGAGATAATGGCGTAGGTTGATAAAAGATAGTTAATAAGGAGCTGTAAACATTGAATTATCAAGAAATGTTATTTCAATTTATCGGAGGACTGGGGATCTTCTTATTTGGTATTAAGTACATGGGAGATGGCCTTCAAAACTCTGCAGGAGACCGATTACGAGAAATACTTGATAAATTAACAACAAATCCTTTTATGGGAGTTTTAGCGGGGATATTCGTAACAGTATTAATTCAAAGTAGTTCGGGTACGACTGTTCTTACTGTAGGACTAGTGAATGCTGGTTTCTTAACATTACGCCAGGCTATTGGTGTCATCATGGGTGCCAATATCGGTACTACGATTACATCATTTATCATCGGTATCGATGTAGGAGAGTACGCACTGCCAATCATTGCAGTTGGTTCGATCTTAATATTCTTCTTTAAGAATCCTAAATACAATTATTTTGGACAGATCACATTCGGTTTTGGAGCACTATTCCTAGGTCTTGAACTAATGGGAGATGGTATGAAGCCACTACGCAGTCTTCAATCATTTCAAGATTTAACTGTTTCTATGAGTGATAATCCGATCCTTGGTGTAGTAATTGGGACGTTATTTACGGTAATCGTACAATCATCAAGTGCAACAATCGGGATTTTACAAGAACTTTACTCTCAAGATATGATTGATCTTAAAGCTGCACTGCCTGTGTTGTTCGGTGATAATGTCGGAACAACGATCACAGCTATACTTGCGGCGATCGGTACGACTGTTGCAGCAAGACGTGCTGCTCTGACACATGTTATCTTTAACTTACTTGGAACATTAATCTTCTTAATCTTACTTGTTCCATTCAGACACTATATTGAATTTCTATCAACAAAGTTAGATTTAGAACCTGCTATGCAGATAGCCTTTGCGCATGGAACATTTAATGTGACGAATGTTCTTATCCAATTCTGGTTTATTGGAGCATTAGCTTACATCGTTACAAAGTTAATTAAAGGCGAAGATGTTCTCATTGAATACAAAGCAAAACATCTCGATGAAATCGTCTTAGAAACAGCGCCATCATTAGCGATTAGACAAGCGAAACAAGAGATCATTCGAATGGCTAACTATTCACAGAACGGATTAAAAGAAGCGATCACATATTTGAACGAAAAAGATAAGAAGAATGCAGACCTTGCCTTGCAATATGAAGAAGCGATTAACAACTTAGATCGCCAAATCACGGCATACTTGGTCAAATTGTCTGCTCATCCATTAACTCCACAAGAATCGAACGAACACTCGATGCTATTAGATACTTCTCGTGATATAGAGCGTATCGGAGATCATATGGAGAATATTATTGAGCTTGTGGACTATCAATTACGAAACAATGTACGTTTAACAGATACGGCCAAAAAGGACCTTGATGAAATGTTTACGTTAACAGTTTCTACTGTTGATAAAGCGGTTAAGGCACTTGAAGAAGGTAATGTTGAACTTGCTAAGGAAGTCTTAAGCTTAGAAGACAAAATCGATAAGATGGAGCGTACACTTCGTAAGCAACACATCATGCGTATGAATGAAGGCCAGTGTGATGGAAATGCTGGTATCGTCTTCGTTGATATCATCAGCAACCTTGAAAGAATAGGCGACCATGCTGTTAACATTGCAGAAGCAGTATTAGAGAAGTAAAATGAAACCAAGAGGCTTTTTAGCCTCTTGGTTTTTTAGTTAGTGTTTTTAGAATATAAAGGAGAAGTACATATGGATATTTTATATTGGATCATCATCGGTCTAGCTTTTGCCATTAGCTTTGTAGCGTTAATCTATCCCATCTTACCGGGTGTATTATTTCTTGCGGCAGGCTTTATCATCTATGGATTTGCGTTTTCGTTCGAACCTTTCACACCATTCTTCATCATTGTTCAAGTGTTATTGTTTATCAGTTTATTTGTCATTGACTATGTAGGAAATGCATACGCAGTGAAGAAAAAAGGCGGGTCAAAGGCAGCTCTATGGGGAAGTACGATCGGTTTGATCGCAGGACCATTTGTTATACCGGTCGCAGGGATCTTGATCGGGCCATTTATAGGCGCAGTATTAGCAGAGCTTCTTTTTCAAAAGAAAGGACTTAAAGCCGCTGTATCAATAGGGATAGGGACTGTTCTTGCCTTTGTCGGTACCACACTTATAAAAGTGCTTACGCAAGCCATTATGATTGGTTATTTTTATTTCCAAGTCTTATAATACGCTCTTGCTAATTATGTACCACCATGCTATATTATTTTTGTTCTGAAAAAGCACAAGTGTTCGTTTAGATGAATTTTAAAAATGTTATTGACTTTAAATGAAACATCGTGCTATAGTAGTTCTTGTCCTTAACAAACGTTAAGACGTTATTCCACAGTAGCTCAGTGGTAGAGCTATCGGCTGTTAACCGATCGGTCGTAGGTTCGAGTCCTACCTGTGGAGCCATTTTGGCGGTGTAGCTCAGCTGGCTAGAGCGTACGGTTCATACCCGTGAGGTCGTGGGTTCGACTCCCTCCGCCGCTACCAAAATGTTTTTTTACTCACGATGGCGGTCGTGGCGAAGTGGTTAACGCATCGGATTGTGGTTCCGACATTCGGGGGTTCGATTCCCCTCGTCCGCCCCATAATATTTACATAAGTTTTTCCAATGGACCCTTAGCTCAGTTGGTCAGAGCGGTCGGCTCATAACCGATTGGTCGTAGGTTCGAGTCCTACAGGGTCCACCATAATCGAGGAGGTATACCCAAGTCCGGCTGAAGGGATCGGTCTTGAAAACCGACAGGGGTTTAACGACCCGCGGGGGTTCGAATCCCTCTACCTCCTCCATTACATATTTGTTTTTTGAAATTTGGCTCGATAGCTACGAGCGTTACAGCACGATTATGCTGCGAGTTGTCTCGACGGATACACCCTAAAAGAATCGTGTAGAGGAAGAGACACAGTAATTATATAAAAACCAAAAATTTTGGTTTAGAAAAATTTTTGGCTCGATAGCTCAGTCGGTAGAGCAGAGGACTGAAAATCCTCGTGTCGGCGGTTCGATTCCGTCTCGAGCCACCATACATATAACATCAACCTTACGATAAGCGTGTCGTAAGGTTTTTTTATGTTTAAAAAGGGTACAGTGTTTAAGAATTGAAAGTTCATTCTAAATTTGATAAGGTAAACATGTTGAATACTTTCTAAACAAGAAAGTTGATTAACTGGTTTCACTTTTCAAGTAACTCTTGAAAATGAACATAAAAAATTTTACATATTATGAGGAGGAAATGAACATGGCTAAATTTGAACTGCCTGCATTACCTTATGAAACAAGTGCACTTGAACCGCATATTGACAAAGAAACAATGGAGATCCACCACGGTCGCCACCACAAAACATACGTTGATAACTTAAACGCTGCTCTTGAAGGACAAGCTGAATTCGAGAACAAAAGCTTAGAGGATCTTTTAACTAATTTAGATGCTCTTCCGCAAAGCATTCAAAACGCTGTTAGAAACAATGGCGGTGGACACGCGAACCACAGCTTATTCTGGGAAGTAATCGCACCAGGTGGAGCGAACACACCTTCAGGCGAACTTGCTGACAAGATCAACAACAAATTTGGAAGTCTTGATGCATTTAAAGAAGAGTTTGCAAACGCTGGGAAGACAAGATTCGGTTCTGGTTGGGCTTGGCTAGTAGTAAACAATGGAGAACTTGAAGTAACAAGCACTCCAAACCAAGATACTCCGGTTATGGACGGGAAGACACCTATCCTTGGACTTGATGTGTGGGAACACGCTTATTATTTAAAATATCAAAACAAGCGTCCTGATTACATTTCAGCGTTCTGGAACGTTGTAAACTGGGATGAAGTTGAAAAGCGTTACAACGAAGCAAAATAATTAAGTAACTAAGCCACTGGCATGCCAGTGGCTTTTTATTATGCCTTTATCATGAATTTCATAATGATCAGATAATGATACTAGTAATTCATCTAGGGTGAAGTTGCCATCACCAAAGGGTACAGTGGACTGAACTACAAATACATTTTTGGATTGAAAGTACCAAAGTAGACGCTGATCTGTATTTTTATCCTTAGAACTCTGTAAGGTTTGAATCAAGAGTTGTTCATCAACAAGATCATATATCCAATACTCAAACAAATTCGTTCACTCCTTCTTTGCAAAAACTTGTTGTTTAAAAATTTTGTTGCTTTTGAATGTTTCTTTTTCACTTACTATGCGACCTATAGTCAACTGAGAGTGGAGATCAACTACTTTTAATGAACATCAAAGTATATGAAAACAACTTTGCAATAAAATCCAATTTCTTTAAAAGTGAATAGCTCCTATCGTCTTGAAAGACACTAACGACGAAATGTAAGGGGGCGAAAACATGAGAATCAAAAAAATCATGGATACCGACCAATACCCTAGGGATTTGTTTTTACTGTTATTTGTAGGTGGATTGTTTACGTTAAGTACGGCTCTATCTAATACATTTGTTAACATATTTCTGTGGAAACAATCGGGAAAGATCACCGATATTGCCTGTTATAACCTTTCTATTGTTGTAATGCAGCCAATAGCGTTCTATTTTGCTGGTTGGTTTGCGAAAAAGATCGATCGCGTCATCGTATTAAGGATTGGAGTTTTCATCCTTGCTTTGTTTTATATAGGAGTCCTTTTGATGGGTTCGATGACAAGTAACTACATCATTTTATTAGGAGCCATGTTAGGATTCGGGTTGGGATTTTACTGGCTCGCGTTTAATGTTCTGACTCTTGAGGTTACAGAACCCGAGACTCGAGACTTTTTTAATGGATATTTAGGTGTTCTAAATTCAATATCAGGAATGATCGGACCACTGAGTGCAGGTTATATCATTACTAGGATGGACAAACATCTGGGGTATGAAACCATATTCAGTATTTCGATGGTTTTATTTTTGATAGCAGTTGTCATCAGTTTTTTTTTAAAGAGGAGAACAGCAGACGGTCTGTACGGTATCAGAAAAGTTTTGCAAGAACGTAAGCACGATAAAGCTTGGTTGCAACTATTAAGAGCACACTTTTTTCAAGGATTTCGGGAAGGTACTTTTATTTTCTTAATCGTCATTTGGGTGTACACGGCTTCTAAAAGTGAATTTGCTCTTGGAACGTATGGTTTCATCCAATCTTTTGTTTCGTTTATCGGATATTATTGTGTATCCCATTACTTGAATCCCAAAAATCGTATGAAGGCGATATTTGGAGGAGGGCTGCTCTTATTCGTATCCCCATTCATGCTGCTACTTCCTATTTCATTTACACTTCTCATTATATATGGAGTATCAGTATCGATCGCTTATCCTTTGTTGTTAGTGCCTTATGTGTCATTAACTTATGATATTATTGGGAAATGCCGTGGTATACACGAAAAAAGGATTGAATATATCGTTGTTCGTGAAATGTATCTAAATGCAGGAAGAATCGTTTCTATTCTTACATTTATCATCGTAGTACACCTTCTATCTGAAGAAAAAGGCATTCCATTGTTACTTCCTATTCTAGGTGCTGGACACTTTATGATTTATTTTTGTTTAAGAAAAGTTTCGTTCCCTATATTTAACTCTTCAAAAACGATTGAGATCGCTGAGACTCAACAAGATGGTAACAACACAAATAAACAATGATTATCTTTTGACATAATTACCTTGGTAAGGATACTATTATTATGTAGATATAATTACCGGTTCACATTAGACACCTTTTTTAAGGTGTCTGTGCTGTTTTAAAGGGAGATTTACAATATTATGAAAACAAAAGATAAAAAGAAAAAAAATCATGTTCCGATTCGTATCAATGCCTTATTTATCTCTGTCTTTTTTCTCTTTTCTGTTCTAGTTCTCCGTCTTGGCTATGTACAGATTGTTAAAGGAGAGGAATATCAGCGTACAGCCTATTTAACAGAAAATGTTACAACGAAATTGGATGCTCCGCGTGGAAAGATGCTTGATGCTAATTACCGCGTAGTTGTTGATAATGAACCAGTTTTCTCTATTACATATACGAGAACACAAGAAGCAGATGTTGATGAAAGACATAAGTTGGCACAGAAGCTTGCAGATCTCATCGAAAAAGGAACAGAAGAGTTGACGGAGCGAGACAAAAAAGACTATTTTATTTTTTTGAACGAAAAGCAAGTTGAATCAAGAATCTCGAAAGAGGAAAAGAAAGATACACCTCCGGAAGAGCTATACGATCTTATGCTAGAAAAAGTAACAGAAGAGGATATTAACTCATTTTCTGAAAAAGAACTTGAAGTGCTGGCTATAAAAAGTGAGATGGACCGAGGCTATACACTATCTCCACAGCGTATAAAGATTGGTGCGACCGAAAAAGAGATTGCGACCGTCAGTGAACACTTACCTGAGTTAGAAGGTGTGGATATTAAGCCGGATGCTGAACGTTCTTATCCATTTAATAATTCATTCCGTGATATATTTGGCCAAGTAAAACAAATTCCGAAATCAAGAATGGACTATTATACTTCTCGAGGAAACGATCGTAATGATATGGTCGGAACGAGTTTTCTTGAAGAACAATACGAATCATTGCTCCGCGGTACGAAAACGAAGATTAAATACGTAACTGATAAAAAAGGAAACCCAGTAGGAGATCCAGTTGAGGAAGAGGGAGCAAGAGGTAGCGATCTTGTATTAACAGTAGACATGAGACTTCAACAAGAAGTCGAGAAAGTCATTGAAGATAAATTAAAAGACGCGATCCGAGGTAAAAACGCATACGACAACAGTAAATTAGACAGTGCCTATGTAGTAATGATGGATCCGAATACGGGTGCAATCCTTTCAATGGCCGCAAAAGAATATGACCGAAAGACAGGAAAGTTTAAAGACATTCCCTTTGGTAACGTTTATCATTCTTATGCGATGGGCTCGACCGTTAAAGGAGCTACCGTACTTACAGGCTTACAACAAGGTGTCGTTTCACCAAATACCGTGATAAATGATGCACCACTCACTTTTGGAGATGGAAGATCTTTGAAATCACACGAAAGTATGGGACCAGTTGATGCTGTAGAAGCGTTAGAACGCTCATCTAACGTATACATGTGGCATATTGCCATGAAACTCGCAGGATATGATTATTCAAACAAGCGATTTAATGAAAATAAAGTTCAAGAAGCGTTTGAAATCTTAAGGAACTCATATAGCCAGTTCGGACTTGGTGTCCCAACTGGAATTGACCTTCCATCTGAAGCGACCGGGTATAATACAGGCATGAGCCGTGAACTCTCCCAAGCCATGTTCTTCTCTATCGGACAGTTTGATACGTACACACCGATGCAGATGGCTCAATATGTTTCAACCATTGCAAACGGCGGGTTAAGGATGCAACCGCACCTCCTGAAAGAGGTGAGAGAGCCATCCGTTGATCCCAATAAACTTGGAAAACTTCAGTACCGTTTTGAGCCTAATGTGTTAAACAAGATTGAGATGTCACCGAGTCAGATTAAGGTTGTACAAAAAGGATTTTATGAAGTGATGCATGGCAATAACGGTACCGCAGCTTGGAAGTTTAAGAACAAGGATTATAACCCAGCAGGAAAAACAGGGACAGCTGAGATCGATAAAGCTACCGGAATCGTTAACAAAACGTTAATCGGTTATGCCCCTTATGAAAATCCAGAAGTAGCATTTGCTGTTGTCGTTCCCGATATTAAAGAAGGAAATACGAATAGTGAAATAGCTGAAGGTGCTCTGGATGCTTACTTCGCTATGAAAAAAGAAGGAATTCCAACTAAACCAGATCCTATAGAAGAAAATCAAGAAGAATCACGCTAAATGGCGTGGTTCTTTTTTTGTATAGTTTAAATCCGATAGCAAAGACTAAGAACATATTCATAGATAAACCAGTCTTAACAATACCTTTACAATTCATTAAAACGTACTTCACATTGGAGGTTTATTGTAGAACATGTAAGAAAGAAACAAGCTTTTAAAAAGGGGTCATGACCTGAGAAAAACTTCTCTAACATGATAAGACGAAATAATCATATTTTAGGGGGACCTATCAAGATGAAGAAAATGAAGTCTGTGTACCTTTTGGCAGTAATGTCGCTAATCCTAGTTTTCGCAGCAGCATGTGGAAACAAGAGTGAAGATGGAGCAGCTGGCGGCGGAGATCTTAGCGGAAAGATAAAAATTGATGGATCTTCCACAGTATTCCCGATCATGGAAGCTGTTTCTGAAGAGTTCCAAGCTACAAATCCTGAAGTACAAGCACCTGTAGGAGTTTCTGGAACGGGTGGAGGATTTGAAAAGTTCGTTCGTGGAGAATTAGATCTTGCTAACGCTTCTCGTCCGATTAAAGATGAAGAGAAAAAAGCAGCTGAAGATAAAGGCGTTGAGTATACAGAATTTGAACTTGCGAAAGATGGTCTTTCAGTAGTTGTTTCAAAAGAAAACGACTTTATTGATCACCTTACTCTAGATGAATTAAAGAAGATTTTCTTAGAAGAAAACCCAGCTAAGACATGGGCTGACGTTCGTGAAGGATGGCCAAAGAAAAAAATCGAAGTCTTCTCTCCGGGTACTGACTCTGGAACGTATGACTACTTCGATGAAGTAATCCTTGAAGAAAAACCAATGCGTCGTGACGCACAGCTTTCTGAAGATGATAACGTACTAGTACAAGGTGTAACAGGTTCTAAAGATGCAATCGGATTCTTTGGATATGCATATTACCAAGCAAACAAAGATAAAATCAAAGCTGTTCCAATCGATGGTGGTAACGGACCAGTTGAACCAACACCAGAAACGATTGAATCTGGAGAATACGCACCACTTTCTCGCCCATTGTTCACTTATGTTAATAACAAATCTTTGAAAGATAACGAAGCAGTGTATGAATATGTGAAATTTGCTCTTGAAAACTCAGGTGAACTTGCTTCTTCTGATACAATCGGATACGTTTCTCTTCCAAAGGAAAAATACGAAGAGCAAATGAAAAAGCTAGATGAGCTTGCAGGTAAATAATTGTCCTTTATTGAAGTAAAGGAATAAGAATCATATATCAGGGTGAGGAGTGAGAAATCTCCTCACCTTTTCACCTGTTTAGTATTGTCGAATTATAGGAGGTCTTATTGGTGTCCAGAGATAAATCAAACCAAAAATCAATCCGCTCTATGATTCAGGAGAATAAGTCTTCAAGAAGTCAATCAGCGGTAATGGAAAAGGTTGTTCCAAAACTCTTTTTAATCTGTGCAATCATATCTATCTTTACAACAATAGGTATTGTCTTTACATTGTTAACAGAAACTTTTACATTTTTTAACCGAATCTCAATAGTAGAATTTTTCACCAATACTAGATGGTTTCCTTTTGCATCTGACGAACATGCTGACTTTGGGATCATTGCTCTTATCATGGGGACATTGACCGTAACAGCGATTGCTATGGTTGTGGCTATCCCGATCGGTCTTGCTGCAGCTATCTATTTAAGTGAATATGCATCTGCAAAAACGAGAAAAGTTATTAAACCTATTTTAGAAGTGCTAGCTGGAATTCCTACGATTGTTTATGGATTCTTTGCTCTCACATTCGTTACACCTTTATTGGATAAGATCTTTCCAGGTGGAATTTCAATCTTTAACGCACTAAGTCCCGGAATTGTAGTAGGAATCATGATTATCCCTATGATCGCATCATTGTCTGAAGATGCGATGAATGCCGTACCAAACTCTATGAGAGAAGGTGCGTTGGCTCTTGGTGCAACACGCTTTGAAGTAGCGATGAAAGTGGTACTTCCGGCAGCACTTTCAGGAGTTATTGCATCATTCGTACTAGGGATTTCTAGAGCGATTGGTGAAACGATGATCGTTACCATTGCTGGTGGTTCTAGACCAACTGCAGATATTAATGTAACGGAGTCTATCCAAACGATGACAGCTTATATCGTTCAGGTCAGCCAAGGAGATACGGGCTATGGTACGACGATCTATTACAGTATTTATGCAGTAGGTATGACTTTGTTCGTATTTACATTAATCATGAATCTACTTGCTCAATTCATTTCCCGCAAGTTTAGGGAGGAATACTAATGGCATTAATCAATAAAGAATCTGTTAAAAAAAGAATGGGAACGAGATTAGCAGCAAACGGGGTTGCTAAATTCCTTTTTATACTGGCAACGTGTTTTTCTTTACTCGTACTAGGAGTTTTGATCTACAGAATCTTATCAGAAGGTTTACCCTATCTAAGTTTGGATTTTATTACGAACTTTGCATCCCGAATGCCTGAACGTGCTGGTATATGGGCTGCGCTGCTCGGTACCATCTGGGTAATGGCAGTAACTGCACCCGTTTCTTTTATTCTTGGTGTAGGAACCGCAATTTATCTTGAAGAATACGCGAAAAAGAACGCTTTTACAAAATTTGTTCAGATTAATATTTCTAATTTAGCTGGTGTTCCATCGATCGTATTCGGATTGTTAGGTCTAACAATCTTCGTTCGTCTACTTGGCTTAGGATCAAGTGTACTTGCAGGTGGTTTGACGATGAGTCTTCTAATTCTTCCTGTAATCGTTGTTGCTTCACAAGAAGCGATCCGAACCGTGCCGAGAGAGATTCGAGAAGCTTCTTTCGGAATGGGTGCGACAAAATGGCAGACGATCAGAAGAATCGTGTTTCCAGCAGCACTTCCCGGAATTTTGACAGGAACGATTCTTGCTTTATCACGTGCTGTAGGAGAGACTGCACCACTATTAGTATTAGGTGCATTAGCTTATGTAGCGTTTGTTCCAGAAAACATATTCTCGCAGTTCACTGTATTACCGATACAGCTTTATAACTGGACGAGCAGACCGCAAGAAGAGTTTCATATGATTGCAGCAAGTGGAATCATCATTCTGTTAATCATCTTGCTGATTATGAACTCAATCGCAGTATTAATCCGAAATAAGTTTCATAAACGCTTCTAATAGAGAGTAGGAGGACGAGAACATGGATATTACAATCAACAAACAAATGGTTCAAAAAAATGAAAAAGAACAGGATTTCACACCTGTTTTTAAGATCAATAATTTAAACTTGTGGTACGGACAGGATCATGCTTTAAAAGATATTAAATTTGATATTCCTGAAAAGCAGGTTACTGCCATCATCGGACCATCAGGGTGCGGTAAGTCGACATTTATTAAAACGCTGAACAGAATGGTGGAAATGGTTCCGATCGTCCGTATGTCCGGGGAAATTGTTTATAGAGACAAGAATATTTTTGATTCTAAATACGGCGTAGAAGAACTTCGTACACAAGTTGGTATGGTGTTCCAAAAACCAAATCCGTTTCCTAAGTCTATTTATGAAAACGTAGCTTATGGACCACGTATTCACGGGATCAAGAATAAAAAAGTATTAGATGAGGTAGTTGAGAAAAGCTTAAGAGGTGCCGCGATCTGGGACGAAGTAAAAGACCGTCTGCATGAGAACGCATATGGTTTATCAGGTGGTCAGCAACAGCGTCTATGTATTGCAAGATGCTTAGCGATCGAACCAGATGTTATTCTTATGGATGAACCTACTTCTGCTTTAGATCCGATTTCTACTTTAAAAGTGGAAGAGCTCGTGCAAGAGCTTAAGAAAGACTATAGCATTGTTATTGTGACACATAACATGCAACAAGCAGCTCGTATTTCAGATCGCACCGCTTTCTTCCTTAATGGAGAAGTTGTGGAATATACAGATACGAGCACATTGTTCTCAAATCCAGCGGATAAGCGGACAGAAGATTATATTACAGGACGATTCGGTTAATTAAAGAAATAGGAGTGAGATAAATGGTTGTTCGTGAAAATTTTCAGCTTCAGTTAGAAGAGATGAAACAAGCGATCGTACAGATTTCTAAATTGGCAGAGGAAGCATTAGAGCTTTCTGTTGAAGCATTAAAGAATCAAGATCTCGATAAAGCCCTACAGATTATTGAAAATGATAATCGAATCAATGTCCTTGAAGATGAAATCAACGACATGGCCATTCTATTGATCGCTAAACAAGCACCTGTAGCATCTGACCTTAGACGAATCATTGCTGCCATCAAAATCTCGTCTGATATTGAAAGAATGGCTGACTTTGCCGTTAATATTGCGAAGTCTACCATTCGAATTGGAAAACAAGAGCTCATCAAACCATTAGAAGAGCTTCCAAAGATGGCACATCATGCGATCGCTATGCTTACAACAGCTACAAAAGCCTATGTGGAAGAAGATGTAGCTCTAGCGAAGCAACTAGCGGAACTTGATGATGAAGTAGATGAAACATACGGGAAAATCATTAAAGAACTATTAGAGCTTATGACAAAAAATCCTGAACATCTTTCTCAGATCAGTCAGCTTCTGTTTGTGTGCAGGTATATTGAACGTACTGCTGACCACGCTACAAATATTGCAGAGAGTATTATCTTTTTAGTAAAAGGAAAAAGATACGGTTTAAACGATTAAACAAATAAAAAAAGCGAGCACTGATCACTTCAGTGCTCGCTTTTTTTTACCGCTCTTTTATAAAAGATTGTTGCTTTGAACTCCTTGTCACCTTTGACAATTGATTGTAGTGCAAGGTGTGAGACTCCTACGGGACAGGCGGGCAGGTGAGACACTTAAAGAGTGAAACGTACGAATGTGGCTCACCGCCTGCCCCGTGGAAAGCGAGCAGCCTGGAACGGAAATCAAACTTTCAAAAGCAACAAAGTTTACGAAAACAGCCTTTGTTATATTATGTAGGAATTAAGAACTTGTGATTTCTTTAGCGATCTCATCGAAACTCATCTTGCTGTTTACTTGATGAGATTCAGCTCTTACTGCACCTTCTAAATTGTTCGTACGTAAATATTTTAAGAATTCATCGCTATTCTTAATGATGTTTTCTTTTTGTAGAAGATCACATACTTCTCCAGTACTCATTCCTTGAGTGATTGTTAAAGTCATCTGATACACCTTTTCTTCCTCTTTTGGAGGCGCGGTTTTAGGTTCTTCTTTTGCAACCGGAGCCGCAACGGTTTCAGTGTCTTTAAGTGAAGTATACTCTTCCTTTGAAATTGCTAATTCGCCTTTTTCAGAAAGATATTGAGCTACCGATTCTTCTGTTAGTTCAGAAGTTTTATCAGCATCAGCCGTATAATAAAAACCAGCCAAAATTCCTGTTGAAAGGATAATACCTGCTGAAAATCCGCGAAGGTTTTTGCTTGTCATACTCATTACCCCTCACAAATTAGTTCTTATCATTAATCATCATTTCATCTTCAAGAACTTTTAATTTCTTTTTTATTTGATAGATCTCTTTCATTAACTGAATAGTAAAGTTCTCGAGCTGTGTTTCAACTGACGCTTCCTTGTTTTTTCTAAAGGAAAGAATCAAAAGAATAACACCAACTAGTAACAATCCAAAAATAGCAAACTCCATAATATCCTCCCTAATTTAAAGCTATACCCTTTACTTTTATAACATAGTATTCTGCTGTGGTATAGGGTTTTTCGCAAAAGTTTACACAAATTGCTACAATTCGACTATTTTCTCATTTAAATCCATACTGGCATGAAAATGAGGGAAATGAAAACGACGTTTTTTGTCTTACTTTGTCAAATAGACAGAATTATCAGAGAGATAAACCGGTTACAAAAACTTTACATATTCGGAAATCTCAAGTGGGATAAGGAAGCGCCATTTTTCGACTTTTTTGACACATTGTATATAAAAATATCCAGTGATACGATTATAAAAAATATGGTAATAAATAAACATTTCATAGAATAATTAATTAGGATGAGGTGATGAACTTGATCGAAGATATTGTCAAACTAAAGGAGAACGGCTTAACCCTTCAAGAGATCGCTCAAAGAATGAACATGTCTTTAGGAAAGGTTCAGTATCGCTGGAACAAATACCGGCAGCAACAAACACCATCGCACCATGAACTTCCATCTCAGCCCGTTCTTAAAGAAGAGAAGTGGACGATGCCTTTTAAATATGAAGAGGCTAATGTTCATCTGATGCCAAGGACCCCTGATAGCTTGTATGTTTATTGGAGTTTTTCTGAATCAACAAAACATATGGCTGAACATCATTTTCGCACAAATTGGGAAGAACTTCCTTCAGTACTAAAGATTTATGACGTAACGGACATTGATTTCTTCGGCCACAATGCTCATCGAACGTTTGAGGTTGAACTTCCTCCGATGACTAACAATTGGTTTCTTCAATTCTTGGAACCTGGTAGAACATATATCGTTGATATTGGTACGCGCACGTTTGATGGAAGTTTTTTTACTCTGTTAAGATCAAATCCTGCTGAGACGAGTCCTGCACTCTATAACAGTTTGCATGATGAGAAGATTGACAGATGGAAACATCAAATTGTTGATGAGCCTGAATGGCTAGAAAACTTTTCAACCTATTCATATTATCAAAAAATCAGATAGGAGAGTAAAACATGTCTAACGGGTATTTTTCATTAGTCTTGCACGCTCACCTTCCTTATGTGAGACATAAAGAAGCGAATCGATTAGAGGAAAGATGGGTATTTGAGGCACTTACTGAGACATATATCCCGTTGTTATGGGTACTCGAAGATCAGCCTGAAGCCTTGTCTTGGACCTTATCGTTCTCACCGCCTTTGTTGGAGTTATTAAACGATCCAGTCATTCAAAAACGTTATTTAGAACATTTAGACCTTACGATAAAACTTGTTAAAAAAGAAAAAAAACATTCTTCGAATACGGAAGAAGAAAAAATTATCGGGTTTTACGAAGAACGATATAAAAGAATTATGGAAACGTATCAAGAATTCGATTGTAAAGTGACAGATGCTTTTAAACGCTATATGAAACTTGGGAAGGTTAATTGCATCACTTCCTCTGCAACCCACGCATTCCTTCCCTATGTTCAAACTGAACAAGGAGTTAAAGCTCAAATCTTTGCAGGCGTTCAAACCTTTGAAAAGTATTTTGGTGAAAAGCCCAAAGGGTTTTGGCTGCCAGAATGTGCTTACTCTCCCGGAGTAGATATCGCGTTAGCAGATGCAGGTATTCAATTTACTTTTGTAGATGAAGAAACTCTACTCAGAAGTAAGCCTGTTCCATCTAAAGGTATCGGAGCTCCTGTATACTCTCCGCATGGGGTGGCATTGTTCTCGCGAAACCAATGTATCTCTGAAACAATTTGGAATTCTTCTGTCGGCTATCCAGGCGATTTTGATTATCGAGAGTTTTATCGAGACGTCGCCTATGAGAGGGACAATGAATATATAAAGAGCTTCATCCATCCTGAAGGAATTCGAGTCGATACCGGTTTAAAGTATTGGAGAATAACTGGGAAAACGGAGAACAAAGACTGGTACCAAAGAGAATGGGCATTAAATAAAGTGCAGAGTCATGCTTATGATTTTTGTCATCGCATTACAGAATATCTACATACCAACGAACAATCTTACCCTCCTCAACTAATAACTGCACCATTTGATGCAGAGCTATTTGGACATTGGTGGTTTGAAGGACCAGAATTTTTACTTCAATCCATGAAAGTTTCAACAGAACAAAACATCACGTGGATCACACCTCAAGAATTTTTATTTAGACATTATCAAGATCTAGAGACTGTAAGACCATGCTTTTCAACATGGGGCAGAAACCAAACAGGTGAAGTATGGCTGAACGAATCAAATGCTTGGATGTATAGACATCTGCATCATTGTGAAAGAAAGCTGGTCCAGCTCGCGGCACGTCTTTCACATGAAGAACCAAACATCGTTGTTGAACGATATGCAGATCAGATGGTTCGTGAATGGATGCTAGCTGCAAGCTCTGACTGGGCATTTATCATTGAAGGTAACAGTGCTGCAGAATATGCAAAGTCAAGGTTTCAAGAGCATATCGAGAGGTTTCATGAACTAGATCGATCGATTGAAAATAAAACATATCATCCAAATGAAATAGCAGAGTTTGAAAACCAATACCCCTTCATGCTTACAAACGATTTGTGGCACTTTTTTAAGAATAAACATGATGAGTACGTGGCGTCCCACTATAGCGAACGAAAAGCTGACAAGAAGAAAATATTAATGCTTTCATGGGAATTCCCTCCTATGGTAGTAGGTGGATTAGCAAGGCATGTATTTGATCTATCAAGAAAATTGGTCGAGCAAGGATCAGAGGTATATGTTATTACCTCTTCTGTTCCGGGATATCCCGAACACGAGGTGAATAATGGTGTACATGTATACCGAGTTGCCGGGAAGCAGCCGAATTTTGAGTCGTTTTTCCATTGGACAGGAAGTTTGAACATGGCCATCACTGAACAAGCGCTGGCTCTCGCAAAGAAGATTGATTTTGATTGCATTCATGCACATGATTGGCTCGTTTCAGTTTCGGCATTAGCCATTAAAAAAGAACTGAACATTCCTTTGATCACTACCATTCATGCAACAGAACATGGCAGGAACAACGGGATAACTTCCCCACTCCAATACGAGATCAATCAGAAGGAATGGGAGCTTATGGATGGATCTGATCATTTGATCGTCTGCAGTGACTATATGAAAAATGAGTTAACAGGGGTTTTTAGCATACCGGAACAGAAGGTAACCATACTGCCAAACGGTATAGATCCAGATCAGATCACTTTTAAATCTAGTCCTTCTATTGAAAGGAATCACGACGACCATGAACTTCTTCTTTTCTCGGTTGGCAGGCTTGTAAGAGAAAAAGGGTTCCAAACGATCATCGAAGCGGCAGATATACTAAGGAATTCTGGCAAACACATCAAATTTGTAATTGCTGGAAAAGGTCCTTTAATGGATGAACTAAAAGAAATGATCAGGCAGAAGAGCTTAGAAGACTATGTACATCTAGCAGGATTCGTAAGCGATGAGGAAAGAAATGAATATTTTGCAAAAGCTGATGCCGCTCTTTTCCCGAGTCATTATGAACCGTTCGGTATTGTTGCGCTCGAAGGGATGGCTGCAGGGAAGCTGACTATCGTTTCTGATACGGGAGGTTTAAGAGAAATTATTGATCATGAAAAGACAGGGTTAAAAGTATATCCTAACGATCCAGAGAGTATTGTGTGGGCTGTAGAATATATCCTAAGAAACCGTGAACGCTGCCAAGACATCGCTAAGAATGGAGAGGAAATAGCTAGAACCGTTTTCAGCTGGGATTCAATTGCTGAAAAGACTGCAGAACTCTATATGACTAAACAAAATCAAACATCAAAAGTGGGAGGTATCGTTTAATGAAGGGTGTAATTATGGCTGGTGGAAAAGGGACACGTTTAAGACCTCTTACATGCAATATGCCAAAACCAATGGTGCCGATGCTTCACAAACCCGTAATGGAGTATGGGATCGAACTTCTTAAGAAATTTGGGATTACAGATATCGCCGTTACCGTTCATTACTTACCAGACGCAATCAAAAACTATTTTGGTGATGGCCGTGATTTTGGTGTGAACCTTCAATATTTTGTTGAAGATTCTCCTTTAGGAACAGCTGGGTCCATTAAAAATGCTGAAGAATTTCTTGATGAGCGTTTTATCGTGATCTCCGGCGATGCGTTAACGGATTTTAACCTTGAAAAAGGTATCCAATTTCATGAAGATAACGATTCACTCGCTACGATCTTCATGAAGCAAGTTGATTCACCATTAGAATATGGTGTGATCATGACCAATCAAGAAGGAAAGATCATTCGATTTCTTGAAAAGCCAAGCTGGAATGAAGTCTTTAGTGATACTGTGAATACGGGTATTTATGTACTTGAACCAGAAGTATTTAATTTTATCGAGAAAGATGTTCCGGTAGATTTTAGCAAGGATTTGTTTCCGCTATTAATGAAAGAAGATAAAAATTTGTTTGGTTATCAAGCGGAGGGATATTGGTCTGATATTGGAAGCCTTCAGCAGTATCGCCAATCCCATTACGATATGTTGAACGGCTTGGTGGATCTTCCATTTGCGGGAGAAGAAAAAGAGCCAGGTGTCTGGATCGGTGAGAATGTTTTTATTGAAGATGGAGCTGTGATCGAGGCTCCTGTCAGCATTGCAGATGGAGCAGTGATCAGGAAGGGCTCTCATATCGGAAAGCTATCTGTTGTTGGAAAGAATAGCGTAGTAAGCTCAGGAAGTTCTTTAAAGAAAACAGTCTTATGGAACGATGTTTTTGTAGGAGATCAGTGTGAATTAAGAGGAGCAACTATCGCGAACGGTACGAAAGTGGAGAAGGACGCGTCTATCTTTGAACATGCTGTAGTAGGTAACCATTGTACGATAGGTAAAAATGCGACGCTAAAGCCAGATGTTAAAATCTGGCCAGAAAAAGAGATCTTTGAAGAAGCGCTTGTTCACACCTCGATCGTATGGGGTAAAAAAGCTACAAAATCTTTGTTTGGATCTAGAGGAGTTTCTGGGATCGCTAACGTGGAGATCACACCAGATTATATCGCAAGACTGGCATCAGCTTATGGAGCTGTTCTCCCTTATGGATCACAGATCATCATCGCAAGTGATTCGCATGACTTTTCAGTTATGATTAAACAATCTTTTATACAAGGACTTCATTCTTCCGGGGTGCACACGCTTGATATTAGTCCTACTGTCGCACCAGTTGTCCGTTTCTCTATCGAAGAAGAACGCTTAGAAGGTGGTGTTTACGTAAGGTTCTCTAATCCTACGGGAGAGAAACAACTGATGATCGAATTCTATGATAAAAAAGGACTTCCAATACATTCAGATCTTGAAAGAAAGATCGAGAATGCATATTGGCAGGAAGATTATAGACGTGCATCATTTGATCGTATTGGAAAAGGTGCTGTACAGGCGAACAAACATGAAGATTATATTTCCGCGCTTTTAGAAGAAATACAAGAAAAGGGTATCCAAGAAGCAAAGTTTAGAGTTGTGGTGAATTACAACCACCAGCCTTATCTGAACTTTATTCCTAACCTTTATAATCGATTGAACTGTGAGATCCTTACCGCGCCATATCAAACGAAACCAGAGGAAATGGCATCTTTTGTAAGAGTAACAAATGCCAATATCGGAGTTTTGATCGGAGAAGCGGGTGAAACATTGCGTCTCATTACGGAGACTGGTGAAGTGTTAGATGAAGAGACAATGCTTGCTCTCTATGTTTTCACAGCATTTTCTCAAGGTAAACAAAAAGAGATGGCTATCCCTGTGTATGGATCATCTGCGCTAGATTCCATCGCCGAACGTTTAAAAGGAAAGTTGATCAGAACGAAAGCTAACCCACGTTCTATCATGGAAGTAGGGGATGGGGTCCTTAATTACCAATACGACGCTCAATACGCATTTGTTCATATTTTAGAGATCATGGCAATGCAGCAGATCACATTATCTGAACTCGTAAAGATGCTTCCAGATGTTCATATGCTACGAGAATATGTACCTTGTCCAAAAGATAAGAAAGGCCGAGTGATGCGCAGGCTGATGGAAGATATCCGTGATAACAATGTGGAGTTGCTTGATGGTATTAAGGTTTTCCATCCTGAAGGTGGATGGACGCTTATTCTTCCAGACGTAGAGCAGCCTGTTTTCACAGTGTATTCTCAGAATACGGATCCTGAACAAGCGAAACAAGCGGCATCGCAATATATTGAAAAAATACAGTTGTATCAGCAGGTGTAACAGATGCCAAGACATTTGGTTTTAGGAAACGGAAAATTATTGATCAATTTAGATGAATATTTGCAGATCAGAGACATCTATTTTCCTTACGTCGGTCAGCAAAATCATGTACAGGGGCATGTTAACCGTCTAGGAGCCAGTATCAATGGCTCCTTTTCTTGGCTTTCCTCAAAAGAATGGGTGATCGAGCCCGGTTATCATATTGACTCGCTCGTTACACTCTCGTACGCAAAGAACGCAAAAGAAGGCATAACGCTCAAGATTGAAGATGCCGTGCATCAAAGAGAAAATATGTTTATGCGGAGAATCACCGTTTTAAACGAATCAAATGAAGAAAAAAGGATCAAACTTTTCTTCCACCAAGATCTAACTATCTATGAGAATGAAGTGGGAGACACAGCTTACTTTGATCCTGAAAAATCTGTGATCATCCACTATAAGAAGAATCGTTACTTTTTGTTTGCAGGTTCATTCGATCAAAAGGGGATTGACCAGTACACAACAGGGGTCAAACGTTTCTTAAGTGCTGAAGGAACATGGAGAGATGCAGAAGATGGTCATCTTCATGTAAACCCGATCGCGCAAGGATCAGTGGATAGTACTTTTTCCGTACAAGGCATTGTTCCACCACACGGAAAAGGAGACGTGCACTATGCTCTAACCGTTGGAAAAAGTAGAGAGGAAGTGTTTTCGCTCTACGATTACCTCATGGAGATCGGTCCATCTTTAACTTTAGATAAGATCGATGTGTATTGGAGGAGATGGGTAAATAAAACAAAGATCAATCCGTGCAACCTCTCTGATGAACTTCTTGATCTATATAACAGAAGCTTACTGATCATTCGGACACAAACCAATGAGAATGGTTATATCATAGCGGCCAATGATTCTGATATTCAGCATTATAACCGCGACCATTATAGTTACATGTGGCCGAGAGACGGTGCACTGATAGCAGCCGCTGTCGCAAAAGCGGGTTTTCATGGAATGGTGAAGAACTTCTATCGCAGGTGTGCAGATGTTTTAACAAAAGAAGGATACCTTCATCATAAATATAACCCCGACGGTTCGATCGGATCATCTTGGCATCCAATGATCGATAAAGAAGGATCGAGCCAGCTGCCGATTCAAGAAGATGAAACAGCGCTCGTACTGTGGGCATTTTGGGAACATTATAAAGAAACAGGAGATATTGAGTTTGCTCAATCTCTCTATCGATCATTAGTCCGTCCGAGTGCGAGATTTTTGCTTCAATATATGCAAGAAGAGCTTGACCTTCCGTTGCCTTCTTATGATCTTTGGGAAGAAAGAAGAGGGATCTTTACCTTTACAGCAAGCTCTGTATATGGGGGTCTTATGGCTGCTTATTCTTTTGCGACGCTATTCGGTGAAGATGACCGAGCGGAGAGGTATAAGAAGGGTGCAGACCGAATAAAAGCTGGAATGGAAAAGCATTTGTATGATGAAGACTCAGGAAGGTTTTTAAGAGGTATCTATCTGTTGGATGATAACGCCTATAAAAAAGATTTCACGATGGAATCTAGCATGTATGCTCTCTTTGCGTTTGGTGTATATCCTGCCGATGATGAACGAATCGTCCGAACGATGCAGCAGATGAATGAAGAGTTAAGCATTAAGTCAGGTGTAGGCGGAATTGCGAGATACACAAATGACTATTACTTTCAACAAACGCACGATATGACAAGAGCGCCTGGGAATCCATGGTTGATCTGTACGCTATGGCTTGCAAAATGGCATGTGCAATGTGCGAAATCACTTCAAGACCTTGAACGTCCTCATGAAATTTTACGCTGGGTTCACGAACATAGTTTTTCTACAGGTGTCTTACCTGAACAACTGCATCCGTTTACTGGAGAGGCTTTGTCAGTGGCTCCTCTCACATGGTCACATGCTACATTTATAGATGTTCTCAAAGAATATACCAAAGTCTATGAGAAACTTTCACAAAACTCACTTGCTCGTTAGAAAAGAATTTGTTATCATGTTATGGTATGGTTTAATAGAGAATATGACTGTTAGTAACCATGAAAATGTACTTTGGTAAAGATGTGGAGGGAAACAACAATGCGTGTAAACATTACTTTAGCTTGTACTGAAACTGGTGATCGTAACTACATCACTACAAAAAACAAGCGTACGAATCCAGACCGTTTAGAGCTTAAAAAATACAGCCCGCGTTTAAAGAAATACACAGTTCACCGTGAAACAAAGTAATTTCACGTAGAAGCGCCTGAGACCCATGCAAATGAGGGATCAGGCGTTTTTTCATGCAATCAGACTCATGATAAGATAAATACATCACGTTATAGAGGTGTTTAATATATGGATAAATTACAATGGAGAAAGAAGTTAAAACAATTGTTGCTCTCAATGGGAAAAGAAGAAAGAAAGGTAAAAAGCGAAGCGATATCTAATCTTTTATTTCAAACGGACGAATGGAAGAAGGCAAATTGTATCGGTATCACCGTTTCTAGAACATTTGAGCTTGATACGTCATACATCATAAACCAAGCATGGACTGAAGGAAAGATTGTCGGCGTCCCTAAGTGCTACTCTAAACATAAACAGATGGAGTTCAGAGAGATACGTTCATATGAAGAACTAGAAAATGTATATATGGATTTATACGAACCTAAGGTAGATGTTACTTCGTGCATAGAGCCGTCTCAACTGAACATGATCATCGTACCAGGTCTTGTATTTGATAGAGAAGGGTACAGAATTGGTTACGGTGGCGGATATTTCGATCGCTACTTACAATCTTATGATGGTTCTAAACTTTCAATTGCTTACACCTTACAGACTACGAATTCTCTTCCACATGAAAACTATGATATCCCTGTGGATACGGTTATTACGGAAGATGGTCGATTTCGGTAGATGATGATCATACTAGTAGGTGTCGCTCTTCTTTCCATCATGTCAGCTTTATTCAAATGGCTAACGATTGCAGGCAGTTTAACAGCGTTTATATTGGGAGTAATTATTAATAAGGCTTTTGGTTGGCAAGGTTTGATTATACTCGGTCTCTTTTTCATAACTTCTACACTTTTAACGAAATGGAAGAAAGACAAAAAACAGGATCAAGACGCATTACACCCCGAAGACAAAAAGGGAAGGTCTGCTTGGCAAGTACTTGCCAATGGTGGAGCAGCTCTACTGGCAGCAATAGGTCATCTGACGCTTTCAGATCCGTTATGGCATATTGTGTTTGCGGCTACCTTTGCGACAGCTACAGCAGATACATGGGCTTCAGAGATAGGTGTCCTATCGAAGCGAAGACCGTTTCATATTAAAGAATGGAAAAAGGTTGAACCTGGTTTATCAGGTGCAGTATCAAGTCTAGGTACAATTGCAGCAGCGACAGGAGCATTATTAATTGGCTTTAGCTTTTATTTTCTTTACGACACATCGATTACGATTCTGATGTGTATTGCGATTTCTGGATTTTTAGGAAACGTAGCAGATACCCTTTTCGGGGCTTGGTTTGAACAAAAGTATGTTTGTTCCATTTGTAAAAGAGAAACCGAAAGCCGCACTCATTGTGGTGCCAAGACGGTAAAAGTATTTGGATATGCCTTTTTTACAAACAATCTTGTGAATTTTTCCTCTACGATTATTGGAGGTCTGATTGCGGGAGGTTTATACATATGGTTCCTAAGTTGAAAGTTATAGGGGTTGTTCTTGCAGGCGGTGAATCTAGAAGGTTTGGTAGTCCAAAATTGTTCGCTAAATGGGGAGTTACCACTTTTTTTGAAAAAGCGATGAATGCAATCGCTCCACATTCAGATGAGCTCGTAGCTGTTGTTCGTGAAGAATGGATAGAGAAGTTAGAGCACAGCCATCCTTATGCCACAGAACTAATTGCCGATGTTGAATCTTTTAAAGGAAAAGGTCCTTTAGCGGGAATATACAGTGCGATGATGGAAAGAAAGGGAGATTATTATTTGGTTACCCCTTGCGACATGCCTAGAATGAGCAGCGATATGTATGGAAAATGGATGGAATTTGCTACTGAGCATCCGGAGTATGATTGCATCATCCCGGTTTTGAACGGAAAAGTGTTTCCACTTAACGGCGTATACAAGAGATCATGTCTTCATCAAATGAAAGAGAACTTAATGAAGGAAAACTTAAAGGTTTTATCCTTATTAGACCGTAAACACACAAAATATATAGAAGTACAAGAAGAAGAGGCATGCTTTTTCAAGAATGTTAATACGAAAGAAGATCTTTTAAATCTAGGGGACGAATAAAAAGTGCATTCCAAACAGAAAGTAGTAGCAAGGAGGTTTTCACATGAAAGGATTTGTGATTAAAAGCTTTTTGATATTCCTTGCTATTGTACTCGGTTACAGAATGAGATACCGTTTGATGAATAGCGCTCTTGGCAATCCGTTTATTCGTCGTTTCTTAGTTGGCAGTGCTATGTCATTTCCAGGGTTGCGATCTAAAATGATGGATGAAATCATTTGACCATGCAATCGGAAAAAGCAGCATTCTTCTTTGATTTAGACAATACGCTGTTCGATTATGAAGCCTCCTTTAAGAAGGCTTCTTTATTTGCATTTCGTAGCATTACTTCTATGGATAACGCAGATAAGAAGTTAGAAGAAAAATGGTTCACTTGTTATAAGACTTTTTGTGATTTTTATTGGCAGGCGTATGAAAAAGAATGGATCACTCGAGAAGAATATCAAAGTAAACGCCTATTATCTTCATTACGTGCAGCAAGGTTAAGAAATTTTAGTAAGAAAGAAATACAGCAATTTCAACAGCTGTTTGAAAAGAATGTGCATTTATTTGTAGAACCCTATTCATGGATAAAGGATATTTTCCAAGTCTTAACTCGTTATAAAATCACGTACGGAATCATTTCTAACGGAAGTGCTTTCGTTCAAAGAAACAAAATAAAGCAACTGCAACTTGATATTCCCGAAAAACACATCTATATTTCATCGGAAATAAAAGTGGCTAAACCTAGTCCTGAGATTTTCCATTTTGTAAAGAAGAAAACGGAAGCAAGCGCCTTATACTATGTTGGTGATTCTTATTCCTTAGATATGGTTCCAGCCATTCAAGCTGAGTGGACTGCTATATGGTGGAATCCGTTGAAATTTACTATTACGAATGAGAGTAATCCTCATCATAACTGTTACTCTAGCCGTGAATTAATAGAAGTCATCATGAGATATATTGAATCAGCTGGATGTTCTCTCCGTTAGTTGTCTGAAATAAAACAAATAAATATTTTTTATCTTTACTGATTAAGATGAAAGGCATCGAACTTCCGATCGGACTTACTCTTTGTCCATTTTTTGTAGTAATGCCTAAAAAGTAATTTTTATATAATCCTTCCCAAAGCTTCCCTATAATCTCCTGACTTTTGGATGGAGAGAACCCAGGTAGTGGTTTGCTGTTATAATCTGTTAACGATTCTAATGAGATCACGCTATATTCGTTGATATCAATCTGATAGAAGTTTGTTGTTTGTGTGAGTGTTTGCTGCAGAAATTTATTTGTTTTTTCATCGAGTTCATTTTTAGCTTTCCGCTCAGTGGTATCCTTAGGGACTTGAAAACTTGAGAACGATTGATCTAGTTTTGCTGCATATAAATAATCCTTACTCATTCTCTGTACAGAACGGTATTTCTCTTCACTAAGATGTATTTCACCTTGATGAAAGGAGATGGCTTCCCATAGCCCCGGTATCGAACTTATAATGTCTTTTTCAAGGTCAATCTTTGAAGCAGATGTTTTCCATTCTGTCATCTTGTTGTTAAGTTTTCCGTTCTCGAAAATCATTGCAATATCTTGCCTCAAATAAACACGTTCAGAAGTCTCTGAGTTTACCTTCCAAAGCAAGTCATAGTTTGAAGTGGTTCCTCTAACGAATGAAAGCTCCGAGTCTGCTTCCTTAAAAGAAAAAGCGTTATCTAACGGAAAGAATGTAATGCTTTCACGTGCTTCTTTTTTTACAAACGGCTGGTAGATGATACCTATTACAAGTATAATAATTAACAGATAAATTGAAATTCTCCACTTCATACAAATCAGCCTCCCTTTCGGACAACTTGTTCCTAAATTTTATGCAATCCTGTCCAATTTAGAAGGCTCGAGTTCAAGAAAAGTATGAAGGGGTTAAACGAGAGGGGTTAGAGTCATGGAAATACAAACAAAAGAGATCGTGAGTTACATTAAAGAACTTGTACATATCCCAAGCCCGTCTGGGAATACAGAAGACGCAATCGATTTTATGAAATCATTCTTAGAAAAAAATCAGGTGTCATTTAAAACAACGAACAAAGGTGCTGTGATTGCTACCATTCGAGGTGAGGATGATTCAAAACACCGCCTGTTGACCGCACATGTAGATACTTTGGGTGCTATGGTGAAAGAGATTAAAAGCGATGGGCGTCTAAAATTAGACCTAATCGGAGGATTTTATTGGAATACCATTGAAGGTGAATATTGCTCTATACATACAAACTCAGGAAAAACGTTTAGCGGCACGATTATGATGCATCAGACAGCCGCACACGTATATAAAGGAATGAACGATTTAAAACGGGATGAGAAGAACATGGTCGTTCGAGTAGATGAAGAGTTTCATTCTAAGAAAGATGTTGAAGAAGCGGGAATCTCAGTAGGAGATTTTGTATCTTTCGAGCCTAGATTCGAACAAATGGATAGTGGATTTGTGAAGTCTCGTCATCTAGATGATAAAGCGAGTGTTGCGATCTTGATGTATGTAATCAAACAGATCAAGGCCAATTCCATTAAGCTGCCTTACACGACCCATTTTTTGATCAGTAACAATGAAGAGATCGGATATGGTGGTAATTCGAACATTCCAACTGATACAGTCGAGTATTTAGCGGTAGACATGGGTGCGATCGGTGACGGTCAGGCAACAGATGAATTTACCGTAAGTATCTGTGCAAAAGACTCTGGGGGACCTTACCATCATGGGTTAAGAAAACATCTTGTAGATTTAGCGGAAAAACATGATATCGGATATAAAGTTGATATCTATCCTTATTATGGTTCAGATGCAACAGCAGCCATTCGTGCTGGCGCCGATATTGTGCATGGTCTTATCGGACCTGGGATTGATGCATCTCATGCTTTTGAGCGTACACATATCAAGTCATTAAAAAATACAGCAGAGCTTATTCACGCCTATTTGAAGTCGCCTCTAGTTTAGTCTGCAAACCCTTAGCCTTAGCTAAGGGTTTTACTTTTTTATCTACTCATTGCCACTGAAATGAAGTTATGAAGAAGTTTAGAGTAATCGTTGTTGACCAAGGTATGAAACAGAAAAATAAAGTGAAAGATGATAGGCAGAGGAGTGATGAAAAAAATGTCATATCTGCCAAAAAAACAACCTCTTTCACCTAGTTTTGATGAAAACGTTCAGTATATGAAAAATCAACTAGGCGTTGACATAAGTTTTGATTGTATTCATCTTGACTTAGAATATGCCGGAAGAAGAATGGCCTTATTTATGGTTGATGGATTCGTTAAAGATGATATTCTTCATTATTTAATGAAGCTGCTTGCCGATCTAGAGCCTGGTCAATTAGATCCGGATCCACTTGTAAAGCTGATGAAGACGTATCTCCCTTATATAGAAATCTCAACGTCAGATGATCTGAATCAAGGAATCGATTGGGTATTAAGTGGACCCACAGTTCTTATCGTTGAAGGTGTTTCGGAAATCCTTCAAATTGATGCTAGAACATACCCGGTTAGAGGACCTGAAGAACCGGATGTTGAGCGCGTTGTTAGAGGGGCAAGAGATGGTTTTGTTGAAACGATCGTATTCAATACCGCACTTACGAGAAGAAGAGTTCGTGATCGTTCACTCCGCATGGAGTACATGAGTATAGGCAGGAGATCGAAGACAGATGTATGTATTTCATATATAGATGATATTGCGGATCCCCATATCGTTGAACGTATTAAAGACTCATTGAAAAAAATTGATACGGATGGACTTCCGATGGGTGAGAAAACAGTTGAAGAATTTATTTGTGGCCGTCACCTCAATCCATATCCGTTAGTGAGGTATACAGAACGACCAGATACTGCAGCGGTTCATTTATTTGAAGGACATGTTTTGGTTTATGTAGATGGCTCTCCTTCTGTCTTGATCACCCCAACAACATTCTGGCATCATCTGCAGCATGCAGAAGAATATAGGCAGAAACCAGTCGTTGGTGCATATTTAAGGTTTGTTCGATTTTTAGCTGTGTGGATATCGATCTTTTTATTGCCATTGTGGTATTTGTTTTCTGTGCATAAAGAACTACTACCTGTAAATTTATCATTTATAGGTCCTGAAGAGATTGGGGTTGTCCCCTTATTCTTGCAGTTTGTGATCATCGAATTGGGTATGGATATGCTCAGGATGGCTACCATTCATACACCGACATCTGTATCGACTGGACTAGGATTGGTCTCAGCTATTGTAGTTGGACAAGTAGCGATTGAAGCAGGTCTATTTGTAAATGAAGTAGTTCTCTATATCGCAATAGCTGCAATAGGGACATTTGCTACTCCAACGTATGAGCTCAGCTTAGCAAATCGTTTATTAAGACTCTCTCTATTAGGATTAACCGCATTGTTAGGTGTACCAGGATATATTATAGGCTTTACTTTAGCCGTATTGTTCTTTGTATCGTTTAAGTCCTTTCACATCCCTTATCTCTGGCCGTTCATTCCTTTTAACCCAAAAGCCATCCGAGATGTGATCTTAAGGATTCCTATGCCTTTAAAGAACAGAAGACCAATCGTATTACATCCGAAAGATCCCGATCGCTAATGGATATTAAAAAGACAGCTGCCATGTACAGCTGTTTTTTTGTATATAAATTCTGTGCAAAGGCTTGCATTTTTCCTTATACTATTTGTTATAATGACAAAGGTGATAATTATGAAAACAATGTATGATGTTCAACAGCTATTAAAAAGGTTTGGAACCTTCATATATACAGGAAACAAGATAGCTGATTTAGAATTGATCCAAGAAGAAGTCAGAGAACTCTACGAACAAAAACTCATTGATGTAAACGAATTCAAGAATGCGATCATCATTATTCGAGCAGCACATAATAAATTACAATAGAGGATGAGACAAGATGGAGAAATGGCTAGTTGGTGTTGATTTAGGTGGAACGACAATTAAAATCGCTTTTGTAACGTTAGACGGTCATATTGTAGAGAAGTGGGAAATCCCTACAAATATTAGTGAAGATGGAAAGCATATCGTCACAGATATTACTGAATCCATCCATCTAAAGCTAAAGGACTTATCACAACCAAAAGAAAAGCTTGAGGCGATTGGTATGGGGGCTCCTGGTTTCATTGATATGAAAACAGGATTCATCTTCCATGCCGTAAACATCGGGTGGAGAGATTATCCGTTAAAAGAAGAGCTAGAAAAAGCGACAGGCCTTTCTGTCATCGTAGATAATGACGCTAACATCGCTGCAATCGGAGAAATGTGGCGTGGTGCAGGTGATGGTGAAGGCAACTTACTGATGGTTACATTAGGTACTGGAGTCGGCGGCGGAATTATCGTAAACGGACATATCATGCACGGAACAAATGGTATGGCTGGTGAGATCGGGCATATAACTGCTATACCAAATGGTGGAGCACCATGTAACTGCGGTCGTACGGGCTGCATAGAAACGATAGCTTCAGCAACAGGTATCTCACGCATATCCAAAGAAAAAGCTCTTCAAGACACCTCTTCCTCTCTTCATACATTATTAGAGCAAAAGGGTGATATAAAAGCTAAAGATGTTGTAGCAGCTGCTGAAAAGGGAGATCAAGTAGCAATCGACACGTTGGAAGAAGTGACATTTCATTTAGGATTAGTGATATCAAACCTTGCAAACAGCATTAACCCAGGTAAGATCGTTATTGGTGGAGGAGTCTCTAAAGCAGGTCATACTTTAATGGAGCGTTTAGAGCAGAAATTTAATCATTTTGCACTCAAGAGAGTTAGAGAGGGCGCTGAAATGAAAGTGGCTACACTAGGCAACGATGCTGGTGTAATCGGAGGAGCTTGGTTAGCTAAACATAATCGCTAATTAATCCTTGTGTAAATGGCAGTTAATTAAATTTTGATTTTAAACAGAGAGCTTGTAGGTAAATAGAAGGAAATTTTTTCTATACAGTCCTTTGTAAAAGAAATCAGTTCAACGGCTAACATAGGAAAATATTAAAAAAGTTGTTTAAACAGCGAACCGCTTCACCGCGGTTCGTTTTCATTTTTTTGAAACTTTTTTGAGTCAAGTTCGTCTAATGGTTTATGGATTTAAAAAAGGGGTAAAACTAATATAGTTTTGTTGTCCTATTTGTCAGAATCTTGAAATAGTACGTTAGGGTATTGAATTCTTGTGTGAAACCATTTAATATACTCTTTATGTAATCCTTTGATTAAGGTTTTGTAAATTTGTAAAAGATGAATTTACATTCTTAAGATCAATGCGTACCGGATGCAAAGAGAGATAGTTAATAGGGAAAAAATGAAAACGAGAGTTCTTTTTGATTGAGGAGGTCAGAGAACATATGAAAGAAAAAATGAAACAAGCTTTTGCTGAATATAGATTTTTCTTTATCGCAATTGCTTTATTATGGATTAAAACATTTATCATTTATAAAACCGCATTTGAACTGCCAATGGACAACAAAGTTCAAGAGTTAATTCTTTTTATTAACCCGATCAGTTCTATTGTTCTTTTCTTAGGTATAACACTTTACTTTAAAGGAAGAACACACAGAAGAATGATTGTTGCTGTCAGTGCGATCATGAGTTTTATTATGTATGCCAATATGGTGTTCTATCGTTTCTTTAATGACTTTATCACCATTCCAGTCTTATTCCAAACGAGCAACATGGGCGACTTAGGTAATAGTGTATTTGAATTGATACAACCTACTGATTTATTGGTATTCATTGACATCGTTATTTTGGCTTATTTCATGAGACGAGCTGATTACCGACCTGCACGTGCTTCACGCAAGCAAATCACGATTACTTTTGCTGCGGCAATCGTATTATTCATCGTGAACGTTGGTATAGCAGAGACGGAAAGACCGCAATTATTAACACGTACTTTTGACCGTGAAATGTTGATTAAAAACATTGGTTCATATAACTACCATATCTACGATTCCATCATCCAATCTAAAGCAAAAGCACAGCGTGCATTTGCTGATGGAAGTGAAATTACAGATATCGAGAACTATTCGCGTGCTAATTACAAAGAACCAAACCCTGAGATGTTTGGTAAAGCGAAAGGCAAGAACGTTTTTGTCATTTCAGTTGAATCAACACAGAACTTTGTCATTAATGAGTCTGTTAACGGTAAAGAGATTACACCATTTATGAATGATCTGATCAAAGACAGTTATTACTTCCCGAACTTCTATCACCAAACAGGGCAAGGTAAAACGTCTGACTCAGAGTTTTTATTAGATAACTCTTTATATCCACTACCAAGTGGAGCAGTTTTCTTTACTCATTCTCAGAACCAATACAATGCAACACCAGAAATTTTAAAAGAGCAAGGTTACTATTCATCCGTACAGCATGCTAACAACAAAAGTTTCTGGAACCGTGATATCATGTATGATAATTTCGGTTACGACCGTTATTACTCATTAAAAGATTTCGAGGTAACTCCTGAGAACTCAATCGGGTGGGGGTTAAAGGATAAAGATTTCTTTAAACAATCCATTCCACACCTTAAAGAGATGCAAGCGATGAACAAACCGTTCTATACGAAATATATTACGTTAACAAACCACTTCCCGTTCACATTAGAAGAGGAAGATGAAATGATTCCAGAGTGGACGTCTAGCGATGGAACAGTTAACCGTTACTTTACAACTGTCCGTTATACAGACGAAGCACTAAAAGAATTCTTCGCTGATGTTAAAGAAGCTGGTCTTTATGAAGATTCGATCTTTATCATGTATGGCGATCATTATGGTATATCTGAAAACCATAATGATGCAATGGGCCAATTCTTAGGAAAAGAAATTACTCCTTTTGAATCGACTCAATTGCAAAAAGTACCTTTAATTGTTCATATGCCAGGTGAAAAAGGAAAAACAATGGATACAGTTGGTGGACAGATCGACCTTAAACCAACGATCCTTCACTTGTTAGGTATTGATACGAAAGGTGACATTCAGCTAGGTTCAGATTTATTCTCTAAAGATAGAGAAGATTTCGCTGTCCTTCGTGACAATTCTTATATCACTAAAGATAATGTGTTCACAGATGGTAAGTGTTATGACAAAGCAACAGGAGAACCTGTTGAAGGTGAAAACAATGCTTGTGAGCCATACAGTGAACGCGCTAAGACTGAACTTGATATGTCAGACCGTATCATTTATGGAGATCTATTAAGGTTCTACGACAAAGATAAAGCAAAAGATAAAGCTGTTAAACAAGAAGAAAAGCAAAAACAATAAAGATTTAGAAGCACTCAACTTCGGTTGAGTGCTTTTTTATTGCATAACTGCTTTGTGCGAACATACATCTTTAAGAGGAAGGTTTAAAGGGAGGGCTCTGTTTGGAAATTGTCATGCGTAACGGCGATTCATTCTGGTATTACTCACGTCTATTATCTATCCCTTACGTGTTGATTAAAGACTCTAATCCTAACGTAACCGCAGCAAGCATGATCGCAGGGGAGAGTATAGAGATCCCTGGAATGTTCTTAGAAAAATATAAGATTAAAAATGGTGATACTTTTTTTTCAATAGCAGATAAATATGATATTCCTCTGGATGCATTATATTTAGTTAATCCAACTGTGAAACCGAAGGAAATATTTACGAAGGACATCATCAATATTCCGAGAGTGCTGCCGTATCCATCAATAAAATGTCAGAGGAAATACAATACAGCTGCACTAAATCATGATATAAGTAAACTTCTTAACGTTTATCCATTCATAAAAAAACAGGAGATTGGTAAATCTGTTCTCGATAAACCGATAGAGATGCTTGTAATAGGAAATGGAAAAAAGAAAGTGCATATTAACGGTTCGTTTCATGGAAACGAATGGATTACTTCCGGAGTTCTGATGAGGTTTATTAATGAATATGCAGCTGCACTATCAACAGATAAAGTATTGAATGGATACAAAGCTATGGACTTATATCGAGATACTACACTTTACGCGGTTCCTATGGTCGATCCAGATGGAGTCGACCTCGTTTTGAACGATCTCCCAGAGAACTCTGAGTGGAAAGAGGTTGTTTTAAAATTAAATAAAGGAAGCAAAGATTTCTCTGGGTGGAAAGCGAATATTCGAGGGGTAGACCTTAATAATCAATTTCCTGCAAGATGGGAGCTTGAACAAGTGAGAAAACCAACTTCTCCTGCACCAAGGGATTATCCTGGTACCGCTCCATTAAGTGAACCAGAAGCAATAGTGATGGCAGAGGTTACAGAAAAGCACCAATTTGATCGAGTGGTAGCCCTTCATACACAGGGAAAAGAATTATACTGGGGTTTTGAAGGGGAAGAACCTATGCCGATATCAGGAGAGATCGCAAGTGAATTTGAGAGGGTTAGCGGATATAAAGCGATTAGATATGTGGATAGTTATGCAGGATACAAAGATTGGTTTATTCAAGAATACAGGAAACCCGGATTCACCATCGAGCTTGGAATAGGGGTTAACCCACTTCCTTTACGACAGTTCGATACGATCTATGAAGATACAAGAGGGATCCTGTTAGCCGCTCTTTACATGTAAGGCAGGATGAGGGGCTGCACAAGCTTAAAAGAAAGAAAAAACCATCAGAAAGGGAATTCTGATGGTTTTTTAGCTTTTTAATGGCCTGTAGAGCCGCCGCTGCCTACTAAAACGTCCAGAACAGTCATGACTGTAAACCAGCCAAAAACTGCAAACGTTAAAAAGGCAAAACCTGCTGCCATTAAATTTTTAATTTTTAACGAACGCAATAATCCCAATGCAGCTAAAATAGCTACTAAGCCGAATATAATGGCTAATCCCATTATTCTGTGCCCCCTTGCTCTGGAGTAATACCAATCCTATGTATAACGCTTTCACACAGGTATAACCTTGTATTATTTTACTTGTTTTATTCTGGTTTGTCGAGTGCACTTTGGAACAAAATGAACTCAATTGTTAGTTTATAGGCAGAAGCCCACTTTTTAACAAGGAGTTCTTGCTGGCTTCCAACAACAAAAAATCTATCGTTTTTATGTATGATTTCTGCAATTAATTCTTCTTCTGTTTGAAATAAAAACATTGTCTTCTCTTGCTCTTCCCCTTCTTTCATATAAAAGATACTTATCATATCAAGATAAAGATACGTTTGTTTTGAGTCAGATGTAAACCCATAATCCTCAAATAAAAGAGTGGTTCTTAAAGGTTTAATTGAAAGCAAAGGTATTGCTTCAAAAAGTTCATCATCTTTTTGAGAAGTAATGATGAGATCTTCATGTTGATCATGCATAGAAACAGGATCGGGCGTATCCATATTTTCGTATCCGAAAAATACTTTCATGTGTTTCCTCCGAAATAATGTTTGTTTTAGTGTAAGATAGAAAGTAATAACTTGCAATTGGAGGCTATAAACAATGAAGTGGAAAAAGTTAACGGTAGGACCTGTACAAGAGAATACATATATTATCTACAATAATCAGAACGAAGCTATAGTCATCGATCCGGGCAGTGAAGGTAGAAGGATCATACAAGCATTAGAGTCATTAAAGGTTAGACCTTTAGCTGTTTTACTAACGCATGCTCATTTTGATCATATCGGGGCTGTCGATGACGTCCGTGAAAAATATAATATACCGTTGTATGTTCATAAAAAAGAAGCAGATTGGCTGAGTGATATAAAAAAGAATGGATCAAAATATTTTGGTCAGAGCATTACAGCAAAGCCAGCAAGCCACATTTTAACGAATCAAGATAATACCTTGAAGATCGGAAGTTTTTCATTCGAGGTCCTAACGACTCCAGGTCATTCGCCGGGAAGTGTTTCGTATTATCATAAAAGCAGTGGTGCTGTTTTTTCAGGTGATGCATTGTTTGCAGGAAGTATTGGAAGAACAGATCTTCATGGTGGGGATCAGGATGTGTTGATCAATAGTATTCATGAAAAGCTGCTTAATCTGCCAGAAGAAACGGTCGTTTTATCAGGTCATGGCCCTGAAACAACAGTGGGAATGGAAATGGATTCGAATCCATTTTTAGGCGGGTTTTAATCGTGTTACCCACGAGTTTCCTGCAAAAAAAATTAAAAACAGATGAATGGATAACAATGGAAGAGTTCATGGGACATGCCCTGTATCATCCGATAGAGGGTTATTACATGAAACAGAACGTGAAGATCGGTAAAAACGGGGACTTTTATACAGCAAGCCTTGTTTCAGACGTATTTGCTATGGTATGGGCAGATTTATTTGTACGTACGATCGCTGATAATAATCTCGATCCAATCGTCGTGGAGTTTGGGGGAGGAAGCGGTCATTTTGCTCGGCAAGTTCAAGAGAGTTGGTCTTTACGATCAATCGAACACGTTTCATATGTCATTGTAGAACCGAGTCCGTATCACAAAAGCTTATTGGAAAAGAAGTTGGCTGGATTTCCAATTACGATTCTTTGTTCATTGGATGAACTTATACAGCGATACCCATCATTCAGAGGAATTATATTTGCAAATGAAGTTCTTGATGCGTTTCCACTTCGGATCTTTAAACGAAGAAAAGAAGAATGGTATGAAAAAGGAGTATCTCTTCACAAAAACACTGAAAATCTATGTTTTGTTTATCGGCAACTGGAAAATTCATCATTACAAAAGACATTGGATGAAATCTTTTCTTTTAGAAACAAAACAAATGAACTTGAAGTTTCCTTTTCCATGCTTACTTGGCTAAAAACCATTTACGAATGGATAGAAAAAGAATCTTGCTTGTTTTTTGTTGATTATGGATTGATTGGCGAAGAGTGGAACACTACACATTTAAAAGAAGGAAGTATTAGGGGCTATTATCGTCATCAAATACAAAACAATCCGTTAGCATTTCCCGGGATGATGGATATTACGTTTCACATAGATTGGGAACAAGTGATAAAAGCAGGTAAAGATTCTGATGTAACTACATTACGTTTAAAGAATCAAGGAGATTTCTTATTAGAGGAAGGACTATTATCCTTGTTAAAAGATACACATAGTCTTGATCCATTCTCCATCGAACATAAGAGAAATCGGGCCATACGTTCATTCCTACTGGATCACACACTAGCGAATGGATTCCAAGTTATACAACAAAAAAAGCAGACCGTATCGTAACAGTCTGCTTTTTTGTAGCTTCTTTTAGAGAACTGATTAATGTCCTCCGCCAGCGCCAGGAGTCATCATAAACGTTGACCAGTATGTAAAACCAACAAAGAAAACAGTTAAATAAGCACCAAAGATATAAATATACATACGCTCAGATAAGTTCAAATACCCTAATGAAACGAACATAATCGTTTGTCCTAAGAACAATAACGCCATGTCTTGCATATCGCCTAAATAAGCCATGACACCGATGATTCCAGTCCAAAAGCCTAAAACCTTATACATTCTTGACATATGTATCCCCTCCTTTTTTCGCCAATACTTGTATCCTTTAGTATTATATATGAGTTTCCACTCACTTGTAAATGCCAATTGTAAGCGGATAAATACACAATTAAAAGATAATTCATGAATATTAGCTGTTTTTTGGTTTATTATGCCTCTTTTAAAGGTAATGTAAACCAAAAGGAGTGAGTCTTATGAGTTCAATAACATTCTACACATACCCAAGCTGCACATCGTGCCGTAAAGCAAAAATGTGGCTTAAGCAAAATAAAGTATCGTTTGATGAAAGACACCTATTTAAAGAAACGCCAACGGTTGAAGAACTTAGAGAGCTATTGAAACTTACAAAGTATGGTACAGAAGATATTTTGGCTAAAAGAAGTCAGTCATTTAAATCACTAGATGTTGATATCTATGATCTTTCAACCAATGAACTATTAACGCTATTGAGTAAAAATCCGAAACTGTTGAAGCGGCCATTAGTGACAGACGGGAAACAGCTCATTGCGGGGTATAGTCCTGGAGATATGAAAAAATTATGTTCTACAAAAGAAAAAGAACACATCTCTAGTCATGTGTCCTGAATATAGCACTCTTTGCTTTTAAAGAGTGTTATTTTTTTTTGGCTGGGCTAGCTGGATTCGAACCAACGCATGACGGAGTCAAAGTCCGTTGCCTTACCGCTTGGCTATAGCCCAATGCAACAATACTAGTATGAGCTCTGTCGAAATTTATATGCATTCATTTTTTTAAAAAATGCAGGAATTGTCGTTTTATGACAGAATTAATATACCAATCCAAATAAAAGGGAGATGATACCACTTGCCGATTAAGCTGTTAGGCAATTCAATCCTTCATGAGGCAGTAGTTCAGAAAGCAACAGACATTCATTTTATACCGATAAAAAAAGGGGGAATCGTTCAATTTCGTATAGATGATCGGCTGATTGAACACAGAAAGCTTTCTCAAGAAGAGTATATCAGGGTGCTCGCTCATTTTAAATATTCTGCTAGAATGGACATTGGCGAACATCGCAAGCCACAGAGCGGTTCAATGGACGTTTTGATCAATAATGTAAATGTACATCTTCGTTTTTCATCTATACCATCCGCGTTTAATGAATCACTCGTCATTCGATTACTTCCTCAGCAAGAAACACTAGCTCTTCATGAACTATCACTTTTTCCTCACGTGTTCCAAAAACTTTTATCCCTTATTAAACGTTCCAGCGGTCTACTATTGTTCTCTGGCCCAACCGGATCCGGTAAGACCACCATCTTATATTCTTTGCTTCATCACCTTCAGAAAAATTATAAACGGCAAGTAGTAACACTTGAAGATCCCGTAGAACGGAAAGTAGATTCGTTTCTGCAGATGGAAATTAATGAAAAAGCTGGTCTGACATATGGTGAAGGTTTCAAGTCATTGTTGAGGCATGACCCCGATGTGATCATGATCGGTGAGATCAGAGACGAATCGACTGCAAGACTTGTTATTCGTGCATCATTGACGGGACACCTTGTGCTGTCTACGATGCATGCTGCAGATTGTATCGGGTGTATTGAGCGTCTTCGAGAATTTGGCATACAAGAAACTGAACTGCAACAAACATTGATGGGTATTGTATCTCAGCGACTGATTTCGATACCGTGTCCTTTTTGTGGAGACGATTGCGTTGATTTTTGTTTTAAATTCAGAACGTATAGAAGAGCAGGAATCTACGAGATGCTTTGTAATCAAGAATTATTATCTTCTTTAAGTAAGGTTAGCGTTGACATGCCTACTTATAAAAATCTCTCTTTTTCCTTTAATCATGCCTTTGCAGCAGGTTATGTAACAAAAGAGAGCTATGAAAGATGGATGGGAGGAGAAACAAAAAGTGATAAGAAGGGGCTGGAAACGGGCTTCTCAAGGGACGTTTCTTTATAAGCTTGGCTTTTTGTTGGATCAAGGCTACACGATTAACAAGAGCATCGAACTCGTCAGGTCACAGCTTCCGCAAAGTAAGCAAGAAGTAGTGGATGATATGCTCGAGATCCTTGCTTCTGGAAGTTCGGTTATCGAAATCTTTTCACCGCTACAATTGCCAAAGGAAGTAGTAAGTTCGTTATCGATAAACAGTGCGAACGGCAACTTGACAAGAAGTCTCATGGAGAACGGGACTTTTATGAAGAAAAAAGCTGAATGGCGTGCACGTCTGAACAAAGCCATCAGATATCCTCTCTTTCTTCTATTCCTCACAGCGTGGATTGGGATAGTGTTCTATCAATTCTTATTTCCTCAATTTTCAATCCTATTTTCATCGTTAGAAGTCAAAACTCCGATGTTTACTACATGGATGCTTACTTTTTTAGGGTTTATACCACTTTTGGGAATATACTTCCTGTCTTTATGCCTCACTTTATGGATTGTTATTATCATTATGAGAAAGAAAGCAAAGCCTTCTACACAGATGGATCTACTCTTGCGAATGCCAATCTTAAGAAATTTTCTTGTTTTATTGAATACTCATTTTTTTAGTGTGAACTTCGGCTCGATGCTGCAAAGTGGTTTATCCGTTTCGGACGCTCTTCTTGTTATGGAGGATCACTTAAACAAAGGTTTTTATAAGGAAGAAAGTCAGAGGCTTCAGAAAGGTCTCTTGAATGGAACTGAACTTACTGATCTTTTGCTTGCGAAGTCATATTTTACGAAAGAACTAGCTGATATCGTTCGCTTTGGATTAGCTCATGGTGAACTTGGGAGAGAATTAATTTCGTATGGCGAATGGATCTTTAAGGAGTTAGAAGAAAAGATCTACATGTCATTGCAAAAGATACAGCCTATTCTATTCGCTGGGATTGGAGTTTTTGTCTTACTTATGTTTGCCTCTATGTTATTGCCTATGTTTACACTCATGGAAGCATTATGAGGAGGAAGAATATGAAAAATGAAAAAGGATTTACTTTAATTGAAATGATGATCGTGCTCTTGATCATTTCAGTTTTGATGCTTATCGCCTTACCAAGCATGACGAAGAACAACAGTCTCGTAAAATCATTAGGCTGTGAAGCGACCATCGATCTTGTGCAGGGACAAGTTGGAGCGTATGAGGCAGAAAAAAATACACTACCTACAATTGAAGAACTTCATGATGGGGGATATATTGATACGGTAACATGTCCAGACAAAAAACCTTTACTGATCGATAGTAATGGAGTCGTAACTGTGAGCAGTGAGGAGTGAATGAAGGGCTAGAGCACATAAAGAAAAGTCAATTAGGATTTAGTTTGATCGAGATGATGATCGTACTTGTGATCATCGCAACAATCAGTGCTGTTGCGTATCCCTCGTATGGTAGTTTTCAAAGGAATCGAGAGACCGAATACTTTATACGAACGTTTCAAAAGGACATCGTTCACATGCAGCAAAAAGCGGTAAATGAGAATCGAATCTATAACTTATCGATCGATAATGAGAACCATATATATGAAATACGAGGAAACGGCAGTAAAAAACCTGTAAAAAAGATTTTTCCAAAGCACATCTGGTTTGAGAGCTATTCGATGTTATTAGCTGTGCAATTTAACCAGAATGGAAACATCAGTCGTGCAGGGACAATTTACATCCACTCTGCTAATACTTCATATAAGATGGTTTTTCAATTGGGTAAAGGAAAATTTTATGTTGAAAAACAATAATGGTTATTTACTTATTGAAGCCATGTTTGGTGTTTTGTTGATCTCCGTAGTGTTTTCGATCTGTTTACCTTTCCTATATATCTCGTATCAAGAACAACTAACATCAGAGCAACTATTATATGCGATGACAGAAGCGGATCATGCTGCTGCAATGAGAAGCATCACTAGGCATGAGCCAGATGAGCGTGAGTGGTTAGTTGATGGAACAGAATATAAGCTAAAAACACGAAAAGGTGTGACGGATGAATACAAAACTTGTATTTCGTTCAGAGGTTCTAACAAAAAAGAGTATACCGCGTGTGCGAGTTCATTATGAAATCACCGCGGACAAAAACGGCTATACGCTTGTAGAATCAATAATTGCTCTAGGTGTATTGATCGTAACTGCTTTTGTGATTTCACTGTTATTAACGCACCTACAAAAACATCCGCAATCTGTTCAGTCTGAAGAAACAGCATTATTTTTTTCAATGATCGGAAAGGAAATAAGAGAAGCAGCAACAGTTGAGGTGAAGAACAACGCATTGTTTATTACTTTATCAACAGGTGAAGTGATCAGTTTCACACGTTATCATTCTCTTATTCGAAAACAAGTTAATGGATTAGGTCACGAAGTTTGGGTGCAGAATATTCAAGAGATGAAAGTAGAAGAAATAAATGGTAATTTTATTAACGTTACATTGAATGATAAGGAAGGAAATCAAGTTCGTCGTGGTTTTCGGAGAATTGGTTATGAATGAGAGAGGAATGGTTTATCCGTTAATCTTAACTCTTTGCTTTATCATGTTAATTTTCTTTAGTTTTCTAACCGAAAAAGTTGCTTCAGAACGACAGTTTGTTTTTATGCAAGAAGACCATCTTAGACAAATTCGATTGATTCAGCAAGGTGTTGATCGAGCACTTGTTGAGGTAGAAGGTCCGGCGGTCTATCCGTCAGAACGAAGCCTAAATGTGAACGAGGGGACACTAAAGATGATTGTCACGCAAATATCTGTTGATGAAGTGATGTTCATGATTGAAGCTGTTACAATTCGCCAGTCTACAAAAAGGGTAAAAGTGTATTATAATGTAACCCAGAAAAGTGTTACAAAATGGGTGGAGGGTTAAATTTGAACACCATATATTTAGTCGGTTTCATGGGATGTGGAAAAACATCTGTAGGGAAGCAGCTTTCAAAACGGTTAGAGGTTCCTCCTTATGATGTCGATTCAACGGTTGAAAAAGATCGCGGACAAACGATAAAAGAAATATTTAAAAACGAAGGGGAAGAGGCGTTTCGTAACTACGAGTCTCTTGCTATTCGACAATTACCCGTACAACATGCTGTTGTTATGACAGGAGGCGGTGCGGTCGTAAGAGAAGAAAACTTAACGTATATGAAGAACAATGGAATCGTCATCTATTTAAAAACTAGCTTTCCAGTACTTTGGAGTAGGTTAATGAAAGAAGAAGAGAGAAACAAGAGGCCGATCCTTTTAACTTCTTCAAAAGAAGAGGTACAGAAACTTTTTAACAAGAGAAGTTCACATTATGAAAAAAGTGATATCGAGATCGTCACAGATCAATTAACAACGGAAGAAGTATGCGAACAAATCTTAGAAAAGTTAAGCCGTTTAAATACACAATAATTGGCCAAAACTAAGAAGTGATTGCTTCAATAAAGGAGTTTTGCCAATGGCCGCAGGATCAGATGTTATTAAGTTCCTTACACAGAGAGTCGTTAAATACTTGGACGAGCCAAAATCAGTAAGAAAGGAAAGGCGTATCACGAAAAAGAATGAGCGTGAGCCTTTATTAACGTACTTATTTGGAGTTGTTCCGATGGGACTTGGACTAGTGTTTCGTAGAAAGAGAAAAAAATAAGGCTGGAAAAAGGAAGAGCAGGGATACAGTTCCCTGCTCTTATTTTTTATGCAAGATAGAAAAGTCCACCATTTATGATCTCCACGATAATCTGTGGTTCATATTGGGTGCGAAGTGCTTCTTTTTCAATATGATAGGCTTCAGGTTTCGTTAAAGAATCTTCATAAAAACTCTCTAGTAGTTCTAGATCTTCATTCCATCTTTTTTTGGCATCCTCGGCCCACGTGTGATCATCTACATCAATGACTTCCTGAATTTTGTTTTCCAATCTTTTTATCGCACTCTGAGGCTTAATAAAAGGAGAGAGCGTATAACAAAAATCGGGTATTCTTTTCGTTAGCAGCATCTTTTGAAGACGTTGATGAAAATGATCTTCAATGGTTCCGTTGATTAATTGTATGCCATATGAGAGTACTTGATCTTTTTTCTGATCACATTGATACGTAACTTTAACGTTTAAGCATAGCCATGGTTGCAGGGGAACCTGTGCTCCTTGTTGAGGAACAGATTCATACAGCCGAATGAATGAAGCGAGCTTCTTCGTAGAACCAAAAATCTGATGAAGTCTCGGCGAACCAAAGTGGATAAATTCACCTTTTCCATCAGGTGCTTGTTGTTGACCCGTCACTAAAGTCAGCGTCATCGGATTCGGGGTACCTCCCGTTTTTTCGAGATAGTGCCAGTAGAACGGACGGTTCATTAAAACTTTATCAAGTTCAGTTGTCAATTGAACTTTCATGTAACTAAAGTTTTTCTCTTGAATACGGCATTCATTTGCATCGAAATAGCGTTCAAGAAAGCGATGAATCTCGTGCTGCTGCATGCTCTTCCCATCCTTTCTGCTTTATCCCGCCATCGAGGTTGATCAAGGAAGCAAGGTTATCCATTTTCACGCGGATCTCACCTTCACTTTCAGACGTATTCATGATGTCTGCGATATGGCGTTCTATGTTCTTGATTTCGAATTTCGTTAAAATTTCATCGAGCTCCCCAATAACACTTTCAAATAGATTGATCTTGTTATAAAGCAAGTTTAAGATGTGTTCTTCAATCGTATTCTGAGTGGCGAAATTATAGATATGAACGTCACCTTGCTGACCGATCCGGTGGATACGTCCGATCCGTTGCTCAATCCTCATCGGGTTCCACGGAAGATCGTAGTTGATGATATGCTGACAGAACTGCAGGTTAATTCCTTCACCACCTGCTTCCGTTGCGATCAACACTTGTGCTCGTGTTCTGAAGAGGTGAGTCATCCAATCTTTTTTACTTCGTTTAAATCCTCCTCTAAACGGTACAGAAGAGATGCCGTGCTGCTGCAAAAACCATTGTAAATACAATTGGGTCGCACGATATTCAGTAAAAATAATGACTTTGGAATCGATCGATTGAATGAGTTCTAACGCTTTTAGAGCTTTAGAGTTTTGATCGACGAGTTCAATTTTTTTCATCAACTCTAAAACTCGTTGTTCCATTAAAGAGTTAGAAAGATCTTTTTGAAGCATATTTTTTAAGGTTAGAAAAACAGCTTCCCGCGAACTGCATGCTTCCCGCTGCAAGGTTACGATCGAAAACTTACTTCGGTCAAAGTAAGAATCTTTTTTAAGTTGAGAGATTTCATCGTATAGATCACGTTCTGTTTTTGATAATGTAATAGGAATGGTTTGAACAAGACGCTTCGGCCATTTTAGGCCAGTCTCTTCTCGTCGGTTACGAACCATCACCTTGTTTACGAGCTGCTTCAGCTTTTCTTCATTTTTTAGTGAATATTTATCTTCTTTATAATCTTTGTCAAAGTTTTCTCGATTTCCTAAATGGCCAGGCTTTAATAGAGATACAAGATTAAAAATCTCCTCAACTCTGTTTTGTACCGGAGTAGCTGTTAAGAGTAAGCAGAACTTCTTTTTCAATAACTGTACAAATTCATAGTTTTTCGTTTTCTTGTTCTTTAATTTGTGCGCCTCATCGATAATAACAAGATCATAGTCTTGATTAAGAACAATGTCTCGGTGTGGTGCGCGTTTAGCCGTATCAATAGAAGATACCACTACATCGCATTGCTCCCATACATAAGCTTTTTTTTGAGCGATTGCAGGAATAAAAAACTTTTGATTCAACTCGTTCGTCCATTGAATTACGAGTGAAGCTGGAACGAGAATTAAAATTTTCTTAGCGAGCCGGCGTATCATGTACTCTTTTAGAATCAAACCTGCTTCAATCGTTTTTCCTAACCCTACTTCATCTGCCAAGATTGCTTTTCCGTTCATCTGTTCAATAACGGTAGTCGCAACGTCCAGCTGATGAGGCAAAAAAGTCATCTGTGGGAGGTGATCTGGAGCTTGAAGGCCGAGAAAATCAGGAATTGCTAAGTGGTGTTCGGCTTCAAGTGCTAAGTTATATAATTCCCAATTGGCCCAAGGTCCATCTTCTTCCACACGCTTTAAAAAGTCATCATGCCATTCTCGCTGAAACTGAACGTCGATTTTCATAACGGATTTCCTTTCTTTAAAAAAGTTCGTTGCCATTCCTTTTGTAAAAATGATAGGATAATAATGTAGTAAACATAGTAATAGTATGTGCGACCTTGGACAATAACATACTCGCGAATGAAAGTAAGAGGAGAGACTGCGTTAGCGGCGCCGAAGGAGCAAACAATTGTGAAACTCTCAGGCAAAAAGACTCTTGCTAGACGCATCTCTGGAGAGTGCTTTTTAATAGATGAAAGCCACCAACGAAGAAACTCAAAAGATTTTTTTGAGAAACTTACAGGTTGCAGGACAGAGGATCCCATTTTTAAGGGGTCTTTCTGTCCTTTTTTTGTCCAGAAAAGTCCGAAAATTTTTAAGTATGAAAAAGGAGGAATTCACATGGCTACATTGTTACGAACACCGTTATTTGAGACATACAAAGAACACGGTGGAAAAGTAATTGATTTTGGTGGTTGGGAGTTGCCTGTTCAGTTCTCAAGTATCAAAGAGGAACACGAAGCTGTAAGAACGAAAGCCGGTTTATTCGATGTATCTCACATGGGAGAATTTGATGTTCGAGGACCGAATGCCTTGTCGTTTCTACAATATACAATGACCAATGATGTTTCGAAACTTCAAAACGGCCAAGCGCAGTATACGGCTATGTGCTATGAAAACGGCGGTACAGTAGATGACCTTTTAATCTATAAAAGAGATGAAAACGATTACTTGCTCGTTGTGAATGCCTCAAATATTGAAAAAGATTTCGAGTGGCTTATGAGCAAGAAGCCTGAAGGTGTAGAACTCGTGAATGTATCTCCTGAATATGCGCAACTCGCTATTCAAGGGCCAAAAGCAGAAGAAATTCTTCAAAAACTTACGGATACAAATCTTTCTGAGATCGGATTCTTCCGTTTTAAAGAAGATGTTTCACTAGCGGGAATATCTGCTCTTGTGTCTCGAACTGGCTACACAGGAGAAGATGGCTTTGAGATCTATTTAAAAACGGAACATGCTGAAAAATTGTGGAGATCTGTTCTTGAAGCAGGTCAGGAAGATGGATTGCTCCCTGCAGGACTTGGTGCACGTGACACGTTGCGCTTTGAAGCAAAACTTGCGCTATACGGTCAAGAACTTACAAAAGAAATTACTCCGATAGAAGCTGGTATCGGATTCGCTGTAAAAACAGATAAAGAAGCAGATTTTATTGGAAAAGAAATTCTAGCAGATCAAAAGAAGAATGGCGCACCACGTAAGCTAGTTGGTATTGAAATGATCGATAAAGGTATACCGCGATCACATTATGAGGTATTTAAAGGTGATGTGAAGATCGGAGAAGTTACTACGGGGACACAGTCGCCAACATTGAAGAAGAATCTAGGACTTGCTCTTCTAGAAAAGGATTTCACGGAGCTTGGTACAGAGGTAGAAGTACAGATTCGTCAAAAACGTTTAAAAGCAAAAGTAGTCGCTTCACCATTTTATAAACGAGGAAAATAAGACATTTAAGGGGGAGAAACCATGACGTTCCGCTATTTGCCGATGACTGATCAAGACAAAAAGGAAATGCTTGAAACGATTGGAATCGAAACGACAGAAGATCTTTTTCAGGATATTCCGGAAGAAGTTCGGTTTAAAGGACGCTTACAAATCGAGGAAGCTTTGTCAGAACCTCAACTAGTTAAAGAGATGGGCCGCTTGGCTGCATTAAACAAGAATACAAAAGATCATGCTTCATTTCTAGGAGCAGGTGTGTATGATCATTACACTCCATCGATCGTGAACCATATGCTTCTTCGTTCAGAGTTCTACACGGCTTACACGCCATACCAGCCTGAGATCTCTCAAGGTGAACTTCAAGCAATCTTTGAATTTCAAACGATGATCTGTGAGTTGACAGGTATGGATGTTGCGAATTCTTCCATGTATGATGGTGGAACTTCACTTGCGGAGGCTGGATTATTATCAGCAGCTCAGACACGCAGAAAGAAAATCGTTGTATCCAAATCCGTACACCCCGAATCACGTGCCGTTTTGCACACGTATGCAAAAGGCCAGCATCTTGAAGTAGTAGAAGTGGATACAGAAGATGGTGTTACCTCATTAAATGCATTGCGTGCTGAAGTTGATGAACAGACAGCATGTGTGATCGTTCAATATCCGAACTTCTTCGGTCAGATCGAACCGTTAAAAGACATAGAAGAAATCGTGCACAGCGCAAAAGGAATGTTTGTAGTTTCTTCAAATCCTTTGGCATTGGGCGCTTTAACTCCTCCTGGTAAGTTCGGTGCTGATATCGTAGTCGGTGATGCACAGCCGTTTGGGATCGCACAAGGTTTTGGTGGACCACACTGTGGATATTTTGCCGTAACAACAAAATTAATGCGTAAAGTCCCTGGCCGTTTGGTCGGTCAAACGGTTGATGAAGACGGGAAACGCGGATTCGTTCTTACTCTTCAAGCGAGAGAACAGCATATCAGACGAGATAAAGCGACGAGTAACATCTGTTCGAACCAAGCGCTTAATGCACTCGCTGCTTCTATTGCTATGACGGCACTTGGAAAACAAGGTGTGAAAGAAGTAGCGCACCAAAATATACAAAAAGCTCATTATGCGAAAAAAGTTCTTGAGGAAAAAGGATTCAAGACAACATTCACTGGACCTTTCTTTAACGAGTTTGTTGTTGAGTTAAAGTGTACTGCTAAAGAAGTGAACAGAAAACTATTAGAATCTGGTATCATCGGCGGATATGATTTGGGTCTTTCGTATTCAGAACTGAAGAACCATATGCTTCTAGCGGTTACCGAAATGAGAACAAAAGAAGAGATCGATCAGCTTGCAAATGTATTGGAGGGATTAGCATGCGTACAGAACATCAGTCATTAATTTTTGAATTGTCTAAACCAGGTCGAGTAGGGTACAGCATCCCTGAACTTGACGTTCCAGAGATTAACGTAGAATCTATCATCCCTTCCGATTATTTGCGTACGGAAGAAGCGGATCTTCCTGAAGTGTCAGAGCTTCAAATCGTTCGTCATTATACTGCATTATCTAATCGTAACCATGGTGTGGATTCTGGTTTCTATCCACTAGGTTCATGTACGATGAAATACAATCCCAAGATTAATGAAGATGTAGCACGATTCCCTGGATTTGCACATATCCACCCTCTCCAAGATGAAGAGACGGTGCAAGGTGCGATGGAGATGATGTATCGTCTGCAAACATCGCTTGCTGAGATCACGGGAATGGATGAAGTGACGCTTCAACCAGCAGCAGGTGCCCATGGTGAATGGACAGGTCTTATGATGATCCGTGCTTACCATGAAGCAAATGGTGACTTCAATCGTACAAAAGTAATCGTTCCTGATTCAGCACACGGTACAAATCCTGCGTCTGCAACGGTTGCTGGTTTTGAATCGATCACGGTGAAGTCCGATGAGCGCGGACTTGTTGATCTAGAAGATTTGAAACGAGTAGTCGATCAAGATGTTGCGGCTCTTATGCTTACAAATCCGAATACGCTTGGTCTTTTTGAAGAGCATATTCTAGAAATGGCAAAGATCGTCCATGAAGCTGGCGGAAAGCTATACTATGATGGTGCTAACGCAAATGCGATATTAGGATTTGCTCGACCTGGAGACATGGGCTTTGACGTTGTTCACTTAAATCTTCATAAGACATTTACAGGACCTCACGGTGGTGGTGGACCTGGATCAGGACCAGTAGGAGTTAAGGAAGATCTGATCCCATTCTTGCCAAAACCAGTTCTCGTTAAAGAGGACGATCTTTATAAGTTTGAATATGATCGCCCGCAATCGATCGGAAGAGTGAAGCCATTTTATGGTAACTTCGGCATTAATGTACGTGCGTTTACGTACATCATGACGATGGGGCCAGATGGTTTGAGACAAGTATCTGAGAATGCTGTATTAAATGCTAACTATATGATGCGCCGACTTGAGCCTCATTTTGATCTACCGTTTACGCAGCACTGTAAACATGAGTTCGTATTATCTGGACGCCGCCAGAAAAAACTTGGCGTAAGAACGCTTGATATTGCAAAACGTCTTTTAGATTTTGGCTATCACCCACCAACGATCTACTTCCCGTTAAGTGTGGAAGAAGCGATCATGATTGAGCCGACAGAAACTGAATCTAAAGAAACACTCGATGAATTTATTGAAAAGATGATTCAGATATCAAAAGAAGCAGAAGAAACACCTGAATTGGTTCAAGAAGCTCCTCACACTACAGTTGTTAGACGACTGGATGAAGCAACAGCTGCAAGAAAGCCAATCTTGAAATATATAAAACAAGTTTAGACATACAAAAAAGCAGCTCGGATGATTTTCCGGGCTGCTTTTGATGTTTAGTTTGATTTTACGCGGCCCGTCCATTTGCGGAAGCCGCCATGTAGATGATGAAGTTGGCTATACTTTTTCTTTTTAAGAAAATTGGCTGCACGAGCACTTCTGAATCCACTTTCACAATATAGATAAACAGGCTGATCGCTACGCACTTCTTTTAAGCGCTGTCTCATTTGAGAGAGAGGAATGTTACGTGCCCCTAGAATATGTCCTTTTTTAAATTCTTCAGGCTCACGAACATCGATCAATTGAGCTTTTCGATAACCTGCTTTAAACTCTTCCTCATTTAACGTAGTTAGAAATCTCTTTTGGTATAATCCCATACCAATCACATAAACCAATAACGCTACTACAATACCTGCTAAAACTATCCATCCCATAACGCTTGCACTCCTTTAAACAATCTACCACAATTATAGCGGTGCACGGCTCTATAGGCAAAAGAAAAATCTGACTTTAAGCGATTGTTTTGACACATTCGCCGAATTTGGTACACTAGTTACGAATGAATGGCAGGGAGACGAAAAACGTGGAAAAAGAAAACTGGTATTATATCGATTCTGGAAATTGCGAACCTGCAATTAATATGGCAATGGACGAGGCGCTTCTAACATGGCACAGCGAGGGAAAGATTCCACCTGTTATCCGCTTTTACGGATGGAATCCAGCTACATTATCCATTGGATACTTTCAAAAAGTAGAAAAAGAGATTAACCTGGATGCAGTAAAAAAATACGGGCTAGGCTTTGTTAGACGCCCAACTGGAGGACGCGGAGTTCTTCATGATCAAGAACTTACGTACAGCGTCATCGTATCTGAAGCACACAAAGATATGCCGCAAAGTGTAACCGAAGCTTATCGAGTGATCTCAGAAGGAATAAAAGAAGGATTTCAAGGCTTAGGCTTAGATGCTTACTTCGCTGTTCCGAAAACAGAAGAAGAGCGTGAAGGGTTGAAGAATCCTCGATCAGCAGTATGTTTTGACGCTCCTTCGTGGTATGAACTAGTCGTTGAAGGTAGAAAAGTGGCGGGTAGTGCCCAAACAAGGCAAAAAGGTGTGATCCTGCAACACGGATCTATCCTTCTAGATTTAGACGAAGACAAATTGTTCGATTTATTTAAGTATTCAAGTGACAGATTAAGAGAGAGAATGCAGACAGCTTTTAAGAAGAAAGCAGTAGCAGTCAACGCTCTGCTAGATGTTCCTGTTACAATTGAAGACGCGAAGATAGCCTTTAAAAAAGGCTTCGAGGACGGTTTGGACGTAAATCTTGTACCGTACACACTTACAGACGATCAGTGGGCAGAAGTAAAGCACATAGCCGATACTCGTTATCGTAACGATGAGTGGACGTTCAGGCGTTAATAGAAAAAAATCGAAATCTCAATAAGAGATCTCGATTTTTTATTTTTGCTCTATAAAGATCAGAAAAAAAGATGTCAAGATATTAATTTTTTTTGGAAAATAGAAGGAATTTTTGAAAACCACGTGTTTGTACGGCTTTTTAAAACTACCAAATTATACAAATCTAGAATAAAGCCAATTCATTAATAAAATCATCATAAATTTACAAGAATCAAGGAATTGCTGTAATATCCTCATGATTTTAAGTTTGACAATTTTTTTTCTTTGACATGTGGTTTACGTATATATAGTATAAGGGTAGAACTTATACATACAAGATATAGACATGCATCCGTATGTGATTTAAATAGAGGAGGAGAAATATGGACACAGTCGCAACTGTTAAAAAGGGTATTAACATTGATGCTCTCAACAGTGATATAGCTCAATTTCCACAAGTACACCCCATAACTTCTACGATGAAAACAACACACAAAGGTGTTTCTAGGCTTGTTATGCTAGACCGATACAGCTTTAAAGACACTGAGAAGAAAACGTTAAAACCGGGTGACTTTGTTGTATTAACGGTAAAAGAGGACCCGAAATTTCCGGCAAGAGGGCTAGGCTATATTCAATCTGTCAACTGGGACGATAAAAATGCAGTTGTATTGGTTGAAGATGAGTTTAAAGCAGTATTAGAGAAGCCTGAAGAAGCAGAATCTGGTTTGATCACACGTTCACTAGATGTGATGGACAAGCCGTTAGAAGTTTACTACGAGCAGATCGCGCTAAGAAATGCTACAGGCTTAGCATCTGTGGAAATGACGGAAGAAAAGCGCCAAGAATCATTCCAAAAGTTTTACAAAGAGCTTTCAGAAATGAACTTTGTACCTGCTGGACGTGTTTTATATGGCGCAGGTGCAGAAACAGATGTAACGTATTTCAACTGTTACGTAATGCCTTATGTAAAAGATTCGCGTGAAGGCATCTCAGATCACCGTAAGCAAGTTATGGAGATCATGAGTCGCGGAGGCGGAGTTGGGACGAACGGATCTACACTTCGACCGAAGAACGCACTAGCAAGAGGTGTAAACGGAAAATCATCTGGATCTGTATCCTGGTTGGATGACATCGCGAAGTTAACGCATCTGGTCGAGCAGGGAGGAAGTCGCAGGGGAGCACAGATGATCATGCTGGCCGACTGGCACCCTGACATCATCGATTTCATTATTTCTAAGATGCAAAATCCTCGCATTTTACGTTACTTGATTGAAAATACGAACGACGAGAAGATCAAACAAGTTGCACAAGATAAATTAAAATTCACACCGCTGACACCAGCTCAAAAAGCGATGTACGAAGGAATCCTTCGCTATAAAGATATTCCAGGAACAGGTGGATTTGACTCCGACGTTCTACGCGATGCTGAGACAATGCTTCGCGACGGAGGAACGTATAGCGTTCATAATTCTGAGTTCTTAACAGGTGCGAATATCTCAGTTACAATCACAAAAGAATTCATGGAAGCAGTAGAAAATGACTCTGAGTATCTGTTGCGTTTTCCTAGCGTTGAAGCTTACACGCCAGAAGAAATGGAAGCTTACAACAACGAGTGGCATGAAGTCGGAGATGTTCGTGTTTGGGAAGAGAAAGGCTATGGTATTCGCGTCTACAAACGAATTCAAGCGCGTGAGCTGTGGAACTTGATTAACATTTGCGCAACATACTCTGCTGAGCCAGGTATTTTCTTTATTGATAATGCAAATGACATGACGAACGCTACCGCTTATGGACAAAAAGTTGTAGCAACAAATCCATGTGGAGAACAACCACTTGCACCGTACAGTGTCTGCAACCTTGCTGCAGTTAACCTTGGAAACATGGCTGACAAAGTAAACAAAACGGTGGACTTTGAAAAGCTAAAACAAACGGTTGAAGTTGGGGTACGTATGCAGGACAACGTAATTGATGCAACACCATATTTCTTAGAACCTAACCGCGTCCAAGCTTTAGGTGAGCGTCGAGTAGGGCTAGGAGTTATGGGACTTCATGACCTTTTGATCTATTGCGAGACTGTTTACGGATCTGAAGAAGGAAACAAGCTTGTTGATCAAATTTTCGAGACGATCGCCGTAACGGCTTACCGCACTTCAATCGAACTTGCTAAAGAGAAGGGAAGCTTCCCGTTCTTAGAAGGCGATTCAGATGAAACGACTAACGAGTTGCGTAGACGATTTACTGAAACCGGTTATATGAAGAAGCTTCCTGAGGATATTCGTGAGGACATCTTAAATTATGGGATTAGAAACTCTCACTTGTTAACGGTTGCTCCAACTGGATCCACAGGAACTATGGTTGGCGTCTCCACAGGATTAGAGCCTTACTTCTCTTTCTCATACTTCCGCAGTGGTCGTCTTGGGAAGTTTATTGAAGTGAAAGCTGATATCGTTAAGGAGTATTTAGACAGCAATCCAGAAGCGAACGAAAATGAGCTTCCTGAGTGGTTTGTTGCCGCGATGGAGCTTGCACCAGAAGCACATGCAGATACACAATGTGTCATCCAGCGTTGGGTAGATAGCTCGATCTCAAAAACAGTAAACGCTCCTAAAGGTTATACGGTTGATCAAGTTCAAAAGGTTTACGAACGACTTTACAAGGGTGGGGCAAAAGGAGGAACGGTTTACGTTGATGGAAGCCGTGACTCACAAGTTCTTACACTAAAAGCAGAAGAGACTTTTGAACAGACTGAGATTGATCTAGGTATGGAAGAAGAAAAAAGCAAAGTTGTTATTTTAGATACGATTACTGACCTTCGTTCTACAGATGTAACCATCGGTAACGAAGTGGGTAACACTTGCCCGGTATGCCGAAAAGGGAAAGTGAAAGAAATCGGCGGCTGTAACACGTGTACGAATTGTAACGCTCAATTAAAATGCGGATTATAAGAATGGAGGGAAGGAACTGGAAATGTTCCTTCCCTTTTCTTTTGGTGTTATTAGCACATACTAACTCCATCATTTGTGAAAAAAATTGTGGGGTGTATGACTATGGCTGGTGCCAATAAACCGTTTATGCCGCAGTTGATCTATTTCGAACCGCGTGCACTAGAGTATCCGTTAGGTAAAGAACTGTACGACCGTTTTAGTAAGCTAGAAGTTGAGATCAGAGAAACAACATCACATAACCAAATTCGTGATCTGCCAGGAGACAATGATTTTCAGAAATATAGAACAGCAAAATCAACGCTCGTTGTAGGTATCAGAAAAACGTTGAAATTTGACACATCTAAACCATCTGCAGAATACGCGATTCCTCTTGCAACGGGATGTATGGGACATTGTCATTATTGTTATCTACAAACTACACTTGGCAGTAAGCCGTATCTACGAACTTATGTGAATACGGATGAGATCTTTGCTCAGGCTGAAAAGTATATGCAAGAACGAGCGCCGGAGATCACGCGATTCGAAGCTTCATGTACATCCGATATTGTAGGCATCGATCATCTTACTCATAATTTGAAAAGAGCGATTGAATTTTTTGGTGCAACAGACCTTGGAAGGCTTCGTTTTACGACGAAGTATCATCACGTGGACCATTTACTTGATGCAAAACACCAGGGTAGGACGCGTTTTCGTTTTAGCGTAAATTCACATTATGTGATTAAGAATTTCGAACTTGGAACAAGTCCGCTTGAGGAGCGTATCAACGCTGCTATAAAAGTTGCAGAAGCAGGGTATCCGTTAGGATTTATTGTGGCACCTCTTTATCTTCATAAAGATTGGGAAGAAGGCTATAAAGAACTCTTTGATATTCTAGAAGCGAAAATTCCAAAGCACCTTACGAACGATCTTACGTTTGAGCTTATTCAGCACCGTTTTACGAAACCCGCAAAACGCGTTATTGAAAAAAACTATCCGAAATCGAAGCTTGAGATGAATGAAGAAGAAAGAAAATATAAGTGGGGAAGATATGGAATCGGAAAATATGTTTATCAAGATGATCAGGCGACAAGACTGCGTGAAACGGTAGAAAATTATATTCATACGATGTTTCCGCAAGCGAAGATTGAATATTTTACTTGATAAAATGCAGTGGTACCTTCCCTTGTCACGCTTACCATTCTATAGTATCCTTTTTATAGAGACCAAGCTGGTTTAGTATAGGGAGTGAACAATTTGCCGCCAACCCCAAGTATGGAAGATTATATAGAACGCATCTATGCCCTAATTGAAGAAAAAGGCTATGCCAGGGTATCAGATCTTGCTGAGAACCTAGAAGTGCATCCCTCTTCAGTAACCAAGATGATTCAAAAACTCGACAAAGGCAAGTACGTCGTTTATGAAAAATACAGAGGCTTCGTTCTTACACCGAACGGAAAAAAACTCGGAAAACGTTTAGTTTACAGACATGAGTTACTTGAAGAATTCTTAAAAGTTATTGGGGTCGACCAAGAGAACATCTACCAGGATGTTGAGGGTATTGAACATCATTTAAGTTGGAACGCTATTGATCGAATTGGAGATCTTGTTCAGTTTTTTGAAGAAGACGATAAAAGGGTAAAGTCATTAAGAGAAGTTCAAGCGAAGAATGAAGAACAAGAACAATCATAAATTTTTATGGTTGTTTTTTATTTTGGATTTTTTGTGTGGTGCGGTGTGTAAGGAAACACAAGTGGACAGTATTTTGTGGGAAGTGGACAGTAAAATTTAAATAGTGGACAGTATTTTTCTAAGAGTGGACAGTAAATGAAGAAAACCCGACAGTATTTTTTGTGAAGTGGACAGTAAATCTAATCTTTTAACCTACACCGACAAATCAAAGGTATGACAAAAGACTTTATTTTGAAGAATCGGTTATAAAGGACATCTTCTGCTGATTAGGATAGTAGTGGAGGAGATGTTTATGCGAATTGATGGTGTGTTTTCAGGTGGAGGCATCAAGGCGCTTTCGTTGATTGGTGCAGTTGAAGCAGCTGAGAATCGTGGCCTCAGTTTTGAAAGGGTAGCTGGGACAAGTGCAGGGGCTTTGATGGCTGCTTTGATCAAGGCAGGCTATACGGCGGGCGAAATGAAAGATATTATTGATAAATTAGACTTTAGAAAATTTCTTGATACAAGTAAAACAATTGTGCCTGTACCTTTTATGAACTGGTTGAAGCTTTATTGGAAACTTGGTCTTTTTAAGGGAGATTATTTGGAGAACTGGGTAGCTTCTCTATTAGCCGCACGGGGAATTGTTACGTTTGCTGATATTCCATATGGCAGTCTTAAGATTATTGCATCTGATATTTCTCGAGGAAGGCTGATTGTACTGCCAGATGATCTCGAGGAATACGGATTATTGCCAGAGCGCTTTCCGGTGGCACGAGCGGTTAGGATGAGTTGCAGTCTGCCTTATTTCTTTTACCCAATCAAACTTTTCAATCGTGTTGGGCAAAAGAGTTTTATTGTTGATGGAGGGGTTTTGAGTAACTTTCCGATGTGGCTTTTTCAAAGAAAAGATAGGGTGCCCGTTCGGCCGGTGTTAGGATTTCAATTGAGTTCGTACCTCAATGATCATATTCCAACTCACAATGTAAAAAATGCAGTTCAGCTATTTAAAGCGTTGTTTGAAACGATGATGCAAGCGCATGATAACCGATACATTGATTCACACGATGCACGAGATATTATCTTTATGCCTGTAAAGCATGTATCCGTCATCGATTTTCAATTGTCATCAGAAGCGAAGAATGAACTTTATACGTTTGGTCATGATCGTGCTGAACAATTCTTACAAAACTGGATTGCGAGTAAGAGGTATCCAAATCCAGCATATAAAAATCGAGCCTAATCCTTAAAAGGAGGCTCGATTTTTTTTCTTGTTCTTTTTCCCTTCGATCACGGTTAAGTGATGTTCACGTGTTTTCTTTCTCTGAGCGGAACTCTTTGCAGTCTTTTTGCTCGGAAACAACGGAGAGGCAGCCTTCGCCGGCTTCTGATTCGTGCCATAGCGTTTTTGAGATTGCTTGACTGCTTTTCTATACTTGCCGTTTACACCCGATGAGGTTCTGCGAAAGATAAAGTAAAACACGGCGACCACTGCTGCTCCGATCAGAATGGTTGTAAATAATTGGCGAGGTGAAGTGACTAGTTGATAAAGAATTCCGACAACAGCCAGTGAAATAACAAACCAAATGATAGGATGCAATCTTCTATTATTCTGTTGCAACAGGTTCACCTCCTTATGATTAAACGATTCTACTTGCGTTTAGTTCACTTTCATAGGATGCGTCACGACGTAACATTTCATTAAAAGAAATTATAGAAACTTCGATTTGTTTTTCATCAGGTTCTTTCGTAGTTAAGAGTTGAAGCCATAAGCCTGGATAACCTAGATAACGAAGAACAGGAACATCTCTTAGTTTATTTGTTAACTGTAATACTTCAAAAGATACCCCTAAAACCACAGGAATAAGCGCAAGTCTGCATAAAATTCTTAGCCACAGCGGATCTGATGGAAAGAAATAATAGATAAACATACCGACGATCACGGTAAATAGAATAAAACTGCTTCCGCAACGGTAATGCAGCCGCGAATGCTTCTTAACATTTTCAACCGTAAGCTCGTCTCCCGCTTCGTATGTGTTGATTACCTTATGTTCAGCTCCGTGATACATGAATACCCTCTTGATCGCAGGTGTTAAAGAAACAAAATAGATGTAGCTTAACAAAAAGATAAACTTGAACAGACCTTCTAACAGATTCTGACCAAGGTGCCCAGGCACGATAAAACGAAAAGCTTCTGCTAAAAAAACAGGTACGAGCGTAAAAACAAATTTTCCGAAAAGAAAAGATAAGACACCGATAATGGCTAAAGAAAAGAAAAAAGCGAATTTAGACGGCTTTTCTTCTTCCTCTTTTTCTTCTTCACCGGGATTAACACCAAATCGCTCAGCTGAAAAATTTAAATGCTGTGTACCGTTCATACTTGCTTCAATAATGGCTATGAATCCTCTTAAGAAAGGAATCTTCTTTAATTTTGATAGTACTGGAGAAGGTTTTTTCTTAAGTTCGAAATACTCGATTGTATCATCATTTCTCCGAATTGCCGTTACATATGTGTGCTTTCCGGCAAACATAACCCCTTCTAATACGGCCTGGCCGCCGTAAGCGGGCTTTTTCTCTTTTGTCATGTTGAACCCCCAGCCTAAAGTTTTGTAGGTACTTTCTATTCTACAGGAAAGCGGGATATTCCTCCACAAAGGATGATTGTATTTTTCCCATTTTATACATGTTTTACACGGAATATGATTGGTTGGAGTGTGAGAAGTTTGGGCAGTGGTTTTGTGGACATACTAGTAGTGTTGGAGGTGGTCGTTAATGAGCGATTCAAAACTAGAACAAAATAAACAAGAATCTCAATCTTCATTCATGAGCAGAGTCGTTGGTGTTGGCTTCTTTGGAGGCTTGATCTGGGCTTCTTTCGGATTTATCGCCTACTACTTAAATTTCTCAAAAGTTGGTCCTGCCCTTGTTTTAGTGCCATGGGCACTTGGTAAGTGGAAAACCGAGTGGATAGGTCAACTAATCAGTATTTTGATCATAGCTTTACTTTCGATTTTAGTTGCCATTGCATATCGCTATGCGTTTGCTAAGATCAAATCCATGTGGGCTGGCATCCTTTTCGGTGTTGCGCTGTGGGGGATTGTCTTTTTCTTACTTCATCCGATCTTTCCAGGATTGGAACCTATGAACACGATGGGTAAGAATACGATAACAACGACGCTGTGCATCTATATATTATATGGCGTTTTTGTAGGATACTCGATCTCGTTTGAATACAGTGAACGTCATGGCCAATCCCAGGGAAACAAGGAATCTACACAAAGTTCGTAACTATTCAAATGATCAGACGCTATGATAGAATGTTTTATGAACATTCTATTTTTTTATGCAAAGGCTAGGTGTTTCAGGTGAAAAACAGAAACTTTCTTGTTATAAACGGACCGAACTTAAACAGATTGGGAAAACGGGAGCCTGGCATATATGGCGCGCATACATTGGAAGATCTAGAGGGGGAACTTGTTTCTTTATCGAAAGAACTGCTTCTGGATATCTCGTTTAAACAGAGCAATACTGAAGGAGATATCATTGATATCATTCACAGAGCTGAAGGTGAGTTTAGCGGAATCGTTCTAAACGCAGGTGCCTATACTCATTATAGTTATGCGATCAGAGACGCAATTGCCAGTGTGGATGTACCTGTAATCGAAGTCCATTTATCAAATGTTCATGCTCGAGAGGAATTTCGACGTGAATCTGTTATTGCTCCAGTTACGATCGGACAGATTTCAGGGTTTGGTTTTGATAGCTATAAATTAGCACTACAAGTTTTTCATAATCAACTTAAGGGGGATACGTTATGAATCGTGTAGAACGAGCAAGGCGTTTATTCGATACGTTTGATATTGATGCACTATTAGTTACATCTTCTTCAAACCGTTTTTACTTAAGTGGTTTCAAAGGAAGTTCAGGCGTGCTTTTGATCACGAAAGACGAAGCGATTTTAGTAACTGATTTCAGATATAAGACTCAAGCAGCAGAACAAGCAGAAGGTTATCGTGTTGTGATGCACACGGATCCGATTCCGCAAGAGGTTGCAAAGTTAACGAAGGAGCTTTCAATTTCTAAGCTGGGTTTCGAGCAAGACCATGTTACATACTCTACATATCGTACATATGAGAAACAATTAGATGACAATACGACTGAACTTGTTCCAGTATCTGGTCTTGTGGAAAAGTTGCGCTTGATTAAGGATGAATCAGAGATTAAGATAGTAAAGGATGCAGCATCTATTGCCGATGCCGCTTTTTCACATATTATCGAGTATATTCGCCCGGGACTTACAGAGCGGGAAGTATCAAACGAACTAGAATTCTTCATGAGAAAAAATGGAGCCATCTCTTCATCGTTTGATATTATTGTGGCTTCAGGCTACCGTTCAGCCCTTCCACATGGTGTTGCCTCAGATAAGAAGATTGAAACAGGTGAATTAGTGACCTTGGATTTTGGAGCATACTACAAAGGTTATTGTTCGGATATCACTCGTACGGTAGCCATCGGAAATGTTTCTGACGAGCTAAAAGAGATCTACCAAGTCGTATATGATGCACAGATGCTAGGTATGAAAGGCATTAAACCAGGAATGACAGGTAAGGATGCAGACGCGTTAACACGTGATTACATCGCTTCAAAAGGTTATGGTGAATACTTCGGACATTCTACAGGACATGGAATTGGTTTAGACGTACATGAAGGTCCGGCTCTATCTATGAAGTCTGACACGATTCTTGAACCGGGAATGCTTGTTACAGTAGAACCAGGTATTTATATCTCAGGACTAGGCGGAGTTCGGATTGAAGACGATGCACTCATAACAAAAGATGGCAATGAATCACTTACCTACTCTACTAAAACCCTTTTAACGTTAAGTTAAGGTATTTCAGGAGGATAAAAACATGATTTCAGTAAATGATTTTAAAACAGGATTAACGATTGAGGTTGACAACGGAATCTGGCAAGTTCTTGAGTTCCAACACGTAAAGCCAGGAAAAGGTGCGGCATTTGTTCGCTCTAAACTTCGTAACCTTCGCACAGGTGGTATCCAGGAAAAAACATTCCGCGGTGGAGAAAAAGTAGCAAAAGCTCATATCGAGAACCGTAAGATGCAATACCTATATGCATCAGGAGATACTCACACGTTCATGGATAACGAATCTTATGAGCAAATTGAACTTCAAGCTTCTCAAATCGAATACGAGTTGAAGTACTTGCTTGAAAACATGACCGTTCAGATCATGACGTACCAAGGTGAGACGATTGGTGTTGAACTTCCAAACACAGTTGAATTAGTAGTAGTAGAGACTGAGCCTGGTATTAAAGGAGACACAGCTTCTGGTGGAACTAAGCCAGCGACGCTTGAAACAGGTTTGATCGTGCAAGTTCCTTTCTTCGTAAACCAAGGGGACAAGCTGATCATCGATACAAGAAATGCAGCTTACGTTTCTCGTGCATAGCCTATGATGTTGAAACCTCATTCCATTTTGGAGTGAGGTTTTTTTATTAGCCGAAACACCGATTTTAGAGTAAAGAGCTCACTGATTTGGTTCGCTGCATTAAAAACAGCAATAATCTGATTGGAATAGCTAAATATCATCAGATAACACTGCCTCTCATTTGAAAAGTTTCACTATAAAGAATGGATTCATCAAAATATTTACTAACAATCTATCAAAAACACCCCCCTATCTTCCCTCCTAATCTTAAGCCTACCTTTATTGGCATAAAGCTTACATGTCTGCCATACGTTTATAGTACTAGCCTCTTAAAGGAGAAATCGGTCATGGAGACGATCTTTAGACTTTTTCCAGATAAACTACAGCATACGCTAAGAAAACTGCCACCATCTGTCCTTCAATCTGTTGAAGAGATCAGGGTTCGAATTGGACAACCGATGGAAATCCTTTGTTCCGGTAAACCGATCTATCCGACTGAGGGCCCAATCACGGCAGAAGAATCACAAGTATTGCTCAACAGGTTAAGTCAGCACTCTCTCTACGCGCTTGAAGAGGAGCTAAAAAGAGGTTATATCACAATCTCAGGCGGTCATCGTGTAGGACTAGCAGGGAAAGTGATCACTGAACATGGATTCGTAAAAGCCATTAAAGATATTAGTTCGTTTAACGTGAGAGTTGCAAGAGAGAAGATTGGAATCGCAGAACCGTTAATTTCATATCTCTACCAAAAAAAATGGCTCAATACTTTGCTGATCGGTCCGCCGCAAACCGGGAAAACCACTTTATTAAGAGATATTGCGAGACTTGTAAGTTGTGGCGTTCAGCAAAAAAATATCCCTTCTTTTAAAGTGGGAATTGTGGATGAGCGTTCTGAAATAGCGGGTGCTATAAAAGGTGTTCCTCAGCATACCTTTGGAAGGCGTGTAGATGTTCTTGATGCATGTCCGAAAGCAGAAGGGATGATGATGCTCATCCGTTCGATGAGTCCTCAAGTCATGATCGTTGATGAAATCGGACGAAAAGAAGACGGTGAAGCGATACTAGAAGCGATGCATGCGGGTGTTCAAATGATTTTCACCGCACATGGCAGCTCTATAGAAGATGCGCTGAAACGACCTGTGATGAAACCTTTAGGAGATCTTTCTTTGTTTGAAAGGTATGTAATTTTGAGCCGTGATAAAGGACCGGGAACCATTCAGAGAATCTATGACGGAGCATTAAACGTGATCTACAGATCATCTGGTGGTGCAGCATGATGAGTTGGATCGGTGCGATCGCTATTCTTTCAGCCACAACGATCTTTGGTTTTGAATGGGCAAAGCGGGTAAGAGAACGGCCAAAGAAGTTAAGAGAATTAAAAGTAACGCTACAAGCCTTGGAGGCTGAGATCATGTACGGATCTACTCCTCTTCATGAGGCGTTTTTGCATATTGGAAGGCCATTAAAAGAACCATTGTCCACTTTTTTTCTCACCATATCAGACCGTTTAGCAGAAGGCGAGCTATCGGTGCAAGAAGCCTGGGATCTTCAGTTAGCTGTTCTGGCAAAGGAAACCTCTTTTAAGATGGGTGAGATCGAAGTGCTTCGCCAATTTAGCGCAACGCTTGGTAGGCATGACAAAGAGCATCAGCAGAAGCAGATTCAGTTGACGTTAGCTCACCTTAATCGTGAAGAAAAAGAAGCAAGAGACATACAAGAACGTTATGAAAAAATGTGTAAAAGTCTTGGGGTATTAATGGGACTTTTAATCGTTATTCTCTTAATGTAACAAGGAGGTTTCACAAATGGGATTGGATGTAAACGCAGTGTTTCAGATTGCGGGGCTTGGCATAATCGTTGCTATGCTTCATACCGTTTTAAAGATGATCGGAAAAGAGGACTATGCTCACTGGGTCACTCTTTTAGGTTTTGTTGTTGCCCTTTTTATGGTCATCACTCTTTTAGATGATTTATTTCAGAAGGTAAAAGGCGTCTTTTTGTTTCAGAATTAAGGAGGGGGCCAGATTGGAAATTATCCAAATTGTTGGTTTTGGGCTAGTTGCTGCTTTCTTAGCCTTAGTCCTTAAAGAACAAAAAGCGAATTTTGCTTTTTTGGTCACACTCATGGTTGGAGCAGGAATCTTTTTATTCTTGATCGATAAGATCGGACAAATTCTTACGATGCTTCAACGACTCGCCATAAACGCTAACGTAAACATGGTCTATGTTGAAACGTTATTAAAGATAATAGGTATTGCTTATATTGCTGAGTTTGGAGCACAGATCACACGAGATGCGGGGCAGGGAGCGATAGCATCTAAGATTGAACTAGGTGGCAAGATACTGATTCTCGTGATGGCGATACCTATTTTAACAGTAATTATTGAAACCGTTCTGACGCTTATACCGAAATAAGAAAGCAGGTTATAAAGATGCAGAAAGTGATGGTGCGGACAAGTCTACTTCTACTCATAATCTTTTCCTTCATTCTATTTGGCCCCATAGAATCCGCATCAGCGAGCTCGATCACTTCAAAAATAGTAGATCAACAAGTATCCTCCATGCAGCTAGATGAAATCAAACAATATTGGGATAGCATCTCCCGTGAATACGGAGGATTCTTGCCAGAAAGCCAAAAAGGAACCTTCCTTGAATTTGTAAAAGGAGAAAAAGATTTTTCTATAAAAGGCTACATGGTCGGACTTTTAAAGTTTATGTTTCACGAACTTGCTGTTCACGGAAAACTGCTTGGAACCTTAATTTTGCTCACTGTTTTCAGCATGTTGCTTCAATCCATCCAGAACGCTTTTGATCGATCTGCTATTTCAAAGGTGGCATATGGAATTATTTATATGGTCTTAATCATTTTAGCTTTAAACAGTTTTCATGTTGCGATCTCTTATGCAACAGAAGCGATCGATAACATGTTAAGTTTCATGATTGCACTCATACCCCTACTTCTCGCCTTGATGGCAACTGTGGGAAGCATCGCTTCAGTCGCGTTTTTTCATCCGGTCATCTTGTTTTTAGTAAATACAAGCGGGCTTTTGATCAAAAATTTTGTATTGCCGCTTCTTTTTTTATCTGCACTATTAAGCATCGTTTCAACGATGTCAGAGCATCACAAAGTCACGCAGTTAGCTAAGCTGTTAAGAAATATCAGCATGGGTGCACTCGCCTTTTTTTTCACTGTATTCCTAGGTGTAATGAGTGTTCAAGGTGCAACAGCAGCAGTAGCAGATGGAATAACGATCAAGACAGCAAAATTTGTAACAGGGAATTTTATTCCGGTTGTAGGCCGTATGTTTACAGATGCGACAGATACTGTCATGAGCGCTTCCATCTTACTAAAGAACTCAGTTGGCATAATCGGGGCATTATTATTGCTTCTGTTAGCTATATTTCCTGCCATCAAAGTTTTAATTCTAGCTTTTATATATAGCATGGCTGCAGCCCTTCTTCAGCCTTTAGGAGGTGGGCCGATCGTTGAATCATTAGGCATCATCGGTAAGAGCGTCATGTTTATCTTTGCTGCCCTTATGACTGTGTCTATTATGTTCTTTCTAGCTATAACGATAATAATCGCAGCCGGAAACGTTACGCTGATGGTTCGATAGGAGGGGAAGCATGGCATTCTTAACGGAGTGGATAACCAATATTATCATTCTTGTACTATTAGCCGGAGTCATCGAGCTGTTGTTACCTGGCAATCAATTTCAAAATTATATCAAGATGGTTGTAGGTTTGCTCATACTGCTTGCTATGCTCTCTCCACTGTTCAAACTAATAAATTCAGATCTGGATCAAGTGTTTCTCGCCATGGATCTACCAGCTGCAGCGAAAGAAGACGAAATAAAAAATTCGATAGAAGAGAATAAAAGTGAAATACAATCCGCTCAACGTGCATATATATTAGAGCAAATGGCTGTCCCAATGAAAAAACAAGTTCAAGAGGAGTTGAAACAGACTTATGAGTTAGAGATTGTCGATCTTCAAATTCGAACGGAAATGGGTAAACAGCCGTTGGAGCCTGAAGATATAAGGGGTGCCAAAGTGGTGCTAGCCAAGTATCACGACCAAGCTGAAATCTCTGAAGTATCAGAAGTGGATGTGAGTGTTTCTGATCCAGAGAGAAAAGAATCTCTCACACAACCAGTTTCTAACGAAGTCATCCAGTTCTTAGCTAGTCAGTGGCAGCTGGATGCAGACCAAGTTGATGTACATTTGGAAGGGGGAGAGGAGTTATCCCAATGAAACGTTCATTTTGGGAACAGATAAAAAAACGGCTGCAGCTGAGTGATAAAGCAGGGAATAAACAAAAGTACTTACTTGTCTTACTTCTATTGGGAATTTCTCTTATGTTTATTAGCAAGATGATAGACTCCCCTGCTCAAAAAAGTTCATTAAACGGGCTAGTGCCAGAAACGAAGGTTAAATCCGAGGCGGTATTTAAACAAGCTAAAGAAGTAACAGACAAAAATATCAAAACGTATGAAGACCTTTATTCTAACGAACTGAAAGATCTATTAGAACAGATGCAAGGAGTTGGCAAAGTTTCCGTCATGGTAGAACTTTCCACAACTGAGAGAAAAGAGTTCGTTACAGATGATAGCACACAGAGCCAGACTACATCGGAAAATGATAAAAATGGCGGTAAGAGAACGATAGAAGATCAAAAGATAGATGAAAAAGTAGTAATTATCTCAAATGACGGCAGAGAAGAGCCGATCATTGTCACAACAGAAAAACCAAAGATAAAAGGTGTGGCTATATTGGCGCAAGGTGCAGAGAACATCCAGACAAAGTCTATGATCATAGAGCTCGTTAAAAAAGTTTTTGATATAGGTAGTGATCAAATTTTTGTAGGACCAAAAAATCCTGAGGGGGAATAAACAAATGTTATTGAAAAAACAAACTGTTTGGCTTCTAACTATGCTTAGCTTAATCATTGTGTTGTCTGTGTATTATATTACAGCACCTGGTGGAACGGATGATCTTGCTTATTTGGAGGCAGGAAAGAAGTCTGGTAAAGAAGCGACTGTGTCAGGTGTTGCAAACGACGATGTGTTTACTGCCCTTCGCCTAGAGCGAGATGAAGTTCGTGATGAGATGAGTGCTGATTATGTAGCCGTTGCTGGTTCTGAGGACGCTTCAGCTGAAGTTCAAGCTGATGCTTGGGCAAAGATGACAGAGCTTCAATCACTTACTATGCAAGAATCAACAGTAGAAACATTGATCAAATCGATGGGATTCAATGATGCTTTAGTGAGCACGATGAACAATGAGATCAAAGTGATCGTAAAAGCTGATAAACTATCAAAAAAAGAAGTTGTTGAGATTATGAATGTTGCAAACGAACACCTTGGTAGCGGGAAAACAGTAGCGGTTGAATATCATGCGTCCAAATAAATAAGCGTAAAAGAGTAGGAAAGCCGGAAATTCCGGCTTTTTTCTTTTTGCGGTTTCATGATATATTGGATAGAAACTTATAGCGTCATTCAAGTTTGCATTTCTTTTTGACGGGAAATGATAGAAAATAGTGAAGAGTAACCGTAAACGCTTACAATGTAAGGTGTAATCGTGTACTATTAACTTGAAAAATGATTCTAATGTATCCACGAAAAAAGAAATGTGGTATATTACATGTGTTAAGACCTAGTCACAATAGAAGGTGCTAAATAAAAAAATCTAAACTGGATAGGATTGTTAAAAGGAGTAGAGATCATGCTAAAAATACAAGAAATTCGTGAATTGATTAAACTTATTGACAAATCAAGCATCAATGAATTCAAATACGAAAATGATGGTTCTAAGATTGTTCTTAAAAAGGACAGTGGATCAGTAGTTTCTTATGGAGCAGAAGAAGTTGTTTCTCAGCCCGTAGTCACTCAAGCGCCACCTGTAAAAGAACAGGCTCCAGCAGCTGAAACAGTTAAGGAAAATACAGAAGTTAAACAAGAAACAAAACAGGCAGACGAAGATGCTAACTTACATAAGGTAGTTTCTCCTATGGTAGGAACGTTCTATTCTGCTTCATCTCCAGATGTAGAAGCCTTTGTTAAGCCGGGAGATAAAGTTTCAAAAGATAGCATCGTTTGTATTATCGAAGCGATGAAATTATTCAACGAGATTGAATCTGAAGTGAATGGTGAAATCGTAAAAGTACTAGTTGAGAACGGACAATTAGTAGAATACGGACAACCTCTGTTCCTTGTGAAAGCAGAATAGGAGGGTATGTCTATGATTAAAAAGCTATTAGTAGCAAACCGTGGTGAGATTGCTGTAAGGATTATTCGCGCATGCAAAGAACTTGGTGTTGAAACAGTAGCCGTTTATTCAGAAGCCGATAAAGATGCCTTGCATGTCCGTTTGGCAGATGAGGCTTATTGTATCGGACCGACTGCTTCAAAAGATAGTTATCTGAACTTCACTAACATAATGAGCGTAGCAACACTAACTGGCTCAGAAGCCATTCATCCTGGATATGGATTCTTGGCAGAGAACGCTGACTTTGCAGAACTATGTAGAGAATGCAATGTAACGTTTGTTGGTCCAAGTGCTGAAGCGATCAACAAGATGGGTATTAAGGATGTTGCGAGAGCAACGATGGCGGATGCCGGAGTTCCTATCGTACCGGGTTCTGACGGGATTATTAGGGACAAGGAAGAAGCCATTGAACTCAGCAACAAAATTGGGTATCCTGTAATTATTAAAGCAACAGCAGGCGGTGGGGGTAAGGGGATCCGCGTAGCTAAGAATGAAACGGAACTTTTAAAAGGCATTGCGATCACTCAGCAAGAAGCAGCAACTGCTTTTGGTAACCCAGGTGTGTATATTGAAAAATACATTGAAGATTTCCGACATGTTGAGATACAGGTGCTTGCAGATAACCATGGGAATGTTATTCACTTGGGAGAAAGAGACTGCAGTATCCAAAGACGTCTTCAAAAGCTTTTAGAGGAGACACCATCTCCTGCTATCTCCCCATCTAAACGCCAAGAGATGGGTGATGCAGCAGTAAAAGCAGCTGAAGCCGTTCAATATTCTGGTGCTGGTACCGTAGAATTTATCTTTGATCATAATACAGGTGACTTCTATTTCATGGAGATGAATACTAGAATCCAAGTAGAACATCCTGTAACTGAGATGGTAACGGGAATTGATTTAATCAAGGAACAGATCAAAGTAGCTTCAGGTGAGAGATTGCGATACAAACAAGAAGATATCGAGTTTGATGGCTGGTCGATCGAATGCAGAATTAATGCAGAGAATCCTGAGAAAAACTTTATGCCTTCTGCTGGAAAGATTGAAATGTACCTTCCACCAGGCGGTCTAGGTGTTCGAATTGATTCTGCTGTTTACCCTGGCTATACGATTCCACCATTTTATGATTCTATGATTGCTAAAGTTATAACTTACGGAAATACTAGACAAGAAGCAATCGACCGTATGAAGCGTGCACTAAGCGAGTTTGTTATCGAAGGAATTCATACGACCATTCCGTTCCACCTGCGTCTGTTAAACCATGAGACTTTTGTGAATGGTGACTTTAATACAAAGTTTTTAGAAAATCATGATTTAACTTCAAAAAGCGAATAAGTACGGAGGTGTTTAAGTGATGAACGAACTATCATTTGAAATGGAAAGTTACTCATCAGAATTAGGAAAAGTGGAGATCTCACCTGAGGTTATCGAAGTTATTGCAAGTATTGCAGCTTCAGATGTTGAAGGTGTCGCTTCCATGAGAGGCAGCTTTGCAAGTGGTGTAGTAGAGCGACTTGGAAAGAAAACGCATGGCAAAGGCGTTAAAGTAGAACTCTCAGAAGCAGGTATTTCTATTGATGTATACGTATCAATGAAATATGGAGTTGCGATTCCAGATGTAGCTCAAAAAATTCAAGATTATATCAGACAAGCGCTTCTAGACATGACAGCACTAGAAGCAACGGATATCAACGTATTCGTAGTTGGTGTTCAATTTGATTCAAAAGAAAAACAGAATGAAGCACCAGAAGTAGATTATTAAAAAGATCAAAGGGTGAGGTTCTACTTGCCCTTTGGTCTTTTTTCTTGTTGTTTATTACGAGCAAATTTTGTGATGAAAACATTCAGCTCATTGAAGTTACAGTTGAGGTGGGGGTATAAGTGGTAGAAGAGTACTCGAGTGATGTCAACTCGCCAGTATATAGGTAAATCTCGCCGGGATATAGCCCAAACTTGCGGGTAAAGTCCGAAATTTCTAGAATTTTCTCGTGAATTTACTGAATGAACAGTCTGGATACCCACTTCGTATAGAATGGAAGGTACGCGCCTACTATTTGAGACATTTATACTGGAGACGTACGAATATAGCTCACGGCCTTCCCCTCGGAAAGTGAGCATCCTTTAATGGAAATCAATAACCTTCAAAAGCATGAATGAATTAGAATAAGCCCGAAAAAATTACTTCTTTAAAATTCACACTTAGAAAAGATAAAATACTTTTAACAGAAAGTAAAAAAACTGAATGTTCGGAAGGGTTAGTAAGTCCATTGTTCGGATTGTAACGAGTCCTAACATTATGGTATTATGCTAGATAGAAATTGTTCGCAAATAGAAAGGAAGTCGGATTATGAAACGCAGACTTGCCAGAGAAAAGGCATTTCAATCGCTTTTTCAAATTGAAGTAAGTGACATCTCAGCTAGTGAAGCTATGGAGCATGTTTTAGAAGGAGAGCCATCAGACGAATTCTTAACACAGATGGTTCATGGTACGGTTGAAAAGAAAGAAGAAATCGAGCGTTTTCTTACGCCTTATTTAGAAAAATGGAGCTTTTCAAGACTAGCAAACGTAGAACGTGTCGTTCTTCAGATGGCAGCTTACGAATGGCTGTTCATGGAAGAGGTTCCTAAGAACGTAACATTGAATGAAGCGATCGAAACAGCAAAAATCTTTGGCGGTGAAGAAGCAGGACGTTTCGTAAACGGAGTCCTAGGAAAAATAATCAAAGATATTAACAATAACTAATTAAATAATCAAACAACTACTTTTGAGGGGGACTTTAGAATGGCTGTGTTAGACGGAAAACAGATTGCGAGAGAGATCAGAGAGAAACTTGCAAAAGAGATCCAAGACCTTAAACAAGACGGAATTGTTCCAGGTTTAGCTGTTATTCTAGTAGGCGATCACCCAGCGTCTCGTTCGTATGTACTAGCAAAAGAAAGAACATGTAAAGAGCTCGGTATGCATTCGGTATTGACGGAGCTTCCTGAATCTATTTCTGAGAATGAATTGTTACAATACATTCAAGCGTTTAACAATGACGAACAAATTGATGGGATTCTCGTTCAACTTCCCCTTCCTTCACATATAAGTGAATCAAAAGTAATTGAGGCGATTCTGCCTGAAAAAGATGTAGACGGGTTTCATCCGATTAATATCGGAAGAATGCATGCAGGAGACGAGCAAGCATTCATACCTTGTACTCCTCTTGGAATTTTAGAGATGGTCAAACAAACCGGTGAAGATATTTCAGGCAAACATGTTGTGGTTGTAGGAAGAAGCAACCTTGTTGGAAAGCCAGCTGGGCAGCTTTTCTTGCAAGAAAACGCAACGGTAACGTTTTGTCACTCTAGAACAAAAAATCTTCGTGAACAAACATTACAAGCCGATATTTTAATTGCGGCGGTAGGAAAACCGAACCTTATTACAGAAGATATGGTTAAAGCAGGTACGGTTGTCATTGATGTAGGTGTTAATCGCAAGGAGAACGGAAAGCTTTGTGGGGATGTGGACTATGAGGCCATTAAGCCTAAAGCGAAACATATCACTCCTGTTCCAGGAGGCGTTGGTCCTATGACGATTACGATGTTAATGAACAATACGGTTCTTGCTTCAAAATGGAGAAAGAAGCTAAAGGAAGTACATTAATGCAGAACAACAATCGGTATGTTCCAATATCGGCTGTAACCCGGTATATTAAGAGGCTATTTGAAAATGACGGTAACTTACAAGATGTTTGGGTTAAAGGGGAGCTATCCAATGTTAAGCTCCATAGCAGGGGACATTTGTATTTTACGTTGAAAGATGCAAACAGCAGAGTTTCTGCGGTCATGTTTGCAGGAAACAACAGACATTTAAACTTTAAACCTGAAGAAGGAATGAATGTATTAATTCAAGGTTCATTCTCTGTATACGAACCTCAAGGACAATACCAGCTGTATGTCAGAACGATGCAGCAAGACGGTGTTGGTAACTTGTTTCTAGCGTATGAGAACCTTAAGAATACGTTAGAACAACAAGGACTTTTTGATCCAATGCATAAAAAGCCACTGCCTAAATTCCCTTCGACGATAGGCGTGATCACTTCACCAACAGGAGCTGCCGTAAGAGACATCGTGACAACCATAAAACGAAGGTTTCCGCTAGCTGCTGTCACGATCTATCCCGTACTCGTTCAAGGACCAGGCGCTGCTCCATCCATCGTTCGGGCGATCGAACAAGCGAATGCTTTGAATGCTTCAGATGTACTAATCGTAGGACGTGGTGGAGGCTCGATTGAAGAGCTGTGGGCGTTTAATGAAGAAAGTGTTGCAAGAGCGATCTTTCAATCACATCTGCCGGTCATTTCTGCTGTTGGGCATGAAACAGATTTTACGATTGCAGACTTTGTAGCTGATCTAAGAGCACCAACACCAACAGCTGCGGCTGAGATGGCAGTGCCTCATCTAGATGAATTGAAAGATAGATTATTCCAAAGAAATGTTCGTCTGAAAAGAGTGATGAATGAGTTTGTTGCCGGTCATCAACAGCATCTATCACGCCTTCAAAAATCGTACGCTTTTAAATACCCTACGCAATTGATAAAACAAAAAGAGCAAGAACTCGATAGGTGTATGGATCAATTGAAACGTACAGTTGGAAGCTTTGTTGATCAGCATCAGAATCATCTCTCACAGGTTAAACGTCAGCTTTTTTTGTTTTCACCAAGTGGTCAGATTCAGAAGGCAAACGAAAGAGTTGTTTCTCTGCATAAGACATTGCTAAAAGAAACAAATCGTCACGTAAGGCAGCACCAGAGGGATTTTTCAAACAAGATTTCTAGGCTCTCTTCCCTTAATCCTCTAGCTGTAATGGATAGAGGGTACAGCTTGACCTATAAACAAGGCAAAGACGAATTGGTTAAGTCCGTATCACAGGTAAAGGCTGGAGATGCACTAACGATAAAGTTAAAAGATGGACAGATTGATTGTCACATCACTGGAACGGAGGCGTCTTACACGAATGACTGAAAAAACAAGCAAACTTACATTTGAAGAAGCTATGATACAGCTTGAAGAAATCGTTGAAAAGCTTGAACAGGGAGATGTTCCTTTAGAAGAAAGTATCGATCTGTATCAACAAGGGATGAAGCTTTCAAAATTATGTCATACGAAATTACAGAATGTTGAAAAGAAGATGGATACGATTCTGCATGAAGACGGAAAAGAAGAACCATTCGCGATTCAGGAGGAAGATCATTGATAGCGTTTGAACAATATCTTCGAGATAAAAAATCATTGGTTGAAGAACAGATGGTTGAATACTTAAACAAGCTAGATGCTCCAGAAACATTAAAAAAATCGATGCTATATTCCATTTCTGCAGGTGGAAAGCGAATACGTCCGATCCTGGCTCTTGCTGTTATGGAATCTTTTGAAAAGAATACAGCAGAAATAGAGGATGTTGTTTGTTCGATTGAATTTGTTCACACGTATTCTTTAATTCATGATGACCTTCCTTCTATGGACAATGATGATTATAGAAGAGGAAAACTCACGAACCATAAAGTTTTTGGTGAGGCTCAAGCGATTCTAGCAGGAGATGCTTTATTAACCGAGAGCTTTAGCTTGATTACAAACAACTCTTCTTTAACATCTGACCAAAAAGTTCAAATGATTGCAGTTTTATCAAAAGCTGCTGGAGCAACAGGTATGGTCGGCGGTCAAGTAGAAGACATAGAGGGAGAGAACAGAGACCTCACGTTAACGGAGTTAGAAAGCATTCATGAAAAGAAGACAGGTAAAATGCTCGAATGTTCAGTGATCATGGGTGGAATTGCAGCGGGAGCTTCTAATGAAGATCTAATGCACCTGACAAACTATGCACGACATATCGGGATTGCTTTTCAGATTCAAGATGACATCCTTGATGTAACAGGAAATCAAGAAGAAATAGGTAAACCCGTTGGAAGTGATGAGGCTAATTTGAAAACTACTTATCCTAAGATTCTTGGACTTATTGGTGCAAAGAAAGAAATGGAAAATCATATACATATTTCTTTGGAACATTTAAACAAGATCAACGGAAATACAGGCATATTAGCGTCCATCGCTGACTACATTATAAAAAGAAACCACTAAGAGATTGTTGCAAAATTGGAAGTATGATATGATATTATTTGCTTTGGAGTGGTGCAGTATTCTAGTCAGCCCCCCATTCCTGAAGGCGGGCCTAAAAATCCGCCAAAGGGCACATCGATGAAGTTCCTTGCATTGGCTTGAGGCGCCCAGCCTTGGGTCATCGCTGGGAGTTAAGGTTGAAGGGCGATCCACAATGGCATGTGGGCGAGGACCCTTCTTCCGCGGAGGCCCCCATATTTGCGGTTTGTGTTCAAAAGACCTTACTGCGAAATGGGGTTTGAACCTGCTTAGCTTTTTTTCTTGTTCACAGGAAAAGAAGGCGAGCAGCGTAGCCTGCCTTGAGTGGAGCTTGAGGGGATTATGGTGTGAAAAGCCTGTATCGGTTGGCCGCTGATTATGAGCTTTATACCATATGAAATCTTCTCTGCAAAAGAGGCTAGGGAATGTGCGCGAGGCTGTTGAGGAAAACTCCTAGACTGTTCTGCCCTGACACCTTTTAGGGATTATAGTGCGGACTAAGTGGTAATCTAGTCTAACGTTTGGTGACAGCGTTAAGAAGAGAGTAAAGGGAAACCGCGAATATGGCGACATTTCGTACTCTTCTGGGAAAACCTACTGGACCTAAGCCGCAGTCTTTACTTAATAAGGTGACCACTCCCTATTACATAAAGTGACCAAAAAGTGAGGAGTTATGCATGAAGCATTCCTTTTCTAAAACACTCAAATGGAGTACAAGCATTGCCGTTATCACTCTTGTGTTAGCGGCTATTTTTACAGTTATATCCTCTTTCATGTTAAATGGAGTTTCGTGGGCGTTAGGGATGGGAATCGTCTTTCTAATCGTATTAACCGGGGTTCTTTTTGATATAGTAGGGGTAGCATCCACAGCTGCGAAAGAAGTTCCGTTTCACGCGATGGCTTCTGAGAAGGTTCCTGGAGCAAGACATGCTATAATCATTACAAGAAACGCAGATCGTGTAGCGAATTTTTGTAACGATGTTATCGGTGATATCTCTGGAATCGTTAGCGGAACAGCATCTGCTGCAGTTGTAGTAGAACTTACACTCTCTATGGGGAATAGGTCTGGATCAAACTCTGAGTATCTAATCTCGATCGTCTTCACGAGTGTAGTGGCTGCACTTACGGTAGGAGGTAAAGCGTTAGGAAAGTCATATGCGATCAACCACTCAACCTTTATTATTTTTCAGGTTGGGCGTTTATTATATTTTTTAGAGGAAAAATTAAGAATTAAACTGCTATCGCCTGCTAAAAGAGAGAAGAAAAGGCGTTAATGGAAAGAGAGGCATATTCCATGAACCTGGAAGAAATTCAAGATCCTCAGTTTTTAAAAACGTACGAAACTGAACAATTAAATAAATTAGCGGCTGAAATCCGCTCTTTTCTAATTGAAAAACTTTCAGTTAGAGGAGGACACCTTGGTCCTAACCTTGGAGTAGTAGAACTTACACTTGCTATGCACAAAGTCTTTGACAGTCCTAAAGACAAGTTTATTTGGGATGTAGGTCATCAAGCTTATGTGCACAAGATCCTTACGGGAAGAGCATCTCAGTTTGATACACTTCGTCAGTATAAGGGTCTCTGTGGTTTTCCTAAAAGGATTGAAAGCGAACATGATGTGTGGGAAACAGGACACAGTTCTACATCACTTTCTGCCGCTATGGGAATGGCGATCGCTAGAGATCTTAAGAAAACAGATGATAAAGTTCTTGCGGTCATTGGTGATGGTGCTCTAACAGGCGGAATGGCTTTAGAAGCGCTGAACCATATCGGTCATGAAAAGAAAGACTTAATCGTAGTACTAAACGACAACGAGATGTCTATCGCGCCAAATGTAGGGGCTCTTCACAACGTTTTAGGACGCATGAGAACAGCTAGAAAATACAATAAAGCAAAAGATGAGCTAGAATCATTGATCCGTAAGATACCTGCGTTTGGCGGGAAACTGGCTGCCACAGCCGAACGTGTAAAGGATAGCTTGAAGTATCTGTTAGTATCAGGCATGTTTTTTGAGGAATTAGGCTACACCTATTTGGGACCAGTAGATGGTCATGATGTAGATGACCTGATCGAGAATCTAACATATGCCAAAAAGACTGAAGGTCCGGTAATCATCCATGTTCTTACGAAAAAAGGAAAAGGGTATGAGCCGGCTGAAAGTGATAAAAAGGATAGCTGGCATGGTGTAGGCCCTTATAAGATTGAATCAGGTGAGCAGATCAAACCGCAGCAGATTGGACCATCTTACAGCGGTGTGGTTAGTAAAACACTTGAGACGCTCTCGCATAAAGATGATCGAATTGCAGTGATAACGCCTGCGATGACCATTGGCTCAAAGCTCACTGATTACGGAAAAGCGTTTCCTGATCGTTTGTTTGACGTTGGTATTGCGGAACAGCATGCAACAACGATGGCAGCTGGGCTTGCGACGCAGAATATGAAGCCGGTCCTATCGATCTATTCTACGTTCTTGCAGCGAGGTTACGACCAAGTTGTTCATGATGTAGCGAGACAGAATTTGAATGTTGTTTTCACAATAGACAGATCTGGTCTAGTTGGTGCTGATGGAGAAACGCACCAAGGTGTATTTGATATTGCTTTCTTACGTCATATTCCAAATATGGTATTAATGATGGGGAAAGATGAAAATGAGCTTCAGCATATGGTTTACTCTGCTCTTAAATATGAAGATGGTCCGATTGCGATCAGATTCCCTAGAGGTAACGGTTCAGGAGTACCAATGGATGAAGAGTTTGAGAATATCCCGATTGGTTCATGGGAAGTGCTGAAAGATGGAGACGATGTTGCGATTCTTACGTTTGGAACGACGATTCCAATGGCACTTGAAGCTTGGGAGATCCTGGCGAAATCAGGTGTGTCAGCGCGTGTGATCAACGCTCGTTTTATCAAACCTCTTGACTCAAAAATGCTAAAAGAACTTTATGCGGAAAATATGCCTATTCTGACGCTGGAAGAAGCTGTCCTTCAAGGTGGATTCGGAAGTGCGGTATTAGAGCATGCATCTGATAATCAGGCAAGTGTTATCATCGATCGCATGGGTATACCAGATTGCTTTATCGAGCATGGCAGCGTAACGAAACTGTTAGAGGAGATCGGTATTACAACACCTGATCTTGTTGAGCGTGTGAAAGCACTTGTTAAAAGAAAGGCAGAAAAGGGTCTTCTTACATGAAAAAAGAACGGGTAGATGTACTGCTTGTCAATCGAGGACTTTGTGAAACACGAGAGAAAGCCAAACGATCTGTTATGGCAGGCCTTGTGTATTCAGGAACGAACCGGATGGATAAGCCAGGAGAAAAGATAGAACAAGATGCGCCTCTTCAAGTTAAAGGAGATGTCATTCCTTATGTAGGAAGAGGCGGACTTAAGCTTGAAAAAGCACTTCAGATCTTTGATTTTGATGTTAAAGAAAAGATTGGGATGGATATTGGAGCTTCAACAGGCGGTTTTACTGATTGTGCACTTCAAAATGGCGCATCTTATATTTATGCGATCGATGTTGGCTACAACCAACTCGCTTGGAAATTAAGAAATGATTCTAGAGTAGCTGTGATGGAAAGAACAAACTTTAGGTATGTAACCCCTGATCAGCTGCAACAGGGCATTCCTCACTTTGCAACGATAGACGTTTCATTCATTTCTCTACGAATCATACTTCCTGTGCTGACTCAGCTTATGCCAACTGGAGATGTGATCGCTTTGATCAAGCCACAGTTTGAAGCAGGGCGTGAAGAAGTCGGGAAAAAAGGAATCGTCAGAGATTCGAAAGTTCATAAACGTGTGATAGAAGAGATTACTGACTTTGCCCGCAAAACAGGGATTAATCCAGTTGCATTGTCCTTTTCACCTATTACTGGTGGGGATGGCAACATTGAGTTTTTAATGCATGGAAAAGTGAACAATGAGGACTTTCGAACAATAACTTCAGAAGATATTGAAGAAGTTGTTAAGTCTGCTCATGAAACATTGAAGAAAGAGCGGGAATAAATTTCTCGCTCTTTTTTATTCTATTAATGAAAAATTTACATCCTATGCACAATAGTATAAGATAAAGGCAGAATGTGACAGTGTAAATTGAGGTGGAATCACGAGTGAATAAAGGACAACGACATATTAAAATACGTGAAATGATCAGCAACCATGATATTGAGACACAAGACGATTTAGTGGAACTGCTCAAGAAAGCAAACTTTAATGTAACGCAAGCAACTGTCTCGCGTGATATTAAAGAACTGCATCTTGTAAAAGTGCCGATGAACGACGGTCGCTATAAATACAGTCTTCCGGCTGACCAAAGGTTCAACCCACTGCAAAAATTAAAAAGAACGCTGACTGACAGCTTTATCAGTATTGATTACGCAGATCATCTAATCATTATGAAGACACTTCCGGGTAATGCAAATGCAATTGGTGCGTTAATTGATAAGCTAGATTGGGAAGATTTAATGGGAACGATCTGTGGCGATGATACAATCTTAATTATTTGTCGTTCTAAAGAAGTTAGTTCAGATGTTTCGCAGCGCTTTTTAGATATGCTGTAATTTTTAAAATAAGGTGTGATGTAATTGCTGGCAGAATTAAGTATTCGTAATTTTGCTATTATTGATTCTTTGAGTGTTTCTTTTAAAAAAGGATTAACCGTATTAACAGGTGAAACAGGTGCAGGAAAATCCATCATCATTGATGCGATCGGACTTTTGATCGGCGGCCGCGGTTCTACAGAGTTTGTGCGTTATGGTACTCAAAAAGCTGAGATTGAGGGCCTGTTCCATATTCATCCAGGTCATCGTGTGTATGATAAATGTGAGGAATTTGGGATTACGATTTCGGATGAAGATGAGATGGTTGTGCTTAAAAGGGATATAACGGAGAGCGGAAAAAGCATTTGCAGAGTAAACGGAAAGCTTGTTACACTGTCTGTTCTTAAAGAGATCGGACAGGCATTAGTAGATATTCATGGACAGCATGAAACGCAATATTTAATGCAGCCTGATAAACATCTTTTTTTACTCGATAGTTTTGGTGACAAGGATTTTAAAAAAGAATTAACTGCCTACGAAGCAACATTTAAGGACTATAAAGAAATCAATAAACAGCTTTCTGAGCTTTCTAGGAATGAACAAGAGATCGCACAAAGAATAGATCTCCTCGAATATCAATATCAAGAAATTGCAGGTAGCAATCTCATTCCTGATGAGGATGTTAAGCTAGAAGAAGAAAAACGTATGCTTTCGAACTTTGAAAGAATTCATGGCTCTCTTCAGGATGCATACCATAATCTTTATGGTGAAGGTAAGGCACTGGAGTTAGTCTCAAGTGCGCTAGCTGATTTCTCGCAAGTCGCAGCACTTGATGAGTCATTAAAAGCTGACGAAGAGCAATTTGGCAACAGCTTCTACGTCCTTGAGGAGCTTACATATAAGATTCGAGATATGTTTGATTCATTAGAATACAATCCGGAAAGGCTCAACAGCATTGAGTCGCGTCTCGATGAATTGAGTAAGCTTAAACGAAAATATGGTTCTTCTGTAAAAGAAATGATCCATTATAGTGAAAAGATTAAAAAAGAGTTAGAACTTATTCAAAATAAAGATAATCATATCGAAGAACTCAAAAAGAAGCAGGATAAGCTTATTGCTAAACTTGAGATCTCAGGGAAGAAGCTCACTAAAAAGAGAGCAGAGACAGCAAAAGTCTTAAAAAATAGCATTCAGCAACAGCTAAAAGAACTTTATATGGAAAAAACCAAGTTCGAAGTCGTGATGAAGCGAATTGAGGATAATCAATTTTTGAGAACAGGACTGGATGCTGTAGAATTTTATATCTCTCCTAATCCTGGCGAGCCGCTTAAACCGTTATCTAAAGTGGCGTCTGGCGGAGAACTTTCTAGGATCATACTAGCAATCAAAACCATTTTTTCAGAAAATCAAGGAATTACCGCTATTATATTTGATGAAGTGGATACTGGAGTTTCTGGGCGAGTGGCTCAAGCGATAGCGGAAAAGATTTACAGGGTTTCTGTTGGTTCGCAAGTGCTTTGTATCTCTCACCTTCCACAAGTTGCTGCAATGTCTGATACGCATCTCCACATCTCTAAAGATACATTGCAAGGTAGAACCGTCACAAAGGTTCTTACCTTAAAAACGGATGAAAAAGTAAATGAAATAGGCAGAATGATCTCAGGTGTTGAGATTACAGACCTTACAAGGCAGCATGCTCAGGAATTGTTAGAGCTTGCAGCGTCCATCAAAAAGACATCATAAACTTTATTCATGAAAAAGCTATCCATTTAAGGAATAGCTTTTTCTTTTTTCTTGGTTATAAACTCAAGGTCCGTAGGCTAAATTAAAGGTACAGCCATGGTGAGGGTGTGAGCTTGGAGCGAGGAGAGTGTATGATGTATAAGGATTTACTTCGGCGAATGATCGGCGTTATTCTCCTTGGAAGTTTAGTGGGAATCGGTTTTTTGTCTCCTGTGCGTGAGTATGTAGCACTGCCAGAATCGATTACCTTTTTTGAAGGACAGCATGTCATGCAAGCCCTTCCTGTTGGAACAAACATGAAGCAGGAAGAAACAAGTGTTTATACGACTGCAATGAAAAGAGAACATAAAGTTTCGATACAAGCCAAAACAAACGGTGATAGCATGGCAACTCTCGAAGCAGCAAGTTTTCCTATAAAAAAGATGAATGTAAAAGTTTTGTCTGATCTTAAGGTTGTGCCTGGTGGACAATCAATAGGAGTTAAGTTAAATACTCTCGGGGTATTGATTGTTGGGCATCATCTCGTAAATACAACAGCAGGAAAACAATCTCCAGGTGAAATAGCCGATATTCAAGTAGGAGATATTATTACCAAAATCAACGGAAAAAATATAAAAAAAATGGGAGATGTAAGCCCATTTGTTAAACAATCAGGGGAAACGCGAAATCCTTTAGATGTAACCATCATTCGAGATGGTAAGACGTTTCATAAGACACTTACTCCTCTGCAGGACAAGAATGACCAGTCCTATCGTATAGGACTATACATTCGAGATTCAGCAGCCGGTGTGGGTACACTGACGTTTTTTGATCCTGCGTCATTTAAGTATGGTGCACTCGGTCACGTGATTTCAGATATGGATACGAAAAAACCTATAAAAGTAAACAACGGAGAAATCCTTGGATCTACCGTTACTTCCATTGAAAAAGGTTCGAATGGTCACCCAGGAGAAAAGCTAGCGCGTTTTTCCAATGACCAAAGAGTTTTAGGGGATATATCTAAAAACAGCCCGTTTGGGATTTTTGGAAAATTAAATGATAAATTATCGAATGGGGACTGGAATAAACCGTTGCCAATCGCCCTTTCACATCAAGTAAAAGAAGGTCCAGCGAAGATACTTACTGTTGTTAACGGTTCAAAGGTAAGAGAATTTGACGTTGATGTAGTAAGTTCTGTTCCGCAAAAATTTCCTGCTACAAAAGGAATGGTCATTAAGATTACAGATCCTGAACTTTTGAAGATTACAGGTGGGATCGTTCAAGGAATGAGTGGCAGTCCAATCATTCAGAATGGAAGAATTATTGGAGCAGTCACCCATGTGTTTGTAAATGATCCAACATCAGGTTACGGTGTTCATATAGAGTGGATGCTTGATGAAGCCGGAGTCAATATCTATAAAGAAACAAAACAGGCGAGTTAACTCGAAACCGGTAGAATTTTTTACCGGTTTTTTTTATTTTTATCTGGATTGTAAGTTCATCCAGTATTCTTTCAAAACGAGTTGAAGCAGAATGCTACTAACTACGACTGAGCCGAGTGGGCAGGTGTGACATTAAAGGCTCCTCACATTAGCAGGAGGGTACCGCCCGCCTCGGTGAACCTGTAACCTGAGCCTGAAATCCTCGCCCTCTACTTTTATTAGGTTTGAGCTTAGTGCTTTTTTACTTTTAGATAATTTAGACAATCCTATGAAAATTTTGTATAATGAGGGATATAAAGAAAATTCGACAAAAATGCTTGTGGAAAATACAATAACTGTCGAAATTCAAAGTAAATTGAAGATAACAGCTATATCTGCTACAAAAACAAAATAATTTTAAAAAATTTAAAACAAAATAAAGGGATTTAAGATTTATTGTTGAAATATTACATTGGGAAAAACAAGAAATTGTTGGATGGGGAGGAAATAATGGTGCAAAAAATTAAAGTTTGTCTAGCTGATGATAACCGTGAACTGATTAGTCTTTTGAGGGAGTATCTTTCAAGTCAAGATGATATGGAGGTAATCGGGGTAGCGTACAACGGTCAAGAATGTTTGTCCGTTTTAGAGAATAAAGATCCTGATGTTTTAGTTCTAGATATTATCATGCCTCATCTAGATGGATTAGCAGTGCTTGAGAAGATCAGGGCTAGCGATGATCTGCCTCAGCCGAATGTTATCATGTTAACGGCGTTTGGTCAGGAAGATGTTACGAAAAAAGCCGTAGACTTAGGTGCTTCATACTTTATCTTAAAACCATTCGATATGGACAATCTAGCGAGTCAGATCCGTCAGATCTGTGGTGCAGAAAAGACAACTGTACAGCGTGCGTCCGGAAATAATCGAAACAACTTCCAATCAACAATCAACAATAAACCACGCAATTTGGATGCGAGTATCACTAGTATCATTCATGAAATCGGAGTTCCTGCTCATATTAAGGGATACATGTACTTAAGAGAAGCGATCTCAATGGTATACAATGACATTGAATTATTAGGATCGATCACAAAGGTTCTATATCCAGATATCGCAAAAAAATTCAATACAACGTCAAGCCGTGTTGAACGTGCTATACGCCATGCGATCGAAGTGGCATGGAGCCGTGGAAACATCGATAGCATTTCATCCTTGTTCGGCTATACAGTATCCATGTCAAAAGCGAAGCCAACGAATTCAGAGTTCATCGCGATGGTCGCGGATAAGCTTCGAATCGAACATAAGGTAATGGCATAAGTACTTATTTATAAAAATAACCATCTCTCAAGGTTGAGAGATGGTTATTTTTTTCTGTATTTTAACTGAACTTTATTTCTTTTACGGTCTCTGTAAAAGATGAATCCACCTACAAAAGTTAAGCCAGCTAAGAAGCTTAACAAACCAGCGATAAATTGTAGCCACAAGAATGGAAACGGAAACTGCAAAACTCCAAATAAAGTGTCTCTCATCCATTTGATGCCCATCACGGCCATGATTCCAGGAATTAATACGATTACCAAAGCTGCATATCTGCTCATGAAGAATTCACTCCTCTACTTGTCTTATTGTACATAAAGTTAAAATTATTGTCGATGCAAAATAAGTTTGCAAACCCTTTCATAGTGAGCTATGATAAAATTGTGAAAAATATTGCATGTTATAATAAAAAGGTGGGCTAATTGTTGCAAAGGATCGTATTGCTGGCAGCGCAAGAAGAATTTGATTTGGTTCAACAGATCAATCGATCTGAAATTTTTGAACTTGCAGCTATTTTGCAAGGACCTCTTCAATCGTTGCCGACCAGATTGGATAACATCCCGGTATTTACATATACTTCGGCACCGAATGAAGAGATTGACGTAATTGTTTATTCGGATTCTCTTAAAGAAAGCGCAGATTGGTTATATGAGAATAAGTATCCTACGTCAGGAAAATTGACTACTTCTCAATTTCGATTCCTGTTATCAAGTCCTAACGAAACAAAAAATATAAAAGACATCGGGCACTTGCAGCAGCTTAAAACGATATTAGACAATACACACGATGGCATGATCGTTATTGATCAAGATTTAACGATTACTATATTTAACAAAAGTGCTGAAAAAATGACAGGTTTATCGAAAGAGCAAGCTGTAGGAAAATCAATCCTAGAAGTAATGCCGAACAGCCAGCTTCCGCGAGTTATGGACTCAGGCATAGAAGAAGTGAATCAAGAACAAATTTTAGCTAATGGTACGAAAATCTATACAACACGAACACCTATCTTAAATCATGAAGGTCGAAAGCTTGGTGCTTTTGCCGTCTTTAAAGATATTACAGAAATCGTTGACTTGGCAGAAGAAGTAACGAATTTAAAAAGCATACAAACGATGTTAAGGGCTATCATCCAATCTTCGGAAGAAGCAATATCTGTTGTCGACGAAGAAGGAAAAGGCATTATGATCAATCCTGCTTATACGAAGCTTACAGGTTACACCGCAGAACAAGTGATCGGGAAACCTGCAACAACTGATATTTCTGAAGGTGAAAGTATTCATATGCAAGTTCTTAAGACACGCAAGCCTGTGAGAGGTGCTCGTTTAAGAGTTGGACCGAACCGAAAAGATGTGATTGTTAACGTTGCACCTGTGATTGTGGATGGTCTATTAAAAGGCAGTGTAGGGGTAATACATGATGTTTCAGAAATTAAAGGACTTACAGAAGAACTGAACAGGGCGAGACAAATCATTCGAACACTTGAAGCGAAATATTCGTTTGAAGATATTATTGGTACGTCAGAAGAGATGAGTTTTGCAATCGATCAGGCTAAGCTTGCAGCTTCTACACCAGCGACCGTTCTTCTTCGTGGGGAATCTGGAACAGGAAAAGAGCTTTTTGCTCATGCGATACATAATGCAAGCAGCAGAAAGTTTAATAAGTTTATACGTGTCAACTGTGCAGCGTTATCAGAATCTTTGTTAGAAAGCGAACTGTTTGGTTATGAAGAAGGTGCTTTTTCCGGTGCATTAAGAGGCGGAAAAAGAGGACTCTTCGAAGAATCGAATGGTGGAAGTATCTTTTTAGATGAAGTGGGAGAGTTGTCGCAGAACACACAAGCTAAACTTTTGCGCGTACTGCAAGAAAATGAAATCAGACGTGTAGGTGGGACAAAAGCGATTCCGATCAATGTGCGTGTCATCGCCGCAACCAATGTTAACCTTGAAAAAATGATCGCTGATGGCACGTTCAGGCAGGATTTGTATTACAGATTGAACAGGATGCCGATCTATATTCCGCCATTAAGAGCAAGAAACAATGATATATTGCTTTTAGCTTATCACCTTCTTCAGAAGTTAAATCAAGACTATGGAAGAAACATTGATTTTATCAGCAAGGATGCTGAAGACTTTTTACTAGCGTATCATTGGCCGGGAAATGTTAGAGAGCTTGAAAACGTATTAGGCAGAGCGATTATCCATATGAGCCATACGGATTCACAGATCAACCGTAGTCATATTTCTTTATTATCTTTAGAGCCATCGAATAAAGAGGACGTCCATCTGCAAATTATGACCGATACGACTGATGATGAGAAGACTTTAGCTGAACAAATCGATGCGTTTGAAAAACAGATTTTAACAGAAGCTATAGAGAGGTTTCGTGGCAACAAGACGAAGACAGCTAAATCACTGGGTATCTCACTTAGGAATTTTTATTATAAATTAGAAAAATATAATCTTGATGAAAAACTACGCAAATAATTTCACGCAAAATATTGCAATGTATTTGCAATTTATTGCATAGTTAATGCATGATTACTTAGATTTTAACTTCATTAAAAGTTGGCATGAAAATTGCATAGTTAATAAAGCGGTCAACAAGGGGGGATAGCATGCGTTTACAAAACTTGGTGAGCCAAGCCAAAAATCAACAAGAGAAACCAGTCATCGCAGTGGCAGAAGCTGGGGATCAGGAGGTTTTGGAAAGCATACTGAAATCATATAAAGAAGGGCTCGCCCATTTTATTCTGTTTGGAAACGGTAACAAAATTTCTGATTGGTTAGAAAGAAATTCGGATGTTCCGTTGGATGGAATAAAAGTTGTAGCTACAGATACATCTTCGGCTGCTTTAAAGGCGGTAAAAGCTGTTCATGATGGAGACGCTGATATTTTAATGAAAGGGCTTATCTCAACTTCTGCTCTTTTAAAAGCAGTCTTAAATAAAGAATTTGGTCTCCGTACAGGCAAAGTGTTATCACATGTTGCTGCATTTGAAGTAGAAGGATTTGAAAAATTGATCTTTATTACAGATGCTGCCATGAACATAGAGCCTGACCTTAATCAAAAAGTACAGATTCTACAAAATGCTATCGACTTTGCGGCTCGCACTGGCGTGAAGGTTCCTAAAGCGGCTGTTCTTGCAGCAGTAGAGAACGTTAATCCTGCTATGCAGGCCACATTGGACGCAGCGAGTCTTACTGTTATGAATCTTAGGGATCAAATTACAGGCGGTATCGTTGAAGGTCCTTTGGCTTTAGATAATGCAATTTCGAAGGAAGCTGCAGCTCACAAAGGAATTACCGGAAGTGTGGCAGGTGATGCAGACATCCTTCTCGTCCCAAATATTGAAACGGGAAATGTACTGTATAAATCGCTTATCTATTTTGCTCGGGCGAAAGTTGGAGCTGTGATCTGTGGTGCTAAAGCGCCGATCGTTTTAACATCTAGAGCTGATTCAGCAGAAAGTAAATATTATTCAATCGCTTTAGCTGTAAACTCAGTCATCACTGATAATTAAATCTTAGGAGGAAAACACAATGGAAATTTTTAAATATATGGAAACTTACGATTATGAGCAAATGGTGATCTGCCAAGATAAACAATCTGGACTAAAAGCAATTATCTGTATTCACGATACGACACTAGGTCCTGCACTAGGCGGAACAAGAATGTGGACATACGAGACAGAAGATGCAGCGATTGAAGATGCACTTAGACTTGCTAAAGGCATGACTTATAAGAACGCAGCTGCAGGATTGAATCTTGGCGGTGGAAAAACAGTAATCATCGGTGATCCAAAGAAAGACAAAAATGAAGAAATGTTCCGTGCGTTCGGTCGTTATATTCAAGGACTTAATGGACGATATATTACAGCAGAAGATGTAGGTACAACGGTTGAAGACATGGACCTAATCTACCAAGAAACACAATACGTTACGGGTGTATCACCTGCTTTCGGTTCAAGCGGTAATCCATCACCAGTAACAGCTTACGGTGTATACCGTGGTATGAAAGCGGCAGCAATGGAAGCGTTTGGTACAGATTCTCTAGAAGGAAAAGTTATCGCTGTTCAAGGTGTTGGACATGTTGCTTATACACTATGTAAACACCTTCACGAAGAAGGCGCATCATTGATCGTTACAGATATCAATAAAGAAGCTGTGCAACGTGCAGTTGAAGATTTTGGCGCAAAAGCTGTTGAGATCGATGAGATCTACAGCGTAGATTGCGATATCTTTGCTCCATGTGCACTAGGAGCAATTATTAACGATGATACGATTCCACAGATTAAAGCAAAAGTTATTGCAGGAGCTGCAAACAACCAACTTAAAGAAACGCGTCACGGTGATGCTATCCATGAGATGGGAATCGTTTATGCGCCAGATTATGTAATCAACGCTGGTGGAGTTATTAACGTAGCAGATGAGCTTAACGGCTATAACCGCGACCGTGCTATGAAAAAAGTAGAAACGATCTATGACAACATCGCGAGTGTTATCGAGATCTCTAAACGTGATAACATTCCAACATATCTCGCAGCAGATCGACTTGCAGAAGAGCGTATCGAACGCATGAGAATGTCTAGAAGTCAGTTCTTATTAAATGAAAGACACATCTTGTCTAACCGATCTCGTTAAGAGTTCGTATCAATGGAGGTTTGAAACGTGCATCAAAAAGAATTTCGCATACTAGTGATCAATCCGGGGTCAACCTCTACTAAGATTGGAATTTTCGATAACGAACGGCCAGTATTTGAAAAAACGATCCGTCATGATACAGAAACTATCCATTCGTTTGATTCTGTTATTGATCAGTACACTTTTAGAAAAGAAACGATCTTAGAAGCTTTAGACTACGAAGGCATCAATATTTCAAAACTGAGTTGTGTAGTCGGCAGAGGCGGTTTGTTAAGACCGATCGAAGGTGGCACGTACAGCGTTAATGAACCGATGCTCAAGGATCTGAAAAATGGTTACGCTGGTGAACATGCGTCGAATTTAGGTGGAATCTTAGCATTTGAAATAGCAGAAGGTCTGAATATCCCATCTTTTATCGTAGATCCAGTTGTCGTGGATGAGATGGATGAGATCGCAAGAATTTCCGGTGTTCCTGAAATGGAAAGAAAGAGTATTTTTCACGCGCTAAATCAAAAGGCTGTTGCGCGTCGTGTAGCAAAACAGTTAAATAAATCTTATGAAGCTCTTCGTCTTATTGTCGTTCACATGGGCGGAGGAATCACGGTAGGTGTTCACAAGGATGGCAGAGTGATCGATGTAAACAACGGACTGCATGGAGAGGGACCGTTCTCTCCTGAACGTGCAGGCACTGTTCCGATAGGCGATTTGGTATCACTCTGCTTCTCTGGTGAATATTACGCAGAAGAAGTGATGAAGAAGCTTGTTGGACAAGGTGGTCTTGTTGCCTATCTTGGAACAAACGATGCCAGGACCGTTGAAGAAAGAATCGAGAACGGTGACAAAAAAGCCGAGCTTATCTATGACGCGATGGCTTATCAAGTCGCAAAAGAGATCGGATCAGCAAGTACCGTTCTTTATGGACAAGTTGATGCGATCATCTTAACAGGCGGTCTAGCTTTCGGAAAAGAATTTGTTAAGAAGATAACAGACCGAGTTGAATGGATTTCTGATTGTATCATTCAGCCGGGAGAGAATGAGCTTCAAGCGTTAGCAGAAGGTGGCCTTCGTGTATTAAGAGAAGAAGAAACAGCAAAGGTTTATCCTGGAGGAAAAACGATTGCTAAAGTGTCACTGGATTAACTAACAGCAAAAGGAGATATGAGCGATGTCAAAAGACTTTGATTTGGTCATATTGGGCGGAGGGACTGGCGGCTATGTAGCTGCCATCCGAGCTGCTCAATTAGGAAAAACCGTTGCAGTTGTTGAAAAAGGAAAGCTTGGAGGTACTTGCTTACATAGAGGATGTATACCGAGTAAAGCTTTATTAAGAAGTGCTGAAGTATACAAAACAGCCAAAAAAGCTGCAGACTTTGGTGTTGATATTGAAGGAATCGGTTTGAACTTTTCCAAGATGCAAGAACGTAAGCAATCCATCGTAAATCAACTACACATGGGTGTACAAAGTTTGATGAAAAAAGGAAAGATCGAAGTCTATGAAGGAATCGGACGTATCCTAGGGCCATCCATCTTCTCTCCGATGCCAGGTACAATATCAGTTGAGTTTAATGATGGTACAGAAAATGAGATTCTAATTCCGCAGAACGTAATTGTTGCAACAGGGTCTAGACCACGTTCATTACCAGGATTAGAGATCGACGGTGATCTTGTTATGTCTAGTGATGAAGCACTTGAGATGGAGAACTTGCCATCATCAATCATCATCGTCGGCGGTGGAGTAATCGGGATTGAATGGGCGTCTATGCTCAATGATCTTGGAGTGGAAGTAACAGTACTAGAATATGCTGACAGAATCGTACCGACAGAAGACGAAGAGATTTCGAAAGAGGCTGCGCGAGTTCTCAAGAAAAAAGGGATCAAGCTCGTAACAAGTGCAAAAGTCCTTCCTGATACATTAGAAAAAGGCGAAAGCGTAATGATTTCAGCTGAACATAAAGGCGAGACAATACAATTTAGTGCCGAGAAGATGCTCGTTTCTGTTGGACGCATGGCGAACACAGAAGGTATCGGTTTAGAAAATACCATCATAAAAGTTGAAAACGGATACATTCAGACGAATGAATACTTCCAAACCGCAGAGAGCCACATTTATGCGATTGGAGATGTAATCGGAGGACTTCAACTCGCGCATGTTGCATCACACGAGGGGATCACAGCAGTAGAACACTTGTCTAACCTGCAACCTGAGCCGATCAACTATGATAATATTTCAAAATGTATCTATTCAAGTCCAGAGATGGCAAGTGTCGGTCTTACTGAGAAACAAGCTAAAGATCAAGGCTTCAACGTAAAAGTGGGCAAGTTTCCTTTTAAAGCGATTGGAAAAGCTCTTGTATATGGTGAAAGTGATGGGTTTGTTAAGATCGTTGCAAATAAAGACAACGATGACCTTTTAGGCGTTCATATGATCGGACCTCACGTAACGGATATGATCTCTGAAGCCGGCTTAGCGAAAGTTTTAGACGCTACACCGTGGGAGATGGCTCATACCATCCATCCACATCCATCTCTATCAGAAGTATTTGGTGAAGCAGCGTTAGCTGTTGAAGGAAAAGCGATCCATTTCTAAGGAGGTAAAACAAATGGCAGAATTACGTCATGAACAATTAGGCTTAACCAATGAAGATGTAATCCATATGTATAGAACGATGTTATTAGCAAGAAAAATTGATGAGCGTATGTGGCTATTAAACCGCGCTGGAAAAATTCCTTTCGTTATTTCGTGTCAGGGTCAAGAAGCAGCCCAAGTTGGTGCAGCGATGGCTTTAGATAATGAGAAAGATTTTGTGTTGCCGTACTACCGTGACATGGGTGTTGTTTTACAGTTTGGTATGACAGCGAAAGATCTTATGCTTTCTGGTTTTGCAAAAGCAGAAGACCCTAACAGCGGCGGTCGACAGATGCCAGGGCATTTTGGTTCTAAAAAGCTTCGTATCGTAACAGGTTCTTCGCCTGTAACAACTCAAGTTCCTCATGCTGTTGGAATCGCACTTGGTGGAAGAATGGAAGGCAAAGACCTAGTAACGTTCACAACGTTTGGTGAAGGATCTTCAAACCAGGGAGATTTCCATGAAGGAGCAAACTTTGCTTCTGTTCATAAACTTCCTGTTATCTTTATGTGTGAAAACAACAAATACGCGATTTCGGTTCCAATCTCAAAACAGCTCGCGTGTGTGAACGTTTCTGACCGTGCGATCGGTTACGGAATGCCAGGAGTAACAGTGGATGGGAATGACCCATTAGCTGTTTATGAAGCTGTTAAAGAAGCTGCTGATCGCGGTCGACGCGGTGAAGGCCCTACTTTAGTTGAGACAGTAGCGTATCGCTTAACGCCTCACTCATCAGATGATGATGATCGTGCGTACAGAACGCGTGAAGAGGTTGAAGAAGCGAAAGCAAAAGATCCGATTCATACATTTGCTGCTTACTTAAAAGAGAATGGTATCTTAACAGAAGAATTAGAAAAACAGATCACTGATGAGATTCAAAAAGAAGTGGATGAAGCTACAGATTATGCAGAGAACGCAAAATATGCTGATCCTGAAAGCGCACTTCTTCATGTATACGCAGAGTAAAGGGGGAAAACGAGATGCCGGTAATTTCATATATTGATGCTGTAACACAAGCCATTCGCGAAGAGATGCAACGCGATAAGCGAGTATTTGTAGTAGGTGAAGATGTTGGTGTACGCGGAGGAGTTTTCCGTGCAACGACTGGGTTGATTGAAGAGTTTGGTGAAGAGAGAGTGATCGATGCTCCTCTCGCAGAATCGGCTATTGCAGGAGTAGGGATCGGTGCTGCGATGTATGGCATGCGCCCGATCGCAGAGATGCAGTTCGCTGACTTTATCATGCCTGCTGTTAACCAGATTGTTTCTGAAGCGGCTAAGATCCGTTATCGTTCAAACAATGATTGGACGTGTCCGATCACGATTCGTGCTCCATATGGCGGTGGTGTCCATGGTGCACTTTATCACTCACAATCGGTTGAAGCACTATTCGCTAACGTACCAGGCTTAAAGATTGTTATGCCTTCTACGCCTTATGATGTAAAAGGTCTTTTGAAGTCTGCTATCCGTGATGAAGACCCTGTTCTTTTCTTTGAACATAAACGTGCTTACAGACTGATTAAAGGTGAAGTACCAACTGAAGAATATACATTGCCTATTGGAAAAGCTGATGTGAAGCGTGAAGGTGAAGATATTACCGTTATTACATACGGACTTTGTGTACACTTTGCTCTTCAAGCGGCTGAGAAGTTAGAAAAAGACGGAATTTCAGCTCATATTCTCGATCTTCGTACCGTTTATCCATTGGATAAAGAAGCGATCATCGAGGCAGCTTCCAAAACAGGTAAAGTACTTCTAGTAACAGAAGACAATAAAGAAGGAAGCATCATGAGTGAAGTTTCTGCGATCATTGCTGAAAATTGCTTGTTCGAACTAGATGCACCTGTTCAACGTTTAGCTGGACCAGATGTACCAGCGATGCCATATGCACCAACGATGGAAAAGCACTTTATGGTGAATCCTGACAAAGTAGAAAAAGCCATGAGAGATCTTGCGGCATTTTAACAATAGGAGGGGACTTTAATGGCTACAGAAAAAATTACAATGCCCCAATTAGGGGAAAGTGTAACAGAAGGTACGATCAGTAAATGGCTTGTTCAGCCGGGTGATACGGTAAAAAAATACGATCCACTAGCAGAAGTTATGACAGATAAAGTAAACGCAGAAGTTCCATCATCTTTTTCTGGAACGATAAAAGAGCTAGTTGCTGGCGAAGGAGACACTCTTTCTGTTGGCGAGTTGATCTGTTATATCGAAACAGAAGGAAAAGGCGAGGAAAGTGCACCTGCAACTTCATCTTCTAAAGAAGAGAAGACTGCAGAAACGGTTTCAACACCTACAGCTTCTTCGAGTACGAGTGCTAGTAAGCCTGCGGCAAACGTTGATCGAGCAGCGAGAGGACGTTTCTCACCTGCAGTGGTACGTATGGCATCTGAACATGGCATTGATTTAGACCAAGTAGAGGGATCAGGACAAAGCGGAAGGATCACTCGAAAAGATCTTCAGAGAATCATTGATTCCGGTGAGATTCCTACAAAAGGTAACAAGCCAGCTGCAGAAGATATTTCTGAAGCACCTGCTTCTGTCAGCACACAAAATACGGCTCAACAGCAACAATCAGCGCCAGCATTAAAGCCTGTCTCTATTGACACAATGCCTGGTGATATTGAGATTCCGGTATCTGGTATCCGTAAAGCGATCGCTCAAAACATGGTCCGCTCAAAGCACGAAGCACCTCACGCTTGGACGATGGTAGAAGTGGATGTAACCAACTTAGTAGAATATCGTAATTCTGTAAAAGGTGATTTTAAAACAAAAGAAGGATACAATCTTACGTTCTTGCCTTTCTTTATCAAGGCTGTTGTAGAATCACTAAAAGAATTCCCACAGATCAACTCCATGTGGGCAGGAGATAAGATCATTCAGAAAAAGGACATCAACATCTCCATTGCAGTTGCAACAGATGATGCATTGTATGTACCTGTCATCAAACATGCTGATGAAAAGTCTATCAAAGGAATCGCACGCGATGTTAAAGAACTAGCTGATAAAGTAAGAACGAATAAATTAGCTGGTGACGATATGAAAGGCGGAACGTTCACCGTAAATAACACAGGTTCTTTCGGGTCTGTGATGTCAACGCCGATCATCAACTATCCGCAAGCTGCTATCCTTTCAGTAGAATCGATCGTTAAGCGTCCAGTTGTTATGAACAATGGAATGATCGCTGTGCGTGATATGGTTAATCTTTGTCTTTCTCTTGATCATCGGGTCCTCGACGGTCTCGTTTGCGGACGCTTCTTAGCTTCGGTAAAAGCACGTTTAGAGGGTATGACAAAAGAAAACACATCCATTTATTAAAAAATGTATTTTTTAGGTTTATGCGGGTTTTATTGCGGGTAGAGATAACTATCAACACCTCCAAACCCCATAACCCCCTAAGAAAAGTGCCGTACATGTTACGGCATTTTTCTTTTTTATATGTCAGAAATTGAGTACAATAAGAAAGAAAGGAGCTGAATACGAATGAATTTTCAATTTAATCTTTTTAATGATGTAGTAGAGACGGCTCGTAAAGAAATGGTAGAGGCTGGCTATACGCAGCTATTTAAACCAGAAGATGTTGAAGAAGCTTTTAAAAAAGAAGGTACAACACTTGTTATGATTAATTCCGTTTGTGGCTGTGCTGGAGGAATCGCACGCCCTTCGGCTTCATATTCGGTAAAACAAGACGTTCGCCCAGACCATCTTGTTACGGTTTTTGCTGGACAAGATAAAGAAGCAACAGAGACAGCGCGTTCTTATTTTACAGGCTATCCGCCATCATCTCCCTCTTTTGCACTATTAAAAGATGGAGAGATCCAAATGATGGTAGAACGTCATGAGATTGAAGGTCACGAACCGATGGAAGTCGTAAACAAGCTGAGAAGTGCATTTGAAACATATTGTAAGTAGGGATTTAAGTGTGTATGAATGAGAGAAGCTGGCTCGAAATTGAGCCAGCTTTTTTTTATTGTTCATAAAATGATAGAACATGGATTTATTAGCGATTCTAAGGATTTGTGAGCGATTCTAAGGATTTGTGAGCGATTCTAGGGATTTGTGAGCGATTCTAAGGATTTGTGAGCGATTCTAGGGATTTGTGAGCGATTCCAGAGATTTATAATCGATTCCTAGTATTTATGATTGATCACTGTGTTCTCAGACCCACAAGAACTCTCTTAATCCAACCACAGCCTCTTTTTCACAGCCCACACATGAGACGAATGAAATAATAGCTCCTCAGCTTGATCAATATTCATCCACACTAACTCATGATCTTGATCTAATGGCACATTTGCATACTCTCCAAAGGAACCTGAATAAAAATACCCATCATTCAATAGATGTTCCCCTTGTCTCGTTCTAAAATATTGCTTTGCATTTCCCAAAAAGTGCTCCATCTTAAATGTATAGCCTGTTTCCTCTATACATTCTCTTTTCAAACAGACTATTTGATTTTCTCCATTTTCTATACCGCCTCCCGGTAAGAATCCTTAGCCATTCTGAACCATAACGGCAATATTTTTATTATCATCCGCGACGACAGCATACACAGCTTCTCGTCTACGATAACTAACATCCTTCATCTTTTCGCCAAATTGCAAAATAACCAACCACCTTATCAGAATGCATATAAATGCATTCAGAATTATTAAAATACTTAATTTTGTATATTTATGTGTTAATATTCATTTTAACGAATAAATATAAATGTTTTATACAGGGGGAACTACAAATGAAACGAAATCTTTTTAGCGTTTATTTTATCATAGTACTCGCGTTGTTGGCGGGATGTGGTGCGGTTGAAGAAAAGAGTTCTACAAGTACGGGAAGCGATGCGTCAGAGAAGACGTTAGTGATGGCAACATCTGCTGATTATCCTCCATATGAATACGTGGAAACAGCAAAAGGTGGAGAGATCGTAGGCTTTGATATTGATGTAGCGAATCATATCGCTAAAAAACTTGGTTATAAAGTTGAGATAAAGGACATGGACTTTAACGGGTTGATTCCTGCATTAGACAGCGGCAAAGCTGACTTTGTAATCGCCGGTATGACACCTAATGAAGAACGTAAAAAGACGGTAGATTTTTCAGATGAATATTATGCAGCTCAACAATTGATCGTTACAAAGGATAAAGCGATTAAAAGCGTAGAAGATCTTGAAGACAAAACGATTGGCGTTCAATTGGCTTCCATTCAAGAAAAAGAAGCAGATAAATTATTAAAGGATCATACATTCGAGGTTGTTCAGCGAAACAAGGTTACAGAATTGGTACAAGAGATGAAATCAAACCGTGTAGATGCTGCAATTATTGAAGATGCAGTAGCTTACGAATTTTTGAAGAAAAATAAAGACCTTTCCTCATTCGCATTGCCAAATACAGACGCTGCAGGATCGGCTATCGCTTTTCCTAAAGATAGTGAGCTAACAAAAGAGTTTAATGAAGAATTAAAGAAGATGAAAGAAGACGGTACATTGGACAAGCTTGTTGAAAAGTGGTTCGGTGTTAAAAAATAGAGAAAGAGAGTGGTAGGCATGAACTTGGATTTTGCCCAGCTCGTGCCTTCTATTCCGTATATTTTATACGGGATATGGGTTACGTTGCAGTTCGTGGCGGTATCGTTAGTACTTGGATTTTTATGGGGAACTGTACTTTCCCTTTTCAAAATAGGTAAGATCACAGTCTTAAGATGGTTTGCAGATGCATATACTTCGGTCTTTAGAGGAACGCCATTAATTCTTCAGATGCTATTGATCTATTATGCTGTACCTCAGCTGACAGGAGTCGATATTGGCGCATTTTCAGCAGGGGTATTAACATTTGCTCTTAATTCTGCCGCATATATATCAGAAATTATTCGTGCAGGTATCAATGCAGTCGACAAAGGACAGAAAGAAGCTGCCATGGCTTTAGGTGTTCCATACCGCACGATGATGTTAAGAATCATATTGCCTCAAGCATTTAAGAACATATTGCCTGCCTTGATGAACGAATTTATTACGTTAACAAAAGAATCAGCGATCGTATCGGTTATCGGAGCGCTTGATATTATGAGACGAGCTCAAATCGTAGGGGCAAGCAACTATCGCTTTTTTGAACCCTTGTTATTAGCGGGTCTTGTCTATTATCTATTAGTAATGATGTTAACATTGGCTGGTCGAGTTATGGAGAGGAGGCTTGCTAAGAGTGATTGATGTTCAAGGTTTGAAAAAGAGTTTCGGAAAGAACGAAGTATTAAAAGGAATAACGACTTCAATAAAAAAGGGAGAAGTTATAGCTGTGATCGGGCCTTCAGGATCAGGTAAGTCTACGTTTCTTCGTTGTTTGAATCTTTTAGAAACACATGATGAAGGTACAATTAAGATAGAGGATAGAGACATTAACGAGATGGAGCTTCATCTTCGTAAAAAGATAGGGATGGTGTTTCAGCATTTCAATCTTTTTCCTCATCTAACCGTTTTAGAGAATGTTACATTCGCACCGCAGCAAGTATTAAAGATTTCGAAAAGTGAAGCTGAGAGGGAGGCATCAGATCTCCTTAAAACCGTTGGGTTGAGTGATAAAGCGAACAGTTATCCTTCTAACCTTTCAGGCGGACAAAAACAGCGTGTGGCCATAGCGAGAGCACTTGCTATGAAACCTGAAGTTATGCTTTTTGATGAACCAACTTCAGCTCTAGATCCAGAGATGGTAAAAGAAGTGCTTCAAGTAATGAAGAACCTCGTCAAGCTTGGCATGACGATGGTTATCGTGACACATGAGATGGGCTTTGCAAAAGAAGTTGCCGATCGTGTTCTGTTCATGGATGATGGGAAATTAGTAGAAGATCAAGTGCCAGCTATTTTCTTTGAAAATCCGAAAACAGATCGAGCTAAAGCTTTCTTAGAAAAAGTGCTATAATGCTTAAAAAAGGACTTCTTAGCTGAAGTCCTTTTTCGTTTTTTGAATTTCATTGAAGTATGGAATAATGGTACAAGATGCAGAACGAGATGAGAAAGAAGGCATTCATTTTATGAAATTTACAATTGGCTATCGAACAGTAAAGACTGCAATCGGAGCAGGCCTTGCTATCGCCTTAGCAGAGTGGCTAGGGTTAGACTTTTATACGTCTGCTGGTATACTCACTATTCTTTGTATAAAGATAACGAAGAAGCGCTCGATCATCTCTTCATGGGAAAGGTTTGCCGCTTGTATACTCGGAATAGGTTTTGCGAGTGCGATCTTCTCACTGATCGGCTATCATCCTTACGCGCTAACCATTCTTTTGATCTTATTCATTCCAACACTCGTATCCCTAAACCTGAAGGAAGGTATCATCACATCGTCAGTTATCATCCTTCATCTATATACGCTTCAAAAAATCACATGGGAAATCGTGCTCAACGAATTTAGTATCATCGTAATTGGTATAGGAATGGGACTAATCATGAATCTCTACATGCCTTCGGTGGAAAAAATACTGTTAAACATGCAGAAGGAACTCGAAAAAAGATACAAAGTCATTTTTCATGAATTTCATCTATATTTAGCACATGATAAACATGAGTGGGACGGAAAAGAGATTACAGAATGTGCAGATCTTATCTCTAACGCAAAAAGCATTGCCTTTCGTGACATTGAAAATCATTTTCTACGGTACGAAAACCAGTATTATCACTACTTTAAGATGAGAGAAAAACAGTTTGAGATCATTCAGCGAATGCTACCGATCCTTTCTTCCATCGATAAAACATATGTTCAGTGTGAAAAACTAGGCAGCTTCTTCGAACGCCTAAGCGCCGCAGTTCACCCAGGAAATACAGCCGTTTTATTTTTAGATGATCTAGAAAACATGAGACAAGAATTTCGAGAGATGCATCTGCCAAAAGACAGAGACGAATTCGAAACACGCTCAAAGCTCTATCAGTTACTTCAAGACATCGAGGATTACTTGATCATCAAAAGTAAATTTAAGAAGTAGAAATTATTTTTTATTTTTCATATTTTTTACAGATTGGCATGACTTTTAAAAAAGGTTGTTTCATTTTATTACTTGTCTTCATTGAATAGGTTGGTTGGAGTGTAAGGTGCGAGACTCCTGCGGGACAAGCGGTCAGGTGAGACCCTTAAGGGCGCAAAGCGGCAAGGTGCTCACCGCCTGCCCCGCGGAAAGCGAGCGCCTGGAACGGAAATCAACTACTTTAAAATGCAGCTAAGAAAAAAACAAAAAAGCAGCTCATGACTTCCCCTGCATTTACAAATACTAAGTAAAAAATGACAGGGTGATAAAGATGGGAAAACTCAAGTTAGCTTTTATCTTGTTATTTTCACCAATATGGCCGATCGGAGACGCACATGCCTTAGGAGACCCTTATTTAATCATTAACAAAACATCCAACAGACTTGCATACGTTGAAGATGGGACCATTAAAGAAATCTACAAAGTAGCAACAGGAAAGTCGAAAGAACTAACACCAGAAGGCGAGTTTACAATCACCGTAAAAGCTGTGGATCCTTATTATCGAAAAAAAGATATTCCAGGTGGTGACAAAACGAATCCGCTCGGCACACGTTGGATCGGTTTTGACGCAAACGGAACGGACGGTCGTACCTTTGGAATTCATGGAAATAATAATCCATCGGCCATCGGAAGATATGTTACGGCAGGATGTATTCGTATGTATGAAAAAGATGTTCAGAAGCTTTACAGCAAACTAAAGATAGGCACAAAGATAAAAGTGATCCACTCACAAAAAAGCTTTGATGAGATTATAAAACAATAATAATGTAAAACCCCCAGTTCAAGAGAACTGGGGGTTAACGTTTTTATAAGAAAAAAGCGACTCCTGTTAAAAGACTGCTTAGAACGAGACAAATAATCATTACATAGACAATCGTTTTTATTAATTTTTGATTCAAAGCCTTTACCCTCCTATAAACATTTCCATCTTAATTGTATCTTGTTTGGAGGGCAGAAACAAGAAATCCTAAAATACCAATTTGCAAATTTAGTCGAAAATTTGCGCTATCAAGCAGGAAAAAGCGCTTACAAAACGAAAGATGTTATGTTGAGACTATTTTTCTTTGTTAAACAGGAGGCTTCTAATGGACAAACAACAGCGTATAAAAGAGTGGCAAGAAAAGACCGAACAATCAATGAATAGATTTCCCGAACGAAAAGAGAGGTTTCATACTTCATCTGATATAGAGGTTGAAAGGCTGTATGGTACAGAGGAAGAGCATTATCCGATGGAATCACTAGGGCTTCCAGGAGAGTATCCATACACGCGTGGTTCTCAATCTACGATGTATCGTGCAAGGTTCTGGACGATGAGACAATACGCAGGGTTTGGTTCTGCTGAAGAAACGAATAAACGTTTTCGCTATCTACTTGATCAAGGGCAAACCGGGCTTTCTGTAGCATTCGACCTTCCTACACAGATCGGGTATGACTCTGATCACTCAATGTCCCGAGGGGAAGTAGGAAAAGTGGGGGTAGCGATAGACTCCATCGAAGACATGGAAGCACTTTTAAAAGACATTCCGCTCGATAAGGTAAGTACTTCGATGACGATCAACGCACCGGCCTCTGTCCTGCTCGCTATGTATATCGCTGTTGCTGAGAAGCAGGGAGTAGGTCCAGAAAAGCTCTCAGGAACGATACAGAATGATATTTTAAAAGAATACATCGCTCGTGGTACATATATTTTCCCTCCAAAGCCTTCAATGCGATTGATTACAGATATCTTCGGCTATTGTCAGGAATTTGTGCCAAAGTGGAATACGATCAGCATCTCTGGTTATCACATTCGAGAAGCTGGGGCGAATGCCGCACAAGAACTTGCTTTTACGATTGCAAATGGGCTCGCATATGTGGATGCTGCGATAGAATCCGGGTTGAAGATTGATGATTTTGCTCCGCGGTTAGCTTTTTTCTTCAACGCTCATAACCAGTTCTTTGAGGAAGTTGCGAAGTTCAGAGCAGCTCGTAGAATGTGGGCTAAGCTAATGAGAGAACATTATGGCGCTAAGAATCCGAAGTCATGGCAGCTTCGTTTTCATACCCAAACAGGTGGCTCGACCCTAACTGCGCAGCAACCGGATAACAATATCGTACGTGTTACAACGCAAGCACTATCAGCCGTCCTAGGAGGAACGCAGAGCCTTCATACGAACTCAAGAGATGAAGCACTTGCTCTTCCTACAGAAGACTCGGCTCGAATCGCCCTTCGTACTCAGCAGATCTTAGCTCATGAGACAGGTGTGGCAGATACGGTTGATCCACTTGCGGGTTCTTATTACGTCGAACATTTAACAGATGAGCTGGAACGAAAAGCAAACGAATATATTGAAAAGATCAATCAGATGGGTGGCGCGGTTGCAGCGGTTGAACAAGGATACATGCAGCGAGAGATCCACCATACGTCCTATGAAACACAAAAAAAGATCGAGAATGGCCAAGAAATCATCGTCGGCATGAATAAATTTAGTATTGAAAATGAACCTCAGCCAGAACTATTAAGAGTTGATCCAACTTTAGGAGAGAAACAGAAAGAAAAGCTGCAAACACTGAAAGCAAAGAGAGATCAAAACCGAGTGAGCGCTCAGTTGGATTCGTTACGTGCTGCAGCTAAAAGTGATGATAACTTAATGCCGATCATCGTTGAGTGCGTGAAATCATATTGTACGATCGGAGAAATATGCGGTGTGCTTCGAGAAGAATTTGGAGAGTACACAGGCGTCTAAAAATAGAGAGGAGTGGAGAAACGATGAAGAAAACAATTCGTGTTTTAATTGCAAAACCAGGACTCGACGGACATGACCGAGGAGCTCTTGTTGTTTCTCAAGCACTAAGAGATTATGGAATGGAAGTCATTTATACGGGGTTAAGACAAACACCAGAACAAATAGCTGCTGCCGCTGTCCAAGAAGACGTGGATGCGATCGGTTTATCTTGTTTGTCAGGCGCACATAACGAACTTTTTCCAGAAGTGATGAGACTTCTTCATGAAAAAGGAGCAGATGATATTATCGTTGTCGGTGGTGGGGTAATTCCATGGGAAGACATTCCCTTCTTAGAGTCCAAAGGCATACAAAAAGTTTTCACGCCAGGAACTCCGACGATCGAAACAGCCAAATTTATCGAACAAGCGGTATATGAACGTGATGGGATTACAGAAGAGGTGTTTTCAGGAGTAGCGCCAGAACGGATTGATCATATTGGAATCGCTGTAAAATCTTTAGATGAAGCGCTCCCGTTTTATGTGAATGTTCTAGGATTAACACTTGAAGCGATCGAGGAAGTTCCTTCACAAAAAGTGAAAGTAGCTTTTATAAAGATCGGAGAGACGAGGTTAGAACTGCTTGAAGCCTTAACTTTAGACAGCCCTATCGCTCAGTTTATTGAAAAGCGGGGGCAAGGTGTACATCACGTTGCTCTTGGCGTTACAAACATACAAGACCGCATTGATGAGATGAAATCAAACGGGATTAAGATGATTCATGACGCTGCTGTTCCTGGCGCAGGTGGGGCGTCAGTTGCCTTCATGCATCCTTCTTCTACACATAAGGTTTTGTTTGAGCTTTGTGAGAAGACGAAAAGTAAGGAGGAAGCAAAATAATGGACATCTATGACAAGATTAATGAGCTTTATGAAAAGAAAACAGAGATTGAATTAGGCGGCGGTGATGACCGTATCGATAAGCAGCATGAACGCGGAAAGTTAACGGCACGGGAACGCATCGATCTTTTACTAGATGAAGGTACGTTTGTTGAATTGAATCCTTTCATGGAGCACCGCTCACATGACTTTGGTCTATCCGGGATGAAGGCACCAGGAGAAGGTGTAGTGACGGGATACGGAAAGATTCATGGCCGTCCTATTTATCTGTTCGCTCAAGATTTTACGGTATTTGGCGGCGCTCTTGGAGAGATGCACGCGAAAAAGATTGCTGCAGTTATGGATCTTGCGGCAAAGAACGGAACTCCTTTTATCGGGTTGAACGATTCAGGAGGTGCGCGTATACAAGAAGGTGTCATGTCGCTTGATGGCTATGGCCATATCTTTTATCGAAACAGCATCTATTCAGGCGTGATTCCACAAATATCCGTTATTATGGGACCTTGTGCAGGAGGAGCGGTGTATTCCCCAGCGATCACTGATTTTGTGTTTATGGTGGAAAAGACCAGTCAGATGTTTATCACAGGACCAAAAGTGATCGAGACTGTTACCGGTGAAAAGATTTCCTCTGAAGATTTAGGCGGCGCTGAAGTTCATGGGTCGAAGAGTGGGAACGCACATTTTACAGCACCATCTGAATCAGAAGTGTTAGAAGATGTTAGACGTTTAATCTCTTACCTTCCGCAGAATAATAAAGAGAGAACGCCAGTCTTACCTTGGGGGGATGAAGAGGACGATCGCCCTGAACTAACAGAGATCATCCCATTTGATTCAACCAGGCCCTATGATGTAAGAACGGTTATCCAAGAAGTGGTGGATAAGGACTCATTCATGGAAGTTCATGCTCAATTTGCAAGAAATATAGTTGTAGGTTTTGCCAGGATTAAGGGTGAAGTGATAGGATTAGTATGTAATCAGCCAAAAGTCATGGCTGGAGGACTAGACATTGATTCTTCAGATAAAGCATCGCGTTTTATCCGTTTATGTGACTCTTTCAATATTCCAATCATCACGTTTGAGGATGTAACAGGATTCTTTCCAGGGGTAAAACAAGAGCATGGCGGCATTATCCGTCATGGAGCAAAGATTCTTTATGCGTACTCAGAAGCAACTGTTCCAAAGATAACAATCATTCTTCGAAAAGCATATGGCGGTGCATATGTAGCTTTAAACAGTAAATCTATCGGAGCAGATCTAGTATTTGCATGGCCGAATGCTGAGATCGCTGTTATGGGGCCACAAGGAGCTGCGAATATCATCTTCGCAAAAGAGATCGAACGAAGCGAAGATCCTGAAGCGACGAGGGCCGCGAAGATCGAAGAGTATCGTACGAAGTTCGCTAACCCTTATATCGCTGCAGCAAACGGGATGGTAGATGATGTTATTGATCCGAGAGATACGAGAATCAAGTGTATTCAGGCGCTTGACATGCTGCGCAACAAGAGTGAAGACAGACCTTACAAAAAGCATGGAAACATACCACTATAAAAAGCGAGGGATACATAAATGGTAAATGCAGACCGTTTGTTAAACGAATTTTTAGAGCTTGTTCAAATTGACTCTGAGACTAGACACGAGAAAGAGATATCAATCGTTCTTAAAAAGAAATTTGAAGAGCTTGGTGTTGAAGTCTATGAAGATGATGCTGAATCAACGACAGAGCACGCAGCAGGAAATTTAATCTGTACGTTAAAAGGAAATAAAGAAGGCGTTGACACGATCTATTTCACTTCTCATATGGATACAGTTACTCCTGGTAACGGGATCAAACCTTCAATAAAAGATGGATATGTAGTAACAGATGGAACTACGATTCTTGGAGCGGATGACAAAGCAGGTCTTGCTGCGATGTTTGAAGCGATTAAAGTGCTAAAAGAAGAGAATATCTCTCACGGTGATATTCAATTTATCATTACGGTAGGAGAGGAATCTGGCTTGGTTGGTGCAAAGGCAATGGATGCGTCAAAAATCACAGCTAAATACGGTTTTGCCCTAGACAGTGATGGTCCAGTTGGAGATATTATTGTAGCTGCTCCTACACAGGCTAAAGTTCGAGCGAAGATCTATGGAAAATCGGCACATGCAGGTGTTGCTCCTGAAAAAGGCGTTTCAGCTATCACGATTGCAGCTAAAGCGATCGCTCGCATGCCACTTGGCAGAATTGATGAAGAAACGACAGCAAACATCGGCCATTTTCATGGTGGAGGTACAGGAGAGCAAACGAATATCGTTTGTGACACTGTTTTCGTACTAGCTGAAGCTCGTTCATTAATCAACGAGAAAATGGAAGTTCAAACAGCAAAAATGAAAGAAGCGTATGAATCAGCTGCTGCAGAATTAGGCGGACGTGCAGAAGTTGAAATCGAAGTAATGTATCCTGGATTCAAATTTGGTGAAGGTGATCATGTTGTAGAAGTTGCTAAAAAAGCAGCTGAGAAGATCGGACGCCCTCATAGACTTCTTCACAGTGGTGGTGGAAGTGATGCGAACATTATCGCGGGTCACGGTATTCCAACCGTAAATCTAGCTGTAGGGTATGAAGAGATCCACACAACGAATGAAAGAATGCCGATTGAGGAATTGACGAAGACGGCAGAAATGGTACTTGCAGTCATCGGAATAACAGCAGGCGAATAAGAAAAATGACGAAACTTGGCGGATTTTCGCCAAGTTTTTATTGTTTAATAGGCCTTGTTGCCTGTTTTTGTTGCTCTTTAGAACAAAATGTCGCAAAAAGTTGACAGTCACTTTATGATTTATGTAAGATATTTTTATCATGTAAATGAAAATATTGGTAATTTAAAAGAATCTTATTTCGGGGGAGGAAATGGGATGAGTCAACTATCTGACATGCATATGATGGTAAATTATATGCGTGGCGTGTATAAAGTTTTAGAAGAAGATTGGCAGAAAGCTGCAAAAGCCATTGGGTTAACTCAAGCGGAACAACATATTTTATGGATCGTTTCACTAGAACAAGACATTACGATCTCTAAGATCGCTTATTACGGATTGTGGGATGTATCTACAGTGATGCAAGTGATCAAACGACTAAAAGATAAAGGCTATGTGAGACTAGAGAAAAAGAATGATGACCGCCGAATATCTTATGTTTATTTAACAGATGAAGGATTGGTAAAACATAAAGAGTCCACGAGCTTTAACTGCCAAATCTATGGCTTTCTTCAAAAATGGATGGAAGATGAAAGTAAAAAGGACTTCTATCGAGATCTGGTTCAATTACATAAAGATTTAAACAAACATTTTCATGGTGAAGAATTTGTTGAATGGGTAGAGGATACTGGAAAACGGCTTCACAAGACAAGGTAGATACCTTGTCTTTTTCTTTTGCATAGACCGTCGTTCCTTTTGTTTTTAAACGCTGTTCTAACATATACTAATAGATAAGTTTTGATAAAGGGAGTGTTCATGTGTATCAGTCTCCTGGGTCTAAAAGAAGAATCATATTTCATGTGGACATGAACAGCTTCTATGCTTCAGTCGAAATGGCTGAAAACCCTGATCTTCGAGGAAAGCCCGTTGCGGTAGCCGGTAATGTAGAAGAACGAAAAGGAATCATCGTAACTTGTAGTTATGAAGCGAGGGAAAAAGGCGTAAGAACAACGATGCCTCTTTGGCAAGCTAGAAAACTTTGTCCAAATCTTGTGGTTGTTCCACCAAACTTTGAAACATACAAAATGTATTCATCACGCATGTTTCAGCTTCTGCAGGAATATACAGAAAAGGTAGAGCCTGTTTCCATCGATGAAGGCTACATGGATGTAACAGACTGCCAAGAACCACTTGAATTGGCAAAGGAGATTCAATCCAGACTGTTGAATGAGCTGAACTTGCCATCATCTATCGGCATCGGTCCGAATAAATTTTTAGCTAAAACAGCTTCAGATATGAAGAAACCGCTCGGAATCACTGTACTTAGAAAGAGAGATCTCAGTGAAAAGTTATGGCCGCTGAAAGTAGGAGAAATGCACGGAATCGGTAAGAAGACCGAAGAAAAGTTAAATAAATACGGCATCATGACAATAAAAGATCTCGCAGATGCCGTAGATTATGAACTAAAGCATCGTTTTGGCATCAATGGTATAAAGATGAAAGAACGAGCAAACGGTATCGATACGCGTCCAGTTGATCCTAGTGCGGCAAGTGATTATCGGTCGATCGGCAGTTCTACGACATTGAGTGAAGACCTTATCTCTGTTAAGGAAACAGAGCCTGTTTTTAAAAAGCTCGCGGAAAAAGTATCGTCTCGGCTTAAAACAAAAGGGTATGTAGCGCTAACGCTTGCGATCACCATTCGCTACAGCGATCGGAAAACGATCACGAGAAGCAAGATGCTCGCAAACGGAACACAGCATGCAATAGATATCCAAAAAACAGCGGTCGAACTCTTTCGCAGACATTGGAATCAGGAACCTGTTCGTTTATTGGGCATAACTGCTACAGAAGTAGTGGAGAAAGAACAAGCGACTTATCAGCTTGATCTGTTCTCTGTCGAAAAGAACGAAAAAGATGCTCTGCTTCACGATGTATTATCATCGATCGAAAGAAAGCATGGAGAAGGCATCATAAAAAAGGGAAAAAAGTAACAGGAGCTGATCATTTCATGAGATTTAAAAATAGCGTGATGAGAACAGTGATGTTAACTGCTCTTTGCCTTGGGCTTTTTATTCTGTTTGCATCTATCTACGAACAATCAAGAGTAGAAGTTCTTGATGTTTGGGCGATGAAAAATGTGTCTGTTATCCATCAACCTGCTTTAAATGATAGCTTTACGTTTTTGACGAACATCGCTTCTAGACCTTATCAATTCGCCATCTTTTTCTTTTTTGCTGTAATCTGGTTGATCGGTGAAAGAAAATGGATAGAACCGTTCGTGTTAGGCGTTTGTCTCATCGGAATTCGGTTTGAAAATCAATGGTTCAAAGAATGGTTTGAGAGGGATAGACCAATGTACGACCGAGTTATTGAGATCACGGGTTATAGCTTTCCTAGCGGACATGCAATGATCTCCATCGCTTTTTTTGGTCTGCTTTCTTATCTTCTCGTACAAAACTATTCGTTTTTGTACAGATATCGTAAATTTATATATGGCGTTACGATTCTTTTTATTGGATCAGTCGGTTTTAGCAGAGTGTATTTAGGAGTTCATTATCCTACAGATGTTCTAGGTGGTTTCGCGGCTGGAGGAACCTGGCTCTTAATTTGTGTTTTACTGTATAAGGGGCTGAACTACTTTTTCAAAAGGAATGTGTCATATGAATAGAAAAAGCTGGCTCTTTAAAGAGCCAGCTTTCTATCATCGTTCTTACCAACCACGTTCATATTGTTTTGGACTTTCGATCTCTGTTCCAAGATCTTGTGCAGCTGATCGCGGCCAATACGGATCTTTCAAAAACTCTCGGCCGATAAAAATAAGGTCAGCTCGCTTGTTTTGTAAGATTTCTTCCGCCTGTCTGCCTGTTGTGATCAAGCCAACAGCTGCTGTTGCGATTTCAGCTTCGTTTTTAATCTTGTCTGCAAAAGAAACTTGATAACCAGGGAAAGTCGGAATCTTCGCTGGTACAACAGCTCCTGAACTACAGTCGATAAGATCGACCCCGTCTTCTTTCATCCACTTCGAATAGGTTACAAAATCTTCTGGTGTATTTCCTTCTGGGTGATAATCATTCGCTGAAATACGAACAAACAGTGGGCCTTGCCATTCTAATCTGACAGCAGCAATGATCTCTTGTAAGAATCGGTAGCGATTTTCTTGGCTGCCTCCATAAGAATCATTTCTTCTGTTAGACAGAGGGGAGAGGAACTCATTGATCAAATATCCATGCGCTCCATGAATCTCAATTACATCAAATCCTGCAGTTTTCGCTCTTTTTGCTGCGCTTCGAAATTGATTAACTGTCTCTTCGATCTGCTGAAGTGACATTTCTTCTGGTGTCTTCATTTTTTCAGAAAACGCGATAGCAGAGGGGGCGATGATCGGTCCGTCTATCATAGCCTTGCGTCCTGCATGGGCGATTTGAATCGCCGCTTTTGAGCCGTTTTCCTGAATAGACGAAACAAGTTGAGACAGACCTTCTACATGGCTGTCATCCCAGATTCCTAAGTCTTCAGCACTTATTCTTCCTTGAGGGCTTACCGCTGCTGCTTCGGTCATGATCAGCCCGGTCTGACCCGTTGCTCTAGACGTGTAATGAGTCACATGCCAAGGGGTCACAATCCCATCTTGTTCATAACAAGAGTACATGCACATAGGTGACATGACGATCCGATTCTTTAACGTTACGTCACGGATGGTCAATGGTTGAAACAATAAAGGTTGAATATGAAACATCTCCTTTTTCTTTGAGAACAAGCTTTTTTAGCATCATAACTTTTCTTTCTCATTGTAAAACGTTTGATCACTATTTTTGAAGAAATCTGCTCTTGGAATGTGGTGGAAGGCTGTTCAACAGTTCTCTTGCCAAGATCGGATAGTCAGTTATGATCGCTTCTGCACCCCACTCAAAAAAATACTTCATCCATTTCTGACTGTTAACCGTATAGGGACGAACAGGAATATTATTTCTTTTAAAGCCTTTCATGATGTAAGGGTGAAGAGATTTATAGTTCGGATGCGCACTTTGTGAACAAACGGCTTTCACATACCCCCACGGCTCAAACAATCCAGAAGAGTATAGAGGAGCCGTCTGTACATAATTGTTCAATCTTCTGATTTTGACTAAACTATAATGATTGAATGACGAGATCACAGTTCGATCCATCATCCCATAGTGATGCAACAATTGAAGTACCTTTTCCTCGAGACCGTTGTATTCTACGATATTGTTTTTTAATTCGATATTAAGCAACATGGGGAGTGGTGTTATCCATTCTAAAAATTGTTGAAGAGAAGGAATGGATTCTTTATTGAATTTTTTTGAAAACCAGCTGCCCGCATCTAATTGTGATAATTCATCATAAGTGTTATCAACAACATAACCTTTTCCATTAGTCGTTCGATCTATCTTCTCATCATGGATGATGACGGGTATACCATCTTTAGAAAGCTGTACATCGAGCTCGATCCCATCAGCGCCATCTTTAAATGCTTTTTTGAATGCAGCCATCGTATTTTCAGGACAATCCTTGCTAGATCCTCTGTGAGCAAATATATAGGTCAAGAATGTAAGCTCCCTTCATAAAAAAAGATATAGACAGTATAAGGTAAATGAAATCGGAGATAAAATGAAAGGCTCCATAGGCCAACATACGACAGAATGAAAGAAACCCTTCCTGTTTGAAGAGGAAGGGTGAGTTATTTTCTGCGTCTAGAACGCTTCTTTTTTTCTTCTCTGTTGTGTTCTTCCACAGTGGCTCCTTTTTCTGTCAGCCAGTGGATAAAAACAAGCTCTTTGTCAGTAAGAGATCGTTTCGTAAACTTTTCAAACTGAACGCGCAATTCAAGGTATCTTTGGGAAATTTCAACTTCGGTCACACAAATCCCTCCCTAAATCTAGCTCTAGCTTCTACTTAGATGATAAAGAGTAAGTAAAGGGCTTGTCAATTTTTTCTAATCGTCAATTTCTGCAGAGAAAACTAGAGAATTGGTGCAAAATAACGAAAAGGAGTTGGTATGATGAAGATTTCTCTTAAGTTATTCTGCTGGATCATGGCCAGTTTTCTAGTGTGTAGTTCACTTCCGTTTACGGTCTCTGCAGAAAGTCCAAGGGTACAAGAACCTGCTTATGCAAAATGGGGCAGACTCGCTGTTTTCGAAACAGGGAAACGCTACCCCGATTATGATATCGTAGATTATTTATATGTTGGACGAACGACTGCTCAAAATGAAGATATTGTCGAAAGATTTAAGCTGTGGATCAGGAAAGGTGCTTCAGAAAAAGGAGTCATCATAACGATTACGTTAACGCCGAACGGTGTATTTAAGGGTATTTCCTTTCAAGAGACAGCCCGTTAACAAATCAGTTCATTCTTCCTAATTCCTCTGATCGTTGCACTGCTTTTTTGATGCAAGCTAAAAATGCGTCTTGGACTCCGTGTTGGTCCAGTTTACCGATTCCTGCCTCAGTCGTGCCGCCAGGACTGGTTACTTTTCTTCTAAGCTCGATTGGCGAATCTGTTGTTTGTTTAAGCATAAGAGATGCACCTAAAAGCGTTTGAGAGATTAAAGTCTTTGCTTCTTCTTCAGAAAGATTTAATTCTTCAGCCGCTTTTTGCATGGCTTCAGCGATATAGTAAACATAGGCAGGACCACTTCCAGAGAGGCCTGTAACGATATGAAGTTTTTCTTCAGGGACAAGAGTAACCGTTCCGATCGTCTCAAACAGCTCAAGAGATTTTTCAATGTGAAATGGCTCTGCATAGATCCCTGAGGAGAGTGCAGTAGCAGAATATCCGATTGATGCGGAGGTGTTTGGCATCGCTCTCATTACAGGGTTGTTAAGATGAAGCCAATTTGTTAGCGTTTCAGTGGATATGCCAGCCATAACAGAAATGATCAGTTGATGGCTCTTAACAAACGGCTTGATGGTGTTAACCGCATTGTGCGCATCCTTTGGTTTTACCGCAAGAATAATAATCTCTGCACCAGTGATCGCTTCTTCTATCGTTGAAGCGGGTACTACACCGTACTTAACTTGTAGCTCGTTTACACGTTGTGTATTGCTTCGGTTTTTTATCGTGATCAAATCAGCTTGCCATTTCTCTTTTTTGATCAATCCTTCCATAATGGCCTCAGCCATCGATCCGGCACCAATAAATGTTATTTTTTCTGTTCCCACGGGTGATCCCTCCCAGAATTTTGAGTATAAAAAAACTCCCAGTCCTAAATATAAAGGACGGATGGGAGTGATCCGTGGTACCACCTTTGTTGGCATGATTGCTTGCCCGCTCAAGATGTCTTTATCGCAGAACTGCGCCAGATTTCTCCAGACTGCTCCAGGGCAGGTTCAGTAATTCCTTTACGGTGAAATCTTGCAGCCTATGGATTCCACTCTCTAAACGGAGGAGATTACGTACTAATCCCTTTCAACGCATTTATTTATTGGCCATAATTGGCATTTCTTTTATATTTTAAAAAACATTATGCTATGATTTCTATATGTATGTCAACTAGTTATTTTATTTGGAGGAAAAGATGACTCAAAAAACAGCAATTATCCCAATTACGCTTCCTACACCATTTGATGTAGGTCCTGTAAACTGTGTCCTCCTAAAAAGTGATGCGGTTACGCTTGTTGATTCCGGAGCAAAAACCGAAGAAAGCAGACAACAGCTTCTCTCTAACCTTAAGGATCATGGGCTCACTTTTAAAGATTTAGATTATTATATCTGCACGCACTACCACCCTGATCATGCGGGTCTATCAAAAGAGATCCAAGAGAGTGGTGTTTCGACCCTCATGCTTAGAGAAGCCGTTCCTTATGTTAGTGGCGACCGTGAATTTATTGAACAGGGAGAAACGTTTTATACCGATCTCTATCATTCTTTTGGAGTGCCAGATACTCTTGGAAGAATAGAACTTTTAAAGCTGCGAAAGTATCGTACCTTCTCAAGCGCGTTTGTTCCAGACACCCTGCCTTTACCTGGTGATGAAGTGTCTGGTCACGAGGGATTCATCTTTTTAAAGACGCCCGGACATGCCCCAGACCATCTTTCTCTCTATCATGAAGAAGATGGGATCTTAATCGGCGGGGATGTGCTGCTGCCTCATATTTCGTCTAATGCCCTATTAGAACCGCCGGCTTTGAACGAAACCGAGCGGCCAAGAACCTTGCTTCAATACCGAGAGACATTGCAATACCTATACACGCTGAACTTAAAAACAGTATACCCTGGACACGGCGAGCCTTTTACGAATGCAGCACAGTTGATCACAAAACGCTTACACGATCATACCGAGCGTGCAAAAGCGCTTGAACATCTGTTGAGCGATGAGCCGTTAACCGTTTTTGAACTGTGTCGACGTCTATTTCCAAAATTATATGAAAAGCAACTCGGATTAGTAGTATCTGAAGTTGTAGGACACCTCGATCTGCTTCAATCAGAAGGAAGAGTGCGAGTAGAGGAAGAGAACAAGATATCACATTATCGCAGAACAGGAGTTAGAAGATGAGTACATTACAAAATAAAGTGGTCTTGATAACAGGAGCATCAGGAGGACTCGGCGCTCACCTTGCTATGGATGTGGCTAAAAAAGGAGCAACGCCCATCCTTACTGCAAGAAGAGAAGATCAGCTAAAAGTGGTACAGGAAGCGATCTTAAAAGCTACGAATGTAACAGCGCCTTATTATATTTTAGATGTTTCGAACACAGACAGCGTTGAGGAAGTTTTTTCAACGATCCTTAGTGAACATCAAAACATACATATTTTAGTGAATAACGCGGGTTACGGCATTTTTGAAGAGTTTGTGGATTCGCCATGGAAAAATATCGAAGGAATGTTTTCAACGAACGTTCTTGGGCTGATGGCTTGTACGAGAGCTGTTCTGCCTCATATGCTTCAAAGAGGAAATGGTCATATCGTGAATATTGCTTCTCAGGCCGGTAAGATCTCAACGCCAAAATCCAGCGTGTACGCAGCAACGAAACATGCTGTGTTAGGATTCTCAAACGGGTTGCGTTTGGAAGTCGCACACAAAGGGGTAGACGTGACCACCATCAACCCAGGACCAATCGCAACCAACTTCTTTACACTTGCTGATCAGTCTGGCAATTACGTTAAAAACGTTCAAAAACTGATGCTCCAGCCTTCGCATGTCTCAGACAAAATTGTTAAAGCGATGGAGCGTCCCGTTCGTGAGATTAACCTGCCATGGTGGATGAACGTTGGAAGTACGATGTATCAAGTCATGCCAAAATTGATTGAAACACTAGGTGGAAAATCGTTTCGACAAAAGTAAGTTACAATAATTTTATTATGTAAACAAAATGGAGAGTTATAAGACTTTTGGAGCTGATGATGGAACTCGTGGATTGGGGCTCAAAACTCGTGGATTGGGGTCTGAAACTCGTGGATTGAAGCTCAAAACTTGTGGATTGAAGTCCAAAACTCGTGGATTGGAGCTCGAAACTCGTGGATTGGGGCTCAAAACTCGTGGACTGGAGCTCAAAACTTGTGGATTGAAGTCCAAAACTCGTGGATTACAGCCCGAAACTCATGGATTGCCACTTAAAACCTCATCGATTACAGTCCAAACCTCTCACACCAGCATCAAAAATAAGCAGGTTCCCTCACTAAAAGACGGAACCTGCTTATTTATTTGTAAAATAGGCATACACAACGTCCTGAATAATGCTGTAAATTGCCTCATTTTGACTTTCCTCATTTATCTGGCGCAATACTTCTTCTTCGAGATTTCTCCATTCTTCATCTGTTAATGTCCAATTTTCTTCTTCCCATAAATAATCCTTCAACGATCGTTTGATCATTTTTCTTATCAATCTGCGGTTCATTTCTTCACCTGACTTTCCTTATAAATCCTAGACTTTTGGCTCGAAAACGTCAATCTGCAAAATTTGCTGAAAAAATTACCATTGTTATAAGAACATACATTCGGTTAAAATGGGTATACATATAAAGAACAGATGTTCGCTAATTGATGAAAGGGGTATGTCGAATGAACTATGATGAAATGCCTAAGCGCACCATCTTATGTATGGATATGAAAAGTTTTTATGCAAGCTGTGCTGCTGTTCGCTTAGGGTTAAATCCGCTGACATGTCATTTGGCAGTAGTAGGGGATACGGAGAGACAGGGAAGTGTTGTGCTTGCAGCATCACCGAGACTAAAGGCTGATTTTGGTATTCGCACAGGCAACCGGCTGTTTGAGATTCCAAAGAATAAAAACATTATTGTTGTAAATGCGCAGATGGCTTATTTCCTAGAAAGATCGATGGAGATCACGAAGATGCTGCACCGATATGTTCCACCAGAGTCAATCCACACATATAGCGTGGATGAAAGTTTTCTTCAAGCTGACGGAACAGAAAGGTTGTGGGGAAGCGCACAAGAACTTGCTGAGAGAATTCGACGTGATATCTGGCGAGAATTTGGATTGCCGTGTGCGATCGGAATTGGCCCGAACATGCTCATGTCAAAGCTTTGTCTCGATCTTGAAGCGAAGAAAAAAGGAGTGGCGCAGTGGGGGTATGAAGATGTAGAACAGAAGCTATGGCCTCTATCCCCATTAAGCCAGATGTGGGGAATCGGATCAAGAGTAGAGCGGACTTTAAACAGGATGGGGATTGTAACAGTCGGTGACCTCGCGCATTATCCGCTCGAACTTTTAGAGAAAAAATTCGGGATCATGGGGAATCAACTCTATCATCATGCATGGGGCATCGATCTGTCTGAAATCGGTGCGCCCATCATGCAAGGCCAGGTCAGCTACGGAAAAAGCCAGATTTTACTTCGGGATTATACGGATATAACGGAGATCAAACATGTCATTTTGGAAATGTGTGAAGAAGTGGCAAGACGTGCGAGAAGAGCAAGAAAAGCAGGGCGGACGATCAGCTTTGGATTAGGATATAGCAAAGATGAGGGTGGCGGTGGCTTTCATCGTTCTAAATCGATCGATCAGCCATCTAACATTACGATGGAGCTGTATGAAGTGTGTCTAGAGCTTCTGCAAACCTTTTATCGGGGAGAGACGGTGCGTAAGATTTCAATCGCTCTTTCTAACGTCTGTGAAGATACAGAAACACAACTTACTTTGTTTTCTCTAGACCATCCAAAAAAAAGAAAGATCGGCTATGTTATGGATGATATTCGGCAAAAATACGGCTCCAACTCTCTTCTGCGGGCTGTTTCTTACACAAAAGGAGGAACAGCATTATACAGAAGCCGACTTTTAGGTGGACATAAGGCATAAGGGGGCGGAAGAACGGTGATTCGTGACAGAGGAACGATTAAGTGGACAGCGATGATGCTGCCGGAGCATGTGAAAATGTTAAGAGAGCATCAGGACGGTCTGGACTATGGAAGAAAGCCAGAATTAGATGAACAAAAGTACGAAGAATTCAATGAGACAATCTGTGTTGCGATGGAAGAGAACCAAAGGCTAAAGTTTACGTATTTTGAAAAAGGCAGGGCGCTCGTGCTTTTAGGCCATGTGCATTATATAGACGAATATAAAAAAGAGTTAAGGGTGCTCGATGACGAGAAAAGGATGCATATCTTAAAATTGACTGACATTATGGACGTTGAATACGCATAGACACATAAGAAATATAGACGCAAAAAAAACAGCAAAAACTAACGCTGAAGATAGTTTTTGCTGTTTATTATCCAAAGATTTGCGTTAAGTAAATCATGATCAAGAGCCCGGCAATAAATGATAATGTAGCGGATCGAGCGTGACCATCACCATGGCTTTCAGGAATGAGTTCTTTGTAGACGATAAAAAGCATGGCACCGGCTGCAAAGGAAAGGCCATAAGGGACAAGATTCTCTACATAAGAAGTGAGCACATACCCAAGCAAAGCCGTAACGATTTCAACAGCACCCGTTAATGTGGCAATAAGGAAAGCCTTAAATCGATTCATATTTTGATGAATGAGAAAAAGGGCTACTAACAGACCCTCTGGTGCGTTTTGAAGCCCGATCGCAAATGCGATCAAACCGCCAAGGCCGGTATTCTCACTAGCATAACTGACCCCAACAGAAAGACCTTCAGGCAGGTTGTGCAACGTGATTGCAGCAATAACAAGAAACGCTTTAGCATCGATACCCTTAAAAATCTTCGAATGGTCAAGATCAACGTGCGGGACGAACCTTTCTAAAAGTAAGAGTGTTAAAGTACCGAGTGTAATACCGATCGTAAGTACTGTTAAGTTTGATAGTTCAAGAGCTTGAGGAATCAAGCTGAAGGTTGAAGCAGCGACCATGATACCTGCGGTAAGAGCAAGCAGTATGTCGCGGAACCGGTGTGTTACCTGAGACCAGAAAAGAACAGGTAGTGCACCAAAACCGGTTGCTAATGCAGATAAAACACTTCCAAATAAAGCAGCTTCCATTCTGTTACCCACCTTAGTCGAATATCCAATTTTATAAAAATAGTCATATGGCTCTTTTAGTATACCGCCAAATCCTTTTTAATAGAAGTAAGCGCCATTTTCATTGTTAAAAAGCGCTTCTAACGGACAAATAAGAAGGTGACAATTTGAAAGTCATAATCATTGACCCGGGCCATGGAGGTAATGATCCAGGAGCGGTAAACAAAGAGCATTTTGAGAAAGTATATAATCTGGCAATCGCCAAAAAGATACAAGCTAATCTTCAAAACAACTATGAAGTGACGGTCATCATGACTCGAACGGGTGATACAACTGTATCATTAGAAGAAAGAACGAATGTAGCAAACAGCAAGAATGCAGAGCTGTTTGTGTCCATCCACCAAAACATTGGTGGAGGAGAAGGCTTCGAAAGCTATGTGCATCTGCGTGCAGGTGTTGAAACGAAAAGGATACAAGGTGTTTTGCATGCATCAGTCGCGGCTGTAATGAGTAAGTACGGTGTGCGAGACAGAGGGCAAAAACAGGCTGATTTTCACGTGCTTCGTGAAACGAAAAAGTCTGCTGTCTTATTAGAAGTACTTTTCATGGATAATGAGAAAAATTTAGCTCTTTTACAAAGAGAAGATTTTCAAAATGACGTGTCTATAGCAGTTGCAAAAGGAATCGCACAAGGTCTTTCTCTTCCAAAAAAACAGATACAGATCACACAAACACAAATCTTCAATGTGATCGCAGGTGCGTTCGAACAAAAAGAGAATGCTGTTGCTCGGGTTTCACTCCTGGCTAAACAAAACATAACTGCCTTTATTGATGAAATAAAAAGCGGAAGCAAAACCTATTACAGAGTTCAAGCTGGAGCTTTTCAGAAAAGAGAATATGCAGAAAATTTCGCTAAAAAGATTCGTTCAGAAGGTGTAGCAGATGCTTATGTGATAGAGAAAAATACAAATGAGCCGCCCCTAGTCGAGGAACCGCCAAAACCAAATCCAGAGCCTCCGAAGGGCCTAACGATACAAGGCTCATCGATGTTATCTGCAGAAGAGATGGATCGGTTTGTAAAGAAAGTCAATCCGAACGCGCCATCTGTAGCTGCTCTTTATGTTCAGATCGGACAAGTGTACGGAATCAGAGGGGATGTAGCATTCGCTCAGGCTATTCAAGAAACAGGGTACTTCCGGTTTGAAGGTAACGTCAAGGCTTCTCAGAATAACTATGCAGGAATCGGTGCGACAGGTAAGAACGAACCGGCTGTGTTTAAGACGCCTCAAGAAGGCGTTCTAGCACACATCCAGCACTTGTTTGCTTATACGTCTACAAAGCCTCTACCTTCACAATATCCTCTTGTTGATCCTAGGTTTCAATATGTCCAAAGAGGCAGTGCTGTGACTTGGGCGCAGCTGAACGGCAAATGGGCCATACCAGGCACAACGTACAGTACTAAGATATTGGAAATTTACAAAAAGATGCTAAATGAAGCGAAAATACCACTTCAAACAAGAATTAACTCTCTAAATGCAGCGTTGAACGAAATATAAAAATCCATTTTCTTCACGAGTTTTCTTAAACAGGAAAAATAAGGCTTCGCATGGGGTTGAATTTCATGCGAAGCCTTTATTTGATTACATAATCATCCTAATCATGTGTACGCGAAAAAGCATGCATCCTATTGAGGTGCGAAGATCACGTCACCACAAAATAAGTGTTTTAGTTGTCTCTAACTCACTCAGTTGGCCATTTACAGTTTATAAGTCAGGAAGAAATAGCCAAAGAGGAGTTCGGTGTAATAAGATAATAATAAGAGCAATAAGATTAAGATTTACAGCTTGCAAAAAGTCCGGATGAAAGTATCTTTTCTTTTAGCTCAGTATTAGGTGGATCGCAAATAATTTCAACAAAATCCTCTGGATAGATAGACAACGCAATGATACCGAGAAAGCTTTTTCCGTCAGCTGTTCGGTCTCCTTTTTGCAAATAGATAGATTCTGTAAAACTGCCTGTTAGCTCAACAAGTTTAGCAGCACGCTCTGCATAAATAGGCCGAGTAGCTTTTACAATCATAATAGATGACCTCCTTTGCCAATCACACTATGTATGGATATGTGCATAAGAAGGAAAAATGCTTACTAAATGAAACTTTCACATGGAGGAAACATGAAACCTACAAAAAAGTGGCTATATCTTACGTTATTGGTTGCTGGCTTAATCATTTTATTTCTCTGGCTGCAAAAGAATTATAAGGGATTTAGTCCTGAAGAATTTAGAAATTGGATCGTACAGTGGGGATGGATCGCACCTTTTATCTTTGTTGTCCTTTATACAGTGAGGCCTTTTGTGTTATTTCCATCTTCCATATTTGCCATAACAAGCGGTTTGTCGTTTGGTTTTTATTGGGGATGTCTGTATACATATCTCGGATCGCTAGGAGGAGGACTCCTAACGTATTTCGCGATCAACCGCCTTGGCCGTTTTAAGAAAAATAAACAATGGAAAAACGAAAACTACGAAAAAGTACGCAACAAGATTGAAAGAGAAGGCATTCGATTTGTTCTATTGTTAAGGTTGCTTCCGGTATTGAATTTCGATCTCGTTAGTTATTTAACTTCTTTAACAAAGGTAAAGTTTAGAGACTATGCGATCGCTACAGCAATAGGAATCATTCCTGGAACAATTGCTTACACGTACTTAGGTACCTCCATGACGTCTGGAAGCAAAAAAGTTGTTTGGATCGGCACTACTCTTTTATTTGTCCTTGTCGGTCTACCCATGATATTTAAGAAGAAGATGAAGGCAAAGGTAGGGTTGTAGAAATTAAGAAGGTTGCTCTGGAGGTAAGATCAGACTCATCGCTGACTCAGCATCAGCGCCTTCAACGATATAAAGAAAAGAATCTCCTTCTTTTAACGTTAAAAAGAATGCTACGAGCTGTGATAATCCTGTAGCATGAATGGTAATACCATCTTTACTTAAAAATAGCTGGCTGTTAAGTCTCTTAGCAGAATGCATAATCTCAATGGCTTTACTCACTGTATATTTAGCGGTAACGATTACTTTTTGAGAGCAGATTTGTTTCATAATCTGAAGCCTCCTGTACGAGATGATTGCTGATATATTTCCCATAAGTAGAGTGGCCGAAACAAGGTCTATAGTCCCGATGTGCAAAATGATGGAAAAGTATGTAGTGCTTTAGAATAAAGAAGGGTAATTCTTTAAACTATAATAGGCCGACTAATGTGAGGTATAGAGGTCACGGAGATAATAAAGGGAAGCGGACTACAAATGGGAGGGAGTTTGATTGCGAATTTCATTTAAGCTTTTTGTCATGATTCTTTTTCTTTTAAATCTGTCCCAAACTTGTGTTTTTGCTTCACCACAGATAGTTGCTGAGAAAAAGGCAGGGGACTTTCACTACAACATAAAAGCAGATGGTGAAACATTGACTTGGAGTATAGGTGACGGCAAAAAACAGAGTGAGCTTAAAGAGGATAAAAATAATCAAAGAGAGCTAGATCAATTTAGGGAAGCAGTTAATGAGATGAGCGTACAAAAATTCTCCTTAATTATCTATATTTTATATCTGATCTTTATTGGAATGATAGGGTATATCTTCTATAAAAAGGTTGCGGAAAGAAAAAGGGAACTCATGGGGATCGTTGCACTGTTCGGTATATATGCTGTATACAAGTGTTATATGGCTTACGAATTTTTTGTACAAGCTCAGTGGGATGCCAAATATTATTTTGCAGCTCTTACATAAAGCAAAAAAGAGTACAGCCGGAAGTAAAACCCGGGCTGTACTCTTTTTGTTTAAGAATTTAATTTAGCTTTTTCACGCTTCGCCTGTCTTCTAAAGAATAACTCATATAGAACAGGTACGATGATCAATGTTAATAGTGTAGAAGTCGTTAGACCACCAATTACAACGATCGCTAATCCTTTAGAGATCAGTGTTCCTGACGACGTTGTTAATGCAAGTGGAATTAATGCTGCAATTGTCGCAAATGCTGTCATTAATATCGGTCGTAAACGAGTTTTACCAGCTTCTAATAGCGCCTCGCGAACTGGCATACCTTTAATCTCACGGTTTTGTCCGATGCGGTCTACCAATACGATCGCATTCGTCGTAACGATACCGATCAGCATGAGTATTCCGATCATCGCACTCACAGATAATGGTTCGTCGATCAAGTATAATCCTCCGATTGCTCCAACAGGAACGAATATGAGGGAAGAAAGGATGATGAACGGAATGCGTGCTCGACCAAATGTGATCAACATCGTTAAGTAAACGAGACCGATCGCAACTAGCATCGCAAGGCCAAGATCTTTGAACGTATCCATCGTTTCTTCGCTTCCTCCGCCACCTTCTGTAGATACAGAAGAAGGAAGGTCTACATTATCTTCAACGCCTTTAATAACGTCTTGTGTTACTTTTTGAACGTTGTCTCCTTTTACTTGTGCAGAGACTTGTGCATAAATCTTACCATCAAGCTTTTGGATTCCAGTTACAGTGTCTTTCTCCGTTACTTCGGCAACGTCTGAGATTTTAACCGGACCGGATGAACCAAATACAGTTAGATCCTTAATCTCATCAAGAGATTTAACTGCTTCGTCATATTCGACTTTCACATTCTTTTGATCGCCGTCTAATGTAAGTTCTCCTACCTCAACGGGTTTTGTTACATCTGAGACTGCTCCTAGAATAGCGAAGCCTGATACGCCTTTTTCAGCTGCTTTTTCGGTATCAATGTCAACAGCCCATTGTTTTTGTGTATCTTTAAAGTTGTTTGATACATACTTGATCGAATCAATCGTCTTCATGTACTCTTCAACTTCACTTGCTGCTTTCTGCAGATCTTCTAAGTTGTTTGAATATAGATCAATATTGACTTCGTTATTAGCTGGAGGCCCGCCGCTTGAAACTTCCTGCAAGCTGATTACGGTTCCTTCTGCTTTTTCGTCTGTGATTTCTTTAATATCTTTTTCTAGCTCTTTTAATTCTGTATCAATGTTTGCTTCTTTTTTGAGGTTAACAAAATAGTTGGCAACATTTTGACGCTTAAGACCGGTTTGGAAATCACGAGAACCGATACCAGCTGTTACATCTTCAATCGTACCGCGCTTAGAGAGGTACTCTTCAACTTCTAAAGACACTTCGTTCGTCTTTGTTACATTTGTACTTGCAGGTAATTCAACGTTAATCGTTAATGTTTTTTGTTCTTCATTCGGCAGGAACACCATTCCAAGCTTTGTTGCAAGGAAGAAAGATCCGCCTAAAAGAATGAATGAAGTGAAAAGAACTAGAATTTTATGGTTCAATGAGGCTTTGATCAGTTTTTCATAACCACGTTGCAATGGACCATCGTTCTTTTCTGGTTTAACGGTTTTAAATGCATATTTTGCTAATATAGGTACGATTGTAACAGCAACGATCAGTGATGCTAATAATGCAAATACAACGGTTAAAGCAAACGGTAAGAAGAACTCACCTGTAATACCACCGACAAGACCAAGCGGCAAGAATACTACAACGGTTGTAATCGTAGAAGATACGATTGCTTTTAAGATTTCGCGTGTAGAGTCAATGATCAGCTCATCACGATCGTAATCACCATCCGTTTTACGGATTCTTCTAAAGATATTCTCGATAACCACGATACTATCATCTACAACGCGTCCGACGGCAACTGCCATTCCGCCGAGTGTCATAATATTTAATGTGATATCAAGGCGGTCTAGGAAGATAGCTGACACGAGCAGTGAAAGCGGGATCGAGATGATCGCAATGATTGTTGCTCTAAAGTTTCGAAGGAATATAAGTACTGCTAATGAAGCGAATAATGCTCCAAACAATCCTTCTTTAACAAGTGTGTTTACAGAATCTTTAATACCTTCCGCCTGGCCGAAACCAATAGCATAATCTAACTTATCATCATATTTATTTTTGTTCAGGACTTCTAGCACTTTGTCAGCGACCTCGACCGTATTTGCATCTTGTTTCTTTGTTACGGCCATAGAGAGTGAAGCTTTTTGGTTATATCTTGTAATCTCACTAACATCATCTGTTTCCTTAACTTCAGCAAGATCACCAAGCTTTAAGCTTGCTGGTGCTTGAGGTGCTTGTGCTCCACCAGGTGCGCTTTGTCCGCCTGGAGCACCACCTCCAGCTCCTGGTTGACCTGCTTCACCAGGTGCTCCTCCGCCAGCTCCACCTGGAGACTGAGCAGGTGCGCCTTGACTTGAGGAAATTGTAATCTTCTTAAGCTCAGCAACCGTATCGACCACTTCTTCAACACGAACTGGGACTGTAATCGAGTCATCGGTTACGGTACCAGCAGGGAATGAAAGGTCACGGCTGTTAATCGCCTCTTTAACGGCGTTTAAGGTGATGCCGGCTTCTTTTGCTTTTTCTTTATCAAGTGTGATCGAGACGAATGTTTCTTTAACGCCACCTACAGATACGTTGTTCACACCTTGAATCTTTTTAAGTTCTGGAACCAATTCGTCATTAACGAATGCTTGAATGTTTTCTCCTTCTTTTTCAGGGAATAGAGAAATATTGTAGATAGGAATGGTTCCAAATGAGAAACGACTTACCTCTGGTTCTACATCTTCAGGGAGATCCGTTTCTGAAATGATGGATTTGACTTGATCTTCTACTTCATCCATATTTGCGGTGAAAGGGAAATCCATACTAATGATAGATATACTTTCGTTTGAAGAACTCTTAACGGTTTTTACATCCTCTACTTGCTTCAGTTGAGTTTCTAGTTTGTCTGTTACTTGCTCGTTCACATCTTCAGGAGATGCTCCTGGATAAACGGTTTGAACGGTCAGTTGTGGAAACTCAACATTTGGGAGTAGGTCCACTTTTAAATTCGTGAACGAGAAGACTCCACCAACAATGAGTAAAAATGAAAAGATGAATATTGCTACTGGATTTTTTAAACTAAATCGTGTTAACCAGTTCATTGTTTCCTCTCCTACGTATGTTTTTATTTTGCATATGTGTATTTTCACATATGTTTATCTATAATATAATAGCTGTATAAGATTTATATCAAGTATTAAGGATAAAAAAATTGTGAAAAATGTGTTACAATGCAAAACAGTACAGAAAGAAAGAAGGGTATCACATGGCGTTAAGGTATGCGCTGTTAGGTTTATTGGCGAAAAATGAAGCAACAGGTTACGAGTTAACACAGCAATTTAAAGAAACAGTTATTCATTTTTGGACAGCCCATCACACGCAGATCTATAGAGAACTTTTAAAGATGGAAGAAGAAGGACTCACACAATCTAAGACCGTACAGCAAAGTGATTATCCAGATAAGAAGATATATGCGATTACGGATAAAGGTTTTGAACAGTTGCTAGAATGGATGCTGAATAAACCTGTAAATGCACCAAAGCTTAAAGACGATCTGTTGTTAAGGGTATCTATGTTTCATTTTATCCCTACAGACAAAGCGATAAACTTTTTAGAGACGAGTAAGAATCATCATAAAATGGGTTTAGAGATGACAAAGCAATGGTTAGACGATCATTTTCCGAACGGTACGTACAAAGAGAATGAGTTGGGTGAATATCTAACTATTGAATTTGCCATACGATACATGGAGAGCTGGTTGTCCTGGTGTAATTGGGCAATAAAAGAATTAAAAAAGAAGGGTGAGTTAGAAAAATAAATGGAAATCGTATTTACTGACACAGCATTAGAGCGTTTGGAAAAAAAGATGCAAGGTAATGCAGGTTATTTAAAACTCAAACATGATACAGAAGGTTGCGGCTGCGTTGTGAGTGGTGTAGCTGCCCTAGTCCTAGTTGATCAAACAGAAGAAAACGATACAAAAATTGAGACGAATGGTCCAGATCTTTTCATGGAGTACAATACAGCAGTTTTCTTTGCTGAAAAGATGACGATCGATGCTCCAACAGGCAACCACTTTTCATTAAAAAGCCCTGGAGAGATGCTGAATCCTTCAATGAAATTTTACGATAGAACGAAACAAAACACGGGCATGTAAAAAGCCCGTGTTTTGTTTTGTTAATGCTGAGGAACGTTCTTTAACAGTTGAAACTGCTTGCTTGAAACAGATTTTGAAAGATGAGGAGATATGTAAGCTGCTGCTTCAAGCAGTTTATCAAGGTTAATACCTGTTGATATTCCCATTTGAGAAAGCATGTAAACAACGTCTTCAGATGCTACGTTGCCTGAAGCTCCGGGTGCAAATGGACATCCGCCAAGGCCTCCTGCTGAAGTATCGAAGCGGTCGATGCCAGCTTGAAGACTCGCAAAAATGTTTGAGAGAGCCATTCCTCTCGTATCGTGAAAATGAGCGGTTAAAAGTGTTGTACCCCTCAGATGATGTTTTAAAAGGGTAAACAGTTCAAAGCATTCTGATGGATTAGCCATACCGATTGTGTCTGCCACACTCAGTTCATCAACACCCATCTCCTCAAAGTCCAGGCAAATTTTTAAAACATCCTGTTCATCAATCTTTCCTTCGAACGGGCAATAAAAACTGGTAGAGATACAAGCCCTAACAAAAAATCCTCTGCGCTTTAAATCTTGAATCAGAGGTCTTAATTCATTCATGCTCTCTTCTGTAGATTTGTTAATATTCTTCTTGTTGAACGTGTCACTGACACCGACAAACACCGCAATATGCTTCACTCCAGATTCAACAGCTAAGTCGATTCCTTTTTGGTTTGGAGCAAGGACAAAGTTTCGTTGATCGTCTAGGCAGCTATCGATAATTACAGATGCATCTTGCATTTGAGGAACCCATTTCGGTGAAACGAACGAGGTGAGCTCCATTTCTTGAAAACCTGCATTTTTTAGTAGTGAAATGAATTCTATCTTATTCTTTGCAGGTATTAAATTTTTCTCGTTCTGAAGGCCATCTCGCGGCCCGACTTCTATAAGCGTAACTCGTTCAGGTAAGTCCACTAATGTAAACCCCTTTCTTGAAAACGTTTTCCTAATGTTATTTTAACTAAAAAAAATCGTCTGTTGCAACACATTTAACTTGTTATGGTATGATAAAAAGGAATTTTCAGAAATTTAAAAAGAGATCTACAAGGAGGAGACTAGTCATGGTTTCAAGGGAGAGAGATGCTGTAGTTGTAAGCGCTGTCAGAACGCCGATCGGAAGCTTTATGGGAAGTTTCAAAACGGTTGCCGCAACAGATTTAGGAGCTATCGCGATTAAAGATGCATTAAAAAAAGCGGGTATCCCACATGATTCAGTAGATGAAGTCATCATGGGAAATGTTCTGCAAGCAGGCCTCGGACAGAACCCAGCCCGACAAGCAGCCATTAAAGCTGGATTGCCGAATGAAGTATCGAGTATGACCATTAATAAAGTATGCGGTTCAGGTCTTAAGGCTATTCATCTAGCGTGTCAAGCAATCTGGCTGGATGAAGCAGATATTATCGTTTGCGGTGGGATGGAAAACATGAGCCAAGCTCCTTATCTTTTGAACGGAGCAAGGGATGGACTTCGAATGGGTAACGCTCCTATGGTAGATTCCATGATTCAAGACGGATTATGGTGTGCATTTGGTGATTATCATATGGGAATTACAGCGGAAAATCTATGTGAGACACACTCATTGTCTCGTGAAGAGCTAGATGAGTTCGCAGCAGAAAGCCAAAGAAAATGTGCACAAGCTCAAGAACAAGGGAAATTTAATGACGAGATCACACCGGTTGAAATTCCTCAACGTAAAGGTGATCCGCTTATAGTTGATACAGATGAATATCCGAAGCCGAGTTCGACGGCTGAAAAGTTAGGAAAACTTCGCCCGGCATTCAAGAAAGATGGCATGGTTACGGCGGGTAATGCGTCAGGCATCAATGATGGTGCAGCAGCACTTGTTGTGATGAGCAGAAAGAAAGCCGAAGAACTAGGACTAAAACCGATTGCCGTCGTAAAAGCCAACGCGAGCGCGGGTGTTGCACCAGAAGTGATGGGTATCGGACCAGTGGAAGCCGTTAAGAAACTGTTAAAGAAGACTGAGTTAAGCATGAATGACTTTGACCTTGTTGAGGCAAATGAAGCATTTGCGAGTCAATCGTTAGCTGTTGGCAAGGATCTTGAATTTGATAAAGAAAAATTGAATGTGAACGGTGGAGCGATCGCACTCGGGCATCCAATCGGAGCAAGTGGAGCAAGGATTGTCGTGACATTGCTTCATGAGATGAAACGCAGAAATGCAAAACGTGGTCTTGCAACGCTCTGTATTGGTGGTGGCCAAGGGGTAGCATCGGTTTTTGAGAACGAAGAAAAATAAATGAATGATTAAAGACAATGATCGTATGAAAAGGAGAGAGAAAAATGAAACCAATATTGAACTCAGCAATTGAAGCTGTAGCAGATATAAAAGATGGATCTACCCTTTTAGTAGGGGGGTTCGGACTTGTTGGAATTCCTGAAAACTTAATCTTAGCACTAGTAGAAAAAGGAACGAAAGATCTTACCGTCATTTCGAACAATTGTGGAGTGGACGATTGGGGGCTTGGCCTTTTACTAAAAAACAAACAGATCAAAAAGATGGTAGGTTCTTACGTAGGTGAAAACAAAGAGTTTGAGAGACAAGTATTATCAGGTGAGATAGAAGTAGACTTGATTCCACAAGGTACACTTGCTGAAAGAATTAGGGCAGGCGGTGCAGGAATTCCAGCGTTCTACACACCTGCTGGAGTAGGAACACCGATTGCTGAAGGAAAAGAAACACGTACGTTTAACGATAAGGAATATCTGCTAGAAGAGGGAATTGTAGCTGACTTCAGCTTGATTCGCGCAGCAAAAGGAGATAAAGCAGGGAACCTGATCTATAACAAAACAGCTCGTAACTTTAATCCGATGATTGCGGCGGCAGGAAAAGTGACGATTGCTGAAGTAGAAGAGATTGTTGAGATCGGTGATCTGCACCCAGATTACATACATACACCAGGAGTATATGTTCAAAAGTTGATTGTCGGAACACAAGAAAAACGCATTGAACGACTAACTGTAAAACAAGGGTAAGAGGAGGGAGACCATTATGAATATTAGAGAAAGAATTGCTAAAAGAGCTGAAAAAGAGATCGAATCAGGATTTTATGTAAATTTAGGGATCGGAATGCCAACGATGGTTGCCAATTTTATTTCCGATAATAAAGAAGTCGTTCTACAGTCAGAGAACGGACTTTTAGGGATCGGCCCTTATCCGCTTGAAAGTGAAGTTGATCCCGATCTGATCAATGCAGGGAAAGAGACCGTAACGGCAATTAAAGGAGCTTCTTATTTTGACAGTTCTGAGTCGTTTGCCATGATACGTGGCGGTCACATCGATATCGCGATACTAGGTGGAATGGAAGTTTCAGAGAATGGTGATCTAGCTAACTGGATGATTCCAGGTAAGATGATAAAAGGAATGGGTGGGGCGATGGATCTTGTGCATGGAGCAAAGAAGATCATCGTCATCATGGAACATGTGAACAAAGCGGGTGACAGTAAGATCTTAAAACAATGTCAGCTTCCCCTAACAGGAAAAGGTGTCGTAGAACGAATCATCACCGATCGTGCTGTTATGGACGTTTCTGATAAAGGTCTTGTGTTAAGAGAAGTAGCAGAAGGATATTCTGTTGAGGATGTAGTAAATTCCACAGAGGCAAAACTATCTGTTGCAGAGGATGTTAAGCTAAACGCTTATTAATAAATTCTTCACTATATGCCATGCACGATAAAGTTTATGATCCATACAAAGTTCTTAATCTTTTAAATAATGAGGTGCAATCACATGGCTATCTATATTATAGATGGGGCTAGAACGCCGTTCGGATCATATGGAAAATCCTTGACCGGTGTGAGTCCAACAGACTTAGGTGAGATATCTGCTCTAGAGGCGATGAAACGTGCCAACATTTCTCCAGCAGATATAACGGATGTAGTTTATGGTAATGTTATTCATTCGAGCAAGAATGCCGCATATGTAGCGCGACATACTGCTTTAAGAGCAGGAGTGCCAGCAGACGTTCCTGCCATGCTCGTCAACCGCTTATGTGGATCTGGATTGCAAGCTGTCGTTTCAGCGATGCAGAACCTACGTGATCAGGAAGAAGGAATCGCGCTTTCTGGAGGCATTGAAAATATGTCACAGTCGCCACACGTTTCTTTTTACCACCGGTTTCATAATCAAAAGTTTGGCCCAATCACGTTTGATGATATGCTACTTCAGACGTTGAGTGATGAATACATTGGGTGTGGCATGGGTATTACAGCTGAAAATTTAGCTGATCAATATTCCATTACACGAGGAGAGCAAGATGAGTATGCAAGTCTCAGTCATAGAAAAGCGGCTGAAGCAAGAGAGAGTGGAAGATTTACAAAAGAAATCGTTTCAGTACCACTAAAAAACGGAGCTCTTTTTACAGAGGATGAAGGGATCAAACCTGAAACATCTGTTTCTTTGCTTGGCGAATTGAGGCCATCTTTTCAAAAAGACGGAACAGTTACAGCAGGGAATTCTTCTTCTATTAACGATGGCGCCGTGTCGCTTATTCTTGCTCACGAAAAATCGGTCAAAGAGAAAGGTTTAAAACCGCTCGTAGAGATCGTTTCATGGGCAGTAACAGGCGTCGATCCATCGGTGATGGGAATTGGTCCTGTACCTGCGATTCAGAAACTGCTGCAAAAAACAGGTCTTTCCATCGATGACATTGGTTTGTTTGAAATCAACGAAGCGTTTAGTTCTCAATACTTAGCTGTAGAAAAAGAACTACAATTAGACCGCGAAAAAACGAACGTGAATGGAGGAGCGATTGCACTCGGTCACCCTGTAGGTGCAAGTGGTGCAAGGCTATTGCTTACATTGAGTTATGAAATGAAACAACGTCAAGAAAAGTATGGAATAGCGAGCCTATGCATTGGCGGTGGGCAAGGAATTGCGATGTTACTAAAACTAGTATAAAAAAAGTCCCGTGAAGCGATATCGCTGCAACGGGACTTTTTCTATTGGATTATGCTCGGTGCGTTTCGTAGATTTCAGCTGGAAAAATAGAGCGCAATGACTCTGACTCAGCTTCACTTAATGGTGGAGATTCAAAGGTTTTGATATTTTCTAAAAGTTGTTCAACAGAGCTTGCACCAGCAGACGCCGTTGCCACTGGCTTTTGTTGCAACACATATTGCAACGCTGCATGTGTGATGTTTTTATCACCTAAGACATCTTTAGATTTCTCGATCTTTTTTTGTATGTCAGCGCCGGTATGATGAAGAAACTTGCCATCAGCACTCTTTTGAAATGCTTTTTCACTCAACCACCCTTTTGCAACAGGCCCTCTTGCGATAACACTTAAATCCTTTGACGCGAGAAAAGGAAACAGTTCTTCAGGACGTCTATCCAACAAACTGTATTGCATCATGATGCTTTGAATATTCGAGTGCTCTGCAAAATAGTTGATCGTGTTCGGCCGTATAGATGAAATACCGTAATAACGAATATATCCTTCAGACACGAGTTCATCAAAAGCCTCGATCGTTTCATCCAGGGGATCATCGATCGTCCCTCCGTGCAGCTGGTAAAGATCAATATAATCAGTTTGCAGACGTTTTAGGCTGTCTTTTAAGGCGGATTTTATGTAAGCTTTAGAAGGATTCCACTTCCAACCGTCTCCAGGTTGACTCCAATCATTTCCGCCTTTTGTAGCAAGAATGATGTCTTGTCGAACATCTTTTAGTGTTTTGCCAATAAACTCTTCATTCCACCCAAACCCGTATAAATCGGCTGTGTCAAAATAGTTAATACCATGATCGAGCGCAGTCTTCACGATTTTCTCGTTCTCGTTCCCTAACTCGGGAGCAAGTGACATACATCCTAAGCTCAGTTCACTCACATACAGATCAGAAGAACCTAGTCTTCTTTTTTTCATCCTTTTCACCTCAACTTCATTCAATTTGTTTCTGTTCTAAACCTATCATAATGACATGAAAAAAGAAAAAACTCCGCACAAAAAAAGATGCGAATAAAAATTCACATCGTCAGCCGTCAAGGTGCGTTTATTTTTTCGGAGAAGTGGCGTTGATCCAGTCTTGAACAAGTTCATGCTGCTTACTATAATTTTGTAGCATATATTTGATCTGCCAAGCCTTGCCCACAAGCGTGATCCCTTTAGGTTGAAGATAGATCTTCATCTGCTATGCCTCCCTTATCGTCCTATTAAATGCAGTATTCCAAAGTATGATAGACTTTATGTAGAAAAGAAGATAAATAGACCATTGGAGTGTGGAATATGGAAAACTTATACGAAAAAACGGTAAGCAAAGAACAGGTATACAGCGGTAAAATCATTGATCTATATATAGAAGAAGTAGAACTACCTAATAAGAAGATAGGGAAACGAGAGATTGTTAAACACCCTGGAGCAGTAGCGGTACTAGCCGTAACAGATGAAGGTAAAATGTTAATGGTAGAGCAGTTCCGAAAACCACTCGAAAAGACGATCATTGAAATTCCAGCAGGTAAGCTTGAAAAAGGAGAAGATCCATTAGAATGCGCCAAGCGTGAGTTGTTAGAAGAAACGGGCTTTGCTTGCGAATCTATGGAGTCCATCGGCTCTTTCTACACCTCTCCAGGATTTGCAGATGAACTGATTCATCTCTACTATACGAACACTCTTACAAAACAAGGTGACCAGATGACAGATGAAGATGAATTCTTAAACGTACTTGAAATAAGCGTAGATGAAGCGAAAGAATTGATGAAACAAGAAAAAATTCATGATGCAAAAACAGCTTACAGTGTCATGTATATGGAGTTAAACCGTGCAGTCAAAAAATAAACTTCTGCCGTTCTTTGCAGATATGCATATTCACATCGGAGCATCTCAAACAGGAAAAGCGATCAAGATTACAGGTTCAAGATCCCTGACACTTCGCAATATTTTACGCGTAGCCAAACATGTAAAAGGTATGGATGTCATAGGAATCATTGATTGTCATTCGCCTGAAGTACTTCAGGAATTAAAAGAACTTGAACAAAATGGTTACTTGCAAGAGCACGAAGAAGGCGGCTTATTGATTGATGGATTAACACTAATACCAGGGGCCGAGATTGAGATAAACGATGAACATTGTAAAGGGCCGATCCACGTTCTTGTATATATGCCGAGTCTTGCTACGATGGAGAGGTTAAGTGCATGGCTAACTCCTCGAATGAAGAACATCCATCTAAGTTCTCAACGGATGTACGGCAGTGCTCTTGAACTTCAGGAGTTTGTGAAGAACGCTGGTGGGTTATTTATTCCAGCCCATATTTTTACTCCGTTCAAAAGTTTATACGGAAAAGGAGTAGATTCTTCTCTAACGGAAGTGTTAGATCCAGCTATGATAGATGGTGTTGAACTAGGTTTAAGTTCAAATACCGAGATGGCATCACGGCTTGAAGAGCTTTCTCCATTCACCTTCTTAACCAATTCTGATGCCCATTCATTAGAGAAAATCGCGCGTGAGTATCAAATGCTCTCCTTAAAGAAACCATCGTTTAAAGAATTTAAAATGGCTCTTCAAGGAAAAAATGGTAGAGAGATCATTGCAAATTATGGTCTCAATCCTTATCTCGGTAAATACTATAATTCGGTTTGTGAAACATGTTTTGAAGTATACCCACCAAACAGTGTGAATTGCGTTAAATGTGGAAGTAAGAAGTTCATAAAGGGAGTCAACGACCGGATCAATGAACTTCAAGGTACAAGAACAAGTAAAGTAAACAGACCCCCGTATATTCATCAGATACCGCTCGAGTTCATACCAGGATTAGGTCCAAAATCTTTAGTTAAACTGCGTGAAGCGATTGGAACAGACATGGATATCATACATTCTTCTACCCAAAGTCAGCTGGAGGAAATTGTTAAACCAGCTATAGCAGAACAGATCCTATCTGCTAGAAATGGAGAACTCTCTGTCCAAATAGGTGGAGGCGGAACTTACGGAAAAGTAATTCTCAATCATCCTAGTAAAAGTAAAAAATAAGACATACCTTCTCCCCTGATTCATAGAATAGGATTAAGAGATTCGGTGGAGGAGGCTTACATATGGAGAGTGCGCGCTATTACATGCAGCGGCATCTTGAAGAAAATAAAACGTTGTATGCGTTTGTTGGTGTTCTCTTTTTAATGGGTGTCATTTTTGGGGCAATCATCGTTAATTCGTTGAGTCTGAATCAAAAACAAGATCTATACACGTATTTATCACGTTTTTTTGTTCAAGCTGCTGAAGGTGGATTTACGAGCAAAACAGACATGTTCTTTCAAAGCTTTGGCCATTATTTAAAATATATGGGTCTCATGTGGATTCTAGGTTTATCTGTAATCGGGCTGCCTGTTATTTTAGTTATGCTGTTCTTAAAAGGGGTAGTGATCGGTTTTACAGTAGGATTCTTAGTGAATCAAATGGGATGGTACGGTTTTTTATTATCATTTGTATCTGTTCTCCCACAAAACGTACTATTAATACCTGCTTTTATTATCGTAACAGTCGCTGCAGTTGCTTTTTCTTTTAAAATGATCCGTCAACTGGCTTTTAAAAGGCACCACATGCCCTTTTTGCCTCAGCTGTTAAGATATACATTATTAGTCGCGGGTGTAGGTGTCATGGTATTACTTGCTTCAACGATGGAAGCCTTTTTTACGCCAGCCCTTATGGAACAAGTAATCAAATGGTCAATATAACTAGGAAGAATAATTATTTGTTTATAATAAGTTTAAATCGTTAATTAAAATGACTTTAAATTGACAACTTTTTTCTCCTTGCTTATAATTATCTTGTGCATACATAAGGAGGAAAAGGGTATGGAAAGCAGAATCGACCGTATCAAAAAACAGCTGCATTCACAAAGTTATAAGCTGACTCCACAGCGTGAGGCGACCGTGAGAGTCCTCCTCGAAAACGAAGAAGATCATTTAAGTGCGGAAGATGTTTATCTGCTCGTAAAAGAAAAGGCGCCAGAGATTGGTTTGGCGACCGTTTACCGTACTCTGGAACTCTTAACCGAACTTAAGGTAGTCGATAAGATTAACTTTGGGGATGGGGTATCCCGTTACGATCTTAGAACAGAAGGTGCTGATCATTTTCATCATCATCTCGTTTGTATCGAATGTGGAGCGGTGGACGAAATACAAGAAGACCTTCTTGGCGATGTGGAAAAAGTAGTTGAAGAAGGCTGGAATTTTAAAATTAAAGATCACAGACTGACATTTCATGGAATCTGTCACAGATGTCATCCTAAGGATAATAATGAAGGTGAAGGAAGCGAAGAGTAGCGCTTCCTTTTTGTATTTTGCTCTATAGCATTGAAATCGGGAACTATTATCTAAGAGGAATTAACACTCATTTAGAAGATATTAGGCAAAGAATATTTACAAAGTCCCAAGAATCGGGTAACGTATGATGTGTAGATTCAACTTTTATGTATAATCGGGGAACATGTGGGCATAACCTGTACTATATGAGGACAGGGGTGGACATGATGATTTCCTGGATGAAAATGGTTTGGAATACAACAAAGGTGTTCTTTGCTTTTTCAATTTGCACGCTCGTGTTTTATTTCGGTTTGCTTTGGATTAATCAAGAATATGAAAACTATCATAGATATGACGAACCAAAAGGTAAAGCTGTTAAAGTCTTTAACTTGAGTTCTGATAAGGACTCAAACGCTGTAAAAAGACTTTTTTATTTTTATCAGACCGGTGAGTAAGGAGGGGTAGAGTGAACGATCATGTTCAGGATTTTCTTCAATACATTATTGTAGAACGAGCCCTCTCAAAGAACACAATCGACTCCTATAAGAGAGATTTAACTCAATATGTACGGTATCTCGAAAAAGTCGAATCTCTTGAAACTATTCATGAGATTGACCGTAATCATATAATGGGATATCTTTTATTTTTAAAAGAGAATGGTAAGGCTTCCACGACGCTAGCGCGCAACATTGCGTCTATTCGGTCTTTTCACCAGTTTCTTTTAAGAGAGAAGGTCTCTAATCAAGATCCTTCTGTACATATTGAAACACCTAAAACAGAGCGGAAGCTTCCGAAAGTTCTATCTACAGATGAGGTTGAAGCACTGTTAGACACACCTGCTGCGAACGATCCATTCTCACAAAGAGATAAGGGCATGCTCGAGCTTTTGTATGCAACTGGCATTCGAGTTTCAGAACTTGTGCAGCTTAATATAGGAGATGTCCATTTAGATATGGGATTCATCCGCTGTATCGGCAAAGGGAACAAAGAAAGAATCATCCCTTTAGGAAAGATGGCCCAAACAGCAATCGAACGATATCTGCAAAATGGACGTTCAATCATGTTAAAAGGCAAGAAGACAGATGCACTCTTTTTGAATCATCACGGAAATCGTTTGTCTCGCCAGGGATTTTGGAAGATATTAAAGCAACTAGCAAGAAAAGCTCATATCGAAAAGGAACTTACACCGCATACACTTCGTCATTCGTTCGCAACTCATCTATTAGAAAACGGAGCGGATCTGCGTGCAGTGCAAGAGATGTTAGGACATGCTGATATTTCCACAACACAAATTTATACCCATGTAACGAAAACAAGATTAAAAGATGTATACTCCGCCTTCCATCCGAGGGCGTGAGCTTTCTTTTTTTGATAAGATGTCAGACTTCTGACATCATCAAGAATTTGTTTGTTGTTTCTGCTATAAGGAAATAGTAAATAAAGTGAATGTACGAATTTCAGGAGGACAAAATGAAACAATCACGTTTTAAGAGAACATTTTTAGTCGTAATGGATTCTGTAGGAATTGGTGAAGCGCCAGATGCAGAAAAATTCGGAGATAAAGGAGCTCACACGCTAGGGCACATCGCACGTGAGATGAACGGCCTCAACGTTCCGAACATGGAAAAGCTAGGTCTTGGAAACATTGATTCGACGATGGAAGGAATTCAGAAAGCAACGAATCCAATCGGACATTATGCGAAACTTCCTGAACTTTCAAATGGTAAAGATACGATGACGGGACATTGGGAGATCATGGGTCTTCACATACAAGAACCTTTTCAAACGTTTCCGGATGGCTTTCCTGATGAGTTGATCGACATGCTTACCGAAAAATGGGGTAGAGGAATTCTAGGGAACAAAGCTGCGTCAGGTACTGAAATTATTACTGAGCTCGGAGAAGAGCATGTGAAAACAGGAAAGTTGATCGTTTATACGTCTGCTGACTCTGTGTTGCAGATTGCAGCTCATGAGGATGTCGTTCCGCTAGAAGAATTATATGAAATCTGCGAAACGGCGAGAGAAATGACGCGTGAAGGCAAGTATATGTTAGGAAGAATCATTGCTCGTCCGTTTAAAGGTGAATCAGGAGCATTTGAAAGAACGTCTAACCGTCACGACTATGCCCTAAAACCTTTCGGAAGAACGGTTATGAACGAGTTAGAAGACGCAGGATACGACAGCATCGCACTAGGTAAGATCTCTGATATCTTTGACGGTGAAGGTGTGACGAAAGCCATTCGTACGAAATCGAACATGGATGGGATGGACAAGCTTGTAAAATCCATGGATGAAGACTTTACAGGTCTAAACTTTTTGAACTTGGTTGATTTTGATGCATTGTTCGGACATAGAAGAGATCCAAAAGGATATGGTCAGGCATTAGAAGAATTTGATGCTCGATTGCCAGAGGTTCTTGAAAAGCTAAAAGAAGACGATCTGCTTATCATCACAGCTGACCATGGAAACGATCCTGTTCATCATGGTACAGATCACACGCGTGAATATGTGCCATTGATGGTGTATTACAAAGGAATTAAAGAAGGTAAAGAACTTAACGTAGGGAACACGTTCGCTGATATTGGTGCGACCATCGCTGAGATTTATGATGTGAAAAAACCAAGTATCGGTCAAAGCTTTTTAAATCAACTTTAAGGTTAAGTTAAGGGGGAAATGAACATGTCAAAACAATTACAGACATCTGCAGATTTTATTCAATCAAAACTTACTTCTACTCCAAAAATAGGTTTGATCTTAGGCTCTGGTCTAGGAATCCTTGCGGAAGAAATTCAAAACCCAGTTATAATACCATACTCAGATATTCCTGAATTTCCTGTATCGACTGTAGAAGGTCACGCTGGACAGCTTGTTATTGGTGAGCTTGCTGGAAAACAAGTAGTAGCGATGCAAGGGCGTTTTCATTATTACGAAGGATACTCGATGGAAAAAGTAACGTTTCCAGTTCGTGTGATGAAATTGATCGGTGTTGAAACAATCGTTGTAACGAACGCTGCAGGCGGTGTTAACAAGGATTTTGAAGCTGGAGACCTTATGCTGATCACAGATCATATCAATAACTTTGGTAACAATCCGTTAATCGGTGCTAATGATGATTCGTTTGGCGTTCGTTTTCCAGATATGAGTGAAGCTTACACGTTGTCTCTACAGGACGTTGCACGTGGTGTAGCAAAAGACTTAAACATCTCATTAAAAGAAGGGGTTTACGCAGGTAACACCGGTCCTTCATACGAAACGCCAGCAGAAGTAAGAATGCTTCGTGTTTGGGGAGCAGATGCTGTAGGAATGTCTACGGTTCCAGAAGTGATCATCGCACGTCATGCTGGAATGAAAGTACTTGGAATTTCGTGTATTTCGAATATGGCAGCAGGTATCTTAGATCAGCCGTTAACACATGATGAGGTTATGGAAACTACGGAGATGGTAAAAGCCAATTTCCTTTCTTTAGTTAAAGGAATCGTTAAGGAAATCTAGCAGACAGTCTCTGCGTGAAGTCCGAAGTATTTAATTTAACTTTTAAAAATATGTTCATATGAAGTGATAAGAAAGTGGTGCTATTAACATGAGAATGGTTGATTTAATTCAAAAAAAGCGTGATGGAAAAGAACTAACAAAAGCGGAGATCGATTTTATTATTCAAAATTATACAAATGGTGATATTCCGGACTATCAAATGTCTGCATTTGCAATGGCTGTATACTTTAAAGATATGACAACTGAAGAGCGCGCGCATTTAACGATGGCGATGGTAGAGTCAGGTGATCAGATTGACCTTTCTGCGATCGAAGGGATTAAAGTAGACAAGCACTCAACGGGTGGTGTTGGTGATACAACGACTCTTGTTCTAGCTCCATTAGTTGCTGCACTTGATGTACCTGTAGCGAAAATGTCGGGAAGAGGACTTGGCCATACAGGTGGAACGATCGACAAATTGGAAGCTGTACCTGGGTTCCACGTTGAGATCGACAACCAAGAATTTATTGACCTTGTAAATAAAAATAAACTTGCTGTTATCGGACAGAGCGGAAACCTGACACCAGCTGATAAAAAGCTGTATGGTCTTCGTGACGTAACGGCAACAGTTAACTCTATCCCATTGATCGCGAGCTCGATCATGAGTAAAAAAATCGCAGCTGGTGCTGATGCAATCGTCCTTGATGTAAAAACAGGTGCGGGAGCATTCATGAAAACACCAGAAGAAGCGGAAGAATTAGCTAACGCAATGGTGAAAATCGGTAATGCGGTAGGACGTAACACGATGGCTGTTATCTCTGATATGAGCCAACCTCTAGGTCTTGCGATCGGAAATGCTTTAGAGATCAAAGAAGCAATCGATACGCTTAATGGTCAAGGACCAAAAGACCTTGAAGAACTTTGCTTAACTTTAGGTTCTCACATGGTGTATCTTGCGAAAAAAGCAGATTCACTCGAGCAAGCACGTGAGATGCTAAAAGAAGTAATCGCTTCTGGAAAAGCACTTGAAACATTAAAAGTGTTCCTAAAAGCTCAAGGTGGAGACGAATCAGTGGTTGATCATCCAGAAAGAATGCCACAAGCTGCACATACATTTGAGTTAGCTGCAGATGAAGAAGGCTATGTTTCTGAAATTGTTGCAGATGAGATTGGTACGGCGGCAATGATCTTAGGTGCAGGTCGCGCTACGAAAGAATCTGAGATCGATCTAGCTGTCGGATTAATGCTTAACAAAAAAGTCGGTGACCAAGTTTCAAAAGGTGATTCACTTGTAACCATCTACAGCAATACTGAAAATGTAGAAGAAGTGAAGAAGAAAATTCGTGAGGCTTATACGATTTCGAAAGATGCTGTAGAAGCTCCACCACTTGTTTATAAAGAGATTAAGAAATAATGAATACCAAAAATGACCCAAGAGTTAGTACTCTAGGGTCATTTTTTTGTTTTCTCGAACTTCGAAATGGTTGGAAGATCCGGTATAAAGTGAAAAAATATGGAAAAAATAATACTATATGAATGGAGGGAACTGTATGAAAGGCGTTATTTCAGGTCTACTAAGTATTTGTTTGTTGGCTTCTTTTTCAATCCCAAAAGCGGAGGCAGCAGAAAAAGCAAAAGAAAAAATAAAGCTTGCAGAACAGAGCCACTCGGCCATTTTAATGGAGCAGGATAGTGGGAGTGTGCTATTCGAAAAGAATAGCCATGAGAAGCTGCCGCCAGCGAGCATGACCAAAATCATGACGATGATATTAATCATGGAAGCCATCGATAAAGGCAAGATCAGCTGGAATGATAAGATTCGTGTAAGTGAATATGCGGCAAGCATGGGAGGATCTCAAATCTTCCTTGAACCAGGTGAAGAGATGCGAGTAGAAGACATGGTGAAAGGAATAGCAATCGGGAGTGCGAACGATGCTTCAGTGGCTATGGCAGAACATATCGCTGGATCTGTTGAGTCCTTTGTAGATCGTATGAACGATAAAGCGAAACAACTCGGTTTAAACGATACGTTCTTTAAAAATCCTACAGGGCTTCCTGCTGCAGGTCATTATACGTCTGCTCATGATATGGCTCTTATGGGAAAAGAACTTCTTAAGCACGAGGAAGTTACAAAGTTCACAGGGCTTTATGAAGATTATTTAAGAGAAGAAACAGAAAAGAAATTTTGGCTTGTTAATACGAACAGACTTGTTAAGTTCTATCCAGGGGTAGATGGGTTGAAAACGGGCTTTACGAACGAAGCAAAGTATTGTTTAACAGCTACTGCAAACAAGAACGGGATGAGAGTCATCGCTGTTGTTATGGGAGCACCTTCTCCTAAAGACAGAAATGCTCAAGTTACTTCGATGCTTGACTACGCTTTTACACAGTTTTCAACGAAAAAGCTTTATGCAAGACATGAGATTGTAAAAGAAGTTAAAGTACAAAAAGCGGAAAAGTCTAAACTTCCTGTTGTTACTTCAGAACACATTTCACTGTTATTGAAGAAGGGTGAGACAGCGAAAAAAGTGAAAACTGAAGTAAATGTAGATAAAGATTTGAAATTACCTGTAAAAAAGGGACAGCAGATCGGTTCTTTAAAAATATATAACGGGAACAAGCTGATAACAGAAAGTCCTGTGTTAGCTTCAGAGACGGTAAAAAAAGCATCTTGGTGGAAACTTTTCAAACGAACAGCAGGACAAATGTCAAAATCCTCATGACTTTAATGATTTCTTGACAGTTATAGGCGAATTCCCACTAGTTTTGTCATGAGTGAAGGAATTCGTCTTTTTTTATAGAAAATTCACGTTATCCAAAAAAGAAGGAGAGGATAGCGTGGGATTAGCTGTCAATTTGGAACTTAAACACACCGTATTATGCATCCGCTTAGACGGAGAACTTGATCACCATACTGCGGACATGCTTCGATCACAAGTGGAAGATTATTTGAGGAAGCATACGGTAAACCATATTGTCTTAAATTTAGAAGGTTTGAGTTTCATGGATAGTTCAGGTTTAGGCGTTATACTAGGGCGTTATAAGCAGATCAAAAGCCAGAATGGTGAGATGGTGGTATGCGCCATATCTCCAGCAGTAAAACGACTTTTTGAGATGTCAGGACTGTTTAAGATTATCAAGCTTGAAGAAGATGAAGAGCTTGCCCTTCAGGCTTTGGGGGTGGCTTAAAAATGAGAAATGAGATGAAGATTCAGTTTTCAGCGTTAAGTCAGAATGAATCCTTCGCACGTGTGACGGTTGCTGCGTTTATCGCTCAGATCGACCCAACAGTTGATGAACTGACAGAGATCAAGACCGTTGTATCTGAAGCGGTGACGAACGCGATCATTCACGGATACGAAAACAAAGCAACTGGAATGGTATATATTGAAGCGGCTATCGAGGAGGATACGATCCACCTTACGATCCGTGACGAAGGTTTGGGAATTCGTGATCTTGATCAAGCAAGGCAGCCGCTATATACGTCCAAGCCAGAACTAGAACGCTCAGGAATGGGTTTTACGATCATGGAGAATTTTATGGATAGTGTAGAAGTCATCTCAGAACCGTCTTACGGCACTACGATTCATTTGACAAAATACTTGACCAAAAATAAAGCAATGTGTAATTAAGGGAGTATGTCTATGGATGTCGAGGTGAAAGGCAGCAAAAGTGAACCGTTTCTTAAGGATGAAGAGATTAAGCGATTGATCAAACAGAGTCAGGAAGGAGATCAGTCAGCCCGTGATACGATCGTTGAAAAGAACATGCGGCTTGTCTGGTCTGTGGTTCAGCGCTTTTTAAACAGAGGTTATGAAGCAGATGACCTTTTTCAAATCGGCTCTATCGGGCTATTAAAATCTGTTGATAAATTTGATCTTTCTTATGATGTTAGGTTCTCTACCTATGCAGTGCCTATGATCATCGGTGAGATACAGCGGTTCATCAGGGATGATGGAACGGTTAAAGTCAGCAGATCATTAAAAGAGACCGGTAACAAAGTGCGTAAAGCAAAAGACGAGCTATCTAAATCACTTGGGAGAACACCTACCATTTCAGAAGTAGCAGAATTTCTAGAGATCGCAGTAGAAGATGTAATCATGGCTCAGGATGCTGTACGAGCACCACAGTCGATTCATGAAACTGTTTATGAGAACGATGGTGATCCCATTACGTTACTAGACCAAATCTCTGATCACTCGGATAATAAGTGGTTTGATAAGATCGCGTTAAAAGATATTATGGATAAACTTGATGAGAGAGAGCGGCTGATTGTTTATTTAAGATATTTTAAAGATCAAACACAATCTGAAGTGGCCGACCGGCTGGCCATATCTCAAGTACAGGTATCGAGACTTGAAAAGAAAATATTATTATTTATGAAAAACCAGATGGAGACTTAAACGTCCTATCTGGTTTTTTTGCTTGTTGTTAAAAGTCCTTGTAAGATAGTTGATCTCCGCTCCAGGTTGCACGCTTTCCATGGGGCGAACGGTGTTCGAAGAAGTATATGTGCTCCTGCGTCTACAAGAAAATCCTATCGAAGCGAGCTTCCTCGTCGCATGCCTTACGAGAAGAATTTGCAGAGTGGCTGGCACGCTACGCGCCGTTAGGAGTCTCACCTGCCCACTCGTCCCATAGGAGTCGGCAACCTTCCGCTACAATCAACTTGCATAAGAAGTATAAAAAAATCTAAAAGTTAATCGCTTAGAAAAAGCCTTATATTCAGGCGTTACATGAAGAGTCTTCGTTCAATTTATCACACAGAAGCTAACACATGCTAAAAAGTTCCTACAGTCTGGCAAGTGGCTCACCGGTCGCCCCGCGGAAAGGGAGCACCTGAAACGGAGATCAACTACTTCCAAATACATCAATGCTTAAAATCGAAAACAGCTTTTTATTCTGTGGTAGTTTTTGGATGCTGTTACATGTGAAGCATGATAAGAATTCCATCATCGCATACTAAACACAAATGCGCTTAGAAAGAGGTGAAGTGAAAATTGGATAAAACCGTATACCTGCGTATGCGTCAACGTGTACAGGTGATTCAGCATCAGAAAGTCACGATCGGAGAAGTTGCACAGATTGTAGCATCTGATGAATTAGAAGAAGCCATCAAGGGATATATTATCCACGAAGTAACCCCTGAAGATAAGCATTTGATTGTGATCGATGTCATGCGTGTAATCGCTACGATTCAAAAGAAAAACCCTGGATTAGATGTTCAAACCATCGGACCTGCACAATCGATTCTGGAGATTCAGATGCAACAAAAAAAGCTGGCACCAGTGTATTTTGTCTTGGTGTGGCTTCTACTTTTTACAGGCTCGGCACTCGCGATCATGAATTTTCATGAAGATGTAAGCATGCAACTTGTTCACCAAAAAATCTATTTCATGATAACGGGGCATTATAAAGAGCAGCCTCTATTACTTCAGATTCCATATTCGTTCGGTCTTGGTCTAGGCATGATTCTTTTCTTTAACCATCTTTTCCGAAAAAGACTTAATGAAGAACCAAGCCCGTTGGAAGTTGAGATGTTTAATTATCAACAAGACCTCGATCAGTATGTGATCGTTCATGAAAACAAAGAAACAGAGAAAAAGATCAATGGGAATTAAAGTATTGCTCATTGCTTTTATCGGTTTTGGCGGTGGAATCACAGTAGGCTCTGGTCTTGTGGCTTTAATCACTGTTCTTGGAATCGTACCAAGGCTGATGCAGCTCTCTAAAACGTATCGATATATTAGAGGTTATGAGTTAAGCATTATTTTAGGTGCTGTGATCGGCGGTTGGATGAATCTAAGGAACGCTTCAATTGGGTTTTCTGCTTTCTTTCTTATACCGATCGGTTTATTTATGGGAATCTTTGTTGGGATGTTAGCCGCAGCGTTAACAGAAGTATTGAACGTACTCCCGATTCTTGCGAAAAGAGTTGGATTTGGAGAGAAAATCATCATTATATTAATGGCAATTGTACTTGGGAAAATCTCAGGATCTTTGTTTCATTGGATGTACTACATTAATCATTAAGGATGTGATTGTACGATGGCAACAAAAGAAGAACAGCAGGCATATGCCGAAAAAATTAAATCGATACAGCCGAAACCTCCGTATGTTTTAAATTGTTTAAAAGCATTTTTAATAGGTGGGATCATCTGCACGATCGGTCAAGCGATTCAAATGTTCTATATGACTTACTTTAACTTCACGCAAGAAACAGCGGGAAATCCCACGGTTGCTACGCTCATTCTAATCGCAGCACTATTAACAGGACTCGGAGTATACGATAAGATCGGTCAGTTCGCTGGAGCAGGTTCTGTCGTTCCGGTAACAGGATTCGCTAACGCCGTTACGAGTGCGGCATTAGAACATAAAAGTGAAGGTCTAGTACTCGGAGTGGCTACAAATCTCTTCAAATTAGCTGGAGCTGTTATTGTATTTGGAGCTGTATCTGCCTATATTTTCGGTATGATCCGCTACATCTTTCAGCACTTGACATAAGGAGTGAAGGCATGAATTTATTAGGAAGACAAACATGGAAATTTGCAAATAACATTTACTTAAATGCGGCCGGCACAGCAGTAGGTCCGATGGAAAGCGAAGGACCTTTAGGCAGCTATTTTGATAAAACGTATAACAACCTTCACTGCGGACAAAAGAATTGGGAACTTGCTGAACGTCAGTTGATGGAAGATGCGATCAATGCTTGTTTGCACAAAGTAAAGATGAAGCCAGAAGATATCAACTTTTTGTTGGCAGGTGACTTGTTAAACCAAATCGTTTCGTCAAACTACACGGCTAGAGGAAACGGTATACCGTTCCTTGGTGTGTTTGGAGCATGTTCAACTTCGATGGAGTCTTTAGCATTAGGTGCAGCTTTAGTAGATGGCGGGTATGCGAATCGAATTGTAGCTGCAGTAAGCTCACACAATGCTACTGCTGAAAGACAGTTTAGATATCCTACCGAGTACGGCGGGCAAAAGCCAGATACAGCTACGTTTACGGTAACAGGTGCAGGTGCTGCACTTGTGAGTAAAGAGGTCTCAGATATAAAGATCACATCGGCAACTGTTGGAAAAGTAGTGGACTTAGGAATCAAAGATCCTTTTGATATGGGATCAGCGATGGCTCCTGCAGCTGCAGACACGATCGCGGCACATTTTAAAGAGATGGATGTTCAGCCTGATGAGTACGATTTAATCGCTACAGGGGATCTTTCTGGAGTCGGTGCACCGATCGTTAAGATGTTATTAAAAGAGCAAGGTTATGATGTGTCTGACAATCATCGAGATTGCGGATTGATGATCTATCGCAGCGGTCAGCAGGTTTTTGCAGGAGGAAGTGGCTGTGCGTGTTCTGCAGTCGTTACGTACGGATATATCTTAGACGAGATTCGAAAAGGCAATCTAAAGAAAGTCTTGATGGTCGCAACGGGTGCATTATTAAACCCGGTAATGGTTCAGCAAAAAGAAAGTATTCCAACGGTTGCTCACGGCGTGGTTTTAGAGCGAGCGGAAGGAGGACAATAAGATGGAGTTTTTTTGGGCGTTTTTAGTAGGTGGAGCAATTTGTGTTGTTGGCCAGCTGATGATGGATGTAATGAAGCTGACACCGGCTCATGTAACGACTTCCTTCGTAGTAATTGGGGCACTTCTTGATGCTTTTGGTATCTATGATAACTTGATCAAATTTGCAGGAGCTGGAGCTACTGTTCCCATTACCAGTTTTGGTCACTCCCTTTTGCACGGAGCGATGGCATCAGCAGAGGAACATGGCTTTATCGGAATCGCCATGGGAATCTTTGAGTTAACATCTGCAGGAATCTCATCTGCTGTTTTGTTTGGATTTTTAGTAGCAGTCATCTTTGAACCTAAGGGGTGATCATATGGTGAAAAAACGGGTCATTTTCATAACGGATGGAGATCTGTATGCACTACGGGTCGTAGAGCATGCGGCTAAACAAGTTGGAGGACGCTGTATATCACAATCATGGGGAAATCCAACACGAAAAAGCGGTATAGAGCTTGTAGAGATGATCCGAAAAACACCACATGACCCTGTACTTGTAATGTTTGATGACTGTGGTTTTAAAGGAGAAGGTCCAGGAGAACAAGCGATGAGATATATTCATCAGCAGAAAGATATTGATGTGATTGGTGCTGTGGCCGTAGCTTCCAAAACGCATTTTACAGAATGGACAAAAGTTCACTGTTCTATGGATCGATATGGAGAACTAACAGAGTTCGGTATTGATAAGAGTGGAATTCCAGATCTTGAAACAGGCAGGATTAACGGTGACACCGTCTATATCCTCGATGAATTAAACCTTCCTTTCATAGTAGGTGTCGGGGATATCGGAAAAATGGCTGGTTTTGATTCTGTTGAAAAGGGAGCTCCAATTACAGTAAAAGCGATTCAACTTATTTTAGAAAGGAGCGAATCAATTGGCAACCGAAAAAAATAAAACACCGATTAGTAAGAACATTGAAGATACGGAAAGGTTTTTAAAAGAGCGTTTGGGTATTGGTGTGAGTTTTGATGTTGGTGTCAGAAAGATCTTTGTCTTAAAAAAGGAACTTCAGCTATATTATTGTACGGGACTTTGCGACAGTGAGTTCATCATCATGATCTACCGCGAACTAATGGATATGGATCATGGTCATCGCGCACCGAGTAAAGTAAAAGATCTTGTACATAATCATCTCGCACATCAGCAAGTAGAGATTACGAAATCGTTAGATGAAGCTGTAGACCGCATGCTTTCAGGTCTGATCGTTATATTCATTGACGGAGAAGAAGAAGCATTTGTTGTGGATGTAAGAAGTTATCCAGGAAGATCACCAGAAGAGCCGGACATTGAGAAAGTGGTAAGGGGAGCCCGTGATGGATACACGGAAAATATTATCATCAATACTGCTCTTACAAGAAGACGTATACGAGATGAACGATTACGACACGAAATTCTTCAAGTGGGTGAACGCTCTAAAACGGATGTATGTCTCGCTTATATTCAAGATGTGGCAGATCCCGGCCTCGTTGACCTTATTAGAAAAGAGCTTAACTCTATTGAGATCGACGGGATTCCAATGGCAGATAAGACGATCGAAGAGTTTATTGTAAAACAAGGTTGGAATCCGTTTCCCTTAGTCCGGTATACAGAAAGACCAGATGTTGCTGCACAGCACTTGATGGAAGGTCATGTATTAATCATCACAGATACATCGCCAAGTGTTATCATCACACCTACTACACTCTTTCATCACGTACAGCATGCAGAAGAGTTTAGGCAGACTCCATTTATAGGTGCTTTTTTAAGATGGACCCGCTTTACAGGCATGATGGCTTCAGTATTCTTAGTACCGATGTGGCTTTTGTTTTCGATGGAAGAGCAATTATTACCGCCTTTCATTGATTTTATCGGTCCGAATAAACACACGAACATCCCACTGTTTCTTCAGATAATCTTTGCGGAGATCGGGATTGATATATTAAGGCTCGCGGCCATCCATACACCGAGTGCACTATCGACCGCCATGGGTCTGATCGCAGCCGTATTAATCGGGCAGATCGCAATAGATGTAGGATTATTCGTACCTGAAGTTATTCTATATGTTGCGATAGCGGCGATCGGATCCTTCTCCACACCAAGTTATGAGCTGAGTATCGCAAACAAAGTCCTGCGGCTTTTCTTGATTGCGATGGTTATGTTGTTTAAAGTGCCAGGATTTATTATCGGATTCACATTGTTGGTTCTCTATATGGCAACGATCAAAAATTTGAACACACCTTACTTGTGGCCGCTCTTACCGTTTAATCCAAAAGCGTTTCTACAGATTGTCGTTCGAATAGCTGTTCCGCTATCAAAAGTTCGACCTAGCATTGTACATCCGCAGAACACCAAAAAACAGCCAACTAATTAATCTGTCCCTTGCTGATTGTTGAAAATTGTGTTAAATTCATAACTAATTAAATATGCCTCATATGAGGTAGAGGCGCAAAACGAATGAGTAGCATATGGAGTTCATGGATGACGATGAAATATGTTGAAAGGTCAATTTGCCGAAGTGTAAAAAGAGTTCCATCTCTTTTTATGCTGGGCCGTTGCTGAACAAGCAACGGACTGTCACTACAACTGTAGTGGAGAGCTATTCCGACATGAGGGTACGGTTTTTGACAGCCTGCCTTAGTTGCGGCTGTCTTTTGTATTTGTCGGGATTGAATTCTCTATCAACAACGAGAGGGGATTACTTGTGAATTTACACGGAACATCAAAAATTGGAGATAATCAACATCTATGGATCGGTGGTTTAGATACGGTAGATCTAGCGAAAAAATACGGAACACCGCTATATTTGTATGATTTGTCCTTGATTAAAAATAGAGCAAGAGGCTTTAAAAAAGCATTCGAGGAAAATGGGGTAGGATATCAAGTAGCATATGCCTCAAAAGCCTTTTCTTCCATCGCCATGTTTCAGCTTATCGAACAGGAAGGATTAAGTCTGGATGTAGTTTCAGGTGGAGAACTTTATACGGCACTTCAAGCTGAATTTCCACCTGAAAGAATTCATTTTCATGGAAACAACAAGAGCTTAGCAGAATTAGAATTTGCACTTACCGCTGGAGTCGGTTGTATTGTAGTAGATAACTTTCATGAGATCTCCTTATTAAAAATGCTGAGCAGCAAGCTTAGCAAAAAAGTAGACATCTTACTGCGTTTAACTCCAGGAATTGAAGCCCATACCCATGATTACATCATTACAGGTCAGGAAGATTCTAAGTTTGGATTTGATTTAGGGAATGGTCAAGGAGACAGAGCACTTCAAGAAGTACTTGCATTTGAAGGCTTTCGCGTTTTAGGGATTCATTGTCATATTGGATCTCAAATCTTTGAAACAGAAGGATTCACTCTGGCGATTGAAAAGTTGTTCGGCCATTTTAAAAAGTGGGAAGAAAACTTTAACTATTTTCCAAGTGTCGTAAATCTTGGAGGCGGATTCGGTATTCAATATACGTCAGAGGATACACCGCTTTCTCCTGAACAATACGTTACGGCCATGATTGAAGAAGTGAAGAAACAGATGATTCACTTTGAAGGGAAAGATCTGCCTGAACTTTGGATTGAACCAGGACGTTCACTCGTAGGTGATGCGGGTACGACGATCTATTCGATCGGCTCTCAAAAAGAGATCGAAGGAGTTAGGCATTATGTGTCCATTGATGGTGGGATGACAGATAACATTCGTCCTGCACTCTATCAAGCTAAATATGAAGCATTCGTAGCGAATAAGATGAACGAAGAACCAACACAAACCGTTTCAATCGCAGGAAAATGCTGTGAGAGTGGCGACATGTTAATCTGGGATATTGAACTTCCTGAAGTTTGTGATAACGACTTATTAGCCGTTTCCTGTACGGGAGCTTACGGTTACAGTATGGCGAGCAATTATAATCGCATTCAGCGGCCAGCAGTTGTGTTTGTAGAGAACGGTGAAGAACAGCTTGTAGTGAAGCGGGAAACATATGAAGACCTCATCAAGAATGATGTTCCATTAAAAACGAATGTTTTTGTGTAAATTAGTTTACGGAGCAGACATTTAACCGTACAATGGTAGTTGAATGAAGTAGAAGGAGGCCTGTTTTTTATGAAAAAAGGTTCAATTGAATTTGAAAACGGCGAAAAAATTGTATTTGATCTATACCAAGAAGAAGCACCTGGAACAGTAGAAAACTTTGAAAAACTTGCAAACGAAGGCTTTTACAACGGTGTAACGTTCCACCGTGTTATCCCTGGATTTGTAGCTCAAGGTGGAGATCCAACAGGAACTGGAGCTGGCGGCCCTGGTTATTCTATTCCTTGTGAAACAGAAGGGAACCCACATAAGCACGTAGCGGGGTCTCTTTCAATGGCGCATGCTGGCCGCGATACAGGCGGAAGCCAATTCTTCCTCGTACACGAGCCACAGCCGCACTTGAACGGTGTTCATACTGTTTTTGGACAAGTTACAGAAGGTTTGGAAACAGTACTTCGTATTAAACAAGGCGATGTAATGAAAGAAGTTAAAGTTTGGGAAGAATAAGTTCCAAATAAGAAAAGCTCCGGATTACTCCGAAGCTTTTTTTATGTTTTTGGCAATTATACATTTCTGTTTTTTATGAGTTTTTGTCTATTTCGTTCATCAATAACCGTAGATCGGTCTCTTAAAGAGTGCTTATGAACGATTTTTTCATCCACTCCAGTTGTTAAAGACCACTCTTCTTCAGTCACACTAGCTTTTAATAAACATACGTTCAATAGATTAGTCGAAAGTGGAAGAGCTATCGACTCAAAAGATTGCTGTTGCTCGATTTTTTGTATGCTTTTATCGAGTAGTTCAAAAAAAGGTTCAACTTCTATTCCGAGTTCTTTCAGTGCTGCTTCTTCTTTTTGCAGCTTCACTCTACAACTCAAGATCATTCGTTTAGCTCCGTTATTGTTGCCACGCCGATGGTGATAAAGAGCCACTGCAAGCTGGATCAGTCCCGGCCACAGATCGCCTTTCATGCCCTCGTCCTTCCAATGCTCCTCAAGCACTTCGTGACACTCAAAGTAATCTTGATCTCTATGAAAATGCACCAAGTATTCAATCCATGGTTTTGGATAAGTCACTAGTCGTTCACGCCCCTTAATAAGCTCGACTTTAAGTTTACCATATGCATAGCATGAATAAAAACAAGCCGCGTACCACGCAAAATATGATATAATTTTATAATACAAAATCGCTGAAAAACTGGGGAAATGTTATGCAATATAGTGTGAAGCTTGATGGATTTGAAGGTCCGCTCGACTTACTGCTTCATTTGATACAAACCTACGAAGTGGATATTTATGATATCCCGGTAGCCATCATAACTGAGCAATACCTTCAATATATACATACGATGAAAGAACTAAAACTGGACGTAGCAAGTGAATTTTTAGTTATGGCAGCTACTCTTCTTGCCATTAAAAGCAAGATGCTGCTACCAAAGCATGAAGAAGAGCTTTTTGAGAATCAGATGGAACTCGAGATGGAAGAAGACCCAAGAGATGAATTAGTAAGAAGACTCGTTGAATATAGAAAGTACAAGCATGCTGCTGATGAACTTAAAGAAAGAGAATCAGCAAGAAGCTTAATATACACACGGCAGCCTGCCGACCTCTCACAGTTTGAGAAAGAAGAGTCGGCAAAACAGGTGACCAACGTAACGCTGTATGATATGTTGCAGGCGATGCAAAAAGTCTTTCAAGAAAAGGTAACGCGAGCACCGAGACAAACGACCATCGAACGGCAAGAGATTCCGATCGAAAAAAGAATGGAACAAATAAAATCCTCGCTTCTTTCTGTAGGCGGACGAAAAAAGTTCACAGACCTTTTTGATAAGAGCACTAGGGAACATGTTGTTGTTACATTTCTTGCAATATTAGAACTTATGAAAGTTAAATCAATAAATTGCGAACAACAAGATCATTTTAGTGAAATTTATATAACGATGTTAGAGGAGTAATACGATTTGGAACGAAATGAATATAAAGCGATTGTAGAGGGTTTGCTTTTTGTCAGTGGTGATGAAGGAATCGACAGAAAACAAATCGCTCAAGTGTTGGAGATCGACAGCAAAGAACTTGATCCCATCATCGAAGAGTTGAAACAAAGTTATGCTTCATCAGAAAGAGGGATGTCTATTGTTGAATATGCGGGATCCCTTCAATTTGTAACAAAACCGGAACATGCTGCCTTTTATGAGCGTCTTGTTGAAACGCCTGGTCATGCGACACTCTCTCAAGCTGCTCTTGAAACACTAGCGATCATTGCCTATAAACAGCCAATTACTAGGTCAGAGATCGAAGAAGTAAGAGGAGTAAAAACGGAAAAACCGTTACAGACACTTTCTGCTAAAGGATTAGTAAAAGAAGTTGGAAGAGCAGAAGGAACGGGACGCGCAATATTATATGGTACAACAAAAGCATTCCTAGAACATTTTGGTTTGCAAAGTGTAAAAGAGCTGCCTCCTCTTCCTGAGAACATTCAGGAAGAGAATGTAGAACAAGAAGCAGACCTGTTCTTTTCAAAATTTCAGGAATCACTATCTACTGACGAATAACAAGGGGGAGTCATGCATTGTTGATTCAGCATATTGATGGTATGGAGTTAGAAAAAGAAAAGCCGAATACATCTGAGGATTTTTTTAACCGTTCAGAAGTGACCTATGAATGTAACGGAAAAATGCAAACTTTTCATCTTCTTTATGTACGATATTTTGAAGAGAAACTTCAAGAGGAATTAACACATCATGACTTTTGGAAAGATTACTTGAGCTTCTATAAGATAACAGAGATTGCAGCACTCACCGCATTGCTTAAGGACCCTGCATACCAAAAGCGCAAACGGAGCTATATCAACAACTATGAAGAATTTAAAAAACTCTTCATCCAACCAAACGAAGAGTTGCTAAGTTCACATCTCAATACTTTAAAACAAATAACAAAGTAAACAGCCTAAAATTCAATTTAGGCTGTTTTTTTGTTTTTATTTTTTTCTTCCTATGCAAGTGTGAGCTTAATGCTTGCCACATGAGGGGCGCAAAGTGGCATGGATAGTAAGCAACCTGGAGTAGATATCAACTACTTCCATCAACTGAGAAGTTTACTTAAAAACAGAGTAATCTTTTAAGTCACCGTTTTAAAAGGCAATTTAAGGGTAAATTACTAAAAAAGGATATGCAGCCGAAGGAGAGAGATCAATTGCCAAGAATAGCAGCAGTGGAAACAATAAATCCCCCTCATAAACTTTCTCAACATCAAACAATGGATTTTGCAAGAAACCTATTTCAAGACGCGTTTTCAGATATCGAACGTTTGCTCAAAGTATTTCAGAATGGTGAGATCGAGTCACGCTATTTTGCGATGCCTATAGATTGGTTTAAGGAAAAAAGAAGTTTTCAAGAGAAAAATGATTTATACATAGACTTTGCAACAAATTTAGGAGCAGAATGTATCGAAAAGGTCTTGTCTGATCAAAGCCTAAACGTGTCTTATGAAGACATTGATGCCATCTTCTTCATTTCGAGTTCTGGGCTATCCACTCCAAGTATTGAAGCTAGAATCATGAACATTCTCCCATTTTCATCACATACAAAGAGGATTCCCATCTGGGGATTAGGATGTGCTGGTGGTGCATCAGGTTTTTCTAGAGCTTACGATTATTGTAAAGCATATCCAAAATCAAACGTCCTCGTTCTAAGTGTAGAACTTTGTTCACTAACATTTCAGCACGAAGATCTTTCCAAGAGCAATTTAGTAGGCACATCCTTGTTTGCCGATGGAGTTGCTTGTGCGCTAATCTGCGGTGATGAGTCCGATACTGGCAAAATATCAGAAATATCACCTTACATAAAAGATACGATGTCCACATTGAAGCCTCATTCTGAAGATGTGATGGGGTGGGAAGTAAAGGACACAGGTTTGTATGTTGTCTTTTCAAGAGATATTCCAAACGTTATCCGAACGTGGCTCAAACCGAACGTTGATGAGTTCTTAAACCGAAATCAGCTTGTCGGAGAACAGATTAAACATTTCATCGCTCATCCTGGAGGAAAGAAAGTCTTACAAGCATACGTGGATGCGCTCGGGATTCCGTTATCGAAAACAGATATCTCAAGAGATGTATTGAGGGAAAATGGAAATATGTCATCTGCCACTGTTTTCTATGTCTTGAAAAATTTTATGCAAACTGCAAAAGAAGAAGGAGATCTAGGTGTGATGGCCGCTTTAGGGCCAGGTTTTTCTTCTGAACTTCTTTTAGTGGAATGGAGGAAATAGATGAACTGGTTTCTTCTATTTTGGGGTTTTCTTATCATACAGAGATTAGCAGAAGTAAGGATTGCTAAATCTAACGAAAAGAAGCTTTTGAGTAAAGGCGCAGTAGAAGCAGGAAGTGATCACTATAAGTGGATGGTGTCTATGCACGTTGCGTTTTTTGTTGTTTTCTTTTTAGAAGTATACGTGTTTAGCGCACAGCCGCCTAGCTGGTGGATTGTTCCATTTCTTCTGTTTTTAATGGCACAAGTGATTCGTGTATGGGCGATATCGTCTTTAGGAGAGTTTTGGAATACGAAGATTATTCTATTACCTGGTGCGAATGTAGTAGCTAAAGGTCCATATCGTTTTATGAGACATCCCAATTATACGATTGTCTCTTTGGAACTCTTAGTCATGCCACTAATTTTTGGTGCTTATTTTACGGCTATCCTTTTCACTATATTAAATATCTTCATGTTAAGAGTGCGGATACCTGCTGAAGAAAAAGCTCTCATGGAACTGACAGATTACGAAAAAAGCCATGGTCAAAAGCAGCGTTTTTTTCCTTCCCAATAATTAGCGGAAGTAAATCCCATTCATAACCTGTCCTTGTTTGCATAAACTTTTACAAAACACGTAAAGGGCGGGATTATGAATGAAACGAACACTAAAACGAAAACCACTGCTCCTCGTTATGATCTGTATGCTTATCCTTGCTGCATTCCCGCAAGAAGCAAAAGCTGAACCCGGTGTGTCAGCAAATGCTGCTGTGTTGATGGAGCAATCATCTGGAAGAGTATTGTATGGTCGTAATGAACATCGGCCGATGAGAATAGCAAGTATCACGAAGATCATGACCGCTATCCTTGCAATAGAATCAGGAAAGATGAATGATACGGTTACCATTACGGAAGCTGCATCGCGAACAGAAGGATCATCTCTATACTTGAAGCCAGGAGAGAAGATCCCACTAAAAGATTTAGTCTATGGATTGATGCTTCGGTCTGGAAATGATTCTGCAGTTGCAATCGCTGAGCATGTAGGAGGAAGTTTAGATGGCTTTTCCTATTTGATGAATCAAAAAGCAGAAGAGATCGGAATGAAACATACACGTTTTAGGAATCCACATGGACTCGACACACATGAAGATCATTATTCCACCGCTTATGATATGGCCATATTAACGAAGTATGCCATGAACAATGATACGTTTAAAGACGTGTCATCAACGAAGGTTTACAGATCAGAACAAACCGGTGAAAAATGGGATAGAGTGTGGCGGAATAAGAATAAGATGTTAAAGCTTTATGAGTATTCTACTGGCGGCAAAACCGGATATACAAAACGTGCAAAACGAACCTTAGTATCAACTGCAGAAAAAGACGGAATGGAACTGATCGCTGTTACACTAAACGATCCTAACGACTGGGACGATCATCGGAATTTGTTTGAGTGGGGATTTCATTCTTTTAAGATGACAGAGCTGATTAAAGAAGGGGAAATTTCCGGCATCAAAGATAAAGGGTATAAAGGAAAAGTAGAAGCTGCTCGAACGTTCATGTACCCTTTGCAAAAAGAAGAGATGAGACATATCTCTTCTTCCATCCAGTTATATGAGCTTCCAAAATCGGGCAAGTGGGAAAAAGAAAAAGTTCCTAAACCCGTTGGTAGGTATTTCGTAGATTTAAAGGAAACGAGAATTGCTGATCTTCCTCTTTATTATGATGGCAAAGCATTGATCAAACCTGATCAGGGAGGTCTTTGGTCATCATTTAAAAGCATATTCAACAAGTTATTCTTTATAGCTAAGGAAGACAATCGCCTATGGTGAATTACATCTGGGTAGGAATGATGGTAATAGGCTTCATTGTGGCAGGAATCAACGGCACCATGGATAAAGTAAACGAAGCGATTTTTACGAGTGCGAAAGAAGCAGTCACTTTAAGCTTTGGAATGATTAGTATTTTAGTGTTCTGGTTAGGTATTATGAAGATTGCAGAAAAAGGCGGCTTATTGGAAGTATTAGCTGTGTTGTTCCGACCGATCGTTAAACGGCTCTTCCCAGATATTCCAAAGGATCACCCGGCACAAGGGTACATTCTATCGAATATGGCAGCTAACCTGCTTGGACTCGGAAATGCTGCAACACCAATGGGAATTAAAGCGATGGAACAGCTAAAAATATTAAATGGCGGAAAAAATGAAGCCAGCCGGTCGATGATAACGCTTCTTGCGATAAATACATCAAGCATAACGCTCATCCCCACTACGATCATCGCGATCAGGATGAGCTATAACTCGGCTTCGCCGACTGATATTGTTGCGCCGACATTGATCGCGACTGCGATTTCAACGGTGGGTGCTATATTAATAGATCGATATTATTATTACCGCTCTTTACCTAAGGGAGGGAAATAGATGTCGATCGTTCAATCCTTTTCCATATGGTTTATCCCATTTTTGATCGGTTTTATCCTTTTATATGGCACTTATAAAAAAGTGCCAACTTATGAGACTTTTGTAGAAGGTGGAAAAGAAGGTTTCTCGATTGCGATTAACATTATCCCTTTTTTAGTCGGTATGCTTGTTGCCATTTCGGTATTTCGCGCATCTGGAGCTTTGGATTATGTCATGATGGCGATGCGTCCGCTATTTTCATTGTTTCATATTCCAGCAGAGGTGGTTCCGCTAGGGCTTATGAGGACGATTTCAGGAACTGGCGCTCTTGGGATGACATCAGATTTAATTGCAACACACGGTCCTGATTCGTTTATCGGAAGACTTGCTTCTACGATACAAGGAAGTACCGATACAACGTTTTATGTACTGACTGTTTATTTTGGAGCGGTTGGTATAAAAAAGATGAAATACGCGTTAAAAGTAGGATTATTAGCCGATCTGATCGGATTTTTAGCATCTATAGCTGTAATCTCTCTATTGTTTTATTCATAATTCGACAAAAAAGAGCCGTTATGGCTCTTTTTTACGTTTACTGAGGTTGAGAATTACGAATAATGAAGGTATGATGAGACATGAGGTGAAATCATGGAACGATTGCAAAAAGTAATTGCCCAAAGCGGCGTAACTTCCAGAAGAAAAGCGGAAGAGTTAATTCGTGAAGGCAAAGTGAAAGTGAACGGAAATGTAGTGACCGAACTCGGCACAAAAGTAGGTACAAAAGATAAGATTGAAGTGAATGAGATTCAAATTCAACGGGAACAACCCGTTTATTTTTTGATGTATAAACCTTCTGGTGTGATTACGGCGGTTTCTGATGATAAGGGAAGAAAAGTAGTAGCTGATTATTTTAGAGATATTATCGAACAGCGTGTATTCCCTGTTGGAAGATTGGATTATGATACGACAGGCGCGATCATCATGACAAACGATGGTGAGTTTGCGAACGTACTTATGCATCCACGCTATCAGCTTGATAAAGTGTACATTGCGAAAGTAAAAGGAATTCCTTCAAGAGAGAGAATCAAGCAACTCGAACGAGGAATTCGCTTAGAGGACGGAATGACTGCTCCTGCGAAAGTGAAAGTAACATCGATCGATAAGAAAAAGGGAACTGCTATCATCGAGCTTACGATTCATGAAGGAAAGAACCGTCAAGTCAAGCGTATGTTAGAAGCGATCGGATCACCTGTCATGAAATTAAAGCGTGAAAGATACGGCTATTTAGATCTTAAAGGCCTGAATCCTGGTGAGTTCAGAGAACTTACTCCACATGAAATCAAACAGCTAAGAAATCTGGCTGTCACACAAACGTCAAAAAAAAGCCGTAGATAGGCTTTTTTTTCAAGTTATAGTAAAATGGAAGCGGCTTAAAGGAGCGGATGGATGTTGAAAAAAAATAGGTTGTGGTTTCGCTCTGCTCTGCTTGCCATTTTAGTTGTTGCGGTCGGTTACACGATCTACAACAGTATGAATGAAGAGTCAGGTACATACATAAGTAAAGGCGATACGGCTCCAAATTTTGTACTAACCGATCTGAATGGCAAACAAGTAGAGTTAGAAGATTACCGTGGTAAAGGTGTTTTCTTGAATTTCTGGGGAACGTGGTGTAAACCGTGTGAACGAGAGATGCCTTATATGCAACGGCAGTATGAAAAATACAAAGAACAAGGTGTAGAAATATTGGCAGTAAACGTCAGTGAAACGAACGTATCCGTTAAAAATTTTGTTGATCGATATCGTATGAGCTTTCCTGTTCCGATGGACAAGCAAAGAGAAGTAACTAAAGCATTTGGTATAGGACCTATTCCGACTACCATTTTGATTGATAAGAACGGAAAAGTAGTTGAACGGACGAGTGAATCATTATCAGAGAAAAAAATTATTTCCTTTATGGAAAAAATAAAGCCGTAACGGGGTGAAATGATGCAAACGATAACATGTGAATGCGGCCACTCTAACCCATACGGAACAAGTCTTTGTCAAGCCTGCGGTAAACCGTTGAAGCAAGATGTTGAAGTACTATCAAGCATGAGGTATGAAGGAAGTGCTAGACGATCTCAAACCTATAAACAAACGTTTGTGGATAAGATTTGGAACTTCTTTTCGTCAGTTAAAGTCGGAGTTTGGCTCATTGTTATTATTTTAGTAGCAGCGGCAATCGGAACCATTTTTCCGCAGGAAACGTTCATACCTCCTAATGTTGATCCTGCCACTCATTATGAAAGCGAATACGGAACGTTTGGACTTATCTATTATTTGTTAGGGTTTCATAACCTTTATGGATCATGGTGGTTCATTCTTCTTCTAGGAATGCTAGGTCTATCCATCATTATTGCCAGTCTTGATCGTGGTATACCTCTCTATAAAGCATTAAAGACACAAAGAGTCACGCGACATGATCAATTCATGAAGAATCAGCGTTTGTTCTCAAAAAGCAATGATGTCGAACTTGATGAGATCAAGTACACGTTAGAATCTCTGCGTTATAAAGTCCGAGAAGAGGATGGTAACCTTTTTGCGGAAAAGGGACGGTTTTCGAGATGGGGTGCTTATGTAAACCATGTTGGACTGATTATCTTTTTAACTGGTGCGATGCTTCGATTCTTTCCAGGTATGTATGTTGACGATATATTATGGGTTCGAGAAGGGGAGAAAGCTTCTATCCCTGGCACTTCAACCGAAGATGGGCAATATTATCTGGAGAACAATGATTTCATTCTTGAGATGTATGATAAGGAAGAAAAGAAGTTTAATAGTGCGCTAAGCTCTGTTGATGGAGAAGTCGCAAAAAACTATCAAAGTAACGTAACTCTCTATAAAACAAAAGAAAACCATACGATCGGAGCCGAGCCAGAGCTTGTAAAAGTTAAGAATGGTGAAATCCGAGTGAATGAACCGTTTAAGTTCGACTCGTTTGCTCTTTATCAAACGGATTTTAAGCTTAACGAGTTTTACAAGATGAGTTTCGAACTTGAAGAAAAAGCAACGGGTAACAAGTTTGGTAAGTTAACAGTAGATCTTCACGACCCTAAAAAAGAGTATGACCTTGGGAAAGGTTATAAAGTTAAGATTGAAGAATACTTTCCGAACTTCGTCTTAAACGACCAGAACCAGCCATCAACCGTTAATAATTTGCCTGATAATCCAGCGTTTGTTTTCTCCATGTATTCTCCAAAAACACCTGACGGAGAAAAAGCGTTTGTTGGGATTCAGAAAAACATAGATTCTGGTGAGAACCAGTTTAAAATGTCATTCGCTGGTATAGAAACGAAAGATTTAACGGCGCTTACAGTCCGAAAAGACCATACACTTTGGATTATCGCGCTTGGTGGAATCATCTTTATGATAGGTGTTACACAAGGTTTATATTGGAACTATAGAAGAATTTGGATCAAACAAAATGCAGGTGAGGTATGGGCTGCCGCTCATACGAATAAGAACTGGTATGGCTTGAAAAAAGATGTGGAATTTCTGTCTGATAAGACCAATCTCACACCTTTAGAAGAAAAAGAAACAGCTTCAAAGTAATGCTGTTCAAGCGGGAGGGTTAATGATGGCTGAAATCAGCAGTACACTTTTATATAGTGCATTTATTATTTACTTGTTCTCTACTCTATTCTTTGCAATGTCTATTTCAGATAAAAAAGGAAAAGATGCTGTTCATACAAAAAAGTGGGGAAAAATAGGGTTCATAAGTTCATGTGTAGGTTTTGCAGCTCAACTAGGCTATTTTATTACAAGGTGGATGGCAAGTGGACATGCCCCTGTAAGTAACTTGTTTGAGTTCACTACCTTTTTTGGCATGATGATGGTACTTGCATTCATTATTCTATACATCATCTATCGAACGAACGGTCTAGGCGTTTTCGCGATGCCTATAGCTGTTCTTGTTATCGCGTATGCCAGTATGTTTCCAAGAGATATCTCTCCGCTTATTCCTGCCCTTCAAAGTGACTGGCTGAAGATCCATGTTACAACAGCGGCACTCGGAGAGGGAATCCTTGCGATCTCTTTCGTATCAGGACTCATTTATTTAATCCGTACAGTTGATCAGACCGTCTCGTCTAAAAAGACTTTATGGTTAGAGATCATTCTTTACAGTTTGATTGCGGTTGTTGGATTCATCTTTGTTTCAATCGGTTTTAAAGGTGCTGGATATGAAACGACATTTGAAATGATGGATGATAACAATCAGGCAGTTAAAGTCGTCTATGATATGCCTGCCATTGCAGGTCCAAGTAACGGAGAGCAACTGGATGATTCGTTTGGACCACTATTCTCAACGCCATCTTGGATGAACGGTGTTGATGCTTCTGTTAAGTTGAATACGTTCATTTGGTCTCTCTTAGCAGGAGGAATCCTTTATGGCTTACTTCGTCTGATTTTAAGAAAAAGAATAGCAGCAGCTCTTCAGACAAAAGTTAAGATGAAACCAGATCTTCTGGATGAGATCAGCTACCGAGCAGTTGCAATCGGCTTTCCTATCTTTACACTTGGAGCACTAATCTTTGCTATGATATGGGCTCAGCAAGCTTGGTCGAGATTCTGGGGATGGGATCCAAAAGAAGTTTGGGCTCTTATCACGTTCTTGTTCTATGCCGCTTTTCTTCATTTACGACTATCAAGGGGCTGGCACGGAGAAAAGTCTGCATGGCTTTGTGTGCTAGGGTTCTGGATCATCACATTTAACTTGATCGCGGTAAACCTTGTTCTTGTAGGATTGCATTCATACGCTTAATGTTTTTAAAGTCTCTCTTTCATTAGAGAGACTTTTTTAAAAGCGCTCTTGTCTAAACGGTTGTATTTTTAAAATCCTTGTCTTCTTATACAGTTGATTGGAGTGGAAGGTGCGAGACTCCTGCGGGATAGGCGGGCAGGTGAGACACTTAAGAGTGAAACGAACGAATGTGGCTCACCGCCTGCCCCGCGGAAAGCGAGCACCTGAAACGGAAATCAACTACTTTTAAGAAACAACTTTGATACATACTTAAAAGAAAATAGATAGACAGCATGTCCGGTTTGTTTAGTGTACTTGGTTTCATGTATGATAGAGACAGGAAAAAATCTTGTTTAACTGATTTTATGTGGAGGATTGAATATGGATACAGAAGCTAAAATTCTAGTTGTTGATGATGAAGAAAGAATTCGAAAACTATTAACGATGTATCTAGAGCGAGAGAACTACGAAGTTCATGAAGCCGAAAACGGTGAGGATGCGCTACAGATGGCAGTATCCATCAATTTTGATCTCATATTGCTCGACCTTATGCTTCCTGGTATGGATGGCATCGAGGTTTGTGAAAAGTTAAGAGAAAAGAAAGCGACTCCTGTAATCATGTTGACAGCTAAAGGAGAAGAGCTTAATCGCATAGAAGGATTCGAAGCAGGTACGGACGATTACATCGCGAAGCCGTTCAGTCCAAGAGAAGTCATCCTGCGTGTAAAAGCACTGTTGAGAAGGTCGTCACCGACGAAGTTTCTTCAAACTGAAACGGTTGCAAAGAACGTTGTTGTGTTTAAGCACCTTACGATCGATCACGATGCTCACCGTGTAACAGCTGGCGGAAAAGAAGTCAACTTAACACCGAAAGAATATGAGTTGTTGTACTACTTAGCGAAGACTCCAGATAAAGTCTATGCGCGCGAACAATTGCTAAAAGATGTTTGGAACTATGAATTCTTTGGTGATCTTAGAACAGTTGACACACATGTGAAAAGACTTAGAGAAAAGCTTAACAAAGTCTCACCGGATGCAGCATCCATGATCGCGACCGTTTGGGGAGTAGGATATAAATTTGAGGTTGGGAATGAATGATCTGGAGAAGTGTAGTTGGTAAACTTTGGATAACGATACTTTTATTAGTCTCGGTCGTTTTAACCCTGCTCACCATTCTTCTTACGCAGTTTTTTGAATCGTTTTACGATGATCAAGCCAAAGAACAATTAACGAAGATGGCTGATCGAGTGATGTTGATTATGGAAAGCGATGAGAACAAGGAAGAAGCAATACGCATCACAAGTGAAATGGCTGAAGCATATTCCATGTCTATCATGATCATAGACGAAAATCAGGAATCCTTTATGTCTAAGAATTCTTACGATGATGCACCTTATATCCCAGTTTCTGTTTTCAAAGAGAATGATCAGTTATCTACTGTCGCAGAGAGTGAAAAAAAGATCTACGTAAACGGAGATTTTCCCGTTCTGAATAAAAATGATGAGACGATGCAAACGATGATCATCTACGGTGAACCTTATGGATCGGGAGAAAATGCAGGAGCCGTTTACGTCTATCAATCCATCGAGAATGTGGAAAAAACAACGAACCATACAAAGTATCTCATCTTTTTAGCAGCGGGGATCGCGATCATCTTAACTACGATCTTTGCGTTTTTCTTATCTACTCGAATTACGGCACCACTAAGAAGGATGAGAGAAGCAGCGACGTCTGTAGCAAAAGGTGAGTTTGATATGAAAGTGCCGATTTTAACGCATGATGAGATCGGCGAACTTGGCATGACGTTTAACCGTATGGGCAGACAGTTAAAAAACAATATCACAGCATTGAATCAAGAAAAAGAACAGTTAACAAGTGTTTTAAGTTCGATGGCTGATGGTGTGATCACCTTTGATAGAAAAATGAACATACTGGTTACGAATCCTCCTGCTGATCGATTCCTACAGGCATTTTATTACGAATCAGGCATGAAGACAGAGGTCAACGGAAACGTTCCTGAGACGGTCAAACAGCTCTTTGGGCAAGTTGTTGCACTTGAGAGTGAACAGATGACAGAGATCGCGATACAAGGCCGCTCGTGGGTCGTCGTTATGACACCACTGTATGACCAATCTATGATTCGTGGAGCAGTAGCTGTACTTCGTGATATGACAGAAGAACGACGAATGGACAAGCTTAGAGAAGACTTTGTTGCGAACGTTTCACATGAATTAAAGACGCCGATCGCTATGCTGCAAGGATATAGTGAAGCGATCGTAGATGATATTGCAGAATCTGAAGAAGAGAAGAAAGAACTAGCAGGAATCATCTTAGACGAATCGAAACGGATGGGAAGACTTGTTAACGAACTCCTCGATCTTGCAAGATTAGAGGCAGGTCACATGAAGCTTCACTACAGCTCTCTTCCGATCATTCCTTTCGCAGAAAGAATCGTTCGGAAATTTCAAGGGCCTGCTAAAGACAGAGAGATTCAATTAAATCTAGAATTTAAGAAAAATCTCAAAAGTTTGCAAGAGGAGATGGACATCGACCCAGACCGGATTGAGCAAGTCTTAACCAATTTGATCGACAATGCGATTCGTCATACTTCTCAAGGCGGGTTTGTAAATCTTATTGTAGAAGTGAGCGATCAGAACGTGAAGTTTTTCGTTAAAGATAATGGAACGGGTATAAAAGAAGAAGATCTGCCATTTGTTTTCGAACGCTTTTATAAAGGGGACAAAGCAAGAACAAGAGGGAAATCAGGTGGAACGGGTCTTGGGCTTGCCATAGCAAGAAACATCGTAGAAGCACATGGTGGTCAGATCAGCGTTCACAGCAAGAATAATGAAGGCACGACATTTTCTTTCGTTATTCCGCGAACGTTGAAATAAATTAGCAATACGTCCCGATTAATCTTGTTTCATAAGGAACAATAGCAGTTTTAAAAAAGGATTTCACAAATTTCTCCAATATGTTTATAATAGGAATTGTGATTTCATAAAATTTCATACGTGTTAAACAGGTGCAGTCCTTTGTTGGACGAGCTTAATAGGGAAAACGGTTAGATGCCGTTGCGGTCCCGCCACTGTAATTGTGAGAATCCTATAATATCGCCACTGTGAAAACGGGAAGGTGTTAGGAGACGATGATCAAGAGCCAGGAGACCTGCCTGTTTGTTACATGACATGACCTACGAGGATAGGGGGGTGTTTAACAGTACCGGGGCCGGTTGCTGTTTTCTGCCTGTATACTATTAATCTCCTTCGTAGCCGAAGGGGATTTTTTTAGTTGCGTGAAGTAAATTTAGTATCAAACAAAGTGTTTTTATAACAGAAAGAGGTTAATCATGAAGAAATTACTTTTAGTATTAGCAACAATGATGATGATGTTGGTGGGCTGTGGAACGACTGAAACGAAAGAAAAAGCTGATCAGCCGAAACAAGAAGAAACGAAGAAAGAACAAGTAACGGTTCAGATTACAAAAGATAACGGCAAAGAAAAAGTTAAGGAAAAGAAAATCGATATCGCAAAAGATGTGACGATCATGGACGTGATGCAAGATAACTTTAAGATTGAGACACAATACGATGGTGCTTTTATAAGCAGTATTGAAGGAGTGGCTGGAAGCGAACAGGACAAAACATCTTGGTTCTTTTCTGTAAACGGTGAAGAAGCGATGAAGGGTGCTAAGGATATTACGTTAAAACCTGGCGATGTCGTAGAATTTGATCTTCACAAATATGAATAAGCTGACAGTCAAACGAATTACGATCATTGCCTTACTTGCTGCTATATTAACAGTAGGCAGAATCACCTTCTCAATGATACCCAATGTTCAGCCGAATACGACGATACTCATTCTTGCTTCATTCGTACTCGGTCCTGTGCAAGGGTTGTTACTTGCTATATTAAGCACGATAACAACAAATCTTTTTCTAGGGCATGGTCTGTGGACGTTCGGTCAGATGTTTGCCTGGGGATTGATAGCCGTTATGAGCGCATATTTAGGCAAATACAGACATAACATACCTTGGCTGTTGCTCCCGATCTATGCAGGATTCTGTGGCTTTTTGTTTGGTTTCATCATGTCTGTTCTCTTTGGTGGAATCATCATGCAGAAATTCTGGCCGTATTACTTGGCGAGCCTCCCATTTGATCTAAATCATGCGATTGGTAACGTGGTGTTCTTCATCGTACTTTACAAACCACTTCTCTATGTGATGGAAAATTATATTAATAAAGATGGAAGTCAAAAAGCTGCCTTTGAATAGGGAGCTTTTTTAGCTCTCTTAAAGTTTAATGTTGAAAAAAAAACAGAACTTCGTATCATTTGGAAGTTCTGTTTCGTGATATTCTGTATAGAAGCTAACAATTACCCAAAGTTATGATGAAAACACCAAACAATAAGAAGTATACTCACTATTCCCCAAGCTGTGGCACTTACGATCCACCAAATGATGGATTTAGCTTTTGCTGAAGTTTCCTCGTTTTCCATTTTTCCTGTAATAAACGCGAGCTTACTTTCCATATCTTTTTTCATAGAAGTAAGAACAACAAATCCAATTGTTATAAAACCAATCGTGATCCAGAGTAGTATGTCCATATGCTCTACATCCCTTTTGTAGTTATTTTCTTTATCAAACTTCTTTATTCGAGTTCATTATCCTGCCTCATTAGATAAGAATGATGTTTATAGAGCAGATTTAGTAAGTTCCCAAAGCGAAAACTCAACAATGAACTTTAGTTGAGCCTTTTCTTTAAAAACCGGTTCAAAAAGTTGAAAAGCTGAATAGGATGATAAAGTTGATTTACTTTTACCTAGGAGGACAAAATGCGAGACTATCTGAACCGTTTTTTTGCTGTGATTTTTTTGATGATGTGCTTAAGCGTCTTATTTATAGGAGGGAAGTTGGGAGCATAAACACTTGAACGAACAAGGATTTCATGGTACATATGGTAAAACGTTTTAAAAAGGAGATTAATATGCTAACAGATTACCATTCTCATCTCGAAAAAGGGACATTGACGATCGATTATCTAAAACAATTTGTAGACACCGCAAAAGAGAAGGGAATACAAGAGTTTGGGATTTCTGAACACGCTTATCACTTTTATGAAACAAAAAACATCGTATCAAAACCATGGATGGAAGAAAGACGTTTTTACAAGATGGACGATTATGTAAATCTGTTTAAGCGTGCAGATCATTTAGGAATGGACGTCCGCATGTCGATTGAAATGGATTATACGCCGGGACGGCATGCTGAGATGGAAGCATTTATAAAATCCTATCCATTCGATTACGTGGTCGGATCTGTGCATTGGGTCGATGATTTTGGGATAGACCTTGCAGAATACCGAAAAGAATGGGACCGTCGTGATCTTTATGAAACGTATCGTTCGTATTATGATCAAATTGTAACACTTGCAGAATCAAACCTATTTGACATTGTTGGACATATCGATCTAGTCAAGATCTTTAAATATGTTCCGACTGATCAAGAATTTCTTTTAGAACAGTATGAGCGCATTACAGATGCGTTAAAAGACTCAAAAACATGTGTAGAGATCTCATCTGCAGGTCTAAGAAAACCTGTAGGACGAATCTATCCAGAACCTGAACTTCTGTCTCTTTGCTATAAAAAGGGGATACCGATCGTACTCTCTTCAGATGCTCATGAACCGCACCAAGTTGGAGAGAATTATGAGGCGACTATAAAGCTTGCAAAAGAGATCGGTTACAAAAAGCTGATGACTTTTCAAAGTGGGGAGAGAAAAGAAGTAGATTTAGGATAATAAACACATAAAGAAAGCTCTGCAATCTGATATGCTCCCCTAAAGGTAGACAGATTAAAAATAAAAATCTGTTTACTGTAAGGGGAGTATATCATCATGAATTGCAGAGCTTTTTGCTTTTCTATAGATCTAAAGGTTTGCACACAAGAAGATCCTCAATGCTTCTGAGCTCTTTCTGAGTAGATTCTGGAAGTTGCGTGTCAAATGTAAGTACCATCATGGCTTCACCGCCAGCTGATTTTCGTCCAACGTGCATCGTTGCGATATTTATGTTGCGTTCTCCTAAAAAAGCTCCTACTTTTCCGATAATACCTGGTGTGTCACGATGTTCGATGTAAAGAAGAGATCCTTGTGGTACAAAATCAACCGTATACCCGTTCAATTTAATGATTCGGCCACCAAAGCCTTTAACAAGTGTCGCAGAAAGAGTGAACGTTGTGTTCAGACCTGTAACCTTTACATGAATGATATTTGGATAACCATGATCATCTGTCCCATGTTTTTCACCGATTACGATTCCTTGTTCCTTTGCAGCCACCATACTGTTTACATCGTTTACCGGCCGGTCTAATCTTGTTTTTAAGAAGCCACACAAAAAGCTGCGAGTAAGTGATGTTGTATCGGTTTCCGATAATGATCCGCCATAACCGATCGAAATCTCTGAAACAGGTTCTTTAAAGAACTGAGTCGTAAACGAACCAAGAAGATTTGAGAAGTCATAATAAGCAATCAGTTTCTCATACGTATCTTTTGATAGTGAAGGGAAGTTCACCGCGTGTTTTAAAGGTTGATGTAAAAAATGAGATCGGATCTCATCGCTCGCCATGTAAGCTACATTCTTTTGTGCTTGTACGGTGGATGCAGCGATATGAGGTGTAACGATCACTTTAGGATGATCGACTAAAGAGCGGCTAACGGGAGGTTCTTGTTCGAAAACGTCAAGAGCGCAGCCAGATAGATGTTCGTTATCTAAGTAGTGTAGAAGAGCATCCTCATCGATGATGCCTCCACGAGCACAGTTTAAGATAAACGCACCTTTTTTAGCATATTTTAAGTTATCAAGATTTAATAGTTTATGGGTATCTTTTGTAAGCGGGGTATGAACGGTGATAACGTCACTCTGCTGGATTAACGTATCGAGATCAACAGAAGTAACGGATAGTTCTTTTTGTTTTTCTTTCGGAAAATAAGGGTCAAAAACAAGTACGTTCATGGAGAAACTTTTCGCGCGCTTTGCAAGTTCAGAGCCGATTCTACCCATGCCGACGATACCGAGCGTTTTTTGATAGAGTTCTTGGCCCGTATACTTTTTGCGGTTCCATTCACCTTGTTTTACAGATTGATTGGCTTGTGGAATGTTGCGGACTAATGCCATCATCATGGCCCAAGTGTGTTCCGCTGTTGAAATGGTGTTTCCTTCAGGTGCATTTACGACGAGCACACCTCTTTTTGTCGCTGCGTTCAGATCGATATTATCTACTCCAACTCCAGCTCGTGCAATGATTTGAAGTGCGGGCAACTGATTCAATACATCTTCAGTAATCTTTGTAGCACTTCTTACCATGATTCCTTGAATGTTTTCTGGTTGAGTAACTTCATCAAGTTTTCCGAAGATCAGCTCAACACCTTCAAGTTTTACTAACGGTTCAACACCTTCACTCGTTATTCCATCACAGACTAATACGGTTGCTGTCACAGTTCCACCCCTTGTCTATCTTTATGAATAGCATCAATATTTTGATAATTTATCACATTCTGACGATAGGTACAACTATGATTTTTAAGATAGCGGTTTCAAAAATGAAGAAAACTAATTGACAATGAGAATCATCCTTAATAAAATAAATAAAAACCCTCTAATGAAAGAGGGTTCCTGGTAAGATTACAACTATTCGAATTTTAATGCATCACCATCGAATGACTCTTCAGATACTTTGATGGAATCTGTAGGACAGCCTTCGAACGCATCTTGCATATCTTCTAACAATACATCTGGAATTTCAACGATTCCTTGGTTATCGTCTAGAGTTACAAACGCAATTCCTTCATCGTCATAATCGTAAATGTCTGGTGCTGCAGCTCCGCATGCTCCACATGCGATACAAGTTTCTTTGTCAACAATCGTATACTTTGGCATAATGAATACCTCCTAAGGAATTGAAAAAATACCGACTTACATATTTAGCCATTTTAAATTAAGGGTCTACTAATCATATTGTAATAAGTATCCCTCTACATTTCAATAGAAAATTAGGACCTCGTCATATCTTTTATTCCCAATCTTCCTCTTAATATAACACTTTTACTCTTAAATTTCCTTAAATCTGATAAGATAGATTATATGATAAAGTGTGGTGATTTATTATAGATATTTGTCATGTCGTTTTATTAGATATCTTTCGAAAAGTAAATGGTAGTAGAAAAAGCTCAGGCGTCTATTATATGGTGACAGGTAAGAAAACGGCGCAATCTTTGTCCGACAGTCAATGGTTTGGTATAGAACGTTATTATGCCGCTTTCAAGGGGATGGCCCATGACACTTTTACTGAATCAATCGAAAGCCTGATAAATGAAGAATATATGAAGGAATCTGAAGATCATGTTTACACCCTTACTGAAAAGGGTGAACAACTTCTTGTGCGTGAGAATGATAGATTATCATTCTTAAATCATTTAAATGGATTAAAATATGCATCGATAGAGTCTACATGCTGGCAAGCTATCACGTTATATGTACAAGCTCTCTCCAATGCTCTATATGGTCATTTTAATTATTCACCAGTTGTAAGGGACTTCTCGGTGATACAAAAAGTTAAATCTGTGTTTCCTAGATCAGAGTCAGAGAGAAAAATTCAAGCGGAAAAACTTTATCGTGAATTATCTCGAGTGTTGTTAGAACATGATACTCAAATTGCTGATCTATTTGTTAAGAAACTGTCTGGCTACAATAGGATCGGAAGTACCTTCGAGCAATTATCTCGGATAAAGGGCATGAGTCAAGAAGAGACTGTACTCCGTTTCAGGGCGATTTTGCACGCTTTCATACACAAGATAGCTAGTGAAAAGATGAATTTTCCGATGTTGCACTCTCTAATAGGCTCATTTACTGAAGCTCCGGCATTAACTAGATCAGCATCTTTAACTTTTAAAATGCTAAATAACAATAAACCTCTAGAGGACATCATGATCGTTAGAAATCTGAAATTGAGTACTCTAGAAGATCATCTTGTAGAGATCGCAAGAGAAGTGCAAGATTTTCCGATTACCCCTTACATTAGTGATACAGAGTTTTTGAAAGTGAAAGAATATTACAGTAAGACGAATGAAACAAAGCTTCGGCCGTTTAAAGATGCCTTTCCTCATCTTTCGTATTTTCAAATCAGGCTAGTACTCGCAAAAGAGGGTGGAAAACATGCAACTGGAAGCAACGCTTAAAGAGTTATACGGATTTTCATCGTTTAGATCTGGACAAAAAGAGATCATAACTGACTTGCTTTCAGGTCATGATGTGTTAGGTATGCTGCCGACTGGAACAGGAAAAACATTAATCTATCAGATGGCCGCACATCTTTTAAAAGGAAGAGCACTCATCATTTCTCCTTTGGTGTCATTGATGGAAGACCAAGTAGATCAGTTTAAACAAGCTGGTTTTAAGAGGACGATCGCTCTCAACAGCTTTTTAGATCAAAGTGAGAAACAATCCATATTAAAAAGAATACAAGATTATCAGTTTGTTTTTGTGAGTCCTGAAATCCTTCAAAACTCTTACATCCGTTCTATCCTGTTGTCAGTTAGTTGGTCGTTATTCGTAGTAGATGAAGCCCATTGTATCTCACAATGGGGTCATGAGTTTCGTCCATTTTATTTAGAGTTAGCTGATATGAAGAAAGCGATGGGGGATCCTATTTGCCTCGCATTAACAGCAACGGCAACACATAAAGTACAGAACGATATCCTTCATCACCTAGACATGAAGAACGCAGAGATACATATTCATAGTGTGAACCGTCCGAACATATCTATCTTTGTTGAATGCTTTGATGATCATGATCAAAAAGTGGGGCGAGCGGTAAATCTAGTTCAGCAGCTTAAAGGACCAGGTATTATTTATACGAATACAAGGAATGCTGCAGAACTGCTAGTAAAAAGATTTCAAGATCATGAAATAGAAGAGGTCGCTTTTTATCATGGAGGCATGAATGCTGATGAAAGACTTCTTGTTCAAAAACAGTTTTTAGAGTCCCAGCTGAACATCATTGTTTGTACGAATGCTTTTGGAATGGGAATTAATAAATCGGACATCAGATTTGTAATTCATTTTCACACACCGTCTATGATCGAAGGCTATATTCAGGAAATCGGCAGAGCTGGCAGAGACACGGAACCATCTGTTGCCGTCCTATTGTATCATCCAGCTGATCTTGAGATACCATACCATTTTATTGATCAAGAACTGCCTGATTCTGTACAAGTTGATTATTTGTTTTCCGACCACATTCAGTTAAGAGGGACTACGTATGCAGAAAAACTGAAACTTGTGGGACTCTCTGAAACGGGTCAAAGATTCATGGAATATCACTTGAAAAAAGCAGGCGTTCTACATAAAGAAAATCTTGATGTCCACGAAAAAAATGCGTTGATTTCAAAAATAAAATTCACGATTGAGAGCAGAAAAGCTGATAAAATAGAATCATTAAAGGCGATTGAAAAGTGGGCAACGAATAATGAATGTAAACGAAGCGGACTGCTGAAATATTTCGGAGAACCCGTACCTGAACCAAATTCAATGTGCTGTGGTCATTGTGAAACAGATCTTTCGCATTTTTATGGAAAACAAGCGTCATTTAACACTTCTTATGAATTATGGGAAGATGAACTAAAACGACTTTTAAGACAGGAAGTGTACAACTAAAGGATGAGGAAATCTGTAAAAAACAATTGGATCGATCAGATTACACCGAAAGAACTTTTGTTGAACGTCTATTTTTCACAAAGTTTATTTATGATAGCTGCGTTAGCTCTTGCATTCTTCTTTAATGTTTCATTTCCTTGGGTGCTAAATGACATTGATCTCTCAGTAAACGAATGGCTGCTTGCACTTAGTACAGGATTGTTTCTTCCTTTTTTATCGATTCAGTTAAAGAAGAGGTTGCCCGAGCAATCATTAGATGATGGTGGAATCAACGATAAAATATTTGGCTCTCTCTCTTACATTCACATCTTTTTCCTCACAGGAATCATTGCTTTTGCTGAAGAATGGTTGTTTCGGGGAGTCCTACAATCGTTATTAGGGCTGTTTTTAACCAGTATGATTTTCGCTGTACTGCATGTTCGGTATATAAAAAAACCTGTTCTTTTTAGTATCGTATGTGGATTAAGCTTTTGGCTAGGTATGATCTATGAGATGACAGATAACATCTGGGTGCCTTTTTTAGCTCATTTCTTAATCGATTTTATTTCAGGGTGCTGGATAGCTAATCAAAACAAGAGCAACAACAATATCACAGACAGCGAAAATGGGAGTGTGGATCGGGATGAAGAATGACCAAGCAGAGAGTTTAAGAAACAAAACAGCAGACAATACGATCGCTTCTGTTCAACATGCTCATTCTTTGCCTTCTAGAAGTGAAGTACACGGGAAAAAGAGAGACGATGAAAAAAAACAAAAAAACGCTAACAAAGAAAAGAGAAAAACAACTTTTTTAGTCACTCGATTACTCTTAGCAGCTTTTATACTTTTGATCGGAATTACGCTTACTTATAAATTGTGGTCAAAAGACCTTTATATTCCTGTTCAAAGTGAAGATCGAGAAGGTGTTGAGCAAGTAGAGATCGAAGAATAAAGACCGTCTGGCTTCGAATATCCAGACGGTCTTTTTTTGTCACGAATAACCTTTCTAGGGCTCTTCTTAAAAAAGAATGTTGGTGTCGTTGTTCCAACCAAACATTTTCAGGGGCTAAACAAAGGTAAAAGCTATTTTTAAAAAGCATGAATCTGCTTGTATTGGCATAGTTATGTGTACAGGAGGTTATGCTGATGAATGCTCTAAATCACTGGAAGATAAAGCCCTTTGTTAATGAACTAACGAGTATTGTGCTAGCGCAGCTTGTTGATAGAAAAGCTGAGAAAGACAAGTGGAAAAAAGCCATCAACCAATGGGGATTATCGATGATTTTTGTTGTACTAGCAACCTTCGTTTACCTTTACTACTATAAGCTTCCAACAGCCTCAAGGTTTTCAAATCCATTAACGTTGTTATTCTCAGATGAAATGGTATGGATCTGTACAGGTTTTATTATTTTTGCGAGCTTCTACATGATCTGGATGAAAAAGAAGTACAAAAAAGCTGACGACGATTTTGAAGCGATCAGAAAAGATTTTATAGATCGTAATGAAGAATGGTGGAGTGATGAGGAACAATGGAACCAGAGGCATGTTGTTTTCGAATTTATGAAACAAGAATACAATATAAATATTCTTCACAAATAAAGAGATTTACTGGCAGGGACAGCCAAAAAATAAACAAGATTCTCGATCGTGGCGCTGACCTTGAATAACGACTGTCAATTCACAAAAATGATCGATTCTTCCGAATGCAAGTGTTTCGTGTTTTTCCGTACAATAAACTTCGATTGGAAGTCCGAGTCGCATGCTATAAGACAGCTCTGGGTCTGTCACGAGAGATTTATTTTTCAATTTAGTTAATGTCATGATGTTTTTTCCTCTCCTCTTATTTTGGTTAATCATGTAAATTAATCATACGTGAAATTTACAATTTTTTCAACAAATCTTTTTAAATATTCAAAAAATTAACGTCGAATCCTTTCTGCATAGGACGGTTATAGAAAATATGATATGATCATTTAAATCCAGATCAGGAGGGCACAATGATCTTTTTTTATTTATTCATCATAGCTGGTATAGGGCTATTACTTTATATGTATATTGAAGCACATCGAAATCGTGTCATTCATGATTCAATCAAAATTGATAAACTGCCAAAGTCATTTGAAAATTTTAAGATCTTTTTTATATCAGATGTTCATAAACGGGTTATCTCAGAAAAGATCATACAAGAATCAGAAAAAGCAGATCTTGTTGTAATCGGTGGGGACCTCGTTGAAAAAGGAGTTTCAATGAAGAAGGTAGAAGATAATATCAAGCGCCTTTCAGCAATCGGCCCTGTTTACTTTGTATGGGGAAACAATGATTACGATGTGGATACGAAGCAATTGGCTTCAACGATTGAGAATGAAGGTGCAACGATTTTAGACAATACTAGCTTCAGTATAAAAAGAAATGATGATGTCATCGATTTGGTAGGAGTAAATGATACATCGTTAGGTTTTGCCTCTCTTGAGGATGCGCTTAAAGAATGCGAATCTTCATGCAGAATTTTAATCAGCCATAATCCTGATATTTCAAAACGTATTAGCAGTGCCGATAACATCCAGCTTGTCTTAACGGGACACACTCATGGAGGACAAATTCGTATTGGGCCGCTTGGCATAGCGAAAAGAGGCGGATGGTATCATGAATTGACACATATCCTATTAGTGAGTAACGGCTATGGAGCTACACATTTACCTTTACGTTTATGTGCACCAAGTCAAACACATTTGATAACCCTAACACGGTAAAAAGTTTACATTACAACGTTTTATTCGATATACTCTTCTTAACCTATTTATTGGAGGAAGAACGGATGCCTAGTGAAGGGAAATATAACATTAAAGCGGTTTCGAAGATGCTCGGCATTCAAGCAGGAACATTAAGAGCTTGGGAAAGACGCTATTCAATCGTAAAGCCAAACCGAAATGAAGCTGGCCATCGCCTTTACACCGACGAGCAAGTATACATACTGAAATGGCTTGTGAATAAAGTGAATCAAGGTTTTACGATCAGTCAAGCGGTTGACGTTGCCCAAAATGGGGAACTTTATAAAGAAGCAGCTCCTTTTTCTATTGAAAATACGGATCGTGCAGCTGAAATGGGTAATTTGATTTTAGAAGCTCTTTTATCCTTTCAGGAGAAGAAAGCTAACGATCTTTTGAGCCAAGCCTTCAGCATGTATAATTTGGAAAAAGTCATTATTGATATTTTGGGTACATTATTAGTACACGTAGGACACCTTTGGGAAGAACAGAAAATTACGGTTGCACACGAACATTTTACTTCATCCTTTTTACGCAGTAAGATTGGACAACTTATTCAATGGCTTCCATCTGATCCATATTTACCAAAGGTTATTGCTGCGTGCGGATTAGATGAAGAGCATGAACTAGGGCTTCTGATGTTTACACTGTTTTTAAGAAGAAAAGGGTTCGAAGTTATATACTTAGGACATGGAATACCAAAAAGAGACTTTGAGGTTGTGATGAAAGAAGTAGAACCTAAGATGGTATTTTTCTCATGTACGATCGCTGAAAACTCTAAGAAAACCTTGGAGTGGGCAGAAAGCTTGGGACAAGAATTTCCGAATACTTCAATTGGTGTTGGAGGCGCAGCGATCAATCATATCTCTTCAGAAATGCAGGAGAAATACGAATCATTCCTAATTGGTAATACGAAGTTAGAATGGGACGACTGGATTGCTCAGAAGCTGAAAAATTAACATAGGTTTTATAATTTGTTGGATGTTTATCACCAACTTTTTGCAAACTCATATATTGATATTAAGACATAATAGCGCCGATCGTAAGGGGGACCAGAGATGCGGGTAGAACGGTTAACCTATAACAAAATAAAAATCTTCCTAACTTTTGATGATTTGAATGAACGTGGTATTTCCAAGGAAGAAATATGGCAGGATATCCCAAAAGTTCATCAGCTTTTCCGTGACATGATGACTGAGGCTGATGATGAGGTAGGATTCAAAGCTGATGGTCCTATTGCGGTTGAAGTTTTTTCACTTCCAGCTCAAGGCATGGTCGTAATAGTTACAAAAGGAATAAACGAGTATGAACTTGAAGAAGAATATGATGAAGATTATATAGAGATGCAAGTCACGTTAGATGAGAACGATGAGATTTTCTACGAGTTTTCGTCTTTCGAAGACGTTATATTACTTGCAAAACGCCTTCATTCTTTAGAGATTAAAGGTGGTACTCTGTATTCGTTTAATAATCACTTCTACTTAAAGTTTGAAGAAGATGAGGTCCATCCAGTAGACCTGGATCTGTTCATTGCTCTTCTTGCTGAGTTCGGAAGCTCCTCGACGATTACGAGCTATAGAGTTATTGAGTATGGAAAAGAATTAATGAAGTCCGAAGCAATAAGCGAACTGTACCGTTATTTTAAGTAATTGCAAAAGAGAGGGGCGCAAATTTTTGCGTCCTTATTTATTTTTGTGAAAAAGCTTATTTAAAATACTGTTGACTACTCGGTATTTATTCCTCTCCAATACAAGTTGATTGGAGCGCAAGGTTGTCGCCCTATGGAAAGCGAACAACCTGAAGCGGAAATTAACCACTATCAACAGCTGTAATTTAAACAAAAACAGTCATGAAAACTCAAACAGCATATAGATTGAACATAAACGAAAATGTCATGTATATATCATTGTGAATTTAGAGACAAAACGTGTTATGATTATTAATATTTTTCACATCCACTGAACCGATATGACGGCAGGGAATATAATATATACATAAACTTTTGGGCTAGGAGTGACCATTAAGATGAAAATAGCAGTATTATATGGCGGTGTTTCTGCTGAGAGAGAAGTATCCTTATCAACAGGAAAGCAGATCATCTCTGCGCTTGAAAGCAAAGGTCATGAAGTAATTGGAATTGACTTTCACCCTTCGCGACTTAAAGATTTGTTAGAACTTGAAGCTGATGTTGTATTTTTAGGACTTCATGGAAAGTATGGAGAAGATGGAAGGTTGCAAGGTCTTTTAGATATGATGGGGATTCCTTACGTAGGATCAGGTGCTTTAGCATCAGGAATCGCTATGGATAAGGCGAAATCCAAACAGTTCTTTAAAGATGCTGACATCAACATCGCTAAAGAGAAAGTTCTTTTTAGAAAATCGTATGATGAGAAGCAATTGGAGCTGTCTTTTGACTTTCCTGCTGTAGTAAAACCGAATAGAGAAGGATCAACTATCGGATTAACGATCGCTCAAAATCATGATGAACTTTTAAAAGGAATCGCTGAAGCATTTCTGCATGATGATACGATTCTCGTTGAACAATTTGTAAGCGGCAAAGAGGTTACCGTAGCCGTTATGGGGGAACATAACAACTACAAAGCACTTCCTGTTGTCGAGATCGAGCCAAAGAATGCTTATTATGATTATGAATCTAAGTATGCAGAAGGTGGAAGTATCCACTATGTTCCTGCAAGACTTGATGAGAGCACAACGGCAAAATTGCAAAAACAAGCCGTACTTGCTCACGAAGTTTTAGGCTGTGAAGTGTATTCGCGTGTTGATTTTATTGTTCCGCATGACGGTTCAGAACCTGTTATCTTGGAAGTAAACACATTACCAGGCATGACGCCGACAAGTCTGTTTCCAGATGCGGCTAAAGAGATCGGAATGGACTATCCTTCAATGATTGAAAAATTAATCGAGCTATCTTTAAAAAAGTAACATCAGATTGTGCGAGAATAGAAACGAATGTGGTCTCCACCTCTTAAACGGGGTGGGGAGTACATAATAAAGGCAGTGGACATGCCGTGTAGGTATATTGGCAGAAAATTAGCTATTTTCTCAACAGTCCGTGACTTAAGAAAGCGTTTACTTTTTAGGTGAAAATCACTAATTTTCTCTTCTCTTTGCTTATGCAAAGGTGTATACTGACGATGAAGCTTGACTAAACTCTAGAGGTGACGAATATGGGAGGTAAACAAATGACAGCCCAAAATAACACAGACCAAAAATCCGACAACCAACACGAAAATGACAATGTACTCCAATCCACGCAATCCGTAATCGCGGATGCGCTCGATAAATTAGGATACTCTTCCGAAGTTTATGAGTTATTAAAAGAACCGATTCGTATGTTGACAGTTCGAATCCCGGTTAAGATGGATGACGGAAGTACTAAGATTTTTACAGGATATCGTGCCCAGCATAATGATGCTGTTGGTCCAACTAAGGGCGGCGTTCGTTTTCATCCGAATGTATCAGAAACAGAAGTAAAAGCGCTATCAATCTGGATGAGCTTAAAAGCAGGAATTGTAGATCTGCCATACGGTGGAGGAAAAGGCGGAATCATTTGTGATCCGCGTACAATGTCATTCAGAGAACTTGAAAGATTAAGCCGTGGCTATGTAAGAGCGATCAGTCAGTTAGTAGGACCGACTAAAGATATTCCAGCTCCAGACGTATTTACAAACTCACAGATCATGGCTTGGATGATGGACGAATACAGCAGAATTAGAGAGTTTGATTCTCCTGGATTTATCACAGGGAAACCACTTGTTCTAGGTGGATCTCATGGCCGTGAAACAGCAACTGCTAAAGGTGTTACGATCTGTATCCGTGAAGCAGCAGCAAAAAAAGGTATCCAGCTTGAAGGTGCTCGTGTAGTCGTTCAAGGATTCGGTAACGCTGGAAGCTTCCTTGCTAAATTCATGCATGATGCTGGGGCAAAAGTAATCGCGATCTCGGATGCGTATGGTGGTCTGTACGATCCAGAAGGGTTAGATATCGATTATCTGCTTGAACGTCGTGATAGCTTTGGAACAGTAACAAAGCTTTTCAAAGATACGATAACAAATCAAGAGCTTTTAGAGCTTGACTGTGATATTTTAGTACCTGCAGCAATTGAGAATCAAATTACTGAAAAGAATGCACACCAGATCAAAGCTTCGATCGTTGTTGAAGCAGCGAACGGGCCAACTACACTTGAAGCGACTAGAATCTTATCTGAAAGAGGAATTCTATTAGTTCCAGACGTATTAGCAAGTGCTGGTGGAGTAACCGTATCTTACTTTGAGTGGGTACAAAACAACCAAGGTTATTACTGGACAGAAGAAGAAGTTGAAGAAAAGCTTGAAAGAGTAATGGTAAAATCGTTTGAAACGGTTTATACTACAGCAATGAACAGAAAAGTAAACATGAGACTAGCCGCTTATATGGTTGGTGTTCGTAAGATGGCTGAAGCATCACGCTTCAGAGGCTGGATTTAAATTTTTGCAAACTCATACCAAATCTCCTATCATATGATGATAGGAGATTTTTTTGGCATGCTAAGAAAATGAATAACAGTGTCTTTTGGAGTGATGAAAAAAGTGAATATAGACGTATGTATTATTGGTGGAGGGCCCTGCGGATTGGCAGCAGCTCTTGCACTACAGAAAAAAGGGATCTCGTATTGTGTAATTGAAAAGGGAAATGTAGTTAACACCATCTATCAATATCCAACACATCAGACATTTTTTAGTTCAAGTGAAAAACTCGAGATCGGTAACTTTCCTTTCGTTCATGAACAAAGAAAACCGAGGAGGATTCACGCTCTAACGTATTATCGTGAAGTGGTCAAGAGAAATCATCTTCAAGTTCGAACGTTTGAAAAAGCAAAATCGGTCACCAAACAATCTGATGGAACGTTTAAGATCCAAACAATCAATCGTAAAGATGAAACGATTAGTTACGATGCCAAATATGTCATCATCGCAACTGGATATTATGATAACCCGAATCGATTGAACATCGAGGGAGAAGACTTGCCTCATGTTCATCATTATTTTAAAGAAGGCCATCCTTACTATGATCTAGATGTTGCTGTGATCGGCGGGAAAAATTCTGCCATCGATGCCGCACTAGAACTCCAAAAATCAGGAGCGCGTCCTCACGTCTTCTACAGAGGAAGTACTTATTCACCTAGCATCAAACCATGGGTACTCCCAGAATTTGAAGCATGTGTAAAGTCAGGCAGTATTAAGATGACTTTTGATGCCTGTGTAAACAAAATAACAGAAGACGGCTTGTATGTGACGAAAGGGGACAACGAGTCTCAAACATATTATCCGTTTCAAGGTGTGTTTGCCATGATAGGCTATCACCCCGACCACTCGTTTCTATCAAAGATGGGTGTAGGAATCGATGAAGAAACCGGCCGTCCATCATTTTCTCAAGAAACGATGGAAACAAATGTCGAAGGACTTTTTATCGCAGGTGTTATTGCTGCAGGTAACAATGCGAATGAGATTTTTATAGAAAATGGAAGGTTTCACGGTGAAGTGATCGCTGAAACGATAGAGAAACGGAAAAAGAACCGATAACGTTTGAGTTGTCGGTTCTTTTGTATGTTCGCATGGAATAAATCGGGATTTATTTTAATGATTAAATCCTTACTCTTTTATTAATAATTTACGTTATTGCAGAAATAGTCTTTGCAACTGATCTTGCTCACTCGTGTTTTCAAGGGCAATCATTAGTTTTAATCTTGCTTTTTGTCCGTTTAAACCGTTTGAGAAGATCGCACCAATTTCTTTTAAGTGTTTTCCTCCACCCTCATAAGAATAAATGTCTTGTGCTATTCCATTGAAACATCTTGATACAAGTACGACAGGTATTCCATTAGATATAAGTTCTTTTATTGCAGGCACTGTTGCTGGAGGTAAGTTGCCTTGACCTAATGCTTCGATTACAACGCCATCTGCTGAGTTTGTTGCAGCTTTGATCAAATTGCCGTCCATACCTGCATATGCTTTAAGTAAGACGACGTTTTTTGAAAAATTCTTCACATGAAAGAAGTCTGAACGAATCGGTGTGTGATGGAAAAGAACACCTCGTTTTGTTACGATACCGATCGGTCCATATTGAGGACTTTGAAATGTCGCGATGTTACTAGTGTGGGTCTTTGTAACATTTTTTGCAGCGTGTATCTCGTCGTTAAATACAACAAGTGTTCCTTTGCCCAATGATTGATCTTCACAGGCAACTCGTACAGAGGAGATCAGATTGTAAGGACCATCTGAACCGTGTTCGTTACTTGAACGCATAGCACCTGTAACGATTACTGGGAGTGTAGTTTTCAGTACAAGATCTAATACATAGGCTGTTTCTTCAAGTGTATCTGTACCATGAGTGATGACGATTCCATCAAACTGATCAGAATTCGTGTGTGTGGTAATAAATTGCGCTAACTCCAGCATATGGGTAGGAGTGATATGAGGAGATGGCAAGTTCACATAATCTTTGACCGTAATTTCTGCTAAGTCAGACAGTTCTCTTAGAGTCGCCTCTAATGGGTGTGTTTCTTTCGTATTAACACCGCCTGTGGATTTGTTTTCTTCCATAGCGATGGTGCCGCCAGTATGAATTAATAAAATCTTTTTCAAGATTACCGCCCTCCTTATTCTTCGTGTTCGCTATTCCACTTCTTAAAATATCATGTTACGATATAAAAAAACAGTAGAAAAGAGGCAGGACATGCTAGCTGTAATTTCTGCAGCGGTGGCTCCGGCTATTGCTCTATTATCCTTTTTTTATCTAAAAGATAAATATGAGACCGAACCGTTATCATTGGTCGTCAAAGTATATATATTTGGCGTTCTTCTCGTCTTTCCGATCATGGTTATTCAGTTTGGAATTACGGAAGAGATGAACGTTCCTTCCTTTGTTGAAGCATTTTTTGTTAGTGGTACACTAGAAGAATTCTTCAAATGGTTCTTAGTGTTCTATGGCGCATATCTGCATGAAGAGTTCAACGAACCCTATGATGGAATCGTATACGCTACAGCATTATCATTAGGGTTCGCTTCATTAGAAAACATCTTTTACCTATATACGTTCGGAATCGAAGAAGCATTAGTCCGAGCGCTTCTGCCTGTAAGTGGTCATGCCTTATTCGGAGTGATCATGGGCTTTTATTTAGGAAAAGGGAAATTCTCGTCAGGAAGAAAGAAGAAGATCTATCTCACTCTTTCACTTCTGTTGCCCATTGTGTTGCACGGTACGTTCAACTTCCTTTTATTATCCAGCACCAAATATATTTTCTTTTATATGTTTCCATTTATGATCTTCCTATGGTGGTTCGCTCTTCGTAAAGTAAGAATCGCTAATACTGCTTTAACTCCATATAGAAATCCAGATGCGAAGACCGGTGTATAATCGGTCTTCTTTTATTTCACTATCAGAAAGTATAACTTGTTAGCACGATGTCATTCGACGTGGCAACAAGTTAAGGTAGATAGTATAAGTGCAACTAAGGTAGACCTGAAGAGCTTGGCGACAGCCAAGTTTTCTTTATTGTGAACCATGAGTCTTTGAAAAGCTGAATAAAAAATAACAGATTACAAATGATATCTCTATAACACGAAAATTGGAGATTAAATCACAGGAGGCTTACTTTCTCATGAAAAGAAATTCAGCTTACATAAAGGGAGCATTTATTGCGATTGCCCTTTGTTTTGGCCTATTAGCTGGATTTGGTCAGAACAATGCACACGCATTTTCAAACCAAGTCGTACAAGTAGGGGCAACGGGTGAAGATGTAGTAGAACTTCAGTCACGGCTTCAATATTTAGGTTTTTATACGGGGAACATCGATGGAGTATTTGGATGGAGAACGTATTGGGCATTACGAAACTTCCAATATGAGTTCGGCCTGCCGATTGATGGCTTAGCAGGTGGTACGACAAAGAACAAGTTAGCTAAAGCTTCTAAATACGATAAAGCTTGGGTAAATAAGCAGATTGATAAAGGTAAGAAGTTCTCATATTACGGTGGTGAGAAGAAAAGTGCGAAGAGTGGAGAAGCAAAAGGGGGTTCTGCTAAAAGCGGCACGCCAAAAGCTGGAACTGCTAAAGGCACAAAAGGAACGGGTCAAGCTAAAGCGAAGCCTGCTCAAGTTAAACCGGCAAAGAATACACCAGATGGTTATTCACAGAACGATGTGAACTTAATGGCGAATGCTGTTTATGGAGAATCACGTGGTGAGCCATACATCGGTCAAGTCGCAGTAGCAGCGGTTATTATCAACCGAGTGAACAGTGCTTCATTTCCTAACACAGTATCTGGTGTGATATTCGAACCGGGCGCATTCACAGCTGTAGCGGATGGTCAAATTTATCTTACGCCAAATAAACAAGCAAAAAAAGCAGTAATGGATGCTTTGAACGGTTGGGACCCAACAGGTGAAGCGGAATATTATTTTAACCCTGATACAGCTACATCAGGCTGGATATGGACTCGTCCTCAAATCAAAAAAATCGGAAAGCACATTTTCTGTAACTAATAAAGGGGTGAACTGATATGATACGCACAATCCTAATTGTACTGTTGTTCGTTGCTGTAGCAGGAACAGGCTATTGGGGCTACAGTGAACATCAAGAAAAAAATGCTGTACTTTTGCAAGCCGAGAACAATTATCAACGTGCTTTTCATGATCTGAACTTCCATATGGATTCACTTCATGACAAGATTGGCGAAACAATCGCGATGAATACACGAAATCAGCTATCTCCAGCTTTAGCACAAGTGTGGAGGTTAACATCAGAAGCTCATAATGATGTAGGTCAACTACCGTTAACTCTACTACCATTTAACAAGACGGAAGAGTTTTTAACAAAGATGGGCGAGTTCAGTTATCGAGCAGCAGTTCGTGATCTAGATAAGAATCCGCTAAGTGATAAAGAATATAATACGCTAAAAGAGTTGTACGCAAATTCAACCGAAATACAAAACGAGTTAAGAAAAACAGAATCGTTAGCTCAAAAGAACAACTTGCGTTGGATGGATGTAGAGATGGCTCTCGCTACAAACAAACAGCCAGAGGATAACACGATTATTGACGGATTTAAGACGGTTGACAAATCGGTCGAAGGTTATTCAGATGTAGACTTTGGAACTGAAGTTTCAAACATGGAGAAAATGAAAGATCGCGACCTTAGTCAGTTAAAAGGTAAAAAGATTACAAAAGAAGAAGCTAAAAAGATTGCAGTCGACTTTTTCCAATTGAAGAAAAACGTGAAGATTACTATCGAAAGCACGGGAAAAGATGCAAAGTATGATGCTTACTCGTTAACGCTATACAACCCAGATACAAAAGGTACAACATACATGGATCTTACGAAAAAGGGTGGTTATCCACTGTATGTACTTTACGACCGTAATGTAGGGAAACCAAAAATCTCACTGAATGAAGCGATGCTTCAAGCAGAAGACTTCCTGAAAAAACATATGGAGAGTCAGATGGAGATGGTAACGAGTGATCAATACGATAACATCGGAGTGTTCACATATGCTCGACTCGATAACGGAGTAAGGATCTATCCTGAAACAGTATCTGTAAAGGTAGCGTTAGATAATGGAGACATCATGGGGTACGAAGGCACAGACTTCCTTCTTGCACACGTTGACAAGAGAACCCCGACGTTTAAGATTTCAGAACAAGAAGCAAGAACAAATCTTAACCCTAAGTTCCAAGTTAAAGAAACAAGCAAAGCATTGATTCGAAACGATATTAACGAAGAAGTGTATTGCTACGAATTCCTAGGAATTCTAGGCGATGATACATTCCGCGTCTTCATTAACGCAGAGAACGGAAACGAAGAAGAAGTAAGAAAGCTTAAAGAAGCAGAGCCATCTTACAACGATATCTAAAAGAGAATTATGGGTATCGTGAACAAAGGTTTGTGTTAATTGCTTCGTTGACAAGTTGATTGGAACGGAAGGTGCGAGACTCCTGGGGGATCAGCGGGACAGGTGAGACTCCTAAGGGTGCGGAGCGCCGAGGAGGCTCACCGCACGCCCCCCCCCCCGGAAAGCGAGCAGCCTGGAGTGGAAATCAACTACTTACAACTATTACAGATTGATCGAATGTTTAAAAAGCAAAATTTCGCAACTTGAAATTTTGCTTTTTCTTTTATTTTGAAACTGTCATAATAAGGTAGAAAGATTAGAAAGCAATGTATGGGGGAAGTTTGATGATTACAGTGGGTGAACCGTTATATTTAGAGCCGTTGTTTTCCGACAAAAAAGATAAATATCGCTGCAAAGTGTTCGATGTCAAAGAGGATCATCTATATATTGATTATCCGAGTAACGAAAAAACAAACCGTACCGAATATTTCTTTGATGGAACACAGTTTAAAGCATCTTTTGTGGATAAAGAGAGGAACGTCTATACGTTTCGAACAGAGCTATTAGGTAGAAAGATCGAAAATATTCCAGTATTGATGATCACTTCTCCGAAAGAAGAAGAGATACATAAGATTCAACGAAGAGAATTTGTAAGGGTAGAAACGATGATAGACACGTCGGTTGTCAACCAAAATGATGCTTATCCACCTTTTAACTCTGTGATTCTCGATCTGAGTGCAGGAGGGATGCTTCTTTCTCTTCCGGTTGTTCATTCGGTTAAGAGTGAAGACCAGTTGAACTGTCTTGTGGTTTTTCCTATGCAATCTGGAGAAAAACTGTATCTAGATCTAGACTGCACAGTTTTAAGAGTATTTGATGGAGCGGGCGGACGACAGAAAGCTTCCCTTCAATTCGGGGAAATTACGCAAAGAGACCGACAGCATATTATTCGATTCTGTTTTGAACAGCAGCTTCTTATGAAGAAAAAAGAGAGCGTTAGTCTATAGAAGTGCATAGATCTTTTCTTTTGGGGAAAAATACTCCCGAAAAGAAGGTGGCGAATTCATGAAACGATTTGAACGGATATTGATCCAACTTGCCGTTGTTCATTTTATTTTACTGGTGGCCGCGCAGTTTTTACTTGAGATCCCATCCTTTAAGTTGTATACAAACAAGAGTATCTATTACGAAGGAGTCATCAAGAACGACCAACAACCGACTTTGGAAACCATAGACCGTTAAACACCAAGTATGGTAATATACATATAGATTAAGTCTGATGTATTCAGATTTATACACAGAAAAAAGCAGGGGAAACTCACCTGCTTTTTATTGCTATGTATGCATTGTCATAGGTATGGGGTAGGAGGAAACATGAAAAAATTATTATCGATCGCCATTGATGGACCGGCTGGAGCAGGAAAAAGTACGGTAGCCAAGCAAGTAGCTGAACGTCTTTCTTTCATTTACATTGACACGGGTGCCATGTATAGGGCATTAACGTATAAAGCTCTTTTAAAAGGAGCAGACCTTAATGATGGACGAGAACTAGAAATCGTATTGAACGATACAGATATTAAATTAGTGATCACAGAGCAAGGACAAGCTGTTCTTCTTGATGGAAAAGATGTTTCTGAAGAGATCAGAACAAGTGAAGTGACCAATAATGTATCGTTTGTTGCTAGACAGCAAGAAGTGCGTACTGAAATGGTAAAAAGACAACAGCTCTTAGCTGAATCTGGCGGAGTTGTCATGGATGGCCGTGATATTGGCACTCACGTTATGCCGAATGCTGAGCTGAAGATCTTCTTGATCGCTTCTGTAGAAGAAAGAGCTAAGAGACGTTATGAAGAAAATATGTCAAAAGGGTTTGAAGCTGATTTTGAACTCTTAAAAAGTGAAATTGCACTAAGAGATAAACGTGACAGCGAGAGAGAAGTTGCTCCATTAAGAAAAGCAGAAGATGCTATCGAACTGGACACAACAAGTATGACGATCGAAGAGGTAGTTTCAAGCATTCTTCATTATGCAAAAGAAAGGGCTTTGTAAAATGATGCTTTATTCTTTCGGAAAATGGCTATGTGGGACATATTTCAAAGGAACATATAAGCCAGAGATCGTTGGAGCAGAAAACATGCCGAAAACAGGTGGCGTGCTTTTATGTACCAACCATATCCACAACTACGATCCGCCGCTTGTAGGGGTAGCTTCACCACGAGACGTGCATTTTATGGCTAAAGCAGAGCTCTTTTCTGTACCGGTTTTAAAACATATCCTTCCAAAAATCAACGCTTTTCCTGTAAAACGCGGGATGAGTGACAAAACGGCATTAAAAACAGGAATGAATCTTTTAAAAGAAGGAAAAGTGGTAGGGTTGTTTCCAGAAGGAACCCGCTCAAAGACGGGAGAAATCGGAGAAGGTTTAGCAGGGGCAGGTTTCTTTGCTCTTAAATCACAGGCACACATCGTTCCTTGTGCAATCGTTGGAGAATATCAAAAAGGCAAAAAACTAAAAGTCGTATTCGGCAAACCGATCGACTTTACACATTTTCGGGAGCAAAAAGCTTCCGCAAAAGAAGCGACAGAGCTTATAATGAAAAATATAGCTCAGTTAAAAAAAGAGCATGAATAACTTAACCAATTATCTTTAAGAATTTACTTTTGAGTTGTTTTTTCAAAGGCATCATTGATAAATTGATTGGAGCGTAAGGTGCGAGACTCCTGCGGGATCAGTGGGACAGGTGAGACTCTTAACAGCGCATAGCGCTAAGAGGCTCACCGCACACCCCGCGGAAAGCGAGCATCCTGTAGCGCAAATCAATCACATTCAAAGGTTTGCATCATTGCAAAAACAACTCCATGATCGATGTTAATGTTCTTTCATACCGAAAGTTCAATAAATTACTTTTCTAATTTTTGAGGAGGGCACGAACATGACAGACGAAATGAGCACAAGTTTAACAAATGCTACCATGGCTGAAAAAGGTGAAATCATTAAAGGTACTGTACTAAAAGTGGAAGACAAGCACGCGTTAGTGGATATCAGCGCTAAGCAAGACGCGTTTTTACCGATTAATGAAGTTTCAAGTCTTTTCATTGAAAAGGTAAGTGACGTGTTGAATGAAGGAGATAGAATCACTGTCAAAGTACTTTCTCACACGGAAGACAAACTTCTTGTGTCTAAGAAAGCAGTGGACACTGAGAAATCTTGGAGCGAACTTGAAGAAAAGTTTAACTCTAAGGAAACGTTTGAAGTCGTCGTTCATGATGTAGTAAAAGGTGGACTAGTAGTAGATCTTGGCGTTCGAGCGTTCATCCCAGCTTCTATGGTCGAGTCTCACTTTGTAGAGGACTTTTCGGATTATAAAGGAAAATCGCTTTCTGTGAAAATCGTAGAACTTGATGCTGAGAAAGGCCGAGTTATCTTATCTCACCGTGCCGTAACGGAAGAAACAGCGGTAGCGAAGAAACAAGAAATCTTAGACCGTTTAGCACCTGGAGAAATCATTGAAGGTAAAGTGCAGCGTTTAACAGACTTCGGTGCATTCGTAGATATCGGTGGTGTTGATGGGTTAGTCCATGTTTCACAGCTTTCACACAGCCGTGTTGATAATCCTTCAGAAGTTCTTAGCGAAGGTGAGACGGTGAAAGTAAAAGTTCTATCTGTTGATCGTGATAATGACAGAATTTCATTGTCCATCAAAGAAACTCAGCCTGGACCGTGGGAAGAAGCAAGTTCTTCCATTCAAGCAGGAAGTGTTATTGAAGGTACTGTAAAACGCATCGTTACGTTTGGTGCGTTTGTAGAAGTAGCACCTGGCATTGAAGGGCTGGTTCACATTTCAGAACTAGCGAACCGTCATATCGGAAATCCGAGTGAGGTTGTTAAAGAAGGACAGCAAGTTTCTGTAAAAGTTCTTGAAGTGAACAGTCAAGATAAGCGAATGAGCCTTAGCATGAAAGCTGTTCAAGATGAAAAGGAAAAAGCGAACCTGAAAGAAAACCTTCCTAAAGAAGAAAAAGGTTTTTCATTAGCGGATATGATCGGTGATCAGCTAAAAGGTTACAAATAAGACAAATGAAGTTACAGCTCTCGATGATTCTCATCGAGAGCTTTTTTTCTTGCGATTAGAAGGGTACATATTATGGCAATAATGCTATCGAGGTGAATGAGATGAACGATGGCATACTTTTTTATTGGTTCATGTGGATGGGCTGGATAGTTTCAACCTTTCTCATGAAGAAGGGACAATTAAGGAATCAATGTGTTTTTATGACGTTGTTAGGAATTATTTTGTCTGGTGTCAACATTCATCTTTCAATTGGAAGCATGAATGCTGCATTTGTGTTCTTCTTATTGATGGCATTTGTTCATGTGATCAAAAATAGTCATCAGATCTTTTTTTTCGTTACTAGCAGTTTTATAGTGGCTACAGCCTTTGTTTCGATCGAACTTTTTGCTTTATACGATCCAGCTAAACTCTTTGTAAACAAAGAATTAATGATTCTTATATTCCTGACACTTCTAGTGATTACGTTAGCAAGATCGAAGAAAGATCACTTCAGTCTGATCGCCATCGGTCTTTTTATTGGTGATGCTGCTTATCAGTTCATCATTCTTAGACTCGTTGGCAAAGTTGAAATCGGATCTCTATATGTGATGGATTTGTTTGCCTCAACTTCTATGATGCTCTTATTTATGGTAGTATTGGTAGATATGTTCAAAAAAATAAGACGAACAGCTTTTAAAAGGGTTACTTCAGCTAAGCAGATTTAGAAGAGAATCAGTTGTCTAAACCACAAGTAATTTGCTAAAATAAGTGGACTTGTCTAATTACAAGAAAATGAACGAGCATATAAAAAGAAAATTTGATGATTGACTTGATCAGGAAAAAAGGGAAGTGTCTAGATGACGAAACCAGTTTTAGCCATAGTAGGAAGACCGAACGTAGGGAAATCTACTATTTTTAACAGAATTGCCGGAGATCGTATTTCGATCGTAGAAGATATGCCAGGTGTAACGCGTGACCGTATTTATAGCTCTGCTGAGTGGTTGAACACAGAATTCAACTTGATTGACACAGGCGGTATTGAGATTAGTGATGCACCATTTATGAGTCAGATGAAAGAGCAAGCAGAACTCGCTATTGAAGAAGCGGATGTTATTCTATTTCTCGTAGATGGAATGAATGGAATTACAGCTGCTGATGAAGAAGTAGCTAAGATGCTGTTTCGTTCCAAAAAGCCTGTCGTATTAGGTGTGAATAAGATCGATAACCCCGAACGTAAAGAATTGTTGTATGAGTTCTATAGCTTAGGAATGGGTGAACCAATCGGTGTGTCAGGTACACATGGTATCGGTCTTGGCGATCTTTTAGATCAAGTAGTAAGCCATTTCCCTGAAACAGTAGCTGAGGAAAAAGAAGATGATACGATTTACTTCTCTTTAATCGGACGACCGAACGTAGGGAAATCTTCTCTTGTGAATGCGATCTTAGGTAAAGAACGAGTTATTGTTAGTAACATTGCAGGAACAACAAGAGATGCAATCGATTCTAGTTTTGAGCGTGAAGATCAGAAGTATGTGATCATCGATACGGCTGGTATGAGAAAGCGCGGAAAAGTATATGAGACGACTGAAAAATATAGTGTAATGCGTGCGATGAAAGCGATCGAACGTTCCGACGTTGTCCTTATGGTCATCGACGCTGAAGAAGGAATCATTGAACAAGATAAAAAGGTAGCTGGTTTTGCACACGAAGCCGGTAAAGCGGTAGTGATCGTCGTAAACAAGTGGGATGCTGTTGAAAAAGACGATAAGACGATGCAAAAGTTCGAACAGAAGATTCGTGATCATTTCTTATATCTATCATACGCACCGATCGTTTTCGTATCTGCATTAACGAAGCAGCGTCTTCATCAGCTGTATCCTGTCATCAATCAGGTGGCTGAGAATCACTCGCTTCGCGTCCAAACGAACATCTTAAATGAAGTGATCATGGATGCTGTTGCGATGAACCCTGCACCGATGGATAACGGAAAAAGACTGAAGATCAACTATGCGACACAAGTGGCGTCAAAACCACCAACGTTTGTTATCTTTGTTAATGATCCAGAACTTTTCCACTTCTCCTATAAACGTTTTCTCGAGAACCGTATTCGTGAAACATTTGGTTTTGTTGGAACGCCGATCAAAATCTTTGCTAGAAAGAAAAACGATTAATTTTTCATGATGACGTTTGTACTCTTCGTTGTTTCTTACTTGATCGGAAGTATCAGTTTCAGTTATTTGCTGACTAAAGTATTGAGAAATGAAGACATAAGAAATCATGGTAGCGGTAACGCAGGTGCTACGAATACGTTAAGAGTGTTGGGCAAAAAACCCGCGATCGCAGTACTGCTTTTAGACTGTCTAAAAGGTATCTTGGTTGTATTAGTTGCTTTGTGGTTTACTAATTCTTCCTTAATCGCAGTTTTATGTGGATTAGTAGCCGTAATCGGTCACAACTATCCCGTCTTTTATGGATTTAAAGGCGGGAAAGGCGTGGCTACAGCGATCGGTGTTTTTGCTGCAATTGCTTTCTTGCCTTCACTCATAGCTGGTGTTATCGCTATCATAACCATTTGGATATCCAGATTTGTTTCATTAGGTTCTATTGTTTTTTTAATTCTTACTCCTTTCTTTATGTTGTACCAATTTAATCTGTCTCTTGAAGCAGTATTGGCGAGCTTTGTCCTTTCAATTGTTTCAATCTGGAAGCATCGTGGAAATATAGCAAGGATTTGGAGCGGGAATGAAAGTAAAATTTAATAGTGGAGTGTGACATGTATGGGTAATGTTGCTGTTTTAGGTGCTGGAAGCTGGGGTACTGCCCTTGCCATCGTTTTGGCTGACAACGGTCATAACGTTTCTCTTTGGGGACGTAGAGAGGATCAAGTCAGTGAGATCAACAACAAACATATGAATGAAAAATATTTGCCTGGAGTTGAACTCCCTGAAAACATACAAGCAACAACTCAGTTGAACGAATGTGTGAAAGATGCAGATACGATCGTACTCGTTACGCCAACAAAAGCGATGAGAGAAGTACTCGGTCAATTAAAGAACGAACTGATCTCACCGGTAACAATCGTTCATGCTTCTAAAGGCATCGAACCTGGTACATATAAACGTATTTCTGAAATCATTGAAGAAGAGCTTCCTGAGACTGTTTTGGATTCTGTAGTCGTACTTTCAGGTCCAAGTCATGCCGAAGAGGTTTCTTTAAGGCAGCCGACGACTGTTACGGTATCTTCTGTAAACATGGAATCTGCTGAAAAAGTACAAGATCTGTTCATTAATCAAAATTTCCGTGTCTACACAAACCCTGATGTGGTTGGTGTTGAGCTTGGTGGTGCATTAAAGAACATCATCGCTCTAGGTGCTGGACTTTCTGATGGATTAGGCTATGGAGATAACGCGAAGGCGGCTTTAATCACGAGGGGTCTAGCTGAGATCGCTCGACTGGGTACACATATGGGTGCAAATCCTCTTACATTCTCTGGTCTTACTGGCATTGGAGATTTGATCGTAACTTGTACGAGTGTTCATAGCCGTAACTGGCGCGCTGGCAACATGCTTGGAAAAGGTATGAAGCTTGAAGACGTTCTTGAAAATATGGGCATGGTCGTTGAAGGCGTTAGAACCACTCAAGCCGCATACGAATTGAGTAAGCGGGAAGAAGTGGAGATGCCGATCACACAAGTGCTGTACGATGTATTGTTTAACGGTAAGGGTGCAAAGCAAGCTGTTGACGATCTGATGCAGCGTTCTCGCACACATGAAGTGGAAGATGTATCTTCTTTAAAGAGCTAAAAACACTCCGTCAAATAGGCGATTGTCTAAAAAAAATTAGGCAATCGCCTTTTTTTCTTTCACGCTTCCCATCTCCTTGCATACGATAAGGGTGAAAAGGAAGTGGGAGGAGGACTTCAGGTGGAACGTGAACAACACTTTTTTGATAAGATCGAGAAGAAAACAAGTGTGAAAAAGGATGATATTTTTAAACTTGCTCAATCCGTAAGCGGGTCAAATCTTCGTGACGAGCGCACGATTCGTATGCTGATTTCCCAAGTATCTTCTATGGCTGGTGTAGCAGTCTCAAAACAAAAAGAAGATCAGATCGTTCAAGCTGTTCTTAACAATAACATCCCTCTTGACTTGGCAACATTATCTAAAATGTTTGAAGGTAAGTAGATCGAATTTAAAAAATGTATAAAGTGGATAAAGCACCTAAATCATGGGAGTGTTCCTTCAGTACAGGAAGTATTTAGTCGAACACCCGGTCATGCCCGGGTGTTTTTTTGTTTGATTTTTTGGTTTAGATTGGTTGTTTCTTTGATGTTTTGAAGGTAGTTGATTTCCGTTCCAGGTTGCTCGCTTTCCGCGGGGCAGGCGGTGAGCCACATTCGTACGTTTCACGTATAAGTGTCTCACCTGCCTAGTTGCAGTGGCTAGCCCCTCGAGGTCAAAAGTTGAATAGACCATGAAGGCATAGAGCACCTTCCTTCAACTTTTGCTTGTCGGGGCTGAACGAGCCACTTCCACTTTTCGAGCTGCCCACCTGTCCCGCAGGAGGCACGCACCTTCCACTCCAATCAACTTGTCAAAGAAGTAATCAATGATTTATCGTACACCTACAAAAAATTAAACGGAAAGCCCATGCTTCCATGTCAAACACTAACAACAAAATAGCTTTCTTCGTCAGGTGTAATCTTGTGAATCAAGTTTTCTATTGTTAATAACAGAGTCTAGACTCTTACAAAATTCCAACTTCCGAAAAAGTAAAGGAAATACCAAGAATTATGCTATAATGTACGCTGTGGACAAGGAGGATACATATGAGTGAAGGTTTGTTAAAAATGTGGGTGGCGCTATCAGCCATCGGTTTAATGTTTGTAGCTGTTTTCTCTATCATGTTTAGTCGAGCGAAATTAAAAGGGATATTTCAGACGGTCGTTTCGTTATTCGCTTGGATCTGCATGATCGTTGCAGGTATTCTTATCATCATCGTTGTGTTCAGCGGACCTGTACAAGGGTAGAGGAGGAAGTCTAGATGTCTAAAAAATGGTGGATTCCTTTATGTTTAATGTTATTTACACTTTCAGGATGCTTATATCCGGAAGAAAGAAAAACACAAAATCGAGTACCTTATCAAGATCAGATTACAGCGGTTCAGCAAGCTGTTGAGAGTTTTCAAAAAGATACAGGTGTTCTGCCAATCAAGACAAAAGAGGCAGATACAGATATCTATCAAAAATACTTGATCGACTTTAATAAACTAGTTCCAAAATATATGCAAGAACCTCCAGGTAATGCTTTTGAAAAGGGTGGAACCTTTCAGTACGTGTTGATCGATGTAGAGACTAAGCCGACGGTCAAGCTTGCAGACCTTGTTTTAACAGATAAGGTTCAAGATATTCAAGTCGCGCTAAATATCTATATGGCTGAACATGACTATCCGCCATTTAAAAAGATAGAAGCACAAGGCAGGCATACTCTTGATTATAAGAAGTTAGGTTTTAAAGAAGATCCGTATGTCACGAGTCCTTTTACGGGCAAGAAACTGCCATTGATGGTCAATGGTGATGCAAAGATTTTTATAGATTATAGAAAAGATTTGAATTCAGCGATATCAAGCTACCAGAACGAATTAGATAAACACGAAGACATACGCCATCTATTAGCGGTTCATTCGTTTTTTGTGCCTGTCTATTCCGTTCCCTATACAGTTGAAAATAATAAACCTATTTTTTTAATAAAATAGGCATGAACTCTCCCTTTTTCTAATACATTCATAGAAAAGGCGGAGAGATTTTTTTTGGAAATCCTTTTAACGAAACAAGCTTTATAGTTTCATCGGTAGGCACTCTAGTGCGCCCTCCCGTTTTTATGGAACTATACAACCGAGAAAAGCGAGGATCCAATAAAAATTTCCGTTCCTTTGTCATAATCAATAGGACAAAATCATACGATGTATTGTCCAAGACTAGCATCCGGAACTTTATTTGGATCGGGAGGGAAACGAATGGAGAAAATCGATATTTTCAAAGATATCGCCGAACGGACAGGCGGAGATATCTACTTGGGTGTAGTAGGAGCAGTAAGAACAGGGAAGTCCACATTTATTAAGAAATTTATGGAGCTTGTGGTGCTGCCGAACATTGACAATGAAGCAGAACGCCAACGTGCTCAAGATGAACTACCGCAGAGTGCAGCTGGACGCACCATTATGACCACTGAGCCCAAATTTGTTCCAAACAATGCGGTGAAGATCAATGTAGGTGATGGGCTTGATGTTAACATACGTCTTGTTGATTCAGTAGGTTATGCGGTGCCAAGTGCAAAAGGGTACGAAGATGAAAACGGCCCAAGAATGATTCATACGCCTTGGTATGATGAGCCGATTCCGTTTCATGAAGCGGCAGAAATCGGTACTCGAAAAGTCATTCAAGAGCACTCCACTCTCGGAGTAGTTGTTACGACAGATGGAACGATCGGTGAGATTCCAAGATATGATTATGTGGAATCAGAAGAGCGAGTGGTTGAAGAGCTGAAAGAAGTTGGAAAGCCGTTTATCATGCTGATCAACTCTACGCAGCCACACCATCCAGATACGCAAAGACTTCGCAACGAGCTTTGTGAAAAATATGATATTCCTGTACTCGCGATGAGTGTTGAAGCGATGACGGAGCATGATATTAACAATGTGTTAAGAGAAGCGTTATACGAGTTTCCGGTGCTTGAGGTCAATGTTAACCTTCCTAGCTGGGTAATGGTCCTACGTGAGAACCATTGGCTACGTGAAAGCTATGAAGAAGCAGTAAGAGAAACGGTTCAAGACATCAAACGTCTGCGTGATGTAGATAAAGTTGTTGGGTTCTTCGCGGATTATGATTTTATCGATGACGCGAGACTTGCGGGAATCGAAATGGGGCAAGGGATCGCTGAGATCGACTTGTTCGCACCTGATTACCTATACGATCAGATCTTAAAAGAAGTGGTTGGAGTCGAGATTCGAGGAAAAGACCACCTGCTTCAGCTGATGCAAGAATTTGCATACGCTAAGACGGAATACGATCAAGTGGCAGATGCTCTCCGAATGGTTAAGCAAACAGGGTATGGAATAGCGGCGCCAGCAATTACTGATATGAGCCTCGATGAGCCAGAGATCATCCGTCAAGGATCTAGATTCGGTGTAAGACTTAAAGCGATCGCACCATCTATTCATATGATTAAAGTAGATGTAGAATCAGAGTTCGCTCCGATTATTGGTACGGAAAAACAAAGTGAAGAGATGCTGAGATACTTGATGCAAGACTTTGAAGAAGATCCGCTATCAATCTGGAATTCTGATATCTTTGGAAGATCGCTAAACTCTATCGTAAGAGAAGGGATTCAAGGCAAGATCTCACTCATGCCAGAGAATGCAAGATATAAATTAAAAGAGACATTGGAACGTATTATAAATGAAGGTTCAGGCGGTTTGATTGCCATTATTTTATAACTTAGGGACTCCTATAACCAGGAGTCTTTTTTTTTGTGATCATAACTTTTTCCTGCTTCTCTATATGGGGGTATTGAAATGGATAAGCCTAACTCGGAGTATTTTTTTTGTTATGTTACTAGCACAAATGACCTGTGTTAAGGGAGTGACTTTATTACCTTGGTAGTGCCGATTTTTTGTAAAAAAAGGTCAAAAAATAAGGAATTTTAAGGGTTGAATAGCGAAAAACGCCTAAAAAAGATTGAATTTCTGTATGTAATCGTATAATATAAGGCTTGTTACAGATATAATTAGTAAAATCTTGTATTTTACATAAATAAATGAATCATGATTTAAAAGTTGAATGTTGGTGAATATATCCTTGAGAGGAGGTGAATGGAATGAACAAGACTGATCTAATCAATGCAGTATCTGAGCAAGCTGAGCTTTCTAAGAAAGATGCATCTAAAGCAGTTGACGCTGTTTTCGAAGCAATCACTGGTACTCTACAAGGCGGTGATAAGGTTCAACTTATCGGATTTGGTAACTTTGAAGTTCGTGAGCGTGCAGCTCGTAAAGGCCGCAACCCACAAACTGGTCAAGAGATCGAGATCTCTGCTAGCAAAGTTCCTGCTTTCAAACCAGGGAAAGCCCTTAAGGACGCTGTTAAATAATTGATACATAGGGCAACTTAAAAAGACCGTGAATCTTTCACGGTCTTTTTTATATGGAATGTAAGAAGGGAAAGATATATCGGCAAGAATGAGATTATATCGGCAAGATTTTGTTTTTATCGGCAAGAATTTGAATATATCGGCAACAATCCAATTTTATCAGCAATTCACTCAATGAATCATTCTTCATCCAATTCAAACCTTACTATTCGATCAGATCCGCTCCTCACATGGCGTAAGGGTTTTCTCCTTTTGCTATTCTTTCTTCGTTATGCTAAAATTTTTCTATTGTGTTAATGGAATTGGAGGACAACCGGCGTGGCAGAAGTTCAAAAAGAAAAAATTGAGTTAGCTGTAAAAATGATTTTAGAAGCTATAGGTGAAGACCCTGAGAGAGAGGGTTTAATAGATACACCAAAACGTGTTGCGAAAATGTATGAAGAAGTATTCCAAGGATTAAATCAAGATCCAAAAGAGCACTTTGCTACTATTTTTGGCGAAGATCATGAAGAGTTAGTGCTTGTAAAAGACATTCCTTTCTACTCCATGTGTGAGCATCACCTTGTTCCTTTCTTCGGGAAAGCGCATATCGGTTACATACCTAAAGGAGGAAAAGTAACAGGCTTAAGCAAGCTGGCTAGAGCTGTTGAAGCTGTTACAAAACGACCTCAACTACAAGAAAGAATTACGTCAACGATTGCGAACAGCTTGCTCGAGACTTTAGAACCTCATGGTGTGATCGTTGTTATTGAAGCAGAGCATATGTGCATGACGATGCGTGGTGTTAAAAAACCGGGCTCTATGACGGTTACTTCAGCGGTACGCGGTGTTTTTGAAAAAGATCCTGCTGCTCGTGCAGAAGTACTAAGTTTAATCAGAAACTAAGGAGGTAACTTCATGAAATCAGAATTTGATTTTTTCGTGATCAAAGCGAAAGAGAACGGCGTAAACGTGATCGGCTTAACTCGTGGTACAGAAACAAGATTTCACCATTCTGAAAAGCTTGATAAAGGTGAAGTGATGATCGCTCAGTTTACCGAGCATACTTCAGCTGTGAAAGTTAGAGGAAAAGCAGTGATCTACACAAAACACGGAGAAGTAGATACAGAATCGTAAGGATTACTTTCGGCGGTATACGTGCCAAAAAGCTGGGCTAGAGATAAGCCTAGTTTTCTTTATGTCTTTTAAAGAGGTTGAATCCTAATAATTTTGGCGACTATGTTATAATAAGAAAGCACAATTTTGCTGTGTCATTGGAGGGATTTGATGAACACCATGGAACAAATTCAACGTTTAAAACAGCATACACTTTTATTGATGCAGCACGGTTATGTGGATAGATTTCTTCAACCTCCAGTCTTTAATGAATCCAAAGTATTCATCACGTACTGTCTGTTGCGTGAACTTGAATTGGATGAAGCTGTAGAAGCAGAGTATTTTAGTTCGATTACTCTCATGCAAGCTGCTTTGGACCGTCATGATGACATTTTAGAAGAGAACATCACCGAGAATAAAAAGAAACGTCAGCTAGTCGTTTTATCTGGCGACTATTTTAGCAGTCTATATTACTTGCTTTTATCTCACTGTGAAAATTTAGATCTGATTCAAAAACTGTCGAGTGCTGTTCAAGAAATTAACGAACAGAAGGCAGATCTGCATATTCAGAGTAGGGACAAGTTTTCAATTACGAGTGTGGAATATTTAAAAGCTGTACAAAAGATCGACAGTCTTCTTTTTACAAAAGCAGCAGAATCGTTCGGCCTTCATACATATATACCTTTTATTGAAAGATACCTTCTGGTGTCACGCTATCAGAATATGGACACGAGAAGAAGACTAAGTGAAGAACAATTGACCTTCCTTAAAACATGCGAGACGGAAATTAAGAATAAAGCAGTTGAAATGCCTCTGTTGTTTCATAGAGAAGGTTACAGCATGGAAGATGCTAGTAAAAATGACTTAATGTTAGGAGAGGGTTAATCCGATGTTGAGCAAAGAAGAACGGGTTCACTCTGTATTTGAAAAGATTTCTGATCAGTATGATTACATGAACGATTTGATCTCTTTTAAACAGCATAGTAAATGGCGTAAAGATACGATGAAAAGAATGAAAGTACAGCCTGGAAACCATTGTTTAGACGTTTGTTGCGGAACAGGTGAATGGACATTCGCACTTGCCGAAGAAGTTGGGACTACGGGGAAAGTAGTGGGGCTAGATTTTAGTCAGAACATGCTTAATGTCGGGATTGAAAAGTTGAAGAAGCGCCGATCTCCTGGAGTTAGTTTCATCCATGGCAATGCGATGGAGCTTCCGTTTGAAGATAACAGCTTTGATTTTGTTACAATCGGGTTTGGCCTAAGAAACGTTCCCGATTATCTTCAGACGCTTAAAGAGATGGCACGCGTTGTAAAACCAGACGGGAGAGTAGTCTGTCTCGAGACTTCGCATCCGACGGTTCCTGTGTTCAAACAGCTTTTTAAGTTTTACTTTACGTATATCATGCCTGTATTTGGCAAGTTGTTCGCTAAAAGCTATCAGGAATACGCATGGCTTCAAGAATCTACAGAAGCATTTTTAACAAAAGAAGAACTGAAAGAACTTTTTAAACAAGCGGGTTTGTCGAATGTTGAGGTCAAATCGTATGCTTTAGGCGCTGCTGCCATGCATACAGGGAAAAAACAGCAATAGAAGAGAGCGTTGCAGTGTGTGGAATAAAATTAAAATTATATTAGAAATGATAAAATTTGAACATACCATCTTTGCTCTACCCTTTGCATTTCTTGGAGCAATAATGGGAAACCTCGTTGAAGAGGGATCAGTTCCGTCACTGATGGAATGGATTTGGATCACTCTTGCTATGGTTGGTGCACGTAGTTCTGCTATGGCACTGAACCGTGCGATAGATTCAGAGATTGATGGAGCGAATCCTAGAACGAAAACAAGAGCGATACCAGCAAAGCTTTTAAAAAGAGGCGAAGTATACCTTTTTATTCTCGTCTCACTAGCTTTGTTGTTCGTTAGTGCGTACCAATTAAACGCGCTATCCGTTAAGCTTTTGCCGCTTGCTGTCTTTTTTCTTGTTATCTACTCCTACACAAAGCGTTTTACGTATTTGTGTCATATCGTCTTAGGGGTTACGATCGCGATCGCACCACTCGGAGGTTGGGTCGGTGCAACCGGAACACTTAGTCCGGAAGCCTTTTTACTATTTGTAGGGGTATTGTTTTGGACAGCAGGTTTTGATGTGATCTATGCCACACAAGATGCTGAATATGATAAGTCACACGGTCTGTATTCCATTCCATCTGCGTTTGGTATCGCTAATGGTCTGATGACTGCTAGATGGCTGCACGTTGCTAGTTTCATAGCTTTTGTTTCACTTGGCGTTGTATCAGGAATGGGCTGGATCTACTACTTAGGTGTGTTCATCTCAGGTGCGATCATGGTCTATGAGCACTCACTCGTTAAGCCTCATGATCTGTCTAAACTGGATGTGGCTTTCTTTACGATGAACGGTGTATTGAGTGTGGTCATGTTTATCTTTTCAGTAGGAGATTTGTTGATATGAAAACTTTTACAATTGGAATTACAGGAGCGAGTGGAGCTGTTTACGGCGTAAGACTCGCTCAAGAGATATTAAAAAGCGGACACAAACTACATCTTGTTGTAACTGAAGCAGGCTGGCAGGTGTTTAGAGAAGAGTTATTATGGGATACAGAGGACCGTGAACGCTGTATAGAAGAAAACTTTGCTTCATACGGTAAAGAACGTTTTCATTATCACACCCTTCGCGACTTTAACGCGCCGATCGCAAGCGGTTCGTATCAGAACGACGGAATGGTCATCATTCCATGTTCGATGGGAACTCTTTCAGGAATCGCTCATGGTGCATCAGGAAACCTATTAGAACGTACGGCAGATGTTATGCTAAAAGAGAGCAGAAAACTGATATTAGTGCCTAGAGAGACACCACTTCATAAAATTCATCTTGAAAACATGCTGAAAGTAACAGAAGCAGGAGGAAAGATTGTTCCTGCGATGCCTGGTTTTTACCACTTGCCGAAGTCTATGGATGACCTTGTGAACTTCTTGGTAGGTAAAGTACTAGATAACTTAGGCGTACATCACGAATTGTTTACACGCTGGGGAGACTGATAGATTATGAACATCGGGGAAATCAGCTACACGAACATCATACCCCTTTATTTTTATTTAGATAGAGAAAGACTGATGGATCAAGGTGCGACTATAACGCAGGCAGTTCCATCTAGAGTAAACGCTTTAATGGAGAAACAGCTGGTCGATATCGGAGGCATCTCTTCGTTTTCATACGGAAAGAACGCTATGAATTACAGCTTAGTTCCAGACCTTTCTGTTTCTTCGTTCGGAAAAGTAAATTCTATCTTTCTTTTTTCAAAGTATAAGATCGAAGAGTTGAACGGTAAAAGGATCGCCTTAACCTCTAGCTCAGAAACATCGGTCGCTCTATTAAAAATCATCTTAGACCGTTTTTATGGTGTTGAGGTTACATACCAGATAGAAACACCGAATTTTGAAGAGATGCTGAACGCTTATGATGCGTGTCTTTTGATTGGAGACGATGCGATTAGCGCATACCGTAAGCGAGGATCTTATCATGTATACGACCTTGGGGAGATCTGGTACCAGCAGACAGGTTTGCCTATGATCTTTGCTGTGATGGCGTATCGAAATGAAATGGAAACCGAACAAGGTGCACTATTGTCGTATGTGGGAAGAAGTATGATAGAGAGCAAAGAAAGATGTCAGAAAGAAAATTTTGTTCCTGTCATCGAGCGAGTGATAGCAGAACACGGAGGCACTTTTCAGTTCTGGAATTCTTATTTTAGTGGATTAAATTATCAATTTAGTGGCGAACATGAAAAGGGACTCAACCTTTATTTTCAGCTAGCTGTAGAGTGCGGATTGTTAAAAACAATGCCCTCTATCATTAAATATTCGTATAAGTAACGGGCGATAGGGTGAAACAAAAGTGAAGTTAAAGGACTTATACTCATTTCTAAAAAAAGACTTGCAGCAGATTGAAGATCAGCTCGTAGAATCCGTTCGTTCCGATCAGACACAGATTCATACGGCAGGAGCTGAACTTTTAAAAGCAGGGGGAAAGAGAATCCGCCCTGTATTTGTTCTGCTTTCCGCTCAGTTCGGCACGTATAACATTCAGCAAGTGAAAAAGCCGGCTGCAGCTCTTGAACTGATTCATATGGCTTCACTCGTACATGATGATGTAGTGGATGATGCAGATATGAGACGTGGAAGAAAAACAGTAAAAGCAAAATACGATAATAAGATTGCCATGTATACGGGCGATTTTATTTTCGCATCCGCCTTAAAACTAATGACTGAGATCGAAATACCACGTGCGCATCAAATCTTGGCCCAAGGAATGAAAGAGATGTGTCTCGGTGAGATCGAGCAGATTAATGAACAGTATGATACGGATCAAAACATTAGAAAGTACTTCAAACGGATCAAACGGAAAACCGCACTTCTAATTGCGCTGAGCTGTCAGCTTGGAGCAATTACTTCTAAAGCGGATGTCTCTCTTCAAAAGAAGCTGTATGATTTTGGTTTCTCTGTCGGCATGGCTTTTCAGATTACGGATGATATTTTAGACTTTACCGCTTCTGAAAAGCAGCTCGGAAAACCAGCGGGCAGTGATCTGAAGCAAGGAAACTTAACATTGCCTGTGCTGTACACGATCTATCAGTATCCAGACATGAAAGAAAAGCTGGATGCTTATTATGAAACAAAAGAGCCTGCTCAACTAGCTGAACTGTTAAAAGATATTAAAGAGTTAGGCGGGATTGATTACGCGACGAAGATATCTGATAAATATTTAAAGCGCGCTAAATTGGCTGCCGAGTCTTTGCCAGAAACGGATGCCAGAGATAGTTTGTTAAAAGTAGCAGATTATATCGCTGGTCGAAAATTTTGAGTGATTGCTAATTTTTAAAATTTTTGGTACGATTTCTCTGGGGAACTTGTCCCACATATACATAGATGATAGGAGAGGGAATGCATGGAAAAAACGTTTTTAATGGTAAAACCTGATGGTGTTCAACGTGCGTTAATCGGAGAAATCGTATCCCGTTTTGAAAAGAAAGGTTTTCAACTTGTTGGTGCTAAACTAATGAACATTTCTGAAGATCTTGCAAAAGAACATTATGGTGAGCACAAAGAGCGTCCGTTCTTCGGCGAACTAGTTGAGTTTATTACATCTGGTCCAGTATTTGCTATGGTTTGGGAAGGTAAGGACGTTATTCTTACAGCTCGTAACATGATGGGCAAAACAAACCCATCTGAAGCGGCTCCTGGTTCAATCCGCGGAGACTATGCTGTACAAGTAAGCAACAATATCATCCACGGTTCTGACTCTGCTGAAAGCGCTGTCCGTGAGATCGGTCTTTTCTTCAAGGAAGAAGAACTTGTTTCTTATGATAAAGCAGTAGCAGTTTGGATTTAATTTTACATGGAAATGAAAGCGTTTTAACCGGCCGCCGCGCCGGTTTTTTTATTTTGAGGACCTTTAACTATGAGTTTGCCAAGATTCATTATTAAATTTACCTCTCTTCGTAATAATTTGACCGATTTGCAACGTAATTTCACCAATTCACCTATTATAATGACAAGTCGACTATAATTTACGAAAATCGACAACTTCCTACGGATAAAATAATAATATAAATGCACGAGCCATCTGTAATGTTCATTCATCTAGTATGCAAAAATCCGTATCAGCTTCCGATATATATGTGTAGAGATTAAATATGCATGGCAGCTGAATTGGAGAGAGACATATGGACACGGACTACGAAAGCTTTAAACAGAGCATTAATGACCAAACAGGAATAGATCTTTCCTTGTACAAAGAAGCGCAAATGAAACGCAGACTCCTTGCACTGAGAGACAAGCGATCATTTACAACATTTGCAGACTATTTTCGTGCACTCACAAAAAATTCAGATTTGCTTCTTGAGTTTTTAGACCGCATGACAATTAACGTTTCTGAGTTTTACCGAAATCCTGCTCGATGGGATGTGCTCGAGAAAAAAATCATTCCACTGTTAGTTGAAGACAGGTCATCTTTAAAAGTATGGAGTGCCGCATGTTCCACAGGAGAAGAGCCATACAGCCTATCGATGTTGTTATCAGATTACAAAAAAGGACTATCAAGGTTTTCAATACTTGCAACAGATCTAGATCAACAAGTGTTAGACCAAGCAAAAAAAGGGTTTTATTTTGAAAAAGCGATCAAAGATGTTCCGAGCGACAAAATTGCCCGACATACAACAAAAGAGGAACTTGGTATCAGCGTTTCAGATTCTATCAAAAAACAAGTAACATTTAAGAAGCAGAATCTGCTTTCAGATCGTTTTGAATCTGATTTTGATCTCATCGTTTGCCGAAATGTGATGATTTATTTTACGGAAGAAGCAAAAACGGTTTTGTATCAAAAATTCAGCAAAGCGCTTCGAAAAGGCGGTGTTCTATTTGTGGGAAGTACCGAGCAGATCTTCAATCCTGGATTATACGACTTGGAATCGGTAGAACCGTTCTTTTATAGAAAACTTAAGTAAAAAAAAATTGTAACGCTGTAAATCTGTTGACAGATTTCCTACAATAGTTTAATGTAACTGATAAGTTTAGAGCACATGTAATTGTGTCATTTAGTTTAGAGTTTAGAGCATAGTTGAGACAAGTTGAGAGAGTTTGAGTGGAGCAGAGCCGAGAATGGATATGTACATATGCCATGCGGGTTATTTCTGCATGGCTTTTTTGTTTGCTTCTTAAGAAGCATGTACATGTTCCCTTATAGATCGACCTCTTATATCCTCCTCATTCTCCGTATTTAACGGAGGTGCAGATATGATCATATCCTTTCCTATTCCGCCTTGAACGTTTTTGATTGTAGACAAAACAACCAAAACGATTAAGGGGTGTTCATATGATTTCAAATATCATTCAAAAAATAATGAAACACGAAACATTAACAGAAAATGAAGCTTTTTATTTTATGGAGAAATTAGCGAGTGGTGATGTTACAGATGCTCAAGCAAGTTCTGTTCTAAGTATCATGAGCTTTCGCGGTGAGACGGTAGATGAGATCGTTGGTTTTGTTAAAGCGATCAGAAAGCTCTCAAGAAAGGCTGAATCCTCACAACACCATGAACTGATGGACACTTGTGGTACCGGTGGTGATGGAGCATCGACTTTTAACATATCCACCGCTGTCAGTATCATACTCGCTTCCTTAGGGGTAAGAGTAGCGAAGCACGGCAACAAAGCAGTCACTTCAAAAAGTGGAAGCTCTGATGTGCTAGAAGCTCTAGGCATTCAAGCGTCAAGTAACCACTTTGAAGCCAATTCGCAACTGAATAAACACGACATAGCATTCTTGCACGCACCATATTTTCATCCGGCACTAAAAAAGGTTGCTTCGTTGAGGGGGCAACTCCCTTTTCGAACGATCTTCAATTGTATCGGGCCACTGTTAAATCCGATGGCACCGACGTATCAGCTGATCGGAGCAAGCAATGAAGAAGTTGCTGAAAAGCTCGCTGAAGTGATTAATAAGCTCGGGATCAAAAGAGCATTGATTGTTACAGGTAAAGAAGGCTTGGATGAATGCTCGATCACAGGTGATACACGGATGTTTTTAGTAGAGAACAACACAGTTGTAACGTTTACCTACACACCTGAGGAAGCAGGATTAAACCGAGGAAATCTAAGTGAGTTAACGGTAAAGAACAAACAAGAAAGTGCTGAGCTCATTCGTTCCATCCTACAAGGTGCAGGAAATGAATCAGCTCGTAATATCGTCATCCTAAATGCAGCTGCAGCTCTGTTTGCGTCAAAACGAGTCTCAAGTATTCGAGACGGAGTGGAGATCATCAAACAGTGTCTACGATTAAAATCCGCATATTATCATCTTGAAGAAATGACGAAAGAAGAGGCGAGTGCACATGTTAACTAAAATATTGAAACAAAAAGAAAAAGAAATAGCCGTTCTCCCTTCATTCAAGAAAGGTGAACTGGATTTTACCGATAAAGATCATCGACCTTTTGCTTATACACTTGCAAACTCTTTTAAAAGACCAGCGTTGATCGCTGAAGTGAAAAAAGCTTCACCATCAAAAGGAATCATAAAAGAAGATTTCAATCCTGTAGAGATCGCTGTTGAATATGAAAAAGCTGGCGCATCTTGCTTATCCGTCTTAACGGACACCGAGTTCTTTCAAGGAGATCTTCAATATTTAAAAGATATTCGCAATCATGTCTCGCTGCCTCTTTTAAGGAAGGATTTCATCATAGATGAAAAGCAGATCATTGAGAGCGTTGAGAATGGAGCGGATGCGATTCTGCTCATTGCAGCTTGCTTACCAAGTGAACGGTTAGAGAAGCTTCATGCACTAGCAACAGAATGCGGGCTAGAGTGCTTGGTCGAAGTTCATTCACATCAGGAAATCCAGCAAGTTTACGACGTTTGCAACCCTTCGATGATCGGAATAAACAACCGTGATCTTAAGACGTTCACAACAGATATCCAGCATACATTTTCTCTTCTTTCGTCTATAAAGGAAGAAACTCTTGTTATCAGTGAAAGTGGCATCAAAACAGCTTCAGATGTTAAAAGCCTATTCGATCACCGAGTGAACGGAATGTTGATCGGAGAAACATTGATGAGAGCGGACTCGATAGAAACTAAGATCAGAGAGCTTTATCATGACTGTTCAAATTAAATATTGTGGCTGTCAGTCTGAAGAGGACTATAAGCTGCTCATTGGAACAAAAGCAGATCTGATCGGGTTCATATTCGCTGAAAGTAAAAGAAAAGTCGATCCTACGAAAGTGAACAGCTGGATTGAGAAGTATGGAAAATCTAAAAAGCTCGTGGGCGTTTTTCAAAACGCAACTGTACAACGAATCAAAGAAGTAATCAGCACGGTTCCGATAGACATCATCCAATGTCACGGTACTGAAACGGTTGAACAGCTCAAGGAAATAAGAGTTCATTGCAACAAAGAAATCTATAAAGCACTACCTTTTAGTGAACACGTTTTAAATGAAATAGAGTTATATGGAAAAGCGGCAGATAGTCTTATCGTAGACTCAGTAGCTAAAGGGCAGTTCGGAGGTACAGGTATTCCTTTTTCTTGGGAAGAAGTTCCTAACATGATGAGAACAGCAGAAAGGATAGGAGTAACGTGTTTCATAGCTGGCGGAATCCGATCAGATAATGTTTCAGAACTAATAAGACTTCATCCGCACGGAATCGATTTGAGTGGTGGTATCGAAGAAAACGGAAGAAAAAGCTTAAAAAGAATAGAAACTCTTGAAAGGATGATAATGAGATGACTACAGCTACAGTACCTGATCATAGAGGAAGATACGGTGTGTTTGGTGGGAAATACGTCCCAGAAACGATCATGTTTGCACTTGAAGAGTTAGAGACGGCTTTCGATGAAGCCATACAGGATAAAGAATTTAATGAGCTTTTTCAAAAAGAACTAGCAATCTATTCAGGCCGTCCGACTCCCTTAACAAGAGCAGATCGTCTCAGTGAGTACAATGGCGGAGCATCGATCTATTTAAAGAGAGAAGACCTGAACCATACAGGAGCCCACAAGATCAATAACGCGATCGGCCAGGCGCTCTTAGCAGTAAGGATGGGAAAGAAAAAGATTATCGCTGAGACCGGAGCGGGTCAGCATGGTGTAGCAGCAGCGACCGTTGCAGCCAAGTACGGATTATCTTGTAAAGTTTATATGGGAAAAGAAGATATTAGAAGACAAGCACTAAATGTTTTTCGTATGAAGCTGTTAGGTGCAGAAGTGATCGAGGTCACGAGCGGCAGCCAAACGTTAAAAGATGCTACCAATGAAGCGATCCGAGAATGGGTTGCTGCGGTAGAAGATACATTTTATCTCATCGGTTCTGCTGTAGGACCGTATCCATATCCGAAGATGGTCAAACAATTTCAGCAAGTGATCGGTCATGAAACAGAGAGTCAATTTAAAGAGATTCATCACGAGAAGCTTCCAGATGCTGTTGTAGCTTGTGTAGGAGGCGGCAGTAATGCGATCGGCATGTTCGCGCCCTTTATCGAGAAAGAGGTTCCATTATACGGTATAGAGGCAGCAGGGATGGGTGTAGAGACGGCACAACATGCAGCAACGTTATCCAAAGGCTCAAATGGAGTGATTCACGGTTCATTGACGAAGCTTCTTCAAACGAGCGAAGGACAGATCACAGAACCATACTCGATCTCAGCGGGACTCGATTATCCAGGAATAGGACCGGAACACGCCTACCTTCATGAGACAAAAAGAGTAACGTATGAAGCAGTAACAGATGAAGAAGCATTACAGGCCTTAAAGCTTTTATGCGAGAACGAAGGAATCCTATGTGCGTTAGAGAGTGCTCATGCCGTAGCTTATAGTCTGAAGCTCGCAAAAAAAATGCGAAAAGATCAACATGTAGTCGTCTGTTTATCAGGAAGAGGCGACAAAGATGTTCATACTCTGATGGAATTTGAAGAAGGGGGCGAATAAAGATGAACAAGAGATGGGAAGTCTTTCAACATTCTTCAGATTATCGTTTCACTCCGTACATCATGGCTGGAGATCCATGTGAAGAAGCAACGATCGAACTGTCCTTAGCCCTAGAAGAGTGTGGAGCTCATGCACTCGAGCTAGGTGTTCCGTACTCAGATCCATTGGCGGATGGACCTGTCATTCAGAGGGCAGGTATGCGAGGTTTGGCACAAAACATGAATCTTGAAAAAACTGTAAAGCTCGTTTCTAAGCTTCGTGAAAGAGGATTGAAGATTCCGGTAATTATCTTTACTTATTATAATCTTTTGTTACAATTAGGAGAAAATCGTTTCCTGAAGTTAGCAGAGAACAGCGGTGTGGACGGGGTTTTAGTGCCTGATCTGCCGTATGAAGAAAGCGGATATCTACAAGAAATGTGTTCAGAGCATAACCTTGCTCTCATCTCGCTCGTTTCTCCTACAACCCGTGAAGAAAAGCTTGCAAAACTCAGCAGAGAGGCAGAAGGCTTTTTGTATTGTATCTCATCATTAGGTGTGACAGGAGTTAGAAGTGAGTTTAGAGCGGGACTGGATGATTTCTTAAAAGCCGCGAAACGAAACAGCCGTGTTCCTGTCTTAGTAGGATTCGGACTGTCTACGCGAGAACAGATCCAGCAGTTTGATGGCAGCAGTGATGGGTTCATCGTAGGTAGTGCGATCGTCAAAAAGATCGAGGAACTAGAGAGTGACCTGCTAACGAATAGGGAGGAAGCGATTAAAACGTTTAAATCGTATATTGAGTCTTTGCTGCCTGTCTATAGTCGTTAAAAAGGAGTGGGAAAATGCAGCCGAAACAGCAGTTGTTATCTTTAAAACCTTACAAACCAGGTAAACCAGTAGAAGAAGTGAAGCGTGAACTAGGACTAGAGAAAATCGTAAAACTCGCTTCAAACGAGAACCCTTATGGATGTTCGGATCTTGCGAAAGAAAAGATAAGAGAGGAGCTCTCACAGCTTCATGTATATCCTGACGGTTATTCAGCTGAGCTTAGAGAAAAACTCTCAAACCAACTTCAAGTGAAACAAGACCAAATCATTTTTGGAAACGGGTCAGATGAAGTGGTACAAATTCTTTGTCGTGCGTATCTATCTTCTGAAACCAATACCGTGATGGCAGCTCCTACTTTTCCACAATACAGACATAATGCTGTTATTGAAGGAGCTGAAGTGAGAGAGGTTCAGTTGAACGAAGGCAATCATGATCTAGATGCGATGCTTGAAGCGATCGATCAAAATACGAGAATCGTCTGGCTTTGCAACCCGAACAACCCGACTGGAAACTATATTCCGGAGTCAGAGTTTGTAAGCTTTATGGAAAAAGTACCGTCTGACGTGATCGTAGTAAGTGACGAAGCTTATTACGAATATGTATCAGCTGCTGATTATCCAAACACGCTAGATTACTTGGAGAAGTACAGTAATCTAGTGATCTTAAGAACGTTCTCAAAAGCCCATGGACTAGCTGCGCTTCGAATTGGATATGGAGTCGCTGCATCTTCCATCATCCAGTATATCGAGCCAGCTAGAGAACCTTTCAACACATCTAGAATCGCTCAAGCTGCTGCGATCGGAGCATTGGAAGATGATACGTTCATTAGAGAATGTAAAGAGAAAAACAGGAAAAGTCTTGAACTGTTTTATGCATTTTGTGATGATAAAGGACTGTTGTACTATCCTTCTGAAGCAAACTTTATCCTGATCGACGTAAAATCTGATGCAGATAAAGCGTTTGATTATCTTTTGCGTAAAGGATATATTGTTCGATCAGGAAGTGCATTAGGGTTTCCTACTATGATACGAATCACAGTCGGTGAAGAAGTACAAAACAAAGAGATCATCGAACATTTAGGAACGTATATTGACTCTGTTGTAGAGAAAGTAAACAAATAAGTTCTATGAAAATAGCCCGATCATTTTTGCTAACATCGGGCTATTTTCATAATTTTCAAAAAAGTGTTGCATTTTAAATAAGCTCTATTTATAATGAATGTAATATGGTTTCTCTCCACTCCTATCCATATTATACTTTCCTGACAGCGCTTACATGTCAGGACTTTTTTTGTCCTCATTTTTTATTTCCATTATATTTTCTATCATAAAAATCTCGTTTCTATCATAACTTGTCCTATAGAGAAAAAAAGGAGGCGAGCTATGCGATATATTATTGAGCGCCCGCTGCAATCGCTCGGTACAGATACTGTTCTTTCCTATCTAGTAGACTCTCAAAAAATCTCCTACGTCTCACAGGGCCCTCTTAGAATGAATGTGATGAAGATGTCTATGCATGGTTTAAAGATGATTCCTGGGCATATCAGTCCTCTTATGTCATTAAATAGATTGCCTATTGAAAAGGTAAGGCAGAATCTGGGTGAACGAGTTAGAATGGGTACGACCACTCTTCTAACATCTGCTGAAGTCAGCTACTTACATGAAGCTGAAACAGAGTTGAAACGAACGAGGCACTTATTAATATCCAGTTCGATAGACTATTGTATGGGTCTTAGCATGTCTCCAGAAAAAATCACTCCACAAATGATAAGTTTTTGCCGAAAGCAGAGAATTCCGTTCATCGAGTTGATCTGTAAAGATTTTACTCAGTTAACACATGTGATCTGGGAGAGGATCAGTGAAGCAAATTTTAGTTATGGAACAGTGATCTTCCCAACCTTTCCATCAGACATGGATCAGAAGTTGAAAAAAACGTGGCAAAGAAAATGGAACGAGCTATCTATTAAACATCAAATTCCAACACTTTTTCATGATTTGAGTGAAGCAGAACCGATCTCGTTGCCTAGTTTAAAAATGCTTGGTCTATACCCTGTAAAAGGCGGTCTGTTCGCTGGCAGTGATGCAGACTATTGTATTTACCGTACGGATGGTTTGAATGAAACGTTACAGGCTGTAATCGTAAGAGGCACAATCGTCTTTTCAGAGAATGTTCCAGAGAAGCACCAGGGATATGGAAAAGAAATTATTGTAGTAAAGCCACGTCGTTTTGGAGAATCTCTTATATCTCGTGTATAATAGTCACAAGAATACAAGGGATAAGGGAGTTTTATTAGTGAACGAAATCCAAGATGCAATAAGGCTTGTCGAACATGGTGACGTCGAAAAAGGGATGAGCTTATTAGATAAACTAAAACAAAAAGCAGGCGACCCAGAAAAATTTGAAATCGCAGAAGTTTACTTGAACTGGGGTCATACAACAGAAGCGATGAACCTTTTTAATGAGTTGCTCGAAAAATACCCTGGAGATGGAGAGCTGCTCGTATCCATTGCAGAATGCTGCTTGGATGAAGGCATGGATGAGAAAGCGATCGAGTATTTGGACCAAGTAACCGAAGAAGATGACGAATATTTAAGAGCACTCATCCTTCAAGCGGATCTTTATGAAAGTCTTGGACTGACAGAAGTAGCAGAACGTAAGTTGACAGAAGCGCATCAAAAGGACCAGAAACATCCTGTGCTCGCTTATGCTTTAGGTGATTTTTATTTAAGGCAAGGTAAATTTGATTCAAGTTTGCCACTATTAAAAGTAGCGATCGACGAAAAAGCTGAAATTGAAGATGTTACATTAAGATATGCCGAAGCACTAAGCAGAGCAGGTAAGTTTGAGGAATCACTTCCATTCTACAGAAAAGGTCTGGATCACCATAAAGACCTTTACAGTTTGTTTGGTCATGGAGTAACTGCTTTTAAAGCAGGTGAGTTTAAAGAAGCGATCGCAAGTCTTGAGGAACTAAAAGACATGGATCCTGATTATACAACCCTTTATAGTGTACTATCTGAAGCGTATGAAGAAGAAGGGGCACTAACAGAAGCATATGACGTTATCTCTGAAGGGTTAAAGAGAGATGAACATAACGAGAATATCTATCTGCAAGCTGCAAGGTTAGCTTATAAACTCCACAATCCTGAACAAGGAGAACAGTGGGTGAAACAAGCACTTGAACTCAATCCTACACGTATAGAACCGTTATTGCGGTTAGGAGATCAGTACATTTCTGAAGAACGATTTGATGATCTGCTCAGTCTCTACAAATCACTAGCTGAAACAAAAGAGGAGATACCGCTCATGTACTGGCATCTCGCTACAGCAAACAAAGAAACTGAAGATTATAGGGAAGCGGCAAAATGGTACGAAAAAGCATCTCTGTTATTTACTGAGGACCCGGTGTTCTTAGAAGAATATGCTTATTTCCTCATCGAGGAAGGCGACCAGAAGAAAGCGAAATCTATTCTGCAGAATCTGTTGAACAAAAGCCCTGAACGAGACGATATTGAAGACGTTTTAAATCGATTGGAAGATTTTTAAAACTTTCTGAAGTGAAGAAGGATTTTACGAGCAGTGAGAGAATATATTTATTATCAAGATGACGTGTTTTTGAATGATGGGGGGATTGCAATGAGCAGCACCGTTTCGGTCCTTGAAAAAAAGGATTTTATCAAATGGTTCCTTAATCATTATCAGTTAAAGAAGCGCGAATGTGTTTGGTTATTAAACTATTTAGTTAGTGATGACCAACTGATGGAGAAGGTACATTTTGTAGAGAAAGCTGAATATTGTCCAAAGGCCATAATCATGTCAACTCAATGCACAGACGGAGTTCCGTTCCGTTTTTACAAGCAAAATGTTCTAACGACTGATGCCGAAAAATCATTTCACGACATCCGCTTGAACCAAGAAGAAGAGATCTATCTTGAGCTTAATTTTAACGCATCACGTCTGACGCCCGAGTACGCTTCTGTATTAGAAGAGAACCCACACTTGCCACAGAACATGTCTATGGACAAAAAATATGGCATCTGGGCGGAAATGGTCTTAGAGAAGTCGATTGAAACCTACCGCAAGAATGATATTATGGCGAAGATCGATGCAGCACTAGACCAAAAGGATTATGATAGTTTTACAAAATGGACCAATGAACTAAAAAGTTTAGAAAAACAGCCATCCTAGTTGTGTGAAGGCGACTCTTAAGAAAAAGGGTCGTCTTTTTTGTGGGCTTACGTTTGCGCGCAATATTTTTAAATCTTGACCATGGAATATTGCACCCAATCCACGAAATCAGGCTTTGAATCCAGAAGTTTTTGCCTGCAATCCAAAAGTTTGATCACTTTATCCGCGAGTCGACATACTTAGACTTATTTCGACATCTACAAATCTACCTATTTTCCTAGCCAACCACATTATGCTAGAGAGAAATATGGTACGATAAGAAGCAGTACATACCAAGTAAGGAGATTTTTTTATGAAATGGAAAACAAAAGACGCAGATGTATTCTTAAAATCTGGTGAGTATGTAGATTCGATACTGATTCCGTTAACACCAGTCAGCTTCTCTCACGACTTCAAATCGAGCGTGACGATGTCCGAGTATACAGAATTGCTAACGTCAGAGATCGAGCGTCAGCTGCATGGCAGGTTGTTCTTATCCCCTAATTTTACATACGTAAAAAATGATCAGGCTCTTGAACGATTAACTAGTTTCTTAGAGCACGTAAAAATTTCCGGCCATTTCAAACATATCTTTCTGATGACTAGCGATGTGTATTGGAAGGAATTCGAACAGCAACTTTCGGGACAATTGTTTTGGGTACCCGCTCTGCCGCTAGAAACAATGGACGAGAAGTATAAATTAGAAGTGATAAAAGAGCAGGTAAAACCGTTGTTTCAGCTTATTTTCAACGATTGGCAGAGGAGTATAAATTCGTAATATTTACCACATGTCATATTGACATTAAAAGACAACATAAGCTATCATGTTTATGTCCTAGTAATATGTGTGTAAAAGTCCGGATGGACCGTCATTTACAGCATAAGGGGGGGAAAACAATGTCAAAGGAAGATATTTCAAGACGTCAGTTCTTAAACTACACATTAACTGGCGTAGGTGGATTTATGGCTGCCGGCATGCTTATGCCAATGGTCCGTTTCGCCCTTGATCCGATTTTGAAAGAGGGAACAGATCAAGAATTGGTAGCGGTTACGAGCGTGGAAGAGATTGCGAACGAACCAAAGCGTTTCGATTTTAAAATCAAACAAAAAGATGGCTGGTACGAATCTGATGTCACTCAATCTGCCTGGGTTTATAAAGCGAAGAATGGTGATTTTATCGCACTTTCTCCAATCTGTAAACATCTAGGTTGTACGGTAGACTGGAATACAGATCCATCGCACCCTAACCAGTTCTTCTGTCCTTGCCACTTAGGCCGTTATACGAAGGATGGAACGAATGTTAAGGGAACTGCACCTCTTGCACCACTTGATGTATATGACAGCCAGGTGAAAGATGGAAAGCTTTATTTAGGAAAGGCAAAACCAAGAAAGGGGGCGTAATGAATGCTACAAAAGATTTATGACTGGGTAGATGAGCGCCTGGATATTACGCCGCTTTGGAGAGATGTTGCAGACCATGAAGTACCTGAACACGTAAACCCCGCACATCATTTTTCTGCGTTTGTTTACTGTTTCGGTGGATTAACTTTCTTCATCACGGTTATCCAAATTCTTTCAGGTATGTTCTTAACGATGTACTATGTGCCTGATATCGTGAATGCTTGGGAATCCGTATATTACCTGCAAAATGAAGTGGCATTTGGAGTGATCGTACGCGGAATGCACCACTGGGGCGCGAGCCTTGTTATCGTAATGATGTTTCTACATACATTGCGCGTATTTTTCCAGGGAGCTTATAAGAAGCCAAGAGAATTAAACTGGGTTGTTGGAGTACTTATTTTCTTTGTTATGTTAGGTTTAGGTTTTACAGGTTATCTATTACCTTGGGATATGAAAGCGCTATTTGCGACTAAGGTAGGAATTGAGATCGCTATGACGATTCCTGTTGTTGGTCCGATCGCAAAGACATTCCTTGCCGGTGGAGAGATTATCGGAGCACAGACGCTTACGCGATTCTTTGCGATTCACGTATTCTTCCTTCCTGCAGCATTATTAGGCTTGATGGGTGCCCATTTCTTAATGATCCGTAAACAAGGTATTTCCGGACCGTTGTAAGAACAAACATAAGATTTAAAGTTTCATAAGAGCAAAGGAGGGAAATATATGCATCGCGGTAAAGGAATGAAGTTTGTCGGTGACTCTCGTGTCCCTGCTGAGCGCAAGCCGAATATTCCAAAAGATTATTCGGAGTTTCCGGGAAAAACGGAAGCGTTCTGGCCAAACTTTCTTTTAAAAGAATGGATGGTAGGAGCTGTATTCTTAATCGGATACCTTATCCTAACAATCGTCCATGAATCTCCTTTGGAGAAAAAAGCAGATCCTACCGATGCTGGATATATTCCTCTACCAGACTGGTACTTCCTATTTTTATACCAGCTTCTGAAGTACAAGTATGCGGCAGGGGATTATGTTCTTATCGGTACTGTTATTATACCGGGTCTAGCATTTGGTGCGTTAATGCTTGCGCCATTCCTGGACAAAGGGTTGGAGCGACGTCCTTCTAAACGTCCGATCGCAACTGGATTAATGTTATTAGGTTTGATCTCTGTTACATATCTAACATGGGAATCTGTTGTGACACACGATTGGGAAAAAGCGAAGACTCAAGGTAAGATCGTTGATGTAAGTTTTGATGAAAACGACCCTGGTTACAAGATCTACCAAAAGCAGAGCTGCGTAGGCTGTCACGGTAACACGTTATCAGGTGGAGCATCAGGACCATCATTGATCGGAACAGGTTTGAAGCCTGAAGAAATCATGAAAATCGCTAAAGAAGGTAAGCCACCAGGCATGCCGCCGAATGCGTTTAAAGGTTCTGATGATGAGCTAAAACAATTAGCAGAATTCATCTCAAAACTAGAACAGAAGTAAATGTTTGAAGCCGGCTCGGTATGGGCCGGCTTTTTTCTGAATGAAAACGAAACACAGTAATGATAAAGGAGTATGTGGTTATGGCCTGGATTCGAGCGATCATCATGGATCGAATGTTCTTACTAGCACTTCTTTTAATCAACATACTAGGCACGATCTACGGTTACTATTGGTACCTCTATCAGCTTCAAGAAACACCGTGGTACTTTTTGCCGTTCGTACCCGATAGTCCAACAGCATCTCTGTTTTTTGTCTTTGTCATCATCGGGTTTTTGAGGGATAAGCAGCATGGAGTGATCGAGGCATTGGCCGTTGCGACGCTTTTTAAGTATGGCATATGGGCAGTGGGGATGAATCTTGGTGGTGCTTTTGTTGGGACGCCTTTGGATCTTATAAACTACATGCTTATCTTTTCACACCTCGGTATGGCGGTTCAAGGTCTGTTATACGCTCCATTTTATAAGATCAAGGGTTGGCATGTAACGCTTGCTGCACTCGTTCTATTTCATAACGAAATCATCGACTACGTGTTTGATATGATGCCGCGATATGACATTCTTGATCCGTATCAAGACATGATCGGATACTTGACCTTTTGGTTATCTGCGTTATCCATCTTCATTGTTTGGAAGATGAGAAAAGCGTAGAACACGTTCTAATTCCTTATTAATAGGTCTATCCTTGTCCCAGCTCTCATACGTTTTAAGTATAAGGGTACAGGAGGGACAACGGATGAGAAGGTTTGGATGGGCATTGATGGTTCTTTGTATGGTTTTTGGACTTGCTATGCCAGTATTTGCATCAAATCATACAGAGACGAAGGAATGGTCTGAGATAAATGAGCTTACGAGTGAGATCTGGGAGCTTGGTAAGATAGAACGATATGAAGAAGCAGCTGGCGTGCTGCAGTTTACATCAGCTAATATCACTCATATAGAAGACGTCTTGTCCTTAAGACCTGAACAGAAGCGTCTCGTAGAATACACGTTCAGAGATGCTGTATCTTCTCTTCAGAATCCCGAGTGGTCGAAGGAAAAAAAGCTAAACAAGCTTACCGAAGTTCGTTTATTAGTGGATGCCCTTCAGACCGATTATGAACCGTTATGGAAAAAAACAGGGCTGATGATGCTCGAGCCTTTTATCACGATGGAAAAGGGAATCAGTGAAGATGATTCGGTGGCGTTTCATCAAGCAGCCAATCTTTTACTTGAACGTTACGAAACGGTCAGACCAGCTTTAATGGTTGACCTGAAAGATGAAGATTTAGAAAAGCTCGATGAACATGTTTCTTACGTTGATACGAACCGCAGTCAGATTCTTACAGATCCTGCTCATCAAAAACAGCTTGAGACAGCTGCTGCTGATTTTGAAGCACTGTTCTTCGCAAAAAAAGATAACTCAGAGCCATCGCTCTTTTGGCTAATATTTTCAATCGGTGGAATCATATCATCAACACTAGCTTACGTAGGATGGAGAAAATACAAAGGTGATCAGCAAGATGGATTGAGAGTGCCGGATAAACGTTAGTAGGTCATGAGTCATGCGTTTTCTTTGACAAACTGTGAGCTGAAAACGTAAAATGTGAGTATCAAAAGCTTTTTATATGGAGGAATGCCAACGATGGGTGGATTTTTAATCTACTTCGCAATTTTGCTTATCGTTCCAATCTGGGCTCAGATGCGAGTGAAAAGCACGTACAAAAAGTATTCGAAGGTGAGTAACAGCACAGGAAAGACTGGTGCAGAAGTAGCAAGAGAGATTTTAGACCAAAACGGACTCTACAGTGTTCAAGTAGAGCCAGTCAGAGGGATGCTATCTGATCATTACGACCCTCGCAGTAAAGTAGTTCGTTTATCTGAAGATAACTATTACGGAAGTTCGATTGCAGGCGCAGCCGTTGCAGCCCATGAAGTAGGGCATGCAATTCAAGATGCTGAAGGTTATGCGTTCTTACGCTTCAGACATGCTCTAGTTCCTGTAGCTAACATCGGATCTAACTTTTCGTTTCTATTGATTCTTGGTGGTATGCTTTTAAGCTCGATGAACATGTTCCTTTTAGGGATCATCTTCATGTCAGTAGCTGTATTGTTCCAGTTCGTTACACTGCCGGTTGAGTTTAATGCAAGCTCTCGTGCGATGGACCAGATCGTTTCAACAGGTCTGATTCGTAACAACGAAGAGCGAGGTGCTCGTAAAGTACTTAATGCTGCTGCCTTAACGTATGTAGCTGGTGCTCTTGTAGCATTACTCGAACTAGCACGTTTCATCTTCATGTTCTTAGGGATGAACCAAGACGATTAATATTAATCTAACAGTAAAGCTCCCGATACTTTATCGGGAGCTTTTTTCTATCTGCCTATTGGATTCTTATCAGCATCTAAAGTAAAACCTTCACCGATTACCTCATGAACGTCATTTACGGTAACAAATGCATGCGGATCGATACGCTCGATCACTTGCTTTATGCGGACGATCTCGTTCTTAGCGATGACGCAGTACAGCACTTCACGGATGTTCCCTGTAAAAGAACCTTTACCGTTTAAGATGGTTGCGCCACGGTCTAATTCTTTGATGATGTCTGCTGCGATCTCGGTATTTTTATCCGAGAAGATCATGACCGCTTTACCAGCATAAGCACCTTCTTGCATAAAGTCGATTACACGCGCCCCGATGAAAACAGCAAGTAGTGTGTACATCGCTTCTTTATAGTTTAAATAGACTAACGAGACAACGATAACAACGAAATCAAAGATGAACATCGTTTTACCCATGCTCCAGCCTAGAAACTTATGACCGAGTCTCGCGATGATATCCACTCCGCCTGTCGTTCCACCAAAGCGGAAGATGATTCCTAGCCCGACTCCGATAAATACCCCTGCAAACAAAGCAGCAAGTGTCATATCTTCTTTAAGGTTGATCGTAACAAATGAAAAACGTTGAAAGATAAACAAAAATACCGATACGGCAACGGTTCCAATTATCGTATAGATGAAGGCATTTCTTCCAAGCAGCTTCCAGCCGACAAAAAACAATGGAATGTTGAGTGCCAGGTTAGAATAAGAAGGATCGATCGAGAAAAGAAAATAGAGAATAAGCGTGATCCCTGTAAAACCACCTTCGGCCAAATTGTTCGTCATATTAAAGTGGACGATTCCGAACGAAAAGATGGCAGCACCAAGTAAGATAAATAAAATATTTTTTAGTTTGATTGGATAAGTCATATGAGGCCTACTTTCTACAAAGATACTAAGGTTGTTTTTAGTCATGCCTTCCTATTATAAGCGAAATTTCATGAAATTTGTCAAACAGAAAAAATACCGATAACATAAAGAAGACTAATATTGAATGAGGAGTGTCAACATCATGGCCAATCGTACATTAAAAGAGAGTCAGGACGTTGTAGATCAATACATATCACAGTTTAAAGAAGGCTATTTCAGTCCTTTAGCTATGCTTGCACGTTTAACAGAAGAATTAGGGGAACTAGCCCGTGAAGTGAACCATCATTATGGAGAGAAACCGAAGAAATCAACAGAGGATAAAAAGACGGTCGAAGAAGAACTTGGAGATATGTTCTTTGTGTTGATCTGTCTGGCAAATTCCCTCGATATAGATCTTGACGATGCGTTAAAAACAGTAATGAATAAGTTTGAAACACGAGACAAAGACAGATGGACTAAAAAAGAAGGAGAGACTACTCATGAATAATATTCGTATCATACTTGCTGGACCTCGAGGAAAGATGGGCCAAGAAGCGTTGAAGATGATTGAGGAAACTCCACATTTTAACCTAGTGGCTGCAGTAGATTCAAAAAATGACGGACTTCAAGTTAAGGATCTATCAGGTGCACCACATTCTATGGAAGCACCTGTTTACGATGATATGGAAAACTGCCTTGCTGCTGTAAAAGCAGATGTCGTTGTAGATCTCACGCGTCCGGATATCGGCAAAAAGCACCTTGAGTTGGCGCTTAACCACGGTCTTCGCACGGTAATTGGAACGACAGGCTTTTCCAATGAAGATCTTGAACGTCTAACAGCGTTGGCTGAAGAAAAACAAACAGGTGCCATCATCGCACCAAACTTTGCGATCGGTGCCATTTTAATGATGAAGTTCTCTCAGATGGCAGCGAAATACCTTCCGGATATAGAGATCATTGAAAAGCATCACGATCAAAAGTTGGATGCGCCGTCAGGAACAGCATTAAAAACAGCGCAACTAATAACAGAAGTGCGAGATGAAAAGAAACAAGGTCATCCTGATGAAAAAGAGGACCTTAAAGGAGCACGAGGCGCAGAACTAGAAGGAATCCGTATTCATAGTGTAAGATTACCTGGACTGGTCGCGCATCAAGAAGTCATCTTCGGTGGTGAGGGTCAAGTCTTAACGATCCGTCATGATTCTATGAACAGAGCGTCTTTCATGCCTGGTGTACGACTTGCGGTAGAAAGTGTTATGAACATTGAAGGTCTTGTATACGGCCTTGAAAATATTATGGAATAAGAGGGGATACTATGAAGATAGCTCTTATTGCGCACGATAAGAAAAAGAACGATATGATCAATTTTACCGTCGCATATGCACCGATCCTAAAAAAACATACCCTGTTTGCGACAGGAACGACAGGTTTTAAAATAAATGAAGCGACGGGGCTTGAAATCAAACGATTCCAATCTGGTCCTTTAGGCGGCGATCAGCAGATCGGAGCATTGATCGCAGAAAATGATCTTGATCTTGTACTATTTTTCAGAGATCCGTTGACTGCACAGCCTCATGAGCCTGATGTATCTGCACTGATGCGTTTATGTGATGTATATCAGATTCCGCTCGCAACAAACTTGGCTTCAGCAGAACTTTTTATTCGATCACTCGAACGAGGAGATCTGGATTGGAGAAAAATAATAGATGAAAGAGAGTCAGAGAAAAAATGACCGTTGAAAGCTGGCTTGCCTTTGGCGCTCATGCAGATGATGTAGAAATCGGCATGGGAGCTACGATTAAAGCAGAAACTGAGAGAGGTCGTGACGTGATCATCTGTGACTTAACAGAAGCAGAACTATCATCGAACGGCACCGTCGACATCCGGAAAAAAGAGGCTGAAAGAGCAGCAGAACTTTTAGGAGTAAGAACAAGAAGTAACCTACAGTTACCTGACCGCGGCCTATATATGCAGGAAGAATATATTTTAAAACTGGTTTCAGTTATTCGAGAGCATAAACCTCAATATGTGTTTGCTCCCTATTGGATCGATCGTCATCCAGATCACGCAAACTGTGCACGTCTCGTAAAAGAAGCCGTCTTTTCTGCCGGAATAAAAAATATTCAAGATCCAAAACATCTGCCTGCACACAAAGTAAAGAATATATTTTATTACATGATCAACAGTGCGGAGAGACCACAACTCTTTGTTAACGTAACTGAGTCATACAATGCAAAGATCGAAGCATTGAAAGCTTATCCATCTCAGTTTGTAAAAACGATAGAAAGTATCGATACACCCCTAACGAACGGGTACATCGAACGTGTAGAATCCCGTGACAAGCTGTTTGGTCTTGAAGCTGGTGTGAGTTATGCAGAAGGGTTCATTACAGAACAAACTTATATAACTAACCATTTATAAGGAGAAAGTCTATGACGTTAAAAATCGGCATCACTTGTTATCCGACCGTAGGCGGATCAGGAGTGGTTGCAACAGAACTAGGAAAACTATTAGCAGAAAAAGGACATGAGATTCATTTTATTACATCAAGTGTTCCTTTTCGTTTAGGAAAATTTTATCCGAATATCTTCTTTCATGAAGTTGAAGTGAACCATTATTCCGTGTTCAAATATCCGCCTTATGATCTTGCTTTAGCTAGCAAGATGGCAGAAGTAGCGAAAAGAGAAAAGCTTGACCTTCTTCATGTTCATTACGCCGTGCCGCATGCCGTTTGTGCGGTGTTAGCAAAACAGATGCTAAATGATGAGATGAAGATCGTTACAACCCTACACGGAACTGATATTACGGTACTCGGATACGATCCTTCACTAAGTGAGATGATCAAGTTCGGTATTGAGAAATCAGATGTGGTTACATCTGTTTCTCATCAGCTGAAAGCAGATACCTTAGAGCTTTTAAATATCAACAAAGACATCATTCCTGTACATAACTTTGTAGATGAAAGAGTGTATTACAGAAGAAGCAATAATGCTGAATTGAGACAAACATACGGCATTGAAGAGAATGAAAAAGTCATCGTTCATATCTCTAACTTTAGAAAAGTAAAAAGATTAGAAGATGTGATCAAATCATTTGCTCTCATTCGAAAAGAACTATCTTCAAAACTGTTATTGATCGGAAATGGTCCAGAACTAACAACGGCATGCGAACTCGTACGTGAGCTGGATATTGAAGATGATGTGTTGTTCTTAGGAAAACAAGAGAATGTAGGTGAATTGTTCTCGATCTGTGATCTAAAGTTACTTTTATCTGAAAAAGAAAGCTTTGGACTCGTACTGCTAGAAGCGATGGCATGTGGTGTACCTGTTATTGGAACTAATATTGGTGGAATACCGGAAGTGATCGTCGATGGCGAGACAGGTTATATGGTGGAGCTAGGTGATCCAGAATCGGTAGCACAAAAAGCGCTCGCACTGTTACAGGATGAAGAAAAGCTAATGACGTTCAGAGAAAATTCGGTAAGACATGTAAAAGAAAACTTCTTATCTGACAAAATCGTCTCGATCTATGAAGATATTTATTATTCCTTAGTAGGGGATCGTACGGTATGAACGAAATGTTCCAAAATGCCTTACCGGTATTAAAACGGTTGGAAGAAAAAGGGTACCGTGCTTATTTTGTTGGAGGCTGTGTACGAGATCACTTGCTTGACCGTCCGATCAAAGATATCGATATCGCGAGCTCGGCAAGACCAGAAGACGTACAACGAATCTTTCCAAAGACCATTCCGGTCGGTATCGAACATGGAACTGTTATCGTAAGACACGAATCTGTATCTTATGAAGTTACAACGTTTAGAAAAGAAGATGAATATAGGGATTATAGAAGGCCATCAAAAGTATGGTTTGTTGATGATCTAAAAGAAGACCTCTCAAGAAGAGATTTTACGTTCAATGCGATGGCTCTGGATACATCTTTTCAGTTGATCGATCACTTTGGCGGACGTGAAGATCTTAAGAGAGAGCAGATTCGGACTGTTGGAGATCCGAATCTGCGCTTTTCAGAAGATCCTCTTCGTATCATGAGAGCTTGCCGGTTCATGAGTGTGTATAACATGACGATTGAAGCAGAAACGAAGCGTGCTATCAAAGATCAAGCATACTTGCTTCGTCGTATTTCAACAGAACGAATTGCGATCGAGTTCATTAAACTGCTTCAAGGTGTACAAGCGGGAATTGCACTGAAGTTTATGAAAGAATCCTCTGTTTTAGATCACATGCCTACTAAGATGCAAGAAAAACAGAATGCTCAGTTTATGGACTTTGATTGGAACGAATTAGAATCTGACGAACAAAGATGGACAGCTATCCTGCTGTTATCTGATGTGAGTGATGTTAGAGGATTTTTGAAAGTCTGGAAACTTCCAAATCACATGATCAAAAAAGTAGGTGAGCTTATGTCCGCCTATCGTATTACTTCCTGGAGCAAGATGGATTTGTACCGTTTTGGCTTGGAGACTGCATTATCAAGCATCACGTTAAAAAGTGCGATCGAAAAGAAGGATTATGCTGAAGAAATCGCTCAACTTAAACAGCGATATAGCGAGATTCCGATCACATCTAGAAAAGATATTCCGCTAGATGGTAAGGAAATATCAGAGATCACACAAAGAGAACCTGGAATTTGGTTGGGGAAGCTTTTAGAAGAGATGGAGAAAAAAATCGTTGAGGGAGAACTAGCCCTCAGCTCATCCGTACTAAAGGATTGGGTAAAAAGGTGGGAGCCATGATGAAAGAAGCACTTTTGCACATGCTTACAGAACAAGAAGGAAAGTTTGTTTCAGGTCAAGAAATCAGCAACAGACTGGATTGTTCGAGAACCGCGATCTGGAAACACATTTCAGAACTTCGTAAGAACGGCTACACGATCGAAGCCGTTCAGAAGAGAGGTTACCGTTTGATCACGTCTCCTGATGCGGTAACTGCTGAAGAAGTATCATTATATACGGGTGACGGCACATTCGGAAAGAAGATCACGTACAGAGAATCTGTAAAAAGTACACAAGAGATCGCACATGCTCTTGCTAGAGATGGCGCGGTCGAAGGAAGCATCGTACTCGCTGACGAACAGACCGGTGGTAGAGGACGGCTAGGGAGAGCGTGGCAATCTCCTAAGGGGACAGGAGTTTGGATGAGCTTGATCTTAAAGCCTAACATTCCACTTCAAAAAGCGCCTCAGCTTACATTGCTTATCGCGGTAGCTGTCTCAAAAGCGATCGAAAAAGTATCAGGCATTGAAGCAGCGATCAAATGGCCGAACGACATTTTGATCAGCGGTAAAAAGTCAGCTGGCATCTTAACAGAACTACAAGCAGAAGCAGATTCTATTCACTCGGTAATCGTCGGAATCGGAATCAATGTGAATCAAGAACGACAGCACTTTTCGGATGAGATCAGCGAGATCGCTACAAGTCTAGCGATTGAAAGCGGGCAATCATTCAAGCGGGCTGAAGTGGTTGGGGTGCTTCTTCAAGAGATCGAAGCCCTATACCATCAATATCTTGAAAACGGATTTGGCGTTATCAAGCTATTATGGGAATCCCGTGCGTTCAGTTTAGGTAAACGAATTACAGCAAGATCCATAACAGGGGCGATCACGGGTTATGCCAAAGGAATCACTGAAGAAGGTGTTTTGCTTTTAGAAGACGATCATGGCGTCGTACACTCCATCTATTCAGCTGATATCGAATTTCCTTCTACTTGAGGAAAGTCCGTGATAAAATAAAGTTGTAGGCGGTATCCATGTGGAACTGCACTAATCTTGTCTAGTTTTGACCACAAACCTTATATCTGCCTAGATCCAAATTTAGGACCGGGACAGAGGGAGCAAACAATAAAAGTCTAGGATTTTTTCCTATGCCTTCTTCCTCTATTGGAAAGAAGGTTTTTTTGCACTTCTGGCCCTGTTAGAGGCATTTTCTGTTATGCTTTGTTGCTTTTGGATGATGTTGATTTCCGCTTCAGGTTGCTCGCTTTCCGGGGGGCGTGCGGTGAGCCTCTTAGCGCTATGCGCTGTTAAGAGTCTCACCTGTCCCGCTGATCCCCCAGGAGTCTCGCACCTTGCGCTTCAATCAACTTACGATGATGAATTAGGTTCATAGAGCTAAAACCCTTAAGAAAGAACCTAATAAAAAAATTCAAAAACATCTGCTTATGGAAAAAGCCTAACAAAAAACAGGGAGGCTTTATGATGAAAACGACGAAAAGTTTTCTTAAGATGAAGAGAGATGGCGAAAAGATCACGATGGTAACGGCTTATGATTATCCGACTGCGGTTATCTGTGAAAAAGCGGAGATGGATCTTTTGCTAGTCGGAGATTCTCTTGGCATGGTCGTGCTTGGCTATGATTCAACGATACCTGTTACGATGGAAGATATGATTCATCATACAAAAGCGGTAAAGCGCGGCGCGCCGAACACGTTTATCGTGACGGATATGCCGTTTATGACGTATCACGGTTCGATCGATGAAACGCTGAACAACGCGCGTAGAATTCTTCAAGAAAGCGGTGCTTCTGCAGTCAAAGTAGAAGGCGGAAAACAGATTGTTCAGACGGTTGAACGGTTGACTGACGCTGGAGTTCCTGTCATGGGACACCTTGGCCTAACACCTCAGATGGTAGGTGTGATGGGCGGTTATGGTGTTCAAGGAAAGGAAGAAAGAGATGCGGAGCGACTCATCGAAGAGAGTCTGTTGCTTGAAAAAGCTGGTGCGTTCGCGATTGTTTTGGAATGTGTTCCGCAGCAGTTGGCTGAGATCGTAACAAAAAAACTAAGAATTCCTGTTATCGGAATAGGTGCAGGAAAACATACAGACGGTCAAGTCCTTGTCTACCATGATATGATCGGCTACGGTTTTCACCATGTACCAAAGTTTGTGAAAACGTACGGAAACGTGAAGGATGTTATGGTAGAAGGGCTTTTACAATATAAAGAAGACGTAAGAAAACAGCAATTTCCGGAAGAAAGCCACAGCTTTAATATGAAGGCTGAAACGCTTCATTCTCTGTACGGAGGAGTTCAATCGTGAAACAGATCAATTCTATTAAAGACATGCGAAAATGGATCGCTGAAGAAAAAAGAGCGGGAAAAGTGATAGGATTCGTACCAACGATGGGTTATCTTCATGACGGCCATCTATCACTGATCGAACGCGCGAAGAAAGAATCTGATGTGATTGTTGTCAGTATCTTTGTTAATCCGCTGCAATTTGGACCGAACGAAGATTTTGACAGATATCCTCGTGACATTGATCGTGATCAGAAATTGGCATTGAAAGCTGGAGCAGATGTATTATTTTTTCCGGATACGAAAGAGATGTACCCTCACGAATCCGTCGTAACAGTTTCTGTAAACAAACGAGTGGATGCGCTTTGTGGGGAAAGCCGAGTGGGGCATTTTGATGGAGTGGCGACAGTACTCACAAAGCTGTTTCATATCGTGTCTCCAGATTTCGCTTATTTTGGATTAAAAGATGCCCAGCAAGTTGCTGTCATTGAAGGTCTTGTTGAAGACTTTAACTTCCCAATCAAAGTGATCGGGTGTGAGACAAAGCGTGAGGCTGACGGTCTTGCGATGAGTTCTAGAAACGTGTATCTCAATGACACGGAAAGAAAAGAAGCGGTTCATCTGAGTGAATCTCTTGTAAGAGCGAAAAAATGGCTTTTAGAGGGTGATAGTGGTGAGACCGAACAAAAGATGATAAAATACTTGGAGGAACATACGAGCGGTATTGTAGATTATTGCAAGATTCTTTCGTATCCTGAACTTCTTCCTCCTACACCAGAATCAAAAAAGTTGATCATTGCTGTAGCTGTAAAGTTCAGCAAAGCGCGTTTGATTGATAATGTCATCTTAGACAACATTTTAAGTAGACTAGAAAGCGAGGAAGAAACATGTTCCGTACGTTAATGAAAGGCAAGATCCACCGTGCTACGGTGACTGAATCTAATTTAAACTATGTTGGCAGCATCACGATCGATGAAGATATTTTGGATGCTGTTGACATGATTCCGAACGAAAAAGTTCAAATTGTAAATAATAATAATGGCGCACGTTTTGAAACGTATATTATTCCTGGAAAACGAGGTTCTGGTGTGATGTGCTTAAATGGCGCTGCAGCACGTCTCGTACAAGAAGGGGATGTTGTTATTGTTATTTCCTACGGAATGTATGATGAGACCGAAGCAAGACATCATGTACCGAAAGTTGCGATTATGGACAAGAACAATCGTGTACAAGAGATGCTCGGAGTTGAACCTGAGGCTACTATTTATTAATTCGATATAAAACAAGCCACAGGGGAATGAGGTGAAGGCTATGACACGGCGATTTGTCGTTATCGATTTTGAAACAACAGGAAATTCAGCAGCAAAAGGAGACCGAATTATTCAGATCGGTGCGGTCGCCGTTGAGGCAGGAAAGATAACGGACAGATTCTCTACGTTCATCCAGCCAGGCGTTCCCATCCCCCCTTTTATTGAGCAATTGACGGGCATCAACGACGAAATGGTGAAAGATGCCCCGTTGTTTGAAGAAGTGGCACCAAAGCTCCTTCAGATGTTAGAAGGAGCTTATTTTGTTGCCCATAATGTGATGTTTGATTATTCGTTTCTGCAAGGTGAACTCGACCATGCAGGCTATTCGCGGCTATCCATGCCGTTGATCGATACAGTTGAGATGTCAAGACTGCTTCTTTTAGGAGCAGACGGCTACCAGCTAGGGATGCTTGCAGATTATTTAGGATTAGAACACCTAAACCCGCATCAAGCTGACAGTGATGCAGAAGTAACTGCAAGACTCTTGATTCATCTATTAGAAAAGCTAGAAAATCTCCCCCTCGCAACACTCGAGAGGCTCACACCTTTTCTAAAGAAACTGCAGAGTTCTTTAGAAAGCATCGTAGGGGATATGATCGCGGAGAAGTCAGCTTTTTTAGCAGATGAAGAGACGTTTGATTTTTACCGAAAACTCGCTCTAAAAAAGAGACCGGATTTTGTACAATCTTCAGATGATGATTTTACAGAGTTTAAAGACGAAGAGGTTCATGATCAGCTTCAGCAGCATATGCAGCATTACGAAGTGCGGAAAAGTCAGCAGAGAATGGTCGAACTCGTGGACGAAGCTCTTCACACGAATCAGCACCTTGTGATTGAAGCGGGAACGGGTGTAGGGAAATCACTCGGTTATCTCATACCCGGTATACGACATGCTAAGGAGAAAGACCGTCCGCTTGTCGTTTCTACACATACCGTACAGCTTCAGCAACAGCTGTTAGAACGCGATGTTCCGCTGCTAAAAAGGATCATGCCCTTTGATTTTACAGCGACTCTTCTTAAAGGAAGAAATCATTACCTATGTTTAAGAAAATTTGAACATACGCTAATGGATCATCACGATGATAATTACGATATGAACTTCACAAAAGCACAACTGATCGTCTGGCTTACAGAAACAGAGACGGGCGACGTAGAAGAGCTGTCGATGGCGTCAGGCGGAAAGCTGTTTTGGAACACGGTCAAAAGTGATGCCAATTCTTGCTTGAACCATAGATGTCCTTGGTTCTCCAGATGTTATTATCACAAGCAGCGGAGAGCCGCGCATGAATCAGATCTTGTGATTACGAATCATGCGTTGTTGTTTACCGACTTGAAGTCTGATAATCAACTGTTGCCCGCTTATAAAGAAGTGGTCTTGGATGAGGCTCACCATGTTGAAGAAGTCGTAAGCGATCATTTCGGAAAAGAAACAGATTATTTTTCATTCGTTAAGCTCTTAGACCGTCTATCTCAGACGGATGGAGATGGCATGATGAATACGTTTAGAGAGATCTGTGATCTTCTTGAAGTTCCAAAATACGAACATCATCTTGCTAATTGGGATTCACTATTCTCTGATGTGAAGAACGAGCTTGATGAGATCTTCAAGCAGATCAAGACAATCTGTCTACGCAAAGCCAAATCGTCTCGCTCAACTGAGTTGACGAAATTAACGCTTCGTTATACGAAAGAAGATATCGAGGCTGCTGCTTGGGAACCAGTTCTAGAGATGGAAGCACGGGCACGTCAGTTTATGGGTGATCTTGTGAAGCCTGTAAAACGTGTTTTGAAGAGCTTTGATCAATACGAAGAACATCTAACGGTTCAGCAAAAAGGTTTCTTAGTCGACCTAGAAGGCATCTTAAACGATCTGCAGGACGAGATGACAGATCTTCATCACTTATTGACTTGCCCGTTATCTGAAGAAGTGTATTGGATGGAAGCAGAGTCAAAAGGTCCAAGACACGCGGTTACACTTTTTGCGAAGCCTGTTGAGATCGATCAGATTCTAGCAGATAAATTCTTTGGCAAAAAAAGCTCGGTTGTGCTCACTTCTGCGACGATGAGTGTAAAGAACAGTTTCCGTTACTTGAGTGAGAGGCTTGGACTATTAGACTTTGGTCCGATCAGCGCACAGCTGCCTTCTCCGTTTCAATATGAACAACAAGCGAAGCTGATGGTGCCAACAGACATTCCGCTCATTAACGAAGTGGATCAGAAAACGTTCGTTAAAAAAATCTCGTCTTCTCTGTACGAGATCGCAAAAGTAACGAAAGGGCGCATGCTCGTTCTGTTCACTTCTTACGAGATGTTGCGAGAGACACACGGAGCGTTCAAAAGCTTGATGGATGCCGAAGAGTTCGTATTGATCGCGCAAGGCGTTGATTCTGGAAGCCGGGCGCGTCTTACAAAGAACTTCCAGCGTTTTGATAACAGCATCCTGTTTGGTACGAACAGTTTTTGGGAGGGAATCGATATCCCTGGTGACGATCTTTCTTGTCTCGTTATCATCCGTCTGCCGTTCACACCGCCAGATCAGCCTGTGATGGCCGCTAAAAGCGAGAAGTTGAAAGCAGAAGGCGGAAATCCGTTCTATGATCTTTCCCTTCCGCAAGCGATCATACGCTTTAAGCAAGGGTTCGGCCGATTGGTAAGAAGCAGCCGAGATAAAGGAGCCGTCTTCGTCTTCGACCGAAGAATGATCGAGACGAGATACGGAAAATCCTTCATTCAATCGCTGCCAAAACTGCCGGTATCGATCAAACCGATCGATGAACTCGTGTCAGAACTGGATGATTGGATGGAATAATATGTAAGAAGAAGCGGATTTTTTGCTTCTTCTTTTTTCCTTACCCTCCATTTTTGTTTCATGCAAAATAGGTGAGGATAAGAGGACATCTTTCTCCCTTTAACGAATCAAATACATCATAAATATATAGAAGGAGTATCCTGTATGATTCGTGAGGCAGAAAAAAGGGATAAAGACGAATTGTTCGAACTTTACCGAATGTTAGTGCCAAAAAGTAAAAAGATGAATGTCAGAGAAGAACAGATCGAAGTAATCAAGAATGCTCCCTACAATTTTTTATTTGTTTATGAAGATGATGAAGGATTATTGGGAACGCTGACGTTAAACATATGCCTTCAAGCCTTGCATGGTTTTCGTCCATATGGAGTGATTGAAAATATTATCGTACATGAGTGTTTTCGTGGTAGAAATATAGGGAGAAAACTTTTACAACATGCTGAAGATTATTGCCGTTCGATGGACTGTCACAGAATCATGCTCTTGAGTAGCATAAAGCGAGACAGAGCTCATCAGTTTTTTGAAAGAGAAGGTTTTGATGGATCGGTCAGTAAAGGTTTTAAAAAGTATTTGTAGGTATTAACTTTAAAAGCAGTCATCTCTTTCTTAAAGAGGTGATTTTTTATTTGAAAACAAAATCGTACACAAATTTAGTTTTCATAAGTACATTTGGGTGTTTTATGGCGTTTTATAAATCCTAATAATAACCAAATTAGTTTGATTCATCGCTAATTTGTTGAAAGACAAGCTATCTGGTTTTGGCACGTATCTTGCAACAAGAATATTGAATTTTCAAAATTATGATAGATCTTCTTTAAAGAGATAGATCTATGTGAATGGAGGAGAACTAATATCTTGAACAAAAAATGGATGTCTGTAACGTTGGCCATGACGCTTGGTTTATCACTGACGCTTCCATCAATGAGCTTCGCTAAAAACAAGGAGGATTGGAAAGGAAACCTCGTGATTGCGGGTGGAGCATTAGGCGGTAGCAATAAGGAAGTGTATAACGAATTTATCACTTTAGCTGGTGGGAAGAAGAAGGCAAAAATCGGAATCATACCTGCAGCAAGTAGTTCCTTAAAATCTTCACAAAGCTTTAAAGCAGATCTTATTACATATGGTTTACATGAACATCAGATCGAGATCGTTCCTTTAGCAAATCGAGATTTCAGCGGTACACCAGAAGATGAATCGAAATGGAAAAAAAACGCAAACAACAAAAAAATAGCCAAAAAGATTGAGAATTATAGTGCAATCTGGTTTGTTGGTGGAGATCAGCTTCGAATTACAGATACATTAGTTAAATCGAACGGGCATCGGACGAAAGCATTAGACGCGATCTGGAAGATGTATATAGAAGGAGGTGTCATTGGAGGAACGAGCGCTGGAGCAGCCGTTATGAGCGAAGTGATGATTACAGGTGGTGACAGCTTAGGTGCACTAAACAATGAATTTGTTAGGAAGAGCAAACTAAATTCAAGTAAGGAATACGAACCCGTGCATCTTGAAAAAGGGCTCGGATTCTTTAAGTATGGCATCGTAGATCAGCATTTTGATGAACGTGCACGTCTTGGTAGATTGGTGATGACAGCTCTAAAAGAAAAATCAAAGAAACAATTTGCTTATGGTGTAGATGAAGATACAGCTCTTATTGTGAACAACAAACAAAAAGCAGTCAAGATCGTCGGAAGAAGCGGTGTATCTGTTGTTGATGTTAGTAAAGTGAAGGTGACTGATTCTGATAAAGCTCATTTTCAAGATGTTTATATCAGCCATCTCGTGTCTGGTGATGCCTTAAATGTTTCTACTAAAGAATTTTTCATTAGTGACCATAAAGATGAGACGAACGAATATGAGTACTACGAATTCAAGCCACTTGATGCAACAGGAGTTTTTACTTCTTACGGAAGGTTGAAAGAATATCTCTCGTATTCTCTGATCGATAATAGGACAACTGATGCTGTAAAAAAGTTATTTGTACGATTCTAAAGGTGAAGGATTTCAGCTTACTTTTAGAAAAACGGAAAACACAAAAGGTTATTGGGGTTATAAGGACGGACAAAAAGATGACTATTCATTTACAAACGTTGCTTTCGACGTAGCCCCTAAAAGGGTAAGTTTCAAAAAGAATACGAATGCGTTTACTGAGTACAAAAAGTCTTCGTTTATACCACCAGTCATCGATCGCTCGAAACCGATTAAAGGAAACCTGTTGATTGCTGGAGGTTCTTTAGGAAGCAGTAATTTCGACGTATATAATAAGTTCATTGATCTTGCAAAACAAAAAGAAGATTCCAGAGTTGGGATTATACCTGCTGCAAGCTCAAGCTTATCTTCATCTAAGGCGTTTAAAGAAGACCTCGTCCGATACGGGATGTCTTCAGAAAATATAGAGATTCTTCCACTCGCTGTAACTGACGACAAAAAAACACCGGGCGATGAATCAAAATGGGCTGATTTAAATAAGAACGATCAAGAACTCGCAGAAAATGTTGAGGAATTAGATGCGATTTGGTTTGTAGGTGGAGATCAGACAAAGATCACAGCTTCGTTATTGAACAAGAACGGAACAAATTCAAAAGTATTGAACGCGATCTGGAAGACGTATAGAAACGGAGCAGTGCTTGGTGGGACGAGTGCTGGGGCAGCGATAATGAGTGAAGTAATGATTGCCGGTGGAGGCAGTCATGATACACTAGCATCCGGATTTACGAATACGTATGACGGAATGCTGCAACAAGAGGGAGGGCCAGGTTATCTAGAACGAGGGCTCGGTTTTTTTGAACACGGCATCATTGATCAGCACTTTGATAACAAAGCACGCCTTGGACGCTTGATCGCGGTAGTAGATGAAAAAGGTGAACCTAAGAATTTATCATATGGTATAGATGAAGACACCGCTCTTGTCATATATAACGAAGAGAAAAAAGCTGAAGTTGTTGGAAGAGGTGGCGTAACGTTAGTCGATATGTCTCAGCAGCTAAAAAGTCCAGATCTTGGTCAAAGTCAATTCAAGAATATTAAACTATCGTGGATCAATCATGGAGACTTGCTCGATCTAAAAACGAAGAACATAACCATAAACGAGAAGAAAGAAAGCACGAAAGGTTACGAGTATTACGAACATATCGTCCCGCCTCATTCTGGTGTATTAAGTGCACACGGTATGTTAGATAAATATATCTCTTACAATCTTGTTGATAATGCCGGAGCGGAGAGTGTAAAAAGTTACAGCTTTAATAACGGAAGGGGATTTGAGTTGAACTTTAGTAAGACCGAAGAAACAGAAGGTTATTGGGGATATACGGATGGGCAGAAAGACGATTATTCTTTCGTGAAGGTAAATCTTGATATAACTCCTGTAAATGTAAAAATAGATTCAATAAAATGATAATCTCAATTTGTGACCGACCATAATCTATCTGGTCGGTCTGATTGTGTTTACCTCTTATTAATGGAACCAAGTTTACAAAGTAAGCAGAAAACTAAGTCACTTTTCCTTTTCATTAAAGGATTCTAAAGTACCTTTTTCACCGATTTTCTGCTATAGTAAACAAGGAAAAGATCGATGTAAGAGGAGGAAGAACCGTGGAAAGCAAAATTGAAGTTCTTTCGACGCTAAAGGTGGACAAGTCGAGTGACTTGTATAAAGTAGTATCTGAACTGAACAAAACATTAAAGCATCAAGATTTAATGTTTGGGCTCGCGTTAGATGACGAAAATAAAAATAAGATGATTTTTACGATCTATCGCACATAGGAAGGCTTAAATATGGGAAAAAAGTGGATACTTGTTATTATTGGCATTCTAATCTTAGCAAGCTGGCAAGCTTATTATCTGTTTAATGGCGTTCAAGCAAAGCCCGCTAAAAAAGAAGCAGAAGCGGTTGAGATCGCTAAGAAAGAAGAGGACCTCGTTTCTATTACGAATGTGGATCACTTTTATAAGAACGAGACGTATTTTGTAGTAGAAGGCAAGAACAAAAAAGGCACAAACAAGATCGTTTGGGTCGATAAAAACAAAAAGGTTACCTCTTTGAACGCGAAAGAAGGGCTTTCAGAGAAACAGATCCTGAATTATGTGAAACAGAATCACGATGCGAAGACGATCGTCGACAGCCGTTTAGGCATGGAAGATGGCATTCCGTTGTGGGAAGTGGTCTATTATGACACGAATGACCGTTACACCTACTTTTATGGGTATTTTGAAAGTGGTGAGCGATACGAGATCTATCGTCTGAAAGAATCAGATCAATAGAAATCAGATGAAAAAAAGTGGAGGGATTTAGTAGTATGAAGCTTGCAAAACGTGTGGAGGCATTAACTCCTTCAACAACTCTAGCAATCACAGCAAAAGCAAACCAATTAAAGGCAGAAGGGCACGATGTAATCGCACTAGGTGCAGGTGAACCTGATTTTAATACACCGATACATATTATAGAAGCGGCTTATGAGTCTATGAAAGAAGGACATACAAAATATACGGCTTCCGGCGGCCTTTTATCACTGAAAAAAGCAATCGTGAACAAGCTGAAGCAAGATCAAGGTTTAACGTATGAAACGTCTGAGATCATCGTTAGTACAGGAGCGAAACATTCGTTGTATTCTCTGTTCCAAGCGATCCTTGATGAAGGAGACGAAGTGATCATCCCGATTCCGTATTGGGTGAGCTATCCTGAGCAAGTGAAACTAGCAGACGGTACACCTGTTTACTTAGAAGGAAAAGAAGAGAATGGCTTCAAGATCACAGCAGAAGACTTAACAAATGTCATCACGAAACAAACGAAGGCACTGATTCTAAACTCACCAAGCAATCCGACTGGATCTCTTTATTCGGCTGACGAACTGCGTGCGATCGGAGAAGTTTGTCTAGAGCATGATGTGTTGATCGTTTCTGATGAGATCTATGAAAAGTTAGTTTATGGCGGAGTGAAGCACACGTCGATCGCTGAGCTTTCACCTGAACTGAAGAAACAGACGATCATCATCAACGGTCTCTCTAAATCTCATGCGATGACAGGCTGGAGAATTGGATTTGCAGCAGGTGACGCTAAGATCATCAAAGCGATGACGAACCTAGACAGCCATAGTACATCAAATCCGACAACAACATCTCAGCACGGCGCACTTGCAGCTTATAACGGTACACAAGAACCGGTTGAAGAGATGCGTCAAGCGTTTGAAGAGCGTATGAACAAAGTGTACGACCGTCTGATCACGATTCCTGGCATCACATGTGTAAAACCGAACGGTGCGTTCTATCTGTTCCCGAACGCAACGGAAGCGGTAAGTATGACAGGATTTAACTCTGTTGATGAGTGGGTAGAAGCTCTTTTAGAAGAAGAAAAAGTGGCGTTAGTTCCAGGTTCAGGATTTGGAGCTCCTGATAACGTGAGACTTTCTTATGCAACGAGCCTTGATACGATCATGGAAGCGTTGGATCGCATCGAACGTTTTATCAACTCAAAACGCAAGTAATGATTGATTTTTAGAAAGTTCTCCTTCATAATTTTTTTTGGTAGATATTTGATAACGTACAGTGGAGGTACATGTAGTGAAAACAACGATTAAAAAGCTTAGTGAACACGTAGGCGAGACCGTAAAGATCGGTGCTTGGCTCTCTAATAAGCGTTCTTCAGGTAAGATCGCTTTCTTACAGCTTCGCGATGGATCTGGATTCGTACAAGGGGTTGTCGTAAAGAGTGAAGTTGGTGATGAGATCTTTGCAAAAGCAAAAGGACTTACGCAAGAATCTAGTCTTTACGTAACGGGTACAGTTAAAGAGGACGAGCGTTCAGCTCTAGGAGTAGAACTTGAAGTAACAGATGTTGAAGTGCTTCATCAAGCGGTAGACTATCCGATCACACCGAAAGAACACGGAACAGAATTCTTGATGGACCACCGTCACCTTTGGATCCGTTCTAAGCGTCAGCACGCGATCTTAAAGATCCGTAACGAGATCATTCATGCGGTGAACGAGTTCTTCTACAACAACGACTTTGCAAAAGTAGATCCTCCAATTCTTACAGGAAGCTCTGCAGAAGGAACAACTTCATTGTTCCATACGAAGTATTTTGAAGAAGATGCGTATCTTTCTCAAAGTGGACAACTCTACATGGAAGCAGCAGCGATGGCACTTGGAAAAGTATACTCGTTCGGTCCTACGTTCCGTGCAGAAAAATCAAAGACTCGTCGTCACTTGATCGAGTTCTGGATGATCGAGCCTGAGATGGCATTTGTGGAACACGAAGAATCTCTTGAGATTCAAGAGCAGTTCATCTCACACATCGTTCAATCTGTGATCTCACGCTGTGAAAACGAGCTGAAGACACTTGGACGTGACATCTCTAAACTAGAGAACGTAAAAGCGCCTTTCCCTCGCGTTTCTTATGACGATGCAATCAAGATGCTAAAAGAAAAAGGGTTTGACGATATCGACTGGGGAGATGACTTCGGTGCGCCGCACGAAACAGCGATCGCGGAAAGCTTCGATAAACCAGTTTTCATCACAAACTATCCGAAAGACATCAAAGCGTTCTACATGAAGCCAGATCCTAACCGCGATGATGTTGTACTTTGTGCAGACTTAATCGCTCCAGAAGGATACGGAGAGATCATCGGTGGAAGTCAACGTATCGACGACCTTGCCCTTATGGAACAGCGTTATGAAGAGCACGGATTAACAGACGATGCTTACAAATGGTACTTAGAACTTAGAAAATACGGAAGCGTTCCTCATTCAGGATTCGGTCTTGGATTAGAGCGTACAGTAGCTTGGATCTCTGGAGCGGAGCACGTTCGTGAAACAATTCCATTCCCACGTCTATTGAACCGTCTATATCCTTAATAAATTTTAAAATCTCCCTGTTATGCGGGGAGATTTTTTTATTGTTTTAAGTGGTGTTCTAAGTGTGGGAAACGTGCAATTAAGTCGTTTTGAGGAAGAATTAAGTCGTTTTCCGACGCGATTAAGTCTAAAATGAAAAAATTAAGTCAAAATCAGAACCAATTAAGTCAAAAAAAGAAAATAAAGGCGGTTCTGCAAATTTCGACAAGCCCCTAGCCTTAGCTCATCACGTCCAAAACTACTTTTTTTCTCAACATTCACCAGTACAGCGAAAATAAAAAAGCGAGTTTTATATGCTATAATGTAGCAAGAGGTGTTTTAGTGATGAACGGTAATTTATTTGAACGATGGATGGCTGAAGGATCGGTCAGCATCCCTAATATGTTAATCAAAACGTACAAAAAGATCGGCCTATCCGATAACGAATGCATGTTGTTTATACAGCTTCATGTTTTTATAGAATCAGGAAACTACTTTCCGACTCCTGTTGAGCTATCTGAACGGATGTCAGCTTCAAGTGATGAAGTGTCTGCTATGCTGCGGTCGTTGATCGGCAGAGGCGTGCTCGGCATGGATCAGTTCGAAGATAAAGAAAAAGGCGTCTACTTTGAGGCTTATACGCTTCAGCCGCTTTGGAACAGACTTCTTCAAAGTTTAAAAGAAGAAGAGCAGGTCCAAAAAGAGGTACATAAGGAGCATCAGGAACAGAACGTGTTTGTTCGTTTTGAAAAAGAGTTTGGTCGTCCTTTATCTCCAATGGAGCTTGAAACGCTAAAAATTTGGATGGATGAGGATCAACAGTCTCCAGAATTAATTCTCTCTGCATTAAAAGAGTCCGTTTTATCTGGAAAGCTGAACTTCCGATATATTGATCGTATTTTATTCGAATGGAAGAAGAACGGCATTAACAGTCCTGAAGCTGCAAAAACGTACGGTGAAAAATTCAGAGTGAGACAGCTGCAAAGAACAGGAAAACAAGAGCAACCGAGAAACGATACAGGTATCAAACGACCCCAATACAACTGGCTGGAATCGTAATACATGAAAAGGCCTTATTATTCTAAGGTCTTTCTTTTTTATAACAGGAGGTAACGTACACGTGTTAAACAAAGCACAGATTCAATTTTGCTTAGAGCAGATCGAGGATATGTTTCCGGACGCTCATTGCGAACTTCATCACTCGAACCCATTCGAGCTTACGATCGCGGTGCTGCTGTCTGCTCAATGTACAGATGCGCTCGTTAATAAAGTCACACCGAAGCTTTTTGAAAAATATAAAACACCGCAAGATTATTTGGACGTAACAATAGAAGAGCTGCAGGATGATATCCGATCGATCGGTCTATACCGAAACAAGGCGAAGAACATTCAAAAGTTGAGTGAACTCGTTTTGAACGAATACGGAGGAGAGATCCCGAAAGATCGAGATGAACTGACGAAGCTGCCGGGGGTAGGGCGAAAAACAGCAAACGTGGTAGTGTCTGTAGCATATGGCGTTCCTGCTATTGCTGTTGATACGCACGTTGAACGGGTTTCTAAGAGGCTAGGCATCTGTAAATGGAAAGACTCTGTTCTGCAGGTAGAAGAAACATTGATGAAGAAGATTCCAAAATCGCTTTGGGGGGCAACTCATCACCGTTTGATCTTTTTTGGAAGATATCACTGCAAAGCACAAAATCCAAACTGCCCAGAGTGTCCACTCCTCTCCATCTGCCGAGAAGGTAAGAAGCGGATGAACCAAAAAGAGAAGAAGAAGCTGACACAAAAAAGATAGCTTAAAACCGTAACCGCCAGTGGAGTTACGGTTTTTTCTTTGTATTTGAATCTGGTAGGTAGTGATGGACGGCACTCATAGGGGGTACTTTAGTGAGGTGAGGTTGTCATGATTTGTCGACCCGCTGATATATGATTAAAACTCGCCGAATTATCGTCCCAACTCGCCGAATTATGTACGAAATTTCATGGATTATTGAAGAAATTTCCTAAATCCATCTTACATATACCATTGCGGGTATGCTAAAGAAAGCTTCAAAAACAACATCAAATTCATTTCACAAGGTCTAAACAGCCGAACAAACCCTCAAATACTAACAAATCGTCTGAAAATCTGCACAAAAACCCCCTATGTACAAGCAATCACTTTCTTTCTACATACCATATAGAAAGGAGTGATGTTTTTGTGTCATATTCAATCACATATGACTATATTAAGTTAGGTAATGCAAGACCGGGTACGAAGCTTGACGGGCCATTCTTCGGAGTCGCTCACGATACGGGAAACCCAGGGACTTCCGCCCGAAACAACCGAAACTATTTTAACAACCAACAACCGAGTGCGAGCGCACATGTTTTTATAGATGATAAAGAGATCCTTGTGATCATACCGCTCGATGAAAAAGCGTATCATGTTCAATATGGAACACGATTGGACAACCTGCGTTTTGGTCGAGAATCGAATGATGCAGCGATCGGTGTGGAACTCTGCTGGGGAGGCGGGATCAATTTTCAAGAAGCGTATAAACGTTACGTCTGGTTCTGGGGTTACCTTTGCAAAAGATATAACTGGAGACCACAAGAAAAAATCGCAAGCCACAAACAATTAGATCCAGGGCGAAGAACAGATCCAGATAATGCTTTAAATCGTTATGGAATCACATATGACCAGTTCCTAAAAGATGTAGAGAATTCTATATCCAATCAAGCAATCCCAACACCAGCACCAAAACCTACTCCAAAACCAATACCAGGAGCTAACACTAGTATTTTAAGAAGTGGTGACACTGGTCAAAGAGTTAGAGATCTGCAGAACAAACTAAAACGAGCGGGTTACTCGCTTGTAGCAGATGGGATATATGGTCCAAATACAGAAAACGCCGTGAGAGCTTTCCAAAGAAAATACAAACTAGCAGTTGATGGAATCGCTGGACCGAACACGTTAAATAAGTTAGATGCTGTGTTAAAGCAGCCAGCAAAACCATCACAGCCGACAAAACCAAAGCCTGGAAGTTCTAACGGAAGCGCTGTTGTACCGTATCCGGGCTATGTCATCAAAAGAGGTTCAACTGACTCAAGCAATGTAAGCCGAATACAACGTGCATTAAATGTTACGGCGGATGGCATCTTTGGCTCACAAACGGAATCTGCAGTAAAAGCTTATCAAAAAAGAAAAGGTTTAGCTGTAGATGGAATCGTCGGACAAGCCACTTGGAATACACTCTTTTAAAGAGGTACAATAACTTTAGATAAGAGATTATCTTTTGATAAGCTCTTTTTTTTGGATAAAAAGCGGAGGCGTTCTAAATGAATGAGAAAATAGAAAACATTTTTATAGAGTGGAAAGAGAAATCAAAAGAAATTGCGTTACACTTTAAGAATCGTAACAAACAACAAGCAAAAGAACCAATGAAATACTTCTTACAACAGCTTTTGAAAACGATCTATATGGGAAATGGCGTGCAGCCTGATGATTTGATGAATTACAAAAACGATTTAAAGGAATTCAAGCACATACCTGTGAATGCGATCGAGCGGCTTACGTTCATTGAAGATCAGCCGGATCACTATCAATCGTACATACAACTCAGTGAGTTATTTTCTGAGTGGGAAAAGAAAAGTGTCATATTAAAAAAGCGCAGTACATAAGGACAAGACACTTGGACATATGATGATGACATGAGACGTTTTTTAGGAGGGGTATCATGCAGATTCATGTGGTGAAACGGGGCGATTCTCTTTGGAGACTTTCGCAGTACTATAAATTGCCGTGGCAGGAGCTAGCTACGGTTAACAGATTGGCAGAAAAAGACGTGCTAACAGTAGGACAGACACTTTTTATTCCAACACCGTTTACGTATACCGTTCAGCCTGGTGATTCATTAGAGGAGATCGGAAACAGGATCGGTGTATCTGTCGCACAGCTACAGCAGGCAAATCCCGGTGTGACAGATAGCAACCTCCGGCCAGGAACGCAACTGAACGTTCCACAGCGTACGAAGAAAACGATCGTCACGAACGCGTTTGCAGAACCTAATCCGAAAGCCCAAGCCAATTTTGATGCGGCCGCAAGAGCGCTGACGTACATTACGCTTTTTAGCTATGAAGTGAACGAGAAAGGCATATTCAAACCACTAAATGATACTGAGTTCTTAAAAGATGCTAAAAATAAAAACGTGCGCCCGATCATGGCGATCACGAACATAAAAGACGGAGAGTTTAGTGAAGAAGTCGGAACAGCGATTTTAACGAAAAAAGAGATTACTGATAAAGTGATAAACGAATCCTTACGAATCATGAAGCAAAAAGGGTATGAAGGGATCTCGGTGGACTTTGAGTTCTTAGGAAAACAAAACAAAGAAGCATACAATCAGTTCCTAAGAACGCTCACAGAAAAGATGCATCAAGAAAATTTCATTGTCATGACCGCGGTAGCACCAAAGATCTCAGGCACACAAGAAGGAGAATGGTACGAATCGCATGATTATAAAGCACACGGTGAGATCGTCGATTATGTGATTTTGATGACGTACGAGTGGGGATATAGCGGGGGACCGCCGATGGCCGTCAGTCCGCTTCCATCTGTAAAAAAAGTGCTCGACTATGCAGTGAGTGTGATCGATCCAAAGAAAATCCTGATGGGCATCAATCTGTACGGCTATGACTGGACGTTACCGTATAAACCGGGTGGTGAGTTTGCAAAAGCATTGAATCCGGTTCAAGCTACACAACTTGCAGGAAAGCGGCAGGCTGCGATTAAATACTCCAGAAAAGATGAAGCTCCATATTACCGTTATTGGGATAAACAGAAAAAAGAGCACGTGGTATGGTTTGAAGATCTTCGAAGCATGAGAGCAAAGTTTGATGTGGTCGACCAATACGGCTTTGCAGGAGTAAGCTTTTGGAACCTTTCGTTTGGTTATCCTGTATTTTGGAACTATTTGATCGATCGATATAACATCAAATAGAAAAAAATCCGCCAGCTAAAATCAGCTGACGGATTTTTTTAATCTTTATTGATTGAGAGGAGGGATGAGCCCTCCACCGTTTTGTTGTCTGTTTCCCTCTTGTCCAGGAGGTGTAGGGGTTGTACCAGGTTCACCTTCTGTAGGTGGCTCAGTTCCAGGCTCTTGTCCTGGAGGTGTGCCCGGTTGTTCACCTTCACCGCCTCCTTGATCAGGAGGAGTACCAGGTTCACCTTCTGTTGGCGGCTCAGTTCCAGGCTCTTCTCCAGGAGGAGTACCAGGCTCTTCGCCTTCACCCTCACCAGGTGGTGGCTCTTCACCTTCAGGGCCTTCTATCGTAATCGAAGTTCCTGCAGGATCACTTTCTGTGTTGTTCTCACTGTCGATCGCTATGACTTGGAACGAATATTTACCAGGAGCAGGTGCTGGAACAACGAACTTCGTATCGTTGATCGTTGCACGTTCCTGCATCGGTCCATCGTTATAGCTTGCGAGAACTCTAAACGTTACACCTTTTTTCTTACCATATTTCCATTTAACTTCGATCTCGTTTTTATCTTCTTTGTATTTCGCTTCTAATCCTTCGATCGAAGAAGGTTTTTCATAGCTATCACTGATCCCAGGAAGGTCAGATCCTTTAACGAAAAGCTCGATGATCTTCTCAGAATCAGGTGTGAATTCACTTGCGCGTTTACCTGTTCCTTTTTCCATCGCGACTTCCGTTACGGATTTCGGCTTCTTGAAGTCGGTGTTCTTATGATCTAACTCGCTCATGATATCACGGAAGATCTGCTTAGAATAATCGGCTTCATTGTCGTTTAGATAGAGACCGTTACCTTCTTTGTCTTTGTTCTCAGCATAACCGGTCCAAACAGCTGCTGTATAAGTAGGCGTATAGCCCGCCATCCAAGCATCTTTCGTCGCGCCATCTGGAAGACCGTACTTATCGCGATCTTCTTTAGAATAGTTTGTTGTACCTGTCTTACCCGCTAAGTTAAGTCCACTTACGTTCGCTTCACGACCAGTACCTCTGTCCATAACATCTTTTAGCATATCTGTGATCATATAAGCTGTATAATCTTTCATTGCTGCTTTTGGTTCTGAATCAACTTCAACTACACGTCCATCAGGGAATTCAACTTTACGTACCGTAGTTGGTTTTGAGTAGATCCCTCCGTTACCAAACGATGTATAAGCACCAGCTAATGTAAGAGGGGAAATACCACCGTTGAATCCACCGATTGCGTAGGATGGATAAGTTGTATCTGGATCTAAATTAAAACCTAACTTATTTGCAAAATCTGTTGCTTCTTCAGCGCCAACCTCTTGGAATGCTTGAACAGCAGTGGTGTTCTTCGATTCAACGAGTGCTTGACGCATTGAGATGTCTCCAACGTTTCGGTCGTTAAAGTTGTTAATCGTAATGTCTTTTAGTTCTACTGGTTCATCTTTCAAGATATAACCTGTGTTCCATTGTTTGTTTTCAATCGCAGGACCATAATCAAGGATAGGTTTAATAGTAGAACCGGGCTGACGCGTAATTTTTGAAGAGAAATAATTACTTAATTGACCGCCACGTCCACTTCCAACAGCACGAATTGATCCTGTCTTCGTATCAACTAAAGCAACTCCAGACTGTAGGTATTCATGCTCTTCATTTAATTTCGCTTTTAATACATCTTCAGTGGTTTGCTGAGCTTTCGTATCTAAATTTGTATAAATTTTAAGCCCAGATGAATAGATATCTGCTTCTTCAAGACCTTCTATATCTTTGAGATCATCAATAACCTGTTTAATGTAAGCGTCATAAGGTCGAGTTTCAGTCTTAACTTCGCCTTCTTTGATCATGTCTTTAACAGAAATGCTTTTAGCTTTTTCTGCTTCTTCTTTTGAGATGAACTTATGCTGAGCCATCAAGTTCAAAACAACGTTACGTCGATGTTCTGCTTCTTTTGGGTTTCTAGTAGGATCATAATAACTTGGTGCTTTCGGCAGACCAGCTAAGAGAGCTGCTTCTTGCACTTCAAGTTGATCAACATCCTTGTTGAAATATACTTTTGCGGCTGTTGCAATTCCATAAGCATTGTTTCCAAAGTAGATTTTATTTAAATACATTTCAAGAATTTGATCTTTTGAATATTTCTGTTCCAATTGAACAGAAAGATAAGCTTCGCGAATCTTACGAGTAAGAGATTTTTCATTTGTTAAAACGGTATTCTTAATAACCTGCTGAGAAATCGTACTCGCACCTTCTGCTCCAAAGCCTTCCCTAACGTTAGCGAAAGCGGCACCAGCGATACGACGTACATCTATACCGCTATGCTCACGGAAACGTACGTCTTCTGTTGCAATAAAAGCATTTTGTACAGGTTCTGGAATTTCATTAATCTTTACACGAATTCGTTTTTCTTCACCTGCAACAAGAGAAACTTCCTTGTCGTTCATATCCATAATCTTAGAGGATACTGGTGTTTCTAGTTTCTTAGGATCTAATTTAGGAGAGGTCGCGGCAATAACGCCGATCGTTAACAGTCCTAAAACACCTAATATAAGAGCAAGGATCAACAGAGTCTTCTTCCAGTTACGTCCTCGTCTAGGTTTTTTAGTTTTTGTTTTAGTTGCCGGTTTGGAACCATCACTAGATTGTCTGCGTTCCATACGGCTTCGGTAATCTTTTGACATTGTTTTACCAACCTTTCAACTTCATAAAAAATGAACACGTTCAATTATTCGACGACATTTGACAATTTATGAACGACTAGAAATAGACAGAATCTACCACTTGTAAATAATGGAGCCGAGGTTGATACCCGATATTTATAGAATGTCCTTTTTCCTCGATTTCACCCTTCGGAATGGATTTTCTGCCTTCTCTCTGTTCGTTCCAAAACGTGATCAAGTGAGAACTGTCGAATAGATAGCTCTCATCTGTTGCAGAGAAACGAAGGATGACGAACGAGATCCCACCATGATCTAAGATGTGCTGCATATGAAGTAACTGATGTTCATGAAAGTTCTTTAGTGGGAAGCTCGTCTTATTCTTTGTTTCTTTTGCCTCAAAGTCAATGTATCTTCCTTTATACACCCCATTGTAATCTGTCGTGGAAGCGAGTTTAAAGTATGCTTCACGAATGACAGCGGCAGATCGTTTTGGATATTCTACATTTACGATCTGAACCGGAGTAGGTTTCTTATGGATGATCGCTTGATTGGTTAAAAGATAATATTCGTTGCTCTGATTAATATCATCTTCTAACGACATTCCTCTGTTGCTGTACGAAATATCCTTTTTGATAGAAGATGAAGATTGTTTTTTCACGATAGAAGTCACTTTCTTACCGTTTGGATAATGAAAGGTACCCATGATTCATCTCCTTTACAACGAAAGATGGCTATGCGCATGAAAAAAACGATACACATAGCCGTTGGATGTTTACTTTTTTAGTAGTCGAGAAAGTTCTTCTTCTACAAAGCCCATGACGACTTCTTTTGCGTCCTCCGTTTCAATAACGGTAACAGGAGTTGCAGAAGCGCCGAGGTCGATCACTTCTTTCATATAGGCATCGTTTTTACGAATATCTCGTTCTTCAAAAGGAATCTCGTTTGCTTTTAGCCACTCTTTTTCTGCAAAGCATGGAGGGCACGTTTCTTGTGTATAAAGTATTACTGTCTTCGCCAAAGGTCTATGCCTCCTTTTTCCAAATACATCTTTCATAACCATTAGTTTACTCTTTTTTCTTATATGACACAAATATTTTATAACACGAAAGCGAACGATAGAAAATAGGACAAAAAGCATGGAGGAAGAGCGTGGTACAGCATAATGACGATATCATTCAACACATTTTGAAACGTACGAATTCACAAAATCGTGACAATATTTCACGTACCGTAAGCTATGCCACATTTTTTAAACATAACCCTGAAGTAAGGTGGGCGATGCTCGCAAGTCTTGTTTCGAGAAATGCAGGTTACAGCATGTGTGATTTAAAAGGGGACTGGTTGCCTAGAATGTTGTCTAGGGATACTAGAAAGCATCTATTTCTAACATATGAACGGGCTAACTGGCTGATCTTTCAGGATGCGTATCCACAGCTATTGATCTATGAGTACTCAAAGAAACAGGGTCAGCCATATTTTCATCTGCTCAAATACTTTGGTGTTTCTACATTTATGGTTCATGAGTGGGAAAAATTCTGGAAAGAGAAAGATTTGAAGCGAATTTGTACGTCTTTAATCATTAATGAACAACACGTGATCGAAAAGCCAGTTATAGAGGATGGGTTCTATAAGAAGAGGATCTTTTCAAAGGTACCTTTTCTCTTTCAAGATTTTATGCATTTTAGTACCGTGCTTTTTCCTGTTGAGAAAGGGGAAGTGATTGGAATATCCGTCCATGGATTTAAAAAGACGAAAAATAGGATTGAAACAGGAAAAAAACTATACACCATTTTGTTTGAATCAAAGTGGAGTGAAGATATTCTTTCTTTTGCTGATAAAGTCACTCACACCGGATCTAGACATGATTTTGAAACCTACATCTATCCCGACAAAAAAAGAGAGACTCCGTTCTTAAGACTTGCGTTTCCGATCATCGAGCATAACCGGTCGAACACAGGAGATTGGTACCGAAAGAATATGAACACTGAAAAATTTTATGAACCCGTAAAACCACTGCATTCCATTTTGTTAACCGATTGGTACAAACAAAAACAAAGGCAGCTTAAAATAGGAATCCTCTTAAAAGAGTGGATCTTGCATGCATAAAAGAAGACGGCTTTTTTGAGCCGTCTTTACTGATTTATGTGCTAGGGATATCAGGGCCGTTCAGCTTTTTGTCACCATAGCCAGTGCTGTTCTTTTGCTCTCTTTTTTGAGTACCTGTTTCTCCTTGGTTCGTGTACTGATCCTGCTGTTTTTGCTGTTTGCTGTCTTGGTTCATGTTGGCACCTCCTTTTTAAATCACCTGAACTGCTCTTAGTTTTGGAGTTGTTGCGACTGAATATACAAACAATCAACAAATTGAGTGTCGAAATTGTAATGATTCCGTTGTATTCCACTTTCTTTGCCGAATGAAAACTAGTTTTGTCAGGTGTGAAGGGGATGAAGTGAGGATGCTAGAAAATAGTACTCACAAGAAAACGGGGAGGGATTCATGATGGAAATGGTGTTGATGAAAACCAAAACGGTCTCTGAAGAACTTGGGGTGAATCCAACAACAGTTCAGCGTTGGGTCAGACATTTTAACATACAATGTGACAAGAATGAGCATGGTCATTATCTATTTAAGCAAGACGACATCGATCAGTTAAAAGAGATTAAAGCTCAACTCGACAACGGACTTTTGATGAGTGACATACAAGTTCAGTCGATGCATTCAACAGAGCAATCAATGGAACTGCCAACCCAGTTTGAAGATAAATTCAATCGTTTGAATAAAGCGATAGAGGCACTGGAAAAGAAAGTGGAAGAAAAAGCAGATGGAGTCGTTTCCTATCAGATGCTACAGCATGCAACAGAGCTTGAAGAACTGATCAAAAAGATGGAGAACATGGAAGCGCGTCTGCAAGATTTAGAAGTGGCACTTCTAAAGCAGGATTATCCTGAAGAGCGACTATATATAAAAGAAAAATCAAAGAAGAACTGGTTCGTCAGTTTGTTTACGCTATAGAATGTATATGAGGGAAGTTGATTTCCGTTACAGGATGCTCGCTTTCCGTGGGGCGACCGGTGAGCCACTTGCCGCTTTGCGCTTCTAAGTGTCTCACCTGACCACTCGTCCCACAGGAGTCTCGCACCTTTCACTCCTATCAACTTTCAAAGTAGCAAACAACATACAAAGCTAGCTCTCTGCTACAAAAAAGACCGAAAAACAAATCAAAAAGTGTAAGTCTCTTCATTCTTTGGTAGGATATAAAGAATGGGGGGACTTTTTTAATGGACCATTTATATACATTAACAACTGAACTAATCGCTGATATAGATGAAGCATTTCATATTTTTAAGACAGAAACGAAAACGAGAGAAACGGAAGCGGACTTTTTTACAGAGGTGAAACCATTTGCCGATCGCATCCATTTTCGCGTGAAAGACTGGGAGCCACTCGCGAGAGACTGGGTGATCGCCAACAAACCCAAATATCTATACCCGATTCAGATCAAGACCGCTGCTGAAAATATCGGCTATTTAGGCGTTTATGTCTTTCAAAAGAAAATGAAAGACAAACGGATCACAGAGATGGTGAAATCTGTTCTCTATGTATTGAACCAGATGAAAAATCAAATGGAGGAAAACGAGAATCGATAATTTCACGTACCGTACTAAAATATTGTTTTTAAAAATTAGGGAGAGAACAAGATGTATCATCCATCTGTTTATGATAATCTAAAGGTTGTGCTCGAAGGAGCTGTGTACGACCTTGATTTTTCAAGAGAAATTGAGATCATTAATCGTAAAGATTTAATGGATCAAGCAATCATCGAAAGAAATTATTGTATTGATTTTGTAGTTTCTGCAATCGGGGAATCTATGAGAGGGACGATTTCCTTAACTTCAAATCTAGAAGACCTGGCTATGGAGAAGTTAAACGATAATCCAGAAGGAGCAGGCAGTAAGTTATCCTGTGTGATTGAGACTCCCGTTTATGAAATTGAAACAGATTGCAAACAACTTCAATCCATACTGAAAAAATGGGGAAGCGGAGATTTAAAAGGTGACATTCAGCAAAAACTTACTTATATATATGGACAACCAAGACATGTATTTACCAACACGATTTCTATACAATTGCAGAAGCCGGTTGCTGAAGAAGAACCTGAGCGAATTTCATCCGTACTTGAACAATTAATTGCATCAATGAAAGAAATGAATGAATATTTTAAGGGGTATAAAAAATGACACAATCGCTACAAAACTTTCCGGAATTTATCCAAAACGCTTGGAACAAAAGCGGATTTTCAGCATTTACAGATATTCAAGAACGAGCAATACCTGAGCAGTTAGAAAACAAAGATTTAATCATCGAATCTCCAACTGGAACAGGCAAGACCCTTGCTTATGCATTGCCTGCACTATCAAAATTAAACCCAGAAATTAAGAATGCTCAAGTTCTCTTTTTAGCGCCAACACGAGAACTAGCAATGCAAATATACGATGTATGTCAGAAGTTCACCGAAAACAGCGGACTAAGTGGGGCATCTCTCATTGGTGGAGCAAACATGCAGCGTCAGTTGGATAAATTGAAAAAGAAACCACAATTTATCGTAGGAACTCCTGGGCGAGTAAAAGAATTGATCCAAAATAAAAAACTTAAAGTGCATGAAGTAAAAACCATTGTGATCGATGAAGCCGATCACATTATTGAAGCTGGATTTAACGGAGACGTTGAACAAGTAATCGCAGCTACTTTAAAAGACCGTCAGCTTGTATTCGTATCCGCTACGATCAATAACAAGACAGAAGACTGGTCAAGAAAATTAGCAGTAGCACCAGTTATCGTTAAAGTAGAAAAAGACTTAGTAAAGAGCGAAGTCACGCATACGTTTATGGTGTCTGATTACCGTGATAAAGTCGAAAACTTGCGCAAACTTATTCGTCATACTCCTGGAATTAAAGCGATGGTCTTCATCAATAGTTCGATGAAGATGGATGAGTTCGCAACAAAACTTGAGTACAAGAAGATCAAGCTAGGTGTATTGGCGGGTAATTCAACTAAACAAGATCGTCAAAAAGTGATCAACGACTTTAAGAATGGAAAGATTCCTGTTCTTCTAACAACAGATGTTGCGACACGTGGATTAGATATTCCTGACGTTACACACGTTGTTCATTTTGAAATGCCAGAAGACGTAAAGCAATACGTCCACCGATCTGGAAGAACAGGGCGTATGGGAAAAGAAGGTACAGTCGTTTCCTTAGTAACGAAAGCAGAACTAACTTCTGTGAAAAAATGGACTGCGAAGATGAACGTACCTCTTCAAAAGCAGCTGCTTGAAAAAGGACAAGTCATCGTAGAAGAAGGTGCTAATAAAGGACCATCAACTAAACGAACTGCTCCAAAAAACGAGAAAAACATGCAGAGAAAGTCTGAAGTATCTAAAAAAAGAAGATAGTTGCAATTAAAGGATTTTTCATAAACCGATAGAATTCTTTCTCTAAAGGGGAGAGATACATTTGGAAATCACTGAATTTCTATATCAAATTAAACCAATAAGAGCAGATTTAATGGAAAATCAAACACAAGAAGAACAAGAAAAGCTTCAATCTCATTTTCTGTACCTTCAAGATTTGTTAGAGAAGGGAAAATTGGTATTGGCTGGACCATGTCTAGATGCATCGTTTGGTGTTGTTATTCTTCAAAATACAAACGAAGAAGAAGCACAAGAATTCATGGAAAATGATCCAGCAGTCAAGGGGAAGATCATGACAGCAAAACTGTATCCTTTTCGTGTGTCACTAATGAAGAAATAATCATCTTAGCACTGTAACCATCGGTTGGTTACAGTGTTTTTTTATGCTTTTTCCCAAAGAATATTGTTTTTAGCTCCAGCAGCTCTTTTACTCTTTACCATCGTTTTAAATGTAATGACATTGGTTGACTATCGTGGCAAAGCAGCGAGTTAAACGAACCTAAAAATAATGTAGAAGCTAGAAAAAGGGAAATCAATCAAGATTCCCTTTTTTTTTGACTTTTCTTTTCATAGTACTCATACCTTAACTTACGTTGACGAATCTGCTCTACTTGCAAATCCACAACTTTAATGAGAGATATTAAGACAAGAATAGGGACTCCGAAATATAAAAATAAAGTTAAAAAGAGACCTAAGTACATTATTTCCATACCTTGAACATAACCCCCAATAATTTTTTAATAAAAACAACCTTATTTTACCATTAATATTTGTAAAATTAAGTAAATTTAATATAATTATAATAACATCCTCTGATAATGACTTTTTTTTATATAAGAAAGGTGGAGTGTTATGTTTTGGTTCTTCTTGGGGCTTGCAGGTATCACACTATTATTCATATTGTTCGTTATAAATGGACGACGTGAATTTTATTTAGACCAAGAAAAACCTTCCAAAGATAAAAGCGATTTGTGAGGTATGGCAATATTGTTATACGTGCAAAAGATGACTAATCTTACATCATTTCAACAGTCATATAATCTGAGAAGCAAATAGAGAAAGGAAGTCGACTCATGTTTTGGTTATACTTTTTAATCCCGTTGACTATTATCATTGTTTTAGCTGTTTTGGTTGATAAACATAATAAAAAGAAGGGTTTGAAATCTAGAGTTAAGCATAGCGATATTAAACATTTATGTATGCAAGAACCTCCAGAAAGCAGTCGATCAACAAAATAGATTTTAACGAATACCTATGAAAACACAGCAAACCGACCAGTTCCTTACGGGTCGGTTTGCTGTCCTTTTATCCCCTCCACCAAACATTCCGATAAGGCTGAACGTACGGAGTTTCAGGATGCTGTTGAACATATTGCATCTGCTGATAGGTTTGTTCATGGTTTGCATGGTAGGTATATTCACCGTTTCGCTGACAGTTCGTGTAAGGTCCTATATAAGTAGAAGGTTGAACAGGGGCAACGGTTTCTTTCCATTGATTCTCGTCAAGACAATACGTATGCGCCATAACATTAGCAGGGGTGAATCTCAGTATATCTGAACCGAGAATAACTTGTGGAGTCGGTGCATTAAAAATCGCTAGAATATGAGTGTTATCTTCTAAAGCGATTTCATAATGCCACCAGCCTTGAGGAACGTTTGCCACTTGGCCAGGTGTGATCTTGAAGTTCAATAACTGTTTGGTAAATGGATTCAGGATCGATACAAGAACAGAGCCTGAGATACAATAGACAAGTTCTGCTGCATTCTGATGATAATGAGGCTCAACAACATTGCTCGTACTCATAAAGATGTCTAATAATGATACGTCTTCTAAAGTATTCAACTGGTTAATACCTAATACATTGATATAATTTCGGCTGTCTTTTTTGAACAGTGGACTCGTATTTACATCAAACGTAAATTGAGTAGAGGGAGATGTATAATCCATATATGAAACCATAAGGTGCTTCACCTCTTCTTAGGCGTTTGCCAACTTTGTAAGTATGGTATGCAAACACAAATAATTGGGTGTTTTTATTAAAATGCACTATGGTCACATGTTCTTTCTATCAGTGCCTTCATCAAATCACATATTCCTCTGATACGTTTTAGCTCCTGAAAAAAACTTTCCTTCCAAGAGTAACCTTAGAAATGGGTATTAAGTGTTTGTAATAACGAAAGTACCAATAATAAATACAATTCCATTCAATATCAAAGATAGGATTAAACCTATACCAGCAAGAAGTTTTTTCTCCCTTCTTTTAAATAGCGTGTAGCCACATAGTATTAATGATAGGGGAGAACCAATTGCTATTGTATAGATCAGAAAGCTACCTCGAGTACTATACATCACTAGAATTAATAAAAGAGTAAACACTAAAGATAAATAACTCAACCAAGAATAACGTTTATCTTCTTTACTTCGGTCTCGATACCACGCAAAAATTCCGGTTAAAAATCCACAAAGTATAAGCAGAATAAAAATAAAATCCATATAGTGCCTCCCCATTTCTAAAAATCCCTTTAACGGTCTGAATTATAACATAATATGGAAGGTTGTGATCTTCATTTCATGCTTATTCAAGGTAATTGTAAAATAATTGAAAAAGATGATATTATGATATTGAATACTTAAAAAGTGCTATGTATTTACTTTCTAGGATATTCATCGATGGGGAATGTATAGGTATTTAGGAATTCTGAAAAAGGGGATAACCACAATGACAAAGACAAAAAAGCTTATTGGAGGCATATTGTCTGCAGCTGTTGCGTTAAGTGCCTGCAGTTCTAGAGAAGATATAGCTGTTCAAGATGAATCAACTTACACTGAAGATGAAACCTACTCAACCTCTTATTCGGAAGAGCCAACCTATGATGATTCTGTTGAAGAGGAGATTGAACTAGATCATTTGCAATCTCAATTTCCAGATATGGACTTAGAAGCAATGGAGAATTATATAGAAGAAAACGGACTGGAATATCAAGAGGATGAGCTTATCATTTTCTTAGATGATGTCTATGAAAACGGAGAATCTACTCTGGAATCCAACTATTATGCTAATGAAAGCTCTTTTCCGTGGTGGATATTCTTGTTAGCGAATACGACCAAAGTGAAACCTGCAGGAAAAGTTACCTTTACGAAACCTGCTACAACTGCTCCTTCAACCGTTAAACCAGCAACAAAGCCGAGTACGAACGTGACAACATCTCCTTCATCAACCGGTTCTCAAACAGGATCTGGCTTTGGTTCGGGAAGTAAGTCATCTGGCTCTTAAATCGTCATATCCACTCTATATGCTCATACTTATACAAATCTCTCAAACCCATCACTGATGGGTTTTTTATAGTTTTATTCGTTCAGAGATTGACGACAAATTTAATAAATGATAGAATTCGATATGTAAATCGTAATGATGACGATTAAAGTGGGAGTGAGGGGGTAGCAATTAACAAGGAACAGAAGGGCGAGCATAAAGAACACCTCGTACAAGGGTGTAGTAGATTTCATGATTACTTCGTTTTTTAGTGTTCCAGATTACTTGATACATAGGTATTGCATCTTTCAATAAAATTTACCATTATTTTTTTGATTTTCAAACCGTAATGATTACGATTATAAACTAACAGGCAAGGAAGGTAAATGAATGAGAAACTATAAAAATATTTTAGTAGGTATATTATGTTTGGTTCTTGTATTCATCGCTGGTTGTTCAACCACGCAAAAAAGCACAGAGAAACAAGAAGATAAAGAAAAGAACGTTAACATGATCTTCAGCTTTAAAGCAGCAGACTTAGACCCTCACACTGGATTTATTCCGATTCGTGCTGGAATAACAGAAACTCTATTAAAACTAGATGAGAAATCAAACATTGAAGGCTGGTTAGCTGAAAAATGGGAAACATCAGATAATCAAAAGTGGGTATTTGACATCCGTGATGATGTAAAATTCCAAGATGGTAAAAAACTTGATGCTGAATCTGTGAAACAATCATTAGAGAGAAGTTTAAAAGCGAATGAATCTTTAGAAGGTTCACTCAAGATTAAATCGATGGAAGCGGATGGACAAACACTTACGATCAATACTACTGAGCCCTATCCTGCGCTTCCTTCTGAACTAGTAAATCCTTATACATCAATTGTAAATATGGAAGCAGCGAATAAGGATGGAGAAGAAGCATTTAAAAATAATCCTGTTGGTACAGGTGCTTTTAAAGTCAAAGAATTTAAAGCCAATCAATTTGTTGAAGTAGAGAAGAACGAAAATTATTGGGCAGGTGAGCCGAAACTAGATTCAGCTATGATTAAATTTAATGAAGATGCTAACGTTAGAGCACTGGCACTTCAGTCTAAAGAAGCTGATGTTGTTTACAATCTCCCTGCAGAGAGTTTAGATGCGATAAAAAAAGATAATAAACTTAATGTAAAATCTATTCCTGGACTACGTGCACATTTTGTTCTTTATAACAGTCAAAGCGAAAACGTTAAGGACTTGAAGGTAAGACAAGCGCTTGATTTGTTGCTTGACCGTGAGAGTGTGGCAAAAGACATCATGCTAGGACATGGTCTTGAGGCAAACGGTCCATTTAACAGTACATTACCGTTTGGACTAGATGAAGAAGTTTCAGAATTGAATGTGGAAAAAGCTAAAAGCCTTTTAACACAAGCAGGTTATAAAGAGAATGCAGAAGGTTTAATGGAGAAAGGCGGGAAACCGTTAACTCTTGAACTAGTTACGTATAAAGCCCGTCCAGAACTTCCTTTAATCGCGCAGCTTTTACAGTCTGACGCAAGTAAAGCAGGAATTAAAATTAACATTAAAACGGTTGAGAATGCAGATACGCATCTAGCTGAAAACAAAGACTGGGATCTAGCGACGTATAGTAACAATACTTCACCAAGAGGAGACGGCAGCTACTTCTTTAACACAGCATTCACTGAAACCGGAGCATTAAATGTTGGAAAGATTAACATTCCTGAACTCAACACGCTAATACAAGAGTTAAACCGAACAACAGATTTAGATGAACGTACAAAGCTAACTCAAGAAGCAGCAAAGGTAATCAACAAAGAAGTTGCCCACAGCTATGCAGTTTATCCAAATATCATTATTGGAATGAACAAACGCATTGTGAACTGGGAGCCTACGGCAGAGGAGTATTATATTCTAACACACAATATGGATGTGAAATAATGTGTTTACGATTATAAAGAATAGGGTTATACAGCTGATTGTTGTTTTATTCATTCTATCCCTATTTACGTTTACATTGATGAAGATGGCACCAGGAGATCCTGTTCTTACCATCCTAAATGCCGATGAAATGGTCGTAACAGAAGAAGATCAAGCTGAGCTTAGAAATAAGCTCGGCTTTGATCAGCCTCTGTATATACAATATGGCAGATGGATGCTCAACCTAATGCAGTTTGATCTAGGAAAATCATATATGACGGGAAAACCGGTTGTCGAAGAATTGTTAACGCGACTACCCATTACAGCTGAACTTACTTTTTTCGCTATGACCCTCATGCTTTGCATCACAGTTCCACTTGGCGTGTGGTCAGCGAAATATGTGAACAGATGGCCAGACCAGTTCAGTCGAATCCTAGCATTAGTTGGGGCATCTATTCCTAGTTTTTGGCTAGGCCTCATTTTAATCTATTTTTTCGCATTTAAGCTTGGTGTTCTACCTTCCTCAGGTATCGGTTCGTATCCTCAAATCATCTTACCTGCTTTCACTTTAGGTTTTACTTATGCTGTTATTAATGCCAGATTGCTACGAGCAGGTCTTCTGCAAAGTTTGTCTGAAGACTATGTTTACGCAGCAAGAGCAAGAGGTGTAAAAGAGTGGAGAATTATGTGGTTGCACGCGTTTAGAGCGGCTATCCTTCCTGTTCTCACGATATTTGGTTTGAGTTTAGGAAGCTTTTTAGGTGGAGCAGTAGTGGTTGAGATTCTTTTTTCGTGGCCAGGATTAGGTAGTCTAGCTATTGACGCCATACTTAATCGGGATTATCCGGTCATTCAAGGGTACGTCCTATTAACTGGAGTATTTGTAGTTCTCGCAAACTTAATCGTTGACCTATCTTACTATGTGATTGATCCAAGAATGAAACGAAAAGAGGAGGCATTATGATATGAATATTCAGATGCCTAGAATAAATCAAATTCCATTTTTCTTCAAGAAACAAAATTTACTGATTCAGTGTGGTATCATATTTTTTATTATCATCATTTTAATCACATTAATTGGACCATTTATCGTTCCAAATGATCCCTTCACAGCGAATATGTCTGAACGACTTTCCCCACCGAGTAGCGTTTACCCTTTAGGAACTGACCATATGGGAAGATGTATATTTTCAAGACTAATAGTCGGTGCCCAGTCAACACTTGGTATAACGGCTCTTGTTGTAGCGACTGTTGCACTAATCGGAATTCCAATCGGTCTCGTAATCGGTTATATCGGTGGTCGAATGGATACAGTGTTTATGCGTTTAGCAGATGGTATACTTGCTCTTCCAGAATTTATTTTAGCGATAGCGATCGCTGGATTCTTAGGACCAAGTTTGACGAATCTTATGATTTCGATTGTTTTTGTTAAGTGGATTGCTTATACAAGGGTCGTAAGAAGTATCGTAATCACTGAACGAAACAAAGATTATGTTCTAGCTGCAAAAGTTGGGGGAAGCTCTAGCTGGAAGATTATCCGAAGACATATGTTTCCGCAAATTGTTTCTCCTGTACTTGTCCTTGCTACCCTTGATATCGGAAAAGTAATCCTTACAATCTCTTCCTTATCTTACCTTGGATTAGGTGCACAGCCACCAGCTCCAGAATGGGGAGCGATGTTAAATGATGGAAGACCTTATTTTCAGAGTGCGCCAGAATTAATGATCTACCCAGGTTTAGCCATCTTTTTTGTAGTATTAGCATTTAACTTGATGGGTGAAGGATTGCGAGACAAATGGGATGTTAAAAGTCGATAGAGAGGAGGTTTGCAATGTTTGAGAACACACCGACAACTTCAAGTGAGAATAATCTGCTCGTTGTGGAAAACCTTTCAGTGACTGTGCGCAACAGCAGGGAAAAGTTAATCCGCAATCTAAATTTTTCTATTCCTCAAGGTGAAATATTTGGGTTAGTCGGAGAAAGCGGCAGTGGAAAAAGTTTGACGGCAACCGTGATTTTGGGAATGCTTTCTAAGTCTCTGGAAGTTACAAGCGGATCTGTTATATTTGGTCAATCAGAGATCACTTCGTTAAGTGAAAAAGAGCTAAGAAATATTCGCGGTCGTGATATTGCTTACCTCTCACAAAACTATCAAAGCTTTTTCACTCCATTCATAAAAGTTGGAAAGCAATTTATTGAGATTATAAGATGTCACACTGACATGAGTAGAAAAGAAGCAAAGAAAGTGGCTATTCATTGGCTGAACAAAGTCCACTTACCTGCAGAACGTGTATTTAACAGCTTTCCTGATGAACTTAGTGGCGGACAATTGCAGAGAGCTTCTATCGCATCAGCCATAATGTTTCAGCCGAAACTGATCATTGCAGATGAACCAACAACTGCTCTAGACGTGTTAACCGGAGAAAAAATTTTAAATCTCCTGTCTGAACTTAAAGAAGAGTTGAATTGCTCAATTCTCCTAATCTCACACGACCTAAAACATATTATTAACCGGACGCAAACAGTTGGCGTTATGTACGGTGGACAAATTATAGAAATAGGAAAAACCAGAGCTGTAGTGGCGGATCCTATCCATCCTTATACAAATCTATTACTTCAGTCGAGGCTCAGATTGAATAAGCATATTCAACATGAATTGACGACTATGCTTGGTGAACCTGGATTAATAGCTGAAGAGGGGTGTCCTTTTTCGAAAAGATGTCCGAGTGTTATGGAATCCTGCAGCAACTTAGTGCCAATGAGTAGCATTGGAACACACCATTCGGCCGCTTGCCATCTGGTGAAGGCAGAAAGGGAAGAACGATATGTTACACGTTAATTCAATCTCGAAGACGTATCACTCAAAACCAGCTTTAAGTGATATTTCACTTACCGTTCAACCTGGTGAAAGTATAGGAATCATTGGAGAGAGCGGTAGCGGTAAAAGTACTCTTGGTAAGATCATTTTAGGGCTAGAGAAACCGGATCAAGGCGATGTCCATTTTAGAGGGAGTAACCTGCACACGCTAAAAGGACAAGCTATAAAAGCACTCAGGCGTCACCTTCAAATCGTGTTTCAAGATCCTGCCGGGTCATTAAACCCTAAACTTCCTGTGTGGAAGTCTGTGGTTGAACCGTTAGAAAATTATCCAGACGTTATCCCTTCATTTTTAAAAGAAGTAAGACATGATCGTAAGAAGATGGCCGAAGTCTTGTTTCAAAAAGTGGGCCTGTCACCTGAACTTCTAAAGAGATATCCACACCAACTAAGTGGTGGACAAAAACAAAGGATAGCCGTAGCGAGGGGAATTAGCTTAGAACCAGATCTGCTGGTGTGCGATGAACCTACTTCAAGTCTGGATGTTTCTGTACAAGCACAAGTCCTCAATCTGTTAAAGAAGTTACAGCGAGACTTGAACCTCTCTTTTCTATTCATCTCGCATGATATCGCTGCTGTCCAATTCATGTGCGAACGAATCGTGGTATTAAAGGATGGTATCTTAGTTGATGCATTTTTAACGAGAGAACTTTTTTCCACAGCTCGTCACCCTTATACAAAAATGCTAGTAGAGATGAGTATGGAACAAGACCAGTAATGGAAGAGAACCAACACTTGTTTAAACAAAGTGCTGGTTTTATGTATTTTAGGAGGATGAACTTTATTGAATCATTCGAAATACTTAGGATTGGCACTACCGCTGATTCTTACAACCATCACGACTCCTCTCCTTGGTGCAGTTGATACGGCTGTTGTTGGACAGCTGGATGATTCCTCTTACATAGCTGGAGTGGCAGTCGGCACGATTATCTTTAATACGATGTATTGGCTGTTTGGATTTTTGAGAGTGAGTACATCTGGATTTGCTGCACAAGCACATGGAACAAACAATGAGGAAGATATTTTACGTTCACTCAGTAGACCTTTGCTCCTGGCACTCAGCATAAGCGCAATTTTAGTAGCACTCCAATATCCGATAAAAGAACAGTTTCTACCGCTGTTGACATCTGATCCAGTCGTTCAGTCTCTAGCAATAGATTACTTTGCGATTCGTATATGGGGTGTACCATTCGGACTTCTCAATTATGTAATCATAGGATGGATGATGGGACTGGCAATGATTAAGAAAACCTTGTTCCTTCAAATGTACATGAACGTAACGAACATTGTACTTGATATTCTATTTGTTAAAGTCTTCTCATGGGGCGTGGCAGGGGTTGCAGCTGCTACATTGATTTCGGAGGTCTCTACTTTCGTAATCGGTCTAGTCATTGTTTGGAAAGCGATTCCCGCTAAGCAACGTAAAAAGATTCTCCAAATAAAATCAATCGATCTATCTTCTTATAAAAAAATGATGAGGATGAACAGAGATCTATTCATTCGAACATTATGCTTATTAATTGTGTTTAATGTTTTTACGGCAAAGGGAGGCACGTTCGGTACAGAGATCCTTGCGGCAAACGCAATATTGATACAGATTCATTACATCATGGCATATATGTATGATGGATTCGCCAATGCTTCAAGTATATTAACAGGAAGAGCAATAGGTTCTAACGATAAGGCACTCTATCAATCAACGATTAAACTTAGTTTTCAATGGGCAGTTATCTCATCACTCATCATTTCAAGTGTATATTACTTATTCAATGATCAGATACACCAAATGTTCACCTCGATACCTGAAGTACTTCATGAAGTAGGTACGTACGAAGCTTGGATCGTATGTTTTCCGCTCGTCTCAAGCTTTGGAGTTGTACTTCATGGAATTTTTGTAGGAGCAACAGAAGCCTCTTCATTACGTAATACTATGATTCTAGCATTACTCGTTTTCTTAATTTCTCTTTTCTTAGCAGCACGTTTAGATAATCATGGATTATGGTTAGCTTTTATTCTTTTCAGTTCCGCTCGATCGTTGTTCTTAATTTTACATGTGCCTAAATTGTCACGAACACTAGGATTTCATGCAGTTCGTTATGAGGGAGAGAGTAAAGAATTTTAACAAACTAAAGGACAATTAAACAAAACACGGGGTACTAATAAAATGCCCTGTTTTTTTGGGGTAACACCCTTGTAATACGATGTACATCGTATTACAATATAATTAGAAAATATTGGAGGTTGAACATGGATAAAGAACTATTGAAGGGGAGCATAGAAATCTTGCTTCTTTCACTATTAGTTGATCGAGATAGTTATGGCTACGAAATGACAAGGAATTTACGAATATTAAGTAACGAAGAATTCTCCATGAACGAGGGAACCCTTTATCCTGCTTTAAAAAGGTTAGAGAAAAAAGAGTGTGTGACTTCTTATTGGAAACACGGACCTGATGGTAATCGGCGTAAATATTATTCTTTAACATCAACTGGACGAAAAATCCTAACGGAAAAGCGAAAAGATTGGAAACAAATTAATGAGCTTATGGATAAAACGTTGGAGGGCTTGTTATGAAGAATTTAGATCAATATATCGATGTAATCGTAGAAGGTCTACCGTTAGAAGAGAAAGAGGACATTCGAGAAGAGATGATACAGCACCTAAATGATCACATGAATGAGTTGATGATAAAGGGATACTCTGAGCAAGAATCGTTACAGATTGCAATAAAGGCATTCGGAAACGAGAAAAAAATGAATTGGGAAATGAAAAAAGCAGTATATCCCTTTTATAAGATTTCACGTTTTCTCTGGAACACCGTATTCGTTACCCTCGTTTTTTGTGTGCTTTCTTATATGATCATGGAGCATTACAATCCAGGAGCCGATAACATAGCACCTTTATCCAGTGTTTTAGGGGGTTTCTTCATTATTTTCTTCGTAGCAGGGATGGCTGAACTAATTTATGAAGCCATACAATTAAGTTCAGTGAAGATGAAATATATAATGAATCCATGGGTATTCTTTTTTACTCCCTCAATTTTTATCGGTGGGATCATGTTTTTAGCTTACTTTCAGAACCCAGAACAATATCAGAATGGAATATGGGTTGATCTGTTGGTTGTTCCAATTGGTGCCTTTTGCTATGTGATAGCTAGACAAATTTTCAATCAACTCTTTAAACGATCAATCTAAACGGCAGTCTAGGAGAAGGAGTAGGCGTATTATGAGACGATACTTAAATGTGATAGCAGGAATCTTTTTTATTGTTTTATTAACTGCTTGTATTGGAGAAGACTATGATGCCGGACCACCAGAGATAAGACTTAGCGTTAACGAAGACGTATATGCTTTAAAGAAAGCTAATGTTAATTGGAAGACAGAAGACAAGGAGTTTAAGAATAAAGTAGAGAACCCTTTAATGCTAGCTAGTGAACAAAAAGAAATCAAGGTTTCGCCTAACCAATCAGCTGAATTAATCTTACTAGAAAACAAAGAAGATGGCGGAGAATACACGAATGAGACGATCGAAGTATCATTATGGCAAGGTGATAAGAAAATAGAGTTAACGTCCTTAACTCCAAACGATTATTCATTTTCCTTTACGAATGATCCTGGTCATTATGTATTAGTTGTTGAATTCAGTACAAAAAATGGGAGTTCAGAGTATGTGGGGAATATCGTACTGAAGTAGCTTCTAAAAGAAAAGGGCAACCACCAAGTTGCCCTTTTTTTTATTAATGACAATCCCAGTTGAATAGAACGCGAGAAAAGTCCTTATTTCTTAAATCTTCTTTCGTAATAAAAAAGTTGCCTACACCTGCATCTCCCCACATGATGTCATTCTCACCTTCGTCATCTGTATCAATCTGAAGCAACGTAATGCGGTAATCATCAAATTGCGTTCCATAATCACGTGGATCTGTTTGTGAAAAGTACGCGTATCCGCCTATTTTGTGTCCCATGTTCTCAACGTGTTCACAGAAAAGGTCATAAAGTGTTTCTTCTCCCCACATATTTTCTCCACCAGTAGCCTGGTTCATATCAATAGATTCATAACTTTCTTCAAATTGAAAATCACTGACACCTAGTCCTTCTTTTGACAAAGAAAAAGATAAACGGTATTCCCCATTAAAAGGAAGGTGCTCCTCTATCGAATTTTCCGAAGTGAAAGAGTCTATTGCGTGAGTCTGTTCAATATTCTCATGATAGATTACGCGGAAGTTACTTTGATTAGTCGGGTTATCAAAATCCATACCCATCACATCATCATTTTTAGAAAGATAGAATTGCAAAATCCCAGTCGTTGGGAAGTGTTCGAGGTGAGGGATTTCCTCAAAATTAAGTTGGCAGAGAAGAGCCATTGGTAAACCAGAAGAATCAAAAGGGTATGAAACTCCTGCAGGCAAGTAAGGAGATCCTCCGATTTTGCTGTCTTTTAAAGAGGTGGACTGACGTGTAGCTTGTATTGAAACAAAAGGAACAACCGTTTTCTCGATGTCGCTCCTATAAGGTTCTAATGCTTTTGGAAGTGATAAAGTCATAGTGTGTAATATTCTCCTTTTCTTTTAAGTGTAAGTTTCCAGTAATCGTATTACAATAAAAATATATGGTCATATATAGTCATTTAAGTAAGTCGAAATGAAGCATAAATATATATTAGAGGTGTGAAGATGGGGAGAGTCCAAAAATATTTATTTTATTTTGTACCGATTTATTTAACATTAATTGCTTTCGACTTTTACAGATATAAAGAACTGCAATTATTAGAAAATCTCATTATACCCTTGCTTTATGTAATCGTTGTCTTCATTTTAGATTGGTCAAAACCAAAGAATCATGAAAACAAAAGCTAAATAACTTAGGGAGATTTTTGCAGGTAATGGTGTTACTTTCTTGAATGAATAGGGTAAGTTGTAGTGAAATGGAGGGATTCGTATGACAGAGAAGCATTCTGTAATGGCTGAAGCTCAACCTTTTTATTTTGAAGGCAACAAGGTGGGAATATTGATTTCTCATGGTTTTACTGGTTCTACGCAAAGTATGCGTCCTTTGGGAGAGGCATACGCAAAGGCAGGATATACCGTATGTGGTCCGAGGCTGAAGGGGCATGGTACCCATTATGAGGATATGGAAAAGACTACATATCATGATTGGATTGCTTCCATTGAAGAAGGTTACCAATGGTTGAAAGAACGTTGTGACACCATTTTTGTAACGGGTCTCTCTATGGGAGGAACACTTACGTTATATGTTGCAGAAACATATCCTGATATTAAAGCAATCATTCCAATCAATGCAGCGATCGACATCCAAGACATGGAAAACATGCAACATTCCAACCATCGATTTCTAGACGCCATCGGTTCAGACTTGAAGAATCCGGATGTGAAAGAACTTGCCTATGAAAAAACTCCAGTTCAATCTCTAAAAGAAATTGTATTGTTAATGAAAAAAGTTAAAGAAAATCTTCATACTGTCACATGTCCCGCACTCATTTTTGTATCAACAGAAGATCATGTTGTACCACCCAATAACTCTCAAACCATCTATGATTCCATTTCATCTCGAAACAAACAGATTATTTATTTAAAGAACAGTTACCATGTTGCTACACTCGACAATGACCAACAGCTAATTATTGATGAAACACTGCAGTTCATAGACAAAATATGTAAAAAAGTTAATGCGTAAGTCAATCAAAAAAACAAACCCGAACCGCCAGCAACAATTCGGGTTTTCTTTGTGTTTATAACCGAGATTCTTTATTCATATAATGGATTGCAGAATGAGATGGAGAGAAAAGAACGGTGTAGGTGCCTTTGAGCTCTTTCTGTATTTTTGATGAAAGGAATTGACCCATTTGATTATGCTCTTTTTCGAGCTCTAGACCATTTTCACGTAATTTATCGTTATCCCAATCGATCCATTCTCCGTATTGAATAGCCCAATCTCGCAACTTCTCTTTTAGTTCTAAAGAAATAGGTAGTTCATCAAGTTCTAAGTTACAGCCGCACCGATTACACCAAACAGGATCAGTATCAACATCAGCTTCTAATTTTAATTCATAAATATTCATATTTTCGCAACAACATTCCATATGCAACACTCCGTCTAACGTCTTTTGATAATGTTTCCTAATTTATAATAATCTCTAAATATTATAAAGGAAAGACACGGAGTAACGAGAATGGATCGTATAGACTTAAATGAAAACAGTTAGTCAAATAGGTAGGAGAGTGAAACGTATGGTTCATGTAAAACATCTTTTAGCCGATCAACTGTTAGCCAATGCCAACGACGCTAGCTGGTATCTGCCATTTAATGAATCAGTAGAAAACCTTTCGGAAAGTGATGCTTTTTGGAAACCGAACAAAGACTGTCATAGTATCGCGCAAATTGTTCAGCATCTCCTTTATTGGAATAAGACGTGGCAAACCCGTTACGATGAGTCTCATGTTCAAGCAGTGCCTTCTATTGGAGATAACGACAAAAGTTTTGTGATTTCAGAACATGAAAGTTTCTCTCATTTAAAAGAAGAACTGCTGGATGTTCTTTTGAGATGGCAAGGTCTTTTGTCAGAAGAGAAAGTAGAGCGGGAAGTAAATGGTTTTCCTGTCCCTGCAAAATGGTGGGAACTCATCGGGAATGCAGCTACACACAATGCGTACCACATCGGACAGATTATCATGATTCGAAAGCTGCAGAAAAGTTGGAAAGTGGACACGGTAGAAGCAAAATAATAAAAGAAATATGGCTGCATCTCAACCATAAGAATGGGGATGCAGTTTTTTTATGCCTTAAACTTAAGAATTCTTAAGGATTATTCCTCTTAATTCTTTAGGTTTGAATTATAGAATGGCTATACATTCAAACAATCGGAGTGAATAATTGTGAAATTTTTGTCCTTTTTAGCACAGTATATAAGTAATCCCCGATCAGTAGGAGCCATTCTTCCAAGTTCAAGTTATCTAGCTGATAAGATGGTAAAGAGTATCAATTTTGAGCAAGCAAGATACATTTTAGAATACGGACCGGGTACGGGTGTTTTTACCGACAAGCTGCTACAAAATCGTAAGCCTAATACGATTATCATCTTATTTGAAAGCAATGAGGAATTCTACAAAATACTTGTACAGAAATACAAAGAGGTGGATAATCTCTACATATACAATGGGTCAGCTGAAAAGGTTGATTGGTACCTTGAAAAATGCGGTATTCCATTTGTAGATTACGTCATATCAGGACTTCCCTTTGCGAGCTTACCAAAGACCGTTTCAAATCGTATCCTGTTTAAAACTTCAAAAGTGTTAAGAAAGAATGGAAAGTTTGTTACGTTTCAATATTCAAACGTAATGAAAGCATATATTGAACAGTTCTTTTCAAAAGTGGATGTAAGTATTGAGATACGAAATGTCCCACCTGCTATGGTATTATGTTGTTCATTAGAAGAAGAAAAGATGGAGGGGACTTATGCAATCTAGAGTCTTAATCGTTGATGATGATAGTGATATTCGGAATTTGATTTCCGTTTATTTAGAAAATGAAGGAATGTATACAGTACAGTCGGAAAATGCAATAGATGCGTTAGAACAATTGGAGAAAAAGGATTTTGATCTTATCATATTAGATATTATGATGCCTGAGATGGATGGGATCCAAGCGTGTATAAGAATAAGGCAAGAGAGAAATTTGCCGATTATTATGCTCTCTGCTAAGTCCGAAGATATGGACAAGATTCAAGGACTAGCAGCTGGTGCTGATGATTACTTATCCAAACCGTTTAATCCTTTAGAATTAATGGCACGTGTTAAATCCCAGCTCAGAAGATATCGAAAATACAACCAAGATACTGATCCAAGTAGGGAATTCATTGAGATTGGAGATCTTAAGATCAATACAGAAACCCGTCAAGTATGGGTGAGAGGGAATGATGTCAGACTCACACCGAAAGAGTTCTCTATTCTAGAGCTACTTGCCCGTAATAAAGGTATCGTTATGAGTATTGAGAAGATATATGAAGCGGTATGGCAAGAAGATTTCTATAAGTCAGACAGTACTGTCATGGTTCATATAACAAAGATAAGAGAAAAAATTGAAGAAGATCCGAAGAGACCCATCTATATCAAAACGGTTTGGGGAGTCGGCTATAAAATATGAGTATAAAGCGGATTAAAATATCGTTACTTGTAAAACTCCTGGTAGCAGTTGCTGTTAGCTTTATTGTGTCAACTGTGGTTATGATTATCATCTCTCAAATTATTTTGCATCTCTATAATCTTCAATATCTTACTATTGAAGATATTGGTGCAACTACCTATAATTTTATCGTTTTTCTGATTTTTACTTTTGTTATTTTTTCTTTTATTGTTACCTTCTTAGCATTGATACGAAACAAAATCATTTATATAAAGCGTATTACAGAAAGTATTAATGAAATCGCCAACGGAAAATTGGGAATGACGATTGAATTGCAGGGAAACGATGAATTAAGCAAGCTTGCCGAAGATGTTAATAGTATGTCTAAGGAATTATCAAGTAAGTTTGAATATGAAAGACAACTTGAAATAGCGAAAAATGAATTGATTACAAATATATCCCATGATTTGCGCTCCCCTTTAACATCCATCATTGGGTATCTAGACTTGCTGAGAAAGGGGCATTATTCGAGCCAAGATCAACTAAAAGAATATCATGATACGACTTACTCAAAATCAAAGCGGCTTGAAGCTCTAATCAATGAGCTTTTTGAATATACTCGTTTAACAAGTCCAGATGTGAAATTAGACATGAATGATGTAGAAATGACGGGTTTATTAGAACAATTGATCGGGGAATACGTTCCTATCTTTGAAAAGGAAGACCTAACTGTTATAAAGGATATACCAAAAGAAGAAGTTCTAACTTCTATGGATATTGAAAAAATGGTCCGTGTTTATGACAATCTTTTTATGAATGCCATAAAGTACAGCGCGAAACCTTCTGTTGTTAAAGCTACTTTAGACATACAATCCAATCATGCTGAATTTAGGCTGTCCAATCAAACAGAAAGACCAGAAGTACGAGATATTAATCAATTATTTGAGCGTTTTTTAGTAGGAGACAAAGCCCGAAGCGAGCATGAAGGAACGGGACTTGGACTTGCTATTTCAAAAAGGATTGTAGAACTACATGGAGGTCATATACAAGCGGAGTATATGCATGGCTGGCTCACGATTATTATCAAACTTCCAATTTGATCAAAGCTTATGAAGCATGCTTCATAAGCTTTTTTAGTTGGAAAAAGTTAAGAATCGTTAAGAATTTTCCTAAGCTTTTCTTAAGATTTGTTTTACATAATAAATGTAACAGTAAGAAAAGAGGTTGGATGTTAAATGAATTTAAAAACACAACGGGGTACGTTATCATATAAAATCGTCAATCCGTATAGGTATAGCTTTATCATGCATTTAGGAATACTGTTCGTTTCCATATACCTTCTTTCTCAATCACTAGCTACAGTTGAACCATCATTTAAGACAATTTTTCTAATCATTGGGTGTAGTGTTATCTTCCTGTTAATAGCATCTTATAGTTTGAAGTGGGACACATTTTTCGAAAAAATGAAGACGGTCTCGATTGTGTATAGCTTATTAATGGCAGCCATTTTTCTCACATATGGTTTGAGTCGCATGATTGTTACTCTTGATAACAAAGGGTTAGAGACGATCCTAAACGAGAACCTGGAACTTGCCAAACTTATCTATTTTTCTGTGTGTTATGCTCAACCCATTATGTTGCCCGTTCCAGAAATCGTAACTGTCGTAGCGGGAAGTGCTGCTCTAGGCCCGTTCACCGCTTTTATCTTAGGATTCATGGGCGCTGTGTTAGGGATTCTTACGATGTTTTATTTATCTCGAACTTTTGGAATGAAAATGGTACAACGTTTAGTAAATGAAAAACAATTAGATCAATATCATCGTTTTGTTAAGAAGAATGAAATGTGGATCATCGTTTTGTTGTTCATCGTTCCTGTGTTGCCAGATGAAATTATTTGTGTCGGTGCTGGAGTGAGCGGTGTTAAAACAAGACGCTTTATAATGATTGCTGTATTAGCAAAGCTAGTTACTACATTCTCGTTGGCTTATTCTTTACGAGTGACGGATCTATTTTAACTTATGTGGTTATTGCCCGCTCCGATGAAAGCGAGCTGGATCAATTAAAGTAATAAAGCTCGCATAGACCGAGCTTTATTACTATTCGTATCAAACTAGATTTAATCTATCAGACATACATCCAAAGGAAGAATATCTCCTTTAATTCCATAATGGTTAATCCGTAAATATTCTCCCCATACACGCTTTCTTCCATTTCTGTTTCCATCCAATTGTTTCTGTTCACTTCGGTTCCTTTGTAAACAGTATTGAATGTAAAAGGAATGTACTCAATTTGATTTGGTAAATGCTTTTTTAAGGTCCTTATTTGTCTGCCAGTAGCATGACTTTTACAAACCACCATTAACGATTGAATCTTCGTAAAGTCAAAAACTTCTAGAGCGCATTTAACATTTTCAAGAGAGTTAGTAGATTTTTCTTCACTAAAAATAATGTGTGAAGGTATTCCTGCACGTATTAAAAAAGAGACAATAACTTGTGCCTCAGAGACTTCACGATCTGTATTGCCTTCCCAATGGGGATGGGGAATACCTGTTAAACTTCTTCCGCCAGTAACAATAATTGTTTCTATGTAGTTACGATGATAAGCTTCAATAGCTTTTTCCCAATGCCCACTATGAGTGCCACTAAATACAAAAAGAGCATCACATTTTTGAGGTCTTACCTCTTTTTCAAAAGTAATAGCAGTCAATAACTCAACGTCAATTTCCCTTAAATCTGGAATAACGGGTTCTTTAGGAATAATAGGATTCATACTTGAACTCCTTTAATTAGATTATAATTCTATATTTAACAATATATTACATATAAGGGTTTTTGCAAGTATTAATTCTTGTTTGTGCGTGTTTTTGCTACTTTATGACCGAATGAGTTTAGTACTGAAATATTAAATGTTGAAGGTCAAATAGAGTGGAGAATAAAGGGCTATAAAAAGAGCTTTAAAATCATAAAGGGCCGATTCAATAAAATGAATCGACCTTTTTGTATACGTTTATAGAGAGTGAATCTTAAGTTTTAGGAAAAGTAAATCCTTCTCCAAATACATCTCTTACATCATGGACTACAACAAATGCTTTTTCGTCAACACGTTGGATCATCTTCTTTAACAGAAATAGCTCTTGTTTATTGATCACGACGTACAAAATATCTTTAGCTTCGTTCGAGTAATGGCCTCTTGCATTAATAATGGTAACGCCACGATCCATCTCATCGCTTACTTTCTTAGCAATCTCATCTGTGTTTTCAGAAATGATCGTGACAGCTTTTCTTGTATCAAAACCATCAATTAAGTAATCCAAAATCTTTGTACTAATATAAATGGATATTCCCGTGTACATCGTATTTTCAATCCCGATGACAAATGCAGAACCGATAACGACAAGAATATCAAAAACAAACATAGTCGTACTAACACCCCAGCCGAAATGCTGGTTCAGCATTCGCGCAATGATGGTCGAGCCACCTGTTGTTCCGCCTGAACGCAACACGAGCCCCAACCCGATTCCGATGAATACACCTGCAAAAACAGTGCCAAGCATAATGTCAACAGGGTTACCCATACCTTCTGTTAAATGAATAAATAGAGAGGTAAAGAAGATAGCAACCATCGTATACCATGTCACTCGTTTATTTAAGACTTTATAACCAATGGCTAAAAGGAAACCGTTCATAATAAAGTTTGTAAGACCTGGTGACCAGCCTAATACATAATACAGAGTCATCGAAATACCGGTAACGCCGCCCTCACCTAATTCGTTTGGGATGGCGAACCAATTTACCCCTAGTGCAAAGAACAGGGATCCAATAATAATTAAAGTAATTTCTTTTCCTGTGTGGTTCATATTATCACTCCGTTCAACCTGAATACCTAGGATAATATATCATAATGAATTACTTCGAACAAGATTGTTCTACAATTTTGTTCAATTAATTATTTTCTGTGTTAGAATAAGGTAAAAGAACGGTTAGGCAGGTAATTTTAAAATGCGTAAAGAAACAGTAGAACAAAGAGTTTATCACTTAATAAAGAACGCAATCTTGAATAGACAAATTGCACCAGGTAACCAGTTATTTGAAAGTGCTATTGCTGAAAAGGTCAATGCGAGCAGGACGCCAATTCGAAGTGCGATCATGAAGCTTAAATCAGAAGGATTAGTGAATGTTATTCCAAACAAAGGTGCATTCATCGTTCAACCAACGATCGAGGAAATGATTCAAGCGTTTGAGATGAGAAAAACGCTTGAGGAGATGTCGATTCAGAAAGGGTTTTCCAATCTTAACTTGGATGACGTTAAACAACTTAAACAACTTCTTATTGAGATGAAGTCCGCTTTTATAGAACGAAAGATCGTACCGTATCAAGAGAAAAACAATGCTTTTCATCTTGTATTAGCCACAGCGAGTGGAAACAGGTATTTAATTGAATTTATGAACAAAATTTTGAGTCAGATCACCATTTATATGGTGCTTTATGATGTCTTTAATGAAGATTCTAACAATGAAGAACTAGACATCCTTGAACACGAGCGAATGATCCAATACATTGAAAAGGGAGAAGAGGAAAACTTACGAGCTTTACTTCTGCAGCATCTTGATAACAGTTTAACTAAGCTTCAGCAGGATAAATTAAATTATCAGTCTCTTACAACCTTGTTTTAAATAGGGAGCACACCTTGGCTTTGAATGACTTGATCAAAGACAAAAGGAGTTTTAGTATGGATCAAACAGAAATACAGGGAAGGATTATTATCCTAAATGGTACGCCTCGATCAGGGAAATCGAGCATTGCCTCAGTGATTCAAAATGAATTTGAAGGTGTATGGATGAATATTGGAGTGGACCGTATCATGGATATGACACCTGAGAAATTTCAGCCAAGCATAGGTTTAAGACCAGGTGGGGAAAGGCCCGATTTGGAGCCAATCATACAGAGAATGTATCTTGCTATGTACAAATCAATTGTAGCTTTCAGTCGTGAGGGCATGAATGTCATAGTGGATGTTGGTCATCATGATGGTTATTCTGTAGAGCGTAATATTCTTCAGCAAGCTGCACAGATTCTTAACGGGACACCAGCATGGTTGATTGGTGTGCGCTGTCCAATTGAAACTGTGATGAAACGACGGATAGAAACCTGGAAAAAAGGCTATACACCGGAAGGAAATATACCAAAACCAATAGAACTCTGGCAGAAACTTGTTCATATTCCTGGTATTTATGATTTAGAGGTGGATACTTCCTTATATACTCCAGAAGAATGTGCAGCAAAAGTTCATCAAAGGGTTTATGAAGGTTCTCCTCCTATAGCTCTTCAAAAAATACGGAGTGATAATTAAGAACAATTACCTAACAAGCCATTTTTAGTAAAAGTTATTGAAATTCATCATACGAATACATAGAAAAGACTGATCAAAGGGATGTTTTGTAACCTTATGTTTCAGTCTTTTTTGGTTTTCCTATTCTGTTTATTTAACTTAAAGATTTATCCGATACGGGAGATGAAAGTCTGATTAACGTAGAAGGTTGTCCAAATGACATGGATTCATCTATGAAACTTTCCAATGATTGTACGGAATGGGTAACGATTTTAATCAGATAGTTATACTGTCCAGCTAGGCGGTGACATTCGATCACATCACGGTGATCTTTACAGAAATCAACAAACTGCTTGCATTTCGTATTGTCGTATAAGATAAAAGCCATGATCGGTTTATTCATTTTTTCAGGATTAATAATTGCCTTATAACCCTCAATAATCTGCTTATCCTCCAGCTTCTTAACTCGTTCATGAACGGCAGGGTTTGAAAGACCAACTTTCTTACCTAATGCCGTAATCGATACTCGAGCATCTTGCTGCAAATGTAAAAGGATCTCTTTATCAATTTCGTCCATATCTTTCTCCTCGACTTTAAAAATTTAGGAGCATTTATTCTTTTTCCGATGTTTTCAAAGAAATCCATAAGAAATAGCGTTAATATTCCATGTTAAAACAGTTCTGGGAAAAATATAATATATGTAAGAGATAATTACAACAAAAAGGGGTTAATAATATGTTAGAGATGAGAAAGCAATGTGAAAAATGTTCTGTAGAGCTTCATGAAAAGTCGGATGCTTACATTTGTGTCCATGAATGTACGTATTGCCCAACATGCACAACAGAGATGAATCATATTTGCATGAACTGTAGTGGGGAACTCGTTAGACGTCCAAAAGCGGGGTCACAAATAATAAGTTGTGTATTAAGTAAATGAGGCTGCTTTTATATCACAATCAAGCAAATCTAAAAAATATTTACTAAAATGCGTTTAATAGGTTACGAGTTTGGTAATAATACTAATAACAATAAACTCATTTTAGGAGGAACTAAAATGCTAATGACGACTGTGAAACTAAGCGAGTATGCAGGGAACAAAGATTTTGATTTGAACGGATACATATCTCAACTAATATCTACACCTTCACAAACGAAATAAACGGATGGCAGCCTATATGGCTGTTTTTTTGTTTTAAAATCATAGCTTAGAAAAATTCTGCAAATTCCATAAAACTGTTAGAGAGGAATCATATGAAAACCTTACAACTTTCATTATTCTTAAAAGAAAGATTTTAATTATAGGAGGGAATATGATTCTAGAAACAGATTATAAGTGGTTTATGTTCATTAACGAAATCGTTTCAAGCTATCCGCTAATCGATAATTTCATGATTTTCTTTGCGGAATACGTTCAGTATGCATTTGTTTTATTATTGATCATGCTGTGGTGGAGAAATAAAAAAACTGACAGGATAATCGTATTTCAAGTGTTGGTTGCATTTTCATTATCTTACTCAGTAAATCGACTGATTGAGTTGTTCATGTATAGAGAGAGGCCGTTTATCTCACATGACATCATTCAATTGGTAGAGCATACGGCTAACTCTTCTTTTCCTAGTGATCATGCATCATCTGCAATCTCAATTGCCGTCACTTTAATGTTGGTAACGTTAAGGTATAGGTACGTATGGTTTATGTTTGCTATCTTGATCACGTTTTCAAGAGTTTGGGTAGGTGTTCATTATCCATTTGATGTAGTGGCTGGTGCATTGAACGGGATACTAATCGCACTTGCTACCCATTAATTCATTATGAAAATGAAACCAATAGCTGTACTGCTTAGAAGACCTATCTTTAACTGTAAGATATAAAAAAAATACCAGATGCCAATCTGTCATTTTGACGTCTGGTATAAGTATCAATTCAAACAATCTTAAGAAAAAATGTTTTACACCTTTGTACCTTTGATAGAGACTGTATGAAAACCCCTAGAATCAGGTCCTCTCACTAAGGAAACATTCTTAAATCCAGTATACATCATTAACGGCATCACTTGATTTTCTGAGACTTCCTTCACACTTTCCCAAGTTTCATTATCTTTACCACTAGAAAAAGTAATAACTACCAATCCACCTGGCCTAAGTACTCTATAAATTTCTGAAATGATGGTATCGACTTCACTCCAAAAATAAATGGTTTGAATACTATATAACTTAGTGAACGTATCGTCACTAAAAGGAAGGTTGTTGAAATTTGCTTGGACTAGTCTAGCTCTTTTATTATTGATTTCCTTTTGATTTCGTGCCGCAGCCGATCGAATCGCAGTTGAAGACAGATCTAATCCTACAATTTCCCGAACACCATATTTTCCTGTGATCATTTGTATCGCATAGCCGGCACCACAACCAAGTTCCAACACTTTGTCTTGTTCTTCAAGTTCCAATTGTCCTATTGTCCACTCTGTCTCAGGTTTATGCTGTCTGACCATCTTTTCTACGATATATGTACCAATCAATCCCTTTGGCGTTTCATAATGACGATCTATATACTCTTTTACCGCATGAAGTAATTTCATCATTTTCTCCTTTAACACTAATTTAAACCATCTTTCTTCTTATTCCCTTAAGCTCTAGGTAAACCCTCTTAACTCTGTTTAAAATCCATTTTTAACTTTATAATTGGGAAGAGTGATAATCATTTTGAAGGGACAGATTAGCTTGAAGAGTCTCAATGTTAATATCATAACCTATTCATCTGATTTTGCTGAACAAACCGTTAAAATGTGGCGTGATAGTAAACTCGAGGCAATAGGTGTAAAAGAGTCTCATAGTTTTGAAAGTCATGTGTACTTTCTGAATAGTATCCTAACGAAAGAGTTTGTCGTCGAACTAGCGATGGTTGATGAAAATGTTGTTGGATTGATTGCATATAATCAAACCGAAATAAACCAACTGTATGTTCACCATGATTATCAAAAATCGGGTATGGGTTATGCATTGCTTCAACGAGCAAAGGATCACTCCAGTGGAAAGTTAACTCTGTACACATTTGAAGTAAACAAGAAAGCACAACGTTTTTATGAAAAGAATGGTTTCAAGATTATTGGAAGAGGCCATGAGAATGAAGAAAACCTGCCAGATATTCAGTATGAGTGGAGAGCAAATATGGAACAGTCTTTGTAAGATTTATAAATGCATTTTCTTATATTCTTTGGAAATGCAGTAATGACTAAATGGCATAATGAAGGATTTGTGATTTCTACTGAAAAAGAATATTATAGTGATTTTCTTAGGCAGAAGGAGTGAATTTCTATGAATTTTCGAAAAGCAAATGAGGAAGATTTACCAGCAATTGTTCGCTTACTTGCTGATGATGAATTAGGAACCCAACGAGAACGTTATGCAGAGCCATTGCCAGCTGATTATTATAAAGCATTTGCGGCAATTGAAGCACAAGTTGGAAATCAGATTATTTTAGCTATTGACGGTCAAACGGTGATTGGCTGCCTTTAGTTAACGATTATTCCTGGTTTAGCAAGACAAGGGATGAAACGAGCACAAATCGAAGGGGTACGTGTCGATCAGCGCTACCGTGGAAAAGGGGTAGGAGAAGACTTGTTTAAAGAAGCGATTGCTATCGCGAAATCTGAGAAATGCGGTCTTGTTCAATTGACAACTGACAAGCAATGTGATGAAGCACATCGTTTTTATCAACGTTTAGGATTTTTGGCGAGTCATGAAGGGATGAAACTAATCTTCTAAGTTGAAAACTCTACTCCATAAAAGAGTGTGTTGATCCAAGCAGGATTAAAAGATTTTTTATAAATTTATTAAACAAACGTAGCAGTATTGTAGATTAGGAATGAACATAGATTAGATTATTAAAGAAGACCTGCTTGCCAAAATAACATGAGGTTAAAGATATGTTAGTGTGCACGACTATTAAACAAATAGAACCCCAATTCTCCATTCGCGCACTGAGAAATGGGGTTTCTATTGCAACCCTTAAATTAACTCGTTGTACAATTCTCATCAGAGCCAGTAGTACTTAACTGATGTTTCTCAGAATAGTACTCTGCTTTAGAGGGCAGGGTGTTAACGATAAATAATATAATCGTTACTGTAAACATGATTAAAGTTCCTAATATGACGACAAACTGAATAGATATCGATTCAGCTATGATTCCAAAAATCATAGTCCCAATAATGATGAAAAAAGCTTCGATGAAACCATAAACACTACCAACTCGTCCCATTACCTCGACAGGAACATTATTTTGATAGAATGTGTAAAATCCTGTATTAATAAAAGCCATAGAAAATGATAGAACGAAAAAACCAACTGCTGCCATCAAAAAAGTACCCGAAAAAGCATAGAATAGATAACCGCTTGATACCATCAAGGATCCAAGACCGATTAGCCAAGAGGTAGCCACTTTTTTAACAACTATCATGTTTAACAAAGCGCCTACAACTATTCCAACACCAGCAATACTTACCAGGAGTCCATAATCCCCCTCTGATAAAGAAAGAACTTCTGTAGCAAATGCTGCTTCCAGTGAATCTACAGCAGTTGCCAAAACCATCACTGCACTAAAAAGGAAATAAATGACCATCACATAAATATGTTTACGACTAAAATCAACAACTAATTTCCAGTCATTTTTCAGTACCTTTAAGGTTATTTTTTCGTCTTCTGTTTTAATTAGATCATTTTTTTCAATATTGGGCATAAACAACGTGAAGAATGCTGCTAAGAATAAGGCTATTGCATTTATATATATTGCATAATTAGGAGTTCCACTCATAAATATAATTCCCGCAATTGCAGGACCGGTAACAAATGCCCCAGAATCAATTAAACTCACGAGAGAATTAAATCTTTTTCTTCGGACTTGAGGAATTAACTTCGTAATGTAAGTCATTGTTGTAGGATTGGCCATGGAACTAGCTATACATATTAAAAAAACGATGCCGTATATTGTCCAAATAGATGATAATAATGGCAATAGTGCAATAAATACTGCTCGGAATAGTGCGAGCCACACCATAAGATGCTTTTTATTCGATCGATCAATTAAGCTACCACACCATATAGTAGTAAATAAAGTAGATAAAGCTCTAAGTATATATAGACCGGAGACAGCAAGTACACCCATCATATCAAGTACGATTAAATTTAATGCTAAAAAGTAAATCCATTCCCCTACACTTGAAATACCAATAATAGTCAATAAAATAGAAGGGTATTTCCACGACTTCATAACCATTTTTATACGCATTTTTATTTCCGCTCCTTTGCGATATTAAACTTGGACAATAAAAAAACTCACCCCCAAGACAGTTGTCTTGAGGACGAGTTATTGCGCGTCGCGGTGCCACCCCAGTTTGGTAATATGTCTCCATATTACCCTTATTAGGTACGGTATGAAGAACCATACATATACCCTAGCTCTATAACAGGAGCACCTGTCACACTATCACCTATATGGATCCAATGTGCTGCTCAGAGGCTTGCTTCCAACCATTAATTCTTACTCCTTTTCACCAACTGGAGCTCTCTTTGAAGAATTGCCGATTATACTCTTCTCTTCATAGCATTTATTTAATTGTGGATAATCTTACCAAATATCCCGGTGGAAAGTAAAGGTCTTTTTAAGTTAGGATTTAAACAGATTCCTTCCCTTTTCATATATTTATCATTTTTACTGAACAAAGTATTGAAATGAAGGCAAGCTTTAAAACAGTTATATCATGAGAAAACTATTAGTTTATCATTGTAAATTAATGGAATGAAATTAAAATGGTATTAACAGAACAATAATTGGAAGAAAGTTAAAAAAATTGATTGTAGCAACATTTATTATTTGTGTTCTTAGCTACAACTAAAACCATATATGTTCAGTTTAATAAGCTGTTTTTAATACTAGGAGAGCTCTCACAATTGTTTCTTAGTAATTGCATTGAAAAGGAGGTAAAAGAGATGAAAAAATTCAATTTGTTGTTATTTGATTTAGATGATACTTTGTTAAAAAACTCTTCGTGGTTTCTTGATGGATTAACACGTTGCTTAGCGGTACATCCACTTACAAATAAGTTGAATGCTGCTAAGTTTTTAGACATATTAAAACAACCACCAAGATACTTGATTGAAAAATTAATATCAGGTGAATACAGTGCATCAGAATTTAAGAGAGCAAGATGGGAATTTGCACTGAGAAAGTTTGACTTATTAATTGATATAGAAAGATTAGATGAGTTGGACAATCTTTTTTACAAAACAAGTATGAAATGCATAACAGTTAATGAGCAAATAAAAAGTTTAGTAAAAGATCTTGGTGAACATTTTGAACTTGGAATTGTTACAAATGGGCTTTACGATCCACAACAAAAATTAATCAACATGGGATTAGGAGAAATATTTAGTAAAGAAAAAGTTTTTCATGCAGAACAACTAGGTTATAGAAAGCCTGATCCTAGAATCTATTACAAAGCGCTAGATCACTTTGATAAAAAAACTAGTGAGACGTTATTTATAGGTGATTCTTGGACACATGACGTAATTGCTCCGTTGGAAATCGGTATGGAAGCCATATGGGTAAATTTAAACAATGTATTACCGCCAACTTTACATAAGCCATTCGCAGTTGTCTCAGATATCTCAGAGATAAGAGAGGTTCTACTAAGTAAAAAAATATAGCCGGGGTGAGGGGAATATGGGATCAAGAATTATGCACTCGATTATTGGTTTTAAAATTGCAGACGCTATATCAATAGAAGATAAAACATCATTTTTGCTTGGAAGCATTGCTCCAGATGTTGTTTTTTCACATGAAGATAAAAACTTATCACATTTCTTTGTAGGTAATGTACAAGATTATTCAAGAAGCATTGATTATAAAGGGTTTTTGAGAAAATATAGTTCGGTTGTAGAAAGTCATTATATACGGGGATATTTTTCACATTTAATCGCTGATGATATCTGGTTGAAAGGTTTTTATCTATCTTGGTTAAAGAACAGAATGGATGCTGATGAAGGACTATATAAGCTATATCATAATGACTTCCGATTACTAAATGGGAAGTTATTAGAACACTATGGTTTTACAGATGAATTAAGAAGGGCACTTAGTAATATTCCAGAGATCATTGATCTGCAAGAAGTTAAATCCCATAATGTTGAAGAATTTATTCCTTATGTAATAAGCGATATGGAGTACGATAATGAAGTTATAAATGAAAACCTTAATGTGTTTACGTTTGATCAGATCGTTGGTTATATAGAAACATCAGTTGATAAGGCGTTATTGAATTTAAAGGAAGTTCTCCCAATGATTAAAGAAGAATAGGAACTCCATGTTACGCCTCAATAAAAAAGGGGAGATACATTGAATGTAAATAAAATGATATTAGTATGTTTCTGTTTATTAATGATAAGCTGCTCCAATAGTAATTTTAATAACTTGATTAAATCAACAGACCAAAAGATAACTGTTCAAAAGCAAATCGGTAATAGTGAAAATTATGATGACTTTAACGAAATCACTAATGATAGCCAGGTTCAAAAGGCAATTAAAATAGTGAAAAATGCAAACTGGGCGAATGTTAAAGTAAAGATGTCTCGTTCCCCAGATTATATGTTTCAGTTTCCTTTTAAAGATAGTAGAGGTAGTGAAGAAAAAATAGCTTCATATTCACTTTGGGTAAATTCTAATGGAAAGAGAATCGAGATAGTTACAGACAGTGGGAAATACGTTGAGTTAAGGGAACAAGAATCAAAAATGTTATATAATATTCTAACTGAACAAAGCTAATATTAACTTGGAAACGATATTCCACATGGGGGTGCATTTCTTCAATTAGGGGGGAATGCACTTATTATCTAACTTATAGATTAAGAGGAAATTAAACATTGTGAATGGAAATTATAAGAGAAAAAGTATCACAAAAAAAGAGAAGGGATCCTTACAATCGGCTACCTTTCTTCAACAAAGAGAAGAGAAGTTCTCATTCTAATGTGCGACACTTCAGAAAAGATGGAGGGTTATGGTGCAACTATTTAAAAACCTTTTAAATTCATTTGTAACGCTAGTGATTATTTTGTTGTGTCCTATCGCTTTCTTTTTGCAAATTTTATTCGGAGAGGAAACCCCAACAACTAATGAAGTTTATGTGTTTTTAGGGCTATCTATATTAATGGTTTTCTTATCTCTAGCAACGAGATTTTTTGGTAAAACTAAAACAATGAATTTTATTGGTTTTTACTCTTTTTTATTTACTGTGTTTTGGATTGTTTGTTTAGTAGATTCATTAAAATATGAACGGGAGCAAATGCTTGATTTTATAAGGTTCATTGGCTTTTTCACTGCATTAGTATCTACTCTTTTCAACGTAAAGATAAATCAATTAACTCTAGCTAATCGTCCAAATTGAACGCGCTTACTTTTAAGGTTTAGGAGGGGGAAGGGACATTTTAAAGAATACTTGGGTAAAAAGAAAATTCATCGCGGCAGTTATAACATCCTTAATATCAATAATATTAATATATACATTTTTTCCGCTTAATACGTTCTTATCGCTAGGTAGTGATCATCCGAATACTACTTTCGCAGACATTCTAATAATAAGTACTTATGTTCTAGCTGGTGTTCTAATATATGGGATGCCAATATCTTTACTTATAGATATTATTACAAAGAACTTTAAAGATGCGAGGGTCTTTTTTGCTTTATCTTTACACATTTTTTTTGGTCTATTGCCTTTCTTAATGTTGTGGTTTTTTACCTTTTTTTCTTTAACAATTTCAGTTTTATTCTTTTTAACGGATGAGTTAATTAGATATATAAATATAAGAAAAAATTATAGCAATATTAACTAAATGCCGCAATCGTTAAAGACTAACTCTTGTATATCTAGCATGAAACATCAGCTATATTATGTGGAATGGGGGCTTAGCAGATGTTTAATGAATTTAACTTTGATCTAATCTATCATGAACAAAGTACTGAAACTCCTTTAGTGGTGATGATGTGTGGTGTGGCTGGATCAGGAAAAACTACCTTCTCACAACGGTTAGAGAAAAAAGGATTTGTACGTCTTTCGATTGACGAGGAAATTTGGTCTACCAATGGTCGATGGGGAATTGACTTCCCAATGGACAAGTTCGAGGAATACAGAAAAGACGCAGAAAGTAAATTACGCAAACGATTAATTCAGTTAATTCACGATAAACAACAAGTAGTTATTGACTTCAGTTTCTGGGATCGATTAAGAAGGAACGAATATAAGAAGCTTATTAAGGAGTCTGGCGGTAAATGGAAGCTTGTTTATTTAAAAGTTCATCCGGATGAGTTACGGAAGCGGTTAAAATTACGTAACCAGCGCTTTGATGCGAATTCTTTCCCGATTTCAGATGAGCTTTTGAACTCTTACGTTAATGGTTTTGAAGTCCCTAGTGATGAAGGGGAAATTGTAGTCGTAAATTAAATCAAACATTGCATTTGAAAGGGAGCGTTCGTATGTTATCAACTCATGGTAACGTTTATAAAACCAAAAGTGGAAAAAACGTAACAGTAAGGGAGGCTAATGTACACGATGCGGAAGTGATGTTAATGGCTGCATCAAAAGCATTGGTCGATGCTCCTTACATGTTAAGTACTGCTGAAGATCTCAAGAAGTTAAGTCTTGAAGATATGCAAAGGGAACTAGAACATTACTCCACAAACCAGAATTGTATAAAACTAGTGGCTGAATATGAAAACGAGCTTGTGGGTGCCATTGATTTTAGAAATGGAAACAAGGAAAAAATAGCGCATCAAGGTTCTTTTGCAATGACCGTCTTACCTCAATATCGAAATCATGGCGTTGGAAGAGCACTGGTAGAATCACTGATCACCTGGGCTAGGAACAACGAAACGGTCGAAAAGATTTGTCTGGTAGTCATGGAAGACAACCATGGAGCAATACAATTATATAAATCTTTGAACTTTGTAGAAGAAGGTAGAAAAGCGAAAGCTGTTAAAATGGAAGGTCGATATCAAGATTTGATTATGGTGGCTTTGTTTATTTAAAACATTTTATATTGTCTACATCCTTTAAGAGAGTAAAGAATTTAACATAAGCAACAGAGTTACATGCGAGCATATAGTAAGAGTAAATTCATTTTGACCATAAATAAAAAGTGGGGTAATGACAATGGCATTTGTTATAGCTATAGGTGCATTGTTGCTATTAGCATTCTTGGCGATCAAGCTCACAAAAGGAAAAACAACAAAAAGGAAATGCATAGTGTGGGGGATATTTATTATGGTAGGGTTTAATCCGTTTTTAACATTCCTTATTTCTATCCCAGTTGGTTTAGCGGTGGGAGACGGGTTTGCTGCCGTAGGTATGATGATGTTGTTATTACCAGCATTTTTTATCATCGGTTTAATTACATTGCTAGCCGGAATCTTTGACACAAGTAGTTCTGTTGAGAAAGTGTAGGGGTCCCCAATAGCACGTATAAACAAATAACTTGAATGTTGCAGATTATTTAGAAAATAAGGATGATAATTCTATGTGGGGCATACCATTAATGTATTTCCTTTTCTTTTTTATAGTGTCTCTAGTAATAAGTGTTTTTCTTAGTTTTTTTACTAAGAACTCGTTAAAAAATAGTTTCATTTTTTCATTACTTTTTTCAATTTGTATTACGTTGGTTTATTTTGGGATGCCATATATCTTCTAATAATAAGAAGTTCCATTGGTATACAGAATGGAGGGAAATATCATAGAGTTAAGAATGTCAAAGTATGTTAAAGGAAATTTTGGACGTTTTTTTCCAATTGTGATGATTTTAATGATATTAAATGAAGTTATTTTTGGATTCGAACTCCAATACTTTGGCTTTGATGAACTTGAAGACCTTGGTCGCATCATTTTTGTATTAATCGTAAAAGCTTGCGAAAGTGCGCTAATTACAGTTTTGTTACTATGGTTATATACTAGAATTAAATCGGTTTATAAAAATCCTTAAAAATCTTGAGGTGAAAATGAGCGAGATCAAAGAAATCTGGGAACCACTTTCTGTGAAAGAGATACAATATATTTTTGATCAGATGTCACTACATTGGTGGATTGCTGGTGGATGGGCGTTGGATTTGCATCTGAATAGAATTACACGAGAACATGATGATATTGATGTCCTAATTCTGAGATCCGAACACCTACTTCTACAGAAGTATCTGTCCGCTGACTGGGAAGGATACAAAGCATTTAAAGGAAAGTTAATACCATGGAACATGAACGAAAAGCTAGATAACCAATTTGATAATTTATGGTTTAAGAAAAAGGAAGAATCCACATGGGCTTTTCAAGTGATGATCATAGATTGTGAGGATGATTATTGGATTTACAAACGAAATGGTACAATAAGAAGGAAACGATCTGATATTGGTTTGACAACTTCTGCTGAAGTTCCTTATTTAAAACCAGAAATTCAGCTTCTATATAAGGGTGGAAGTTCGTTGATTAGGGAAAAAGATCAACTAGATTTAGAGAATGTCTTGGCAACGTTGGATGATGTAAGTAGAGAATGGCTAAGAGATTCCTTGACTATTCAGTATCCGAACGGTCATCCATGGATTGAACGAATAAATGTGTACATAGAAAGCTCGCAAAATATGAAACGAGAGTAAGGGTGGTGTATCGCTTCCCTTATTTTCTTTTTCTGCAAGTAAAAATTTCAGTAAAAAGGTGAAGTTCTATGAGTAAAATCGTTATTTTAGCAGAAAAACCATCACAAGCGAAGGCCTATGCAGACGCCTTTACGGTAAAGAAAAAAGATAAAACGTTTATTGAATTAAATCCATGCAGCATCTTTCCAAGTGGCGCGACAATTACATGGGGAATTGGTCATTTGGTTGAACTGAAGCAACCTAAAGAATATAAGTCTGAATGGGGAACATGGCGTTTGTCTTCTCTACCCATCTTGCCTGAACGCTATGAATTCAAGGTAGCAACGGGAAAGTATGAACAGTTTAACGCGGTAAAACGGTTATTTAAAGAAGCGGACATCATCATTAACGGATGTGATGTGGATCGTGAAGGTTCGAATATCTTTTATTCCATCTACCATATGACAGGTGTGAGAGGCAAAACGATTAAACGCCTATGGATTAATTCTCTAGAAGTCGATGAGGTTCGTAAAGGATTTTCGAATCTTCATGATAACGAGAAAGATCTATTGCTTTATGCTGAAGCCAAAACACGTCAGATCTCTGATTGGCTCGTTGGCATGAACGGAAGTCGCCTTTATACGTTACTGTTGCAGCAAAAGGGACTTACGGATAGCTTGAGCATTGGTCGGGTGCAGTCGCCAACAACGTACTTGATCTACCAAAGGCACCTTGAGATTGAGAATTTCGTGGCTAAACCTTTTTATGAGATTGAAGGGAACTTTACGGCCGCAAACGGAAAGTATCGGGGCAAAGCCAAAATTAAAAGTGAGAAACAAGAAGAAGTTCAAAGGCTGCTAGATAAGCACAACATTACAGGAAAAGATACGGGTATCATTAAAGCCGTTTCGAAAAAGGAAATGAGAATCAAATCACCTAAGTTGCACTCGCTCTCGACGTTACAGGCAACAGCGAACAGAAGATGGAAATACAGTCCAAAGAAGGTATTGGATACGGTTCAAAAATTGTACGATAAGAAAATCTTATCGTATCCAAGGACAGACACTCAATACATTACCGAAAATGAGTTTGCGTATCTATCGGCAAACCTTGAGTCTTATCAGAACCTTATAGAGAACCGTTTTGCAGCCGCTTCTAAACGACCAAGTAAAAGATATGTAGACGGATCAAAGGTTCAAGAACACTATGCCATTATCCCAACTAAACATATTCCAACTTCTGCAAAGATTCAAGGATTATCAATAGAAGAAAAGAACATTTACTTTGAAGTGTTAAACACGACACTTGCCATGTTTCATCATGACTATGTATACGAAGAGACAAAAGTTACAACGAGCGTGAACGGTTTAGACTTTGAATCTGTTGGGAAAACGGAGATCAGCAAAGGGTGGAAAGAACTTTTTAACTATGGAGCAAAAGACAAAGAAAATACAAATGCTAAGAAAGATGAAAACGCACCACAAGCTCTTCCTATACTTGAAAAAGGGGAGGAAGTGAAAAGTATTGTCAAAATGAAGGAAGGGATGACTACCCCTCCGAAACCTTATACAGAAGGTCAACTCATCTCGATGATGAAAACGTGTGGTAAGTCGGTCGAGAATGAAGAAGAAATGGAAATATTGAAAGAAGTAGAAGGCTTAGGTACAGAAGCAACACGAAGCGGAATCATTGAAACCATTAAAAAACACCAATACATTGAAGTGAAAAAGAACATTGTCCATATCACTGAGAAAGGAAAAATTCTATGTCAGTCTATAGAAGGCAATCTGCTTTCCAGCCCATCCATGACCGCTAAATGGGAAACCTATTTAAAGAAAATCGGAAACGGAAATGGGACACCTCAAGCTTTTTTAGGTAGTATCGCAAAGTTTCTCAATAAATTGATCGAAGAAGTACCTGGTCAATTGAATGCTGCACCTATTCAGCAGAGTATTGATGGAGTGAAGAATGTAAGTCAGAAACCGATTGCTACTTGTCCTAGATGTAAAAAAGGAAAGATCAGCGTAAGTCGTTCTTATTATAAATGCTCGGAACATGCTAATGGTTGCAAACAAACTTTTCCAGGGAAATTACTTGGTAAAACGATTACAGAAAAACAGGTGAAGGATCTGTGCATAAAAGGGAAAACAAGTCTTATAAAGGGCTTTAAGCCAAAAGCAAAAGAAAAGAAAAAGTTCAGTGCGATGCTCGTGTTAAAGGAAGATTTAACGATTGGATTTGAGTTTGCTAATCAAACTTTTGTGAAGAAGTAAAGGTCGATTTTGGTTAGGGATAGATAGAAAGAATATTGCTGCTTTCGCTTTCTCTTGTGTTCATCATTATTCGAAGACTCGTCTGAGACGAGTCTTTTATAGCAAGTAAGAAATAATTTTGGAAAACAGTTGACATTTTCGGTACTCAGTCATACAATGTAGAGGTAATAAGTAATACTAAATAGTGATCGGTATTTTTAATTTTTTTTACAACGGTACTAAGTCATACTTATTATAGGTCAGATGAAATAAAGGAGGCTTTTGACATCGAACATTTAACAGAAATGCTAAAAGGTTCACTTGAAGGTTGCGTATTGGAAATTATCAGCCGTCATGAAACCTATGGCTATGAAATTACACGCCGCTTAAACGATCTAGGATTTACAGAAGTGGTGGAGGGTACGGTATACACGATCCTCGTCCGATTGGAAAAGAAGAAATTAGTAGACATCGTCAAGAAGCCGTCAGATATGGGTCCGCCTCGAAAGTTTTACACGCTAAATGAAGCTGGCAGACAAGAACTTGAATCCTTTTGGCGAAAATGGGATTTCGTATCTTCAAAGATTAATGTATTGAAATCACAATAAGCTCATAAAGTGTTTCGGTAGCAGGATGAATGAAAGGGATAAAAAGGAGGAAAGAAATATGTTGGAATGGATTAAAAAGATGATCGGTGAAAAGAAAGAATACAAAATGATGATGGCGCGTGTTGAAGCTCTTCCGGAGGATTATCAGTTTGTATTTAAAAAGATTCAAACGTATATGTGGAACTTTTCATCTGGAAACGGAATGGATATGCTACACATCCAGTATGAGTTGATTGATCTGTTTGAAGCAGGAGCAGCACAAGGGAGACCAGTGCTAGACATTACAGGGGAAGACGTAGCATCGTTCGCAGATGAACTCGTAGCAAACGCAAAAACTTATTTTGCTAAATATCGTGAAGATCTGAACCAAAGTATTCAGAAGGAATTAGGAAAAGAGTAACATTTATGGCTGAATAGAATGTACTGTGAACTATTCAGTTATTTTTTTATTTGGTACTAAGTAACACTTATTATCAGTGATACTGAATAGTGAAATCATAATTTATTAGGAGGAAAAACATGAATGTAACAGCGATTTCTATAAAAAGCTTAAAAAAGTCTTTCAAAGATAAGGAAGTTTTAAAAGGAGTAAATTTAGAGGTGAATAGGGGAGAAATCTTCGCTTTGTTAGGATCAAACGGAGCGGGGAAGACGACGATCGTCAACATTCTTTCCACATTGATGAAAGCGGATGAAGGGGAAGCGATAATCTGTGGATATGATGTCGATTGTCAAACCGATGGAGTTCGTCAGAGCATTAGTTTAACAGGACAGTTTGCAGCCTTAGACGGAATGCTTACTGGGCGTGAAAACCTTATGATGATTGCTAAATTAAGAGGTGTTAACAATCCAGGTGAAGTCGCAGATCATTTACTTGCAAGATTCAGCTTAACAGAAGCTGCGAACAAACGCAGTGACCAATATTCTGGGGGTATGAAACGAAGGCTGGATATTGCCATGAGTCTGATTGGAACACCGGACGTTATTTTTCTAGACGAACCAACAACAGGACTTGATCCTGAAGCACGCATTGAGGTTTGGAATACAGTTAAGGAACTTGCCAATGGTGGTACGACAATTTTACTGACCACACAATACTTGGAAGAAGCCGAGCAGCTCGCAGATCGTATCGCGATATTACATGGTGGGAAAATCATCAAGACTGGTACGCTACAAGAACTGAAAGAGATGTTCCCGAAAGCGAAAGTGGAGTACGTTGAGAAGCAGCCATCACTAGAGGATATTTTCCTCAACATGATCGGTAAAAAGGAGAGTGTGTAAATGAATAGTATAACAGGAACTTTATTAGGTCGATTAATGCGTAATATCATGCGAAGTCCGGATACGATTATCACGGTAGCTATTACCCCGATTATGATGATGCTATTGTTTGTTTATGTATTTGGTGGAGCGATTGAGGCAGGGACAGACAACTATGTGAATTACTTATTACCAGGCATTTTGCTGATGGCGATCGCATCAGGTGTGGCTTATACCTCTGTTCGGCTGTTTACAGATGTGAAGAGCGGGTTAATGGCACGTTTCATTACCATGCCAATCAAAAGATCGTCCGTATTGTGGGCACATGTTTTAACATCACTGGTTTCTAATGCCCTTACGATTTTGATTGTAATCCTAGTCGCCTTGCTGATGGGTTTTCGTTCTAACGCAGGACTTTTAGATTGGCTTTCTGTAGCCGGAATACTTGGACTATTTACGCTATCGCTAACATGGCTCACCGTTATTCCGGGTTTAACAGCAAGCTCAATGGAAGGAGCAACAGCTTATTCGTACCCGCTTGTTTTCTTACCCTTTATCAGTTCAGCATTCGTACCAACAGAAACGATGCCTAAGGTCGTGCGAATCTTTGCTGAAAACCAACCCGTAACATCTATTGTGAACGCGATTCGTGCTCTATTATATGAGGGACCAGTGGGAAATGATATCTGGATTGCGCTTACTTGGTGTATCGGAATTATGGTGGTTGCTTACTTCTTTGCTAGTAAAAAGTTCAAACGACAGTTGGGATAAATGAAGTGAACAATAAAAAGAGACAAAGCGATAGTTGCTTTGTCTCTTTTGCTATTAGTTTTTAAAAGGAAGGTCATCTTCAGAGGAAGATTGATAGCCATCTCCAATGATGTAAATGCTTTGGTTATCTGGACTAGAAACTTTCGTATATAGAACATTTCTAGGAGATAACACAGTGCTAGCTGTACCTGCTTTTATAATATTAGAACTTGATCCTAACGTTGGAGAATATTGATAATAAGTCGTATCAGTATCAATTTCAAAGTGAAGGTGTGGCCCAGTTGAATACAATCCTGTATTACCATAGTTCCCTAATCGTGTATCTTTTGTAACACTCTGCCCTTTAGATACAGCAATTGAAGCTAAGTGATTATAACGGAACACAAGATCTTTCGTTGCTTTCGTTGAATGGATGTAAGATGCAGGATATTTCACAATGACGGTGTTTCCTAAAACGTTATCGTAGCCTGTTGCTAAGACTTTACCCGTTCCACTCGCCCAAACCGCTCTGCTGCTGTTAGAGGATGTTAAGTCCCATCCATAATGTTTGAAACCAAACTTCTTCTGATAGTTAGCATTCAAGTACCCGGCCGTGATATAAGCGTTGTTGATCGGTTGAATCAACTTTTGGGCTGCCGACGCAAATGATGGAACAACGAGCACGAGTGAAAAAACAACCACAGTAAATAGACTGATAAACTTTTTCATAATAACTCTCCTCCTCTTAATGTGTTCCAATATAATGCAGAAAAGGAAATATGTATACGAGTTTCGGGAACATCGAGAAAAGATGATAAGGTCTTACTACAGAAGTCTATTTACATGACCTATTTCTAGTAGTTTTTGTGCGTATCTATTTAACTAGATAAGTATTTTAGAATAGGATGGAAACTTTGAGTGTAGTAAACTTCAAAAAGGGAACTCTCACTTCCAAAAAGGTTTAAGAGTAGTGCAATCGAATATATCTTATGAGCCATAATGAACATCGGAGGAATTGATTATGAAGGTTAATAGAATGGATCATGTGAGTATAAACGTAAACAATCTTTCAAAAGCAAAAGCATTTTTCCAAGATATAGGGCTTGAAGTGAAAGCGGAATGGGAAATGCAAGGAGATCAGTTGGACAGGATTGTTGGACTAAAAAATGTTAGAACGAGCTGTGTAGCTTTAGGAATGCCTGATGGTCAGACCTGGATAGAACTCGTCAAATTTTATACGCCGTCAGATGATTCAGATACGCAACAACCCTCTCCAAATACACTAGGCATTCGACATATCTGCTTTGCTGTTGAGGATCTTGAGGCCATCATTGCTATCTTGAAGAAGAAGGGCATGGAGACCTTTAGTGAGATCGAGCAATATGAAGACAGTTATAAACTATGCTACGTTCGTGGTCCCGAGGGAATTATTTTAGAGTTAGCGGAGAAAATCGGCTAATGAAAAAGACCAGACTATAATCTGGTCTATTGGAGTTGGATAGATTAGGGCTTATTCCAAGTTACGATCAAGAAAAAAACAGTAATGATCACGATTAATCCAGATAGAGTTAGTGTCAAGATACTTGCCGTTTTCCATTTCCCTTTACCAGAGAAAAGTGTTAAGATCCAGGCTACAATATAGCCCCATAGCGCAAACCATGCATAAGAAGCTGCAAAGAATCCAATGTACTTTCCAAGCCAAGTTGGAATCAAACCCACGATAAAAATGATTATTGCAAATAACCCCAAGTACTTTTTCATAAATGGCTGCACCTCAGTTTATGATATATTATTAAATTACCATATTATGTATGCTGGTGGTGAGAAATTTACTGCCTCTCAAGAATTAATTTGCCTTAGAGTAAAAGTTAGTCAAATTGTAGTAAGCAACGAATGGAATCGTATGGTAAAATAAGGTACATTATCAAGCGAGAGGAAATCAACTTATGTCATATGTGATTCAATTTGTTTTAGCAGTTATTGTGTTTCTTTTTTCAACGTTTTCAGCATGGTATGAAGGAAGTGAATTAAGAGATACGTGGTGGGAATGGAAGTACTCGGCTATGTTTTCAAACTGGAAGCATGGAACCGTAACCAATGTCTCTGAGATATCTGGATTCGATCATTTCATTTACGCCGCAAAATTTAAACCACTATTTCCAATACTTATGACAATCAGTTTGCTGTATATTCTTGTGTTACTTGCTACATGGCTATTAAGAAATCACACGAACAAACTGAGCTTATTTTTTAGCTTGCTAGGTCTTACATTATTTCTAGCCAGTTCATTAACGTTTAGATCTCCGACTATGGGTCTGGAATGGTTTACTTGGCTGTTTCTGTTAGCTGGAATGTCGAGTAGCATCGCTGCAGTAATGTTGAGGATAAAATTCACAACGAATAATCAAGAGGTATATTAAGCATATATAATTACTAAATGATTGCATTTCTTCGAGAAGAGGAAGTGCATTTTTTTATAAAAAAAGAACGAATTAAATTCGGCTGTGTTATTTCGTGCGATGTTCATAAAATAAGTATGGAAAATATAGAAAGAATAGCAAATAATATCAAAAATTCATTTTCTCCTTCTATTATGATAATAGTGAGGTGAGCAGGATGTATAGTGAAGTCACAAAGGAGACCATTCGTTACATTGAAGAACATTTGCAAGATGACTGGTTCCTAGAACATTATGCGTATGAAATAGGTTATTCAAAATTTCATCTATCGCGGATCTTTAAGAAAGAAACGGGCCAAACGATAAGTGAGTATATTCGTAAGCGGCGTTTAGCGGTAGCAGCCATGTATCTTCTCTATTCGGATGAGTCCATATTAGCTATCGCATTTTCATTACAGTTTCAATCACAAGAAGCGTTCACACGTTCATTTAAAGAACTGTACAACATGCCACCGGGAAAGTATCGAAAACTGATGAGAACCATTAGTGGGATGGAGGAAGATGAAATGAATCAAACAACGGAAGTAAAAGGGTGGATGTTAAGCGGTTCGCATCCAAGTGATTATCGCATGGAAACAGATGATAAGGTATTCCATACTGGAACCAAATCAGGGTGTTTGTATGCAACAGGGGATATGGGTGAAGGACAGTTTGGAACGATGATGCAAAGTATTTCAGCGGATCGTTTTAGAGGAAAGAGAATAAAGATGTCGTGCTACTTGAAAACAGAGGATGTAACAAAGTGTGGAGCATGGTTCCGCGTAGACAACCAATCAGGCGATGTTGTTCAATTCGACAATATGGATAACCGCTCGATTACAGGAACTTCCGATTGGAATTATTATAAAGTGGTGCTTGATGTTCCTGCCGAAAGCGCTTCGATGCATTTTGGAGTGCTGTTGGCAGGTCAAGGGAAAGTTTGGGCAGATGGTTTTCAGTTTGAGGAAGTTGACGAAACAGAGCCTACTACCAATATGATGGGATCAGAGAATTTACCTGATCAACCGATAAACCTGGGTTTTGATGAATAACCATTGCTTACTATTATCTTATCAAGAAAAAACGAAAGACTCGGCTTCCATTAGCGAGTCTATTATTAATTTCTAAATTTTATTGACGTACATACTAGATATTGAAAATTATGGTAAATTAGTAGAGTGACAAATACTTTAACGACTGGAGCTGTAGTAAATGATTTTACATACACACACAGCAGGAGATGGAGAACCTATTGTTTTCATTCATTCAGGAGGTATGACGGGTTTAACAGAGTATGAGGAGCAAAAGGATTACTTTGCAGAAAATCATTTTAAAGTGATTAGACCTGACTTGAGAGGTCATGGGAAATCTGAAGGAACTCTGGAAGATTACTTTAATCAATGTGTTATTGATCTAAAAGACACACTCGACTCGTTAAGCATTGAAGAGTTCCATATTGCAGGTGTGTCAATTGGTGGAGTTGTAGCATTAATGTTTGCCAAAAGATATCCGTCTAAAGTTAAGACGCTAACATTTTCTGGTGTATTTCCAAAACAACCTGACAACTGGGAAGAACTTAGTAGACAAGAAGCAGAACATCATAAGAATCTATTCGAAAATCCAGAGATTGTAGAAGCCCTTAATCAAATGCATGGAAACAATGATTGGAGAGAATTGCTTAAATCATTTAACTCAGATGAATTTTATCCTTTTCACGAAACGGGTGAAATTTCAGATGTGACAGCTCCCATCTTGTGTATGGTAGGAGAAAGAGAAGAACTCGAAGTGGAAGCCGCAATTACGTATAAGAAATTACATACTAACACGCAAATAGCTGTCATCCCATTTGCTGGACACTTGGTACATAGAGATCAACCAGATTTATATATAAGAACTTTATCTACATTCATACAACATCATAGTAATCTAATCTTAGTATGAGGTCATCCCAAATGAAAGAAATCATACTTGTAGGAACGTATCATTTTGAGCAACATGCAGAGGTAATAAAAGATAAAGAATACGAAATTGAAAGATTGGTTGAAGACTTATTGGATTTTAACCCTACTAAAATAGCATTAGAGTGGGAAATGGAATTTAATGATGAGTTAAATAAGGAATATAAGGATTCAAAAGGGAACTACTCCTTAAACGAAATTCAGCAAATAGGATTTAGATTAGCACAAAAATTGCAACACGAAAATGTATATGCTGTAGATTGGACAGGTAATCTTACTCAAGTGGATATGGACAAACTCAATTTTTCCGTGCAACGATATCCGAAAATTTACAGGTCGATGAATATTTTAACTGAAAAAACCCCGGATGTTAAATCTGATACAAGTTTAATTCGTTCATATCAAGAATTAAACCATGCAGACTATATCGCAGAAATAGAAAACATGTATTTATCTTTTGTATCAGTTGAAGATGAAAAAGGAGAAAAGGTTGGTTTTAACTTCCTAAATAAATGGTTTGAAAGAGAACTCATGATTTTTAAGAATGTAGTTAAGATTGTTGCGGAACATGATTATGAACGTATATTCTTATTAATCGGAAGTGATCACATTTGGCTGTTAAAGAATTTGTTTGAAGGTAGGGGTTGGAAAGTTATCAATCCTTTTGCCGATCAAGTCTAATTATCGTATACCTTGAAAGACTCGCACTGGACGAGTCTTTTTCTATTAGTATTGATGCATTGACTTTCCTGAACTCTTATAATCCTTCAACTATAAGTTTAGAAATTATGTACTTCAAGCCTAACTTCAAATGAAGCTAGACTATAGATTTTTAGCCAATTCTTTTTTTGTCTTGTGGAGTCTTACGGATTTTTTTATCAGCAAATAATCCGTCTAATAGACTTAAGAAATTACGCATAAAAGACACCCCATATCCTTGTAATGCATGATATAGAGAAGTATTACTCTCTATGTAATAGATTATGAGGGAAGAAATCTATTTGATTGGACACGATCAAACAAAAGGCGTTTGTGCGTTACTTTTTTATATGCATTATTTTAGAAGACTCTAGTAAAGTACAAACCTTTTCATAGATTCCACATATGATGAATAATAGGGGTGATGAAAATGGTGAAAATTTTTATTGATCCGGGTCATGGTGGTTCTGATCCTGGAGGTGTGGGGAACAACCTCACAGAAAAAACACTTACTCTTCAAATAGGCATTCGAATCAGAGATATTTTACTTGCTGAATATAGCAATATTTCAATTTTAATGAGCCGTACTTCAGATGTAACGAAGTCTTTAACAGACCGAACCAATGCTGCAAACGCTTGGGGAGCGGATTTTTTTCTATCGATTCATACGAATGCGGGTGGGGGAACAGGGTACGAAGATTACATCTATCCGGGTTCAACAGCACCTACGACGACGTATCAGGATAATGTGCATGCCGAAATTTTGAAAATCGTAAATTTCAGCGATCGTGGACAGAAGACAGCAAACTTTCATGTATTACGTGAATCGAACATGCCTGCTCTATTAACGGAGAATGGGTTTATTGATAACGTAAATGACGCCAATAAACTAAAAACGGCGTCCTTTATTGAAAATATTGCGCGTGGACATGTAAATGGAATTGTGAAGAGCTTCAACCTTCCTAAAAAAGCAATTTATCACACAGTGGTAAGTGGAGATACGGTCTATGCTCTTAGTCAGCAATATGGCAGCACAATACAGCAGATTAAAAGTTGGAATAATCTTGATAATAACTACAGCATCTATCCAGGTCAGATTTTGAGAGTGAAGTAATACCAAATACACTGCAATTAAAGCGTATTTGGTATTTTTTTTTGACAACTACGCCAACTTTATTCCTTTTCTATAAGCTTCAATAAATGCGAATGCTAAAAACGTAAAAGCTCCCCATAAGATCCATGCTGCACCAAAGCTAATCTGATCTGAATTTGTACCGTAAACCCAAGTTCCCCAAGTCAAAACGATTCCATCAAAGAAAGTAGCTGTTGCAAGACCTAGTCCAATGCCAGGAACAATCTGGAGCGGCTTAAGATCTGCACCTTTAATGATGAGTAAAACGGAAAGCCAAGATACTGGTATAGCGAGTGCGAAGGAAATCAGACTTCCTTCTCTGCCAAATAAACCAACGGAATATCCGAATTTAACAGCCATTGCTCCACTAAACCAAAAGACAATTCCAAATGCAATTAGAATTCCTGTTTGTTTCATACTAAATAAACGTGGTTTCTCTGACTCAATAACTTCTGCAACTTCAGTGTTCTTCATCATATGACTCCCTCCCATTTTTAAAATGTAGCACTTGCTACATAAATAAAATGTAGCATATACTACATAAAAAATGCAACGAGGGAAATGTGATGAAAAAAGGCGAATTACGTAAACAAGAACTACAAGATAAAATGGCAAAGCAAATTCTTGAAAATGGTTTACAAGCGGGAAGTTTGAGAAATTTAGCACAAGCGGCAGGGACGAGTGACAGAATGTTGCTTCATTATTATCATGACAAAGAAGAGCTTATGAAAGAAGTGTTAACTCAAATATCCGATAACCTGATTACTATTCTTGAACAGGCGCGAACAGTTTCTATTCCTTTTAATCAATTAGTACCCCACCTGTACAAATTGATTAAAAACCCTGTCGTGAAACCCTACATTCAACTTTGGCTAGAGTTAATTGCAAGAGCTTCTAAAAAAGAAGAGCCTTACCATTCGATTGCAAAACAGATTGGGGACAGTTTTATTCATTACTGCTCTGAGCTCATTCAAGCTGACGATAAAGAAAAAGAGAAATTAGCGCCTTTAACATTCATCATTATAGAGGGAATAGCTATGCTAGATGCAATTGATTTTGAGTCTAATATTGAAAAAGCATTGAATGCCTTATCTGACTTTAAAAAATAGTTTTAGAAAAGTTAGTGTGGCCATAACATGTTATTAGAAAAAACTTGCTTGAAGCTTACAGTTATCTGACTGTAGGTTTTTTATTTTGGGAAAATGTTATAGGTTTTTTGACTCATGACAAATTAGTAATATCATTTTCTCGCATCTTACACACATAAATTAGTCCTTTCTGCCCATTAAATTAACCCAACTCATATCCTCTTCCTATTTATTGAAGTTTTTGAGATGATTAATTCAACGAAAAAACATTATTTACCAAGTGTTGGAGTAAGGTGACATGTATTACAGAATTTACTACTTCGTTTGGAAGAAAGAAAAGGAAGGTAAAGCATATGAAAAGCACGGGGATTGTAAGAAAAGTAGATGAGTTAGGAAGAATTGTTATTCCGATTGAACTGCGACGTATGATGAATCTAGACATTAAAGATGGGATCGAGATTTTTGTAGAGAATGACCGCATTATTTTAAAGAAATACATACCGAATAACTCGTGCGTGATTACAGGAGAAGTGACAGATCAAAATGCCATGTGTGCAGGCGGGAAGTTCGTACTCAGTCCGAATGGTGCAAAAGCGCTTTTAGAAGAATTAGAATTAAAGTTCTAAGTATGGAGGAACACCAGTGACAACAGAACATGCAAGAACCGTTTATCTCCTATCAGGACCAGCAGGAGTCGGGAAATCAACAACTGCGATCGAGCTTGTAAAAAGTCTATCCAATAGCGCGTATCTCTCTGGTGATGATATAAGTCATATGCATATTAACGGCAGAAAGAAACCTTGGCAAAGTGAACAGGAGCATGATTTGATCTGGAATAACATTCTTCACCTTACTAGGAACTTCATTGATCATGGCTGTGACGTTGTGATCGATTACATAACCTTTCCAAAGGATGCAGCGTGGCTAAAACTTCTATTCGATAAATCCAACGTAATCATCAAGTATGTTGTCCTTTGGGCAGATGAACAGACGTTAGTAAAAAGAGATGCTTTGCGGGATGCAGAAGAGCAAATGGGTGAAAGGTGTTTAATCCTTTTTCATGAGTTCTTGAACTCAAGACTAGACTCTAAGCATCTGCTTCATACAAGTTTACTTACTCCAAAGGACTTGCAACAAGTCGTTCAAGAAATAATGCTTGAAAACAGATTCATTCAATAATAAAAAACATGCGGCTTTAAGCGCTGCATGCTTTTTTAGTGGAAAGTCGTGCGGAAGATCCTTATTTTTTAAATAGTTGTACCCAAGCTCCCTCAAAATAGCCAACCCCAATGGAGTCATAGTTAGAGCTTAAAATATTTTGGCGGTGCCCAGGACTGTTCATCCAATCTGTCATAACAGCTTGAGGTGAAGTTTGTCCTTTTGCAATGTTCTCACCCGCAGCTGTGTAATCGATTCCAAAGCTGCGCATCATGTCGAACGGAGAACCGTAAGTAGGTGAGTTGTGATCAAAATAGTTATTCTGAATCATGTCTTTAGCTTTTGCCAAAGCAACATTGCTGAGTTCAGCATCAAGTGTTAATGGGGCAAGGCCGGCTTTTTGACGCTCTGCATTCACAAGCTGTGAAACTTGAGTAGCAGTTGAGCCGACAGAAGGTTGTGCAGGAGCTGCGGATTTTGGTGCTGGCTGTTGTTTGGCAACAGATGCTGGCAGCTCGATCACTTGTCCAGGATAAACCCAATTGATCTCTTTGATCTGAGGGTTTGCCTGTTGAATTGCCCATAAACTAACATTTGACGCCGAAGCGATTTTGTTAAGAGTCTCTCCATTTACTACTTTGTGTAGATTTGAAGACGATGGAATGTATAACGTTTGACCAGGATAGATGTTATGGCTTGTCAAACGATTCATTCCGATTACATGTGATACGCTTACATTTTGATGCTGTGCGATCTTCCACAGTGTGTCATTTTGCTGAACCGTATATGGTGTTGAAGCATGTGCTGCAGTTGTCATTACAAGAAAAGCAGCCAATGATAAAGATAATATTTTTAAACGCATAATATCCCCCGAATATCCAGTTCCCCCAACGACTTTCACAATTTAAATGTTCACATAATTTCGACCGCGAAACAACTGGGAATGAGAGAAAAATTTTGTAAATAAATGTATGTAAAAGGGTTTTCGTGTCGGGAAGTCGAAGTAGTCTTACAACAACGATCAGAAAGGGTGGATACTATGAATCTGCACCAAGCAGCAATGGATGGGAATTTAACAGTGGTTGAGGAACTTTTGAAAAACGAGGATACAAACATAAACACACTGAGTGAAGGGTGGTCACCTCTTCATCTAGCGGCACACTTTGGACATATGGAAATCGTGAAGTTACTACTTGAACATGGAGCTGATGTTCATGTGAAGTCAGGAAACAACATGGCGAACACGCCGCTTCATGCCGCTGCAGCGAATATGAAGAATCGCCAAGAGATGATCAGTCTCCTATTATCACACGGAGCCGACATTAACGAAAAGCAGAGTGGAGGCTGGACGATTCTACATCAAGCCGCTCAGCACAACGATCCTGAAATGATCGCTTACTTTGTTGAAAAAGGAGCAGATCCATACCTTGCTAAAGAGGACGGAAAAACAGCCCTTGAACTGGCGGAAGATGAAGAGGCACATGAGGCGGCGGACATTTTGAGAAACTGCACATTAAATAAAATCTAAAATACAGGATGCGTCCTGTATTTTTCTTTTTCTCATAATTTGTTATTATAGGAAAGGTAGTTTTTTAAGATGCATAAGTAGGTGGTAATGATGGACTTTCAAATTTTATTGTATTATAAATACGTAACGATCGAAGACCCTGATGCGTTTAAAGAAGAACATCTCGCTCTTTGTAAAGAGATCGGACTCAAAGGCAGAATTCTTGTTGCGAACGAAGGGATCAACGGAACCGTATCTGGAACGGTGGAGCAGACTGAAGCATACATGAAGATGATGAAGAATGATCCTCGTTTTGCAGATACCGTTTTTAAAATAGAGGGATCGAACGAACACGCCTTCAAAAAGATGAAAGTTCGTGTGCGTCCAGAGCTCGTTCACTTAAGTTTGGAAGATGATGTGAATCCAAATGAACTGACGGGTAAGCACCTTTCTCCAAAAGAATGGCTTGAAGCGATGGAATCAGAAGATGTCGTGATCTTAGATGCGCGTAACACATATGAATACGACCTCGGACATTTCAAGAATGCGATCAGACCGGATGTGGAAACGTTCCGTGAACTGCCACAATGGGTACGTGAGAACTTCAGTCAGTTCAAGGATAAAAAAGTTCTTACGTATTGCACGGGCGGCATTCGTTGTGAGAAGTTTTCAGGATTCTTAGTAAAAGAGGGCTTCAAAGACGTTTCACAGCTCGAAGGTGGAATCATCTCCTACGGATATGATGAAGAAGCCAAAGGAAAGCTATGGGACGGAAAGTGTTATGTGTTCGATGAGCGGATCTCCGTACCTGTTAACCGAACAGGGGAAGAGGTTGTCGTCGGCAAATGTTATCACTGCGGAAACCCTGAAGAACGTTACGTAAAATGCGGAAATCCAGAATGCAACGCGCATCTGTTGATGTGTGAAGAGTGCGAGCATGAGCATAAACGCTCGTGCAGCACAGAATGCAGAGAACATCCGTGGAACCGTTATATAAAAGAATGTGAAGCAGAAAGCGAAAGTTCTCCTTTGTAGGAGGACTTTTTCTTTTTTGTGAGAGAGTTGATGATCACAGCGTCCACTCATGGTGGAAAATATGAGCATTGTCTGTTTGAAAGAGACACAGGTAAATAAATACGTAGTAATCTCAATAAATTACGTAGTAATCGGATTTTTTTACGAGGTAATTTCAATTAATTACGTAGTAAATCAAATTTTATCCGTAATCCCCCCAATGGCTATTCCTAATATTGGATCCCCTGAAGTAATATAATATGTAGGGGGAATTACAATGAAATTTATGTTGAGTTTATTTATTTTAATCTTTGTCAGCGTTTCGTTTTATAGCTCAAGTTTCATAACCACTTTTGATTCGAGTTTAAGAGAACAGGTTTTGGCTCTCAGAACAGAATGGTTAAATGAAATGGTGCTAGCTATCACGCATTTAGGGGACGCAAAAGTGCTGGCTGGACTCTGCTTACTCGGTGCAATCGTTCTTATCATAATGAAACAAATAAGAAACAGTTTATTGCTGATTGGAAGTATTCTGGTTTCTTATGGTCTGAACTTACTAGTGAAGTCCATGTTTCAGAGGGAACGACCACAAGACTACCGCTTGTTAGAAGAGGACGGATACAGTTTTCCGAGTGGTAACGCCATGGTGGGCACATCGTTTTATTTGTTTGCAGCTGTTCTTTTTTATCAACGGTATCAAAAACGCTGGATCCTAGTAACAGGTGCCATCCTTCCGTTCCTACTCGGTTTAAGCCGTGTCTATGTTGGTGTTCACTATCCATCTGATATTTTGGCAGGATTTGTACTAGGCATCGTTCTTGTCATCATTCTTACCAAACTCACAGATAAACGTCGCACACAACTAGAAAGCGTTAACAGAAACAACACAAATAGAGCTGTGTAACATATCAATTATTGTTCGTTTTTGGTATAATAAAGCGTAATTGTTTACCGAAAGGGTGCAAAGATATGTTGCCAATCGTATTTCCAGAGAACAAACTTGAGTACATACCGGCTTTAATTACGCTTGCCCTCTTTACGATTTTTGCGTGGAGAACGGTAGTCTTTTTTAAGAAACATTCTGCGAAAGAGTTAAAGAGAGCACAATTAATAGAAGAAGATTTGTTAAGCAAAGAGCTGAAAAACAAGGACTTGTGACGAGTTCTTGTTTTTTTTTTGAAAAAAATTTATATTTCTATGAATAGGTTTTCAGAATTAACCCATACTACATTTAACGGAAAACAAAAAAGTTTTTCGTACATATTATCCCAAAGGAGGGAAATCGCATGGCACGTAATAACAGCAACCAAATCGTGGTTCCTGGAGCACAAGGAGCTCTTGACGCAATGAAACAAGAGATCGCTGCTGAGTTCGGAGTACATCTTGGACCAGACACAACTTCTCGTGCAAACGGATCTGTAGGTGGCGAAATCACTAAGCGTCTTGTAGCACAAGCGCTAGGCGGACTTCGTTAATCAGTAACCTCCTTGTAAGAAAAACCCGGAATTCGTTCCGGGTTTTATTTTTTTGTAGACATTCTATTTATTAAATGTTACCTTTAAGTCACATATTATATATGTTACCTTTTAGTCACTTATTAAGAGATGGAAAGCAGGTGAGGCATCAACCCCATGATAAATGAAGAGTTAGTTGACGTATTTAAAGCATTATCTCATCCCATCCGGATCGATATTCTAGATCATCTAAAAAGTCAGCCACTCACGACGGGTGAACTGAGTGAGAAATATGATGTTTCTAGGTATGCCATCATGAAGCATCTAGGCGTACTGGTTGACGCAAAGCTCGTTACGATCCGTCGCAAAGGCAGACTACGAGTAAATTATTTGAACGTTATTCCACTTCAAGAGCTGTATAACAGGTGGGTTAGTAAATATGAAGCACCGCATGCGAATTCATTGCTTGCGATCAAAAATTTAGTAGAAGAAAGGGAAGGTAATAAAATGGAACAAACAAAAGAAATCAAGATCGACTCTTTTCATATCGAGCAAGAAATTGTGATTCAAGCGAAAAAAGAAACAGTATTCAAAGCATTAACAGAAGACATAAGTAGTTGGTGGCACTTTAGAGTGGGAGAAAAGGATTCGAAGTTGATCTTGGAGCCTAAACTCGCAGGCCGTTTTTATGAAGATTGGGGAAATGGTGAGGGAGCTTTATGGGGAAATGTTATGTATTACAAAAGAAATGAAGAGATTCGTTTGAATGGTTTACTAGGGATGAGTGGCTCCGTAAATAGTTCTTATTCTTACAAGCTTATTGAAGACGGTGATCGGACTGTTCTACAGCTTTCTCACCAAGCCGTTGGGATTCTTGAACCACATTGGGAAGAAGCACATCGCCACGGTTGGAACGAGTTGCTTGCAGAAAATTTGAAAAAATTTGTTGAACAAAAGTAGGAGATTCTCATGGTTGATGTAAGAACAGAGATATCCATTAATCGTCCGATCGACGTAGTCGCTCACTATGCTGCCGATCCATATCATGCACCACAATGGTACGACAACATTAAAGCCATTGAATGGGTTACGATGAAACCTCTGCAATTAGGTTCGAAAATGGCGTTTATCGCTTATTTCTTAGGACGAAAACTTGAATACGTATATGAAGTCACAGATTATGTTCCTGGTAAAAAGTTAGTGATGACAACAGCAAATGGTCCTTTCCCGATGCAGACCACTTATACGTGGAACACGGAAAATGTTGGAGTAACCAAAATGACGCTCCAGAACAAAGGGGTTCCAACTGGATTTTCAAAAATGGTCACTCCTTTTATGTCATTTATGATGAAAAAAGCAAACAAAAAAGATTTACTAAAGATAAAGCAGATACTCGAACAAAACAAATAAGATGAAAGGCTGTGTAGGTGCACAGTCTTTTTTTCTGCAGAATTATAAAAAGTCCTACGTAAAATCATGTATAATGAAAGCGATAACAATCAAGTTACTTGTCCGGGGGAGTGGATTAGAATGACAGAACAGAACAAATTGGACAGCAAAGAAACAGAAAAAGGAATTCACACGGATTTTATTAACCAGATGACATATGGAGAATATCTGAACCTTGATAAAATTTTATCCGGTCAGAACAGGCTTTCCGGTCATCACGATGAAATGTTGTTTATCGTTATCCACCAAGTGTCAGAACTATGGATGAAACTCATTCTGCACGAAACGCGTTCTGCGATTTCTTCCATTGAGAGCGGGAACCTTCATTCTGCGTTCAAAATGCTTGCACGTGTTTCAAAGATTCAATCTCAGATTATCGAATCATGGGATGTACTCTCAACCTTAACGCCAGCAGAATACATGGAGTTTCGAGATAAGCTTGGACAAGCATCAGGGTTTCAATCGTATCAATATCGCATGATCGAATTTGCGCTCGGCTACAAGACACCGCACATCTTAGAAATCTACAAAAAAGACGCAGACCTTCACGAACAATTAACGACTGCTCTTCATACACCAAGTTTGTACGACGTTTCCATTCAGGCACTCGCAAAAGCGGGACTTCATATTGACGAGGAAGTTTTGAACCGTGATGTGACGAAGCGCTATGAATACAACGCATCAGTAGAGGCAGCTTGGTTAGAAGTGTACCGAAACGTAGAAAAGTATTGGGATCTGTATGAATTAGCAGAAAAGCTTGTAGATATTGAAGACTGGCTGCAGCAGTGGCGATTCCGCCATATGAAAACCGTAGAACGTATCATCGGGTTTAAAGTCGGAACAGGGGGATCATCAGGCGTGAACTATCTCAAAAAAGTACTAGACCAACGCTTCTTCCCAGAGCTTTGGGATCTGCGTACGAGTATTTAAATATTTTGAAAGAAGCGTGCTGTTTACACAGCACGCTTCTTTTCTTTACTATTATTTTTCCTTTTAAACATCTTTTCAATAACATAAAAAATCCCACCACAAACCACGCCTATAACAAGAGGTTTCAAGATGAAACTTTGCTCAGTCCAGAACCAATTTATTAGGAATACAATTACAAAAGTGAGTAATGAATGCATCACTAAATGAATAACAATTCCTCCCTGATCCTTTTTGTTAAAATTCTAACATAAATTGTAAAATAGATGAGGGGCAATTAAATAAAACAAAATTACATAAAAAGACACATAAATGGATTAAACTTACAAATTACAATGATAAAATAAAGACATAGAAGGGCTACTTTCTCTTATTTTCAAACTTCTAAAATAGCTCATGATAAGGGAGATTCTCTATGAATGAAAACATCATGGTTTTATCTGACGGAAGGCTATTAGGTTATTCCCTATATGGAGACCTAGAAGGAATTCCATTATTCTTATTTCACGGAACACCAGGGTCAAGGGTGTGGTTTACAGAAGATGATCCGATCGCAAAAGAATTAGGAATTTGTTTGATTGCTACTGATCGTCCCGGTTACGGTCTTTCTGATACGAAACCTAATCTTAAACTACTTGACTATGCTCAAGATATGGAAGAACTAGCAAAGCATTTAGAGTTAGGAAAGTTTTCCGTATTAGGTGTTTCAGGAGGTGGAGCATTTGCTGCAGCTGTAACGTATGCTCTTCCCAACCAAATAGACTTATGTATGTTGGTTGGTACGGCTACGCCGTTCAAAAATGGTAAACCTCCAACAACGATGTCAAAAGAGAATCGTATCGGTTTTTATATGACGAAGTACTTTCCATGGTTACTTAAGCAATTAGAAAAATCGAAGAAAAAAATAATCGATCAAAAGCCCGAGTTGTACATAGAAAACTTAAAAAAAGGTGGTTCTTATCTCTCAGATTGGGACAACAAAATGCTTCAAAGGGAAGATGTTCTTGAAATTGGAGTTTTGCACTCTAAAGAAGCGTACCGACAAGGAGTAGATGGAGTACTTGATGAGAGCAAATTATTAACGGAATATTGGGGTTTTAAAATAGAGAAGTTAACAAGACCTGTAATCGTTTGGCATGGAGAGAAAGATACATTTTCATCTATCATTGAGGTTAGAAACATGGCTAACAAGATTCCTCATGTAGAAACTCATTATCTAGAAGACGCTGGACATTTTTTAACTGAAAGTGAAGAGGTGTGGAGATCCATTTTAACTAACTTTAAAGAATCAGTCCAAAGTGGCTTTATCGATAGACATGAGTAGATTGGGAGAAACATCTTGTAAAAGCAGATAGTAGCGGGTATTTTTGGAGGATGTATGGGTGCTATTCTAGGAGTTATTGCTTATAACAATAACTGGTTAGGTTAACGTAGAACTTTAAAATCGTCCATGTAAGTGATATTGAAGGTTAATCGTTCACAATGAATATTAACTATGTTACGCTTTAAATATCAAATTTTTCCATTTACGTAGTCTGCTTCAAAAGATAGTTTGTACATAAAGGGTGTAAGGGATAGGAGATCAAAGATTTGAATTCAAACAGAAGTATAAGTCTTGTGGCATTGATTGTTATGACGATTGTTTCATTTTCTAATCTTGTTGGGGTTAATATTGCAGGGTTATCTGTAATTGTGGGTATTACGTTTTTCTTTATTCATAGAAAACTCGATAAGAGAGATTCTGATGGCTTAGACATAAAAGTTATACGTACATATGTAAAACAGAAAACAATATGGCTTTGGATTGCTTTACCTTTAGTGATGAACATCATTTGCTTTAGCTTGGCAGCTGTTTTTCTACCAGAATTCATTGACCATATTCATAGTAGAACAGAGTTTGTAATCTCATTTGATAAACTAGTGTTACTCGTCCTACAGCTTGCTGTTTTAGCATTAGGTGAAGAAATTGCATGGCGTGCTTTCTTCCAAAAGCAATTAAGTAAGTATATACCTATCATTCCCACGATCATTTTGACTTCAATCATATTCTCGCTCGGCCATTTCGCCGTTGGTAGTGCTGTTATCGTCAGTTACGATATTGTCTTTATTTTCATTAACAGTGTGATTTATGGTGTTATTTTTTATAAAACGAACAATGCTTGGATAAGTACAATCTCACATTTTATTGCTAATGTGTTTAGTATTATTCTCATATCTGTTTTTATTTTTTGAAGAAATCATTACTTGATGGACCTGGTTATATTATGTGATATATAGATGCTTATTAAAAGGGATTTCCAATCACGGAAATCCCTTTAAGTTTGGAATTATCGGAAAGTACAAACTTATAAAGCTAAACTTTATTATGCTTTTTTACAGTTTGGAGAACAAATCTTTTCAAAAAATCTGGGTTCAGCATTCGTTGTTCTGTCAACGAGCCCGATACCGCCGATTGCTTTATCGGTCTCTCTTAATACAATTACATACGAATCGTTACTTTCAATAAACGTTTACTCTTCTTTAGATAAATAACAAATTATTTAAACACATGAACCAAAACGCTACCAAAGGTATATGATGGATAATCTCTCTAGAACTTGAAGAAAGAGGTGCATATTTGAAGATATACTTTTGGTTTTTCTTGTTGATTTCCACATACAACGTTCTGTGGATTGATATGAGCAATTTCCGTGAGTTGATTGATCTTATCATAATAGTGATAGGTCTTTTAGGTATCTATGGATATGTTTACAGAAAAGTAATCTTTCGAAAGAGCTTTTGGAAAGTTTTCTTTGTATTTGACCTTCTCTACACGATTGGTTTTATGTTTTTGGTTTCACGAGAGAAATATCTACGGATTCATTCAAATGATGAATTCATATTTTCCTCATTGGTCGTATTTCTTTTTCTTTTTGTTTACTTCAGAACCCTTTATAAGTACGCATTTAAGGAAACTGGTAGATAATGAATAGAAGAGTACCGCAAGTCGGGTACTCTTTTTAAAATTAAGAGTGTAATGTTTACATAAAAAAGTCTGCAGTTACGTAAGAGGAACAAAGCCATTCGTTTCCATAACTAGCCCGCCTACAAAAAGTAAAATCATTTTTTATATAGTGATAGTGCCGATTCTCCGATTTTTTTAATAGATTCAATCAATGTGCGTGGGGAAACAACTCTCATTTGATCACCAAATCCGATAATGTATGACGCAGCTTCTTGCTCTGTATCAAACGTAAGTTTTACAGGAATCCATCCGTTGCCATTCGGTGAGCCTTTGCTCACTACTTGTGCAAAGCGTCCGCTATAAGATATCCGTTGAATAATCGCTGGAGAAGCTTCCACCTCTACTTCAAAAATAGGTAGATTCTTAACAAAATTTTGTTTTGATTCGTTCCAATAATCAGCTAGTTGAAAGTTACCTGGCCGGACAAAGGATTCGTACGTTAATTCTACAGACTTGATTCGGGACACTCTAAAATTCTTAATATCTTTATCAGATACCGCAACCAAGTACCATGTGCGCCCTTTTGCGACGAGCCCTAATGGTTCTACGATTCTGTCTGATGATTCCTTGTTTGCTTTTTCATAGGCAATACGTATTTTTCGATCTTCCCATAGAGCTTGCTGTAGCAGATTAAGGGCAATCGTTTCGTGTTGGGATTGTTTCCACGGATCTATATCGATATGGATTCTGTTCCATAAGTTATCCGCTTGTGATTGAAGGGAGTTTGGGAGAGCGGCTAACAGCTTTTGGCGTGCTTCTTTCCAGTCCTTAGTAAACCCGAGATCACTTAGTAGCTGATAAGAAGGAGAAAGGAACAACGTTTTTAATTCGCTGTCTTTTAATCCTGTCAATTTCGTTCTGTACTGATCAACAAGCCGCCATCCACCATGTTTGCCACGCTCAGCTAGTACAGGAATTCCTGCAACACTTAACGCTTCCATGTCACGATGGATGGTTCGCTCTGTTACTTCTAATTCGTTGGCTAATGCCTTTGTTGTCATCTTTCCATGATTCTGAAGCAGCAATAAGATGCTGATCAAACGGTCTGCTCTCATCTATTTACTCCTGTTTTTTTTAATATGACATTGGATGTCAACTTTAAAGGTTAAACTAAAGATAGATCAAAAAGGGAGTGAATGCAAATGAAACCTTTAGAAGGAAAAATTGCACTAGTAGCTGGAGGAACACGAGGAGCAGGACGCGGGATTGCGATGGAATTGGGAGCAGCAGGAGCTACAGTGTATATCACGGGCAGAACGACACGTAAGGAAGTTTCAGAATACAACCGTCCAGAAACCATTGAAGAAACGGCAGAATTGGTAAATGAATTAGGTGGCATTGGGATCCCGGTTCAAGTGGATCATCTTGTTGCAGAACAGGTTGAAGCGTTAGTAAAACGTATTGAAAAGGAACAAGGTAGATTAGATATTCTAGTGAACGATATTTGGGGTGGAGAAAATTTAATTGAATGGAGTACACCTGTGTGGCAGCATTCCCTTGAAAAAGGGTTGCGCATGCTACGTCTCGCTGTTGATACTCATCTCATTACTAGTCATTACGCGCTTCCCTTGTTGATTAAGAACGAAGGGGGACTTGTGATTGAAATGACAGATGGGACAAAAGAATACAATGAAAACAATTATAGAGTGTCCATGTTTTACGATTTAGCAAAAACGTCAGTTAACCGAATGGTGAAAGCGCTGTCACACGAACTGTCACCGTATAAGTGTACAGCGGTTTCTGTGTCACCTGGCTGGATGCGTTCAGAAATCATGCTTGAAGTATTTGGGGTGACAGAAGAAAATTGGCAGGATGGAATTGAAAAAGATGCGCATTTTGCCATATCTGAAACACCTCGTTATGTTGGACGAGCCGTAGCTGAATTAGCGATGGATGAGAACCGCCATGAACTAAATGGACAATCATTCTCTAGCGGAGACCTCGCTAAGAAATATGACTTTTATGATTTAGATGGCTCACAGCCTGATTGTTTTCGATATTTGGTAGAAGTCGTCGAGGCAGGAAAGCCAGCTAATGTGGAGGGGTACAAGTAAAAGACAGTGAGCTTTTCTTACTGAAGGTGAACTGAGCATTATTTAGCAAACTGCATAGATATAAGTGCGTTAATTCGAGAAGGATTAACGCTTTTTTATATGGAACTTATTATAAAAAGAAGCACTATTGTAAAGGCATATAAGAGGTGGTTTGAATATGGGTAACGATAATGAAAACATTCCAGTGTGGGCTTATGAAAAAATTGAGGTAAAAAAACCAGATTCTAACTGGAAGGAAAAAGGTATTCGGGAAAGAGAAGACCTTGCCAATCTACTTTCAGCATTTGGTGTTAACCAGGTCGAACATATTGGAAGTACATCTATACCTAACTTGCCAGCAAAACCAATTATCGATGTAATGGCTACGATTCCTTCATTGGAGTTTATCAATAGAATAGCGGAAAAGCTAAACGCACACGATTGGCATTATGTACCTCCAGAACTAGACAAACAGCCTTGGCGAAGATTCTTTGTGAAAGTGGAACACGACAAACGAGTAGCACATTTACATCTAATGATAGAAGGGGAAGAACGATGGGATCAATTACTTACATTCAGAGATAAGTTAAGAACTAACCCACACCTTGTGAATGAATACGCTACTTTAAAAAGTCATTTAGCACAAGAATATAATAATGACCGTGAAAGATATACAGAAGGAAAGACAGAATTTATTAACAAGGTAATAAACAACTAATTATCCTAACTGTTATATAGGGAGCGTTAATCCGAAGTGGGTTAACGCCTTTTTTTCTTTTATATAGCAGGATCGAATAGGCACTGTGATAGGTGTACAAGCACTTTCAGTTGAATTTCATAGAATATCATAATCGAAGGTATACCTTCGGGAACTAAGGGGGGATTAGTTATGGGTTGGATTGGAAATAATTCAGGTCATCATTCTTGTGGGTGTAACAAGCCTGTGGAACGTCAACATCGTGAATGTGGATGTCACCACCGCGTTGAACGTCACCACCATGAATGTGGCTGTCACAAAAAAGTAAAACTTCGTCAGACTGAAGGTCAGTCAAGAGGAGAAATGTGCAGCAGATGCAATTGGGCTAAATACCGAAACGACAGCGCTTGGAGAAAGCTCTGTAGAAACAGGGTAGAAAGTGTTCGAATGGTTTCAGAAGCTCCAAACTGTGCATTACGCAATCGATTAGACAATGGAACTGCTCAGTAGTAGCGAAGATTTTAAAAAGAAAACGAACAAACACTGAGGAAACAAAAATGGACCTTTTCACTAAGGTCCTTTTTTGTTGCAGAAGATATTAGCTATTTTCGCTCAGATCACGAATTTCTCTGTCAATGAGGAACACAGACAGTTCGAACGCTTCTATACGTCTTTGCGCTAAGGTGATCTGAGATTTATACCGATTTGGATTTTCTTTCCCTTCTAGCGTTTTAACGGTTTCTTTTAGTTTGTGAATCGTTGAGTCTAGTTGACGCTTGGCTTCGACTAAGTTGTCCAATATAATCTCCATATAAATACTTCTCCTTATACAGTTTAATGAGTGGAAATTTTAATAGTAAATTAATCAATTATAGTCATTCATGCGAGAAAGTTTTAACTGAAAAGTAAAGAGTTGCCTAATGATTCATCCTATACTGTAACGGCGTGCAGCCTATGACATTCACAAAATTTCGGTGAAACTGACTAGGGTTGTTAAATCCAACTTCATAGCTGATATCTAAAAGTGATCGAGTAGTTGTTGTGAGTAATTCTTTACTTCGCTCGATCCTCGTTCGTATAAGATATTGATGAGGAGAGAGATGCGTATAGTTTTTAAAGCTTCGCATAAAGTGATATTTACTTTGGTTCGCGATCATTGCGAGCGTATCTACAGAAATGGTTTCATAATAGTTTGTATGAATATAGTCGAGTACATGAGTCATATTATGGCCATTGCTCTGGTGTTTCATAGTTGTTGAATGACTTCCTCTAAAAATGGACGTAAAAAAATGAAATGCCTCGTTCTCTATATCCTTCTTACACGTATCTTCATGACTTTGAAAGAGATATTGATCAAACCACTGTTTAACTTGTTTTTTGATAACATTTGGAGAAATTGTTTGCTTCTCTATAAAAGTGATCTCTTCTGTTAAATTGACATTGTTCCAAGCGTTTAGTGATTGACGATCTAATCCGATCAAAAACATTGAAGATGGAACATTATCAAACTGATGAGCGTGAAGGGATAGAGGATTTGTGACGATTACCTCTCCTTCTTTCAGTGCTAATGTTGTTTGGTTCAGGTCTGTAATCATCTCTCCTGTAAGCGGCACAGAGATTTGATAAACATCTTCATGAGAATGAGGTTGGTCTCCCCAATTCGAGCCTTCGATGTATAGAATCTTGATATGGTCGAGCTTAAGATGAAATCCCAACGACTCCACATCCTTCCATCTTCTATACTATCAAAAATTGCGGTATGATTGAGCACGATATGCAATGAATTCCTTTCTTCGCTTATCCATAATGAAGGATAGAGGAGGGATTCACATGAGTTTTAAGTCAAGGTGTTATCTTGTATATGGCTTTGCACCAGCAGAGGCAAGAGCGATTGAGGCGAATCGTTCATTAAACAATTGGATAAGTAATCAAGAGTTCGGTAAGATCATCTACCATGAGCATTTTGCGACTAAGCCACTTGGTGGGTTTGCGGTATTTGAAGTGAATGAACAGAAAGAACTGGATGCACTTCGTAGTGAGCCGCTATCTGAAACGTCGCATCTATACGGATGGACGTTAAGTTATCATCCTCTCACGCACAGTACGAATACAGACAAGTTTATCTACCAAACGCAATACACGTTATCATCTTACCGTGATGTAAAGATGGAATATCAGTTAGATAGTGTATAGAAAGAATCGATCTTGTTGTGACTACCAGCAAGTTCGATTTTTTTCGTTATGTGCGAAATATAATCCTTGTCGAACCCAAACGATTATCATCTATAATAAGGGTACAACTATAATAGGAGGCTACTCCATGTTTACGGAAGATAGAGTTGTATTAAAAGCAGAGCAACTTAATGATAATGATGTTTCAAGTCTAATCGAACTTTCTTCATCTGTTGGATGGGACTATGATGATCACGAGATAAAAACGATTCTGTCATCAGGAAAGATCTATGGACATAAAACTCCTGAAGGTAAAATCGTTTCAAGTGCTGCAATCATTCCATACGATACAAATCTAGCCTCAATCGGTATGGTCATCGTACATTCAGATTATAGGGGGCTCGGATTAGGAAAGGCAGTTACTCAACAATGTATAGCTAGCGTCTCTAAAAAGACATCCATCATGCTAATCTCAACGGATGAAGGGAAACCGTTATATGAAAGCTTAGGCTTTAGAACGGTAGATGTTGTACATAAGTTTTTGTGTGAAAATTTTGTCTGCGAATCGCTTGAAGTTAACTATGAATTTACATTAGATACTTATAAAGTAGAGGGTTTTCATCAAATGATGGAACTAGACGCTGCTGCCTTTGGTGATCAGAGAAGCAAATTTCTGATCAATCGAATTGAACAATGTAAACAATGTATCGTTGTAAAAGATCAAAACAGCCAGATTATTGGTTTTGGTCTATCTGTACAAGGTCCAATAAATTTAATAATAGGACCGATTGTAGCGTCTGACTTTAAAACAGCCGCTTCTATCATGAAAGAGTTAGCTTCCAACCATCATGGAAAGCTTAGGATTGATGTGCCATCAGGTCATCATGATTTTATGACTTTCTTACATACATGTGGTTTTAATAAAGTTAATGATCCTCCCATAATGATGAAGAATTCAAGCACAATGCCAAACAGGAACCAAAAGTTATATGCAATTGCTGCGCAAGTATTTGGATAAAAAAATTTCGAAAGTCAAAATATCATTTTATGGAAATAGTAAGGACACAAACAAAAGGAGCATTTCTTCAAGAAGGAGAAGTGCTGTTTTTATTGAAGTTAAGGATAAGACTGTTAAAGTACCTTAAAAGATTATTAAAATAAAAAATCGTTATTTGTATGAAACGGAGGTTCTTATGATGAGTGATCTGAAGTTAATCGCAACTTACAAAAGCTTTTTACAGAACTATTCAAACGAACAGCTCAAGTTTATACCTGAACAAGGGGTTTGGTCACTTGGTCAAATGTATGACCATCTGATTGTAGTAGCTCATGAATATCTTGATAGTGTAGAAGATTGTGAGAAAGCTGTTGAAGAGCAACATCAGGGTAAATCTGAATTTGGAGAATATCTATTTAACATTGGTGGATTTCCTCCTATTAAAATCAAATTACCTGAAGAACTAGATGCCCCACCAGACAATACTAAAAGTAAAGAAGCGATTATGTTAGAGCTCGATCAATTAATGAATAGAATGAAAGACTTGGAAATGAAAGTTGAAGAGATAAACCCCAACTGCAAAATGAAGCATGGTGGATTTGGGTGGCTGAATGCACAAGAGTGGTTATCTCTTGTTGGGATGCATTTTCGTCATCATCTGCGTCAGAAGTATGAACTCGATCAAAAACTTGCATTATGCTCAAACATTGGGTAAAGAGTAGTCCATTGAGCATTTATGAGTCTTTGACGACATAGTAATTCTAGAAATAGAAAGAAGGTTTATAAAGGTGAGTACGAATAAGATATTTTGGTTTATGATAATAATCGCTTTCATTTTCATTATAGTCTTATATTTACCGAAATTACTCTTTCAAAACAATGGCTTTTAATATATTCCAATCGAAAAATCACGTGTATTTTCTTATAACGTCAAATCTCAAAGAGGACTGTATTTGAAATTATTACATCTAATAATAGCAATAATAATATTCTCATTCTGCATAACTGGTTGCTCGATTTCGACAGATGGAAATGGTCAGCAAGCAGCAAATCATATGAATTATGACTTCCCTCCAGCTATGAAGGGATTCGTTAATGTTAACGGAAATAAGTATGAAATGAAATCAGGAAATTATAAATGGGAAAGAAAAAAAGGGTCAGAAACCGAAGCTGTAACAACGGATGCGGCATCACCATCCCAGATTGCTGAAGCTTTTAATGCCATCAGTGTGAAACCGAGCGCTAACATTCATATTGAAATCCAAGATCATCCTAAGATTTCCGTTTATCATTGGTATGAAAACGATAGAGATAAAGAAGTTATATTAAAGAACAATCGAATAGCTGTTCCGTCAAGTGAAGGTCGGTACATCTATGAGGTATTAGCCAAATGGTCTAATGGTGAAGTATCGTATACATTTGTAATTGATGTTAAGTAGTTCTGAGATGGCAAAAGTAAACAAGTACGCGGTGGATCGTTCATAGTTTAATACTATCAGTCTAGGAGGTTGCACCTAAGATGACAGCTACATTTAAACCTATGATGTTTGAGATGGAAACTGATCGACTGATCCTCAGTCTTTGGAAGGATTCGGATGCCCCTTGGTATAGGGAACTCGTTGCCGAACGGGGCAAAGGGATGCCGACTATGGAAACTGCTCATGAAAATATCACCACTTTACGAAACCGAGCATCAGAAAGCGGGATTGCCTTACTCACTATTCGACGTCGAGATGAAGGTGATTATATCGGATACTGTGGGTTAATTATTGGCCGTTCGTCGCTTGAAGAACCGGAAATTGCATACGAGTTGTTCCGAAGAGTTCACGGTAATGGTTATGCGACTGAAGCGGCATCCGTAATCGTAGATGCTGCTGTTGCTACAGGCCGTAGCAAGCTTTGGTCGACAGTACGCGCATGGAATGCTGCATCCTTTCGGGTGCTAGAAAAGCTTGGTTTTGAACGACACCATAGTACGTGGGATGAGGACGGAGAGATTGTTTGGAGCGTTCGAGAACTTCAGAAGAATTCCAAAAATATTTAAGAGTACGGAGGGTAGAGAAAATGCCAGAAATCAACCATAAAACCTATATTAAAGTACCATTAGAAGATGTGTATCAATCCATTTCAACAGCCCAAGGTTGGAATGCTTGGTTTACGGATGACACGTCTTTAGAGATCAATCCAGATGGGACTGGAGAAATTCGCATGAGGTGGACAAACTTCGGTAGTGAACATGTAACGATTGAAGATGGAGGTAGAATACTCGAAGCTGTTCCAAACCAGAGATTTGTGTTCCAATGGTCACCAGGAGAACAAAGTTCAACGGTAACCATTAAACTTGAACCCTATAAAGAGGGTACAATGGTAACCCTTAATGAATCTGGTTATTCGAATTCTGAGAAAGACTTAAATGCTTGCATTGGATGTGCTGTAGGTTGGGGAGAAGCGTTGACCTTATTAAAAGTTTACTTAGAGTATGGAATCGTTTATAAGCAGGACTTGTAATTCATCCATAAAAATGCACTTTTCTATACAATGGGGGCGTAGTAAATGTCTAACTTTGAAAAAGAAGAATTACTAACTGGAGGAAATGTTTCAAACGTAATTCGTCTAAGGAATACGGTCCGACGAGATCTGAAACCCAATAGCGACAAGATTCACAAGCTATTAAATCATCTTGAGAACAAAGGCTATCGATATGCACCAAAGTTTCTAGGTATTGATGAAAAAGGGAGAGAGATCCTTTCCTTTATTGAAGGGGAAGCGGGAAATTATCCCTTAAAGGAATATATGTGGTCAAATGATTCACTAAAAGAAGTAGCTAACATGCTTCGACTTTATCATGATGCGGTAAGTGATTTTCCGTTAGAAGAAGGTTGGCATCCGATCGATTACACTCCCCATCCTTATGAAGTGCTTTGCCATAATGATTTCGCCATTTATAACATTATTTTCGATCAAGAACGACCTGTTGGCATTATTGATTTTGATGTAGCAGGACCTGGTCCAAGGCTTTGGGATATTGCGTATACGCTTTATACGTGCGTGCCTTTAAGCAGATTTTATTTAGATGCAACAGGTACAACGGTAAATTACAATCGTAGGCAGCATGCAGAACGAATGAAAGAGAGAGTTCAATTGTTTTTTGATGGTTATGGTAAGGAAGTGGATCCTGATTTTTTGGAGATGGTGCTGCTTAGGCTAAAAGGGTTGTGCAGAACCATTGAAAGAAAAGCGAGTGAAGGTGACTTAGCTTTTCAAAAAATGATAGACGAAGGCCATCTGGCCCATTATCTAGAGGACATTGATTTTATTTGTAGACACAGAAATGATTGGACATAATCTAATGCATTAAACAAAGCTGGACATGTTGACCAAGCTTTTTTTATTTACATAATTTATCCAACCCACTCAATACTAACAAGAGAGACTAGAATTAAAGGAGTTGGAACCATTGCCTGAGTTACCAGAGATGGAAACGTATCGCGAGTTCTTGAACCATAATATCTTACATAAGCCGATAACAAATGTAGAGATCAACAGAGAAAAGTCAATCAACACCGGGGTTCAATCCTTTATTGATGCTGTAAAAGGATCCCATATCAATTTCGTTAAAAGAAGAGCAAAACATCTGATCTTTGAACTAAGTTCAGGACAGTTTCTGCTGCTTCATTTGATGCTTGGAGGACTGATGTTTCTTGGAACGTCAAAAAACAGTCCGGATCGAACGAAACAAATTATTCTGTCCTTTGGAGAGTTTCAATTGAACTTTATTGGACTTAGACTTGGGTATTTACACTTATTGAATCAAACTGAATTAAAAGAAAAACTGAGTGAACTTGGTCCAGAACCTTTTGAAATGTACCAGGATGAGTTTTTACAGAGGTTAGAACGGAAAAAAGGGGCACTCAAACCATTGTTAGTCGACCAATCCGTTATCGCTGGAATCGGAAACTGTTATTCTGATGAAATTTGCTTTCAAGCGAGGTTACATCCGTTACGAAAAGCAAGTGACCTTTCTGATGAGGAGAAAATCCGTTTGTATGATAGCATCAAACCTGTTCTTTCAAGAGCCGTTCAATTTGGGGGATACATGGATTTTCCGATGTACGAAGGTGATCAGCAGACAGGGAAGTATAACGAGAACACTTATGTTTATGAGCGAGAAGGGGAGAAGTGTCCGAGATGTGGAGGAAGGATTGAGAGAGTGGATCATTCTTCACATAAGTCGTATTTTTGTCCGAACTGTCAGAAGTAAATAATACTCTCTATCAATTCATAATAGAAAAGGACAGGTTAGAAGTTACGATGACTTCCGACCTGTCCTTTTTCTTTACAGTTGTTCCTTCGCTTTTGCTTCTTGAATCATTTTATACACATACAATGCACCATAACCACCGGCTAAACCAAGCGGCAGGATGATGAAAGGTGCAAAATTCTTCGTGTGCCATCCTACTAAAAAGAATATTCCATAAATGATGACCATCGACATGATGCTAAACGCTAATCGGATAAAATAGGCTTTCAAACCAAACGCTCCTTTAATTCTTTATCTTTCACTTGCTTACATTCAATGTTTTTTAGACGCCCAATTACGATACACATACCACCCAAACCATCCACCACATATTATAGAAAGAACTATGATCAGGTTTGAACTTTCACCTTTATATAAATCAAACACTACTAGAATTCCATACGTAACGAAGCCAGTCAATATCCCAAATAACAATCGAATCAAATAGTTCTTCAGAGATAGCCTTCCCCGTTTATTTTCTTTTTCCATTTTAACACAACACCTATATGATATTCGTTTATATCCTAAATAGAAGGAATTTCTTCAATGACAGAGAACCCCCTTTATAGAGAAGGAGTGTTGAAATATGTCGTATCGCCAAGTACAAAAAGCGAACATCTATTATGAAGAATACGGAAGTGGTACACCGATCGTAATGATTCACGGGTTCTACCCGGATCACCGCCTGATGAAAGGCTGCATGGAACCCATCTTTCAAGAGAGAGAAGGATACAGACGTCTTTATATCGACCTGCCAGGAATGGGGCAGACGAAAGACTATGAAACCATTCAAAACTCGGATGAGATGCTAGAGGCAGTCATCCAGTTCATCGATACGTTATTACCAGGCCAGTCCTTCTTACTCGCTGGTCAATCATACGGTGGTTATATCATAAGAGGCATCATCGCAAAAATCCCAGAGAGAGTATTAGGTGCAGCATTCATCTGCCCGATGATCCTACCGAATCACAGTGAACGAACATTGCCAGAGCAAACCAATATAGAAGTGGATCACGAATTTCTAGCCACACTAACAGAAGAAGAAAGAGAAGATTTTAAAGGCATTCATGTGAAGTTAAATGAATACACATGGAAAAGGTACAGGGATGAAGTTGTTGTTGGACTAAAGATCGCGGATTCAGCGTTTCTAGAGAAAATCTCAGAAGCTTATGGGTACACATTTAAAATTGGCCAAGAAGTGTTTGAGAAACCGTGTGTGTTTATAACAGGTAGGCAGGACCATGTTACGGGTTATAAGGATGTTTATGACTTACTTGATAAATATCCAAGAGCGACGTTTTCGGTTTTGGATACGGTGGGGCATAATTTGCAGATTGAGCAGGTTGATTTGTTGAATGTACATATAAGTGAGTGGTTGGATCGTTTAAGCTAAGTATACTGTTAAAAATAATAGTGTAAATATAAAAAATATATTAGAAACTCTGGTCAAAATACTAGTGTTTCTTTTTTTTTTGTATAGAAAATGATTTATTATTCGAGTATTTTATTTTGTTTTAGGGGGTTGTTTAGAAGAAAAACACATTTTCGTCGAAAATTTTATTGAAATAATTTTAGTTAGATATTACTATTAAATCTGGAAATAAATGAAAATGTAACAAAGGGAGATAGGGAGCATGGGGAAATATTTAATTTTTATAATGGCTTTAGTGATATTAGTTCTACCTCACCAAGGGTATGCTCACTCAGGTAGAACTGACAGTAGTGGTGGACATAACTGTTCAGCAAAGTCGCAGGCAAAAGGATTATGTACAGGATATCACTATCATAATGGTGGAGGTTCAAGCGGTGGTTCAACTCCAGCACCTGCACCTGCTGCAAAACCGGCTCCTGCTACACGCAGTGATAAAGACTGCTCAGATTTTTCCAACTATGATGAAGTTGTAGCTTACTGGAATGCAAAAGGCTATTCAGCTTCAAATGATCCGGAGAGATTAGATGGCTTCGGAAATGTTGTAGATGATGGTATTCCGTGTGAAGTTCCAAGTGGATATGATACTGCGAAAATTAACGGCAGTCCAAAACAGATTGAACAGCAAGACTCAGCAAAGGGTGAAAAAGCTGGCTATCAAAAAGGGTTGAACGATGGAACAAAAGGTGCAGAAGAAAACAATTCTTCTACTGGTTCAGCAGCTTACCAATCTGGCTATGGCACTGGTTATGATAAAGGGTATTCTGAAGGAATGCAAAAATTTGAAGAACAGAAAGTAGCTGTTGAGAAGGAAGGATATGAAGCTGGAAAGAAACAGGAAAAGTTAGTTCTTCCTGCAAAGTATCAGAATAATACACTTTTAAAACAAGAATACGAAATTGGTTTTAACAGAGCATTAAAAGAGAAAGAAGAAGCACAGATAGTTAGTTTTCAAGAAAAAGGTCTTGAAGATGGAACAAAGGATATTAAGAATACACCAAAGAATGTTAGTCAAACATTAATAAACGCATACCTTACTGGATTCGAGAAAGGTCAGAATGAATTAAGAGAAAAGTATTTAAAAATGGGCTATAATGCTGCCTTTACCATGATTTCCTATAAAAAACCTGCTCTAAAGCAAGAAAAATATATCACATGGTATAAAGAAGGATTCAAATCAAATAATGAAGTTGAAAAAATAGCAGAAGTAGCTTATGAGATGGGTAGCAATGAAGAAAAATATGAAGTCCCTCAAAAATACATGAAAGCTGAAACAGTGTATGAGTATCATTACGGATTAGGAAAACAAGCTGCTCAGGATGCTGATGAAGCAAACACAATGATTTTTGGTTTAGGAATAGCTGCTTGGTTAGGAAGACGATTCTATGTGGCTCGTAAAATGGTAGCTTAAGGAGAGAGTAAAATGGGGATCTATCAAAGAATATGTTATAAAACAGAAGATTTATTCGTAAAGCTTTTGACTAAAGATCAAGATAATGTACTAGTAAAAGAAAAAGTTCAAACTTATCGAAGTAGTAAAGAAGCTGTGAAAGAACAAAAGCGTATGAAAAGAAAACTTGCAGCTGAAGAACGCCAGCAACAACTTGAAGTTCAAAAAGCAAAAGAAAAACAAGAGATTGAAAATCTATTAAACTCACTAGTAAATGACTCTTACACGACTTACGAATTTAACGAAGTGAAAAATAATAAGGCATTCTTTCAATCTCTTATACGAAATGTGTTTGAGCCAGATGAAAAAGGATTAACCTTCTTATTCTGTGAGTTTGATAAAAGCAGTAAGAAAGAAATTAAAGGCTACTTAATCGCTACCAACAAACGTGTATGGTTTGTAAATAAGTCATTTAGCTTCCAACAAAAATTTCGCTATCAAACCATTAGGGACATTAAATGGTTTAACGACGGGATGCTAGAAAAGGGCTTATACATGCAATACGGTGTTAAGCGACATGAATTTGATGAGATCTTTGATAAAGAGCAGATGATTCGTGTTGCGAATAAAATACTTGCTTATATTTAAGAAACATAAAAATTTAGAAAAGCTAGAGCTGGCATTGTACCGGACTCTAGCCTTTTTATTATTAGGTTTATTGTTGAACATAGTCATAGATATACAGGAACAGGCCATAATTTATAATTACTAATTCTTTAAGGTGCTCTTCTCCTTCAATATCCCTTCCTTAACCATATTCACAAGTGTTCCTTTATTTTTAAACTTAAAGAACATAATGAGACGATCCAAGTCTTTCTTAGACAATTCTATATCATCAGATACTAACTCAAAATGTTCTAACTTATGTATGAGTGATTTCGCATATTCTTCTTGTTTAGGTGTAAGGGGAACTCTACGAGAATCAATCGCTTCTTTAATAATCCCTTTATTGTTAATTGTATCCTCAATAAATTTTGAATAATTCCCGGTCCTTAACCATGTAAGATCCTCTGAACTAAGGGTATACCATTCTCCTTGTACCCGTTTGTTAGTGAAGTAATCATGAAAAGCAGCTTCTGTTTGATGATGGTTTCCTGACTTTACAAGATAAATCAGCTCATTTTTGAAAGATAAGTTAACAGTGAACCCATTCATTCGTTTATCTATTTGTGTGGTCTTTCCAATCTGGAAATGACCAGTTAGTTGATCCTGTACGAACCATACATACCCTGTCGCCTGGCCTCTTGGAAATTGGTTATGTATTATTTTCTGTAACTCAGATGGATTTTGTTGAAAGAGATGAAGCGATTCAGTACTAGGTGTTGTATTGCCATTCTTAAATAAGGATACTAGGTATTTAATCACAGTCGTCACTCCGTTTTTACGAGATATGTATAGATATAGCATAATAAAATTTGGTAAAGTTTACAAACAATAGTTGATTTTTACTAGTTTTTTTAAGAGAATGATAGAAAGATGTCTAATATTGTAAAAATATTATTGAATAAAAATGAGATAGGTGAATGTCATGGCATACATGGTTCCGCTTACAATACGATCTTCTGCCACAGCCGGCGAAAGACTATTATTCCATACACTTAAAAACTACTTACCTGATGATTATATCGTGTACTATGAGCCGGAAATTCAAGGTCGGCGTCCAGACTTTGTTATTTTAGGACCAGATCTAGGGTTAATTGTGTTAGAAGTGAAAGATTATACAAGGAACACGTTATATCAACTTAATTCAGATGACTGGGTCATTTCAGCTGCGAATGGTTCACAAGCAACTGTGAAGAACCCATTAAAACAAGCTAGAGAATACGCATTTCATATAAGTAATGTATTGAAAAAAGATAAGAGTCTTATTCAGACAGAAGGTAAGTATCAATTTCAGCTTAAGTTTCCTTTTGGTTACGGCGTTGTTTTCACTCGTCTTTATCAAAAAGACATGGTTAGAGATAACTTATATTCCATACTTGAACCGAACTTGACGTTAGCAAGAGACGAAATTGATCCAGAAAATGAACACTTCTCAGAAGAGTTATTGATGGAGAAAATCCTTGATATGTTTATCGTGCCTTACCGGCTAAAAGAACCGTTAACAAATGAAGAAATTGCAGCTATTCGTTATCATTTGTTTCCTGAAGTACGAATTAGTGCGGAATTTAAACAAGCCGTTCCTTATCAAGATCAGCTCTTGTTGTCTTTGAAAGATATCAAGGTAATGGATCTGCATCAGGAGAATCTTGCTAAACAGTTGGGAGATAAGAATCGACTCATTCGAGGTGTAGCGGGTAGTGGGAAGACCTTAATCTTAGCATCAAGAGCGAAGATGATTGTGAAAGAACATCCTGACTGGAAAGTGTTGATTCTGTGCTATAACATTTCACTCGCTCAAAGCATTCGTCAAATGGTTCATGCTAAACTTTCGGAGCCTGAGGACCTTTTTGATTTTGTACAGAAGCCTGAAGAAAAGAAAGTGAGTGACAACATTATGATTCGAAACTTTCATCAATGGTTGAAGCAAGATTTAAAGATCAATGAATATCAAATTCCGACCATACTTGAAAAGATCGATCGAAACGAAGCCATATTACCTAAATATGATGCGGTGTTAATAGATGAAGGACAAGACTTTGAACCAGCATGGCTAGGGTTGGTAAGCCGTTTGTTAAATCCGGATACACAGTCTTTGTTAATCGTTGAAGATCGAGCACAAAACATTTATAAAAGAAAAACAAGCTATGTCCAAGATACAGGAATGAGTTTCCAAGGGCGATCTAAAATTTTGAATATCAACTATAGGAATTCAGCTCAGATTGTAAAGTTTGCTTGGGATTTTTACCGAGAACATTCGGTGTTAAATACAAAAGTGATCCAAGGTCAGACTGAGGGCATTGAAATTATTCATCCTCAAGGAACAAAACGTAAGGGACCAGAACCATTTGTGTTGGAAGCTACCAATTTCACTGAAGAAATGGAAAAAGTAGCACGAACCATAAAGAAACTTCATGAAATTCGTAAAGTGCCATATTCAGAAATGCTGATTCTTTATCGAGTTAAAAAGACGAATAAGCTCGCTGTAACCGATACAATCATTCGCACATTTAAAAAGCATAATATCCCTTACTATTGGTTAACCGAACATGAAGGTTCCAAACGAAATTTTGTAAAAGAAGAAGAATCAGTAAAGATTAGTACAATTGAAAGTAGTAAAGGGCTAGACTTTCAATCCGTTTTCGTAGTGAACACAGACAGCATGCCTTTCCCTCTAGAAGAAAGTAAAGAAAAAGAAGTGTCGTTGCTTTATATAGCTATGACAAGAGCTCAAAATTACCTTTGTGTTTCTTATTCTGGGGAATCGGAGTTTACTAGTTATTTTTCTAATTTAAAATTGTTTTCCTTTGAAAAGGCTTTAGAAGTAAAGATAAGGAAGCATTACTAAACACTCAATTTGGCTTGAGTGTTTTTATTACTATTGATCCTTTTTTATTTATTGGTAACATAATAAACAATTAGTTTAATCATTAAAAATAATTATCTTTTATGATAATCAATCAGGAGTAAATGATGATAAAAGAAAAAAGAAGTTGGTCAAAAACACATTCACAAATGATTGCAAGGAAAAAAGTTGACTGGTCAATATTTAGTAATGGATCTCATATACCGATTGAGTTTCATGTAGACTTTGAGGAAGCAAATCATGGAGCTCATGTTAATAGAGGAGAAAAATATAACATTAAGTTAATTCTAGATGATGAAGTATATGATGCTCAATTAACAAATGTTGATAGAAAAGGTGTTAGTGTAGATTCTTTACAAATTAGGTACGACAATAATGCCGAATTAAAACAAGTTCTACTTACTACATTTAACAAAAGCTATGAATACATAAGAGAAAGAAGAATAGAAAACGAAAAACAACAGGTTCATGTCCCTTTGGATCAAGCAGAATATATTGAATTTTATAAAACAGAGAATCCTTTTGTATATACAATAAAATTAGATTCATTTAAGAGAATATCTAATAATGCTTTCTGGTGGGTAAACCAGGGGAAAACCCATATTCAAGAGAGAACTGGTAGTTATCTATGGGCACCACAAAGAGCGAAAAATGGAACACCATTAGCCCATCATACTGACCTATTAAAAGCAAAAGCAGGAGATATTGTCTTTGTATACAGCAACATGCACATCAGGTGTATTGGAATTGTGAGTAAAGAAGCTGAACAGCATGCTAAACCAAAAGAAATACAAACAGATGAATGGCAAGTTGACGGTAATCTATTAAAAGTTACTTATTTCGATTTAAATAATCCGATTCCGAAAGTAGAAATACCTGAAAGTTGGAGAATTGAAGAAAAAGGACCTTTCGATAAGCATGGGGATATTAAACAAGGCTACTTTTACTCTGTCTCAAAGGGATTTGCAAATAAATTGTATTCAATGTTTGGAGAGGGTTTTCCAATGGAAATTAAAAATTCTTTTTTAGATAGAGATACAAATACCAAAGAAGAAAAAAGTGATATAAAAGTATCGAATGTAACAAATCATATACATTCTTACATACAGAGTAAAGGCTTTTTCTATAAGAGGGAAGAGGTTATCAACCTTTATTTATCATTAAAAACAAAACCTTTCGTCATACTTTCTGGTATATCTGGTACTGGTAAAACTAAAATGGTTCAGTGGTTTGCTGAATGCTTAGGAGCTACTGAAAACAATGGTCAGTTCACTTTAATTCCAGTTCGTCCTGACTGGAGTGATGGTTCTGATCTATTAGGCTATATAGATATTAAGGGTGACTTTAAGAAAGGTCCCTTAACTTCTGTTCTGGAAAGAGCAATGGATAATCCGATTAAACCTTACTTTGTTTTACTCGATGAAATGAATCTAGCGAGAGTGGAATACTACTTCAGTGATCTTTTAAGTGTTATGGAAAGTCGGCGATGGGAAAATGGAGAGATGATAACTACACCGGTATTACCTTTTGAGGTAAATGGCAGAGACATCATTCTCCCTTCAAATGTTTATATTGTTGGAACGGTAAACATGGACGAGACGACACATCCTTTTAGCAAAAAGGTGTTGGACCGTGCAAATACGATTGAGTTTAATAGAGTTCAATTGGATCACTTTGCTTTCTTAGAGGATCTTGAAGAACAGGAACCTTTGTCTATCGAAAATCAGTCTTTAGCGGGGGACTTCTTGCATTTAAAAGATGCATACAAAGATAACATGGAGTTAATTAAAATGGTAACAGAAGTTTTAGTCGATATTAACAAACAACTTGAAGGTATTGGTGCACAGGTCGGTTATAGAGTAAGAGATGAAATTTGTTTTTATATGATTTATAGCGAGAAAGATAACTTACTGACATTTAAAGAAGCTATGGATCAATCGATTCTTCAGAAAATACTTCCTCGTATTTCAGGGAGTGATGAGCGTGTATGGGATACACTTAAAGGGCTGTATGAAATTTGCACGAATCAAGTCTATGATACCGATGTTCTACCTGGATTCGATAAAGCGATATATCCTAAGTCTGCACAAAAGATTGTGGATATGATTAGGAGGTATCAGCTAGATGGCTTCACTTCCTTCTGGATTGGTTCGTGAGGATGTTGAACTCGTTTTAATTGAAACGGATGAATTTACTCTTTTTATGAAAGGAAAACCTTATCATCAGCGGTTTGAAGGGTTGTCTCAATATAAAAAGAAACTTCAGAATGAAACGATGGTGTTTAAGGTTGAGGGAAAGTCAATTCAGTCTGTTAAAGTTTTTGATGTAGATCAACAAGTGTTAGCAGCCGGCTCAACGTTTAGACCTATCTTTTTTGAGAATGGTAATTATCAAATTATCGTTACATCAAAAATAGATTCAGAGTTAGAATTCTATCACGAACATCATCTTTTACGAAATGCTGTGAGTAGTGTACCAGTGGGTCCTAAGCAGGTTCTGATGGGAAGTCTGCAATTCCAAAATGAAGTCGGTTTGTCGTCATTTGAAATTCGTACGCAAGGGAAAACCTTATTGTCTGTAACTTTTGAAATCTTTCCTTCAAAGCTAGATTATAAAGAAGATTATCGAAAGCTACTAGATGAAGTGAATGAAGAGATCTATAATTTAGCGTTTCACTTTTTAAGAAAAACTTATCTTGGTGCGAGGACTAGGGTAGAAGGAGAAGCAAGTGCTGCTGAATTTTATCGATTAATACAACATCATTTTAGGTCCTTCCTACAGGCAATTAAAAGAATTGAGCAACAACCGCATCATCAATTGATTACCACTCATCAGAAAGTGAGAGGTGATCAACTAAAGAAGATGGACTCTTATGGCCGAAACCAGCTTAGAAAAAGAGCTTCATTGTTTCAAGAGGTTCCAAAGGGTATTCAGTTTGAGAACAAACAACTTATGCCTATTGAGGGTTGGCAGGTAAAAAAAGAGCACTCATTTGATACGATGGAAAACCGTCTAATCAAGTGGTTGATGATTCGAATTGAAGATAAGCTAAAGAATTTATTGAATAAGGTAGAAGTACCTATTGGACGTTATAAAACAGAACCAGATCAAGAAGTGGTTAAAGCCATCAAAGACATGCAGAAACTACTCCAGCGAAGAATTAAAAATCCATTTTGGAAGACCATTAGTAAGTTGGATCGTTCGGTAATGACTTTAGTCATACAGATGGCACCAGGGTATAGAGAAGCCTTTCAAATCTATGTTTTACTTTCCCGTGGATTAGAACTACATGGTCAAATTTATAAAATGTCAGTTAAAGATGTTGCTCAACTATATGAGTATTGGACATATCTTAAACTTGGTGCTCTATTGGATAAGAAATATGTACTCTTATCTCAAGATGTGGTGAAGGTGAATCGAGAAGGTCTGTTTGTAAACCTCGACGGCAGTAACTCTGCCAAACGGGTATATCAACACCCACATACAGGAGAGAAGATTGTTCTTCAATATCAAAAGGAAGAAAAGGATCTTCCTACGATAACACAGAAACCAGATACGATGCTGAGTATTCAAAAGAAAGGTAAGGATTATACCTATAATTATATTTTTGATGCCAAATATCGTATTGATTTTGCTGTTGAAGATAGTTATTACGGAAAGCGATATAAGAGCCCTGGTCCGATGGAAGACGACATAAACACGATGCATCGATATAGAGATGCGTTAGTTGTTCAGCATGAAGGACCATATCAACGAACAGCCTTTGGAGCATATGTGTTATTTCCTTGGTTTGAAGAAGAATTGTATGAGCAGCATGCATTTTATAAAAGTATTGAGACCGTTAATATCGGAGGATTACCTTTCTTACCAAATGCAACGAGGTTAGTTGAGCAATTTGTGGAACACCTCATTGAAAAAAGCCCAGAAGAGATTCAAGAAGAAGGCATACTACCAAGAGGTACATTAGATCGCTGGCAATCTTCATTAGATGAAACCGTTCTGGTTGGATTAGTAAGTGATGAGAAAGTTTTTACGGATTGTATCCAACAAAAAACGTTTAAGATCGCTGTGAAGGACTTAAAAAAAGGGTGGCAAGAGGCAAAGCATATTGCCTTGTATCTTTCAAATAAAGCATCAAAAAGTAACGGAGTAAGATATTATGGCAAGATTGATGACATCAAGTTCAGTCCGCCTAATGATAGTGAACAATTCGTTACATTTACAGTGATCGTTTGGAAAGAATTAAAGCAAGTAATTAAACCTGTTGGCTATGGTATAGCTTCATATATGCTAACCACATTAAATGCTTTAAAAGGAGCTAGAGAGTTACCTGAACTTTATATGAAAAGTAAAGATGAGTTAATGGTATGGAGAACGATGCGTAGGTTAACGAACAATCCTAAGGTAAACTTGAACCATAATTATGTTGATAAAGCTTCCGAGATTGTTCAGATACAATCGGGCGAAATATTCGTTTCTGTAAACGAGTTTGAAATACAGGTGAAACGTGTAGGAGACTCACAGTATGAGTCAATAGATAGAGCTGAATTTGTACAAAATCCAAGCAAGCTTTTCAAGAAAGTTACTGATACACTAAACAAATAGTAGCTCAAGGAATATTTCCTTGAGCTTTTAAATCTGTTACAAGTTATCTTTTTCAACCAGATGCTTCAACATAGAAAACTTATTACCCCAAAACTTTTCATAATAAGACAACCACTGTTTCACTTCAGTTAAAGGCTCTGGATGCAACTGATAAATTTTCTCCCGACCTTCTTTTCTGCCGGAAATTAGTTCAGCCTCCGTTAGAATCTGCAGATGCTTCGTTACAGCTGTTCGGCTCATATCAAAGTGATCCGCAATCTCTGAGATCGGGCGCTCATTTTCAGAAAGCAACCTCAATACTTCACGCCTTGTTGGATCGGCAATTGCTTTAAAAACATCGTGTTTTTCTGCTCGTGCTGCCACTTAGCCCTCAACGACCTTTTTCAGTCTTTCATTCACAATACCAACCCATCCGCCGTTCATGCGGTCACGCACATCTTGCGCTTTTTGATTTGCTTTCCCAACGATCGAGTCTTCTTTCCAACCGCTGTGGATCAATGTGAATTCTGTCTGATCTCCTTTTTCCTCTAACAGAAACGTCACGACCCAGCCGTCCGTGTCCCATGAAAAGGATAGCTTGTGCGGTTCATCGATCACGAGCACTTTACATGGTGAAGGGCCAAAAGGGGACTGGATGTGAAACTCATGTCCTTCTTCTGCTTTAAAGTCATTCGGCATGAACCACGCTGACATGCCTTCTGATGTCGATACAGCATCCCACACTTTTTGAATCGGTGCGTTAAAGGTTGCGGTTTGTTTAATATCTGGTAGTGTTGACACAAACATTCATCTCCTAATCTGAATATATAACCATTTGGTTTTACGTTAAGAATATAACACCTTTTGGTTGTATGTCAATTCATACTGGGGCGAATGGATAAATATGCTAAAATGTAGGAATACAACGTGTTCATGAAAAGAGGCTAACGGTATGACCCAAACGCAAACAAGAAATGAACCAAAACGTATACCTGAAGAAGTAAAGATAGTATTGAATTCTTACTTTGAAAAAATAGAGAAGAAGCTGCCTAATAAGTTGGAGTCATTTTATCTATTCGGCTCTGTTTCCATTGGAGCTTACCAAGAAGAATTAAGTGATATTGACTTTTATGCGGTAACAAAAGAAAAGCTAACACAATCAGATGTTGAGAAATTAAAAGAAATTCACCAGGAGATGAGAAAAGAGTATCCGCAGCCGAGCTTAGATGGCATGTATCTGACGCGAGAAGATCTAGAGAGTGAAAACAACGGTAATTCTTCATGTCCGTATTTTAATGAAGGAAAGCTTCAAAGTTATCGACCTTTTCACCGTAATTGGATCGACGCGTACCAACTTCAGAAATACGGCATCGTCGTTAAAGGACTGCCGATTGAAACATACAATCTATCTGTAGATTGGACTGAATTGAAATCAAACTTAGTCGAGAATATTAACAGTTATTGGCTAAACTGGGTGAAGAATTGTGAGCGTTTTCCTTCTCTTCAGTATATAGGATTATATATGAGTGCTAACATGATCGAGTGGGGTGTGCTCGGCGTGACGCGTCTTTATTATTCGTTAAGAGAGGAAGACATCACGTCAAAAGCGGGTGCTGGTGAATACGCACTCCAAACGGTTCCTGAAGAGTATCATCAAATCATCCGGGAAGCATTGCGAATTCGAAATGAAAATAAGTTCTCGCATTACGGATCGATGAGGAAGAGAAGAAATGATGCACTCAGCTATATGAAGTATATAATTAAAGAATGTAATAACTTGTAAGAATCATAGAAAAGGATGGGACGAAAATGGGGAAATTAGTGTTTAAAAGAGACAGTCAGTTCATGAACAAGATGAGAAAGTTTGATATTTACCTGAACGAGAGCAAGACAGAACAGATCAAGGACGGAGAAACGAAACAACTGGATGTAGCTCCTGGTGAGTATATCGTAAAGATGCAGATTGATTGGGTAGAGAGCGCAACGCACAAGATCCAGATCGGTGCAGATGACACGGTTCATTTTCAGTGCGGCAGCCGATTGAAGGGGATGAAGATCTTGAAAGCCTCTTCTGCTATGAACACGGTGGATGAGTACATCTATTTAGAAAAGAAGTAAGGTGAATAAGGAAGGGATTCCGATGAACAGAATGCAGCATCTGCTTTATGGATTTCTAGTCGGACTTGGGTTTATGTCACTAAGTCTAGTGGATCTGGAACGTTTTGGTCCATTTGACGCCTTAATCTGGTTTATAAACACAGTTTTGTACTATGTAGGTTACGGAGTTGTGGTCGTTCTTGGAGTCTGGATCTTATTCATCGTCATGGGAGAACTTGGCGAACAGTCACAAAAGGAGCGAGAGTAGTGGATAGCAGAATACAAGCATTCGTAGATCAAGCCCAAACAACGTTCGGACTCGGAAACTACTATTTACATCATCATAGTCTCTGGAGAAACGTGAACCACTTCAAAAAAACGAGTTACATACTTTGTTTGGAGTGGTTTCCGAATGGAACGGAGTCCGATGAAGATGATTCAAATCCTGATGGTACAGTGGTCATTGAATACGACGTGAACACCGGAAAATTGAATAATGCAATCTTTGTGATGGGTGAGACCTATGCACGAGATGGAATTCAGTTTGCTGGTGGAACTGAGGAAGTCATTAAGTGGATCAAACAAGAAACTGGCTTAACACATAACGAGCAGTTCCAAATACATAAAGAGACAAAATATGAAATAGAATTTCGTTCATCTATAGACAATACTCCTATCTCTCCGTCTGGAATGATTGAAGTGAAATGGAATGATAAACGACAGCTAACCTTCTTTTCCGTTCATGGAGAGTTTCCGACAGGTCATACGGTAAAATGCGAATCCTATACTCTTTCCTTAGAGAAAGCAAAACACATAGCCAAGAAACAATTGAAAAGAATTGAATTTCCGTCGTTTGAACAAAAGAAGCTATTTGCCGTGTATGCGGTAGAAGAGATCTACATAAGAAACAAAGATCAGATGACCAAACCGTTTGAAATACTTCAAGATGGTGGGACTTCTAAAAAAGTGTATCACATTTTGCAGTGGAACGAGCCAATTTCTGGAGCTTTTGAGCGTAAAGAAATCGATTTGCAAGAAGAGATTACCGTAGATGAAGCCTTTTCCTGCATGCCTTCTCCAACCACCCGACCTATTACTGAGGAAGATGAGAAGAAGTGTGTGGAAGCAGTAGAACGATTATTGCGTCAGGAATATCCGGAAGACGCTGGGATATGGCGTGTGACAACTCTACATCGAGACAAAAAGTTTCTAGTTGCGACACTCGGAACGGATCAACATGAAACACGGGTTTTTAAAAGAAAACTGTCGGTATTCCTAGATCCACATTCGATGGACGTTGTGAACTACATTGACAACCAGTTCATGTTAGAGATGTATAATTCCTTTGAAGCACCTGGTGAAGTAGCGGTTACACAAGACGAAGCGTATGAAAAATTGAAAGGCTTATTTGAGCTCCAACCATTTTATGTGTATGACGATGAACAGAAGCAGTATATTCTATGCGGAAAGTTAGACTGTCATCATGGCGTGAATGCTGAAACGGGTGAAGTGGTTTTGCTGGATGATTTAGGATAGATAATGGAGGTTTTAAATATGTACATAACCATTGCGGATTTTATTCGAGAATGGAATCGCGAAGCAACGCTAACGGAAAAGGTGTTAGATGGTTTAACCGATGAATCGTTGCAACAAAAAGTTTATCAAGAAGGACGAACGTTAGGGAGAATCGCATGGCATCTTACCACTAATATTCCAGAGTATTTAGCTCATTTTGGTTTGAAAGTTGATGAAGTAAAACATAAAGAAGAGGTTCCAACATCAGCTAAAGAGATTGCTGACACTTTTAAAGATTTAAGTTCTGCTGCAACGAAAGCCATTGAAGAGCAATGGACAGACGAAAGCTTGAGAGAAGTGCAAACGGCCTTCGGTAGAGAAGAATCAAACGCGCAGATTCTGATGGGACTCATCAAGCACATTGTTCACCATCGTGGACAAGCAACAATCTTAATGCGTCAAGCGGGAATTAAGCCTTTTGGAGTATATGGGCCACCGAAAGAAGACTGGATTCATCTAGGTGTAGAAAATCCACCTCTTTAAATAAAACAAGAAACGGATTGCTAGGAGATTTTATGAACGAAACACAAGTGAAAGTGTACTTCTCCCTTTTTGGCGATGGCTTTCCGATAAATGAAGTGACGAGAAGACTAGAAATCACACCTACAGAAAGCTATAAATAGGGAGATCTCATACCAGCGAATTCTTCACTCCGTAGAAAAGAAACAAATTGGGAGTACGGAACAGATTACCAATACTCACTCGATGTGAATGAACAACTTCAGCAAGTTATGAATCAGTTGAGAGATAAATGCTATGTCATTAATGAATTACAAGCAGAGTTTGGCTTAGCGAGTAAAATCTATATTGTAATCCGAATGGTAAACGGGCAAGCACCAGCTTTGTATTTAGAGAAAGACATCCTCACATTCGCGTCAAACGTCGGAGCTGAGATTGAAGTGGACCTTTTATGACCTGGAACTGGAATGAGACTATAATTAATCTCGAGTATTCATATGAAAATTTGAAACAGCTGTTAAATGATTTCTGTGAGAATAAGAGTGAGTATTCTCAATACGAACTTGCTAAATGGTGCGATAACTTAACGATGGCGTGGGAAGAAGAAGATCTAGACGAAAAAGGAGATCTTACCTTTTTCATAGCCAGAGATATCGAGTGTCAGTGGGATTTATACTTAGTCAATACGTATACAGATAAACAATTAAGAGCACTCGATCTGAATACGGTGTCCATGCCTGAAAATTGGATACAGAATTGGTTTCAGAAGTTGAATGCTGGTGTGTGGGTTGAAGAGTACATTAGTGAATCTCAACTGAATGATGAAGGAGTTTCTAACATGAGAAGATATTTGTTCTCTATTGGCTGGGCATTAATCGCCATAGGGTTGTTCGTATATTGGTACGTGACAAAATAGCAGTCTTTCGCTGTGTATGAGGTGTGTATATGATTAAGTATTCCGGAACTCCCGTTTTAGAAACTGACCGACTACTTCTTCGTTCTTTGAAACCATCCGACACTCAAAACATATTTGACCATTGGCTTTCAGACGAACGCGTCGCAGACAATCGAGTGAACGCTGCTCACACGAGTGTTGCTCAAACAGAAGAGCGGGTGAAGAAGATCGTCAGTCAGTATGAAGATCAGGAATTTTGTTATTGGGGCATCGTGTTGAAAGAAACAGGTGAACTGATTGGAGAAACCGACCTGTACGATTTTGATAGCTCGACTGATAACTGTGAGGTAAGCTATTCGCTTGGGTTCAAGTGGTGGAACCATGGGTACGGAACTGAGGCGTTGCAAGCTGTGGTAGAGTTTGGCTTCCGACAGATGAACATCCATAAGATCTCAGCTGCACATAACACCGATAATCCTGCTTCAGGTAGGATTATGGCCAAAGTTGGAATGAAACAAGAAGGTGTGATCCGTCACATGATTCGCAATGCGAAGAATCAGTATAAAGATTGTGCTGTGTATGGAATTCTTCGTGAAGACTATCTCAAATCAGGTGTGTATGTAGAGGGAGATAAATATGATTAATGTAAAAGAATTGAATCATGTTTTTGATTACAAAAAAGCCATAACTACGACTTTTGATGATGTATTACATAAATTCACTCAAGATTATGATGGTTCGATAAAGACGATTGGTCCTAATAGCCAACTATTAATTATCACGCAAAATGCTTATATCCAAGGTAAGATTAATCACTTTACTCATGAAGAGGAAGAAAACAATAAGTACTTCTTTTCAGAGGGATTAACAGAACTGGGGAGCAGACTTGAAAGCTTGCCAGAAACGATGACCGCTTTGAATGTAACGGCACCACTCCATCTAAAAGATGTCACCATAAGTCCTATCTTAAACCCAGATCAAAAAAGACAGTTAGGCGAAATGGTCTTGTTTACTGACCAAATCGTAGGATTATCCATCATTTAAAGACCACACGAATAGATTTACTTCAGTATGGTTTGGAGGAAAACACTTTGAATGACAACCAAATGAAACTAAAGCATTGGAGAAACTTTATATTATTTTCAGTTATAGTTGGTCTAATCGTTGGATGCTTTTCAGTGGTTTCTGATCATTCCCCGTATTTTGGTGAAGGCTCTAACGTTTCAGCACTCGAAACTATCACTTATTATCTAGCAATCATGGTCAATTCTTTACCAATGTGGTTTATCGTAGCAATGATTGTAGGTTATTTGTATGGAAGGAACTTAAAAGAAGGAATTTTGTTCGGAGCCATCTACACAACATTGGCTATTACGTTTTATTTCATAATAGGAAGTGTTTTTGAAGAGACAGCGATTCAATCTACTACTAAGGAAATCATCACTGTATATGTCACTTGGTATGGAACGTCATTAGTCGGCGGCTGTATCGGTGGAGCTGCAGGCTTTTTATTTAAAAAGACCCCATATGTCTTACTCCTTTTACCTGTGGGATTAACGCTACAACTCTTGCTAAATGGTTATCGAAGCTGGAGTAATAGTATAGGCATAGCGCAAAACATAACTTTTTGTATCATGATGATCTTCTCAATATGGCTATTTCTTAATGTCAAAAGAAAAAATCATACAAGTTATGATGTTCAAAAATAAAGAAGTTGAAGTGGAGAGTTAATACGCTTGGAGGAGATCCAAGCGTTTATTTTGTTACTGCTATTGTTCATCGGTTGTAGTCTGCTGACTCTCCAAATTCTTAACTCTGTGTAGCACTTGAAATAGAATTGTCGTGATAAAACTAAGCTGAACAAACAGAAAAATTCCGATAAAGAAGGCTGTATCCATTGATGCTCCTCCCAAGCTTAACAAAAACATGAGAGCAAAAAAGACGATAATCCCTCCGATGATATTTGCCAAGAACGCAAACACCCAATTGTCCATTCTTTTTCCTCCTATTATCAACTTTCCATATTTTAACTTTACGCTTTTGCTTTTAGTATTTAAAGAACAATATTTTCTAAATGATGTACTTTTTTCCTAAATATCTTGATATAATTTAGTTCTTGGAGAAATGCAAAGCCTTCGTTTAAAATCTTTAAACGGTGTTGCTGATCGGCTTTCTCATCTTTTGGCAACTGGTATACCGCTGTGGAACCAGTTTTGGGTTCGAAGCCCTAAATGAAGCCACTCAATAGCTTTTAGGATTGAACAATTTTGCAGGTAAGACCTCCATTGTTTACTCCATGTCTGTTGGGTGGTTTTACACGTATTTAAAGTAAGGGGAATAGGGATGGAATCATTTTTAGAATATCTTGTAGTTATTGGGTTTGTGTTTATTGTTGTGTTTGCTATTCTATCGATTATCAAGAAATTTTTTGCTTCGGTAACGGTGTACGAGTATGAACGTGGTGTGAAGTTTAAATATGGGGCTTTTCAGGAGATTGTAGGCCCAGGCAAGCATAAGTATTCTCCAGCATCTACAGAGATCATGGTTTTTGATATGAGACCGACGATTATGCAGCTGAACGGGCAAGAGTTATTAACGGCTGATCAACTTAGTGTAAAGATTAGTGTTGCTGTAAACTATCAAATTACTGATCCACAAATTCTGATCTCTGAATATGAAGATTATGAAGAGCATGTGTACATGAACGTGCAGCTCAAACTGCGTGATGTCGTATCTTCGTTAGAATTAGATGACCTGTTGAGCAAGCGGAATGAAGTAAATGAATCGCTTCAACAACTTCTTGTTGATAATACGTTTGCTGGATTATCCATCATCTCAGTAGACATAAAAGATATTATGTTATCTGCTGAACTAAAAAAAGCATTCCTTGAAGTGATTAAAGCGAAAAAAGAAGCGCAGTCCTCACTGGAGAGAGCTAGAGGAGAAGCGGCGTCCTTAAGAAGTCTGGCGAACACGGCTAAAATGTTGGAGAACAATCCAGAATTAGCGAAGCTTCGCTTAATGAACACAATTGAGAACTCGAAAGGCAATACGTTTGTAGTCGATTTGGCAAATAGTACACATAGCATTAAAAAGCAATCGAACGCGTAACAAAGGATGTGCATTTCTTCTAGAAGGAGAAGTGCACTTTTTTATGGAAAGAGATAGTAGAATACGTGAGGAGTGGTTAGTATGAATCATCCGTTAGAAGCGGGATTGAAAAAGATGTTACAAGAAGCATTTGATGGACCACAAAAACCAGTGACCGTTAGCTGGTTTACGAATACAAAACCAGACTCAGGCATATTTGGAGTTTTATCTCAACTAACTGCTGCTGATGCATCAAAACAAATCTATGGAACAACACTCGCAGCTCATACCGATCATATTCGATACCATATGTGGGGAACCAATGAATGGTTGTATGAAGGGACATTTCCAACAATGGATTGGAATAAAAGCTGGGAGATTCATAGGGTTAGCGAAGAGGAGTGGCTTTCCATTCAAGCAGGGTTGCAGCATGAATATCATCGCCTTTTAGAAAAGATTAATCACATGGAGTGGAATGAGGACTTAGCAAATGAAGTAGTAGGTTCGTTGGCGCACTCTGCATATCACCTTGGCGCAATGCAACAGATGATAAAATTTATGAAAGATCAGGTGAAATGAGATGTTTATCGCTGGAGTCTCAATCTTAGTTATCGTGGTTTTTACTTTGCTTGGTATTGACGTACAGTTGAGAAAAAATAATAAACAAAATGAAGAAATCATAGAGTTGTTGAAAGAGATCAATGAAAAATATTGAATGGTTTAGGTGCATGTTATGGAAATTAAAGTACAATCAGAAATCTATCGTTTAGGTCTCTTTATCGGCTTCTTTCGAGTAAAAAATGTTATCGAGTGGTCCGATCAATTAATAGAGAAGTTGGAGCAGCCTCCATGCGAAATTCTTGAAATCTCGTTATCTTCTAACTCAACAATAGCTTCGGTATGTTCAAAGTTAACCGATGTAAAAGGAGAGTATGATGAGGCGCTTCCGATCCAAGAAATTCTGAGTCTACTTAATGACGAACTAATTCAAACAAGTGATGTAACGCAAATTTGTACATATATGTATCGTCTTGTTGGTCACATTCCAGAGAGCTGTGATGATATTGAAAGGTCGATTATTATTCTAACAGATAGGTGGGAAATGGCAGTTGATGGCTACTATGGGGATGTAGAGGAAGCTCGTAATGATATTAATGAATTCCTAAAAGAATTTGGATCGTTAGAAGGTTGATTCTTATAAACTTGTAAATTATTTGAGCGAAAAAGGAATGTTTTATTAGAAATGAAAAATGTAATCAAATACACTACGATCTTCATTTGGGCTGTATTGTTTCTTTACTATTATGATAAATTTATGCCAGAAGGAATACTCTACTTGGTTATCGGAATTCCTGCGCTTTATCTAAGTGTTAGGGCAATTCTTTACCTTTTTAACAAGGAGGATAGGAAAGAGAGTAAAGGAAAAAGCGAAAAAAGCAGTTAGCCTTCTTCGCTTCAATACTTATTTCATCTCTGCTAATAATTCTTCCAACTGGTTCCAAGTCATCGTTACACCTTCGAGCATACCCATTTCTAGAACTGTCTTCACATCATCAGCAGAAGCATATTCTGCACGGTTGATCAGTTTTGTTTGGTTGCCTTCTGAAATAAAGGTTAATGTAACTTTTGTTTGAGGCAATTCTTCAGAAACATTACCTTCAGCATCAGAAAACGCGTCTACGCTCTTGATTTTCTCTGGTGCGACGATCTCATGAAATACCGCTCTGCCCCAAGATTCGTGTCCGAAGTATTCTTGACTCTCATCTGTACATTTCATGCAATAGTGCCAAACTCCTTCAGGACGGAACTCGAATTGTTTGATCGACATCGTCCAGCCACCTGGAGCCCACCAGCGCTTCAAATGTTCTTCTTCAGAAAAAGCTTTAAACACAAGTTCGCGAGGTGCATTAAAGGTACGTTCTAACACCAGTACATTTCCTTCTACTTTAGAAGTTAATTGATTCGTTTTATTTTCAACAGTCATTATTAATTCCTCCTTCATTTATGTAGTGCCAATTATCGTTTATTTCATGTCTTTTAAATATTCATCTAAGCGGTCGAACCGATCTTCCCAAATGTTTCGAAAGGTATCAAGCCATTCTTCTAGTTCTAAGAAAGGTTGTGACTGCAGCTTATAGATTCGACGATTCGCAATAGGTTGAACCTCAACAAGCCCAGAATCACTAAGTACACGTAGATGCTTCGATACCTGTGGTTGGCGCAGCTTAAGGCTGTCGGCAATTTCTCCTACAGTAAGAGGACCAACTCTCAAAAGCTCAACAATGTGAAAGCGATTGGGCTCGGCAAGTGCATGCAAAGTTGTTAGTTTCTCGCCCATAAACTGTTCCTCCTTTCATATACAATATAACTCATAAGGAATATTCTTGTAAAGGAATATTAAAAAGAACTTTTCGACATGATCTGCAAGTTGAGCTGAATTAAATCATGCAGGTCATATGCTACATATTGAGCAGCGAGGTACTGTTCAACAACTAGTTGGAGATTGGTTTTTATAAGTCAACTCTTGTTTCGAAGCTGCTTGCTAACACCAATAATTAAGTAAATCAGGCCGATAATAAAAACAACATGCACAGGAATTTTCATAGAGTAGTTATTGTTAATCAGATATACGTACAAAGTAACTAATGCTGCTGTAATTGTAAACGAGATCCACCATTTTCTTATTCTAAATGTTGTATAGCCTACTATGAATGCTAAAAGGAGAAGGGTTGATGTGAGTATTAACCAATTTGTAAATGTAAGAAAGGGAAGAAGAAATAAACATATAATGAAGTAGATGCATACTACATAAAGGGCTTGTTTCAAATCGCATCCTCCTTATATTTGATATTAGGAACAAATCAAGAGCAATCATGATAAACCTGATGAAACCAATTACAGTTTTATAACGCCTACTTGTATATAGAGTTATTAAAATAGGGGGTTGTAGGATGAACAAAAAAGGGGTTCTTGCTCTTGTCCTGGCATTTTTATTCATCACGAGTTTCTTTACGTATTACATCATGAACGCAAAGCCGCCATCGGCAAGTGCTAAAACAGAAACAAACGTCACGATTCCAACTAAGCAAAGCACTTATTGCTGGGATGGGTTTTTAAGGGGTGCGTGTGTAGATTATGCGGAGCCATTTATGATGAATGAAATAAAAGCTGTTTCAGTGTCGCCAGGCGAAAAGATTGCTATATCGTATAAACGCAAACCGATTAAAGTATCAAAAGAAGTAAATGTATGGACCAAGGGGGAGTCTGATTTTAAAACGGTGACTTTACTAGATGGAGATCTTTATGTGGCTCCAAGTGAAAGTGGCACTTATGCTGTTAGTACGAACGGAACTTGGAAAAGAGGATCTTCCTCACAAGTATTCTTTATTAAAGTGCAATAGAGTAAAACAAAAAAGTAACCCATCAATGTCTGCTATGGATGGGTTACTTGTATAGACTTTTAACGTTTTTATTTCTTCTTCCTTTTTTCCATTTCTTTTTTAACTAAAGGAACGACTTTGTCTTTAATTCCTTTTTGCACTTTTGGATTGCTGAGTACTTTCTTGATTTGCTCTTTCATGAATCGTGCCCCCTAAAATCGTGATAAATCTATATTTCCCTTTAAGAGAGGCTTGTTAAACCTGTATGAAAAAATGTATGTAGTAGTGTTTTGTAACATGAAAAGCCGCCCTGAAAGGCAGCTCATTGATTAACCGATTCGCTTTTTGTTTTTCTTGCTCTTACGTGCTTTCTTGCAAGCCAATAAGCCATCTAAAATACTAATGAAACTTCTCAAAGAAGACACCCCCATCTATCTCATGTTGAGAAAAGAATAAAGACTAAAATCTCTATTCCTTATATCATATGTGAGCTTGTCTTATTGGTTTGTACATTTATTGAATCTATTAAAATTACTATAGAAGGAATAGAGAATAGCATATGGAAATTAGAAGATATGCTAGGGGGTATTTCAATGAATGAAGAAATGGATAGAGTAAAAAAACGTGTAGATAAGCGTCTTGAACAGCATGCTAATCCTAACCATAGTGAAGTGCCATTTAACGATGCCATGGAACACTATGGAAAGATCGAGGGCTATCCAACTAAGAATCTTTCAAAGGTAAATATACAGGGGCTGCCACTGCCTATCCGTATGCTCGGTTATTTCTTCATTGGAACGATGAGTGTGGGGATGATCACTGTTTTCCTTTTGTCGTTATTTAAATAAATCGTACAAAATGATGGTGGGGTGCTAACAGATGGATAAACGTGTTCAATTCGATTTTGAAATTGATTTTACCAATGGTGGAGGATTACAAGGACAGGAATTTCGTCTGGATCTTCATGGAGATAATATTTCAGATGAAGAGCTGGCGAAATATATCGTGGAGGATATGAGACTGTTGATGGTGGGGGAAGTGCGGATCTTGAATAAGAAGATTATTGAGGAAAAGCATAAACGGAAATTGTGATTGATGATTACAAGGATTCATGTTTGCCAATGTAAAGCGAAGTGGTGTCTCTGATTCCACAAACGAACAGGTGACTTTAGGATAACTCTATAGGAAGGTGAATAAAATCTTAGGATTTTCTCTAACTGGTGTGTTTAATTTCCTCTTTGGGTATTTATTTCATTATTTGTCCATTTTTTTTGTGTTACTGTATTTGTACATTGCAGAAGCTCTTGGTTGGACATTAGACCCTACATTAGAAAAAGGTTTATTAATTCCAATTCTTATTGCAACAATATTTGCAAGTTTGATTTATTTCTCAATACTTGTTATTACAAACAAATACTTGTGGAAGAAAACTCAATTGAATAAATTATATTTCTTAATATTAATCTTAGTAACTTTCTCATTAGGATTCCTTTCTAACGAAGAAAGAATTAATATCTTATTCAGCTAACGGGTGCCTTGTTAAAGGCATTAGAAAACGACCAACTCTGGTCGTTTTTTTGTTGTTATTTTCATATTCAAATATTAAGAAAATGCCTGTGAATAGTGTACAACGCCATGCACATGAGCCAGAGAATTCTCTGTTAACTCAAGCGCCATAAACACTTCATCAGGAACATCAAAGGGAGCTTTAATTCTCCATGTGCTAGCCTTTTTGAATCCAAACTTCGGATAATAATCTTGATGACCTAAAACGAGAACTGACTGATAGCTTAAGTTCTTGGCAGACGTTAGGGCTGCTTTAATAAGTTGACTCCCAATGCCTTTATTTTGATACTCCGGAACAACAGAAACGGGTGCTAGTGCTAGTGATTCAACGACCTGTTTATGATTAACAATCAGAACCTTTGAAAGCAGAACATGCCCGACGATCTCTTGTTTTACGTTTTCAGCGACTAAAGAAAGTTCAGGAACGAATGCTTCTGACTGCCTGATTCGGTGTACAAGAATATGCTCTTTCTTGTCACTGAATGCCTCTGATTGGAATGCATTTCTAACCACTTCTTCAGTCTTTTTATAATCCTCCATGCGTTCAATGCGAATTTTCCTATCCATTTATAGTCTCCTTATCTTATCAAATATATCTTGCACTCTATAAATGGCACCTTCTTCATGTAAACGAACGAAGAAGGTTTACTTACTCAGCTCTAAACATAAGTTGATCAAACAAAAACCTCCATCTGAAATATGTTCTATCGTATTAAGTTATTGATCTGGCGTCAACTCTGAGAGATTGTTAATGAAGTTAGCTTTTTCAAAAGGAATTATAGTGTTTTCATAGAAATGATAGAAGTTGATCATATAAAAAATGATTAGGGGGCTGCTCTATGCCAAAAAGTATGTTGAATCCTAAAGTTGATGAATTTTTGAAGGAAGCAAAATCGTGGAAAGAAGAGTTTGAACAGTTACGAAGAATCGTATTAGACTGCGGCCTCACTGAAGACTTTAAGTGGATGCACCCGTGTTATACGTTAAATAACAAGAATGTTGTTTTGATTCATGGATTTAAAGAATATTGTGCTCTATTGTTTCATAAAGGCGTTTTGTTGAAAGACGAAAAGAAGATTCTGATTCAACAAACAGAAAATGTACAATCAGCGCGTCAAATTCGATTTACGAATGTTCAAGAGATCCTTGATTTAGAAAGTACGCTCAAAGCTTATATTCATGAAGCGATTGAAGTAGAAAAATCGGGGTTAGAAGTGCAATTGAAGAAAACAGCGGATTATTCAATACCCATCGAATTCCAAAATAAAATGGATCAGATCTCCGATTTAAAAGAAGCTTTCGAAAGTTTAACACCAGGTAGGCAAAAAGCTTATATTCGGTATTTTGCTGAAGCCAAACAATCAAAAACGCGAGAAGCTCGCATTGAAAAATATATGGATCAGATTCTTGATGGAAAAGGGTTAAATGATTGCACGTGCGGGTTATCCAAACGAATGCCTAATTGCGACGGCTCACATAAAAGTATTCGATAAGAAGGTTAAGAAATTGTAAGAGTGAAGGAGCTATGAAATGTCTAAGTGGCAGACGAAGTTAGGTGCAATGTTCAATGTCCTATAGCGTTTTCCGAGGAAATGAATGAGGCGATCCTTCAATCTACTTTTGTTCGTTTCAAAGAAAGTAATCACTATCCTTTTCTTGAGGAATCACGTTTGTTTAAAGAAGAAATTCAGAAGTTCATGAACAATGTTGTTGAAATGAAAATCTAGTGTAATAGCTTAGGAGAGAGTTGTAATGTACACACATATGCCGCCCGACTATACGTGCCTTTTTGTTTAGTAGTTCAAGGAATGGAGGACCCCAATAACAAACTGGTTCAAAGCAAGCAACAAGATATTATTTATCAGGATGAGTATGTGACGGCGCTTATCGCAACGTTATGGTGGCCGAACAACAAAGGTCATGTGATCATCATTCCTAACCGTCATTATGAAAATATCTTTGATCTGCCACTCGACATCGCCGCTCACATTCATAAAGTGGCTCAGCAAGTATCTTATGCTCTGAAAGATTGCTACGCGTGTGATGGTATATCTACCAGGCAGCATAACGAACCAGGTGGAAGTCAGGATGTTTGGCATTATCACCTGCATGTGTACCCTCGGTATTTTAACGATCATCTTTATCTGACGCACGGCAGTCTTAGCGATCCAGAGGAACGAGCGGGTTATGCAGCAAAACTTAGAGCATGGTTTCAAACACAAAACACATACAACAAACAAAGAATATAAAGGATGACATTCATGAATACACATAGCGATTTAATAGAAATTGAAGCTTATTTATTGAAGAAGTATGATTGCCACACCATCATTTTGTACGGATCGTATAGTCGTGGAGATTATACAGAAGAAAGCGATGTGGATCTTATCTGCTTTTCAGATTCCGTTACCGAGGATACGAATGATGTAGAATTTATAGAAGGAAAGCAGTTAGATGCTTGGATTTATCCTACTGAAAAAATGAAGCAGGCTGAACCGTTTCTACGTGTACATAAAGGCGAAATTTGGATTAACAAGAAAGGTTTAGCGGAAGAGTTTTTAGCTACAATTCAAAGTACGTTTGAGAAGGGACCAAAACTATTAACTCAAGATGAGAAGGACTTCTTAAAAAGTTGGCTTAAAAAGATGCATGTGAGATCTGCCAAAAATGATTTAGAAGGAAACTATCGCTTTCATTGGATGTTAAAAGACAGTTTAGAAATCTATTTTGAATTGAAAAGTGAATGGTTTTTAGGTCCTAAAGTATCTTTTCAATGGTTAAAAGAGAACGATCCTAAAGCTTTTGATCTTTTTAATCGTGCATTATCAACGGATGCAGACGATAAAAGTTCTAAAGAATTAATAGATTACCTTTGTGAGTTGTAAAAGTGAAAGTAGATTACGAGTCTAGAGATCCTAACGGATATGAGTTTGTGGATTTTATTTACGTGACGGAAGAAAAACTTGAGGATTTCGGAACACTTTCAGGATCCTTTGCTGTAATTAAATGTAAAGGGAAGTTTCTTATGTGCTTTAACTCTTTACGGCGACAGTGGGAGCTGCCAGCAGGAAAGAGAGAAACGGGTGAAACACCAAAAGAATGTGCCATTAGAGAGCTATATGAAGAAACAGGACAAACTGTTAAAGAACTGAGTTTATTAGGTTTAGTTAATTCAAAACATGTAGGGAATGGATCTTTCAAACGAAATCCTGTGTATTTTTCTGAGGTCGTACAATTGCAGCCGTTTGTAGAGAATGATGAAACTACAATGATTATGCTTTGGGATATGGAAGAACAGATTGGTAGAGTGGATGCAGTAGACCTGAAAATAGTAGAGTGTATGGCTGGAAGACGATGATTTGAATCATTGTCATCAGCTCATGGCTAGATCACTAAAAATCACCCATCCATTTTTAATGAAAAATTTGGATGGGTGATTTTTAGTTTTATCTATACAGAAGCTTTCTCTATGTCTGACTTTATTTCTTGAAACCATTTTAAGTTTACTAAATGGTGAGAACGAGAATTTTCGTTCATACGGCGAAAATAATCAATTTTTCCAGGTAGTTCCTTATGGTTTGCTAAGTATTCATCAAGGAGGGCAATTCTGGCTTCAGTTTGTTCAATCTGAGATTGAATATTTCCTAACAACTTATTTGTATCGAATACATCTGCAAATAGTAACGTCCCATAGATTGGTAATTTTACATATTCGGATTTTGTTCCATATTTGATCATTAATTGATCAAATTCTTCTAAGCCCAAAGACGTAATTTTAAAGGTGTGAATGTCACGACCGTTGTTCGGGCGTATGTGTTGTGTTTGTTCAATCCAACCTTTTTCTTCAAGTTGTTGCAAATTGTAATAAAATGATCCTTTCGTAAAATTAACGATATATTGATAATGTCGTTTTTCCATTAAACTTAATAGTTCGTATCCATGAGCGCCAGGGTTTTGTATAAGTAAGCCAAGGATTAGTAAGGGAATCAAGATTGCATCACCACCGCCATATTTGCTTCAAATTCAGCGTATGTGATTTTACCTAGAGCTAAATCCATACTATGAATATAAATTTGTTCCGTTTTCGAATAGTTATTGTTTATTTTTAAGGATTGATCCTCATCCGAAAGAGGCTCTAAGATATGAGACTTTCTCGAATATGCAGCGTAATAGCGAAAACCAAATTTTCGTTGGGAAACTGCGTTTAAATGAATACCATCCGGATTGGGAGTTAAGCCTTCTGCCGATACAAAATAACAATTTTGCTGCTCATGAGCGAATCGCCGTAATTGTTTGTTGATCTCTTGAAACTCTGATGAGTACTTTCCAAAACCTGTTTTTCCTAAAAAATCGCCAAGCTCACCAATCATTACTGGGACATGATGAAGGTTTAATTCTTTACGAAAGGTTTCAATGATCAGAGATAGCTTTTCGTAATACGTTTCATGTAGAGAATTATGGCTATCACTTTCACCTTGATGCCAAAGTATGCCACAAATTTGACTGGTTTCCAGAGCAAATCGTGCTTCAGACAAGGCATGTTGAAAAAGAGTACCTTGTGGATGCCAATCGTCCAAGGAACTGCCACCTTCCGCACAAGGTATCAAACCAATTTCATCATGTGGGTTGGCTTTTGCAAACTCCTCTGCAAAGGATGCAGCTAGACTTACACCAGCAACAGGACGATCATAATTAATGGGTTCTGTCATCATTTGCCACTGTCCGTTGCGCAGCATTTTTATTTTTTCATTATAGATAGGTTCTACCTCATGCAAGAAGCCTCGACCTGCCATATTTGATTGTCCTAACATTAAAAAAGATTTAATCATTTCATCTTCATTCCTTTACATAATAGTCTAATTAGACTTGTATATTATAATAAGGTCTAATTAGACTATCGTCAACTTGCAGCTGCTAGTCATTATTAATATTGAAACTGCCAGCAAGTATATCCGCGTCTAACACTATGTACTTTTTGTTATTAAGCGTATTAGGGAGTATTAAATAATTTACATGGGTATAATTTTTTGAGAAAGTAGAGTTACTATGTAGATGATTATAAAAATAATGAGGTAGGATAAAAATGATTGCAAAAACAGAAGAAGATTTTAATGGATTGAAGGAAATTGGCAGAATTATTGCCTCAGTTAGAGATGATTTAGTACAAAGAACAATTCCAGGCATAACGACGAAAGAACTTGATGATATTGCCGGAGAACTATTAGAAAAAGCAGGTGCAGTTTCAGCTCCTAAAGGTGAATATGACTTTCCAGGGTTTACGTGCATCAGTATTAATGATGAAGTGGCCCATGGTATTCCAGGTGATCGGGTTATTCAAGAAGGCGATCTTGTAAATATTGATGTTTCTGCTTCAAAGAATGGTTATTTCGCTGATACTGGAATCTCATTTGTAGTTGGACAAGGAGAAGAAGTATTAACGAAATTATGCGACGTTGCGAAAATGGCATTTGATGCAGGTCTTAAGAAAGCTAAACCGGGTTCCAAAAAAAGCAGAATCGGAAAAGCAGTATATGAAACAGCGAAACAGCATGGATTCACGGTTATCAAAAACCTTACAGGACATGGTGTGGGACGTAGAATACATGAAGAACCAGACCATATTTTAAACTATAATGACCCATGGGATCATGAATTATTAAAGGATGGGATGGTTATCGCATTCGAACCATTTATATCAACTTTAGAAGAAGAAGTTTACCAAAAAGAAGACGGTTGGACCTATGCTACTGAAGAAAGTTATGTAGCACAAGTAGAACATACAATTATCCTTACTAAAGATGGTCCGATTATTGTTACACTTTAATTCAAAATGTTAGCTCACAATAAAATTGAACCATTAACACACTGTTAGTTGAAATTAACAGTGTATTCTTGAGAGGACTTTAAATTCTTGAAGAAGTAGGTAGTGAAGTTGCAGATCTAAGATATGTAAATAGTTCTTCCTTTGTCACTGAATCAGGGATAAATTTCATTGATATTGTTTTTCTTTGTCACTATAAATCAGGTGAACCATATGCAAAAAGCAAAGAAGAGGTAGATGAGGTTATTTAGATGACTACTACTGAGATTCTAGCACATGCAAATTCACCCTTATTTTTAAAGGAAAACATCAGATTAGCAGATAAAATGCTGCAAGAAAAAATGCATTTGAAATGTTAATAGTATAGTACATTATCATTGTTAGATATATTTATGGATTTCAAGAGAAGGATCTTTTAACACGATACCTTGTAAAGATGATAAACGCAGAATGGAATTTGAGATGAAGACATTAAAGATGTATGCGAAATTAAACGAAGAACGAGAGATCGTGATCAAAAGAATCGAAGAGAGTGGATCAATCTATGAGAAATGATGTGATACTAAACAAGATTAGCATCATCGAACGATGCTTAAAGCGGATAAATGAAGAGTATGATGATACTCCATTGAATTAGAAAACTTTACAAAACAAGATTCCATCATTCTGAATATCCAGCGTGCTTGTGAAGCGGCTATTGATCTCGGTATGCATGTGGTAGCAGAAAAGAAACTGGGAATTCCTCAAACAAGTCGAGAGACGTTTGATCTGCTTCAGCAAAATGACATCATCACAACAGATTTATGTAAGGGACTAAAGGCAATGGTGGGATTTCGTAACATTGCTTATCAAGAAGTAAACCTTGAGATTGTGCAAAAGATTATTGAAAAGCATTAGATAGATTTTAAAACCTACACTGAACAAATTTTGGCATATAACTAGTCTGAAATCCAGCACTGTTCACTTTATAAAGTGAATAGTGTTTTTTTCCATGGAATTTACTCAATTATGTTCCACTAATGGTCCAGATTGTTGAATAAGTGATATGGTAAATTTATGTTAAGTAGAGGATGATTAATATGAATAACTGGAGATTTGATAATGGATCGAAAAAGAAACTTAGGGGACTAAAGAGAAGATACAAAACATTAATTAAACAAATAGAGAATTCAATGAAAATAATGCCTGATTTGAACGAAAGCAGTCTAGGATATTGGCATGAACATTTACCTTTTAATCAAGAATATGTAGATTCAAAGAAGACTCCAAATAGTATACGAAGAGGTATTATGCAAACATTAATTGATCAAGTCAATCATTTAATAAGCATTAAAAAAGAAGAACAAATAGATTTTAGAATATATACGGTCATTTCTCTACCTAGTTTGTTTGACTCTCAAATTGCAGTCCTACCCGATAAAAGTTGGTTTGAAGGATTTTTTGAAAGGAATTCAGAAGAACAGAAATGGATTCCTTTAGACAAAGACAGAGACCTTTTAAAAGAATGGCGTCTCAAAGCTCCCTCTAATCTGGAAGTAAAGGGATATAAGGAAATCATTTCTGACGAGGACTATTATCTTGAAGGTGAAGTTTGGATTATAGGAGAATTAAGCTAAATATATATGAGGCATTCCTGAAATGGGGGAGTGCTTTTTTATTCAAAAAAATGGTATCATTCCTGAAATAAGTAATTTTACAATTGGGTACGTTAATGTGCTGACCGCAATTAAATAGGGGTGTATTAATAAGTGGAAGTAAACGACCGCAAAGAACGGGTTAGATCACTTCAAATAAAAAACAGAAGAGAAAATATTATTAAGAAAATGGAAACTAAAAGTATCAGCTTATCACTTGATTCCTTTTTAGATATTCAGTCTTCTAAGTTTTTACTCGAGTCACTATTTGTTAAAATTAATAAACTAAAAGAAGATAAACTTGAAATTAAATTTGAACACAGCCATGAAACAGCAATAAAACACATTAGTGATTTTAAATCGAGAATGCCGTTTAAAGATAAAAATGTTATTTTGTTTCACCAAACCTATCTTGAAACAGGTGCTATTATCGTAGATATTGGGAATGTTTTTAAGGAAATTAATTGGATGATCAGTTTTAGTGGTTATTCACAAGAAGAATTTGATTTTATTATTGTCGAACCTAAATTAGAATATGGTATTTGTATCGAAATACTGGAATACCAAGATACATTTACTATATGGGGTTTATTCAACTAAAGGGTGCTTTTCTTAAAGAAGGAGAAAAACTATGAATATAGTTCAAATACTTATGGCAGGAGCTGTAACAGCAACTGTAATGACTGTTTTTAGTGAGGGATTAGAAAGATGGGAAAGAGTTGCTCTTAATCTGGTAACATTTTTCCTAACTTTATTTATTGTAAAACTGTTTCAAAAGGCTAGAGCGAAAAACAATTAATTTATTTAGCAACTAAATATTCTCTTACTTAATTCCATATTCAACAAATGGTTGCTTTTCTTCAACAAGGAAACATGCACTTTTTTATTGAATTTACTAAACAAACGTAGCAGGATTGTGGAATAAGGAGTTTATTATGAGTAGAAGGATATAGAATAATAATTTTAAGGAGATGGACGTTATTTCAAAACAAATTGAAGAACGACAAATACAAATTAATAATTGGGAAGACAAAGACCTTGATCTACTTGTTAAATTAAACGCACCAGAAATGATGGAACATCTCGGAGGGTCTGAAAGTAATGAACAGGTTCTAATGCGTCATAAAAGGTATCTTGAACTTGGTGAAAAGGGAAAAGTATTTAGCATTACCCTAAGTCCTGATTTTGTAGCGGTTGGATCAGTTGTATATTGGCAATCAACTTGGAATAATGAATGTGTTTATGAAATAGGGTGGAGCATACTACCACAATTTCAGGGGAAAGGGATAGCAACACATGCCGTTAGACTTGCAATTAATGAAGCAATTAAGGAAAAGAAATATAAATACATACACGCTTTCCCTTCTGTTGATAATCCTGCTTCAAATACGATTTGTCGAAAGCTCAACTTTTCATTTATATCAGATTGCGAATTTGAATACCCACCCGGTAATTTCATACATTGTAACAATTGGCGCTTGGACATAAAGTAAATCATATTTGGTTTTTCGTTTTTCAACAATCGGGTGCATTTCTTCAAGAAGGAGAAGTGCCTTTTTTATGGAATTAAAAGAAGGTCAGTTAAACAATGAATAGAGAAAATGAAGAAAACTAAATTCTAAGGGGTTAGGATATGAAAGAAATATTAGGGTATTTTCTTATTGCTCAAGCAGTGTTAACAGGGATTATAGTTTACGCAATGACTCAATTAGCCGATTCCATTAAAGCTTCTGCAGCTTATATAACAACTAAAGAAGGATCATTGAGCTGGGGTAATGATTTGGGAATGCCTACATTCGCATTTGTTTTATTGATAGCTGTTATTGGAAAGGGCATATACTTGGTATTACAGAAAAAATAATTCGTCTTATTCAACAAACTGGTGAGTTAATCAGTGGAATAAGTATGAGTCGATAAAAGGTAAGAAAATGACATATGTAGTAGGAGAAAGTATGAAAATGAGCAAAGGCAGATATAGGAGATCTATTAGAGGTATATACAGGGAAACTAGAAGTGAATTATTATTTGAGTTGCTATGGAACATCTTAACTTTTATTCCAAGAGTGATGTTCCGATTAATAAAAAGCATTTTTAATCACTATTAAACAATCGGGTGCGTTGATCCAAGAAGGATTAACGCACTTTTAAAGGAAGTTATTGAACAATCGAGCAGGATTGTTGAATAAGAGCAGTTAAGGTTGATTGCAATAAAAAAAGATAAAAATTTTTAAAATTAGGAGTGGTGATACGTGTTGGTTGTCATTCTATTACTTATTGTAGGAGTAATTGGCTTTATCTCTTTTTTATATTTCATTCGTTCATATCGGATGGGAGAAAAATACTTATTTAATCGAAGTCAGTTATTTAACGATATTACAAATTTCGTAATTTGCCCTAAGTGTAGCCATAGTTCAGTTCGTGCAAAAAACGGAGTGCAGATGTGTTCAAAATGCCATTTTGCATATTAAAGATAATGAGTGTTATTCCGTTATCGGGTGCTTTAATTGAAGATCTGGTTAAATATAAAAGACTAGTCAAATGACGAATCTTTTATATTTAACCTACAAAATCAATGTTATTTCCCTTAATAATTTTGAAAAAGAACCTCAAAA
>NZ_JACZDX010000028.1:0-201 GCF_015903925.1 Fictibacillus sp. 23RED33 | reverse complement strand
TTGCCTAGCGACGTCCTACTCTAACAGGGGGAAACCCCCAACTACCATCGGCGCTAAAGAGCTTAACTTCCGTGTTCGGTATGGGAACGGGTGTGACCTCTTTGCCATCATCACTAGACCTAACCATGACTTTCACCATGATTCTAAATTGTAGAGAGTATGTTCTCTCAAAACTAGATACGACGTTTCCAAACGTTATGC
>NZ_JACZDX010000027.1:0-224 GCF_015903925.1 Fictibacillus sp. 23RED33 | reverse complement strand
ACTTCCTTTAGGGGCCTATAGCTCAGCTGGTTAGAGCGCACGCCTGATAAGCGTGAGGTCGATGGTTCGAGTCCATTTAGGCCCACCATTTTTATAAAAACTTTATTCCCATTATGGGGCTTTAGCTCAGCTGGGAGAGCGCCTGCCTTGCACGCAGGAGGTCAGCGGTTCGATCCCGCTAAGCTCCACCATTGCACATCTTACGATGATGCATTTTTAAATTG
>NZ_JACZDX010000026.1:0-283 GCF_015903925.1 Fictibacillus sp. 23RED33 | reverse complement strand
TAACCTTTTTAATGTCTATTGGATTTCTACCCTCTTTTCAGAGGGTGATTTCTCCCTCTCCCTAAATGTGTAACCCCCCCAAAACCTTTAATATTCTTTAGTGTTCCTTTTAGTTCTGTCATATTAAATATTCTGTAAAAAAAACAGTATATATAGAACAGTCGTTGTAATGAAGTAAACAGGCATAACTAATCACATTTCTAAAGAAAAAATGTGAATTTAAATTTTTTTAGGAAGTAGGATTTGAAAAATTTAAATACAAATTAAAAACATAGTAATTTAG
>NZ_JACZDX010000025.1:0-297 GCF_015903925.1 Fictibacillus sp. 23RED33 | reverse complement strand
TATGTAGCGAAGCGCTCCTCAGATGTACCGGAAGGCGGTTATTCTGTTGCTAATTAGACGTTAAATTTCCACCAAGGTATCCCGTCTTACCAGGGCGGCGAGTAACTTTGCTGGCGAGCCGTTAGACGGGGCGAATAAATCCCCAGATGATTACCGTACCTGAAGCGAAAGCTTGGTGGAGAAGAGTGTATTCTGTAGTGGAATGTTTGGCAAAGCAGGACCTGGGCGAATTCCGTATGCAGCGATGCATCATGGAGCATTCTTTTTAAAACCGACCGACACCTAAAATGTGTATTT
>NZ_JACZDX010000024.1:0-1131 GCF_015903925.1 Fictibacillus sp. 23RED33 | reverse complement strand
TTTTTGCAATAAAAAAGAAAATGTCAGAAACATTTTCTGAAAAATGGTGGAGCTTAGCGGGATCGAACCGCTGACCTCCTGCGTGCAAGGCAGGCGCTCTCCCAGCTGAGCTAAAGCCCCAAATAACATATTTGTTATAATGGTCGGGAAGACAGGATTTGAACCTGCGACCCCCTGGTCCCAAACCAGGTGCTCTACCAAGCTGAGCCACTTCCCGTAAAAAACATGGCGCGCCCTGAGAGATTCGAACTCCCGACCTTTTGATTCGTAGTCAAACACTCTATCCAGCTGAGCTAAGGGCGCATGTATGTGGTGCCGAGGACCGGAATCGAACCGGTACGGTAGTCACCTACCGCAGGATTTTAAGTCCTGTGCGTCTGCCAGTTCCGCCACCCCGGCACATACAATAACAATAACTTTGGAGCGGAAGACGGGATTCGAACCCGCGACCCCAACCTTGGCAAGGTTGTATTCTACCACTGAACTACTTCCGCAAACTTATTTAATTATCAAATGGAAATTGGTGCGGGTGAAGGGACTCGAACCCCCACGTCAAAGACACTAGATCCTAAGTCTAGCGCGTCTGCCAATTCCGCCACACCCGCGTGTATAAATGGTGAGCCATGAAGGATTCGAACCTTCGACCCTCTGATTAAAAGTCAGATGCTCTACCAACTGAGCTAATGGCTCGTGCAAAATGGTGCCGGCTAGAGGACTTGAACCCCCAACCTACTGATTACAAGTCAGTTGCTCTACCAATTGAGCTAAACCGGCAAGTAAGAAAAATGGTGGAGGATGACGGGTTCGAACCGCCGACCCCCTGCTTGTAAGGCAGGTGCTCTCCCAGCTGAGCTAATCCTCCATTTTATATCTAGCCTAGCGACGTCCTACTCTAACAGGGGGAAACCCCCAACTACCATCGGCGCTAAAGAGCTTAACTTCCGTGTTCGGTATGGGAACGGGTGTGACCTCTTTGCCATCATCACTAGACCAGATTAGCGAGTTATTTTTTATCTCGACAAGATAAAATTATACTCTATGTAATTCTTAAAAGCAAGAGATTTTTTAAATGATTTTCATCATTTTTTTATGTTCTCTCAAAACTAGATACGACGTTTCCAAACGTTATGC
>NZ_JACZDX010000023.1:0-1450 GCF_015903925.1 Fictibacillus sp. 23RED33 | reverse complement strand
TGAAGTGACCCCTAAAAGTTAGACACGGTTATTTCATTAGGCAGCAGTTAGGGCATGAGTACGGTATTTAACCGGGCTCATGCCTTTTAATTTTGCCTTGATTCGTTTGTGATTATAGTAATCCATATATTTAGCCAGCTCTAGTTTAAAGTGTTCCACACTTTCAAATTCTTTTAGATAAAGAAGTTCAGATTTTAGGATTCCAAAGAAGTTTTCCATCACAGCGTTATCGTAACAGTTCCCTTTACGAGACATACTCTGGGTGATGCCACTTTTACTGAGGACCTTACGGTATTGTTTCATTTGATAGTGCCAGCCTTGATCTGAATGTATAAGAAGCTTATCTTTATCTGTTACATGCGCTAGAGCTTGATCTAACATCGTTGAGACAAGAGAGTATGTCGGTCTAGCCCCTATTGTATAGGTAATAATTTCTCCATTAAATAAGTCCAATACGGGTGATAAATAAAGCTTCTTTCCGAATAATTTAAACTCTGTAATATCCGTGACCCACTTTTCGTTTGGTTTCTCAGCTTTAAAATTACGATTTAAAATATTTGGTGCAATCTTCCCAATCGTTCCTTTATAAGAACGATATTTTTTTATACGTACGAGACATTTTAATCCTAGTTCCTTCATGATACGCTGTACCTTTTTGTGGTTAACTTGGTGTCCACGGTTTCTAAGTTCATCGCGAATTCTACGGTAGCCAAAACGGCCTTCATGTTCCTTATAAATAACTTGAATCAAGCCTTTTAACTCCGCGTCAGGGTCAGGACGATTGAAATTTTTCACCCAATAATAATAGGTACTACGTGGGATTCCTGCTAGCTTTATAAGTGCTTGTACCGAAAACTCATGCCTTAATTCATAGACTACTTGCGCTTTGACTTGTTTGGTGATTTTTCCTTGCTTTGAACTAAGGCATTCAACTTTTTTAAATAAGCATTTTCCATACGTAACGCTTCTAATTCCTGTTGAAGCGCTTCGATTGATCCTTTAGCTGGTGATGTCTTATTGGAAGACTTTTGATCTTTCTTATTCATGTTTGGCCGCCCCTTTTTCTTTGGTTTCAGGGCATCCAAACCTTGAGTCTCTAATAAATCTCGCCATTTCCACAAGGTAGAATCGGATGGCAGATTAAAAATCGCGGCTGTATCAAAGATAGACGTCCCATTGTCGTTCATATATTTTAGTACGTCTAGTTTAAAGTTTAAGGGGTAATTTGTATAGCTTTTGAAAAAAGCATTCTCACCGTGGTATTCATATTTTCTAATCCAAAATAGAACTTTACTATTATTCGCACCAATCTCTTTTGCGATTGTTTTATACCCTACATCCCCTTCTAAATATCGTTTAACAGCAGCTATTTTTTCTTCGATCGTAAATTTAGCCATAAGAAAAGCACCTCCAAATTTAAGACTGTGTCTAAAATTTGGGGTGCAGTTCA
>NZ_JACZDX010000022.1:0-1591 GCF_015903925.1 Fictibacillus sp. 23RED33 | reverse complement strand
CGAAGGTGTTTCATAATCTCCATAGAAAGGAGGTGATCCAGCCGCACCTTCCGATACGGCTACCTTGTTACGACTTCACCCCAATCATCTGTCCCACCTTCGGCGGCTGGCTCCCAAAAGGGTTACCCCACCGACTTCGGGTGTTACAAACTCTCGTGGTGTGACGGGCGGTGTGTACAAGGCCCGGGAACGTATTCACCGCGGCATGCTGATCCGCGATTACTAGCAATTCCGGCTTCATGTAGGCGAGTTGCAGCCTACAATCCGAACTGAGAATGACTTTTTGGGATTGGCTTGGCCTCGCGGCTTCGCAACCCTTTGTATCATCCATTGTAGCACGTGTGTAGCCCAGGTCATAAGGGGCATGATGATTTGACGTCATCCCCACCTTCCTCCGGTTTGTCACCGGCAGTCACCTTAGAGTGCCCAACTGAATGCTGGCAACTAAGGTCAAGGGTTGCGCTCGTTGCGGGACTTAACCCAACATCTCACGACACGAGCTGACGACAACCATGCACCACCTGTCACTTTGTCCCCCGAAGGGGAAAGCTCTATCTCTAGAGTGGTCAAAGGATGTCAAGACCTGGTAAGGTTCTTCGCGTTGCTTCGAATTAAACCACATGCTCCACTGCTTGTGCGGGCCCCCGTCAATTCCTTTGAGTTTCAACCTTGCGGTCGTACTCCCCAGGCGGAGTGCTTAATGTGTTAACTTCAGCACTGAGGGTGGAACCCCCCAACACCTAGCACTCATCGTTTACGGCGTGGACTACCAGGGTATCTAATCCTGTTTGCTCCCCACGCTTTCGCGCCTCAGCGTCAGTTACAGGCCAAAAAGCCGCCTTCGCCACTGGTGTTCCTCCACATCTCTACGCATTTCACCGCTACACGTGGAATTCCACTTTTCTCTCCTGCACTCAAGTCTCCCAGTTTCCAATGACCCTCCACGGTTGAGCCGTGGGCTTTCACATCAGACTTAAGAGACCGCCTGCGCGCGCTTTACGCCCAATAATTCCGGATAACGCTTGCCACCTACGTATTACCGCGGCTGCTGGCACGTAGTTAGCCGTGGCTTTCTGGTTAGGTACCGTCAAGGTACGAGCAGTTACTCTCGTACTTGTTCTTCTCTAACAACAGAGCTTTACGACCCGAAGGCCTTCATCGCTCACGCGGCGTTGCTCGGTCAGGCTTTCGCCCATTGCCGAAGATTCCCTACTGCTGCCTCCCGTAGGAGTCTGGGCCGTGTCTCAGTCCCAGTGTGGCCGATCACCCTCTCAGGTCGGCTACGCATCGTCGCCTTGGTGAGCCGTTACCTCACCAACTAGCTAATGCGCCGCGGGCTCATCTGTAAGTGTCAGCCGAAACCGACTTTCAAAAAGAAGAAATGCTTCTTCTCTTATTATCCGGTATTAGCCCCGGTTTCCCGGAGTTATCCCCGTCTTACAGGCAGATTACCCACGTGTTACTCACCCGTCCGCCGCTAAATCAGAGGAGCAAGCTCCTCATCATTCGCTCGACTTGCATGTATTAGGCACGCCGCCAGCGTTCATCCTGAGCCAGGATCAAACTCTCCATAAAAGTGTTTGTCTTGCTC
>NZ_JACZDX010000021.1:0-1663 GCF_015903925.1 Fictibacillus sp. 23RED33 | reverse complement strand
ATGATATGCTCCCCTTAAGGTAGACAGATGAAATAAAAAGTCTGTTTATCTTAAGGGGAGTTTTTTTATGGGGTATTCTAAAGAGTTTAAATACACAGTCTTATCTACTTATAAAGAGGGCGAATTTACAATAAAAGAGCATTGTAAAAAGTTTGAGATAGCCAAGACCTCTCTTAAGAAATGGATTGAGCAATTTGAGAGATATGGAATGGAAGGTCTTAGATCCTCAAGTCCCTGGAAGTCTTATTCTAAAGAGCTCAAGGTCAGAGCTGTTAGGGATTATTTGTCAGGTCAATACTCTCAGAATGAACTTATAAGAATGTATGGTATTTCAAGTAGATCGGTCCTCCAGGAATGGATTAAGACGTATAATAGTTATAGAGAATTAAAGGGTACGTCTATGGGGAGGACGAGTTCTATGACTAAAGGAAGAAAAACAACATGGGGTGAACGTAGACAGATTGTACTTGATTGTTTGGAGAACGGGAAGGATTATCAGAAAAAAGCTGAAACATACGAGGTCTCCTACCAACAGGTGTATCAATGGGTTAAGAAGTATGAAAAAGATGGAGATGAAGCGCTTAAAGATAAGCGTGGAAGAACAAAGCAAGAAAACGAGTTAACACCTGATGAGGCATTTAAGTTACAGATGAAAAGATTAGAACGAGAGAATGAACGATTACGGGCGGAAAATGCATTCTTAAAAAAGTTAGAGGAGATCGAAAGGAGGCAAAAGTAGTCTATATACCAAATGAAAATAAATATATGGCCATCCAGGAACTACATGTTAAAGAAAAAGTAAGTATTCTTTTGCTTTGTGAAATCGCAGGTCTCTCACGAGCTGCCTATTATAAGTGGCTAAAACGAATGCCTTCTAAGCAAGAGCGTCAGAATAATGAGATTATAAAAGAGCTGAAAGCTCTCCATAAGAAAGTGGAGGGCATCTATGGGTATCGTCGAATGACAATGAATATAAACCGAATCTTAAACAAGAAATTTAATCCTAAACGGATTTATAGGCTGATGAGGGTTGCGGATATACAGTGCGTCATTCGAAAAAAGAAGAGTAGATATAAGCGTTCTATCCCCCAACATGTGGCGGAGAATGTGTTAAATCGTGAATTCACAGCAGAAAAGAAAAATACAAAATGGGTAACGGATGTCACAGAATTCAAATATGGTTCACAAAAGAAAGCTTATCTAAGTGCCATTTTAGATTTGTATGATGGATCAATCGTAAGCTATGTAGTAGGACATTCGAATAATAATAGCCTCGTGTTCAAAACGCTAGACCAAGCAATAGAACAGTTAGAGGAAGAACAACCACTTATTCACAGTGATCGAGGATTTCAGTACACTTCTCATGGGTTCAAACGCAAGGTGGATCAAGCCCAAATGACTCAAAGCATGTCACGTGTGGGTAGATGTATAGATAATGGACCAATGGAATCATTCTGGGGAACCCTCAAGTGTGAAAAGTATTACTTACATAAATTTGAGACATTTGAAAACCTGTCTATAGCGATAGATGAGTATATCCATTTTTATAATTATGAAAGATATCAAAAACGATTAAACGGCCTCAGCCCTATAGAATATAGAGCTGAAGCCTCTTAGTTGGTTTTTATTATTTTTACTGTCTACTTGACGGGGTGCAGTTCAA
>NZ_JACZDX010000020.1:0-3044 GCF_015903925.1 Fictibacillus sp. 23RED33 | reverse complement strand
TTTTAAGGATAAGCCCTCGACCGATTAGTATCTGTCAGCTCCACGTGTCACCACGCTTCCACACCAGACCTATCAACCTCATCATCTCTAAGGGGTCTTACTCACTTGCGTGATGGGAAATCTCATCTTGAGGGGGGCTTCATGCTTAGATGCTTTCAGCACTTATCCCGTCCACACGTAGCTACCCAGCTATGCCCCTGGCGGAACAACTGGTACACCAGCGGTGTGTCCATCCCGGTCCTCTCGTACTAAGGACAGCTCCTCTCAAATTTCCTGCGCCCGCGACGGATAGGGACCGAACTGTCTCACGACGTTCTGAACCCAGCTCGCGTACCGCTTTAATGGGCGAACAGCCCAACCCTTGGGACCTACTTCAGCCCCAGGATGCGATGAGCCGACATCGAGGTGCCAAACCTCCCCGTCGATGTGGACTCTTGGGGGAGATAAGCCTGTTATCCCCAGGGTAGCTTTTATCCGTTGAGCGATGGCCCTTCCATGCGGAACCACCGGATCACTAAGCCCGACTTTCGTCCCTGCTCGACTTGTAGGTCTCGCAGTCAAGCTCCCTTGTGCCTTTACACTCTGCGAATGATTTCCAACCATTCTGAGGGAACCTTTGGGCGCCTCCGTTACTGTTTAGGAGGCGACCGCCCCAGTCAAACTGCCCACCTGACACTGTCTCCGAACCGGATTACGGTCCAAGGTTAGAATTTCAATACAGCCAGGGTAGTATCCCACCGACGCCTCCACCGAAGCTGGCGCTCCGGCTTCTCAGGCTCCTACCTATCCTGTACAAGCTGTACCAAAATCCAATATCAAGTTGCAGTAAAGCTCCATGGGGTCTTTCCGTCCTGTCGCGGGTAACCTGCATCTTCACAGGTACTATAATTTCACCGGGTCTCTCGTTGAGACAGTATCCAAGTCGTTACACCTTTCGTGCGGGTCGGAACTTACCCGACAAGGAATTTCGCTACCTTAGGACCGTTATAGTTACGGCCGCCGTTTACTGGGGCTTCAATTCAGAGCTTCTCCTAAAAGGATAACCCCTCCTCTTAACCTTCCAGCACCGGGCAGGTGTCAGCCCCTATACTTCACCTTGCGGTTTCGCAGAGACCTGTGTTTTTGCTAAACAGTCGCTTGGATCTATTCACTGCGGCTCTCTCGGGCGATAAACCCTATCAGAGCACCCCTTCTCCCGAAGTTACGGGGTCATTTTGCCGAGTTCCTTAACGAGAGTTCTCCCGATCATCTTAGGATTCTCTCCTCGCCTACCTGTGTCGGTTTGCGGTACGGGCACCTCTTTCCTCACTAGAGGCTTTTCTTGGCAGTGTAGGATCAGGGACTTCGGTACTAAAATTTCCCTCGCCATCACAGCTCAGCCTTCATGTTGGGCGGATTTGCCTACCCAACAGCCTAACTGCTTAGACGCACTATTCCATCAGTGCGCTCACCCTACCTTACTGCGTCCCCCCATTGTTCAAACGGAAAGGAGGTGGTACAGGAATATCAACCTGTTATCCATCGCCTACGCTTTTCAGCCTCGGCTTAGGCCCCGACTAACCCTGAGCGGACGAGCCTTCCTCAGGAAACCTTAGGCTTTCGATGGACAAGATTCTCACTTGTCTTTCGCTACTCATACCGGCATTCTCACTTCAAAGCGCTCCACCAGTCCTTCCGGTCTGACTTCGCTGCACTTCGAACGCTCCCCTACCCCTGTACCATACGGTACAAGCCATAGCTTCGGTGATACGTTTAGCCCCGTTACATTTTCGGCGCAGAGTCACTCGACCAGTGAGCTATTACGCACTCTTTAAATGGTGGCTGCTTCTAAGCCAACATCCTGGTTGTCTGGGCAACTCCACATCCTTTGCCACTTAACGTATACTTTGGGACCTTAGCTGATGGTCTGGGCTGTTTCCCTTTTGACTACGGATCTTATCACTCGCAGTCTGACTCCCGCGGATAATTCTCTGGCATTCGGAGTTTGACTGAATTCGGTAACCCTGTGGGGGCCCCTAGTCCAATCAGTGCTCTACCTCCAGGAATCTTGCCGCGAGGCTAGCCCTAAAGCTATTTCGGGGAGAACCAGCTATCTCCGTGTTCGATTGGCATTTCACCCCTACCCACACCTCATCCCCGCACTTTTCAACGTGCGTGGGTTCGGGCCTCCATTCAGTGTTACCTGAACTTCACCCTGGACATGGGTAGATCACACGGTTTCGGGTCTACGACCACGTACTATGTCGCCCTATTCAGACTCGCTTTCGCTGCGGCTCCGTCTTATCAACTTAACCTTGCACGGGATCGTAACTCGCCGGTTCATTCTACAAAAGGCACGCCGTCACCCGTTAATGGGCTCCGACTACTTGTAGGCACACGGTTTCAGGATCTGTTTCACTCCCCTTCCGGGGTGCTTTTCACCTTTCCCTCACGGTACTGGTTCACTATCGGTCACTAGGGAGTATTTAGCCTTGGGAGATGGTCCTCCCGGATTCCGACGGGGTTTCACGTGTCCCGCCGTACTCAGGATCCACTCAGGAGGGAACGAAGTTTCAGCTACAGGGCTGTTACCTTCTTCGGCTGGCCTTTCCAGACCACTTCACCTACTTCGTTCCTTTGTAACTCCGTATAGAGTGTCCTACAACCCCAGAGAGCAAGCTCTCTGGTTTGGGCTGATTCCGTTTCGCTCGCCGCTACTCAGGAAATCGCATTTGCTTTCTCTTCCTCCGGGTACTTAGATGTTTCAGTTCCCCGGGTCTGCCTTCTCATACCCTATGTATTCAGATATGGATACCATCCCATTACGGATGGTGGGTTCCCCCATTCGGAAATCCCCGGATCAATGCTTACTTACAGCTCCCCGAGGCATATCGGTGTTCGTCCCGTCCTTCTTCGGCTCCTAGTGCCAAGGCATCCACCGTGCGCCCTTTCTAGCTTAACCTTATATGATGTTTACACATCAAAGATTCTTGCTTGGCGCAGATTAGATAAATCTATCTGCCTTGCATATTGTTTGGATGTCGATATCTAGTTTTCAAAGAACA
>NZ_JACZDX010000002.1:0-672152 GCF_015903925.1 Fictibacillus sp. 23RED33 | reverse complement strand
AATGAGAGTGCTTTTAAATCTTTAATTTTAATGGTACTTGCGATGTACCGTCTTCCCGTCATACGTGAACAACACAGGCTTTTGCTCAATCTTTGTCTCCATGTGAACAGGTCTTCCCCAGAGATGATGAAGATGCGGCAGTACTTTTTCAAGATACTTCACATCAAGTTCCATATCCTCATAGCTATGATTGAGGTATAGCTCCCCATTCTTCATGTAATCTGCGTCATTTACTGTAATGTATGGAAACCCTCCGTTCACACGCATACTCACGAGCTGGTCACGTACTTCCTCCCACTGCTTGTCGACAATCTTGTATTCCTTCCCTTGCTTTTGGAACAGATACATGTCTTCTCTTTGTGCTAAATCTTTAGTTAAATAGTTTCGGATAAACGACATGTCGGATTCCAGTTCACGGACCTCGAACATTTTCTCTCGTCCTGATCCTGGTTTAACCCCTTGTCTGATCAGCTCTTCATCTGGGTTGTTGTAGCGTTCTTCGATGTTCTTGAAGATCTGTAACCCTAAGTAATATGGATTGATCGATGTTTTCGATGGTTGGACAACACCCGCGTTTAATTTAGCGAATTCAATCGTTTCATGAGAGGTCAAGTCCATTTCTTGTAGAATTTTGGCGTGCCAGTAGCTAGCCCAGCCTTCGTTCATGATTTTACACTATTCGATTCAAATGCCACCAATTATGAGAAATTATTGTTTTTTTACATTAGACATGAGGTTAATTTTCCTCTGCCTTTCTATTGATATGTCTAAATGGTTACAGATTCTTTGTTTATCTTTATAACTTGTCTCAAACATATATAGGTGGTTAATTACTAAACCCCTAAGTAAACTATAACCAATTAAATTATTTTTATCTGTTAAATCTTTTTTTAAAGTTGCAATATCATTAAATGGTATTGTCTGAATATGGTCTAACTTTATAGATAAGTCTATTAATCTAATAGCATTGGTATAATTCTCATCTAAAATATGCTTAAATATTTCCGATAGTTTATCTGTACCCACGGAGGTTGATATTTTTTTAATAAAATGAAAGGACATAGCAGTACAGATATTGAATACAAAACTCCTTGCTTCATTTTCAATTTCTACCTTACCAGAAATCCCCTTCTCACTTATTACCTTTTCTATTTCCTTAACGATGGAGTCCATATGAGTATTTATCATATTTAGAAAGGAACTTAAGGATCTCAATCCAAGGAAATATGCCTCACTGCCTAAAATGATTTTTTGGGTTCGTTTAATTGACCCATAATAATTTTTTAAGACCAAACCAACAATTTCCAAAGTTTTAAATGACCAATTCAATTTCCCTAAAATGTCTAATTCTTTTGCCTCATCATCCCTTATATCATAACCAGTAGCAGCTATTTCATTTTGACTTCTTTCTATTTGGTCTTTCATTTCTAACCTTTGCGTTCTATGCTCTTTAACTTCTTTGTTATCAATTACTAACTTAGGTACATCACTAATAAGTTGATTCAAATTATTAATTTCATCATTTAATTCTGTAGGTTTGAATTCATTAAATATAGACTGAGCATTAATTAAAATTTCATTTAAAATAAAAGGATCTTTTGATATATGTGTTAAAAACATTATTATATTTGCGTATTCTTCATAATATAGGTTTTTACACATTTCAGATACTTTTTCTCTTATACCTGGTTCTGAAATATTAATGGCTAAGTATCTTGCTACAAAATAGTAGTACGTATAATTATATTTAAATTTATAAGTTTCTTGTATAGATTCTAAAATAGAAGCTTCAACTAGTTTAGAGAAATACTTATCAAATTTATAATCAAGAGCATACTCATCACAATACCAACTATTAAAATTTTCTAATTCGATTTTAGATTTTTCAATAGTTTTATCTTCAAAATAGACGTAGGCCAACTCAGTAATATAATTATAAAAAGCATCAATATCTTCATTTTTCATATTAAGATTAATAAGAGATTGTTTAATTAAATGTTCATAATAATAACCATAAGTACTTTCAGCAAGGTTATGTGATTCACCTGACTCTAAAGTCTGTAACATTACTAGAATAAAAAAAGGATATGATGGAACGTAATTATTTCCAATAATCGTGTTAATAGTGTTTTCAAAATAATCGTTTTTTGAGATTAGTTCCTTTTCATCCAAAGTTTCTAAATCACCTATACTATTCCATTGATTAATTAATTGAGCTCTAAGTCTATGACCAAAGTGCATAATCTCAAGTTTTTGAAATCTCTCAAGTAATTCTTCATGTGTATCATCATTAAATAGTAGTTCTAAAAACTTAAAAAGTTCGTTTCCAGTAATAATAATATTGTCAAAGTATCTATCTAAATTAGCTAGTAGGTTTAAAGAAAATTTGTTATTCAATTTATTTTGATCGTAATCATCTATAATAATAATCTTCTTATTATCTGGTAATTGTTTAAATTCATCTAGAGATTCTTCAGAATATTGGTTGTTGTAAGCTTTATATAGCACCTTATTAAAATCATCAATGGAAGATTTTTTTATATCTCTTCCATTTACTAAAACTGGAACATAGCCATTTAACTTATAATGCTTATAAATAGTTTTACATAGTGTACTTTTACCAGATTTCTCTTCCCCTGTAATAAAAAATTTATTTTCACTTCCAATTTCTTTTATAACTTCTAAATTAACATATTCACTTATGTCTTCTTTTAATTTCACTTCATATTTTATGACTTTTGCATCAGGAAAGATATAAATATCATCTAGTGAAATTTCTGATTTTTTTGGATGTTTCAAAGTTAACCCAGGATCATTTAAATAATTATTAAAATCTTCGTTGTTTTCATTAACAGATGAGTTTGTACTTCCTATCCTTAAATCCGTCCAATTAATCTGCTTATTTACATGATATTTATTAACTTCCCAACTAAATTTTAATATCTTTTGTTGTTGAAGATCCATATCAATAAGAATTAGATTGAAATCACTTTCAACTGGATTTCCTGTTTGTAGTGCACCACCTTCGATGTAACCAGTATAATTACCATCAAAGTCTAAGGACTGCTTATAAGTTGGAAAATGCTCGTGGCCAGTTAGAACAAGGTCTGAAAAATCTTCAATAATCTCTTTATTTGCTCTATTGTTAATAGGATCTAACCAATGTAAAGGATGATGAAGAAGAGTTATATTAATATCACCACTTGTTCTAATTTCATCTTTAAACAGATGCAAAGGATAGTACATTTTGCTAGGTTGCTCATGTCGTTCAGAAATCCAAGAGGTATTTAAACAGTTAAAGATTATCTTAATATCATTATCCAATTCAAAAAGATGTTTTTTAAATAATAGATGATCATAAATAATATGTTCTTTTTCTGTATATAAACTTGCGAAATCAATATAATTTAACTGCGGCGAACATATTTCCTTAATAATTTTGTCAGAAGGAATGTCAGTTGAATGGGTTCTTATATTTTCAAGTAACACCTGTCTTAATGATTGATCAGTAGAAAAATCACAATCATGGTTACCAGGAATAGTAATAATATAAATATTTATTTCCCTTTCCTTTATTAAAGAGTTTTTTAATCCTTCTAGAAACTCTACTCCAATTTCATATTCAACTTGAGACCCTGAAAATGCCATATCACCAGTCATTACTATAAAAAGAGTCTCTATATCATATAATTCACTTTTTATTGCAAGACTAATTTTTTCAACTTTTTCTAAAAGACTATTGTTTTCATTTTTAAAATGTATATCACTGATATGTAACATAGAAAATTTCATTTCACTTTACCCCTTCCTAAGAAAATAGACAACTAATACCAAATATTCGACAAATTGTATTATTTTTCCTTTAAAATAACAAAATTGAACACTTAATAATTAAATCCAACAATATAAAAAAGCCCCTGTAGGGAGATTTCTAAAGGGACTTTTGAACATTTATAGCATTCTTTAATAGCCCATATGAAACCTATTGAATTACCAGACCTTATTTTGCGTTATGTAGAAAATATGTAAAAAAAAGTTAGGATTAATCCCTAGCCTTTTAATGGACATTTTCGCAAGTTTGTTTCCGAGTAAATAAAAATTTGATAAAACAAATTTAACGGACAATCCTTCTAATGAATACAATCCTATTTGATCTCCGCTTATTTTTTCTGATCTTGCACGCTGAACTGCGATATCCAATGTTCTTAGAACTTACCTTTTTGGAACATGAAAGTGAGACGTACCAAAGCCTTTTAGACTGTTTCTCGTAAATTGTCCCCATAGAGTCTACTTAATTGAGACACTTTCTCTATTTCACGAGACTCGATGCAGTTCTTAATTGCATCAATTTAAAAATGCCAAAACCACCAAAAAGGTGGTTTTGGCTTGTAGCTATGGAATAATAAAAAGTTACCAAACAGATGAAATTTACTTTCTTTAATTACAACTCATTAACAAAATGGGCTGTCTACTATCGGATAGAATCGTAATTATCTTTTCTTAATATATGATAAAAGTATCTTTATACTTTCATCAATTCAACCTTATTTATTTCTAAATATGCATGGAATGCAGGATTTATTTCATATCGTTGATTTTTTTTATTTTTTAAAACTAATTTACGAGCCAAGTTTTCAGTAATTTTCTTGGGTCTTTTTTCACTAAAATACTCAAACTTATTTTCTGCAACTTCCAATCCCAAAAAAGTCAATTCGCACAAGACTTCAATAATATGCTTTGTATCTTTATCAGCTGTACACCACTCTACTAAACAATTTTCTAATTCATTTTTATCGATAATAGAATTATGTCCTGCAAATTCATAAAATACTGACTCTAATTCCGGAATTCTATTCCCGTTTTCAGGAAGTAAAGACTGCAAAGCATATTCTGAATATTTAAATTCAGCTGCCTTAAAATCTTCCTCTTCTACTTTAGCATGCTCTTTGTTTATCGCTTCTTGAAAAGCCATTTTAAACAAAATTATAATATCACGTGGTCTAGGAAGAATAAAACTAGTTATATAGTCTTTTAAAGCTTGTCCATTAACAGTCTCACAGAAATAATCTCTCCAAAGAACTTCAGGACTTGGAATTTCATCAATATTATATTCAATCCTCTGCTCTATAACCTTAAATAACAGATTAGGCTCAGTCCATGATAGATTTTTATATGGTATTTTATCTCTTTCGTTTGCATATTTCATAACTCTAGTAAAGATATCACTTCTTAAAAAAGCAATAAGTGATAATTCTACATCAACCTGCTTATAATTTTTCATTCTAAACTCATCAGTAATTCTTTGGCCTACATTTAACAATCCAAACAATAATTGACTTAATCTTTCGAGATTAACATTGTCACTCCAATTCTTGTCTAGATTATCAATTAAAATACATACCCTCTCTTTTGAATGAAAAACTTTACCTAGTTTTTGTCTTAAATGAGAAATTATCTTGCTATGTAAAATTTCACTTACTTTAACTCTTTGCTGATCAATTTCATTATTGTAGTCTAATAACTTTAATTTAGTGACTGCATTTTCAAGTCTAAGTGTGAAATCAGCATTGATAAGTTTTTCATTTTTTTTAATAAAGTCCTCTAGTTCTAATTCATCATTGGTTTTAGGTATCTGAGGGGGTTGGTTACATAAATATTCATAATATGATTTTGCTAGTTCTGTATAAATCAAAAATTTCCAAATGCTTTCGATTAAATGTCCTTGTTCAGAACTGGTTAATGTTTTTTCTAATATATTTAATACACCTTCGAATTCATGACCTTGGGGTTGTATGGAACAAACAAAGTTTCTTTTATCTGAAGATAGCTCATCTTTAATTTTTATTAAATTTGCTGTTTTACCAGTACCTTTTCTACCTACAAAAAGTACCTGCTGTGATTTGAGTGCTTCCTTGTATTCTGCTGTTTCAACAAAGTATTCTATTAAATCAACTGGCTCGTTTTCCGCTACATGGTCACCAATGATTAAACTCTTTATACTATTAAGAGCTTTTTGTCCTGCTTTGTGCTGTCTGTTTTCTTCCTTCATATTATTCCGTTTATTTATCAAGGGTTCAAGCCAAGTCTCCGAAATTTCAACACACTTTTTACTTGTTTTATGTGTATGCAAATGGTCATGATAATCTAAAGGTGTTTCATAAGGTTCATGAGCTAAAATGAGCAAATTTAGATCCAGGCCTTGTGCAATTCCCGCTACCATTGCTTTTTCTGATGACCAAAAAATATCTTCACCAACTTCTCCATCTTGATTTAAAGTGTGAAAATGTACTAAAACTCCTAAAGAATTTTGCAATGCTTTAACATACCAACTTAGTGGGTTACGACCTTCATATGGATCTGCTGTTAATAATGGTAGCTTTGAACTTTGTACTAGTGAAGTTAACTCTGTTGAAGCTGTTGTTCCTGTTCCACACTTCAAATAAACCAAACTTTTGGTGTTACCCAAATTTTCATCTTGAATATTTATTGTTTCTGCTAATTGATGTGGATTTTCTTTGAAAAATTTAATTTTAAGTTCATCTGCGTTATTATATCCTGCATATCCAATGGTTGTTAATGATTTTAACTGACGGTAATTGCTAGTAGATTTATTATGGGTTTCATTGAGAGTTATCCAAATTTTCTTTTTCTTACCAACTGCATATCCAAGTTCAAACAGTACATTGAAATTTAAGAAAGTTAAGTCGCAAATAAATAAATCACTATCATCAATAGTTTTTAATATTACATCTATCATATGTTTACCTGTTACATTTAGATCTTCCCATCTTGTTATTTTAACTGCTTTAGTAGCATTAATATTTTTTACTGCTTTAGCAATGTCTTCTTTTAAACTCTCGTTTCCTGATGGATAAGCATAAAATGCTTTAACAGTAGCCATAACAAGAACCTCACTTTATTTTAAATTTCACAGAAAATTAATACTGTTAAATCAATTATACCAAAATCCAAAATATGTTAAAGAAGGAAGTTTTGAATACTTTCGTTAAAAGTACGTAAAAAAGTCTTAGAAATTTTCGGCATTCTTGTAATCAGACTGTTTAATATTTGGTAATTCTTAGCTATGATTGAATCAATTGTACTTCAAGCTTCGAAGGCTGCAGATTCCAATTAAGAATGAGAAGTAACTAGATCCTCAAACACATCATTATAAAAAAAAATATACTTTTCCCAAGAACTGAATTTTTTATCAAACTGTATTAATTGATTATTCTTCCGAAATTGTTATAAAAAGAGGTAAACGTTCATTAAGTCTATTTACACATATTTGAACAGCTGAATGGGCTTAACTCTCTGCAAGATTAACAGTTCGTAAATGTGTACATTTTCGAATTTTATAATCTTAGAGATAAAATGAAAAACCCCTTGCAATTTAGAAAATTATTCAATTTATTCCGATAATCCCCACAATTATTACTCTTTCACCTTAAATATGTAATCATTTTTAAAATCATTTACGGTCCTGTAACCATTTTTGCATTATTTCTCGACATTTAATATTTACTCTTGTTTTATAACGATTCTGGAGGTGTATTAAATCCCTTTAAAAGTTGGTGCTGAATATGAAATTTTTAAACACTATTAAAAACATTTTCCCATCTTATTTAAAACTACCTGTCATCGTCATTCTTTTGTTGCAGTTTATATCGTTTTTTACTTTTTTTATGTTTGTTCCTTTTATATCCACTTACTTTAATCAAAATGTCGGCTTTTCTTTAGGTTTTGTTGGTTTCATTCTCGCAATAAGAATTTTGAGTCAACAAGGTCTAATGATTGTAGGAGGTGCCCTGGCTGATCGATTAGGATATAAAAAAATAGTGGTAATCGGATTTTTCTTTCGCGGAATTGGATTTGCATCGATGGGATTAACCACAAATGGTTTTTTGGTCATAATTGCAGCTATTTTGAGTGGACTAGGCGGAGCATTATTCAGTCCTGCTCTTAAAGCAAATTTAACTTCGCTAACACCAGAAGGAAAGCATAAGGAAATATTTTCTCTAATGAATATCATAGAGAACGCTGGAACTGTATTGGGACCATTAGCCGGACTTTATTTTTCAATAGATGACTTTAAACATCTTAGTGTTCTTTCAGGATTATTATTTCTGATTCTTTGTATAGTTGCTATATTTCTCCCAAAAGTATCTAAGCCACTTAATACTAAGACTTGGATCCAAGAATTTGCTGAAATTATTAAAGATAAGTCATTTGTAGGTTTGACTGTTAGTTTGATTCCTTTTCATTTTTTATATCAACAGCTGTATCTAACATTACCAATCATTTCAACGAATGTGACAGGGTCTTCTGGTTGGATTTTTACTTTTGTAACTTTAATAATTATTATTTTCCAGTGGCCTGTATTCTTAATGATTAAGGATAGAACGATTCATTCATTATTCTTTTTCAGTTATGTTACTATTCTAATTTTTATTGTCCCCATTACGTTTGGAAACAATATAGCTACTCTATTATTAGTGCTAACTGGAATTGCTATTGGATCGATTACATTACTGCCATTGTTCCAAAGCTATATTGCCCACAATTCCCCTAAAGAATCACTGGCAGCCTATTTTGGTTTTTCAAACTTAGCAATGGCAATCGGGGGATCATTAGGTAATTTGGTAGGTGGAGTTATATATGATTATTTTTTAAAAAACGGTCAACCAGAAAAATATTGGATCGTAGTCAGCTTCTTAAGCCTTTTGCCTTTATTCATTCTTTATAAAAAAAACAAAACAAAAAAGACATTAAAACCTAAGGAGGAATGGTAATGAATTTAAAATCATCCTTACAATTAATTGATATTAATAGAATTATGCTTCATGAACCATATGAACCAGCACGTCTTTCTAAAATTAAGAATGCCATAAAACTAGATGGTGTAATAAGAAATCCGATCATAGCTCTACATTTAGAAAACGAAAAATATTTAGTTTTAGATGGTGCACATCGATTAAACGCACTAAAAGAAATGGGGTGTTTGAGAGTTCCCATACAAATTGTGGATCCCAATCATGTAAGAATAAACGCATGGCATCACATAGTTCCAGCTGGAAAATGGTTTGAAGAATTAACAAAACATCCATCAATAGAAGTAACAAAAAAAGTTCGAGCAGATGAAATCCCTCTTGCAACTCTGTCGTTTCATGACCATTCCGAACTTTATATTTATGCGAAGTACTCAACAAAAGAGCTATCTAAAAAGTTGGATGTTTGGCACGCCATTGTGAATGCTTACAGTGAATACCAAGAGGTACGACGTATACCTGCCCATTCTAAGGAAAGTCCAAACCTTGGTTTTATTCGATTTAACTATCCTGCAACATGTTTGGATACCATAAAAAAAGTTGTGAAACTTGGAAAACTCTATCCAGCTGGAGTTACTCGAATTCAAGTTAATGGGCGATTGTTAAATTTAAGGATTCCCTTTGAATTTTTAACATCTAAAAGTTTCGATGAGTTTGAATGGGAATCACTCTGTAAGCACCGAGAAGATAATTTACGTTTATATTCTGAAAATGTTTATCTTTATGAGGCATAATTCTGCAAAAATTATTGAATCTCATTTAACTGGAGGTATTTAATGTTACACACTATACAAAAAGCACCTGTGTATAACTCACTCAACCAATGTATCGGCAACACACCTATGGTTAGATTAGAGAGTTTATTTCCCCAACAAAATGTTTATGCAAAACTTGAATTTATGAATCCAGGTGGTAGCATGAAGGATCGCCCTGCGAAGTATTTCATAGAACAAGGACTGCAAAATGGACAAATAACTTCTGCAACTCACTTAATAGAAAGCAGTTCTGGAAACCTTGGCATTGCACTAGCAATGATTGCCCGTTATCACGGTTTATCTTTTACTTGTGTAGTCGATCCGAAAATTTCAAAGACAAATCTAAAAATCTTGAGAGCGTTTGGAGCAAATATCGTTATGGTCGAGGATAAAGACGATCAGGGTGGTTATTTAAAGACTAGAATAAACAAAGTTAAAGAAATTCTTGAAGAGTTACCCAATGGATATTGGATAAACCAATATGCCAATGAAAACAATTGGAAGGCACATTATTTAGGGACAGGTACTGAGATTATCGAACAGATTGATGCGAACATTGATTATTTAGTAGTACCCGTAAGTACTACAGGTTGTATTATGGGTACTAGCCGTAAACTTCGGGAAAAACATCCGAATTTAACGGTAATAGCCGTTGATGCTGTCGGATCAATAATCTTTAATACTCCTCCGGGAAAAAGAGAACTGCCTGGGTTCGGCGCTAGTAGAGTGCCGGAGATTTTAAATAATAACGAAATTGATAGGGTCATTCATGTTAATGATTTAGAATCCGTTAATGGATGTCATGAATTGTTACAAAGTGAAGGAATCTTTACTGGGGGTTCTTCCGGTGCTTCAGTTGCAGCTCTTAAAAAGTTAGTGAATTCTTTAGATAACCGTGAGAACATTGTAACTGTATTCCCTGATAGAGGAGATCGATATATTGATACAGTGTATGATGAACACTGGGTCTCACGGTTATGTTTATAATCATAAAAACTCTATTTATATGAAGAAAATGAGCTTTTCCTAGGATAAGCTCATTTTGTTGTTCATAAATTTGATTGTCTAAGAATATTCTTAACCCTTAAGACTAATTCTCTTGGGCTGAAAGGTTTTTTCATATAATCACTTGCTCCAATCGACAAACCATGTATTCTATCATCTTCTCCATATTTAGCTGATAAAATGAGGATTGGGATCGAGTGATTGTCTCTAATCATTTGGCAAAGTTCTTCTCCACTAATATCTGGAAGCATTAAATCAAGTATGACAAAATCAAATGAGGAAACTTTCAGATGATATAACGCATCTTTTCCATTAAATACACTTACTGTTTGAAATCCTTCCTTTTCAAAGTATGAAGAGATAACATCTACTAATTTTGGCTCGTCATCTATGATAAGAATTCTTACCATAATTCCCCTCCATTTTTAGTAAGATAGTTTAATTATTGATTATACTTACGTGATATTGAAGTTTTCAAAAAACGAGAAAATTTTGATTCTAAGATTTTTAATTTTTCATCTAATAACAGAATATCATCTAAATTGTTTTGTTTCTGATTTTTTATGTTATCTAAGATACTTCTCATTTCTGGAAGTAATTTAGAAAACGCTTCGAGAATTTCCTTTTCCTATTCCAATTTACACTCACCTCTTATTTGAAAAGCATTCCTTTAAATTGAGAATAAATAGTTATACTGGATCTATCTAATGGTGATATTTGAATGAAGAATATTTTTGACTTTTAAATTTAATGCTTCTCAGTCGAATTAAATAAATCAAGAAGAGTAGAAAAACAATATAAAGTGCTACTAGAAGATAAGTAATTATTACTAAAGGACTACGTTTAACCTCTTTACCATCTTCATTTTTTTTCGTTTTTTTTAACTCTTTAGTTAAAGAATACTCTAATAATACCTTCTCATTTTGGTCTTTAATAACTAATAAGCCATCCATGTTAACTTCTGAAATGATCGGAATGTTAACTCCTGCTGTAAAAAACAGATCTTTATCAATATTATATCCTTCTGCACCTTGAATTGTTGTAAGATCTACTTCAGAAAATTTCTGCGTTAGAAAATGAGTAAAACCAAAATCTAATAAACTAGTGGTGTCCGCATATGCAACTTCAGAAGAGTTCGCTTTTAAAGTGACCGCTATTAATTCAGTTTCTCCACGTTTCGCCGTTGTGACCAATGTAGTCCCAGATTGATCAACATAACCATTTTTGCCGCCATTAACACCCTCATATCTCCATAACATTTTATGATGATTATAAAGCGTTGTATCCCAGCCTTCTCCAACCCAACGTAGTTCTTTTGTTCGGAAGATTTCTCTAAACTCCTTATTTTTCATTGCATACTTAGTAATCATTGCCATATCATAAGCAGTTGTTTGGTGATTAATATCAAACAAACCATGAGGATTTTTAAAAGTACTGTTAGTAATTCCGATTTTTTCTTTTGTGAACCGATTCATTTCATTACTGAACGATTCCACACTACCTGCCATATGTTCGGCAATCGCCACTCCCGCATCGTTTCCTGAATTGATTAATAACCCCTGCACGAGTTTTTTTAAAGATACTTGTTCCCCTGGTTCAAGGTATACTCTCGTTCCTTCTGTATCTCGAGCGTTTTGACTAATTAGAACTTTATCTGACAGGTTACCTTCTTCAATAGCAATTATTGCTGTTAAAATTTTTGTGATACTGGCAGGATACATACTTTGATAACTATTCTTCTCATAAAGAATTTCTCCTGTAGTTCCTTCAATTAAAATCACAGATTCACTGGATATATTACCTGGAGAGTTACTTGAAGCTGCAGTAGAAAATGGGCTTAAGAACATGAGTAAGATTATGAAAAATAAAATACTAATGACTAAGACGATTCTTTTGCTGAATTTCATTTTTCGTTCCTCTTTTGATTAATTTCTCAGGAGTATAACATTTAAATATGAATTTTTTATGCAGTGACGGTTTGTCCATTTAGATAAATAATGAAAGAATTATGCAGTTTTTATGGATTTTCGCAAAATACGTTTATATGACCACTCAATGGGTACACTTTTTATGTAATTAAATCCCTAATAACGAAAGGATGATGATGTATGCATGACACGTACCAACAATGTATTGATGAATGTCTGGCCTGTATGAAAGAATGTAATCATTGTTTTGACGCATGTTTAAATGAAGAAGACGTAAAAATGATGGCGGAATGTATCAGGTTGGATAGAGCCTGTGCAGATATTTGTTCCTTTGCTGCTACAGCGATGAGCAGTAACAGTCCGTTCATAAATGAAATCTGTTCCCTTTGTGCTCAAATTTGCGAAGCATGTGGAAATGAGTGTAAAAAACATGATCATGAACACTGTCAGCGATGTGCAGAAGCTTGTTTTAAATGTGCGGAAGCTTGCCGTAGGATGGTAAGTTAATAAAAAGAATCACTAACGAATCGGAGTGGAAAATTCTTTTTACGTGCAATCTCAACTGAAGAAAAGCAAAATATTTAAAGATAGAAAAAGAAGCTGACATTTGTCGGCTTCTAATTTTTTAAGGGAATATGCATTTGTTATTATTTGTCCTGTTTTTTAGATACGTTATAGTTTCCTTATCGGATGAACATGGCAATTCGAAAACTTGCTCATACCTCTCAGAACCTTTTCCTGTAATAAACACCCAATCTTTTGATCCATTAACTTTTCTCCAAGCAAAACTAATCGCTTGGGTTCGGTCTGGAATTACAACAATAGGAAGATCAAGGAACCGTTCTTTTAATTCATTTAAGGAACTAATCATGGACTCTTCTTTTTCTCCGTTTAAATCATCTAGTGTTAGTATGATTAAATGACTAAATTCTTTAGAAGAATCTATCATAACCTCTCTCTTTGTTACGTCTCTTTTACCTCTAAAACCAAGAACATGTATGATTTGTTCTGCTTGTTCGCGCTCTGCAATTTCTAAACAGTAGTGAATTGCATCAGCAGTATGTGCATAATCAATGACAAATGAAGCCCCATTATGATGCGTATATGTTTCAAATCTACCCGGGACACCAGAGAATGACTGTAATGAATGATGAATGGATTCGATGTTATGACCCATTATATTACTTGTCAATATCGCAGTCATCATGTTCCATCCGTTATGGATACCTGGAATGGTACACTTTATTAGATAAGGATTGCCATCCATATAATATTTGAACTCAGAAAAGTACGAGGGTATTATCTCTTTGACTGTTAAACTATTCTCACCTACCCCCATTGTGAAATGAGGAATTTTAGATGTAGTCAACATATCTGCTAGCTTGTTTCCCCAATCGGTGTAAGTAGCTATAATGGCTTGTCCTGTTGGTTTTAACTGAGCAAAAAGCCTCGCTTTAACCTGAAAATACTCCCACATATTTTTATGATAATCCATATGATCATGACTTAAATTGGTGAATATAGCAAAATCAAAGTATATGCCTTCTATACGATTCTGTTCGATGCCGTGTGAAGAAACCTCCATGATTACAACATCATCATTACTTTTCGCAATCAGTTGGTTTAATTCAATCGAATCAGGGGTCGTATTTTTAGATTGAATTACCTCGTTGTTAATAATCGTATTTACAGTGCCAATTAGTGAGCAGGTTTTTCCTTGCATTTCTAAAATATGCTTAAGCATATAAGCAGTGGTAGTCTTGCCATTCGTTCCTGTAATACCTATCATTATATGTTTTTTATAAGGGTAGCCATAAAAGCAGCTTACTAGTTTTGCTAGTGCCTTTCTGCTGTCTGTTACTCTAATATAAGGAATTTCAGTTGATTGATAATCTGATTCTCCTATGATAGCAACTGCTCCGGAATCGACTGCATGTTTAATAAAATCATGACCATCTACTTCATATCCATTTATAGCGACAAACAAATCTCCTTGTTCAACAAACTTTGAATTTGACTTGATCCCTTTTATGCCTATCCTGCACGCTTGTGGATAATCCTCTATTGATATATTTAATTCTTGAAGTAATGTTATTAATTCCATGGATTCTGCTCCTTATTTGTTTAACCAAAAATGAAGTATACCTGATAAAAGATAATTTATTAATTAACTGCTTTTCCTTGATTAACAAGTTTGATCCATCTTTCACCATTGTAAAAATACACATCTTTTTTAAAGGTAGTAAAAACGATGTTTTTATCCACTGGATTCTTAGCTAAATAAGATATGGCATCTTCCTGGAGTGTCGGAATACTTATCTCCTTTTCCGAACTATCATTTATATTGATTTCTGTAAGGAACGCTTTATTCTCAAACCCACCTACTAAGAGTGAATTTTTATTAGTAAACGTAAGTGATGTAACTTGTTTCATGTTCGTCAGTTCTTCAAATGTTTTACCCTTATTTCTTGATAGATGAACCTTATTTTGAGAACTTATTGCAACGACATTCGTATCAGTAGGATGGACCGCAATACCTGTGATCTCCCCCTCTACATTTGTTAAGTCACTTTCATTCCATGATTTAGCATCGTCATTGGAATAATAAAGACCATCTGATGGCATTCTTGAATTAGCCATAGAAGTATAGGCATACAAGACATGGTTTTCGTAGCCTGCAGCGAGAAAATGGAAATCCGTTTCGCCTTCTAAGCCAAGCAGTTCGATTTCCCCACCTATCTCTTTACTTCTTACGATTCCTAACGGGTCTGGTTTGTCTGAATCATTTCCTGGATGGCCGCTGCTATAAAAACCATCATCCACCATTGAAAAACCCATATAATCATTTTTCTCACCAGGTGTTGCTTGCCATTGTTTGTTCATCGTATCGTACTGCTTGATTCCATCATGTGCAGGTATAAAGATCTTTTTTCCGTCATTTGAATATCCTACCCCATGGATATCCGTGAACGTTACACTTGATTGTTTATCATTGAATGTAAATAAAAGTATTAAAACCAAAACTAAGCTAATCGCTGCAAGAATTAAAATACCCTTAAGTTTAAATGGCTTTTTTGTTGTTTTTTTCTTTTTAGCCATAATTTACCTCTCCTTCATAAACAAAGAGAAAAACCTCTTGAGCGAGGTTTTTCATTCTGAAATATTATTTACTTTACCTTCATCCTTGTAAAAAGGTTTGAAGTTATTATATTTCACCATGGTCATCATACCAGCTGAGGCATGATGTAAATCATGGCAGTGGAACATCCAGTTACCTGGGTTATCAGCTACGAATGCAACCTCATATGTTTCTCCAGGCTTTACATTTAGTGTATCTTTCATTAATGGTGCTCCTTCTACAGGTTTTCCATTCTTACTTAATACTTGAAAGAAATGGCCATGTAGATGCATTGGGTGATCAGATTTATCCATACTTTTGTTTGTTAAAGTGACTTTGACTTTATCACCCTTATCCACCTTTATATTTTCAGTCTTAGGATAAGTATTCCCGTTTATGGTGTACTTCATCTCACCGGAATCCATATCAGTAGCAAGGTCCATTTTGTATTCTAAATCGAAAGAATCGTTTAATGAGAAATTCCCTTTAATCTCTTTACCAAACTCATCTGGTTTCACCATGCCCGCATCTTTTTTGTGAGCAACAGGCTGCACCGCCTCTTCTTCGGCTTGGATATTTATCCTCATGTCTTTAGATGCATCCATCTCACCATGGCAATCGATTGTTACGGTTTCACCTGTTGCAATGAACTCTATATCATACCTTTCACCAGGTGCAACTTCAAGTACCTTATTTTCCTGTTCGATTGGTTGATTCACGGGCTGACCATCAACGTTGGTTACTTTAAAATTCAATGGAATATGAATTTTATGAGACATATATCCGGCATTTACAAATCGGAGTTTTACTTTTTCTCCTTTTTTCGCTATAAGGGGTTTACTTTTATCATATGACTTACCGTTTATTGTATATATATCATAAGAAGACATATCATGGTCCATACCATTCATTGAACCGTTATCGGAAGATTTGCTGTCTTTATTTTTCTTATCCCCCATGTCCATATTGGAATGATCCATACCTTCCATATCTTCTGTATCTGACTCATTCATATCCATGTTTGAGTGATCCATTCCATCCATTTCTTCGGATTCTTGCTTTGGATTGGACTCCCATTCATCTAAAACAAGTGAATAATCTCGATCATACTGTTCATCATCTTTAGATTCAACGATAAAGACTCCATAAAGCCCCTTATCAACCTGATTTACGCTGTCTTGATGGCTATGATACCAATACGTTCCAGGGGTATCTGCGACAAACTGATACGTATACTCCTTGCCTGTTTCAATAGCATCTTGTGTGACTCCGGGAATACCATCTTGTGTATTCGATAAAGGGACACCGTGCCAATGTATACTTACAGGCTTCGGAAGTTCATTCTTGATTGTAACCTTTACCCCTTCACCTTCTTTTACTCTAATCTCTTGCCCAGGGACGCTTCCATTATAAGTCCAAGCTTCAATGGTCTTACCGGACTTCAATTCCCAATTCTCTTTTTTTGCAGTAATGGAGAACTCTTTAATTGTTTTACCTTCTAAAATTTCTTCTTTTGCTTGTACCTTATTTTCATTAGATTGATCTTTTGAACCCTCTTGGCTACAACCTGTTATAACCAAAATGAGTACCAGTAACATTAAAGAAATCAACCATTGCTTTTTCATTGGTTTTCCCTCCTCAAATTAACCGTACTAAAAAAATATGCAATTTTTATGGAGCAACCTAATAAGTTCATAACTCTTCAAATCACGAAATAAATAAAAAAAGTACCGAACAATAAATCGGTACTTTTCATAAAGAGTAACCTACTCTTTAATAGAAATCCTTCATCCACCTTTGATGCAGGTCATCTTAGAACTATTTACTCTTCTATTTAACTCATCTAATAAAATAGTTAGAGTTCTTTCATTCACTACTGAACATAGTTTTTCGCCATTATTAATGGATATATTAAACCTTTCAAAAACTTCACTAGTATCTTGCCATACCTTAACGATATCCACTACAGACATGTTCGGCTGGATAACCATCAACTGCTCCTCCTATGAATAAAGTATTTTATTTATTATCCTGAAATCTCGCAAATGACTTAACGTCATACGTATAAGCTAGAGCTTCATCTAACTTTTCGTCAGACTTAATCTTATCGATCAGTTGTTTTCCCTTTTCAGGAGTCATCTCTTTATACCAGTCTCCATCCGGGTAGACTACGACTGTCGGTCCCTCTTTACATCTTCCGTTGCAAAAGGTTTTAGTAGTATGAATTTTGTTTAATAACCCTTGATCTTTAATTTCTTGTCGAACGGTATTCGTAACTTCCTCAGCCCCTTTTTTGATGCAGCTAGCTCCGTTACACAATAACACGTGTTTTGAAACGCCAGAAAGTTCCATAAAGTGCTTCACCTCGTTCCCGAGAGATAGAACGTAAAATTTACTTAACTTCTACTACAAATGGATAAACATTCACTTTTCCATTTATCTTAAATTCACCCCAAATTTTATATATACCTGGCTGGTCAAATTTTGTGGCAAACTTTGTATCTGTTTCCGATGCTGGGTGGACGTGAACATACTCATCTCCACCTTCGTCTAATATGACTACATGACCAAGCGCTCCTAGATAGGGCTCGGGTTTGTTTTCTTTTAGATCAAAATCCAACACAATTTCTTCACCTGATGTAAAGGTTTCAGGACTCATGGTTAACTTGTAGCCATTGACTGTTTTAGTGAACTCAGTTTCTGGCTTTAACGAATCATGTTCACCGTGGGCATCACCAGCGCCAACCTCGATTGGAAGTGGCTGCACCTCATAGTTTTTATCTTTTGGTTTAATGTCTATGAACGCTTTATAGCTTCCTTCTTCCAGTTTGTGCTGTATGGTAAACACACCATTCCCTTTTTTCTCGGGATGAATGTGGTAATACTGCTGCAGTTCATCATTTACGATGATCAAATGCATCAGTTTCTCATGATCGATCTCTAATTCCTCTACTGGGTTTCCCTCTTTATCTTTCAACTCAATATGGATTAAATTGTTTTCGTAATGCAGAGTTGGTGTAATATCACTATTTTTTGATACATTGCCTTGGCTCTCCCCATGATCACCATGTCCAGCCTCCTGCTTTTCCTTATCTTTTGTATCAGATGAATCAGATGTATTCTGTTCTCCAACATGACCAGCATGTTCACTAGTCGATGGTTCTGCGTACTTTGCAAATACGGAATAGCTCCCGATCACTATAACGAGTATCAATACAGCCGACAATGTCCACCTTAAAACGATATTGTCCTTCATAGAATTCCCTCCTTACAGTTTTACTTTTTGTAAACGAAGTGCATTAAGAACAACTGACACCGAGCTGAATGCCATCGCAGCTCCTGCAAGCCATGGGGCAAGAAAACCTAGTGCAGCAACAGGGATGCCTAACACGTTATAAGCAAAAGCCCAGAAAAGATTTTGTTTGATGTTTCGTATTGTCTTTTTACTCATGTAGATGGCATCTGCAATGCTGTTCAGATCGCCACGAATCAGCGTTACATCAGCTGCCTCCATCGCAACGTCTGTACCTGTGCCAATCGCCATCCCAATATCCGCTACAGCTAGTGCTGGAGCGTCATTGATTCCGTCTCCGACCATGGCCACTTTATTACCTTGCTCCTGTAGCTTTTTCACCTCATCTGCTTTTCCTTCAGGAAGAACTTCAGATATGACATGATCAATCCCCACTTGTTTAGCAATGTATTTAGCTGTTTGCTGATTATCTCCTGTGATCATGATAACTTTAAGACCCATTTCTTTTAATCGAGAAATCGCATCTTTTGATGTTTCTTTGATCGTATCGGCTACAGCGATAATTCCTGCATATACTCCGTCTATCGCCACGAGCATCGCGGTTTTACCGGCTTTTTCAAGTTCCTCCATCTGATTATTAGAATCATAGATGGTAACGTTGTTTTCTTTCATTAATTTTCGTGTACCGATGAAAAGTGTTTTACCTGCAACTACAGCTTTGATACCAAACCCAGGAATAGCATCAAAATCCTCCGAACTCGATAACTGGATTCCCTTATTGGTGATTCCTTCTACAATAGCTTGCGCCAATGGGTGTTCAGAATTTTTCTCTGCTGAACCTACTAGTCTTAACACTTCTTCTTCACTGAATGATGGTTCCACAATAATATCTGTAAGTTCTGGAGTACCGTTTGTAACCGTACCCGTTTTATCTAAGATCACAGTATCGATTCGATGAGTGGTTTCTAAGTGTTCTCCACCCTTAAATAAAATACCAAATTCAGCTGAGCGGCCAGAGCCTGCCATGATTGAAGTAGGAGTCGCTAATCCTAATGCACAAGGACACGCGATAACAAGGACAGCAATCAATTTTTCAAGCGCAACAGCAAATTCTCCGGGACTTACCCAAACAAACCAGATAATGAAGGTAAGAACAGCGATGCCTACAACTATAGGCACGAATACACCAGAGATTTGGTCAGCTAGACGCTGGATCGGTGCTTTTGAACCTTGTGCTTCCTCAACGACTTTTATGATTTGAGCCAGGGCCGTATCTTTCCCTACTTTTGTTGCCTTTATTTTTAGGAACCCGTTTTTATTAATGGTTGCACCGATTACCGTATCCCCTATTGTCTTATCGACAGGTACACTCTCACCTGTCAGCATCGATTCATCTAATGCTGAACGCCCTTCGATGATTTCACCATCGACCGGTACTTTATCACCTGGTTTTACATATACGATATCACCGGCTTCCACTTCTTCTATCGCTATTTCGATTTCTTTACCATCACGAACCACGATAGCTGTCTTAGCTTGCAGTCCCATCAGTTTCTTAATCGCTTCAGAGGAACGCCCCTTTGCTTTTGCTTCGAAAAGTTTTCCCAACACAATAAGTGTAATTAATATTGCCGATGTTTCAAAGTACATTTCCACCATCCCTTGATTGGTACCGATGGAAAGGATAGATAGGTACAGGCTATAGAAATAAGCTGCAGAAGTTCCTAATGCTACGAGTACATCCATGTTCGCACTTTTATTCCGGAGCGCTTTATAAGCTCCTACATAAAACTGTTTCCCTACAACAAACTGTACAGGTGTCGCGAGCGCCAATTGAACCCAAGGATTCATGAACATCTCAGGCAAATAGATAAAAGATGTAAACTCAAAATGACTAACCATTGCCCACAATAAAGGGAATGAGAGGATGACAGAAAAGATGAATTTTCCTTTCTGTTTCTCAATCTCCATTGCTCTATGATCAACCGATTCTTTGTAGTCTTCCTTTAGGGTTGCACCATATCCCAATTGGTCAACTTTTTTAATCATATCTCCAATAGAAACTTCAGATGGATTATATTGTACTGACCCGGTTTCTAATGCTAGATTAACGTTAGCTTTAATCACTCCGGGAAGTTTGTTTAACCCCTTTTCAATCCTTGTTGCACATGCTGCACACGTCATGCCAGTCAAATTGAATTCAGCTTTTTCAGTGACGACTCCATATCCGAGATCTTCTATTTTTTTCTCGAGATCGGCCACCTTTAAAATTTGAGGGTCATAAGAAACGGTTGATTTTTCAAGAGCAAGGTTTACGTTCGCTTTCTCGACTCCCTCTAACTTGTTCAAACCTTTTTCAATTCGGATCGCACAGGCTGCACAGGTCATACCTGATATTTGTAATGTCGTTTCTTTTGTACTCATGGTTTTCATCATCCCTTCGATATACCTATATGGGGTATATTTCAACTGAAAAGAAAGCGTGCTATGATAAGCACGCGATTTATTTTACATCGTAACCCTGATCATCGATCGTCTCTTTGATCTCATCCAGGTTTACTTTTGAAGAATCATATTCTACCTCAACGATACCTTCTTTAAGGTTTACTTTAGTGTGTGAGACACCGTCTAACTTTCCAACGCTTCCTTCAATAGCAATTATACAGTGGTTACAAGACATACCTTCTACTTTTAATGTGGTTTTTTCCATTGATATCTCTCCCTTTTATTTCATCAGTTTTTTAACAGTAACTAGAAGTTCATCCAATACTTCTTGATCGCCTTCTTGAATTCTCTCTACAACACAACTTTTCAAGTGGCCCTCAAGAAGAATTTTTCCAACACTATTTAATGCTGATTGAATCGCTGAAATTTGAGTGATAACGTCGTCACAGTAAGTGTCACGGTCAATCAACCCTTTAACACCTCTAATTTGCCCTTCGATCCGATTTAATCGTGTGATCAGATTGTTCTTTATTTTATCGGAATGATGACTCTTCCGTTCGTTCGTATCACAACATTGATCATTATTTAGATCATCTGGTTTTACTATTTCCATCAGATAACCTCCTTTATTTACTTTAATTTTACTATACCCCCCTACCCTATGTAAAGCCCGATTTTAATTTTTTTTTTACTCATATAAAATGTGCATTTTTTTTCGAGTTTATAATGAACTTGCATAAATCGATATCTTCCTCTCATAACTTAGAATGAAGGAATGGACAAGGAGGGCTTAAATGTCAATTTACATTTTAGGGGTTTTAGTGATTTGTACAGCTTTAGTTTTTCTATCATCTTTTTTTTATAAGTCTAAAGATTCCTTAATGAACAATATGGTTTACGTAATGGCTTACACTATGAGTATGGGTCTGACCGCTGGATTTTATTTAGGCGTGTACTTTAAAGATAATTTGCTGTATGCCACACTTTTCTCAATATTATTAAGTGGTCTAGCAGGTTTATTAATTGGGTCTAAACTTCATTTCCATCTAATGATTGAAGGACTTTTTTCAGGTATAATGGCCGGGATGATGGGTGCCATGTTAACAGTAATGTTAAGTTTTAAACAAGCACAGATATTGGTAATGATAGGAATCTTACTTACTGTAGGAATAACAATTTTATGTATTCTACAATTCTTATCAGAAACACTTAAACATCAAATTGAAAGATACTTTAATGTCATCATGCTTTTTGGCTGCGGACTGCTGCTTATGGTTTTTTTAAAATTTCCTGATGATATTATTAAACCACATGAAAAAGCTCAAACGCAGCACGAACAACATTCTTCTACATCAGCTAATAAGAATGAGGATAAAAAACTTGAACAGGAAGAAGTTTTCAATTGGGAGGTAGGAATAAAAGATTATAGATACCTTTCATCAAATGCTAGTTTAAAAAAAGATCAAAAAGTACTCTTAACATTATTAAATGATGATTCAGTTGAACATGATATTGAAATTTCTTCTTTTTCGTATGAGAATGTAGAAACATCAAACACTCAATCGGAACATGATCATGCTATGTCAAATGAAGATGATTCTGTCTTTCATCTACACGTTGAACCAAATCGATCCAATCAGGTATCGTTCATTCCTAAAGAAGCGGGTGTCTATACGTACTATTGTACAATCCCGGGACACAAAGAATCTGGCATGATAGGAAAAATAAAAATTTCGTGAAAAAACCCTCCGGAATGGGGGGGTTAAATCTGTTTATGATTTTGTAAATTGATGGATTACTTTCATTAACTCACTTACAGCTTCAGTTCCTTGGTTTGAAGAAATAGCATCCTTAACACAATGGTGTGTGTGGGTTTCTAATAAGTTAAAGCCCACTTTTTTTACCGCTGCGTTGATTGCACTCAATTGTACGATAATGTCAATACAATAGCGTTCATCGTGAATCATGTTCTGAATGCCGCGTACCTGACCTTCAATTCGTTTCAATCTATTCAACATTTCTTCTTTTTCTTTTTGTGATCTAGTTGTGTGTTTTTCTTCTGCAGCAGTTGAATCACAGCAACCGTGTTGTTCTTCCATAATGTTTTCTAGTGCCATCTTCTCACCTCTGAGTGTTTTTACATAATCTTTTTCTCTTTATTTTTAATAGTTAAAGGACTTTCCACCATGGGAGCTCTTTCGTCATTCAGCCAGCATGAGGCATGATGACCTTTATCGATCATAAAAGAAGTCGGTTTTTCTTCTTCACAAACATCTAGTACATATGGACATCTAGCTGCAAAGGAACACCCCTTTGAAATTTGTGACAGATCTGGGGGGGAGCCATCAATTCCTTTTAACGGCTTTTTACTGTCAACATCCGGGATTGATTGTAAAAGTCCCCATGTATAGGGGTGTCTTGCTTTATAGAAGATCTCATTTACTGTTCCGCTCTCTACTATTTCACCAGCATACATGACTAAGATTCTATCTGCCATGTTTGCCACGATGCCTAAATCATGAGTGATCAGTATGATGGACATATTTAACTTCGGTTTTAACTCTTTTAACAGTTCTATTATTTGAGCTTGGATGGATACATCTAATGCTGTTGTAGGCTCATCTGCTATGAGGATGGAAGGTTCACAGATGAGGGCCATGGCAATGCCTACCCTTTGGCGCATACCTCCGCTTAGTTCGTGAGGATACTTTCTACTATTGTATTCTGGTTCTGGAATTCCAACAAGTTTGAGCATCCTGTGAACTTTTTCCCACACTTCTTTTTTCGGTAACTTATCGTGAACGATTAATCCTTCTGCGATCTGCTCACCAATTCTCATGGTCGGGTTTAATGAAGTCATTGGGTCCTGGAATACCATTGCAATTTTTCTGCCGCGGTATTTGACCATTTCTTTCTTTGAAAGCTGGGTTAGTTCTGTTTCTTTATAAAGAATGGATCCATCAACTATTTTAGCGTTTTGTGGCGGTAATAGTTTAAGTATACTTTTGGCAGTCACGGACTTCCCGCTGCCAGACTCGCCGACGATCGCTAGCACTTCTTCTGTTCCTAGACTAAAAGATACTCCTCTCAAGGCATTTATCGTTTTCTTTTTTGCGTAAAACTCGACATAAAGGTTGCTCACCTCTAAAAGATTCGTCATCTACTCACCTACGTTCTCATTTTAGGATCTAACGCATCTCTTAATCCATCTCCGACCACATTGAAGGCAAACATCGTTAACGAAATGAAGAATGCAGGAAAAAATAATATCCATAGGTGACCCGTCAATAGTGTCACAAGTGCCTCGGATGTCATCGTTCCCCAACTGGCCAAGGGTACTGGTACTCCTAAGCCTAAAAAGCTTAAAGTCGCCTCAGCAAAGATAGCTCCGGGAACAGATAGAGTCATAGCAACAATGATAGGACCTAAAGTATTGGGAAGAAGATGTTTAAACAAAATCTTATAAAAACCAGCTCCCAGTACTCGAGACGCCATAACGTATTCACATTCTTTGAGCTGGAGAATCTGTCCCCTTACAAGCCTGGCGATTCCAATCCACCCTGTTGCTGCCATCGCTAGTATGATGGTCGTAAGTCCGGGCTTGAGAACAACCATCAATAGAATGGTTACCAGTAGATGAGGCAACCCGTATAGGATATCTACTAGTCGCATAAGAATCTCATCCGTTTTACCACCTTTTAACCCTGCTATTCCACCGATGATTATTCCTACAATAAGATCGATTAAAACAGCCATTATTCCTATGAATAAACTAATCCTTGCTCCCGTCCATGTTCGGGCAAAAATATCTCTTCCTAATTGGTCTGTTCCAAACCAATGCTCTTTTGATGGTGGTTGATTGGATTCTAGTAAGGATTGATCAGAATATGAATAAGTCACTAACTTAGGACCGATAACAGCCATAATGATTAACAATAAGATGATGATTAGCCCAACGACAGCGAGTTTGTTCTTGGTTAGATAATATAACGTTTCTTTAAACTGTGAAAAAGGTTGGACGTTGATTTCTTCAACTATTCGAATGTTTTTTTCTTTGAAATGAAATTTTCTCTTCTCGTTTAGCGCTTCCATATTATCTCCTCCTCGCTAGTTTGATTCGAGGATCTAAGAATCCGTAAGTCAGATCGATTATTAAGATGAAGAGTATCAATATTGCACTGTAAAATATGGTTGTGCCTAAGATGACCGGATAGTCCCGATCAGAAATTGATTGAACAAAGTATTTTCCGATCCCAGGAATACCAAATATTTGTTCGATCACAAAACTCCCTGTTAATATTCCAGCTGATATAGGACCTAGTACAGTAACAACCGGTATCAATGCATTTCTTAATATATGACGAAAGATTAACCGTGAACCCGTTACACCCTTCGCAATAGCCGTTTGAACATAATCTGAGGTAAGAACTTCTAATATGCTCGACCTTGTTAATCTAGCTATGTAAGCTAACGGACCAACTGCCAACGCTAAGCTTGGAAGAACAGTATGTCTCCACGTACCCCAAGTAGCGACTGGGAGCCATTCAAGCTTTATCGCGAAGTAATTAATAAGAACAGTTGATAGTACAAAGCTCGGTACTGATAAGCCTAAGATGGCTATAACCATTGATAGATAATCTAACCAGCCGTTATGTTTGATCGCGGCTATGATACCTAGAGTCATCCCGAAGACGACTGCAATAACCAGTGCCTGTATGCCGAGTACCGCCGAAACAGGAAACCCACTTAATATTAATTCATTGACTGTACGTGTATCCGATGTAATCGAAGGTCCAAAATCTAAAGTAATAATTCCTGCCATGTATTTGAAATACTGGATGATAAGCGGCTGATCAAGGCCATAGTGAGCCCTCAGATTTTTCAGTACTTGTTCAGGTATGCTCTTTTCATTCGTGAATGGGTCACCTGGTATCAGATTCATTAACACAAAAGTTAGAGTGGCGATGACAAACAACGCAAGGAGTGCAGTCATCATTCGTTTAATGATATAGAAAATCATAGCTTACCTCCTTGAAAGAAAGAGGAAAACCAAAACGATTTCCCTCTATCAAATCATATTTCTTTACTCCACAAAAGCTTCCCTATAATCAACCGCTTGTATAATGTAACGGTGAACATTTTTTACATTATCTTGTTGCAGGTAGACTTTGTTGTTAAAGTAAAGTGGAGCGATCGCCATGTCTTCTAGTAATACTTTCTCGGCTTCTTGCATGTATTCAGCCCGCTTGTTTAGATCGAGTTCGGTATCTACTTTCTTAACCAAGTCATCATATGCCGGAATTGAGATTTTACTATAGTTATAGACATCTCCCGTTGTAAACTGACCGAGCAGGTTCTGAGCATCATTGTAGTCTGCCCCTGTGCTATAGATGGCTATCTCGTAATCTCCTTTTTGAACATTTTGAACAAACACTTTTCTCTCCATCGTTTTAAGCTCGACTTCTAAACCTAGATTCTTCTTCCACATTTCTTGCATCGCTTGAGTTAATTGGTTGTATAAATCGCTTGTATAGAACAATAGGCTCACCTTTGGCAGACTACTTAACCCTAACTCAGCCTTTCCTTCTTCTAATAGCTGTTTTGCCTCTTCAACCGATTTGTCCTTATAGAGTGAATCTCCTGCCTGCTCCCTGAACTCTCCCACACCATTTCCTAAACCGTTTGGTATGAATGAGAACGCAGGTGTTTCTCCTCCTTGAGTTACTTTATCTACAATCAATTGTCTATCCAGTGCCATACTCAGTGCTTTTCTTATCTTAGGATTACTGAACACCTTGTTCTCATGATTAAATCGCAAGTAGGCTACGCTTGCACTTGGTAGTTTTTCCGCGTCTCCGCTCTGAATGAGCTGGCTCTTGATAGAGTTTGGTATCTGTTCAGCAACAGCGATCTCCCCTGATTTGTACATACCATATTCGGTGTTTTGATCGTTTACCATCACCCATTTCAGTTCGTCTAGCTTTACGACCTCTTTTGCCCAGTAATTCTCATTCGGGACCATCACTAGCTCTTGATCGTGTTTCCATTCTTTAAGTTGAAATGGGCCGTTTGAAACAAATGTTTTTGCATCTGTCGCCCATTTAGCATTTGCTTCTGCTACCTTTTTGTTCACAGGCAATAATGTAAAAAACGATGTCAGTTCTAAAAAGAAGGATGTCGGTCTTTCGAGTGTGATTTCTAAAGTTTGTTGATCGGGGGCTTTTATACCAACTTCATTAAAATCTTTTACTGTCCCTTCATTATATGCAGCGCCGTTTTTGATGAAGAACAGATTACTTCCAAGAGGAGCAGCTACTTCTGGATTCAATACTCGTTCCCACGAAAAGATGAAGTCTTCCGCTGTTACTGGATCTCCGTTCGACCATTTAGCGTTCTTATTTAGATGAAAAGTATAAACTGTTTTATCATCAGAGATATCCCATGATTCGGCAACTCCGGCTACGACATTTCCTTTTTCATCCAACCTGACTAATCCTTCGAATAATTGGTTACTGATGTCTCCCGCGATCTGATTATCAATTAACGCCGGGTCTAGACTAGGAGGTTCTGATATGGCATTGATGGTTAGTTTTTGTTCCTTTTTTGTTTCACTATCGCTTGCAGCCGGTTCTTCTTCAATCCCCTTACTGCTGCAACCACTTAAAATAAGACTTACAAGTAAAATAAATGAAAAGAAAACACTTAACCTTTTTTTCATCCCCATGCCTCCCATAATCATATTTAACAACTAATCAATAACGTTGTACCCCTCCTCTTCTATTATTTCTTTGATTAGTGCTGTGTTAGTCTTATTAGACAAATAGGTTACTTGAACGCTGTTATTTGAGGCACTTGCTTTTACAGATTCAACTCCTGGTGATTCCATAAGTGCATCTTGAATGGCTTTCTCACAATGGCCGCAGCTCATTCCGTTTACTTTAAATTCGAATTTTTCCATGTTAGCCTCCTACAATGCCCCTCAAAATTTTTAAGTTTTTTTTTATATATTAAGTTGTTGTTTTATTTGATCGATACCAAACCGATTAAGAAACTTTGAAAATTTTTCTCTCCTTTTACCGTTTTTAGCATAAATATCAATAATTTGTTCGACTAGTTTAAATAATTCGTTTGGTTGTAGATTATTTTTGAAAAGTTGACCTGTTCGTGCATCAAGACCATTTGCTTTGCCACCTAAATAGAGATCAAAGGTGTCTCTTTGTTTTATAACTCCAATATCGTTTACTAATGGTTCACCACATGCGGTAGGACAACCAGTATATGCGGGCCGTAGTGTAAAAGGCACTTCCTTACCTGCGATACGATTGTTCAACTCGATGGCAACTGGCATACCCTCTTCTTCTGCCCCTTTACAAAAACCGCAAGTTCTTAAGCTCTTTACATAGTTTCCTACTGAATAACATGAAAGACCTATAAGCTCCAACTCATTCCTTATTTGTTCCAGGTTATCTTCTGGTACTTGAATAATAAGCTGTTGGAATGTTGTTAATTCAATTTCTGAATCCTCAGGTAAGTACTTGCTCAATAGAAGTAATTGTTTAGGTGATAGTTGTGCACCAAAACCAATTCCTCCGTTGACAGCTAGCCTAACTAACTTTCCCTCCAATGAAAAACCCCCTCTTATACCATACCCTCCCAACGTATAATATGTAGTATAAAAAAAACCTAGTACCAGCTAGGAAGAAATAGTATATAAATTTTCTAAAAATTCAAAATAATTGTAATTGATTCCATTTTAGTATTCCAATTTTTATAAGTCAATGGTTTTTTTATTTTAGTTTTAAAAATAATTATCTCTTATTTTGGTATATTTTTTTCAGTAGATATTTTAAAATAAGTTATCCATCTAACATATAAGTATATAGCTCTTATAAGTAAATCTAGAGCAATTGAAATCCATATCCCTGCTATTCCATAGCCGAGTACGATTCCAAAAAGGTAAACACCTAGGACTCGTATCACCCACATACCGACTGCTGTGCTATACATGGGACTTTTTGTATCGCCAGCTCCCTGAAGAGCCCCTGCCAAGATCAATCCTACAGCAAGTGCGGGTTGGGCAAATGCATCGATTCTTAGAGCAGTTACCACCATTTCAATGGCATTTTTATCTGTCGTGAACCAGGATGCAAAATATGGAGAAAAAACAAATAAGATGATCCCTATTATTGACATGAAGAAGATTCCGACCCCGGTTGTTAAAATGCCATATTGGTAGGCATCTTTTAATTTTCCCGCTCCTATACTTTGGCCTACTAGAGTAGTAGCGGCGATAGCTAATCCATATCCAGGCATGTAAGAAAAGGTTTCGATGTTTCCTGCAATGGTATGAGCTGCGAATGTTTCTGTTCCTATATGCACAATCAATCCGAAGTATAGAACTTGGCCAACTCTCATTATTAACCTTTCGATCGCAGCAGGTATGGATAATTTTATGACGGATAGCATGACGCCCCTTATCATGTTCAGTGTACCTTTACGCAGGGAAAAAGAAACGATTGATTTCTTAATATAATGATAGAGCATCCATGTTCCCATTATTCTTACTAATACTGTAGCCCAAGCGGCCCCAGCAACTCCTAATCCTTCCCAATCGCCTACTCCAAAAATCAGAACATAATCAAGACCAAGATGGATTATATTTATCCACCAGCTTACCTTCAATGGTGTTTTCGTATCACCAGAAGCTCGCAGGATGCTTCCGAAGATGAACATGAGAGAAATGAATATGGAGGGTATAGCGACGATTCGGAAATAGACAACTCCATCCACTAAAACTTTTTCATCAGCACCCATTAATAAAAGGAAAGGTTCCGCCAAAAATATACTTACGGCTCCAAAGAATAGACCTATAAACGCTGTTAAGAGAGTCGATTGTTTAGCGATTGATTTCGCCTGATCAATATCTCCGGCTCCTAAACTCCGTGCGATCAGTGATGAAGTCCCGACGCCAACCGCCATAAAGACGGCTATATAAACGGCTATTACCGTATTAGCTACACCTACTGCAGTTACCTCCTCTAGTCCTATCTTTGCTACGAAGAGAGTATCTACGAATCCTACAATCGTTTGTAAGATGTTCTCTAACATGGCTGGAATTGCTAAAGAGAGAATAATAGAGATTTTTCCCCATTTTGTCTGTTCCTTTAATGAACCATCCGATTTCAGTGACATTTATTCACTTCCTTGGTTTTTATGTTTTCAGCAATGCATTAAACCTCCTTTTTCACATGATTGTTCTAAAATTTCCACATATACTAGTTTTCACCTTCTTTCTTTTATCTAAATTTTATTTTATGTTCATTCAAGAAATATAAAAACCAAGTACTCGAGCATGAGAACTTGGCACTTGGAAATCCTTTACACTTTTAATAACTTAGCATCATTATCGTTCAAAATTTTATCTTTCGAGAAATTATATTTCTTCTCAATATAAATTTTATGCCAAATCATAAACGTTAAAATCGTCCACAACTTTCTGCTATAATCTTTCTTTCCTTTTTGATGGTCATCTAAAAGATTCAGCAAATACACTTTATTAAACAAACAATCCGTTTCACTTTCGACAATCAAAGAATATGCCCAATCAGACAGTTCATTTTGAAGCCAATGGCGTATGGGGACCGGAAATCCTAACTTCTTTCTAGTTAGAACAGAGTCTGGTACGATTCCTTCCATTGCTTTTCTTAGTATATATTTTGTCGTTTGATTTGTTATGGTCTTAGACGAAGAAAGCTGTGAAGCAACTTTAAAGACTTCCTTGTCCAAAAATGGGACACGCAACTCTAATGAGTTCGCCATCGTCATCTTATCGGCTTTCACTAGAATATCTCCCCGCAGCCATGTGTGCATATCGATATACTGCATCTTATGAACATCGTCTAGGTGTTGAATGTTACGATATAGCTCTTTTGTAACGTTTTTATAATCCCATTTCGTTTGATAGTTCTTAAGGAGCTCCTTTTTTTCAGCTTCTAAAAATATCTTTGCATTTCCGATATAGCGGTCCTCGATGCTGGTTGTACCTCTCTCAAGAAAGCTTTTTCCACGTGTACCATCAGGTAGCATTTTTGAAAATGAGTTTAGTCCCTCTTTTACTCCTGTTGGAAGTTTTTTGAAATGTCTTAATGAATATGGTTCACGATAGATATTGTATCCACCGAACAGTTCGTCTGCCCCTTCACCGGAAAGGACTACGGTAACGTGCTTTTTGGCTTCTCTTGCGACAAAAAACAGTGGGACTAATGCAGGATCCGCGACGGGCTCGTCCAAATGCCAAATGATTTTAGGCAGTTGTTCAATAAACTCTTCTGGTTTTACAATATAATGAATATTCTCTACCCCAAGATCTGAAGCCGTTTCTTTGGCTAAATCTATTTCACTGTAACCTTCTCGTTCAAATCCTACAGTAAAAGTTTTAATTTTAGGATTAAACTCTTTAGCTAACGCTACAATACTTGAAGAATCTATACCTCCAGACAAGAATGAACCAACAGGAACATCACTTCTCATGTGCACCTTTACAGATTCTCTCATTACATCCCTAATCGTATTGATTTCCTCATCAAAAGGTTTGAAAATAGGAGTAAAGCGAGGTTTAAAGTAATTCTTAATATTCATCTTTTGACCGATTTTTTTTACAAAGTAATGACCTGGCTCTAACTTTTTTATTGAACTGGAAAAAGTGTATGGTTCTGGAACGAATTGATATGTGAGATAATAATGTAGAGCTTCCTCATTAAAGCTCCCTCCATTCGTTGCAAGCAGGATGCTTTTTTTCTCAGATGCACATAATAATTCATCCTCAGATTCATAATAAAAAAATGGCTTAATACCAAAATGATCTCTAGCACCAAACAATTCTTTTTTTTCTTTATCCCATATTAAAAAACTAAACATACCTCGCAACTCATTAAGAGCCTTTTCACGCTTGATACTATATAAAGCCAGGATAACCTCCGTATCAGAATCAGTCTTAAAAGATAGCCCTCTCTTTTCTAAGCCCTCTCTTAATTCAAGATAGTTATAAATCTCACCATTAAAGGTTATCCAATACCGATCATCTTCATATCCTAATGGCTGTTTCCCGCTATCTAAATCAATAATACTCAATCTACGGAATCCTAGACGAATATGTTCATCAAAATAATATCCAACATCATCTGGTCCCCGATGAGAGATAATATTAGTCATGTTCATAAAATCATTAACTTCTGTATTCGTTCCTTGTATCTCGTTATTACTCAAATAACCGATAAAACCACACATTACTAAATCCCCCATTAAATATAATGAAAGTTACCCATTTACTAAATTTGATGTTATTTATTATTTCAAAATATCAATTCTCGAATAATGGAAACTTAATCAATAAATATTAATAACTTAAGTAAATTTGTTATAACAAAAAAATATGCATAAATTATGAAGTAGTACCACATTCTAGTTCAAATCAAAAAAGAACTACCTTTTGATATGATAGTTCCTTCAATAAAATATAGATTAAATTTTTAACAATTGTGCATTGATGGCTACGATAATTGTACTTAATGACATTAATACTGCTCCCACTGCTGGATCTAATAAAATTCCATAGGGATAAAGAATTCCGGCTGCGAGAGGTAAGGCAAAAATATTATAACCAGCGGCCCACCATAAATTTTGTAACATCTTTTTATATGTAGCTCTTGAAAGATCAATTATTGAAACGACATCTTCTGGATTACTTCTTGCTAAAATAATATCAGCTGTCTCCATAGCAACATCTGTCCCAGCCCCTATCGCTATGCCTAAGTCTGCACTAGCAAGGGCTGGGGCATCATTTACACCATCACCGGTCATTGCAACTTTTTGACCGCTCGATTTAATCTTCTTAATTTGATCGGCCTTTTGATGAGGAAGTACTTCTGAAAATATCTCGTCTAATTTCAACTTTTTTCCGACCCAATTCGCAACTTGTTGATTGTCTCCAGTTAACATTATAGTTCGAATATTTTTTTCTTTAAGTTTCTCAATCGCCCTATAGGCAGTATCTTTAACTTGATCAGCTAGCGCAATCATTCCGTATAATTCGTCATTAATCAAAATAAAAGAAACTGTTTTGCCCTCGTTCGATAGTTTTTTATAAGTTGTTGAGTCAAAAGCTATGCTCTCTTCGATTACATACCTCGGACTCATAACTTTCACGGCCTTGCTTTTTATTATTCCTTGTAAGCCTTTTCCTGTTATTGATTTAAATTCTTCTACTTCCAACAGTTTGATATTCCTTTTATTCGCCTCTTCTACAATACCCTTCGCAATAGGATGTTCTGATTGAGATTCTATTGATGCTGCTAGTTGCAATAAATCATTTTCATCTTTATTAGCCTCAGTTATTATATCTGTAACTCCAAATTCCCCTTTTGTTAAAGTTCCTGTTTTATCAAACACAATAGAATCTAAGTTTCGAGCGTCTTCAAAACTTGTACGGTTTCTAATTAGAAGACCATTTTTAGCAGATAAGGTTGTAGACCTTGCAATTACTAATGGAACCGCTAACCCTAAAGCATGCGGACATGAAATAACTAAAACAGTAACCATACGTTCAAGTGCTATGTAGAAATCATAACCTAAGAGCAACCATATTATTAAAGTCGTTAAGCTTGCACACAGAGCTATATAAAACAACCATTTTGCTGCCCGATCAGATAATGCTTGAGTTTTCGATTTTGTTGCTTGGGCATCTTGAACCAGTTTAATGACTTGGGATAAATAGGTTTCTTCACCAATATTCTTTATTAATATCGTTAAAGACCCTTCACCATTAATGGAACCAGCAATTATGTTGTGATCCTTCTCTTTTTCCACAGGTACTGATTCGCCGGTTAACATGGATTCATTAACATTTGAAACGCCTTTAATGACTACACCATCGGCAGGCACCTTTTCTCCAGGTTTAATAAGGATTTTGTCATGTTTCTTTAATTCTGAAACAGATACATCCATTACATCACCGTTTTCTTGTATTAGATGGGCTTCTTGAGGCATTAACTTAATTAGTGCTTCCAGTGAGTTGGATGCCTTCATAATTGATTTCATTTCTATCCAGTGACCTAGAAGCATAATATCCACTAATGTCGCTAATTCCCAAAAAAAGTTTTCCCCTTCATATCCAAAAACGGTAAGAGTGCTGTAGATATAGGCTGATATGATAGCAAGCCCAATCAATGTCATCATACCTGGATTCTTTTGTTTTATTTCATCAATCAATCCTGATATAAATGGCCATCCACCATAAAAAAATACTACTGTTGACAATGTAAACAGGACTAACATCGAACTTGGAAAAGTTATGTTAAAACCAAAAAACATCTGAATCATCGGTGAAAGAATTAAAATGGGTATAGTTAATAATAATGAAATATAGAACCTTTTCTTAAAATCATCAATCATATGGTCATGGTGTCCGTTATGATCCTCTTGATTAGTATGATTTCCTAACGAATGATTATGTTGTTGCTTATTTTCTTCAGTATGATGTTCATTCATGTGATGGTGATTCATTTTTTACATCCCTTCATTTATAAATTTAAACCCAATGCAATAAACACATTGGGCTTAAAACTATAATTTAGCTTTTACAATTACTATTTTTCCGATTTTTATATTAATTATTATCTTTATTGTCATTTTTGTTCTACACATCATGAATCATATCATCCATCACATTCACTACATTTTCAGATTGTTGTTCTAATTATTTTCCCATTTGTATCCTAAACCCCATACTGTTTTAAAATAGTTGTCAATTGGAAATCCTGCTTTTCTGAACTTTTCTCTAATATTTCTAACATGAGAGTCTATAGTTCTACCTTCAGTTTCAGATTCCATACCCCATATAATCTCTATCAACTGCTCCCTATTAAAGACACGCCGAGGAAATTTGATTAATAAGTAAATCATTTCGAACTCCTTTGGAGTAAGAATTATCGATTGATTATTATAAGAAATATAGTGCCTTTTCTTTTCAATAATCAATCCTTCAATTCCATAATCCTCTTCATTTTCTTGCTGCGACCTTCTTAAGACTGCTTCAATCCTAGCTAATAATACCTCTTCATCAAATGGTTTCGTAATATAATCATCCGCTCCAAGTCTTAACCCCTTTACAATGTCCATCTTTTCGTTCCTTGCAGTCAACATGATAATAGGTACTTGCAGCCATTCTCGAATCAGCTTAATTGTTTCCCAGCCATCTATATCTGGCATCATAACATCTAATAGAACTAAATGAATTTTCTCTTTTTTTATAATTTCAATCGCTTGATTTCCTGAATAAGATTTTACTATTTCAAAATTATATGGTTTTAAATATAATGAGATCAAATCTACCATTCTTTGTTCATCGTCTACTATTAATATTTTTTTCATTTTTAACTCCTTTTTAAAAATACTGAGATGGTTGTTCCTTTCCCGATTTGACTCGTGGCAGTAATCTTTCCATCATGCTGTTCTATAATCTCTTTCACAATAGCTAATCCTAAACCGGAACCTCCTTTTTCTCTAGACCGGGACTTTTCGACTCTGTATAAACGATCCCAAATCAATGGCAATTCATTTTCCGGAATCCCTTCACCCTCATCTTTAATCTGAATTTCGATAAACTCCTTGTGTCCTGTGACACTGATATTGACCGTCGTATTTTCTGATGAGTATTTCATTGCATTATCCAAGAGGTTGATTAGAACCTGATATATCCTTTTCTCATCAATCTCTAAAATATAATCCCCGTCCGAGAAATAAACCAATTCGATCTTTTTTGAAGAAAAAACTGGTTTTATATTATTAAGAACTTTTTGAACCAGTTGGGAGACCGACACTTTTTCCTTATGAATCACAAACCTAGTTTGGTCCATCTTTGCAAGTTCGAACAAATCCTCAATAAGTTTGGTCAGATTATTTGATTCTTCATTTATGATGGTTAAATATTTTGCCTTCTCTTCTACTTGGATATTTGGACGCTGCAGGATTTTAGTATAACCAGTGATGTAGGTAAGGGGTGTACGTAGTTCATGTGATATATTAGCTAAGAATTCAATTCGATCTCTTTGTAATCGATTCAAGTCCTCCGATAAAGTAGTAATCTGCAGGGCAAGTTCACCGAGTTCATCTTTTCTGTTTATATCTAAGGTGACTTTGTGATAACCATCACTTAATTTTTTTGTTGCTTCTTTCATTTTAAGTAAGGGTTTAGTAATCGTTTTAGATAAAAAGCTTACTGCAATAATCAGTATTATTAGTGAAATGATACTGATTTTAACAAACTCATCTATAAGATGGTTATTCATCTGTTGAATAAATTTTGTATCTAAAAACATATATACGAATGCCACGTGCTTGCCATCAATTACAATAGGTGAAACCGATGCAAAATAAGCTTTCTTCTTCCAGTCATTCTGTACTAAAAACCCATGATGGCTTGGTGTGATATTTTTATTCAGTATCTCTTTCATCTTAGTGTCGATATCACTTGACCTAACTAAAATGTTATCATCCGAATCCATTACTACAACTTTTGTTTTCGCTTTGGACTCCATTAGACCAACATGATGGAGTGTAACATCATCAAACTTTCTTTCTAAAACATCTCTATGATTATTTCCACGCGCGACAAGGTCTCGTGTTTCCTCTTGAATACGACTTGTCAAAATGCCTTGATATAAGATTAAAAAAAGTAAAAACTCTATGATTAACATGATAACCAATAGAATTAACCCAAGTTTTATTGAAATCTTCATAGTCCCTCCTATTAGAGCCAGTAGACAAAGATATCTAGAATACCTAGAACAGTAAACAAACATCCAAAAGTCACCTGGATTACATTGCCTATTTTCTTGCTTTTCTTCAAAAGTACTCCATATAAATTAAAGTATAAGATTAAAAAGATTAATAGCAGAAATGGAAAGACTGTTCCTAAAGCGAAAATCCCCGGCAGTATGATTCCATAGGAAGTAGAAAGTACTAATGGCATTAAAAGTCCAAAAAAGAGTAGAAACATTGTTGGACAAAAACCGAGTGTCAGTACAACTCCTAATAAAAATGAATTAATAATGCCTCTTTTTGAAAAAAAGGAGTGGAAATTGAATATAATACTCAAGTTCAATTTTATGATACCAATCAGGTAAAATCCGATGATTATGAGTAACGGGCCAATCAATTTTCTGACAATAGGGAATATTGTAGTTAAGCTATTTTCTAAAGTACGACCAAATATCCATATCAGTAGTCCTAACATAATATAAACAAAAATTTTTCCGAATATGTAAGCGGAGATCTCTGGCCAAATTTTTGAATCCCTTAGAGACTTATTGCCATAATACATCATGGTACTTATATTTCCAGTTAATTGACAAGGAGCTACTGCCCCCAAAATCCCTAAAAAGAAAGCACTCAAAAGTGGTATGCCTTGGTTATTATAAAAGAGAGTAGTTAAGGGTTCATTTAAAAAACTACTTAACAAATTAAAAATATCATACATAATTCTCCCCCTCTCCCTATTAACATTACCTTAAAATTATCAAGAATTTATGCATTAAATTCAGAGCTCAATATCATCCATCTACCTAATCATACTCCCTATTTATTAATAGAAGATAAGCAATACTAAAGTTAGGCATAATTTTCTAAGTTAAGAGCTTTCGTTTAATGTGAAAAGAAGCTTCCATTGTTCACCTCTAAATAGAGGTAAAAAAAGAGTACCTACTATCGTAGATACTCCTCCCACTATTAAAATCTTACTCAGGTGATAACTCGCTTTCAGTTAACCATTGATGGTTTGTTACTTTGTCCCCACCGGTCGTAGGGGTAAAATCGACCATATAAATTGTGGTTTTCACTACAGAGTCTATAGTAGCTTCAGCATCTTTCATGCCCTCCATGTGGTCTGCATTAAGCACGACTTTTGCACCTGGTTTTAAAGGTTTCTCATTTGCATCCTGAAGCTCTTCTTGAATAACCCATTTATGATCTGTTACTTTTTCCCCACCTGTAGTTGGCGTGTATGTTACTTTATAAACATATGTATCATAAGCACCTACAATTGTTGCCTCTGCCCCTTTCATCCCTTCCATATGATTTGCATTTATAATCGCTTTACTTCCTACTTCATATTTAGGATTTTTTGCTTCTTTTAAACCTTTTGGTACTTCTCCCGATCCGGAATGGTCCATATTCCCATGGTCCTTTCCTTCTTCCATTTTCTCATCATTTTGATTTGTATCTTGGTCATTATTACCACACGCAGCGAGAGTAAGTGTGAAAACCAGTAGTAAACTTCCAAGAAAGTAATTTTTAAATTTCATTAAAAACTCTCCTTCCTTTTTTATTTAAACACTATATTACCCTTTAAATTGCAACAGTATGCATGACGATTTTTTCATTCAAACTTCATTCACACTTTTAAGTATAAGGTATCTATTTTGATAAGAAGTGTACTAATAAAATAAGAACTTTTTGTGTATTCTCTTTGCAACAAACATTAAATATTAAGTTTTTAATAGATTGTGAGATTAGAGTATCCTTTGAGGAGTATTTAAAGAAATAATCAAAGAAACAAAGCGAAGAGATAATTTAGTCTCGCATGCTGGTTTTGGTTATCTTTTAATAACTATGATCTAAACCAAGTTCATTTCAGGACTTTCCGCTAAATAATGCAGCTGAAGATGATTCCGATATATGGACTTATCTTTTATATATAAAGATAATTATTGATTAAATGAGTATAAGTCAATTAAGTCATAATTACGGTTCATCTTCAAAAAAACTCCTTATTTTTCTCTTATAATCTAATCAAAGTGGTTTTAATAGAAAATTAGAGGAGTGTTTAACTTGATTGAATCTTCAATGCAACCCATAGATCGGGTGGCTCTTGATTTTGGAGTAATTCAGATTTATTGGTATGGGTTAATCATAGCTTCAGGAGCATTTTTAGGATTTCTCCTTGCAAATAGAGAAAGCAAGAAACGTGGCCTCCCAAAAGACACGTTTGTTGATTTGGTCATGATAGCCGTACCAGTCTCAATACTTACAGCCCGATTATACTACGTTATTTTTGAATGGCAGAAGTATAAAGATAGTATTGCCGATGTATTTGCTATCTGGAATGGGGGAATCGCAATCCATGGAGCACTCATAGGTGCCTTTTTAACAGCATACATTTTTACAAAAAGAAGAGAACTATCCTTTTGGACTATTGCAGACATCGCAGCTCCAAGTATCATCTTAGGACAAGCGATTGGACGATGGGGGAACTTTATTAACCAAGAAGCCCATGGAGGACCGGTATCAAGGTCGTTCCTGGAAAATCTATGGCTTCCGGATTTTATCATTAATCAGATGTATATTGACGGTGTTTATTACCAGCCCACTTTTCTTTATGAGTCGGTATGGAACATGATTGGTTTTTTTGTCTTAATAACCCTTAAAAAGTTCAATCTTAAGAATGGCGAAGTGTTTCTAAGCTATATAATCTGGTATTCCATAGGAAGGTTTGCCATTGAAGGGATGAGGACTGACAGCCTTATGTTAACTTCCTCATTAAAGATGGCACAGATCATATCGATCGTTTTGATCGTTCTTTCCTTCTTCTTAATTGTTTATAGAAGAACGAAGAAAAATTCTCCAGTATCTTAAAAATTAGCAGGCCTCAAATATATGGCCTGCTTTTTTATATTCACGAATCCCCAGTAATAATCGGATTCCCAATGGTGATAATTGTACGTTTCCTTTCTGTATGATAATAACTTGAGATTTGAAAATTAATCTTGTTCTTATTTATTTTAATGGTCCGGTTAAGTTTTGGAGAGAACCCGTTGGAACTGATGAAGTACTTGTCTATGTACTTATCGGTTATTTTTCCTTTCAGTCTCTTTGTCATCTTATTAATGAGACTGATTTGTTCATCCTGGACTAATTTTCGCTCGATGGCTCCTTGAACTGTAGTATTGATGTTAGGATTTAACTTTAACGTGATTAACTTGTTGCGTAAGTTATCGTAAAGTTTTTTCATGTTCTTTGTTCCTAAGTCCTGACTCGTAATATTAACCAATAAATAGGTTTTGTACAAATTCGGACTTGTTTGAACTTTCTGTCCCAGCCATTTTATTGACAGTGTTGTCTTTTTACTTTTTTTATGAGTTCCTATAAATTCTATGATTCCATGATCATCGTGATCTGTGTAAACTTTTAATTGGACTGAGAATATCTGGTTTAGTTTATTTACCATTCTTTGAAAATCATTCAACGTTTGCTTTTCAGAAATGGTTGTTCCATATGTGAGAAATAATTTTTCTTGTTGTATAGATTCATTGTCCATTAAATTTTTTACGACTATTGAGTCCGTTGGCTGTTTATCACTAAAACCAATCGGACTATCTATAAGTATGAGAAAGATTGTAAGTATAATAACAAATGCCTTTTTCATTAATGTATCCCTCCCTACTAAACTAGCATCCCCATTTATGCTAGTTTTATACCGTCCATACTTATTTAGAGCATTAGAATTTCCCCATAAATAAATCCGTTTCCCAAATGGAAAACGGATTGTGTGTATATTTTATTTCAAATAAACCTCTACTCTTTTTGCAAAGGTAAGATTAAAAATTCGACCCTTCTGTTCTTAGCTCTCCCTTCAGAGGTTGAGTTAGATTCCAAAGGTTTATGTTCCCCATAAGCTTTTATACTAAAACGAGCAGGATCTAGATCTTTGTTAGAGAGCACAACATCTAGAACATGAAGAGACCGCTGCATGCTTAATTCCCAATTGGAACGAAAATCGTTATTATGTATCGGTACATTATCGGTATGACCGCCGATGATTATATCTCTTGCCGGGTGGGTTATTAATAAAGGGGTTAATTGGTAGATTATTTTTTTTGCCTCCATTTTGAGTTGACCTCTCCCAGAATCAAAAAGGATATCATTAACAATAACAATATAAAGGCCATCATCACTTAACTTCGTTTGAACAATCTTCTGAAATCCGTTTTCGTTTATATAATTCTCTATTTTTATATGTAATTTTTCAAGTTCATTTTTCTCGTATTCTATTATCGATTTTTGCTCTTCGGTTAGCATACTTGTAGTCTGGTAACTTTTAGTCTCATTTAGTACCCCTTTATTACCAAAACTTGTACTTAAGGATATCATCATGGCATTAAATTTTTTTGCATCAATACTACTAGAGGCAAAAAGTACAATAAATAATGCCAATAACAAAGTTAACATGTCCGCATACGGTATGAGCCAAGACTCATCTACTTTTTCTTCATTCTCTTGTTTTCTTTGTCTCATAACCCTCCCCCTCTTTAAGTACATTTTACATATTAGATATGGATTTTTTTTGCATAAAAAAAAGCCGTGAAAACGACTTATGACTTATTTTGAATTGGTGTTTTTGAACAATAAGTATCCCAAATAGATAGCAGTTAAAACCAACAGGATCTTTCCTATCCAGGTAAATTGCGTGATTTGATAGACGGAGAATGCTTCGAGTAATAGGGCTGGGACTTTCCCAACAATGGTAGCTGCAGAAAATACTAGAAAAGAAGAGTTAGTAAATGCTGCAGCTAATGTTACAATACCTGACGGAATAAAGGGCATCAATCGTAAAGAAAAGATTAAATAAAAGGCGTCTAACCCTTTCGCTTTTCTTAATGTATTTACCCATGAATACATGGAAATTTTGGTGAGCTTAAATTTATTTAATCCCTTTTTATATAACCAAAAAGAAATCAGGGCACCAAGTATCTCGCCTAAAAACGAGATAAACGTTCCTCCCCAAAAACCAAAGAAGATGATGTTCGCTCCGGTTAAAAACACGCTAGGAACGATCCCTAAAACAGCAATAATAATATTTAATGAAAGACTGATAGCTACTGTCAGTATTGGATTACTGCTATATAAGTCGAGAATAAAACCTTGGATATCCATATATTTTCACCCGAATTAAAATTCTTACTATCTGCTAAGAAGCGGCATAGGATTAATAGCGTTTGTCTTGCCTGAGTTCCAAGGACCTTTGTGAAGCTCAAAATGTAGATGCTGACCAAATGAATTACCAGTATTTCCTTGATACCCGACCAATTGACCTCTGCTTACTGTTTGACCATCCTGTACACTTCTACTATTCATATGAGCATATACGGTTGTATATAACTGCCCATTTATATAATGCGATATAAAAACAACATTACCGTAACTGCTTGAATAATACGACCGAAGAACTGTACCAGATTCAGCAGCTACAATAGGTACTGTACCGGCTTTTGCAATATCAATGCCTGCGTGCTCTTTCCCCCATCTTGGACCCATCGTAGATGTTAGAGTCCCTTCTGTAGGAAAAAGAAACATGCCTGTCTTGCCCTCTCTTTCATCTGATGTTTCTGCTTGAACTGGTGATGATGATGCACTTTGAACTCTTTTGCTTTTCTCCATTTCTTTTTTCTTACGTTCTAATTCTGCTTTTCTAGCGCGTTCCATTTCAGCTTTAATTGCTGATTCTTGGTTTGCTAAAAGTTTATTCTTTTCATCAAGCTCTATTAGATAATTATTAATTTTCCCCTCCTCAATTTTCAATTCCGCTAGGATTCTATTTTTTTCATCTCGCTGGGCACTTAATTGCTCTTCTAACGTTTTCATTTCAGTTAGCGTTACTTCGAGTTGTGAAAGTTTTGAATCAACTTTTTGTTTTTCCAACTTAAGGTTCCTTTGATCAAGTTTATGTTCTTCAATAATTTCACGATCTTGTTCTGCAATTAAATTTAAAGCTATTATCCGATCTAGAAAATCACCGAAATCCTTAGAACCTAACAGTACATCAAGATATTGGATGACTCCACCATCCTCATACATTGCACTTACTCTATTTTTTAAAAGCTTGTCTCTAGTCTCGATACGTTTTTCAATGATAGCTATTGATTTTTTCAGACTATCAATAGAAAGAATAATATCTTCTTTTTCAGTGCTTTTTTCCTTAATATTTTGTTCTAGTTCATATATTTTGTTGTCTATCTCTTGAATTCCATCTTGGACCTTATTTTGTTCATTTTTGACTGAATTCAGCTCTGATTTTTTTTTCTTTTCTTTTTCACCATTCTGTTCTCTCTTCTTTTTTATTTCTTCCAGTGATTCTCCATGTACAGTACTTACATTACTTGAAATACTGACAAAAGTTATATTTACAGCTAGAACTGCAGCTAACGAAACAAATTTCCTTTTCAAATTATATTCTCCTTACCCTCAGATGCAATATTTCGATTTACTTTGACAAGAAATACTATAAAAAAGAAAATTGCAGGAAATATGCATTTTAAGCTTTGTTTACATTTCAGTTCTATTACAAAATCTATAATCAAATAAGATTTCTTCTATAAATTAATGAAACAAGTATATTTATAGGATTATTATCCAAGAGGCTTTGTTTATCCATTTCATAAGAAAAAGCCCAGGGAGCACCTGAACTTTTTATTATAAACCATTATTATTTTCCAAAAATCGTAAGAGATCTCCATAAATGATTTTATCAGATAGATTAGTTCTTGTTTTGCAGTATCTGAATAATTTCAAGCGCTTAATGAACTCACAACAGTTATTCCTTGTCCATATTTCCGTGGTCCATCCCATCCATATTTTCTTTATCCATCTTCTCTTCATTTTCTTTATCATTAGAACATGCAGATATAATTCCGACACTGCTCATTAATAGAACAACAATTGATAAAGACTTAAGCCATTTTTTCATACATTCGCCTCCCTAATAACGAGTTAGACCTTTTTAAATATGATTGAAAAAGGTTAGTGGTTATTTCGATAATTAACCCTTTCTAAAAAAACTTACAACAAATATATGAAGAATTTATGCATAGTCAACTACTTGAACAAGAATTTCTTTAACAAACTTTTCTCCCAAAAATCTCCATATATGTTTTTATAATTAAAAGAAGTTGCAATATCATAAGTAACGGAGGAATGTAAAAATGAAGAAAACTATTTTTGTCACTATTCTCCTTGCTGGAATGATCGCTTGGACATTGTTTAACAATGGTATTCTTAACGCCAAGGAGGAAGTTCAAAACAATAATAATACAAGTGAAGTAAAAAAAAGAATGGAACGTAACAAAGGTGAAGAAGAGCTTAAAACCCGAATTTCAAAAGGAAATATCGCTCCTGAATTTGAATTGATGTCTTTAAATGGCTCGAAAACAAAATTGTCAGATTTCCGCGGGAAGAAGGTTCTCCTAAATTTTTAGGCGACTCGGTGTCCCCTGTCGAGAGGAAATCCCTGAAATGGAACGATTTCACAAAGACAGTAAAAATAAGGAAATTGTTATCATTGGAATTAATCTTATAACAAGTGAAAGTAGTGTATCTAATGTACAAAACTATATTAATAATGAAGGGATAACATTTAACATACTGTTAGACCAAGAAGGACAAGTAGGAAGTATCTATCGACCTATCAGTATACCAACCACTTACTTTATTGACTCTAATGGTGTGATTACGAATACGTTTATAGGACCCCTGTCATACAAAATGATGCAAGATTTTATGAATGACATGGATTAAAGCCTTCATAAACCGTAGATTTTAAAACGTTCATAGAATCCTTAAAATGTACAGAAATACTAGGTGCAAAGAATAGTGGATTTTAAATTAAATTCTTAAATAGATCGTTTGCCTTTTCTATATATGCATATATAATAGGTGAGCAAAATAGATCCAATGCTTAGCCAAAAAGTAAAATAACCTATTTGAGGCGTATATTGATTAAGTAAACTGTATCTTGGCATCATAAAAAACACATAATCGATTACATCGTTGTGCAACGTCCAAATTGCTACAATTGTTAAATGAAGTGGTTTAATCTTATAGAATGGGGCATACAACAATCCTTGTATTGCCATACCCAGATGAGAAAGGATTAACATCATACCAACAATATTAAGAGATTCATTAACAATAAACACAAGTATGTTCATAAAAACAGCCCAAATTCCGTACTTAAACAAAGTAACGATTGCTAGTCCTTCAAAGATTGGCAGATTTTTATTTACTAGAAATGCAAATAATACGATAACAAAGAATAAACTAGCAGTGGGACTGTCAGGTACAAAAAGTAAAAACTTGGATGGTGTTTCAGTTAACTGGACCCCGTACCAAATATAACCATAAATTGTACCTAAAATATTAATTGTTAGCAATAAACTAAGAAACGTTTTACTTTTTAAAATATAAAACACTTGATTCAAAATAGTCCCTCACTTCATATAGAGTCATGTTGATGTACCGGTAAACCTCTTAGTCTATAATAAGCTACAAATGTGAAGAAGCTATGCACTCTAAAATCATCTGAAATAAAACACTTTTTTGTAAGAGTGATTTTGATGCTCATACTCGCTATCAGCGTAAGCTATTACTTTGATTAGATTTTTTCCATATCAAACAAAGTTAAAGAGGGCTGTAACTCCTCGGTTTCAGCCCTCTTTAACTTTGTTTATATAATTTATATGTTGATTAACATTTCAGTTTTCCAATAAAACTCACTAAAAACTTCCCCAAAAGCTTCAGGAGTTTTATCAATACACCCCCATTAATATTGATTTCGCATTGTTTGTCAAATCTAAATTATTAATCCCATTACCTTCCTTTTTTCTTTTAATACCTATCCACTCTATTTAAAATTTAGAGGTTTAAATATTTCTCTTACCCTGGATGATCCTCCCCGCCCACAAAAACAGATGTTTTATTCAATAAGTAATTATTCACCAGTAGCTCGTAAACTAAAATTGGAAATAATGTCGAATATCCTCAAATTCTGCACAAATTTGTAATTATTAATTAACCTAACCATAATACCTTTGATATAAAAGATTGCTAGAATAATGAGAGCAAAAGAGACAACAGGAGGAATTAAGAAGTGAAAAGATTAGTTATAGGAGCAACAATTGCAGGATTCTTAACATTAAACCCATCAATCGGTAAAGCAGCTTTAGGTGATCAGACACTTAAACCAGGAATGACACATTCTGAGGTCAAGGATTTGCAAACTCATCTAAAGAGTAAAGGTTATTTTACATATTCAGGACAAACTACCAATTATTTTGGTTCATATACTAAAAGTGCAGTCATCAGTTTTCAAAAAGCTAAGGGACTGAAAGCGGATGGTATTGTGGGGTCCGATACATTTAAAGCATTAGGTATTAAATCGCCGGTATATGCCCCAACTTATAGTAAAGCAAAGTTGGTTAATACAGCTAAGAAATATATGGGAGTTCCTTATGTATGGGGAGGTACCTCCTCAAAGGGTTTTGACTGTAGCGGATATCTGAATTATGTATATCAGGAAGCTACCGGAATTAACCTTCCACGCACCGTATCGGAAATTTTCTTAAAAGGGACAAAAGTGAACACGCCACAGGTAGGGGATATGGTATTTTTTGAAACTTATAAACCAGGCGCATCTCATGCGGGAATTTATATTGGAAATAATGAATTCATCCATAGTTCTTCATCAAAGGGTGTGAGTATAAGTTCCATGAAAAACTCATATTGGTCAACAAGGTATCTTGGAGCCAAAAAATATTAACAAATTCAAAATTAATTAAAAATGGCGCAGACTCAAAGTGTAAAAACTTTTGAGTCTGCCTCTTTTTTCTATATTATTCATAACAAATTGTCTCTAAATGTTCTTGACCTCAAACTGCCACAGATAGCTACGGTCATCGTATTAAATGACAGAAGCACCCACCTATCGTTTGAACTAATATTTCTACCAATCAATCATATTAATTATCTTTCTTACTCCACTGTAATATATTTACATGCAATAAATATATTCTAGACTCTAAATCCTCTATTATTATAAGAATACTTTTCGGTTTCTAGTATATAATCTACTAACTAGACGCTGAGGTGAATGTTATGAAAAAATTACATCGATGGTTAGTTTTTATCTTTTTTTCTTCTATTATTAGTTTTTTTTTATTCCCATGGGTATTTACAATAGGAGTATTCATAGCTGGAATTACATTGTTCTGCTTTCACATTGTTCAATGTTCACTAGAGGAAAGTGAAAACTCTTATGAAAAAAAATAGATATCTACAAGCCACTGTTTTGTTGGTAAGCCTAACTTTTCTATTTGTAATTATGTTTTCAACGGTAAAAAGTAAATGGTTTGATTCTACGCTTCTTACTAATGGCTTAGAGACTTTAGTAGTGAAGCACTCGTATATGCGATAGGTTCACAAAACGGTTACTTTACAAAAGCTTTACCAGCAGAAAGTGAACCTCCTAAGTTATCCTCTATCTTCGTTCAACTCGCTACCAATATTCGGCCTGGGGATATACGTAGTTTATTTGGAAATGAGTTACCTGGCTTAGCAATATATGATTCAGAAATCTATTTAGCGAGTAAAGGAACCAATTTTTCAACATTACCTATTGAATCAACACCTCCTATCGAAGAAATCATGAAAATGACTGAGCCGACAGATGAAAATAAACAAATTTTAAAAGAGAATGAAGAAAAACATAAAGCGCCAAACACTAATGGCAAACCCGTGGTTCATATTTATCACTCGCATAGTTATGAAGCGTTTAAGTCTTTGTCAAAAGATGGAACATATAATAGTTCCAACCCTGAAACTAACATCATAGCAATTGGTGACCTTTTAAAAAGAGATCTTGAAGAACGAGGAATTGGTGTATCCCATGATACGTCTAACATTGGTGAAAAACTTAAATCTAAGAACTGGGGTACTGGAAAAGCATATATTGCAGCGAGAGAAAATGTTATTGACGCAATTTCTAATAATAAAAGCATTCAATACTTGATTGATATGCATAGAGATTCACAACCTAAAAAAGTAACAACAATCGAAATTAACGGTAAGCAATATGGCCGGTTGTTCTTAGTGGTTGGAAAGGAACATCCAGGTTACGAAAAAAACCTTGTTCTAGCTGAATCAATGCACAATAAGATTAACGAAAAATACCCTGATCTTTGTCGTGGAGTAATTATTAAAGATAAAAATGAAGGAAACGGTGTATACAATCAAGACCTTTCAAACAAATCATTGTTGATTGAAATGGGTGGAATTGATAACAATCTTCAGGAACTCATTAATACTTCGGAGGCATTTGCTGAGGTATTCAGTGAAATGTATTGGGAGAATGAAAAAGTAAATACTGTTAATTAAATTTATGAGGCATTTTACGAATTACTCCTGTTTTAGATAAAGGCCAACAAGATTGTAGAGGAGGTGTATATTGGGGCTTTAAACATTCACTCAAAAAAATTACTGTTTCTAAAAGGTCACATTCCCCCTAGCTTTCTCTAACATATCTATGTCCAGATAAGCTAGCTCAATTATTGATCTCCACTAGATTTATATTTTAATAGTGACAAAAAGCCAGCAAAATTGTTAAATGAGAGAGGGAACTTATCTCCTCTTTAATAATGGAACTGAACCATTACTGCAGGAGGGATACTAATCTCCCTCCCATAATTCATCCACCTTTACCTATTCTTGATTCTTTTCATTTACATAAACAGATGCGAACAACATATTTTTCAAGCCAAAAATATGAGGTATACTAAGTGGAATTGTTATGTAATAGGGGACCGTGAATAGAAGGTAGAAAAACAGGCAGCTAGTATCCCTTAGAAAATGATTTTTGGTATACAGCTTACTGCTAAAACGGCCCTATTTAAAACCGATAATAAAATGAATTTTGTTTTTTAGAGATTGGTTGAATTATTACTATCATTTTTATCATTATCAACTGTAACCGTGTAACTTGGTCCATTGAAGATCATTTTATTATTTCCAACATTCAAACTTCCAGAGCCTCCGTGGAATTTAGAACTATGGTTTGGTGAAATTGAGAATGCATCTCCAAACGAAGCTACTGAATTAGGTGCTATACGATTAATACTAATTCCTTTTGTAATGAGTGAAGACATATTTTTTCCCCTTTCTTACTGATGAATAACAGTATTGTTTAAAAACATGAACATCCATCTAAGTACCTAAAATAATATTTATTATTTTTACTAATGAGCCTATCAAAATTTTTTAAGCTTTATTCATTTTTTCTCTTAAAAAATTCTTTCGGCTTATTGATTTTCTATATAATCTCTCTTGATTGATTTCAAAAAAATAAAGGGAGTTTTGATATCTTCTCAACCCTTTTACATTGTAACCCATAATTAAAATTAAACATAAAGTAAAACTAAAACAAAAAGTAAAGAACTACACGCGCCAAAACAGACAGAAACCACTGCGTCAACCTTCAGTAATGAAATAAAAACAACTGTCATCGATGACCAATTAAACGATTAATTGATTTTATTTAATGATCTCTGATGGCGTCACGAATCTGTAATCTAAAGAAATGTTCAAAAGAACAATGCTCGAACAGAACCATGCGGTATGGTTTCTATATATGATGACATCAAGTATAGGGGGACATATATGGAATACAAAGAATATGGCCAACTGTTAAAGGAAATCGGAAAATATATAACTGATGATTGCGAAGAGATTACATTAACAAGTGATATTCATACAATCGAACGATTTTTATTCTTAATTTTAAAAAAGTTCAACAAAATCATCTCCTTGCTTCAAAGTATAACTCCCCCTGAAATCGTAAAACGAGAAAACGAAGAGCTCTTGCTGTTATTTGAACATCTAGCCGATGTTACGAAAAAGGGATTTAGTCAAAAGAGGCGAGAGGAGGTATCAATAGAGACGGGACGGATAACCGAGGAAATCCAACTCGTGTGTCTCTCAATCATGACCAAGGTGCTTGAGTTATGCGACACCCCCAAAAATGAGATATAAGAGTAACATATTTATCTGCTCAGGTGTCAGCAATTTCTTTCCCTCTCGTACAACACTTTCTTGTTGGCAACCTTCTACATGCTCTTACATACCTAGATTCCCACATAATCACCGCTATTATTGTGCAACATCTACGGTATTGAAAATTCATTTATACGTATATAAATGGATTAGCGTAAGAAATGTGATAATGATTTAGAGGTACCATGAAAAAGGCTGATGTTCATTTGAGATTAAACTCTTGCATAAGATAATTAATAGCCTATTCAGATTGATAAATTCATGATTTTCTTATGACTGGGGGTATTTCAATGTCTATAAGGCATTATGTTTTATTTGCAACGGACGGATTTGTTTATCTGCCTATTGATAAAACTCTGTGTCCCTCTCCAAAATCAAGAAAAAAGGTTTATATTCTTGGATTTATTGGAGGTCTTTTTAAAGTAAATGACAAAATTATTAATCCTAAACTTGATTGGTCCAATCGTAAAAATTGGAAAAATATCCTTGATATGAAGGGTAATGCAACAATTCCTTCTCCTCTAATTTTTGGAGAAGTTGGTGATCGCATCTACATTACACTCATAAATTTAGGAATGAAAGAACGTCCTAATTTAATGGACTATCATACTATTCATATGCACGGGGCTCACGTCCCTACTCAGTTGGATGGGTTTCCTGAAACATCTTTTGGTGTGCCTGTCTGGACTAATTATAAAAATCCTCCACCAAATATGACTTATTTTTTTCAACCAGAAATTCCAGGAACATTAATGTATCACTGCCATGTAGAGGCATCTGAACACATTCAGATGGGTATGTATGGAGGCTTAATCGTTTATCCATCAAAAGAAAGCTTATTTAAAGCAGGTATTAAACAAAATAGTAATGGAGTATGGTTTTTTAAAGGGATACCACAACCTCAAATTCCCAAGTCAGCTTCAAATAGAAATTTTGCTTATAACAACATTCATACATACTTTGATAAAGAGTATGTTATGTTATTATCTGATGTAGATTCGGTATGGCACGATAATGTAAATAAGGGTATATTCTTTGATGCTGCCAATTACAAACCGGACTTTTGGCTAATTAATGGACGTTCATTCCCCGATACTTTACTACCTCATCCTTTATCTCTATTATATAATGAATCAGAATCTGATTTTGTACAAATCAATTATGAATCATTTGTCCGCGTGGAAACTGATCAAAAATTTTTGCTCAGGATGATTAATATGGGATACCAGGTTGTACCCTGGCATATTCACGGATGGCATTTCACAATTATAGGAAAGGATAGCCATCTTGATCCATTTATAAAGCTTTCATCACTCTTCCAACTCGATGAATCATTCCATAATGAAATCAAAAATAAAGGTTTCACTGTAAGCATAGGTTCGGGAGAAACTTATGATTTACTACTAAATGCAGATGATAAACGATTTGAATATTTAAATTATATTACTAGAGGGCAAGATGGCTTTCCCTCATTTTGTTCTCAATTAAAAAAATTGTATAAAGCCGATTCTAAGTCAGTTTTTAATATTCCTACAGAACCTGTTAAATGCAAGTCACCAGAGTTAATTAATTATCTTCAAATTTGTCAGCAACCAATTATTGATTTAAATGATAAATTTTTTCCGCAATTTTATCCTATGCATAACCATGATGATTATAAAATCACAAATAAAGGGATTTATCCTGGCGGTCAGTTAACATATATACAAACTGATACACCTGACTATTATGTCGATGATGACATAAATTAAGACAATAAAGGTTATTTTTGTTAAAAATAATTCGATGGACTTAGAATAGTTTTTGCACGTTACATTATTACCCGATATTTGTATTACAGGATTTAGTTATTGGAAATGGAGAATTATGCTGATTAGTTCTGATATTATTCTTGAAGAAATAGTCCCGTAAGTATACCTGAAGTTTCTTTATGGTTGGTATTACGAACTAAAAATCCAAATGAAACCCCGTATCGAAACGCAGCATCAATACCTCCACGCTGCCGTTTCCAAATTCTTTCCGGTTCTTCTTGTGCCACCCGGGATAGTATTTGTAAAATTAAATCAGCAATAAAAAACTCCAAGACTATCTTTATATTTAGTCGTATCTAACATGGGTATATCGAGAACCACTATTTCGGCTTATATGTTTATTGTGATGTCATTCCTTCCATTCATTTGAGATTTCACTTTATTCCTTCCGAAACGATTCAAATAATAAATGTACATAACTCTCAGTATTCGTTTTTGAAGGTGATATTGTTCACGAGGAAAATCCCAACCACTTTGTTTATCGATAAATATATCACGTTCGTTAATGTCAATAGCTTAAAGAAAGCAATTTCAAATTTTCATTTTGGTCTTTACTACTCACTCAAATATATCCAAACATTCAAATTTTAACAGAACCACCGTCCTGTTACATTTTTCCTTAATTAAATGAAAGTCCATATTTTATTAACGTAGTTTTATGAATACTTTAATTTACTAAAACACTACAGTTCTACAGTTCATAAATGTGTGTATATTTGAATCGTATTATTCCGTTTCCACTCTACAAATTTCTTTAAAATATAATGGAACATGTTTAATCAAAATAGATTAGGGAAAATTATTTTTGATAAAGTAAAAAAAGAAAGGAAGTAAATAAAAAATGCAACAGACACAAGACTTGCACAAAACTAATGAAGAAGTTTTAGAAACAGGGAAATATATCTGTGCAGAAGGCGAAACAAAAGAATTGCAAAAAGGAGATCATTTTCCTCCTTGCCCTAAAACAAATGAATCGACTTCTTGGAGACATGCCGATCACACCCATAAAACTGGTGATGAGGTCACAGAATCCGGACATTACATTGATAAGGACGGAGAACATGTTGATTTAACGCATGGAGACACTTTTCCTAGTTGTCCTAACACAGGAGAACCTACTTCGTGGAAACATACTGGTAACAACCACTAAATTAAATTAGTTATAAGAAAATTTTTTAGTAACTCTTAAAATAAAAGAAAATAAAAAGAGGAGCCGTTACACTAAAACGGCTCCTCTTTTTGCATGTGAAAATAATGAAAGTTACTGTAACCCGTAAATCAAATAGGTTTATTAATCATGGTTCATTGATCCAGAATCCATTTTCATCTCGTGTTCTCCATTAGTCGGTTTCTTTTCTGCATGACCAGAGGATAGAACCCATACCGATCCTACTACAATAACAATCGCAACAAAAAATCCAAATAATATATTCCCGATTTGAATTCGTCCCGAAAAACCTTGTGTTCTAGAATTCTCCGTTAAGTGCATGAACATTAAGAGTTGTAATGCTGCTTGTATAATTGCAAGCCCAAAAATAACAAGCAATTTTATATTCGTTGATAAATCGGTTTCTAGGGCGAACCATATAGCAAACAGTGTTAACACAATAGACAATACAAAACCAACCACATGCTTCCAAGGAATACCTTTATGTTGAGCAGCTGCATGATTAGCCATGTTGCATCACCATCCCCATGAGATAAACGGCTGTGAAGAGAAAGATCCAAACAACATCAAGAAAGTGCCAATATAGACTTGAAATAAATACTTTAGCGGTTGTTTGAGGTGTTAAGCCCCTTTTTGCAACCTGTATCAGAATCAATATAATCCAGCCAATACCAAGGGTTACATGCAGTCCGTGTGTACCGACCAATACGAAGAATGCTGACCATGCTGCACTTGTGCCTATATTCGCTCCTTCATGAATGTAGACAAAGAATTCATAAATCTCGAAACCAAGGAATCCAAGACCAAGCAAGATGGTTGTAATCATCCAAAAGAATAAGCCTTTTACATTGTAGCGACGCATTTCATGGATTGCTAGTCCACATGTGAAACTACTGGTTAATAACAAGAAAGTCTGTATCAACAATCCTTTTACTTCAAACAATTCTCCTAATGCAGGACCATCTGCTGTCCTGTCCATCAAAACCATATATGTCGCAAACAGTGTTGAGAACAAGGCTATTTCGGCCCCAAGGAACAACCAAAACCCTAAAATATTCAATCTTCCAGTCTCTGATTGATATTCCATCGGCGTGTTGAGGTCTCTTACTTTTGATTGTGCCATGTCCACGCCTCCCTTTATTTAGTTATGTTTTCGGTTTCTTTTATTTCTTCAACCGAAACATAGTAACCATTATTGTAATCGAAAGAACGAATAACTAGCGTTGCCAATACACCGATCAACCCTATGATCGCCATCCAATACCATTCAAAGACAAGTCCAAAACCTGAGACAAAGAAGAAGCTGGCCATAACGAATGGTACACCGGAATTATTAGGCATATGGATCTTTTGAAGATCTTGTGTCGTCAATGGTTTGATCTCTTTGTTCTGTTTTTCATTCCAGAAATGATCTAATCCTTTGACCACTGGAATTTTAGCGAAATTATAGAATGGCGGCATCGCTGAAGGTGTCGACCACTCCAATGTACGCCCGTTCCATGCATCTCCTGTTTTTTCACGTGGTTCATAGCGGAAACTATAGTAAATGTTATAAACAAGAACTAAGAACGCAATCCCCATCATGAACCCGCCTACTGTTGAAATCATGTTTAGTGGCCCCCAACCTGATTCTTCGCTGTACGTATATATACGTCTAGGCATTCCGTCTAATCCAAGGAAGTATTGCGGGAAGAAACAAATATTGAATCCTATGGTAAATAACCAAAATACCCATTTACCGATACGTTCGTTTAGTTTATGACCGAACATTTTTGGATACCAATATACAAGTCCTGCAAAACAAGCGAAGACCGTACCTGCTATTAGTACATAATGGAAGTGAGCGACTAAGAAATACGTATTATGGTATTGGTAGTTTGCTGCTGCCATGGCGAGCATGACCCCAGTTACCCCACCGATTACAAAATTAACGATGAACCCGAGTGACCAGAGCATTGGCGTTGAAAATTCTATCTGACCTTTACGCATCGTAAAGAGCCAGTTGAATATCTTCACACCAGTCGGTACCCCAATAAGCATCGTGGTAACTGAAAAGAAAGAATTAACCAACGCACCAGAACCCATCGTAAAGAAGTGATGGACCCAAACTAAGAAGCTATATGCCGCGATTAGAACCATCGACCAGACCATTGCTTTATAGCCAAAGAGTGTTTTTTTAGAGAACGTAGCTATTATTTCTGAAAATATACCGAAAGCTGGTAGTATAACGATATAAACCTCAGGATGACCCCAGAGCCAGAAAAGATTAGCCCAAAGCATATCCATTCCTTCTCCTTGAAGTGTAAAGAAATGACTTCCGAATAGGCGGTCAAAAGTCATTAAAGCTAAAGCAACCGTTAAGATCGGAAAAGCAAAAATGATGATAGCCATCGTAACGAGTGCTGACCAAGTGAACATTGGCATACGGAACAATGTCATTCCTGGTGCACGCATCTTAAATATAGTGACCATAAAATTGATACCTGTTAACAAAGTACCGATTCCAGAAATTTGTAACCCCAAGAGGTAATAATTCTGACCAGGCCCAGGACTTAGTTCATTACTCGCAAGCGGCATATAGCTCGTCCACCCAGCAGATGGAGATCCGCCTATAACAAACGAGATATTAAACAGCATCGCTCCAATAAAGAATGTCCAGAAACTAACAGCATTCAGATAAGGATATGCTACATCCCGTGCACCTATTTGTAATGGAACAACCACGTTGATTAGTCCAATTAAAAACGGCATCGCCATAAATATAATCATAATCGTGCCATGTGTTGTAAATATCTCGTTGTATTTCTGTGAATCGAGAAACTCCATTTCAGGGACTGCGAGTTGCGTTCTCATTAAAAGAGCATCAACTCCCCCTCTGAATAGCATCAGGATAGCAGAGATGATATACATGATACCTATCTTTTTATGATCGACGGTAGTTAGCCATTCGGTCCATAACCACTTCCATTTTTTAAAGTATGTCAGAAAAAAAACAATTCCTAACATCGTGATAGCAATCGAGACATCCGCCCCATAAATGAGCGGATCACCTGTTACAAAAAATTCATCCCATTTCATTGATAGTGCCTCCTCTTCTAATGGGGCAGTTTCACCCCATTAGACTTTGCCTTACTATATTACTTGCTTAAGCGTTCACGCACTTTAATAGCGTAATCTGCATCATTTTCATGTTTAACCCACTTTAGATGGGTAGATGAGAAAGTCATTTCTTTCGTATGACCTTGAAGCATAAGTTGATCGTACTGCTTCTTAGTCAATTTTGGTGCTTCTTGCTGGGTTTCTTTCGCCCATTTATCAAAAGACTCTGATGTTAAAGCAGCTACTTTAAATGTTTGGTCTGTGAAACCTTCACCATTAAAGTTTGAATTTCGGCCATCAAAAACCCCTGGATCATCGGCTTGAAGATAGAGCTCAGTCTGCATACCAGCCATAGCATACTTTTGTCCACCTAATGAAGGCACCCAGAACGAGTTCATTGAATCAGCTGATGTAAGTTTGAATAGTATAGGACGGTCTTCTGGAATATTGATATAGTTTACTGTCTCTATATTTTGCTCTGGATACGTGAAAATCCACTTCCAATCCACCGAGGTTGCTTGAATAACCAACGGCTTTTTATTCTCACTTCCCTTTGGAGCTTCCTCTAAAGAATAAATAGTTTTTACCGTTGGAATAGATAACGCAACAACGATAATCAACGGGATAATCAAACAAATGGCTTCAATTAAGTGACTTCCTTTATTTTCAGGATCGTACCCCTTATGACCCTTATGATCACGATACTTATATACGATAAATCCAAACAACACATAAACGACCATTATAATTCCTATCATAAATATGATTGAATACATGATCAGGTCTTTCTGCTGTTGAGCTACCGGTCCTTTAGGATCAAGTACGAGCAAATCACTGCATCCACTCAATAAGAAAACAGTCAATAACATACCCAAGAAAACAAACGGTTTATACCGCTTATACACTAAGGCCACCTTCTTTCTGCTGTAATTCGAAATATGTTTTATAACACTATCAATTTAGCAGAACAAATACCTTTTGTATTAAAATTTACGTATGTGTCATAGGAATTTCACCACATTCACTAAAACCACATACTCTGTGCAAACATTGTTCACAAACTTGGGTTTTTCTTCCGATTTCCCAACAAGTACTTGACCTTCAAAAAGAAAAAAACCTATCCGTTTTTTTGGATAGGTTTTATTTTAATACACCATTATTTATTTTTCGTTAACAGTAAAAGCAAAGTTATTAAACTAAACGCGGTTAATGCCAAGAATGGAATAGTTACAAAGCCGAACCAATTAATATATTCAGTACTACAAGGAACTCCGTTTTTGCATGGTTTGATCGCAGCAAAACCCGGCACTTTCTGTTCTAAATAATGGAAAAGAGAAATGCATCCCCCTAAAATCGATAACGGCAGAACGTAGTGCTTTATAGATTTATTATTTTGATATGCTGCAATTCCTAAAATAATGGTCAAAGGATACATCATGATCCTTTGATACCAACACAAATCGCATGGAACGAATTCCCTAACTTCACTAAAATAGAGACTTCCAAACGTGGCGAATATGGATATTACCCATGATAGATACAGCGTTGATTCACGTAGCTTCATATTATTTTCCTTCTAATTCTTGTTCGATTAATTTGGTTAGCTCTTCATAGTTAAAAGGATCAGTAAGCATTGTTCCATTAACCATAATACTTGGAGTTTGTTCTACTTTGTATTCTTTTACCAGTTCAATATCTTTACTTACTTCTTCTAAAGTGGCTTTACTCTCCATATCTTGTTTAACTTTCTCTCTATCTATTTCAGGCGTGTTTTTACTTAAAACCTCTAAGATCTTGTCTGTTGTAATCCATGCCCCATCATGGTTTTCTGCTGGTTGTTCTTCAAACATCTTTTTGTTAAAAATCCAGAAGGCTTCTTCATCTTGTGCAAATACCGATTCGCCAGCGATGGAAGCTAATTCGGACTCTTCTCCATGAAATAATACATTGATAAACGAGAATTTAACTTTACCAGTATCAATAAAATCTTTTTGTAATTTAGGGAAGATCTGAGCACTCCATGCTTTACAAGCCGGACATTTGTAATCTCCAAACTCAACAACTTGCACGTCCGCTTTAGCATCACCTATAGTCGGCTGTCCTTTAATGGATGGAGAGGATTTGTAGCTGGATTGTGTGTTCAAATCACTATCTTGATTAGCATTGGAAATTAGAAAGAGACCTAATATTATGCCGAATAGAACAAGCGTACCTAATACAATCTTCTTAAAGGGGTTACTTTTTTGTTTCATATAAACACCTCTATGATTTTTTAATTATGTCTATTGTATCAAATTCCTTATGCATATGAATGTAATCCTGCGATTACTAAATTTACTGCTATTAAATTGAACATGATGATTAAAAAGCCAACAACACTTAGCCATGCAGATTTTTCCCCATGCCAGCCTCTTGATAGACGCAAGTGTAAATAGGCTGCATAAAATAAAAATGTGATTAAAGCCCATACTTCCTTAGGGTCCCATCCCCAAAACCTGCTCCATGCTTCTTGTGCCCATATCATAGCAAATACAAGTGCACCTAATGTAAAGACAGGAAATCCAATTGCAACGCCTCTGTACGATATTTCATCCAATAACTCAGGGTCTATATGCTTTAACTTTGGTTGAATATATGCAGCTATTCGTTTACGGCAGAGCATCGTTATCAAAATGTACAATAAAGAGCCGGCAACAAACGACCACAATAAACTATTTAAATTTTTTGCTGCGTTTTTCCCATCCATCCAAGAAGGGGTTTCAAAAAGTGAGCTCGGATTATTACTGTTGACTTCTGAATCATCTGGACTTACAATAGCTGGAAGTTCGTATGTGACAGTAATCATACGTTCATTTTTATCATTCCAAATAAATGTAGTACTATAATCCATAAGATTAAACGAAAAACTGATTAAAATAAATCCAACAACAGATAGCAATGAATAAAGGATAAACTCTAACCAAAATGTCATTTTATTGAATTTTGATTGATCCACATTACGTATTAAATATATAAGTCCAGCAACAAAACTAATAGACAAAAGTCCCTCACCAAGAGCTGCTGTAGTGACATGGATTTTTAACCAGTCACTTTGAAGCGCTGGTATTAATGGTGAAATTTCTTTAGGAAACATACTTGCATATGCGATGATCAATAGTGCAATCGGCATTGTGAATATGGCTAAAATATTTGTTTTATATATTCGATAGATGATTAAAAATGCAAAAACGAGCATCATACCAAAGAAAGTGATGAATTCAAAAAGGTTGCTGACAGGTGCATGACCACTCGCAAACCATCGAGTTACAAAATATCCAGCTTGGAATAAAAATCCTAAAATAGAAACAAAATATCCGATTTGCCCCCATTTATTAGATTGTTGTTTCTTTTTTTCACTTGGCATAGCCATCGAAAAAGGAATTATTGCAATTAAATAGACAAAAAATGCACAATATAATAAGATACCGCTTACTTCTGCCAAAATTTTCTCCCCCATCTTTGCAAATTCATAGGAATTAAAATTCCAATTTTAAAAGCCAGTAAATCCCCCGAATATATTATTTGTAAGAAACGAAATGATTTTAGTCATCCAATCAAAATACAAAAAGATTCCCATTATAATCATTAGATAACCGCCAATATTCATAAAAATACCGCTGTGCACTTTGAACCATTGAATTTTTTCAACAAAGAAAGTGAGTGCAAAAAAAGGAATAGCAAATCCTAAGATATAAAAAGACATGTAAATTAACCCCGACCCAGGATTCGTAATTCCTAGAGCCATGACAGCAGCGAGTATCGGCCCTGTACATGGCGTCCACCCAGCCGCAAAACCTAATCCAATCAGGACAGACCCAAAATATCCTGAAGGACGTTTAGTAAAACGAACTCTTTTATCCTTCATTAAAAACTTAATACTTAAGTTCCCGGTTACAAGTAGCCCGAAAAATACGATGACCACGGCTCCAACTTGACGAAAAAGATCTTTATATTGCATAAACAGTTGGCTGAATAACGAAGAGGATAATCCTAATACAAGGAAGATAATTGAGAATCCAGCAAGAAAGAACAAGGTATGAAGAACCGCATGCTTTGATATCCTGTTTGATTCTTTCAAGTCCTGTAAAGATACACCAGTTATATAAGACACAAAGGCTGGGTAAAGCGGCAAGGAACAAGGCGAAAGAAACGATAAGAGTCCAGCAGTAAACGAAAAAATCAGATTTATATCATTCATAAAAGTCACCCTATACTTATCCTATATTAACAGGTAAAAACACCCGTTGAGATTCGGGTGTTTATTACCTGCAGGTTCAAATTTTATATAAACAATACCAAAGAGGGAGGTATTGGGAATGGAAATGGATTATTCTTTTTGTTATCTGCTTAGTAATGGTAAAGCATCAATTGCATTTGATTTACTTGAATTCCATTCCCCTTGATGAAGCTCAAAATGGAGATGTTGACCTGTTGATCTGCCCGTATTGCCTTGATAACCAAGCTGTTGCCCTTTTGTTACCGTTTCTCCTGAATCTACAAGGCGGCTTTTCATGTGAGCATAGACAGTAGTATACAACTGACCATTGATATAATGTGTTAGATATACTACATTACCATAGCTCGATGAATAATAAGAACGCAGCACTGTCCCATTAGCTGCAGCAACAACTGGTACGGTTCCTGCTTTAGCAATATCAAGACCCGCATGCTCTTTTCCCCATCTAGGACCAGTCTTTGAAGTAATTATACCTTCAGTTGGAAATAAAAATGAACCGCTCCCACTATTTGATTTTGGCTGAGAATTGTTGTTTTGGCTCATTGCAGATTCTCGTTTTGCACGAGCGATTTCTGCTTTCTTCGCTTTTTCTTGGTCGTCTAGAAGTTTATTTTTCTCCTCAAGATCTAAGATATAGGAGTTAATCTCACCTTCTTTATTCTTCAAATCTGATAATATTATATTTTTTTTATTCCGCTGATCGTCAAGAACTTTCATTAGCTTTTCAAGTTCAACTTTGGTTTCTTCCAGTGTTAATAGCTGATTTTCGATTTTAGCCTTTTTAATGTCCAATACATTTAGATCTGCTTTATGTTCTTCGATGATAGATCGGTCTTGGTCAGCAATCGTATTTAAAGCTATGACTCGATCTAAGAAATCGCCAAAGCTTTTTGAACCCAATACAACTTCTAAATAGCTGGTTGCACCTCCATCCTCATACATGGCAGACACTCTTTCTTTTAGAAGTTTGTCTCTCTTTTCAATTCGTTTTTCTATAATAGCAATCTCTTTCTTTAAAGTTTCTATATTTTTGGTTATCTCTTCGATTTCTTCCTTCTTCGATTCTAATTCTCGCGTTTTATCCATGATCGATAAATCGAGTCGTTTAATCTCAGAAGAAATGGTTTCTTTTTTAGTGACTATTTCATTCTTTTCTGCTAATTTCCCTTGCCGTTTTTTATCATTCTCCTCTTTTTTTTCCTTTATCTCATCCAAGGTTGTTGCGTTTACAGTTGTTAATTCATTTGCAATACCTAACTGCAAGGTAAAGAATGCAGTCATTAAAACTAGTTCTTTCTTCAAATTCCGAGCCTCCTGACACCAAAATCTGACACTATAATTGTTTATTCGAGTTTCTAGGACACACTCACTATAATTGAAAAATGTGTGGAAACTGTGAAGAAATGCACCCTTTTATTTTTCATTTTTATTACAAAAAAAAGAGAGGATACATATACCTCTCTCCAATTCTAATTTTTTTGTGTTTAGTGTACTTTTTGATTAATAGGGATACTTACTATAAATTCTGATCCCTTACCTGGATCACTTTTAACTTCTATTGTTCCATCGTGAAGTTCAACTAACTTTTTTACGATAGATAAGCCTAATCCAGAGCCACCGTGTTGCCTTGATCTTGATCGCTCCACTCGATAAAAACGGTCAAAAATAAAAGGAAGTTCTTTTTCTGGAATTCCTTTTCCAGTATCTTTGACACGAATTCCAATAAATTTTTTTGATTTGTTTATTTCCAATATAACACTTCCGTGATCTGTATAACGAATGGCATTTTCTAAGAGATTTAATAATATTTGCTCGATTCGCAAGGCATCTGCGTAAAGATAAGCTTCTTCTGTATTTTTAATAAACTCAATTCCTATATCTTTATCTCCTGCCCGCAGTTTTACTTTAACAAGGATAGATTCGGCAAGTTCAATAATATCAATTTGTTGTTTTGTTAGCTGAAATTGGTCGATATCCATTTTTGATAAATCAAAGAGGTCGTTAATCAAGCCTTTTAATTGCAAAGAAGCCCGATTAATGGTATCTAAGTATAAAACTTTTTCATTATCATCTTTATAAAGTTTATTTTTAAGTGCCTTTGAATACCCTTCAATATAGGTGATAGGTGTACGTAATTCATGCGAAATGGAAGCTAAAAAATCTTGCCTCGAATCACGGTACTGTTTTAGTTCCACTTTCAATAAATTTATTGCCTTCCCGAGTTGACCCACTTCATCATTGGAAGAATATTCAACCGGTACACCGAGATTACCTTTCGCGATTTCTTTCGTTGCTTTTTCCATTTGTAATAATGGAGCAGCCAGTTTTCGTGAAAGAAAATAAGTGAAGCCAAGCATAAGAAAGAAAGCACCGATTCCTACAAGTGTAAGTAATAGGCGAACCTTTTTTATCGATTCATGAATCTCTTCAATCGATGAAAGTACAAAAACACTGCCTTTAAAAGTGTGGTTATTCTTTATTGGTTTTCCTGCCATTAGATGATGAGCCTTCGAAATAGGTTCTTCATATTCTTTATTTATTGTCTGCCCTCTAGATAACAAATTGTTGTTTTTTGTTGAAATCTTTTTGCCTTCTTCCAAGCCCTCCACGCCAGTACTAGCAATTATATTCCCCTTAGAATCTGTGATGAATATATCAGTCCTTGTTAGTCTGGACAGAGATTCAAACATACTAATAAACTCTTTATCATTTGTGTTGTTGATTGAATGGGCATACTGCTCAGATAGTTTATTTATATTTTGTCTTACTTCATTATAATAAAAACCCGAAAATCCTTGGTAGATTACAATACCTGTAGGGAATAGCACAACTAAGAAAAGTAAAATAAAACTTCCACTTATCTTAAAGATGATACTATTCTTCATTACACTTGTTCTCCTGGTTGAGAGAATTTGTAACCTACGCCCCAAACCGTTTTTATTGGATCAAAAGAAAGTCCCTTTTCTCTTAGCTTTACTCTAATATTTTTAACATGTGTGTCTACGACCCTGCCATCATATGAGTAATATTCACCCCAAATTTTGTTTAAGAGAACTTCTCTCGTCATAACCTGTCTAGGATTATTAGCTAAAAATATGAGCAACTCTGTCTCTTTTGGCGTAAAGTTGACACTCTTCTCGTTTGCGAATACTTCTCGAGCTCTAATATTAATCGTTAAATCCTCAATTATTATTTCATTTTCTTTCTTTTCCATTGTATTTAAGTAAGACACTCTTCGCAGCAATGCCTGAACTCTAGCCAACAACTCATCAGGTTCAAATGGCTTTGTTATATAATCATCCGCCCCAATATTCAAGCCCATAATCTTATCCTGTACATCGGATAAAGCAGTAAGCATTAGGACAGGTGTTGTACTTTTCTCACGTATTCTCATACAGATTTCCCATCCGTCTATTTCTGGCATCATAATATCCAATATAACAAGATCTACTTTATTTCTTGTCAATACATCTAGAGCGCGCTGCCCATTATCTAATTCAAGAAGGTGATAATAATCACGAAGATAGATACGCAATAAGTTTCTCATGTCCCAATCGTCATCAATGATCAATATGGTTTTCTTGTACATTCTTTTTCACCTCAATTAATATGATTTCAAAATCGCTAAGATCCAATACGCACTTGCAGTAACAAATCCAAAGGCCGTCAGGAAAAGAAAAAGTTGTAAATTAGTAAGTTTCATATCGCCCACCTCCAGTACATTAAACTCAATTTTTCAATATACATGTGCATATATTCATATATTCATTCTATATGAATTCTAGTAAATTTAAATATTTGCATTGGAACAATAACGTGACAGTTCAATTTAGAATATTGTGATTAAATACATTGTCTTTAATAGAATGTGGGTTTTCATTTTATCCAGCCCTAAATTAATGATCAACATAATAAGATATACTATGGCTACTTAAAAATAACTTACCTCGATAGTATAATAATATTTTTAATGCTATTATATGAACATATGCACATAAATACCATGAAGGGAGTGATCATATTGTTTAATATTTCAAAAGAGACGATGGAGTTTGTAGGACCTACACTTTTGATAGTTATAGGAATTGTATTCTCATTTATCTTTGTCGTTTTCATAAAGAAAGTGTCCAAGAAGCAAGAGGAGCATGCAAATCGATTTGAGCAAGAAGTCTTAGCCTCTAAGTGGCTCATGGAGGAAAAGAAAAAATCAAGTTAGATTATAAAAAAACAGTGCGCTGTATGCACTGTTTTTATTGTAAGCTGTTCATATGATTCATTAGATACTCTGCATCATTTCCGACTCCATAGAGCAGCCCTGATCCTCTTCGATACTGCCAGGGCAAACCTAAAAAGTATAGCCCTTTAACTTTAGTAACGCCTCTTTGATGAATAGGTTTTCTATCGTAATCGAATAAACCCTCAATTTGTATCCAGCTAAAATCGGATTTAAAACCTGTCGCCCAAACAACATTATCAACCATTACCCTGCTCACATCTTCAAACATGATCTTGTCATTTTCTACACTAACAGATCGTGATTTTAAAATTACCTTCTTTTCTATTATCGCTTTTTTCAGTTCAAGACCAAAAATTGGATCAGGCTGACGGCTCAAAAATCGCCCTATTGTGGTATTTACGTGTGATTGTAGAAGTCCTAACTTTTGAAACCACCAAAAGATGCTCTTATTTCCGATTACTTGCGGAAAGAACTTCATTTTATGTCCTACAGACAAGTACACTTCTTTGGTCTTGGACAACTCAACGGCGATCTGAGCACCAGAATTCCCACCACCAACGATCAACACTGATCCACTTTTGAGCTGTTCTGGAGATCGATAACCTGAAGAATGTACTTGAAAAACCTCATTGGAGAACTGATGTGAAAACTCAGGTATAAATGGGACCTGAAACGGCCCCGTAGCCACAACTACATTATCTGAAAGAAAATCGCCTTGGTTCGTTTTAACTACAAATCGGTTATCCTCTTTATGCAAACTATAAACGTTAGTGTTTAATTGAAGGGGTAATGAAAATTTTTCAGCATATGACGCAAGGTAGTCTGCTACTTCATATTTTGTCGGATAAACGTCTTGATCCCCTTCAAAATAGCATCCTGGAAGTGTACTATATGACCGCGGCGTGAACAGAACGAGAGAATCATAACGCTTTCTCCAAACATCCCCAACATTCTCTTCTTTACCGATTATTAAAAATGAATGTTTTGCCTTCTTTAAGTAATAGCCCATCGCTAATCCTGCTTGACCAGCGCCAATCACAATCACATCATAATTCATGCTTATTCCCCCCAATTAGAACAGAAATGGCTATCCCTTTGGGACCCGATAATCCTCAGCTGGTAATTCATCAATGCTATATAACTTATCTTTTTTGAACCAACCGATAAAGATCCTCAACAATACCGTTCCATATATAATCTCTTGTCCGATTTTCATGATTACTCCTCCAAGTTGCTGATCATACAGAGGTGTATAGGAGAGGTAAGTGATCGACGATCTGTGTTGATACATCTGATACAATATGTCTTTTGCAAAAATGATTAACGCACATGCTGGTGTGAGCAGTACGCCCATGGCAAAGATGTATCCTGTCTTTTGAAGGCTTGATAATTCTTTTCCGGTTTGAACATTTGATATTATAGGAAACCACATCATAATTGATGTAATAAATAAAACAATATGATAAAAATCCATCGCCCAAGGGTTAGCCATCAGCGTGTCAAAAACATTTGGAAAATGATAAATCGAAAACAAGGAATTGAATACTAGTATCGCTAACAAGGGTCTTGTTGCAAAGTGGACCATTTTCTTGATGGATGATACCTGAAAGAGATAGGTAAACACCCATTCCGGGAGCCCTGCAATTAATAATGGTGGTACCATCAGATAGGTAATTGTCATCTGTACCATATGTACACTGAAGAGATAATGATGTCCGATCAGACTTAACGGACTGCCCTCTGCAATAGCCCAAAGAATCAACCCACTACAAAAAAGTGCCCTCTTCTTAATGCTTACACCATCCAAATGTGGATTTAAAATTAAAACTCTCTTAGTTACTAAAGAAAATATAAAGCCTAGAAAAACAATTAAAAGTAAAATGTCAATCTTCCAAAGCTCAAAGAATGGATAAGTTGTTAAAACGTTATTCACAAGTACCTCCTTGGTCTAAATCGTTGTTCATTAGGAAAGATTCTCTTATAATAGATTCATGTATTAATAAAGAAGGGGTTGCACATGGGAGAACAGGAACAACATAATAAAAAGCTGTTTATTGATTTAGATGAAGAAACACTTTTTATGGTCGGTCAATGTTTTAAAGCATTATCCGATCCAACAAGGTTACGCATCTTAAATTTGTTACTACATGGTGAGCAGTCTGTAAATGAGATTGCCGACAAACTCTCTCTTTTACAATCTACAGTTTCCCACCAATTACGATTTTTGAAAAATGTTAGATTAGTGAAATCAAGAAGAGAAGGCACAACAATTTATTATACTACAGATGATGAACATGTCATTGACTTGTTAAAACAAAGCATTGACCATGCAAAACATACGTAAAAACGAGCCCTGAAAAGGGTTCGTTTTTTAATTGCAATGCCCTTGGTGCTGATGCCCTTCTCTTTCTTCATCCACTTCAATCGTCGTATGATGAATATGGAATTCATCGTGCAACACTTTTTTCACTTGATTCAAAACTTCCTTGTAATCAGCTGATGTTTCTTTTACTACATGGCAGCTGAGTGCAGGAAAATCAGATGTGATCGACCATACGTGGAGGTCGTTAACTCCCTTCACCTCGGGAAGTGATAGTATAACTTCTTTTACTTTTTCTACGTCTAAATTTAATGGTGTTCCTTCCATTAAGATATGGAAGGAATCTTTTGTTACTCTCCAGCCACTTATGATGATTAATACCGCAACAATGATACTCGCAATCGGGTCAGCGATACTCCATCCCAAGAACATGATGAGTAATGCTGCAACGATTGCTCCGACTGATCCTAACATGTCGCCAAGCACATGTAAAAATGCACTACGCACATTTAAGTTCTCGTCTTTATCGCCTTTCATCAAAATATAGGCAGCTGCTATGTTTACAAGCAATCCAATGAAAGAGATGATTAACATTCCTGAGCTCACCACTTCTGGAGGATCTACTATACGGTGATAAGCTTCCCAGAAGATATAAAGTGAGATTAAGATTAAGGTAATACCGTTTAAAAACGCCGCTAGAATCTCAAAACGTTTGTATCCAAACGTCTTTGAATGGGTGGCTTTTCGTTGCCCCATCGTAAGAGCTAAAAAGCTAAGTCCAAGTGCCGCAGCATCACTCAACATATGCCCTGCATCGGAAAGGAGAGCCAAACTGTTAGTCCAAAGGCCACCAATGACCTCAACAATCATAAAGCTCGCAATTAGAAAAAATGACCATTTTAATGCGTTTTTGTTATTACTTCCATGATGGTGATGTCCATGATCGTGAGAGTGTCCCATAATTTCCACCTTCTTAAATATGAATATGTGCTCATGTATATTATGCACAATATCCGCTCAGCGTGCAATCATACAAAGAGAAAAAGTTAATACATAATTAGAATAAACAATTGTAAATAAACTTAATCCTTTGTGTCTATCGATCATTTTTTCACATTAAAAAAAGCCCAATAAAGGGCTTTTGAATTAACGAAGAAAATAAACTGTTTGAGCAATGGTGAATGTAACCGTAATTGCAATAACAGTTGGTATCAGAAAAGCTAAAAACGTCCATTTTTTACTCTTGGTTTCTTTGTATATGTTCACGAGTGTTGTCCCGCATGGAAAATGCAACAATGAAAATAGCATCATATTCAATGCAGTAAGCCACGTCCATCCGTGCTCTACAAAGATTTGCTTCAAATCTACCAGGTTATCGACTTCTGTTAATGACCCGGTGGAAAGATAGCCCATTAATAAGATTGGCAAAACGATCTCGTTGGCGGGCAATCCAATCAGAAAAGCCATGAGTATGAAGCCGTCTAACCCTAGCATCTTACCGAAAGGATCTAAGAAGTTTACGATATACATCAAGATACTTGTATCCCCAACATAAATGTTAGCAATGACCCATGTTAAAATTGCAGCTGGCGCAGCAACTTTAATTGCACGGCTAAGAACTGATAAAGATTTTGTCAATGATGATCTTATGACTGTGTCAAAGAATTTCGGTCTTCTATATGGCGGCAATTCTAGAGTATAATGCGTAGGCACTCCTTTTAGAGCTGTTTTGGAAAGAACCCAAGAAACAATAAAGGTTACAATTACACCAACCATTACAATTCCAACGATAACAGAAGTCGTCACGAGTGATTTAAGACCACCTGTATATCCTGCTGCCATAAAAAGTGATGCAAGAACAATCAGGGTACCCCAACGACCGTTGCAAGGAACGAAGTTGTTCGTAAGGATGGCAAGCATCCTTTCTCTTGGAGATTCAATGATTCGAGACGATAACATCGCTGCAGCATTACAACCGAACCCCATCGCCATTGTTAAAGACTGTTTTCCATGTGCCCCTACACTCTTGAAAATTCGATCCATATTGAAGGCAACACGTGGTAGATAACCATAGTTTTCAAGCAAGGCAAAAGTAGGAAAGAAAATAGCCATAGGAGGAAGCATTACACTTATCACCCATGTAGTCCCCCGGTATAACCCAAGTACCAATATACCATGAAGCCAATCAGGAGAATTCATATACATAAAAAAGGCAGTTAGATGATTTTCTAGCCAGCCAAAGAAAGTAGCAAGCATCGATGACGGTATGTTAGCCCCTGCGATAGTTAGATAAAACACGATTCCAAGCATTATAATCATAATCGGGAATCCAAATATCGGGGAAGTAAAGATGGCATCTAGTTTTTCTGTTCTTTTATCATTCTTCTTATTTTTATGAATGACACTAGATTCGCATAATTGTTGACTCTTTTTATACAGATTTTGAACGATCTTATCCCGCATATGATCATCAGAGATTTCTTGAGCATACGCATATAAGTTTCCCAAACTTACTGAAGTTTTCTGTTGGAATCCATTTTGCATGATTATCCCCCCTTGACCAATAAGCGTTTTTCCATCTGCTGAAATAATGAATCATCTCCGTCAAGCAAGCGTAAAGCTACCCATCTTGACGAAATACTATCTTCAAGATACTCCCGTACGAGCGGTTCGATCTGGCGAATCTTTCTTTCGATCTCTTCATCATAAAAAATAATTTCAGGAGTACACACGATCTTTCCCGTATGGATTCTATCAATCGTATCTAATAAAAGGGTAAAACCTGTTTTATTTCTCGCAGATATTTTTATAACAGGTACACCGAGTTTCCTTGTTAACGCTTTTTCATTTATAGATATGCCTTGTTTATCTGCTTCATCAATTAAATTGATACAAATGATCACATTCGTTGTCATCTCTAAAACTTGTAAGGCTAAATTAAAGTTGCGCTCTAATGATGTAGCATCTAAAACGACCAGTGTTACATCTGGCTTTTCAAAAACGATATAATTCCTTGCGACTTCTTCATCGGTTGAATTTGAGAATAAGGAATACGTACCTGGCAGATCAATTATTCTTACCGTTTTGCCTTTATGTTCAACTTTACCTTCTGCGAGTGAAACAGTCTTACCAGCCCAATTACCGGTATGTTGTTTTAAACCTGTTAACGCATTGAACAGCGTGCTTTTTCCTGTGTTTGGGTTGCCTGCTAACGCAACAGTATAAGAGTTTTTCATGTTAGACCAACTCCCCTTCTATCCTCTGGCTTTCTTCTTTTCGTAAAGCAATGGTAGTTTGGCTTACACGGAATGCCATCGGATCCCCTAAAGGACTTCTTCTTATCACTTCAACAACTGCCCCTCGAACAAAACCTAGATCCAGTAAACGTCTTCTCATCACACCTTCTAAATCAATTGAAGTGATCCGGATGAAGCTTCCGATCTTGGCATCGTATAATTTTATTACTTTAGCTTCGTCCATCCGTGTTTCCCCCTGTCCCAATTGTTTCCCATAGGCAACTTTTAGTATCATAATAAGAATGTATTCATACTTTGTCAATTGATTGCTATTAAATCACCAAATCCAAAATTATCCATAAAAAGGACTGCCTTTTATGGCAGCCGGAGAGTTCAGCATTTGTGGTTTTAGTGAATAAAAAGCAACGAGTATGGAATTAAAAAACCAAAGCTAGTGTATAAAAGCCATTCAAAAATCGTAACATCTTTACTTTTCCTTAAAAACTCATGGAGGGTTACAAAACTAAGTGTTCCTATCGATGTACCCATTAAAAGCGTATTTACTTTTATATTTTGAAGATATAAAAACGCATTGCCAATTAATGCGCTAATACCGAAGAAAAACGCAAGAATCAAACAAGTTAATGTAAAGAGATAGAAAGAAACATTTCCATATAAAGCAGATGACATAAGTGCTAGTCCTTCCGGTATGTGATGAAAAAACATGGCAAGTAAAAATGGTGAAGAAAATATGGAGTTTGAACTCTCGTTTATTAACAACCCTACACCTACGCCAGTGGGAAGGTTATGGAGGATTAAAGCAACTACTAAGAACATAAAGGATTTTTTGTTCCCCTTATGGAAAAATTGATCAGTAATTTTCATTAAAAGTGCACCAGCTATAAATCCAAGAATAATTCCCTTTGTCTCAAATAATTCAATGGCTTCTGGGATGATTTCATTTAGTAATAAACTTAGGATGATTCCTCCTGAAAACAATAAGACTAATTTCCTCCTTTTGAATACCACATCTTTTAGAAGTTGGAGACTACCACCACCAAGGAACGTGCCTAAAAACACAAAAACAAAAACCCCTAACCCAATAATGATTGAATTCATCTCGTTGTCTCCTCTTTTTTTGTCCCACCCACTTTCACCATATTCTATTGGCTTTTTGTTCATTCCAAATAAGAATTTTATAAATAGGATGTACAATAAATAACCTTACAAAAAAAAAACAATTGACAGGATACTTGTATTAGGCATAAAGTGTAGTTATTAATCATAAAAGTTGCATAAGGGAAACTTTTTAAGAGGAGGTCAAGTATGGATAAGGAACTGGAAGAAAAGGAACAAGTCTCTCGTCGTGATATTTTGAAAATGGGATCTGTCGGAGCCATTGGACTTGCAGGAAGTTATTTTTTGAACAAGGTTGCTCCATTTACAGGAACGGTTAACGCCTCATCTCACAACAATCACAAGAAAAAGAATAGTCATGCTAATCACGCGAACATGTCGGATAAATCCAAAACAAACGGCTATAAGATGGCTGAGAGATTGCTTACTGAATTTGATTATGGAAAAGTCAGCACCCTGCCGAATGGGCAAACACTAAGAACGTACGAAGTCGTTGCGGTTGATAAAGAGATCGAGATCGCTAAGGGAATCAAGTTTCCAGGCTGGACGTACAACGGAACCATCCCTGGACCAACATTCCGTTGTACAGAAGGTGACATGCTGCGTTTCAACTTTGTTAACAAAGGCAGTCACCCGCACTCGATTCATTTCCATGGCATCCATCCTCCCGAGATGGATGGGTTAGATCCGATCTATCCAGGTCAATCTTTCACGTATGAATTTGAAGCGAAGCCTTATGGATTACAGATCTATCATTGCCATGTACTCCCTTTGGCACGACATATTCATAAAGGACTTTATGGAAACTTTATCATCGATCCTAAGAAACCGAGAAAACCTGCAATAGAACTGAACATGGTGATGAACGGTTTTGACTTGGATTTAGACGGAGAGAACGAATTTTACACCGTGAACGGTTATGCGTTCGCGTTTATGAATCATCCGATAAAGATAAAAAAGGATGAGCTTGTCCGTATTTATTTGAGCAATCTAACGGAATTTGATTTGTTGAACTCGTTTCATCTTCATGCCAATTACTTTACGTATTATCCGACTGGAAGAGACGACAACCCTTCCCAGTTCACTGATACGATCATGCAATGTCAAGGTGAACGCGGGATTGTTGAAGTCCGTTTCCCATACAAAGGAAAATATATGTTCCATGCTCATGTCAGTGAATTCGCTGAACTAGGTTGGATGGGATTCTTTGAGGTCGAGTAAAAGGAGGGGTGAAGATGAAAGCAAAATGGTGGATTGCAGGACTTATTCCGTTGATTTTATTAGTTGGCGTATTAGCTTGGGTGTTAAAAAACGGGGCTGGTGTTGAACAAGATCCAGCCGCACCGATTGAAGTCTTAAACATCGAAAGAATACAAGTAACGGTTTCTGGATTCGAAGTGGATGTGAGCAACACAGGACCAGAAACCCTAAAGATTTCACAGGTAATGGTGGATGATTCGGTATGGGATTTTACGGTCTCTCCTAGTCAGACACTAAAGCGATTTGACGAAGGTACCGTCATGATCAATTATCCTTGGGTCGAAGGTGATCCTCATGCTATAAAACTGATTACGGAGAACGGCATCATCACGGAAGGTGAGATTCCAGCTGCAACGTTAACACCCAAGCCGACTTTGGAAAACTTTTTGAAATATGGCTTTATCGGATTTTATGTCGGGATCGTCCCCATCACACTAGGCTTGTTGTGGTATCCGTTCATGAAGCGTTTTAAACGTAAATGGATCAATGCAATATTAGCATTAACGGTTGGTTTATTGCTGTTCCTTTTCGTCGGAACATTAGCAGATGGATTCGAGATTGGAGCTGAAGCACCATCTGTCTTCCAAGGAAACATGGTGGTCATCATCGGAGCTGCTCTTACCTTCCTCCTTCTGATCGGCTTTGACCAGTATCAGCATAAGAAACAGGAATCTAAAGGGTATTCTCCTTATGCTTTAGCTTTACTCATGGCAACAGGGATAGGACTTCATAACTTCGGTGAAGGTCTTGCCATCGGCTCTTCTTTCGCCTTAGGTGAAGCCGCACTCGGAACCTTTTTAATCATCGGGTTCACATTGCATAACATCACAGAAGGCATCGGGATCGCTGCACCATTGTTAAAGACCAAACCACGGTTTAGGGACTTCGTACTCCTAGGATTGATCGCAGGGGCACCCGCCATCTTGGGCACTTGGTTCGGAGGCTTTGTCTTCTCTCCGATCTGGGGAGCATTATTCTTAGGAATTGGAGCAGGTGCGATCCTGCAAGTTATCTTTGTTATCACTAAGTTGCTCATCGAAGACCATAAAAAGTTCAGAGAACCATCTGTCTCTTGGTTAAACCTAGCTGCATTCTCAGTTGGGATGCTCATCATGTACTTTACGGCGTTTTTCGTAAAATATTAAGGAGGGATAGCGATGTTAGGACCAGGAAGTTTGGTATTAGTAGGAGCTGCTGCTCTCATCGTCTTCGGGCCGAAAAAACTACCCGAACTAGGTAAAGCAGTAGGAGCGACACTGAGAGAGTTTAAAAAATCTACCAATGAACTTATGGATGAGGATGAAAGAAAAACGCAAAACAATAAAGATTAATACCACTAAAAAAATAATCAAAACATTAGAGGCTGCTAAGAATTTAGCAGTCTTTTATTACAAATATAGTATAATTTTACAATCACCTAAAAGGCTAAACTTATAAAGGATTAAATAAATTCCCTAAAGAAACGGAGGATCTAATAATGTTTCGGGATTTTGGCCAGAGAATGAGGGTTTATAGAAATCAAAGTAATGTGACTTTAATGGAACTTGCATATAAGTTAGGGGTTTCTAAATCGTATTTAAGTAAACTTGAAAATGGTAAGACGACTACTATTAAACTTACTAATCTTCAATTATTACATGATGAACTTAATCTGTTTCCAAATATTCCAAACGAATGGAGGCACGATAACATTTCTTTACGATTGTTACGGGCAAACCAACAATTACATTCCATTTACAAACAGCAACCCCATCTAGTTGAATCCATTTTAACCAATCTAGAGCAAAACATTCAATTGCAGCTGGACAACGAATAATGGCTCAATATAAATAGTAAAAAAACGCTTGGAAAACCTACTCCAAGCGTTTTGTAATTTAATTCTTGTCTTTTATACTTAAAAGTCTCAAACTATTTAATGTCACGATTAGGGTCGCACCCATATCTGCAAAAATCGCAATCCAGAGAGTAAGCCAGCCTGGAACGACTAAAAGCAACGCTAACAGCTTGATGCCAAGTGAAAATGTGATGTTTTGTTTAATAATCGTTAATGTTTTTTGGGAGAGTTTCATGGCGAATGGAAGTTTTCTTAAATCGTCTGCCATAAGAGCAATATCCGCAGTTTCTAATGCCGTGTCGGTCCCTGCTCCACCCATTGCTATCCCCACATTTGCTGCTGCAAGGGCGGGAGCATCGTTCACACCATCTCCTACCATCGCTACTTTTTCATAGGATTTACGAAGTTCTTTAATAGTTCCAAGTTTCTCATGTGGTAGTAGTTCAGACTGAATATCTGTAACACCTACTAGTTTCCCGATAGCTTCTGCAGTACCTTTATTATCCCCGGTCAACATGATTGTTTTTTGGATTCCTTGAGAATGCAACTGTTTTATGACTCCAAGACTGGATTCTCTTATTTCATCTGCAACGGCGATTAGTGCTAAGATTTCATTTTCGTTTCCAAATAATATTACAGTTTTCCCTTGGTTTTGCAATTCACTGATTTGAGCAGTGAATGATTCTATTCCTGATAAGATGCGCTCTTTGCTCCAAGTTGGACTTCCAGCGAAGTATGTTATACCGTTAATGGTTCCTTGGATACCCTTACCCGTTATAGATTGAAAGTTTTCAATATCAATCTGTTGGTAAGAGCAATCTAAATCATCCGCTTTCTTTACAATTGCCGATGCTAGGGGATGTTGAGACGCTCTTTCTAGGGCGGCTACTAGAGAGAATATCTCTTTAGTGTCACTTTCAATTTTAAGATCTGTTACAACAGGTATCCCCTTCGTTAACGTACCCGTTTTATCAAATGCTATTGCTTTAATCGCCCCAAGTTCCTCTAAATGGATACCGCCTTTTATTAATACACCGTTCCGAGCAGCGTTTCCGATTGCCGTTACGATAGAAACTGGTGTCGATATGACTAACGCACAAGGGCAACCAACTACGAGAACAGCTAATCCCTGGTAGATCCACTTCTGCCAGTCACCATCAAATAGGGGAGGGAGAACAGCGACAAGAAAGGCAACAAGGATGATTGCTGGTGTATAGTATTTTGCAAACCGATCCACGAAAGCCTGAGAAGGTGCTCTTTCTGCTTGAGCTTCTTCAACCAGATGAATAATTTTTGAGATTGTCGTGTCATCGACATGTTTGGTGACCTCAACCTCTAACAACCCTTCCTCGTTTAGTGTGCCTGCAAAGACTTCATCATCCTTTTCTTTTGTAACTGGAATGGATTCTCCTGTAATTGCCGCTTGATTGACAGAAGAGATTCCCTTTATTACACGTCCATCCATGGCAATTTTTTGTCCTGGTTTTACGATCATGACATCCCCTACCTCAATGTCATCAACCTTTACCATTTGTTCTTGGTTACCACGCTTGATCAGCGCTTCTTTAGGTGCTATATCCATCAAGGATCGGATCGATTGTCTTGCTTTATCCATCGAATAGGATTCTAAGGCTTCTGAGATAGCGAATAGGATGACAACCATCGCCCCTTCTCCCCATTCACCAATAAATGAAGCACCGATAATCGCGATTGTCATCAGAGTCCTCATATCAAAGTCAAGATGGAGAAGATTCTTAAATCCTGTGATAAACAGTCGATAGCCACCGATTACAATTGATAGGACATAGGGAATTATGGAAGTGATCGATTTCTCCCCATACATCTCAGCTGCAAGCCAACCCATGATCAGAAAAATGCTAGAAGCGATTAGGGAAGCATGCCGTTTATAAATTGCTTCATTATTTTTTTCAAACTCCTCGTTCTCTGGAACAACTTTGATATTCTCAAATGCTCCTGCTTTTTCGATTGATTTAATAGTGGTTTCTCCATATACAGTCAGTTTTAATGCTCCAAAATTAACACTTGCATCTGAAACACCATCCAGGTGTTTTACGTTCGTTTCGAACTTTTTCGCACAGCCCGCTCAAGTGAATCCAGACACACGGTATACAGTTTTGTTACCTTGCTTCGTTAAAGCTTCTTCCACGATGTTCCACCTCCTCCTGGTGTGTAAAAGTAATTTTAATCAGTTGTACTACATGCTCATCATCTAAAGAATAAAAAACCAGTTTTCCTTCTTTTCGGTATTTCATTAAGCCCATACTCCTAAGATGTCTTAGATGATGGGATGCTGTTGCAGTTGTACTTCCTACGATGTTAGCAACATCACAAACACATAGCTCCTTTTCAAGTGTAAGTGCATAAGCTATTTTAAGTCTTGTTTCATCTGAGAGAGCTTTGAAAATACTTGCTACGTTTAGCGAATTTCTTTTATTGATTTCATCTTTAACTCGAACAACTTTTTTCTCGTCAAAACAAGTTACTTCGCATACGTCTTGACTTTTCAACTTTTATCCACCTCATCCCAAACATTCAAACATCCATTTGAATGTATTATATGTAAATTGAAGAGGACGTGTCAACATTCAAGAGTAACTCCAGCATTTTGAAACCCTTTAATCTCAATTTGATGTAGTTTGTCGTGGTTGCACCATCTTTTGTTTGAGTAGTTCAGATATAATTCACCATAAACATTTTCATTTTGTTGTTTGTAATAAGTATGGTTAAGGTTTTTTTTATTAATTGGACACACATAAATGGTTTAGAACGGATTGATTCCCACATAAGAAAGCCCGTTTTTAACTTATTAGCAAAAACAGGCATTATCCAATAAATTAATTAGGTTACATTAAAACCCCATTCAAGAGTCAGTAGTCAGCTTTGGTTTAACATTTTTTATTACTACTTTGCTTTTTGGAATACTCGGCATGCTCACCAAGCTGTAACTTAAATCCTGATCTGGAACTTCATATTTCATTTGATTAACCAGATAATCAAGACTTACTTTCATAACTTCAATTGTGACCCATTCTCCAGCACAGCGATGACCCATAAATTGATCACCACCACCTTGTGGAATGAAGCTAAAAGGGCTTCCTTCCCATCTGGCAAAGCGCATCGGATTGAATAAATCAGGGCTTTCCCATACTTCTGGATCATGATTGGTACCATAAAGATCAAGTAATGTTAAGGTATCTTTTTTAAACTCATAGCCCTTCCAGACAAAATCTGTTTTCACCAGTGCCGCAACACAAGGAAAAAATGGAAAGAATCGGCGCACTTCCTGTATAAACATATGAAAATATTTTTTATAGCAGGATTGAAGTTTTTTCCTTTCTTCCGGATAATGATGCAATGCGAGCGCTATGAAATTGATAAATATAGCGTTCGCGACAATTGGTCTCAAGATATTGATTACTTCAACAGCAGCGGTGTTGATATCCAGAAGCTTTCCTTCTAGATCTTTATGCCAGGTAAATACATGTAAAGCAGTATCTTCTGGAGGATTTATTTTCCCATTACGCACCTTATTAATTAACTCGACAATCCACTTCTCCACGTTATTACGTGCATGTCTACCAAGCCAATGATTAAGGCCAATTGCGGCTGGAGTCTCGAACATCGCTGCTAAGTCTTTTGTCATTTTTTTAACATCAGCATCTTCTATAGGAACTCCCGCCCATTGACACGCCGTTCTGCACATAATTTCCTTCACTTCTTCATAGAGGGTAATTTTGTCTTTCCGTTCCCATTTATTTAGAGCTGTCATCCATTGAATTTTTGTAATGTTTGTTAGTTTTCGGATTCCTTGGGTAGTCATAATGGACATAAACATTTCTTTCCGATGTTTGTGATCTTGTCCATCCAATGCCTGAACACCATTTTTCCCAAACAATGTTTGAACTGCTCGATTTGGTGCTGCACTTTTCCTTTTGAATTTCTCAGGGTCATAAAAAATTTCAGTAGCTTCCATCCCGACCATGCATATTGCTTTTTTTCCAAGTAATCGTGTCTCAAAAACATTAGAATTAAAGCCTTGACGTCTATTTAAAATGTATCTATAACCCTCTCTAATGAAACTTAATGAATGATCTATTCCTTCCTCTCGAGGCATTTTACGTATTTCTGACATATCATTTACCTCCACTTCAATTAGTAATGGTTTATTTATTAACTATTCCTTATTAACTTTTAATAAACTTACACATTCTATACGGTGCTCAAATTGATATAATTTAACCTTATTAATGATAAGGATAAGGTCTTCAAACATGAAACTTTTGCATCCAAACTTGCAGCAACGGAAAGTCTTCACAAAATAAACATTGAACCGCCACACTTTATTAACGTTTTTAAAAAGAATTACATCTTTCTATTAAAGATGGAAGATGAATGTTATCTTATAGCCATCCCTAGAACAACTTATGCAAAAGAAGCCTCCCACGAAAATTTAGTGGGAGGCTTTTTTTAATTTCTTCTCTTATTCATTTAGCTAGTAAAATGCACTTATTTCTTCTCTTTAGGTACGATTTGATTCATAAAGGAAATGATGTCTTTTTCACTTAAGCTAGCGGTAGTCTTTTTTACAATTTTTCCGTTCTTATCAATCAAAACCGTTGTGGGTATCGGTCCAATCCCAAAAGCTTTAGTTACTTCTCTATCTTTATCCATAGGAATTGGGAAAGACAAGTGGTATCTATCTACGAAGTTCTTGACTGACACGTTAGACTCAGCTATGTTAACGGCTAGAATCTCAACCCCCTGATCTTTATATTTTTGATATTGTCGTTCCATATAAGGCATCTCCCGCTCACAAGGTTTACACCAAGTACCCCAAAAATTCAAGAAAACTCCTTTGCCACGATAATCAGATAATTTCACAGATTTTCCGTTCAAGTCTTTCAATACAAAATTAGGCGCTTGATCTCCAACCTGAACGAGAGAATTTTTTTCCTTAAAAAGGTTTATATAGAGCGTGTATCCAATTACTAGTACAAAAACACCTAGAATCAGACTCCTGTAAATAAATCGATTTTTTTTCATTTTTAACCCTTCGTTATCATATTTTTTTTCTTTAAAACTAATGTGGCCAAACTTCGATCACTCCTAAATAAAATATTACCTTATACATATTGCTCATTTATTTCAAACCCTTATTGAAAATATAGCAGTTAAATTTGTATAAAGTGTGAAGAAATAAAAATTAATACACATAAATAAAAACATCCTCCGGCTTTTCAGCCGAAGGAAAACACTACAAAGTTATATTAAACATAAAACCAAAATATAAAGTCACGATAAAAGCTAGACCAAAGGACAAGGCTAAAACTGGTTTCGCATTTTTTCTAAAGCTGATTAATATCAATAGCAAGAACAATACAGAAAGTAAACCTAAAATAACACCTAACATGGTTGGTTCTAATTGAATTTGGAAAGAAGACGGTATTTTACTTCCAAGGAAGTGCAGCATCCATGGAGCGGTCTCCACCGATTCATGAGGCGGTGACAAGGTTCCTAGTCTACTTGTAAAGAAAAATACGATCAATAATATAAGGCTTTCGATCCTCATCCAAGAAAGGGGTTGAAAGGACCAATCAGCCTTTGTTTTTTTAGCCAGTATCCCGTTGATGACAGCAAACACGAGAACGGGGATTATGCTGATATGTTTAAGCAGTAACATCTGACCATATGGAATAGCCCAGGAGTTAAGATATTCGCTTGGTTCCACGACTTTAAACATGATAAAGATGCCACTCATAAAAAGGATAACCACACATCCTATGGCTACCGGATTAAACCATCTTAAGAACTTCGCCCAGTTTTTTGCTTCCTTTGAAAACCAAGCTACTTGAAGTAGAATCCCTACCCAAACGCATACACTTAAGAAATGTACCGTATGAAGGAAAAAGCCTGACCAAAAAGATAGTGAGGCAACATGGCTCGCATATCCTACAGAACCTATCAATAGGAGCAGCCAAAATGCTTGCAAGTGTTTGGAACCTTTTAAGAATAAGGTCACCCATAGCATTACAGAAACAATCGCTGTGATAATCCAGCCTTTTCCAACGTTGAATTGTGTGAGAACCAAGTAAGTGGTATGTCTAAAACCAAAATCCTCTGCAAAATAATTGATGACATAAAGTACCGGGCCGAAGGAAAAGAGTAAAACCCCTAGTGGCATGATTAGCAATAGTGTTCTAGAAGTTATGATCTTCGGCTGTTTGGATTCTGGAACGTACTGTAAAATCACATGTCCAACGAGTAACGAAAAGAAAACATAGTTTAAGAATTCAGCGAACGGAATGAAACCGGTCATGACTTCATCTTCTTGATTCTGAAGAAAAAGACGATAGTGCCAATCACAAAGCCGATGATGATAAAGAATATCGGACTAAGACCCTCATCCTTTTTTGTATTCTCTTTGGTTAACCCTTTTTCTTCATCTTTTTGTTTATCAGAATCCGTTTCTGTTTCGTTTTCCACTGGTGAATCTACTTTTTCTTTTTGTTCGACTTGAACGTTGAACGGGATTTCTCCGTCAATAGGATGACCGTCCGTTCCGATTATCTTCCACTGGATCTTGTATGAGCCATTTTCTAATGAACGAGGCAACATGCCACTCATTGACTTTTCTTTGATCTTAACGGAATCAAGTTCAATCTCTTCCCCATCATCCTTAACGACCTTCATCGTACTTAAGTTCTCAACCTTTGTTTCGAATTGAAGGGTTATCTCTTTTAGTTCCTCTTTCACTATATCGCCATCTGCAGGACTTGATGATTTTAGTCCTGTATGAGCACTTGTGAGAGTTGGTACCATAAACGTAAGTAAGCAAAGCATTAACACAAATTTTTTCATATAAAATCACCTGTTTCTTTAAATTTCTGGAGTGGGTGTTGGTTTTGCATATCCCTTTTCATACGTTGAGTCAATTTTTTCTCGAATTTCTTTTATGGATTTGCCTTTGCTGTAATCAAGTACGGATTTTGCGGCAATTTCTAAACATACTCCGCACTTTGTCCCATGATCATCCCATACCAGAGAACCATCTGATTTATTTTCATTTATAAAACAATCGTAGTTATTCTTATGACCCGCTTCTTCACCACAGCCACAATAACAGGGCATCTTCTCTAATAACTCTTTATGCATAGCAGCAGCTTTATAGATAATCTGCATGTTTTCTGGTTTTTCAGATAAAAAAGAGGGAAGCGTCTCCATGTTCTTTGTTTCTTCTCTAATATCTGAGACCCCATGATCTGACTTTTGACTGCTTGATTCAGATTTATGATTGCTATGTTCAGCATTGCTCTTCTTAGGCTCATCTTTTGAACATGCCGTAGCTAATAAAAGGCATAAAACGAGCAGATAAGGTACTATTCTATTTATGTTCACAGTTTCTCACTCCTAAACAGTTAGCGGTTTAGCTTCAACGTTATTGTAATAAAAGAAAAGCCCCTCGTATAGACGGTTCACAATATATACATATATAAACAAATAAAAAAAGCAGTGAGTTGTCTCGCCACTTTTCACAAAGTAGTAAATAAAATTCACTTATTATTTTGTTTATAATTTCAGCAATCTATAAGATCATTCCTGCACACTTTTAAATAAACATATATAATCATTGTTTTTTACTTCGATTTTCTTCTTCTCGTTTATGACCTTCTAATAACAAATGGAAGAAGAAGTCGATCCCTTTGTTAAATCCTAAATATTTCGCACAAAAATATGGAATGATTTTAATGTTAGTGAATCTAGTAAACTTGTATAATTTCATCTCTAGCTGGTAATCCTTTAATTATGGGGTGAATACGATGTTAAACAAGAAGAGAAGGAATTTATTTTTAATTGTATTTTTATTTGGTATTTTTTTATTGAATGAGAAAAATGCTTTTAGTTTCTTTAAGGAAAATCAATTGTTGGATATAATAGAAGGGGTAAAAAAACAGGAAATAGAAATAAAAAATTGGTCTATGTTAATAAAGAAACCTATTGTTCAAACGAAAAGCAAAATTGAAATTAATAAAAAAATAGAGCAAATTAAAACTGAACAAAAAGGATTTACATGGTCGATCGAACCTTCACAAGGAAAGCACTATAAAATGATAGGGATGAGGAAAAATTTTACAGGGAATGTCAGTGAGAGAATATTGATTATCTTTTATCCTGTAGAAAATAATAGATATAATTTGAGTGTCACATACGCTGTACTTGGTAAAGGCTGGAACAGAAATGAATGGAATCGCATTTCAAAGGAATACGAGTCGGAAATGAATCGCTTTTCTGTATTTTACGCCGTTGAAGGTGTTAAAAAGCTTAAGGAACCACTAAAAACGGAAGCAACAAAGTTATTAAATCGGTTCTCTGCAAATACAGTAGAGGGTTTGTATGAAAAAAACTTCATATCAGTATCTGCTTATAATAAGATTTGGAAATCAAAAATTCCATTAGGAAATCAAAAATTTATGAATCTACACATTTCTTATCGAACTTCAAACGGTAATAATAATGATACAACCGTAACGATCGGCACCCCTATTATTACATCGGAGTATTAAAGCTGTTTTTCGGTTTGCTTCATAAATTTTTAACGTGTTAAAAAACTTTTACATGTTTGATATCATTATTATAAGAACATATGATAAATAGAACTTATCCCAACCCCATTTTTGTGTAGATATAGAAAGGTCATGCCTACTTAGAGGCATGACCTTGTTGTTTACGCCGTATATAAAAAGTTTAAGATTTGAACACTATTTTAATAACATCTTCATCATCACTCTTTAATCCTTCGTTAAAAATTAATTTTGTTTTAAAGTAATAAGACTCTTCTTGTCGAGACGCTACAAGTGATGAAGGCAGTTCGAAGGTAAATGGAATCCTAGTTTCTTCGTCTGCGTTTATGATTGTAGAAGTATGAATAGTGAAAGACTTAATTACTTGCTCCGTCTGCTTATTTATATTTTGATAAATAAGATCGCAATCTACTCTTCTAATTCCTTGTTCGATAATCCCTCCGTTTATATTGAAGTGCCCGACTACAATCTCACCAGGATAATAAGTGTCCTTCTCTAACAATAAGTCAATTTTCGCTGAACCAATTCCAATTAATGCTGTGTACTTTCTAATTAACATATAGGTCCCTCCATATTAAAAGATAAATTTCCAGTTTCAATAGTGACAAAACATTAGCAACAGCCTAGTGAAAGAAAAAAGACCTATGCTATTTTGCGGCATAGGTCTTAGAATTCAAAAAAGACCTCTACCAACAGGTAAAGGTCTTGCTAACAACAGCGTGTTGCCAATACAGCCGAGAGTAAACTCCGAATTGACGACTATACTGTAAAAGCTACTCCCCTTTAGGAGAAATATATTTTTTTCTGAAATCTCTTTAGATAGATATCGGTCATTAAGCTGTTTTACTGACCGTGTTAGAATAAATTTTTTCCAGAATGAAAGTGCATAAAGCACTGCAAACATTAACTGAATACACTACATCTCTCATGTAATCGCTCTCCAATTCATACTCTGCTAACAATTCTTTCAGAAAAAAAGATACGCTTTCTTTAGAGTAATCCTTTACCGCAGGCAAGGTCAGTCGATTTACCAAATTCAAAGTCTTTACCTTATTATCTAATGTTGCTTCATACTTCACGTGAGGTATCATGTAATCTTTAAATTCCCACCTTTGATTATGTGGAACGCAAAAAAAGTCAGTAACAAAATGGCAAATGACACCCATTTCAATTTCAATTCTTTTTTGTTTTTGTTTATCTAATAAATGGATTGCTGGTGTATTAATAAGAGCAACAACTTTATCTACGACAAAATCAAAACTCTCTTCTATATAATGTTTTCGTTTGGCAAGTTCAGGAACAAAATCTGGTTTCATATTAGCCCAATAGAATGTTGATTTGTTTAAGTCATACTGAACATTTTCTTTAACATGTGTCTTTATATGAAAAGCCATCACTTTATGTGAATATGCAAACAGAATAAACAGTCCTTTCTAATAGAAACATTATTTTCATAAACATAGTACATTCGTGAAATTTAGTCAACTTGTGTAATGTTTTTATATGTTATTAATTAATCGATTACCGATAAATGTCCCGGTCTAATAAGCTATGTTAAGGAAACATGAAATGGATAACCTAAATTCGAATAAATGATAAAGTACTGTATACACCGTATTTTGGTTAATACTCATTGTAAGCTCTGGCTTCTCTATGTGTGCGTATATTGCCTTTTTGATTGAATAAGATAATTTAAAACCCTCTTTAAAAACTTTGTAATTTCTCTCATATTCCCAGTTTAGAATCCCAAAATGATTATGGTATATCTACAAACACTAAGAAAAAATGACCTTGGAGGGTTTATAATTGAAAAGATGGATGCTTTCGTTAGGATTAATGACAGGACTCCTTGCATTGTCAGCTTGTAGTTCTGGAGAAGCTTCAGATTCAGAAGCTATTGTAGAGTCGAACGTGGGAGAAATCACGAATGAAGATCTTTACGCTAAATTAAAAGCTCGATACGGAGAACAAGTTCTTAGCCAAATGGTTGACCAGATGGTACTTGAAAAAAAGTATAAGGTAACTGACAAAGAAATAAAAAAAGAAATAGAAAAGATCAAGAAAGAATCTGGCGGGGAAGATGCGTTCAAAAAGCTTCTTGAACAGAACGGAATTACTGATGAAAAAGCACTTGAAGATCGTATAAAAACTATGCTCGTCAGCCAAAAAGCCACAACAGATGGCGTGAAAGTTTCAGCAGAAGAAATGAAGAAAGCATTTGAAGAAAAATTCAAAACTGAGGTTAAGGCTAGTCACATCCTTGTTGACGATGAAAAAACAGCACAAGAAGTAAAAGAAAAACTCAATAATGGTGGAGATTTCGCAAAGCTAGCAGAAGAGTATTCAAAAGATCCTGGATCAAAAATGAAAGGTGGGGATCTTGGCTTTTTTGGTAAAGGAGCCATGGTACCTGAATTTGATAAAGTTGCTTTTACAATAGAAAAAAATAAAGTAAGCGATCCGATTAAATCTAATTATGGCTATCACATCATTAAAGTGACTGATAAACGAGAGAATACTTTTAATGATAAAGAAAAAGAAATAGAAGAACAAATAAAACAAGAAAAAGCAAAACCAATTACTGAAATCGTAGAGAAGCTTCGCAAAGATGCAAATGTAAAGGTTAATGACAAAGAGCTAAAAGGGATCTTAGAGAAGAAGCAAGAACAAACTCCTCAAATGCCTCAATAATTTTTTTTTCAAAACTCGTTTTCGTAAATAAATAGCAAAGAATTCAAAAGAGCATCTAATACGATGCTCTTTTTTGATGGGATCGTAAAGGTAAAGACCACCATTTAGTAAACATCATACGTATAAAATAAAACTTAAATTGTGCTGGTATTGCTTTTATTGTGTCAGCACATTATTGTGCGCTTCAAAGCATTTCCGATTGTGAATCACAGTAAAGATAAGGGGAGCGTTTTCTCTCCTTTAAGGTACTTGGACATTCCATTTCTGAGAAAATAAGAAATAAAGGAAGAGATTTTCATCTCCTCCTTCTATGCTTTACATGCAGCCTTTTTCTTTTAAGCTTGTATAGTCTGCATCGGCATTTACTATCAGATGATCTAATACATCAATGCCAAGCATCTTGCCGGCTTCTGCTAATCGCTTCGATACTGCAATGTCTTCTCCGGATGGTGTGATATCTCCACTTGGATGCTGGTGCGAGACGATAATCGAAGCTGAGTTGTTTAAGATCGCCGCCTTGAATACCTCTCTTGGGTGAACAATACTTGAATTAAGAGCTCCTACATGACATCGGTGGACGGCTACAACTCTATTTTTCGTATTGAGACACATCACGAGAAATACTTCCCTGTCTTCATCTCCTATGAATGCAGCTGCAATCTTTGCTCCATCGATTGGTGAACGAATCATGTGACTCTCTCCTTCTCTCACCTCTGCGATAACTTGCTTGATTTGAAGAATTTCATACAGTTTTTCCATGCTTCAACAGCTCCCTTCTTTGTTTGAAGGCCAACTAATCTTTGCGATAAGAGCTGTCAAGGGACTTGAAGTTTGTGCAAGTTTTTTGGAGTGTTATCAAAAAAGTTCACAAAGTTTGCGGAGAGATAGCGAAGCATCCCTTTACTGATCTCATGAGCGAACGATTACACTTAAGAGAACAAAGAGGAAAGAGAAAATACTTTTTATTTTTCGGTTAAAAAGTACATCTAATAATTTAATTCTTGCTATTGACCTTCAACAATCGCACCAGTTAGTTGAAAAGAAGATCTTTGATAAGGAGTAACCTACCCCATTTTAATTGGTATTTGTCAGCCACCCTCTATACAAGTTGCAGTAGAGCTCCCAACAGCAGTATTTAATTTTTCAAGAAGTATAGATAGATGTTGTTCTTCCACTAATGTTTCTAAGGATTGATTTATAATTGGGATACGATATTTATTGAAAATTTCTGCCGTCATTTCCCAAACTTCAACTATTGCTCGGGGGGACATATTTGATTGTATAACCACTCTATTCTCCTTTTGCTTAATTTTATTTTAGATCTGATTCAATAAACCTCGCCTTTTGTTCAATAAAATAGTATACTTCTCCTTTTTGAAGAATTCACAAAGTTAGTGCAATCTAATTTAAAACGTTGTTTTTTACTAAAGCTTTATAGTAAAAATACAATAAAAAATAAGGTGCAAGATATGAAAGAAAAGTCCAACCTATATTCCAATTGTTACTGTATTCAACCCTTCCAATTATTAGATAAATGAACTCTAGTCCTGTTGTTACTAAAGAAAAAACTAATATAGTGAATAAAGCTTTTTTGTATTTTCGTATTAATAATATAAGTAAGAATGCCAAGATACTGTATAAACCTAAATTGAATGGCAGCTCAGCAATGGTATCATCATCAAATGGTTTTACGTTCCAAAAACCAAAATAAAAACCGAGTTCATCAACAAAAAAGGCTAATACACTTCCGAATGGAGCTATCGTTAATAGAAGTGCTTTATTCATTTTTTTGTGAAACATTAATATTATAGACCAGGGAACTAGGAAGGCAACAAAAATGTTAAAGAACATAATTAAATAATCACCCCTATCATTTTTCCTCTTATCCTTTCTAAATTTGACTGTTTCTATTGGTAATTAACACAAACTATCCCATAAAAGAGTTATTCTTGAGTGGAGGACTAAAAAATGTAAAAATATTATTTACTCCCTGCCATAAAAGGAACTTTATTCATCCCTTATGCTTTAGGTGAACATTCTACATTATTCATTTAACATCCTGCTTTTCAACTAACCCTTATTCTAATATCTGGCCCATTGAATAAATATAAGAAAAAAGATGTCCTTTTTAGCAAGACATCTTTCATTTTTATAATGGTTCAGCATCTAATTGTTCAAATCCATTGACTAACCACTTCTCTCCTTCCTTTTGTAAAAAGACTTCCAAAGTAATACGAGAGTTTTCTTTTTGATTATTAGCTAAAGATGTTATAGTCTCCTCAAATGTAACGACAGCACTACTGTTCTCACCTTCATTTTTGATGTAAACCCTTGAATCATTGACTTCATGTTCATAGAGAAGCTTTTCCCCTTCTTCAGTAGAAAAGTACTTGTTGAACAGTTCTTGTGTTAATACTGTTTTTGCTTTTTCACATCTTTGTTCAAGTTGATCATCTTTCACATGAAACATGGACTGTATAAAAACATTAATGCTCTCTTCAATCTTTGCATTTTCAGTTTCGTTGACTTCTTTTTCGTTCATTCTAGTATTGGTTTTTAAAAATTGTATTTGATCTTCTTTTCGTTCAACTTCTTTTGTAAGTCTATTAATTTGGACAGCTTGCTGATCGATTGTTCGAAAGCCGAACCAGATAAGTAGAATTAATATAATCGTGAAACCTAATAAACCTGTCTTTACTATGAATTCCTGTTTCAAATTTTCCTCCTCCCTATAAACCCAGTAGAGTATGTGGATTTAGGTGATTACTCCATTTGGATTCTTTAATTTCAAAATGGAGATGGGGACCTGTTGAATTTCCTGTGCTACCGCAAACTCCAATATTCTGACCGCTTTTGATCGATTCACCTTTTCTAACATTCGCCTCCGATAAGTGAGCATAACCGGAATATAAGTTATCTCCATGTTTCAATATAACTAAATTCCCATAACCTGCAGCTCCGTTTTTATTTTTATGAAAACCAGAATAAACGACTTTTCCTTCACTTGCTGCATGAATAGGTGTTACATGATTGATACAACCAAAGTCGATACCTTTATGATTCTCTTTGCTACCATCAGACCAAGTTCTCCATCCGAATCCACTGGTTACGTTCTTCAAACCTTTTATAGGAGACGACCAATCCCCCTTTCCTGAAGCAGGAAGAGTGTAATCATAGTACTGCAAAACGGCATCCACATAGCCAATATCTCCATAGCAAGCTTGCTCCGCTAAAGATTCAGGGCGTACGCAGCTATAAAGTCCAGTGTGTGCTAACTTTTGATATTGTTGTTGTGAAAATGCAATCGCTAGCTCTTTTGTATACTGCCCTCCATTTTGGTTCACATAGTCGATGAAGCCACTACCAAAATTATAGCTTTGAATGGTCGTTTTCAAATCACCCTCTGCTTCCTTAAGCATTGCAGAAAAGTACTTTACACCTTGCTCAATAGATTTTTCAGTATCTTTAATACACCCAACACTTCCACATAAGCTTTCACTCGCTTGCATTGGATCGTCACCTTTTCCTCCCGACTCTTGCATCATAATAGCAAGTAGAACACTGACATATTCGCTCACTTCGTATTCTTTTGCGTATTTCTCTACCGTTGCTTTATGTTTAAGGACATTTTGACTGACATTAGCCGTTCCTTCTTCTAACGTATTGTTTTTACCACCAAATAATTGATCAGCCATCATTAATACCATAAAGGCACTTCCGAAAAGCAGTCCAATAAATAGAATGATAGGTAGCAGATATTTCAGTACCAATACCCATATGGCTGTCTTCACTTTTACTTCTACAGCTTGTCTTATCAACTGGCATCCCTCCTAATCCTTGCTAGACGAACGAAGTCGGGGTGTTCGATTTAACTTTCCATGGGTCTGCTCCAATTGATTTTCGAAAGTCTTATCTTTTATTTGGTACGGGTTTCTTGCTGAAGATTGAGTCCGTTTAGGAGAGGTCATCGATTCTATTTTTTGTTTACGTGCATTTAATTGCTCGTTCTTGTCAGGGTTAGTGATTTGATTGGATGGTGAAGTTTTCTTATTTTTCATTAAGAAATTCTGTTCATCCTTATTGAATGATTGATGTTTTAATTTCTTCGGTTTCCGGTATTGGGATGGTAAGAATGAAGAATGGGAAGATGATTGTTCCATGGCAACAGCGGTGTCTTGTTTGGGTTGGTTGGGATATTTAAAGCTTCTTGAATGGGAACTACTAGTCTTTCCATTGGGACGAATAGGATGAACGTTTCCTGAATGTCTGCTTGAAGAGCTGTCTTGATCATTGGTATTTGTATTTTTTATTGCTGAGAATCTTCTTATAGGTTGACGAAGTTGTGAAACAGCACCTTGCATACCTCGTTTTGCTTTACTAATAGATTTACGATTTAAAGTAGATGCCCCCATTTGATGAAGATTTGGTGTAGCACCCTCTAACATACTAAGAGCAAACTGACGCTTGGAGTACATGAAGACGATTGCCACACAAAACATGATTTGAATAAAGATTCTGTAATAAATGTCATCCGACATGTTTGTCATCTCATACCCCAATGAAATAAAACTAGTCGCCACTAGTACAAAGAACATCGTCACTGACTTAAAAAGAATGAGAATGGTTGTCCCTTTCAGGTATCTGCCAACCAGTGCTTCAAAACTTGGAAACAGACTGATAAAAATCATGATGGGTGCTAAAAGCAGCATCATGATAAAAGCGAACTGCAGCATCACACGAATTAATGCGATAAAGAAAAACACGACACCTTGTATAACCGTTGAAAGTATCATAACGAGAATGTAACCGGCTTGCTTCCATCCATTACCCGCAAAGATATTTTTGTTATCGTATTGATCATATTCTTTCTGAGCAATTTCTTCTCGTTGTTTTACCCCTTCCTCAATTCTTGGGTCTGCTTTTAAGTAGTCACTGATTCGATTAGTATCTTCGGCCAGTATCTTCTTTTCCTGTGTAGTCCCATACTGTAGTAGTAGGTAAGGTTTATAGATTAACGCATCAAATACTTTATTCTCAATGCCAATAGAAACATTTTTTGCTGTGTTCTTATCAAAGCTATTAAACTGAAAAGCATCATCATCATTAAGAGTTGGATTGACACTCATTACAGCATTTTCTAGTGATGTAGAAAGACCATGTGCAAGGTCGATATAATTGAACTTCTTAGATTGAATGGAAAATAGGAGAGTAAGGCTTAGTAGAATTAGAGTTAATAGTTTAAAGAACGCCTGCCAGTTTTGTTGAATATAGGATCTTACAACGATTCCAATGGAAGCTACAGACAGTGCAAACAAGCCAAAATTAAATGTAAGGGTGCCGGCAGTTCCAGCTGTTATTTCATGGACGGCATCCTTTGTCATGTCCACTACATCGAGCGAAAAGAGTTGATAAACGACCATCATCGTGATTTGTGAAAGTACAATATTGATCATCCAAAAAAAGTTTTTCACCGCAGTTGCAGTCGCCGAACCTGTTTTCGCTGCGACATCCCACCAGCCATCATCCGCGTATGACATTAACTCATACGCAGATTCATCTCGTTCTTTCGCCTTTCTTTCCGTTTCTTCTGCAAAAACCACACTCGATTGAAATATGAGCAGAAGTAAGAAAAAGAAGGAAAGGAAAAATGGATGTTTCACATCCTTCACCTCCTCTAGTAATTAACACATTGATCGGAGTTAGATTTATAATTATTTGTTCCATAGGAGATTTTATAATCTTTCATAATAAAATCTCTATTATATTTATCATCCTTCGTTTTCCAGGAAACAATATAATCGCCCTTAAATTCTGATTTTCCATTTTCGATAGCTTCACAAGCTTTTACTAGCTGAATATCTTCTGCAGAATAATTCCCATCCTTAATTACTTTTTGTTCCAGTGCTTTCTTTGAAACGGCTTCATGAGTCTTTTTTCCATCAAGTCCAAGTTCGTTTGTCCCACATCCTCCTAAAAGGAAAACCCCTAATCCTATTAAAATCATTTTTTTCATAAGACTCTCTCCTCTCATGTTCAGCGAAAAGCTTCTTCCATTTGTACGGCTTGTGATTCTTTTTCAGTCGTTTTGAATGCTTCAAACCATTCGTCAAACAGGATATCAATTGCGATGGCTTGATTGCGGCCAAGATGGTCTTGGAATAGACACATACCCGACTTCAGAGAACTGACTACTTCGATATTTGCTTGGTTTTCCTCCATATCATAAAAACGTAAGATAGGTCTGATCGAATCATCTGACTTAGGACGGAACGAAAACTTGATTCCGATCTGTTCTTTAGTGGTGTCTACATTGAAGTCATCGAATGCTTGTGTAACAAGAACAATGTCTGTTCTCAGTGATCTGCCTGTTCGTAACATTTCATCGATAAGGTTCTGTCCATCTGCTGATCGTTTGAGTGTCCATGCTTCATCAAAAATGATCATGGCTTCTTCCTCTTGATTGGTAGAAAAAGTATGAACATATTTAGAGATTGACATCATCAGGCAAAGACCGATACGTTCTTCCTCGTTCATGTTTTCAGATGCAGGCAAACGCAGCCCCTGTAGTCCTAGTACATTAATCTGCTTTTGAAAATCAAGTCCTTTAGAATCTTCCTTTCCAAATAACATTCTCCCTAGTCCGTGCCGATATTTTTCAATGAATTTCCCAAGCGTATGATCTTTCTTCTGAATTCTTTGAAGTACTCCTGTTAGAGTAGGATTACTTTCTTGGTTAACTTCGTCAATGATGGCGTCATAGATTGTTACACTTTCATCACGAGATCCTCTAACTTCTGCTAACGTATTTAAAATCATCATTGCTGTTTGAATCGCTTGGTCGCCTTTTAAAAAGACGAGTGGATCTAGAGCACCGTGATACACACTATCTTCAGAAAGATGAATAAAGTTGATACGTTCGTATAGCGAGCGAAATTCTGGAATTTCACCAAATTTCTTGAGTGCCCTTTGATAATACCGTTGAAATTCATTCTTCGGATCAATATAGAGCACTTTTGAACCAAAAAAGGTACTCCAAGTAAAGAAATTCTTAACAAGCATCGACTTTCCGCTGCCTGGGGGACCAGTTATCAGGATGTTCCCATTCGTATGATCAGCTCCTGAGATTGCCTTTTTGGTCAAAAGGGGATTAAAGATGACTACGTTATTATTGATCTCTCTCGCTTGTTCCACATGAGATAATTTCTTTCCAGTTACCACTTTCCCTAGAACCATGCCAAACCGATTTCCTACACGATTGTTCAAGTTCATCCCAGTTTGTGCCAGATAAGATTCATCGACAACTTGTTCGAAGTACTGATAATCCACATATGAAGCTGGTAGGCTTTGTGAAAAAAGAGTAAGTTGGTCTACCAGAGGTTTTGTGACTTGAAACCCCGTATTTTTAAATAATGTTTGAAGAGCTCCTATCTTTTCATCCAATCCATTTTTACTAACGTCTGAGACAACAAGCGTAAATGTCATGAACAATAGCTGCCGTTTATTGGACTTTACATCATCAAGTAAGGTTGTTAGTCTGTCAGATGCCATCTCGACAATTCGGTCATCGTCTGCGGTATGAGTGGATTGAATTTCACGATCAAAGTTTGTGAATCGACGTTTTAATTTTCTCACTTGCCGAGCATTAGATCCGTTTTCCTTAAAATGATATCGAATCTGTATTTCAACAGGAAACGAAACACTCTCTAATATATCTTGAATGAAACGATAACCTTCAATAAAAGCCGGCATTTCAATGAAAGGCAGAAACGTTAAAAATTCTTTATGATTTTCGTGTGTAACGGTTAAGTAGCCGTACTCGTTCTTAATGACACCCTCTGTTAGATTATAAGAACCTTCAGGTATCGAAAAAAGATCACTGGTCCGATGAAACATATAATAGATCAGTTTATCCATCTCATCTTCACTTAGCTTTTGGAGGTGTTTAAGATTGGAAGCTTTAGAACTAAAGGTACGTTCCAACTCTTCGTAATAGCTAAAATCATCTTCTGCCTGCGTCTGAAAAAACATCATTTTAGAAACATCTTCTCTTACTCTCTTAAAAAAGAGGGAGATTAGTTCACCTGCGTTTGCGGATACTGCATCATCTGTTTTGTTCAAATGAACGCCTACATATACATCGTATTCATGTAAGAACACTTCTTCCTGTAATACCCTTGAAGCACGGTTGAAGTACTTATGTCCGATATCTGAAAACTCACCTTGAACAATATGCTCATTTACCACTTTCGTAAATGTGTCAAAGTCAAATCTCTTTGGAAGAATCATAATGTGATAATCATATTCTTCTTGTGTTAAGAATGCAGCCGTGTTTTCCATATAGCGTTTAAAGTCGTTATCGCTGTTTAATCTGACATACTCTTCATCGAGCCGATAAAAAGCCCAAACCTGCTTGCGTTTGTTAAACGCCATATTCATATGACGGTGTGCGATTGGAAATTCCAATACGTCTTTCAATGGCTCTCACCTTCTTTTTTTAGAAGAAATGGTTCAAACGTTATTTCTTTCTCCAATTGGTCACTTGCTACTTCGATAAAATGTTCATAAGACATGTTCTTTGTTCTGTAAAAAGTAATACGGTCTCTAACAAAAGGAATAACCCCTTTATGGTCATACTTCAGATTGAAAACAATGAATGTAATCACACCTGGGATAACGGTCAAAAGTATCAGCCAGTTCTTTACGAAAAAACGAAACAGATTGGTGTCATTTTTAATCCCAACAAGTACAAAAGATAATAAAAGAACGGCTGCAAGAACGATAGCAAAGATCATCTTTCTGACTTCAAGTCCGTTGGCGAATTCAATCGACCAGATTCGGTAGATTTTGATGGGGTACTTGTATTCCTGCGTATAATTTTCTCCCTTCATCCCACTCTCCTCCATCCATTTTACGAACCAAAATGTTTATTGAAACAACGCATTTCCGAGACCTTTTGCTAGCTCTTGTAGTTGCGGACCGAAAAAGACAACGACCAAGCAGCATAAACCAAGCGTTAGACCTGACCAGAACTGACCCCAATCTTCTCTTGTATAAGCGACTAATGCCCGAATGACCATGATTAAAAGGACTAAGAAGCCAATCTGCGAGATCAGGTTTTGAGTCACTTCCTGAAGACTAAAATTTATCATCGTTTTTCCCTCCCTATTCGATTCGAGTAATAAAGAACTTATTGTTTTCTTTTTCAAGCTTTAACTCATAAGAATAAAGATCACTCATTGATGTCTCACTGTTCTGGTAATGAACATCAGCATTTACCGTGTATCCAGAATCCATTTTCACGGCTTCACGCACATTCACGTCTTGAAGTGTCTGGTCTTCTAACCCCCCAGTAACGTCAGCCATGAATGGCAACTTCTCATCGCTCACTCCATATGAAGTGAAAAAATCGTTTAAGAAAGACTCCAGGAGTTTTGTTTCAGTAGAAGTGACCGGTTCTCCTTCCGGCATTTTCCCTTCATAAGACATGGTAGTCTTTAAATCTTCTTGAATCATATTGGGGTTCTGATAGACCGCAAAACCCTCTCCGTTACTTGTTACTGGAACTATGATATCTGTTTCGTATTTAGTAGTATTCGGAATTGATCTACCGTCTTTTTCTTGAACCTCAGTAATTTCATAGACAGTCTGAAATTTGACCTTCGCTTCACGGTTACTGAGGTGTTTTGTATCAATGTATTGCAGATCAGTGACTCGTCGCTCTCCTTTAAAATCTTTCAAATCTGCGACACGTTTTAAATCAAATCCTGATACAAAGTACTCTGAGAGCTCACCTTTACGGTCTTGGCGTTCTTTTTCGTCTTTAGGTACAGTTAGATAACTTTTTAGAAAATCTTCGGTAAACACTTCGATAGAATCAGAATACAAAAGATTAGTTTTCTCTACTTCTTTTAGCTGGTCATGAACATTTTCTTCAGAGGCTTTGACGGAATTTCGGATGGCTTGATATTTCGTAAAGAAAACCACATTGAATAACAGTGATAGAAACATAACAGAAAAAAAGAGGATAGACGCTGTTTTTGCAGCGTTTTTTCTTGAATAGGATAAACGGCGTTTGTTTTTTGAAGTGGATTGTTTTTGTTTAGAAAAAAGCATAGACTGATTCACTCCCTTCAACCTTCTGCCAACGGATGGCGGACATAAATGATTTCTGGGTGAACTGATTCTCTTGATGCCTTTCTAGCAAAAATAAATTGTCCTTGACGTAAATCTCTTATTTCGTCGGGGGATATCTTAAATTTTTGAACATGCCGCAGTGTACCTTTGTCGGCTTTTAAATCAACTCGTTTTAAACGACCTTCTTGTTTTTCAGTTGTGATCGTCAGATCGATATCTTTGAATGTGCCAAGTGTGTTTGCCCAGGAATCAACTTCATCTGGATTGTTGGTCTGGCCGATGGCATACGTATTCGTATTCCCTACAACTTGCTTGGCAAGGTACGGATCATTCTTTTCAAGATCGGCTAGCGTTTGAGTCGCGATGATGCAATGAAAACCGGCAGAACGTGATTTGTTTACGGTATCTACAATTTTATCATTTGCATAGACTGAAAACTCATCATAGATTGCGAGGATGGGTTGATCTTTTAATTGATTACGGTTCCGATATGAAACCAGATAGTTAATATCTAGTATTAAAAAACGTGCGATGACTTTGATAAACTTGTCATAGATCAATCCATCAAAACTGACAAATAATGCTTCCTTCTCTTCACTGATTCGGATTAGATCCAGACTATTATCGGTCTCTTCAAAAAGATGCCCTAACTCGCTGTCTAACAAGAGATAGATCTGCGTACGAACGGATGAAGCATTTTTGAATAAATGATTCTCTCCTGCCTCTTCATGACGGTACCGTTTAAACAAACGTTCATAATTTTTTTCAGCCCGTTTGCTTCTTACTGGTTTTACTTTTTGTTTTGGAGCTTTCCCCTCTGGCTTCTTCGTATCTTTAGTTGGCAAAAATGAAGAATAGGAAGTGCTTACCACTGCCATTTCTGCTTGTTCTTCTTCTTCCACTTCGATAACATCTTGATTTAATACTTCAAGAATTTCATTTGGATCTAAATATTTTGCAAACGTCCATAAGTCCCGGGTAAATTCATAATCATCGATAAACTGAATAAGAGCCTGAACGAGAGACGTTGAAATGGAAGAATAATAATCACTCTCTGTTTCAATTAACTGCTCCAGTTTATCTTTAATAACGGTTGGTCCTCCATACTTCAAAGGATTGTATGTTAATTTCCCTTTATCAGAAAACACTTTCAAATTTCTGTCGTATCGTTTACATAAAGTTTCCACTTCTTCAATACTTTCAGATGATCCCTTCCCATCGATAAAGATAAAGGGCAGGTTCTTTATCAGTGCGTACTCTACAAAATTTAAAAGTAAAATTGTCTTCCCACCTCCTGTTGTGGCAGGAATAAACATATGTTGATTGATCTCTTTAAAATCCATGTAGTATGGCTTCCCATTTTCGGTTATTCCAAGAAGCAGCTGATCTTGTTCCTTCTGGTTCCTCCATTTCTTTTGCGCTTTTAGTGTCAGTTGGAACCGGTTCTTTTTCACTTTTTGATAGTGTGAAGACGATTTAAATGTATCCCGTTTTTCCTCTGTTGATTTTACTCGTTTTGAACGGTGGTAATCCGTCATCAGTGACCAGCCATATGAAACGAATAATCCCCCTGACATATACAAAAACAAAGAAGTATTTGTAAACTCCATCTTCTGTTTTACGATTCGCTCTAACCATGTAACATCAAAAGGCAGAACGCCATACAAACCTAAATAACTATAAGGATTAGTGTAGACGATAAAACAAAAACTGATCAATCCTAACACAGCGCATGAAAGGTGAATCCTGTTTTGTTTTACGATACGAAATAAGATAAAGAAAGGTAGAGAAAAAACTAATAAAGGAAAAAAAGCAAAAACACCTATCAACATCGCAATGCCTAATCCGAATTCTTTTCCTAAGTCTTCATTGCTTTTCGGCAAAGTGCAATAACCTCCTTATCAACTCCAGCTGCAACATATCGCTGACTATTCCTGTCTGTTGCGCATAAGAGATGACGGTATCACGGATACACTCATTCTCACACAGATACCTGACTTGGTTATACTGACCGTTAAGAATCTCATTTCGGTAACGATTCATTTTTTCGATGTAGCGCTTTGAAGATTTTCGGGTGAGTTCTACTTCACATGCGATCCTTTCACCATTCTCCAGAAGTACAAAATCCGGAATGCGATCCGCGATTCTCTTTAACAATGTTGTGTTTCTTCGGTCTGCTTTAGTAAAGTTCTGCTCGATATACTCACTCCTAAGTTCACGCTCTGTGATGAACTCAAATGGCTGGCCTGTTTTCTCAGCAATATTTTTAAGTGCTAGGATACAATCGATCATGACGAGTTGATGATTAAGGGTAGAGTAGTTAAATTTTGTAAACCGCGTTAATGAACTTCCGAGATATTCGACACCGCTTGGGCGCATGGCTAAGATCAATTGATAACCGATCTTCTCTTCAGTCAAAAAACCTAATGATAGCAATTTGCGCTTCGTTTGATAGACCGTGACATGTGAAATATTACCCTTTAGAAAAGCTGAGAGCTGAGTTGTCGTAATGACTCCAAAGCGATTGATAACTTGCAGTACTTCTTCTTGTTTTTCGGCTAACAGATTCATAGGCATCATTTCCTCTCCAAAGAAATCCTCCCTTCAATCTTTAACCAAATCGACAATTGATCAACAACTAAAAATCATTAGCTTCTTTTAAATCTCTTGACCTTGAACTTACCCACCTCCTCTACTCAAAAATCACTTCTCTTTAAAATCTATTAAATCCCTAAATTATACTGGAATAATATCACAGTCAAATATATACAACAATAGGACGTCCGCTCTATTTATACATCTGTCTTTCCACCTTGTGCTCCCGTGACCTCACAACACATGATGTTGGTGGTGTGAGGTCACGGGATTTCCACGGCGATAGCCTGGAAAAACAAGGTGGATTTTCCTTACTAGTCAATGGATACGGACGTCCTTCACCTTTAAAATGAAAATCAGGCTGATTTCGCACATTTTAAACACATTTTTAATGACCTTTGGAGAGGAATTTTAGCACAAACCTGTAATGTATTAAAAAACAAGTAAACATTTTTATAAATTATTTAATTATAAAAATAAATGAAATACACACATTTGTTTCCTAGCTTAGTCTCCGGTTCAAAATCTTCTTATCCCCTTTGATGATGACCATATAGTTCCTGCACATCTCATAGAGTCGCGATCCTAACGCTTCGTCCACTGCTTCTATTTCATCCACTGTTAATTCGGATGAAATTAATACTGGCAGATGGTTTAAGTAGCGGTAGTTGATAAGAGCATACATTTTTTCAATCTGCCATTCCGTTGCTCTTGGTCGTCTTAGTTGCCCTACTGGTTTGAATAGATCATCAATGAAGAGTACGTCTACCTTTTTCATCCGAACCATCTTTTCTTCTAGCTTTTCAAAATCGTCTTTTAGATCATCAAAGCCTTCAACATATGGAAAATATAGAACAGATATTTGCATCTTCTTGATTAAATGATTAGCTATAGCAGTCAGAAGATGCGTTTTACCCGCACCTGGTTGTCCGAGCAAGGCAATACTGTTTGTTCTCATTCTCCGGATATCACTAAAGTCTAAGATATATTCCTGGGTACATTGATAAGCATCTTTTATCAATTGATCCTTTCCTTCTGTGATAAAGTTGCTAAAGCTGTTATTACTGAATTCATCTGTGATTTCTGATGACCGAAGAAGTTTTTCAACATTTTTTTGTTTGATGCAGCTGCACCTTTCAGAATAGCTATCATGCCATTCCCATGCATTATCAGGACCACAGACTTTACCAAGATAATAATCAGACTCAGGTACTTTACTGGCAGGAACACAAGATTGTGTACCTGAGTTCCAATGCCATTCTGTATCTTTGTGTACACGATAAAAGATGATCTCTTTGTCTTTACATTTTGTACAATGATAATCATCTAGCCTTTCGGATGCGACCAACCTTTCCGCCGGTAATTGAAAATGCTTTTGACATAGAGATTCGATTATATGGTTCAGACGACTTTCCATTATTAATCTCCTTTCGATGACTTGCAAATTGAATATCCAGGGATTTCACATCATCTAAACTTTGAACATAGCTTTTAACCCATTTTGAAAGTATGCCTCTTGTATATGTCCACGAAGCTTTATCACAAGCAACAGACCTTTTTATTGCCTCTATCACTAGCTCTTCATTCAATACTTTTGTCCAAACATTTATCTCATTTATAATTTTTTGAGATGCCTTTCCTATATGCTTTTGGAAGTATTCATGCACTTTTGTAGTTTTGTTCTCATTCTTTTCTTCTTTCGTGTTCTTAAATGCATTTTCTATATTTATATCTTTATCTATTTCTATATCTAATTCTTTATCTATATCTGTTGCGTTACTATGCGTTACTGTAACGTTACATGTATCGTTACCTGCTTCAAGCTGCTTTTTTTCTCTATGTTTAGCCACACGATTTCGTGTCTGCTGCCTAATCTTATCAAGCCCTTCGACATTTTGATGCTTCTCCCAGTTACTGATAGCGATAAAGTTTTCATGACTGATTTCAATCATCCCAAAGTCTTCAAATGTCTTTAGTGCAAGTCTGACAATATTCAGCGGACGATTAAAAATGGTAGCCAGCATTTCATCTGTATAGGGAATGTTTTCGTTCAAGTAGATGTAACCATTGGCGTTTGTTTTTCCGGCTTGAGACAAAAGCTTTATCCAGATGATCAGAAGCATATCAGATTCAGGCATGTTCTCAATCAACCGGATCTTTTCATCCTCAAACATGTTCGTACTAAGTTTGATCCACTTCACTTCAGCCATTTTGAATCACTCCTTATTCAAATGATTTATCTTAATTGTAATAACCACTTGTTCAGGAATTTTTTCGTTTCCGCTGCTGGAAAATACCACTTCCCACCAACTTTGATTTTTGGAAATTCATTCTCATAAAAGAAATTATTAAGAATGGTATTCCAGCTCATACATGTTCGCCTTTTTAGTTCTTTTGTATCCCAATACACCAACTCAGTATCAAGCTTCTCCATTCTTTTTTCGATTGCATCGTAATACATTTCTTTGATTGCTTCCTCATCAACTTGTACTTCTAACAACTTAGGGGATCTTTCTAACTGCATAATACGATTTGACATTTAGAATCCTCCTCTTTTCAAAAGTCAGCTCCTGTTGAGGTAATCAAATGGAACGTTTATAATAATGACAATACGATTCTTTAACAAACCTTTTAACATTAACGTCAGCTAAATCCGGAAATAAATACTCAGGAGTTGTATTTAAGTAATTCGATAACTTAAATAATAGTTTTGCGTCAGGATTACCTCTGCCACTTTCAATATTTCTAATATGGCTTTCGCTAACATTAAGATCTATAGATAATTGGCGTTGGGAAATATTAAGCTTTTGGCGTAGTGATCGAAAACGTAATCGGCGCACATTAGCGTTCTCCAAAATATCACCTCATTTCATTTTGTGTTTTTAAATGACACTTAAAGCTTAACACGTCATTTAAAAGCGTGTCAATATATAAAACGTCATTTAAATAAACTTTTTTTAGTTGGGGGTATACTTATGAATGAAGAAAGAAAAAAAGTGATTGGATTACGAATTAAAAAGTGTAGGCAGGATAATAAGTTGTCACAGGAAGAGCTTGCACAGAAATTGGATATGAAGAGATCAAACGTAGCAAATTATGAAGCCGGAAGAGTAGTACCTCCTGGTAGTGCGTTGCTGGAGATGTCCGAAATCTTTAATGTAACAACGGACTATTTGCTGGGAAGTACAAATGATCCTTATTCAAAATTCTCATTAGAAGACAATGATTTAAAACAGATTCAAAGACAACGAAACAAACTTACCGGTAAGGACAGAGAAAGATTTGAAAATATGATAAAAATGTTAAAGCTTTCATTTCTAGACACTGAAAATGAAGAAGGTGATGAATTTGACGAAGAAGACGACCTATAAAGCCGACTTCGTTAAAGCACAGAAATCTGCAGATAATGTCTTAAAGAATAGTACTATAAAAGAGTTGCCTGTTCGGGTGAAACAAATCGTGAACAGTTTCCCAAATCTCAAAATAAGAACTTATTCTTGGTTTGCAAAAAAGAGAGGATTTTCACATAAAGAAGTTTGTAATCTCGTAAACAGTCATGAAGGATGCTGTTTATATTATGAATCCTTAGATGAGTATTTGATTTTATACAACGATAAGATACCTAGTAAGGGCAGAAAAAGATGGACTCTTGCCCATGAACTTGGACATTATGTCATGAATCATAACAAAATCAGCAATAATTCTTCCTTGGCTAGAAGTTCACTTACAGAAGATGAATACAACGAATTTGAAAGTGAAGCAAACTGCTTCGCAAGAGAACTATTAGCCCCTCCTCCAGTCTTAAACGAACTAAAGATCAATGACCCAAATGACATTTCTAATTTATGCGACATATCAAGTGAGGCTTCTATAAATGTATATAAGTTTATAAAGCAAGGTGCTCAATTTGGTATCAAGTATTCTCCAAGCCATCCTGTTATCCAATTATTTCAAGAATTCATTTTTAAGATTAAGAATACTCAACGATGCATGAGCTGTAATTATCTCTTTTCAAATGCTCAAGCAGTCTTTTGTCCAAGCTGCAACAGCAATAATCTAAGAAAGGAAGAAAATATTTACCGTAGTGATTTGAAGAATACGGCAATTATAACAAGTCAAAATTTGAACAAGACTCATAATGTGTGCCCTAATTGCGAAAATGGAGATTTACCTTCAGGTTCAAATTACTGCAATAAATGCGGTGTTTATTTAGTAAACAAGTGTTCTGGGTATGCTTATGAAGATTCACACATGAATATTAAATGGCATGATTTCCATGGAGGTTGTGGTGAATTACTTCATAAGACATCTCGTTATTGTCACAGATGCGGTTCATCCTCTACATACTTTGCAGATGGGTTATTAAAAATAGAGAATTAATCATAAAAATTAATTGCTTATTAAAAGCAAATTTTATTATTAATCAGGTCTTGTTCAGAGCAAAAATAGAATAAAGGAGATACATGAATGGCTAATTTCCGAAAATTAAGCAGCGGCATGTGGCAAGCACGTGTTTTTAAAGATGGAAAAGTAATGAGTATTGGGACTTTTCGTACCAAAAAAGAAGCCCAAATAGAGGCAAATGCTGTAGAAGAAAAAATTTATTATGGTCACACACTAAATGACAGGGATTTAATGTTTGATGACGTTGTACATGAATGGTTATATAATCATAAAAAATCCTCTGTTAAAGATTCTACTTTTCGACAATTAGAAATCATCGTAAGAATACACATACTCCCTTACTTCGGGAATAAAAAGTTAATTCGAATTAAAAGACCTGAGATTAAGAGATGGATGAATCATTATGCTGAGCTCAAAGATGAAAGCGGACATGAGGTTTACTCCTATGGATCTCGATTAAAATATTTATCAGTACTCAAAAGCATATTCCATTATTCGGTTCACGATATGGAGATATTAGATAAAAATCCAACGAACAAATTGAAAATACCAGTTAAAGATAAAATACAAATTCATAAAGATATTAAATATTATTCTTTAGGTGAGTTACATCGATTACTTGACTTTATGGAAACTTATCAGCATCAAAGGTATCAGGAGTATCGTCTGTACTTTATGCTAATTTATTTACTAAGCCAAACCGGATTAAGAATAAGCGAAGCACTCGCCTTACAATGGACTGACCTTAAGGGTGATAAATTAACGATTGAAAGACAAACTAGCCGTGATGATAACAATAACGCAATGATAACTTCTCTTAAGAATTCATCCTCATATAGAACAATTAAACTTGATGAAAGTTTAGTAGCTGAACTTAAAAAGTTCAAGCTGTTACAAAACCAGATGATTTTACAACACACTCAATTCAAACGCAATAACGACGGAATTATATTCCAAAATTTTCTTGGAAGGTATCTTACACCCTCTATAATACGTGAGACATTTCAGGGGTATTGCACAAAAGCAAATGTCAGTTACAAAGGTACACATGTTTTCAGGCATACACATGCTGTTTTATTACTTGAAGCTGGAGCAAGTATTAAATATGTTTCGCAGCGCCTCGGACATCAAACGATAAAGACGACAGCTGATATTTATTTAGATGTTACGGACAAAATTGAAGCAGATGAACTAAATAAATTCTCAGTTTATACAAAGAGAAATAAAACCACACAAAAAAGAAACGATCCATTCTCTACGTAAAAGACCTTGGTATAAATAAAATAATCCAGGTCTTTTTTAAAACTTAAAAAGCAAAAAAAATTTCGAGTTGGCACAAAGTTGGCACGACATTAATTTACACATAAAAAAGCCTTGGTATATTGCTTATATACCAAGGCTTTTCATCATTTATCCGATTGAACCTTCCATCTCAAACTTGATCAGACGGTTCATCTCTACTGCATATTCCATTGGAAGTTCTTTCGTAAATGGCTCGATGAAGCCCATTACGATCATTTCCGTTGCTTCCTGTTCAGAAACACCACGGCTCATGAGGTAGAACAACTGATCTTCAGAAACTTTAGATACAGTCGCTTCATGCTCTAATGTGATGTTATTGTTCAGAATTTCATTGTACGGAATCGTATCTGAAGTGGATTGGTTATCCATAATCAGCGTATCACACTTGATATTGGATTTAGATCCGTCAGATTTACGTCCGAAGTGAGCAATACCACGGTATGTTACTTTACCGCCATGCTTTGAGATCGACTTCGAAACGATTGTAGAAGAACAGTCTGGTGCTAAGTGCAATACTTTAGCTCCAGCATCTTGGTGCTGTCCTTTACCAGCGATCGCGATAGAAAGGATCGTACCTTTCGCTCCGCGGCCTTTCATGATAACAGCCGGATATTTCATCGTTAGACGGGATCCGATGTTTCCATCTACCCATTCCATCGTTGCGTTCTCTTCAGCAACTGCACGCTTTGTAACCAAGTTATAAATGTTGTTTGCCCAGTTTTGAATCGTTGTATAACGGCAGTAAGCGTTCTTCTTAACGATGATCTCTACAACCGCACTATGAAGTGAGTTTGTAGAATAAACGGGTGCTGTACATCCTTCTACATAGTGTACAGAGCTATCTTCATCTGCAATGATTAGCGTACGTTCGAACTGACCCATGTTTTCAGAGTTAATTCGGAAGTATGCTTGAAGTGGCGTATCACATTTAACGCCTTTAGGTACGTAAATGAAAGATCCACCGGACCATACTGCAGAGTTAAGTGCTGAGAACTTATTATCAGTTGGCGGAATGATCGTTCCAAAATGCTCACGGAAGATCTCTTCGTGCTCTTTTAAAGCTGTATCCGTATCTGTGAAAAGAATTCCTAAGTCAGAAAGGTCTTCTTTCATGTTGTGGTATACAACCTCTGATTCGTACTGTGCAGATACTCCTGCAAGGTACTTCTGCTCAGCTTCTGGAATTCCTAGCTTGTCAAAAGTCGCTTTAATTTCAGCAGGCACTTCGTCCCAAGACTTCTCAGATTTCTCAGATGGCTTAACATAGTACGTAATATCATCAAAGTTTAAGTCCTTCATGTCTCCGCCCCATTGTGGCATTGGCATTTTATAGAACTGCTCTAATGACTTCAAACGGAATTCAAGCATCCATTCAGGCTCGTTCTTCATGCGGGAGATCTCTTCTACGATCTCTTTTGTTAACCCACGCTTCGATCTGAAAATGGAAACGTCTTTATCTCTAAAACCATATTTATATTCGCCGATATCAGGCATTTTCTTAGCCATTACAGAATCCCTCCTTACTGGATTGGCACTCTTTAACTCATTATCAAAAGGAACTTATTCTTCCTCTTCCTCATCTTTTCCTACCCCTTGCTCCATCGCCTTCCACGCAAGTGTGGCACATTTGATGCGAGCTGGAAACTTGGAAACGCCAGAAAGAGCTTCGATGTCACCTAGATCATAGGATTCATCATCATAGTCGTTCCCTAGCATCATATCATAAAAAATGTTTGCAAGCTTTACAGCATCTTCGACAGGAAGACCTTTAACAGCCTGTGTCATCATAGAAGCTGATGCTAAACTGATCGAACACCCTTCACCGTCGAACTTAGCCGATTCGATCTTTCCATCTTCTACTTTTAAAGTGAGCTGGATGCGATCGCCGCATGTTGGGTTATTCATATTGATCGTCAGAGCATTATCTTCAATAACCCCTTTATTGCGTGGGTTTTTGTAATGATCCATGATGACCTGACGATATAGCTGATCTAAATTAGAAGACATGACCGAAATACTCCTTTGCTGTTGTTAAGCCTTTAAGAAAAGCATCGATGTCATCTTCAGTGTTATACAGGTAAAAGCTAGCACGTGCTGTTGCTGTAACATCTAACCATTTCATAAGAGGCTGTGCACAGTGATGGCCTGCACGAACAGCAATTCCCTCAGAATCTAAAACGGTTGCTACATCATGCGGATGAACATCATCTAAGTTGAACGTTACAAGTCCTGCTCGTTCTTTTGGACCAAATATCGTAACACCCTCTAACTCTGAAAGTCGCTCCATCGCATAGTCAGCAAGTACATGTTCATGTTTTAACACATTATCAAGACCTACTTCTTCTAAGAAATCAATCGCAGCACCTAGACCGATCGCACCTGCGATAATCGGTGTCCCACCCTCAAATTTCCAAGGCAGCTCTTTCCACGTAGATTCTTGAAGTCCTACAAAATCAATCATCTCTCCACCGAACTCAACAGGATCCATCTTGTTTAGGAGTGCTTTTTTTCCATAGAGCACGCCAATGCCTGTAGGTCCACACATTTTATGTGCTGAAAAGGCAAAGAAATCACAATCGAGATCTTGAACGTCTACTTTCATGTGAGGAGCGCTCTGAGCGCCGTCCACTACCATTACAGCTCCGTTCTTATGTGCGATCGCTGCGATCTCTTTGATCGGGTTGATCGTTCCTAATACGTTCGATACCTGCATAACTGAGACGATCTTAGTATGCTCTGTAACTGTATTTTCAACATCCACAAGATCAATCGTGCCATCCGGCTGTAAAGGAATGTACTTAAGCGTTGCACCAGTGGTTTTCGCAACTTGCTGCCATGGAATGATGTTGCTGTGATGCTCCATTGGAGTGATCACAATCTCATCACCTTCTGACAGATTTGCCATACCATAGCTTCTTGCTACCGTATTGATCGCTGTTGTTGTACCACGTGTAAAGATAATCTCCTGAGTGGATTTAGCACCGATAAAACGGCGTACCTTTTCACGCGCTCCTTCATAACCATCTGTAGCACGAGTTCCCAGTGTATGAACACCACGGTGAACATTCGAGTTGTACTCTTTGTAATATTTATCTAAAGCTTCAATTACTTGTATCGGTTTTTGTGAAGTAGCTGCACTGTCAAGGTAAACGAGAGGTTTGCCGTTAACTTCCTGATCCAGGATAGGAAACAGCTTTCTCCATTCGTTTGCACTCATTAGCGCACTTTCCTTTCAATAACCTCGACTAAACGATTTTTAACAGATTCTAAAGGCATCTGACTAACGACTGGTGCTAAGAATCCATGAATGATCAAACGTTCAGCTTCAGCTTTTGAAATACCACGACTCATCAGATAGAACATTTGAAGAGGGTCGATTCTTCCAACTGAAGCAGCATGACCTGCTGTAACATCATCTTCATCGATCAAAAGGATCGGGTTCGCATCCCCACGCGCTTTTTCACTTAACATAAGTACGCGTTCAGTTTGCTCACCATGAGATTTTGTAGCACCGTGCTCGATTTTTGTAATACCGTTAAAAATTGAGCTCGCACTATCTTTCATTACCCCATGAGTAAGGATATAACCTTCAGAATGTTTTCCGTGGTTAAAGATTTGCGCTACGAAGTTTTGCTTTTGATCACCGCGTCCGATTGTTACAGTCTTCGTATCTGTAAAAGATCCATCACCGATCAAATGAGTTGTGTTGTCAGAAACCGTATTTCCGTCGTTAAACTGACCAAGCGCCCACTCGATGCGAGCATCTTTCTCAGCACGGCCTCTACGGTTCACGTATGTTGTCATTCCTTTTGCAAGGTTATCTACAGCACCATAAACGACTTTTGCACCGCTGCCTGCATATACTTCAGACACGATGTTTGCTACTGAATCTGTAGCATCGTTCGTTGATAAGTAGTTTTCTACATACGTTACTGAGCTGTTATCCTCTGCTGCAACGATAACGTGGTTGAAGATCGCTGCTTCATCGTCTTGATAATAAACGGCTTGAATAGGAGCAGAAAGTTCCACGTTCTTTGGAACATAAAGAAATGCTCCATTAACGAATAGTGCTGCATGAAGGGCTGGCAAACGGTTCTCATCAACCGCAACAGCTTTCATAAAGTACTTTTTCACTAGATCTTCATGCTCTTTTGCAGCTGTTAGAAGATCTGTGTAAATAACACCTTGTTCTTTTACCGACTCTTCAAGTGCAAAATAAACTGGTGTTCCATTATAGATAACAAGAACATTCTTCGCTTCTTCTTCAGAACCGATCAATGCCTTAACATCTTCAGGAAGTTCATTGAACGCAACAGGAGTGCCAGTTGCTTCATGTTTGAATTCTGTAAAGTTCCATTTATCGATTTTAGTTTTGTCCGGTTTAGGCATTGGAAGCTCTTGAGCTAATTCCAATGCTTGCAAACGAAGTTCCTGCAGCCAAGCGGGTTCCTGTCTGCTGCTTGAAAAACCGGTTACGTAGTCCTTATCAAATCTTAGGCTCGTATCAACTGACATGTATAGTCCCCCTTAATGCTTACGCTTCTTGACCAACAGTTTCGTCTTTAATTCCTAGCTCTTCTTTAATCCAGTCGTACCCTTCAGCTTCTAGACGTTGAGCTAATTCAGGTCCACCAGATTTTACAATACGCCCTTGCATCATCACGTGTACTTTATCAGGAGTGATGTAGTTCAATAGACGTTGGTAGTGAGTGATGATCAAGCAACCGAAATCCGGGTTACGCATTTCGTTAACACCTTTAGCTACTACTTTAAGAGCATCGATATCAAGTCCTGAATCGATCTCGTCAAGGATTGCTAATTTTGGCTCAAGCATCATCATTTGAAGAATCTCATTACGCTTCTTTTCTCCACCAGAGAATCCTTCGTTTAAGTAACGGTGTGCGAACGCATTGTCCATCTCAAGATGATCCATCTTTTTATCTAACTCACGGATAAATTTCATTAGAGAAATTTCGTCGCCTTCTTCACGCTTTGCATTGATTGCAGAGCGAAGGAAATCAGCGTTTGTAATACCGCTTACTTCTGAAGGGTATTGCATAGCTAAGAACAGACCAGCTTGTGCACGCTCATCAACTTCCATCTCTAAAAGATCTTCACCGTTGAACGTAACTTTACCAGAAGTTACTTCATATTTAGGGTGTCCCATTAACGCTGCAGAAAGAGTAGACTTTCCTGTTCCGTTTGGTCCCATGATCGCATGGATCTCGCCACCATTTATTTCGAGATCTAAACCTTTAATAATCTCTTTATCTTCAATAGATACACGAAGATCTTCAATCTTTAAATTAGGTGCTGACATAATACAACCTCCATTAAGAAATCATTCTTAAGATTTTGATAAAAGGCACAAAATAGCCATTCTCAATTTATTCTCATTCTAATCTTATAACAAATGAAATGTATGTTCAAGGGAACGAGCTGTTTACTTTTCCATTGTTGTCATATTAATTGTACATCAGTCACAAGATTTGAAAAAAGGCTGACTCATTAGGCGGTAGACCACCTTATGAATCAGCCTTTTGTAATTTTAAGTTCATATGTTACGGCGTATGATTTCTGTTCGCATTTGCCGCTATTTCTAACCCTTTTTTGTATTCCATATCTCGGACCTTCTCAACATCTAGGCGTTTTTCCAAATCCCTCTCATACTCTGCAAAACCACAGCCATGTGACTGGTGCATTGCTTTTTCCATCTCGGACGTATGTTTTACTTTAATGGGGTGGATAATGAATCAATCCTTTCAAAGTTAAAGTTAGTTAACAATAATAGCGTATCAGCATCACTCATTTTGCTCAATCCGTTATCCAAGTGAAATCACCTTGCATACCAGTGCATGATGATTCCTATTGAAAACAGATGTGACTTCCTATGTTATCCTGCTAAATGCGCTACATTACTTCCATTACCTTCTTAGGATGATTTCAAAACATGTAAGTGTGGAATTTTAGACTTTCTTTTAATGACGCGGGTTATTTAATTCTTTAATGCATTCTTGAACGAGGGTCACACCTTGGCTCATAGCCGCTCCTCCGCCAAATGCAGCAGAAACACCCACAGCTTCAAGAATTTCATTTTCCGAGCACCCTTGATCTAAACAACCTTTTGTATGATAGATGATGCAATATTCATCTTGAGAATAGATGCTGATTCCTAAAGCGATCAACTGCTTATACTTCTCAGAGATCTCACCTTCTTTAAAGCAATGGCGTGTAAATTCATTATAAGCATGTGTAAGTTCAGGCATATTCTCATTGTATTTCCCTAAGCCTTCTTTATAGCGGATCAGGTGATATTGCGTTGAATTCGATCCGGGTAGCGGCTGTTCTTCTTGTTTCATTTCATTCACTCCTGTCAAAATAGTAAACAGGTTTAGTATGGGTCATTCGCAAGCTGGTTATGTAATAAATGTTCGTAAGTTTTTGTCGAAAAGCCTATAAATGACTTTGAAGGACTATAAATTAAGTTCAAGGGCCTATAAATGGAATCGCAGGGTCTAAAAGTTAGTTTGAAGGACTATAAAGTGTTGTTGATCGATCTTTACTCAAAAAAAGAACTGACTTTAATCTCAAAGTCAGTTCTTTATAGAAAATTATTCTGTTACTGGCACTACTGCACCTTCATATTTCTTCTTAATGAAATCTTGAATCTCTTTAGAACGTAAAACTTCTACTAAAGCTTTAACAGATTTCTTATCTTTATCTCCTTCACGAACCGCGATGATGTTTACGAATGGAGAATCAGATCCTTCTAATGCGATCGCATCCTTTTGAGGGTTTAATCCAGCATCGATCGCGTAGTTTGTGTTGATTAGTACGGCATCGCCTTCACCGTTCTTGTAGGCTTTTGGAAGCATACCCGCATCAACATCTGCTTTAAATTTAAGCTTCTTAGGATTTTCTACAACATCCTTAATTTGTGCTTCTGCTCCAGCACCTTCTTTAACTTTGATCAATCCTTCTTTTTCAAGTAACCCAAGCATACGGCCATGATCTGCTACTGAGTTAGACATGATAATTGTTGCGCCCTCAGGCAGCTCATCTAATGACTTATACTTTTTAGAATAGATTCCGATCGGCTCAAGGTGGATGCCACCTGCATTTTCGAATTTGTATCCGTGATCTTTCATTTGAGACTCTAGATAAGGAACGTGCTGAAAGTAGTTCGCACCGATTTCTTTTTCATCTAAAGACTTGTTTGGCAGTACATAATCTTGGAACGTTTTGATCTCAAGTTCTACACCTTTTTCTTTCAAAAGAGGTTTTGCTTCTTCCAAGATTTCAGCATGTGGTACGTTTGAAGCACCTACAATGATCTTCTCGTCGCTGATTCCGCCTTCTGTTTTGTTCCCGCAAGCAGCAAGTGCTGCAACAAGAACGGTTAATATAAGAACAGATAATACTTTTTTCATATGAACTTCCTCCTTGTTGTCTTAAAACGTTATCTCTTATCTAATGCTGTTGTAATGCGGTCACCGATCCATTGGATGACGAAAACGATGACTAAGATAAGTGCAGTTGAAATTAATGTTACATCCGCGTTGTCTCTTTGGTAACCTTCCATATAAGCCAAGTTTCCTAAACCACCAGCACCAACAACTCCAGCCATCGCTGTATAACTTACGAGTGCAATCGCGGTTACAGTGATACCAGAAACAAGAGCCGGCGTACTTTCGGGAATAAGAACTTTAAAGATAATCTGAGCGTTTGTAGCACCCATTGATTTCGCTGCTTCGATTACCCCTTTATTAATCTCTCTCAAAGCGATCTCTACCATACGTGCATAAAATGGCGCAGCTCCTACGATTAATGCAGGGAGTGCAGCTTCAGCTCCAAGCATCGTTCCTACGATTAAACGTGTAAAAGGAATCAATAAGATGATTAAGATAATAAACGGAATCGATCGAAACACGTTAACAATTATAGCAATCACGCTGTTTAAAAACTTATTTCCCCACAAGTTACCAGGAGAAGTTAGAAATAACGCCAATCCTAGAGCCAGTCCTAGGAAAAATGTAATCACTACAGAGATGGCTGACATATATAAAGTTTCATTTGTCGCTTCTAATAGAACATCCCATTGGACATTCGGGAACCATGTACTAAGCATTATGAATCACCTCTACTTCAACCTGCACACTGTTTAAAAACTCCATTGCACGAGCTAGTGCAGATTCTGTACCTTTAATCTGAATGAACAACGTTCCATAAGGTCCATTCTGAGTTTGCGTAATCTTTCCTTGTAGAATATTTACATCTACCTCATACTTACGAATCAGTTCCGTAATTAATGGCTGTCCTGCTCGTCCACCGATAAAAGTAAGTTGGACAATTCGGCCTTCCGGAAACTCAGAAATAAACTGTTTGATCGTGTCGACTGTTTCTTCAGGTTCTGTTACTTGTTTCACAAAATCCTTCGTGATTGGTTCTGTCGGGTTTTTGAAGACATTTAGGACATCGCCTTCTTCCACTACTCTCCCCTGTTCCATAACGGCTACACGGTGACAGATCTTTCTGATTACATGCATTTCATGTGTGATAAGAACAATGGTCAGATCTAATTTTTGATTGATCTCTACAAGCAGATCAAGAATGCTGTCAGTTGTTTTAGGGTCAAGTGCAGAAGTTGCTTCGTCACATAAGAGAACTTTCGGCTCATTCGCAAGCGCGCGTGCGATACCTACACGTTGCTTCTGCCCTCCACTTAGTTGCGACGGATAAGAACCACCACGACCTTCCAATCCAACTAGGTCGATCAGCTCATCAACACGCTGTTTGATCTTAGCTTTTGGATAACCAGCAATCTCAAGAGGAAAAGCAATGTTTTCTCTTACCGTGCGAGACCACAATAAGTTAAAGTGCTGAAAGATCATTGAAATTTCTTGTCGTGCTTCTCTTAACTTTTTTGATGACAGCTCAGACATGTTCTTGCCGCCAATCGTAACCGTACCGCTAGTCGGGCGCTCTAGCATGTTAAGGATGCGGATCAGTGTACTCTTACCTGCACCACTGTATCCGATGATTCCGTAAATCTCTCCTTGTTTTATGTTTAAATCTACCGTATCAACAGCCTTTACTTCACCATCTTTGGTTTGAAAGACTTTACGGACTGCCTGTAAATTAATCAAGATTCTTACCTCATTTCTTATCTAAATATTGGCTCATATAGAAAACGGTGCATTGGTTTGCTTAAGTGTTCCCTTCATCGATAAGTTGATTGTAGTGGAAGGTGCGAGACTCCTACGGGATCAGCGGGACAGGTGAGACTCTTAACAGCGCATAGCGCTAAGAGGCTCACCGCACGCCCCGTGGAAAGCGAGCATCCTGTAACGGAAATCAACTACTCCCAAGAGCTTCAATGTAAAACGAAAACATTAAACAAAAAAATGCCTCTCTGCTTCAATATGAGCAGAAAGGCATATTATATTCTATGCACGTTCTCCTCATCTCCCAAGACTACTTAAAGCCTTGCAGGAATTGGCACCTTTCTAGTTCATCATTCATAAGAATGCAATGATCTAGCGGTTGCCGGGTTTCATAGGGCCAGTCCCTCCACCTCTCGTGATAAGTAAAAAAGTGTTACTTTATTAAATTAAAGCGATGCATATTTGAATCACTGTGAAGAATATTATCATCCATGTCGATTCGTGTCAAATATTTTTAGCAGTTCGAACGAGTACACCGGCGGATATCTCTTCCCAATGGGAGCTTAAGTAAAAAATCGCTTCCCATTTTAAGCGTTGTCTGAGTGTTCCCTGAAACTCAATCATCTCTTGTCTCAATAAAGTACTCAGCTTCATTTTCCCCTCAAGCAACATACATAGATATTTCGGATTCCCAGTAAACGTGACTGTTCTGTTCCGCTCTCCTTCTCTATATTCAATTTTCAGCGTCGTTTCGTCCTTACATTTAAAGCTAGGCTTTACCGGGATATTATAAAGAGAAAGATACGGACTTTTTGCTATTTGACTTTCAAAGTAACGGATATCCAACATAAAAAATCCCCCCGAATTGGTTGTTACTTCACCGATTCTAGAGGAATATTCATATACCTTTATAAACCCTTCGACAGCAGCAAGGAATCGTAATTGCTATTACGACATGTTATCTCATAATTAGTGTTTATGTTTCTTTTCTTGCTTTCGATGTTCACCTTTGGAACGCTTATGATCATCATTAGAATGCCTGTCTCCATTCCATTGCTGTCTCTGTTCATGTTTATTACGGTCATTTTCTTTTTGTCGCTTGTTATGATTCTTATCCTGATATCTGTTTTCTTTTCTATGCTCTTTATTCTGATTGTAATTCCTATCATGGTTTTGTGTTCTGACAGGTTCCTTCATCTTTTTAGGTTCTACTCTTTGCTCTTTTTGCTGAATATGATTTCTATTGTTATTTTGATCATTCCTATTGCCAAGCTCTTTGCTGTTACGTTTTTCATTCGTATTCTTTTGAGGCTTCACAAGGTTTTTCTCGGTCGGTTTAACTGAGCTTTGGTGATCCGATTTTTTTTCTTTATTAATTACTGGCTTTACCTTGACCTCATGAGGTGCAGCCTTTATTTTACGAGGATGTGGTACAGATTTAATATTTTTAGAAGAAGTAGTATTCACTTTAAGCTCTTGAAACTTCACTTCTTTAATCTTTTCTTCTTTAAGATGCTTATCATTCTTCGTTGCTTCTTGGAATGCTGTATATTTCCCTGAAGATACGCCTAATTGTTTCGCCTTATCGCGAACTTCTTCGTTTGTTTCAGAAACAGTAATCGCTACAGGGTATTGAACGACAGCTTTTTTAACAATTGAATCCAATGCATGATCCAATTCCTGCTTCGTTTTCTTATCACTGGATTTATCGGATACTGTAGTGATAAGCATGGACTGATTCTCTTCCATATAGCCTTCTCGCTGATAAGCTTTGATCAGTTGATCCGCGAATACTTCAAACGGCATACGATCATCTGTAGAAAAATTGTATTTCTTAATGATTTTTTTTGCTTCGTCATTAAAGGCATCCATTTCAACCACTCGCATATTATCATCTACGCCAACCTCAAGGCTTGGATTGATATCAAAGCTAACATAAGCAGCCGCGGCAGAATGGCTGCTGTTGGGTAAAAGACCTGAAATAAAAAGAAATGCAATTAATGCTGCCACTGAAAACGAAATAGATGGCAGCACAAAAAGACTTCTTTTTTTGTGTGAAAAATAAGAAGCCTGATACTCATTACCTATAAGAGGTCTTTTACCTGCTGGTACTCTTACTGTGACAAAGGTTCCGTCCTTCATGAGAAGAGTTGCTTTTTTATTCTGAACTTCAATAACGATGCCGCTGCCGTTCTTCAATGATATCCCTCCCGCATGTAGCAGGATCAGTATAAATTACAGGCAAGAGAACATTACATTCCCTTGCCTAGTAACCTTATTTACCTCACCTTATGGCTGAATGTATGATTTCAGCGCTTGAAAATCGCCTAAATATATAAGTGATACTGCTATTATATACTTTCGATTTCTCTCTATGGTTTTACGACTACAGGATACCATATTTAATAAATCTTTTATTGGTAATTGCTTTTTTTCTTTTAGAAACGCGGCAAGTTCTTCGTTCTCAGCTAAAAGACGAGCAATTTCTTTTGCATTTTCACGTGCATCCACATGCTTTGGACAATGCTTACTTAATACTTTAAAGTTCAATCCGAACGTTTTTAATAACTTTTGATACTCTTCGATCTCATAAACGCGATTCTCAACTTGAATCTGGTCTTCAAAATGATCCATCGCAGCTTTTTGCTCTGCATAACTTTCTTCTAAGCGACCTTCTTCATCTTCTTCATCTGGCTGTAAGAATATCAGTCTGTTCTGACGGACTTCTTTACGAATGTAATCAATAACTCTTCGTCTAATAACCATATCGGCGAAGGACAAGAAACGGCTACCTTGACCTTCTTGGTATTGATCAATCGCTTCGTTGAAGGCAAAAAGACCTACACTAAACTCGTCCATCGTACGATCTATATATTGACTGCAAACTTTCGATGTTACTTTTTTAATGAATGGTTGGTAATCACCGATCAGTTCGTTTCTTAGTTTCTCATCGTCTCTTTCTTGGATCGTTAGAACTTTATCTTCTATACTTGTTAATTTATTGTTCGATAATTTATTTTTTCCAATAGGAAATACTGCATTTAAATTTAAAGATGCCATGTTTATCAATCACCTCTGTTAAAGAATTGCTTTGCATTTTGTTTCGTTTATTAGTGAATCGTATATTTTTATCTCAAAAATAAAATCATTCTTATTTACCACAATAAGCTAGGGAGCAAACATGCAAACAAGCTCTCCTATTCATTTATACCATGACTTTTGACATTTGTAGGATACAGTTCTATAACAATATTACAGCGTCCGTAACATTTGTGACGTTATCGTTAAAGTACTGAATTTGCAAAACAAACTGATAATTGTTCAAATACCTTGATAAACCCCTCTACTAAGGTCATCAGCGTTATTTCAAAATAAAAAAAAACACCCTTTATTGTTACAAAAGGGCGAGTGAACGACATTAAATTCCCATATTTTTCTTGAGATTTAACCCCCGAAAAATAAGTTTTTTTGTAGAATTAGACGATGAAATGAAAAATGTGGGGTATATCCCACATTTTTTTCACCCTTTATATTCCTTTTCCACTAGTTTTAACATGGATTTATATATATTTCCCGCAGATTGAAGTGCATAAATACGATCGATTGCAATTCCTCTAGAAAGAATGAGTAAACATGGCACGCTTGTTACCCCATACTTGGATGCAAGCTCGGGCATCTCATTAATATTACTAACACCTACAGCTATATTTTCGTCTTTTTGAACACGTATCGTTTCAACTGCTACCTCAAACATTCTTTTTCCCATTTTACAAGTTCCACAAAGCGGAGTCTCTAGGTATAGAAAGTACGGATTCTGAAGTGATTGTTCAATAACGGTGTTCCAATTTTTTCGAGTGATTTCTTTCATGGTACTACTCCATTACATTTTTTAGTGAAACTTTTAGCAGCACATCATCATCGCTCGACGGCTGTCCTCTACCATCTTTGTTATTCGTAACAACATACATGTGATTATCTTCAATAAGGATATCACGAATGCGCCCTTTATTGGAAACAATAGTGGTTATCTTCTTAGAAGACGTGTTAACCGTTATGACACTTTCGCCTCTCAATGCTGCAACAAACAGATAACCGTTTTTATAATCGATGCCTGAAGGTGCCCACGTTTCACGACCAGAGTGAACCCACGGTGATTCTAGCCCTTCCTTTTTTTCGTCACCACGAATGATCGGCCATCCGTAATTTTTACCCGGATCAATTTTATTAATCTCATCATAGTTAGATGAGCCATGTTCAGCAGCAAACATCTTACCTTCATCATCCCATGTCATTCCTTGTGGATTCCGATGACCGTATGTATAGACAGGTGAAGGATGGAACGGGTTGTCCTCTGGAACAGAACCATCATTATTCATTCTTAAAATTTTCCCAGCCAGACTGTTTAGATTTTGGGACAGCTCTTCTTCGCCACTATCACCCGTTGTGATATATAGTTTTCGATCTGGTCCCCACTCCATTCTTCCTCCATTGTGTGTGTAGCCTCCTGGAATATCATCTAGCAGGATTCTGCTTTCTTTCCATTCATTATTTTCAAAACGCATCTCGACAATCCGATTAACTAAACGATTCGATTTTTCATATGTATAATATCCATAAGCTTTTTTATTACTGTCGTAATTTGGGTCTAATAGAAAGCCAAGAAAACCTCCTTCCCCGTCATCAGCTATAGCTTCTGAAAATTTTGGGGAATAAGAGGTCTTTTTTTGTTTTGGCCCTAGTAAAACAAGCCCCCCAGTTCGTTCACTGATCCACATTTGTTTTGGGGTGCTGTTTATTTGCCACGGAATATTTAAATTTTTGCTCACGGCATCTTTAGAAGTCGTTTTTACTTCATCTTTATTTGAAGGACTGCAACCACTCACTAAGCAAAAGGTAGTTAGAAGACTCAACCATTTCTTTTTCATGGCTTATCCTAAGCAATTCTTTTGAATATTAAAGTGTGCACCTACCAATACCTTTGCGAGGTACATTAGAGGTGTTTTAGCAACTTCTCTGTACATCTTATTAATATATAAATGCTCTGCATTAGGCAATTCACGTTGCAGTTGTTTTCTTAGTTTATGGCCAGCATCATCAGCATCGACCAAGATATATACATCTCGATCCTCAATGGCTAATGCAAGCTCTTCTAATTTATCCAAACCTAAAGTTCCATTCGTACAAATAATTTCAACCGGTTCATCCAAGATTGCGGCTAACTTATCCTTATCAGATTTACCTTCGACAATGATTACTTTGTTTTTGATTTCATTCATTACTCATCTCTCCTATACTTTGAAGACTATAAAATGAATGCATCGCTTAGATTATATATTTGCTTTATTTTATTAAAATCCTGCAAGAGATGTTCTTTATTACTATACCCCTTTTTCCTATTTTCCTACCTATTTCTGTTCGGTGTATGCGTTTAGTACTAATTCGCCTCAAACGTGTTTGACATCCTGTTATAAAAGGGAATTTAGGAGTCATAAAACGAATATTGGAGGAGTCATCACATGGCAAAAACAGAACCTAAAATGAGCCGAGCTGATGCAGGCAGATTAGGCGGCGAGAAAACATCCAAATCACGAGGAAAAGAATTCTATCAACAGATCGGAAAAAAGGGCGGTACCTCCACATCAAAAAAACATAGCACAACTTTCTTTCAAGAAATCGGGAGAAAAGGTGGGAGCTCTACCTCTAGTACACATAATAAAACGTTTTATCAAGAAATCGGAAAGAAAGGCGGTACGGCCACATCCCAAAACCAGGATAAAAGTTTTTATCAAAAGATCGGCTCAAAAGGTGGGAGTGCCGAACGAAACAAACAGATCTAAAATCAAAAAGAGGATGATTGCCAAGATAGATCACATTGACATCATCCTCTATTGATGCTGAAATCAGCACCAACCCTTATCACATTCATCCACATACTTTGATGGATTTGGTAATTCTACAGGTTTTTCACGTTTATAAATCTTGTCTGCATCAAATTCAAACCCCTCAGCCATCTCGTACATGTTCCCTTGATTCGTAAAGCGGATCTGGCCAATTTCATCCTTATCCAAATAAAGGGACATTGATCCACCCTTCATTTTACCAAAAACTCTTGATGTAACATCTCGTCTATCTTGGTTCATAAAAAAATCCCTCCAAAAAAGAATAGCAATATGTCTATTCTTTCCTGAAGAGATTGATTTCATTAATCTTCTTTGATTAATTCTTCGTACTGTTCAGCAGTCATTAACTTTTCAACCTCAGATGCATCTGAAAGTTCTACTACAACCATCCAAGCTTTTTCATATGGAGACTCGTTAACAAGTTCAGGGCTATCATCAAGGTCTGCATTTACTTCTACAACTTTTCCAGATACAGGCGCATATAACTCAGAAACAGTCTTAACAGATTCTACGCTTCCGAAAGGCTCGTCCGCAGTAAGCTCATCTCCAACTTCAGGAAGTTCAACGAATACGATATCTCCTAGTTCGTCTTGCGCAAATGCTGTAATACCGATACGAACTTTATTGCCTTCTTCTGTTTTAGTCCACTCGTGCTCTTCTGAATAGCGTAATTCTTTTGGAAATTCCATGTGTAATCCCTCCAGCTTTTCTTGGTTTTATAATAACTACAATAAATGATTTATCGCAGTCAGTAACATTTTTATTTTTTCCATGTGTTATCGTAATGATCTTCTTTAAATCCTACTGTGACTTGCTTGCCATCAGTTGCGATCGGTCTTTTAATAAGCATGCCATCACTTGCTAAGATTTCGAGCAGTTCTTCTTCTGTAGCTGTTTTCATCTTTTCTTTCATACCCAACTCACGATACTTCATTCCGCTCGTATTAAAGAACTTCTTGATCTCTAGACCACTAAGATCGATTAATTTCTTAAGTTCCTCAGCAGAAGGCGGGCTCTCCACAATATGTATAGGCTCAAAGGCTACATCATTTTCTTTTAGCCATTTTTTTGCTTTTTGGCAAGTTGAGCATTTTGGATATTCATACACTTTCAGTAGCATTATATCACCCCTTCTCATAGTACCACAAACTAGTGTTACCAATAAAACAAGAAATTCTGCACGTTGGCTAATTTCTTATATCAGGATGTAATGTGACGTGCAATGAAGGATATGAGAGGGAGATTTCCATGATTTTAATGAGGATGGGGGTATATTCATGTGTGGTAATTGTCGAGGATTGTAGACTCGCGGATAAACAGCTGAAACTTTTGGATTGGGAGCTGAAATTCGTGGATAAACTGTCTATATTTGTGGATTAAAGCCGTTTTTTTGTGGATTCATCTCCTTAAAGATTTCCAAATTCATTTTTATTATCAACTGTAACAGTGGATTGAAGTGCAAGGCATGATACTCCTACCGTACACGCTGAACGCGAACGCTCTGAACCCAAACCATCAGCTTCCACTACAACATAAGCCTGTTTAAAACAAAAAAAGCCCTCCTACAAATGCAGGAGGGAAAGATAAGATATTTTGAAGGTTAGCGTAAATAAATACAGATCAATTAAACGATATAGCGTTCTTCTTCAAGAAGCTGAACCGCGAGTTCTCGCTTCTTCTTAATCACATTAATTGGTGTATGGCGCGTTAGTTTCTTTAACGCGGACAGCATCATGCGGAGCATATCGCCTTCTTCAACGGCAATGATGGATTCTTTAGCATGTGCTTCAATGCGGTTGAATGCTTCTTGGCAATACACTTCTGTGTATAACAGTTTTTGTTTTGCCTTTTCAGCTCCAGATCTTTCGATTGCTTTTTCAGTACGCAAGAGAACAGATTCCATGTTGTACACTTCACTAATGATATCTGCTAAGTTCGACAATACTTCTTGCTCTTGCTCTAACTTAGGTCCGAACTTCTGAACCGTTAATCCAGCTGTCATCAAGAAAATTTTCTTAGCCATAGAAACAAGGTATTTTTCCTGATCCAAGCTTTCCGTACCTACTTCAACAGGCATTAACATCATAAGCTCTTGTTGAAGCTGAGTTGCTTTTTGAATAAGCGGAAGTTCGTTCTTCATCGCTTTTTTCACAAGCGTTCCTGGTACTAATAAACGGTTGATCTCGTTCGTTCCTTCGAAGATTCGGTTGATACGAGAATCGCGGTATGCACCTTCAATCTCATATTCAGACATAAAGCCGTACCCACCATGAATCTGAACGCCTTCATCTACTACATAATCCAACACTTCTGAAGCTGATACTTTGTTCAGTGAACATTCGATCGCATACTCTGCGATTGCTTTCGCTAACTCACGTCCGTCTTTTTGCTTTTCTTCAGATAAAGCGCCTAGACGGTTTTCAAATAGACCTACCGTTCGGTACACAGAACTTTCAGCTGCATACGTTTGGACAGCCATGTTCGCAAGCTTTTCTTGAATTAAGCTAAAAGAACTGATTTTACGCTTGAACTGTTGACGCTCGTTCGCGTATTTTACAGATACTTCGAATGCTCGTTTTGCAGCTCCTACACATCCTAATGCAAGCTTGTAACGGCCGATGTTTAGAATGTTAAACGCAATCAGATGTCCCTTTCCTGCTTCCCATAACAGATTTTCCTTTGGTACTTCTACATCTTCTAGGATAAGCGTACGCGTTGAAGAACTCTTGATTCCCATCTTCTTTTCTTCTGGTCCTGTGGAAACGCCTTTATAATCTCTTTCAACGATGAATGCTGTGAACTGCTCACCATCGATCTTTGCGTATACGACGAAAACGTCAGCAAACGCAGAGTTTGTGATCCACTGCTTTTCACCGTTCAATACATAGTGAGTGCCTTCAGCGTTAAGCTTTGCTGTCGTTCTTGCGCCAAGTGCATCAGATCCAGAACCTGGCTCAGTTAATGCATAAGCTGCGATCTTCTCACCAGTTGCTAGTTCAGGTAAGTATTTTTTCTTTTGTTCTTCGTTACCAAAAAGAACGATTGGTAGTGATCCAATTCCTACGTGTGCTCCATAACTAATTGAAAAGCCGCGTCCGCGTGCGAACTTTTCAGTGATGAGTGAAGAAGAAATCTTATCTAGACCTAAGCCGCCATATTCTTCAGGTACATCTGCTCCTAGTAGACCTAGCTCTCCCGCTTTAGTTAATAATTTTCGAGAAACAGTAAAATCGTGATCTTCCATCTTTTCAAGTTGAGGAACAACCTCTTTCACAACGAAATCTTCCGTTGTTTTCGCGATCATCAAGTGTTCTTCTGAAAAATCCTCAGGTGTATAAATATCTGCTGCGGAAACATCTTCGATTAAAAAGCTTCCACCAATGATTTGTTTTTCTGCTGTATTCGACATGTTTTCTCCTCCTTGTTATCCTACTAGTTCAAATACGCCTGCTGCTCCCATGCCACCACCGATACACATCGTAACAACTCCGAATTGTTCGTTGCGACGCTTCATCTCATGTAAGAGAGTTAATGTGAGTTTAGTTCCTGAGCAACCTAGCGGATGGCCAAGTGCGATCGCACCACCATTCACGTTTACTTTATCTTCTGGAAGGTTCAGTTCACGAATGACTTGAACGCTCTGAGAAGCAAATGCCTCATTCAACTCGAACAAGCCGATGTCTGAAATTTCTAATCCTGCCATTTTTAATGCTTTCGGAATGGCGGCAACAGGACCTACTCCCATGATGTCTGGAGCTACCCCAGCTACTGCAAAAGAACGGAATTTCAATAATGGCGTTAAACCTTCTGCTTCTGCTTTTTCTCTGTTCATCACAAGAACCGTTGCAGCGCCATCACTTGTTTGTGAAGAGTTCCCTGCTGTTACAGAACCAGTTGGTGTGAATGCCGGACGAAGCTTACTAAGTACATCAACGGTTGTTCCAGCACGGACACCTTCATCTACTGACACAGCAACCTCTTTTTCAACTAACTTTGATTGCTCATCTAACCAGCGTTTCATAACATGTACAGGAACGATCTCGTCGTTAAACTTCCCGTCTTTAATCGCTGCCGCTGCTTTTTGATGACTTCTTACGGCGAATTCATCTTGATCATGTCTTGAGATGCCAAAACGTCTAGCTACTTCTTCCGCTGTATGACCCATGCCCATATAATATTGCGGCACCGTCTCAACTAAGTAAGGGTTAGGCTTTACGACATGACCTACTACAGGAACAAGGCTCATGGATTCAGCTCCGCCTGCAAGAATCGCTTCGGCTGCACCTAGCATGATTTTTTCTGCTCCGTACGCAATACTTTGCAGACCCGATGAACAAAAACGATTGATCGTAATCGCTGGTACAGTTTCAGGTAATCCTGCTCGAGCACCGATCAGACGAGCCATGTTCATCCCTTGTTCTGCTTCAGGAACAGCACATCCGATGATTAAATCATCAATCTCTCCGTTATAATCGCCTGCACGCTTCAACGTTTCTTTGATGGTTACCGCTGCTAGTTCATCTGGTCTCATATGTGCAAAAGAACCTTTTTTCGCTTTACCAACCGCTGTCCTAGCACCTGCTACTATTACTGCCTCTTTTAACATTGAGTTCTTCCCCCCTTAGTTTCTTAGCGGCTTGCCTTTAACAAGCATGTGCTGCATTCTTGCCTGGCTTTTTGGTTCTCCAGCTAGACTTAGGAATGCTTCTCTCTCCAAATCTAGTAAGTATTGTTCGTCTACCAATGTTCCTTCTGGCACTCTTCCTCCAGCGAGAACAAAGGCTAGTTTCTTTGCAATTTTTAAATCGTGCTCTGAAATATATTGGCTGAAGTGCATCGTCTGTGCTCCTAGTGCCAACGTTGCATAACCGGCTTCACCAACTACAGGAATCTTCTTTCTTACAGGCGGTGTATAGCCAATCCCTTCTAATGCGAGTACTTGTGTTTTTGCATCATGTAAGAGGTGGTCACCGTTTACGGAGATGCTGTCTTCTTTTCGTAAGAACCCTAGCTTGCGTGCTTCTTGAGCTGAAGTTGAAACTTTAGCCATCGCAATCGTTTCAAAGGCTTGGTTCGCAACTTTTTGCAGATCTCCCTTAGCACCTTCTGGCAGTTGCTCTAATAAACGAAGATAAAGCTCTTTGTTTCCGCCTCCGCCCGGAATCAAGCCGACTCCTGTTTCAACAAGCCCCATGTACGTTTCAGATGACATTTGAAGTCTTGCTGCAGGAAGAGATACTTCAACTCCGCCGCCTAGCGTCATTCCGAAGTTAGCCGCAACGACAGGTTTTGCACTGTAGCGAACTCTTGCCATCGCTTGTTGGAATTGACGAACCATCATATCCAGTTCAAAGAAATTGTCATCTTGAGCTTCCATAAGGATAAGCATCAAGTTAGCACCAACACAGAAGTTCTTACCTTGGTTACCAATCACTAACCCTTTGTAATTCTTTTCAACTTCATCGATCGCCTGATGAAGCATCATGATGATTTCAGGTCCGATCGCATTGTTTGGAGAATTGAACTCAAGGCCTGCAACATCATCACCGAGATCGATTAACGTAGCCCCGCCATTCTTTGTGATCACATTGCCTTTTTCTTTTAAACGGCTTAAATGAACGACTTTTTTGTTCTCTTCCACAGGAAGATATCTGCCGTGGTGGTAATACGAGCGATCACCGTCTGATTTTGTGTAGAAAGAATTCTTTTCTGATTGAAGAAGCTCTTCTACCCAACCAGGAATTGTCTCTCCTTCAGATTTCATTCGTTCTACAGATTGGGGTACACCGATCGCATCCCAAATCTCAAATGGACCATGCTCCCATCCGAATCCCCATTTCATCGCTTGGTCAATCGCAACAAGATCATCGGCGATTTCATAACACTTTTCCGCAGAATATAATAGAACCGGTTTAATGATGTCCCACAGCAGTTTACCTGCACGATCATCACTGTATAAAAGCGCTTTCACTTTTTGGTTTGTTGTCTTCATTTGTTTAGCTGCTTCGAGTGTAGCTGTTTTCATTTTGGAGCGCGGTTTATATTCCAACGTAGCAGGATCGAGCTCTAAGATTTCACTGCCTGCTTTACTTTTTTGTTTAAGATAGAAGCCTTGACCTGTCTTGCTTCCAGTCCAGCCTTTGTCTACCATTTCGTTTAAGAAATCAGGGATCTCAAACACTTCTTTTTCTTTTCCGTCAACTTGCTCATAAACATTTCTCGCAACATGAAGGAACGTATCTAGTCCGACAACATCAAGCGTTCTAAACGTTGCAGATTTAGGACGGCCGATCAAAGGACCTGTAACCGAATCAACTTCACCGACACTATAACCTTGCTTCATCATCTCTTGCATTGTAACCATCAATCCATACGTTCCGATGCGGTTCGCGATAAAGTTAGGCGTATCCTTCGCTTCAACGACTCCTTTTCCTAGTACGTTCTCACCAAAGCTGCGCATGAATTGAACAACTTCTGGTTTTGTATCTTCGGTTGGGATGATCTCAAGAAGCTTTAAGTATCTTGGTGGATTAAAAAAGTGCGTCCCTAAGAAGTTTGCTTTAAAATCTTCAGAACGTCCTTCAGCCATCGCAGAAATCGAGATTCCAGATGTGTTTGAGGTGATGATACTTCCTGGTTTTCTATATTGATCGACTTGTTCAAAAAGTTTTTGTTTCACATCAAGGCGTTCAACTACTACCTCAATGATCCAGTCTACATCCTTTAATTTTTCAAGATCATCGCTAAGGTTACCGATCGAGATTAATTCGAGATTTTCTTTAACAGCAAGTGGAGCTGGTTTTTGCTTTAATAGTTTTTGTGTGGCAGATAGAGTAAATTTGTTGCGGAATGCAGGATGATCTTCCGTTATCCCTTTTGCTTTTTCCTCTTCACTTAAAGAAGGCGGTACAATATCCAATAATAATGTTGGTATTCCGACGTTTGCTAGATGAGCGGCTATGCCTGATCCCATTACACCAGAACCCAGTACGGCAGCTTTACGGATTTCACGAGACAAGATGGTCTTCCTCCTTTATTGAATGAATACTCATTCATTTTTTCTCCATAAAAAAATTTGTTACCCTATATCCAATATAAAATATATTCTGAATTTTAGCAATAGTAGAGGTTTTTTTCTTTTCTAAACTTTCATTTATATCTTATGCAGGAAGGTTGCCTATAGTTTTTCTAGTGGATTTGATGTCTTTTAATAAGGCTGTTTTCGTATTCATTGTTGCTTTTGAAAGAAGTTGATTTTCCGTTCTAGATGCTCGCTTTCTGCGGGGGCGAGCGGAGAGTCTCGCATCTTCCACTCCAATCAACAGACAAAGAAGAAAAAGATTTGAAGCAACAATCCTTAGAAAACAGCATGAATAAAATAAGAGGAGCCTGTGTTTAAGACAGACTCCTCTTGATTACTACTATTTATTTTCCAAACACACCTTTTAATACGAACACAACGTTTGCCGGACGTTCAGCAAGACGTCTCATAAAGTAACCGTACCAGTCGTTTCCGTATGGTACATAGATTCGCATCTTGTAGCCTTCTTGCATCAGTTGGTCTTGTCGCTCTACACGAATTCCGTACAACATTTGAAACTCAAATTGATCATATGGGATGTTGTGTTTTTCAACCAAGTCTTTTGTATATTGGATGATCTCATCATCATGTGTTGCAATCGCGGTATAGTTTCCGTTCAATAGATGAGTTTCGATCAGCTTTCTAAAGTTATTATCTACATCGCTCTTTTCCGGGTATGCGACAGTTTGAGGCTCTTTGTAAGCACCTTTTACTAATCGCAGATTCGGATGATATTCATCTAACGTTTGAACATCTTCTAGTGAACGATACAAATAGGCTTGAATAACAGTTGAGATGTTATCATACTCACTCTTTAGCATCTTAAACACTTCAAGCGTTTTTTCACAACGAGAATAGTCTTCCATGTCGATCGTTATAAAAACATTATGTTTTGTAGCTGCATCCATAATCTTTCTCATGTTGCTCAACACGAGTTCATCACTAATGTCTAGTCCCATGGAAGTCATTTTTAGAGAAAGCTGTGAATCAAGCTTTTCTTTACTGATGGCTTTAATTGCATCTATACAATGCTGAGTCATTTCAGCAGCTTCTCGTTCGTTGTCAACAAACTCACCAAGATGATCAATCGTAACAGGCATTCCCTTTTCGTTCAAACGTTTGATAGCAGAAATAGAACTATCAAGTGTTGCACCTGCCACAAAACGACCTGCTCCGAAACGTAGACCGTATCTTTTAGCAAGGTTGGTTAACGATTTATTTTTAGCAAGAAATAAGAAAAAATTGCGCATGAGTTGTTCCAATCCAATTACCCCCTAGTACCCTTAAAATATTAAATAAGATTGGTTAAATTCTTTCTATGTTGTAACCGCTTTAAATATATCATTTTTTTTGCGAATATTGTCGATTTTGCAATATTAAAAATATTTTTCATGTAAAAAATGAATTAATCATGTCGTACTGCTATTTTTACGATACATGTTTTATGTTTCTGACATGTTCGCCGGTAAATGGCTGAGTCTCACCGATACAAGACAATGTTTCACCGCCAACACCTTACGCTCCACCCAAAAAACGTCCCTCACTACTTGGAACTACTAACTACCTTCATATCACTGATAGTATCAGAAAAAGAATGGCATACAAAAGAAAAGACAGTCTATATGACTGCCTCTATGTTATATCTTATTTATTTCTGTTCATTTCTGTGCTTTTCGTTCAATTCTTTAATCTCATGAACCACATTCTTCATCGCTTCCTTGGCATCTGGGTATTCTTCATTCCAATGTTTTACTAATGGAGGCATACTTTTTGCGATGAATGAATATAGAGCATAAGATTTCACCATCTCTATATGTTTTGGATCTGAACTTCCTACGAGAAGCTCAGCATATTTCTCCATTAGACCATCCAACTGTAGTTGTAATTTATCATCCATGGCTAACTACCCCCTAGAATCATTCAAAACATTTCTTATAGTGATACAGAAGACATGATGGCTAAATAAATCGCCATTGCTGCCAACACTGAAGCGACTACTGCAAGTATCATACTTTTGTTTCGCTTTATCGTGGCAAGTATAGTTAATACAAGTACTATAGCAAATGCTAGCCAAACGAGACTCATCATCGAGAAGCTGAATGACAGCATCGGATTATCTCCTGGAATTAAACCAGTAGAAAAAGTAAACAGCTTAGATGGATCTTCCATCTTTAACGTATCTGCTACATCATGAGGTGGTGTTTGCTGAGTCATTAACGCTGTTGCTACAAATGCAGAAAACAATAAAATTCCTTCTGCTTTAATCCATTTGTTAAGTGATAATCCACTGTTTCCTTGATCTAATCTCTTTTTTAACCATATTCCGTTTATGAGACTATAAATAACGATGATAAACAATAGAATGTGTTTGATCAACAGTGCTTGGCCGTAGTCCAACAAGTAGCTGTTCACATATTCAGGAACAATATAGTTCATCAACCACAATCCAGCACCGATCACGGTTGCTAAACAGGCAACAGCCAATGGCGTGAACCATTTATAAAAGGACAGGCTGGGTCCTTCTCCTTTGCTGAAATATCCGGTTACGAGTAGAACCCCCGACCATGTGATCACAGCTATAAAATGTAAAGAGTGAGCCAAGAAACCTAACGATTCTAAACTTGCTGCATGACTCGCATATCCAACGGAAACTCCCATCCCCGCTATCAAAAAGACGGCTAATCCGGCAAAGAATCGATCTTCTTTAATATCATTAAATAAAACCATAAAAAACAATAACACGGAGATTCCAGTTAAGAAAAGCCAACCCTTTCCTACTTCAAAACTAAAAACGATGTTCTGAAACGTCAACCAATATCCGAAATCCTCTCCAAGATGCATCGTAAGCCTCATAAGCTCTCCGATGCCAAACAAAGGGATTAAAGCAATTAAAAGTAAGATAAGCTTTTTTGAAATATAGATTTCCGGACGATTTCCTCGTGGAACTGAATATAGAATAAACGCACCCATTAATAAGGCAAAACAAACATATAACATGGCTTTAGCGACAATAAACATGAAATTGAACTCCTTCACAACAATCTATGCTTATTGTATCAGGGAATCGGAAAGGAACAAAAATTAAGAATGACAATAAAATGAAATCTCCTATAAAATAAAAAAGCTAACAGGTGAACGCTTTCCGCGCCTCTATTAGCTTTTTAATGAAGTTATCGATTTCCTCGCTGCACAACTTTGGATAAAAATTTTACTCCATCACCATAGCTGAACTTTCTTGCAGCACGTCTAAACTCTTTCAACCCTTTACGCGTGACGTTGAAATATGGATCAATGAGTCCTTCTTCTTTTAATTGATTGGCCGTTTCAATCGTGATGGAGTGTTGAATCTCTCTCATCTTGTGATTGAACTGCTCTAAACTTGCATTTAATACAAACTCTTTTCCTAATAACTGCACAATATCTTTGGCGTTTCCAGTCTGAGCAGCTTCTTCATCTAAGTATTCTTCTTCAACATTTCCTTGTTCGAAGTCTTCTTCATCGGCAGGTTCTTCTAGAGGTTCTAATAATGAAGTAATTCGGATAATCTCTTGTTTTGCTAACATAATTTCTTTTTCTTTTTGCAGCAAATAGTCTATGTAATCTTTTTTATCTTCTTCATGAAGGTCTTCGGTTACTAAGCGGTTCTTAACTTCATTCTGAACTTGCTTCATTCGCTTAATCTGCTCTTCTTGAGATAATAATTCGCGCACAAGTTCTTCTTCCTCAGATTCCGTTAATATGACCTGATCATCTTCTATGTATTCTTCCTCTATGCCCTCTTCATGCGTTTCTGGCTCAATCTTATTTTTGTTAGCTATCGGTATAACTGACTTCCCGGCAGATACAAAAGCCATGAGTGCTTCATTTACTTTTACATAAAACATACTGCAGATCCCTATCGCAAAAACAGCTACAAGGAATGCAAGCAAGTCAGAAAAATGAAACGTAAATTCAGTGATCACTAACTTGTACATAAAAACTAATGATAGTAGGCTGACTAAAATAATTTTAAACCAATGGTTCCTAATTTTAATTTTCTCATCTGTTGTACTCAAATCAATTGCCCCCTTTAACTCGTTATCCTATAAAGGAATAACCATATAAATATTCGCGATTGATTTATTTTTTTGTCCGCAGAAAGAAGAATACAAAGAAACAGCTTTCCATAACGAATGAAAAGCTGCTAAGATACATTATTCGATAACCCCAGACTCTACAATCTCTACTTCAGTTGATACATTGATTTTCATAGAAGGATATTGCTTCTGAAACACTTTATAATCCCAACCTTTTTCACGTCTTCTCACTTGATCCCCTAGACCAAGGGGATCTACTTTTAATTTTTGAAACTTTTTAACGACTCCCTGCGCTTCTCGTTGTAATTGTTTCGTCAATGTCTTTTCAACGAGAGCGATGTTCGCTGGCTCCTCAAGGTTCAACCAATGTGGATACTCATGAATCTCACCAAGAATCTTCATCTTTATATTAAATTGAGGGATACCATTCACTTTTCTTAGTTTATAGGTTGTCGTTCCTTTAATGTTACGGATAACAGCATGACCCTTCCTTTTTTCTTTTTCAATCTCCACCTCATAGTTACCTGACTTCGAACCGTCGAGAAGAACTTTAAAAGGAAAGGATTGACGATGATTTAACTTTCCAACATATTCGTCCCCTTTAAACAGAGCTATACCTTCAAGCTGAATTGATTTTTTGTGCGTTTTTACGATTGGTAAGAAAGGATCCATACCTTCACCATAATAGCTATAAAGAAACACATGCAAATTCGTTTTGGGTAAATTCTCACTCTTAATATTCTGATCGAGCAAATCTGCTAAATACATGGACGGAAGAGCAGAAGCTGTATACTTCGTTGTTAAAAGTTCATTCGTGTTACCATTTACAACAGTTAAAAACAGACGATTCCCTACATTAGGATCTCGATATAATGAATTCACGATCTCCAATATTCCTTTTTCGGCAAAGCGATCATTAAAAAGAACAACACGCAATTGTCCTGTTGTGAGTGTTTTAGGTGATTGTGTATTGAGTTTAGATCGTATAAACCGGCTCGTATGAGAGACTGCTGTTAATGTTTCAACTCGAACATTTCCATCCATATTAAACACAGGATAAGTGATCGTTCCTTGAATACTTTCATCTGGTTTCTTATCAAAACCAATAGCATGTATAAGCTGTACTTCATCAATGATCTCTTTAGGCACACATCCTGCCAAAATAAAGATAAGAGAAAGGAGGAACATTCTATAATATTTTTTCATTCGTCGATATCCTTTTTCTTTCTCATTTCTTTAACCTTATCTTTAGATGGTAGCTCAGTACCTAATGAGATGGGGCGTTTCAACAGTCGGTTGTATGGAAGTCTGAAAATCGTATCTGTCATATCCAATAAACGCGGCGGATAAATCGGCTGTAGATAAGGTCTGCCTAATGACTCTAGTCGCAGAAGATGGACTAAAATAAATGACATTGCAAGTATGATACCCACTCCGCCCCAAAGTGCCGCAAAAAAGATAAATGGAAAACGAAGTATCCGAATCGTATTTGCCATTTTATAGATCGGTGTTGTAAACGAAGCTAGTGCAGATAATGATACGATGATCAAGAGAATATTACTCGTTAATCCCGCTTCTACAGACGCCTGTCCGATTACGATACCTCCAACGATCCCGAGTGTTTGACCAACTTTCGTAGGAAGACGAGCTCCCGCTTCCCTCAACAGTTCAATCGTCAACTCTAAAAACAATACTTCTAATATAGGCGGAAACGGAATGTTCACTCGTGACGAAATTAATGGTGCTAGTAGATCTTTAGGAATCATCTGATAGTGGTAAGTTAGAACGGCCACATAAAGCGGTGTTGCAAAGGTTGAAAAAATAACAGAAAGAAAACGTATGAAGCGGAAGAGTGAGCCTAGAACCCATGATAAATAATAATCTTCTGGTGAAGCAAAATATTCTGAAATTCCCGTTGGTCCGAGAAGCGCTTGAGGTGATCCTTCAGAGAGAATCGCAATTTGTCCATAATTTAACATGGACACAACCCTGTCAGGTCGTTCAGTAGTTATAAGCTGCGGAAACACTGATTTCGTATTATCCGATATGATCTGCTCTAAATAAGAGCTATCCGGAATAACTTCTAGCTCAATATCCTTGATTCGCTGCATCACAGTGTTCAGGTTTTCTTTTTCAGCAACGCCTTCTAAATAAGCGATGATAACACGTGTCTTAGAAAACTTTCCAAGTACGACTTCCTTAAATCGAAGTTCAGGAACAGGCAATCTTCTTCTGATCAAATAAAGATTGCTATCTAAGTTCTCTATAAAAGCTTCTTTCGGTCCAATAACAGAGAATTCAATTTCAGAAACAGATACTGGCCGGTTTGTCGCAAAGTTCTCTGCCCGGATGACGGCACATTCTTCGTCATATTCACCGAGTTGAACAACTATAAAGCCACGTAACAGCTTGTTTTGAATCTCTTTTACATCATTTGTGATTGTAACGCTCTCGATCGGCAATATATCTTTTAAGTCTTTGATGTTCTTAAAATCTTTGCTGTGTATTAAGTAAGGCAGTAGATCTCGATGAAGCAATTCTCCATCAATCATCGCTTTATAATAGGAAATATAAATATTGTGATGAACCGTCTTTTGAGGATAATGGATAAAATCAGCAGACTCCTTGGCATTATCCACTAGTTCTCTAATGTCACTATAAGTATTATCAGAAAGATCAATCGTGTGGCTCTGCTCTTTCGGCTTCTTTTTTAACCATTTCATCATAACGTCTCACACCTCTTTTCTACTTCTTAATATGAGATGAGGTGAGTGGAAATATACAAAAAAGCATTCCAGCCAGTGACAGGAATGCTTTGTGAAAGTCGCATTTTTTAACTAATAAAGCATCATTTGCTTTTATTATTCACTTCATTCGTAAGTTGGTTGAATTTGAAGATGTGTAACCTATAACATGATAAGCTCCTCGCATGGATACGACGAGAAAGCTCACTGTGACCACCGAACGTTCGTGGAAAGCGAGCATCTGCAACGGAAATCAACTACTTTCAAAAGCAACAGTGAAAACTAAAAACAGCATTTAAAAACGTATTTATACGAGAGCTGTTTCTATGTTGTGACTGATGAATGTCCCTACATCTTCACCGTTACAGATTTTAAGAAACGATCCTTCTTGGTTAAAATCAAAGAGGTGGATCGGCAATCCATGATCACGAGCAAGAATTAGCGCCGATTGATCCATCACTTTTAAATTATTCCTTATGGCTTCGTCATAATGCAAAGTAGCATATTTCCTTGCTTGTTTGAACCGGTTAGGATCGCTGTCATAAACACCATCAACTCCCTGCTTTGCACAGAGTATGGCATCACAGTTCATCTCTAGCGCTCTTTGAACAGCAGGATAGTCAGTCGTAACGTATGGTTGACCGTTGCCTCCAGCAAAAATGACGACATATCCTTTGTTCAAGTGATGTACCGCTCTTAAGCGAATATATGGTTCTGCTACAGCACTAATCGGAACAGAACTCATGACTCTAACTTCTTGGTCTATCTTACTTTTCAGGACTCCTCGAAGCATCAAGCTATTGATGACTGTACCTAGCGTTCCGATCTGATCAGCTTCTACTCTTTCAATTCCCCAATACTCTGCTAAATTCCCTCTAAAAATATTCCCTCCACCTACAACGATAGCTACTTCAATACCTTTTTCAAGAACAGACAACACTTCTTTTGCAATATGGTTTAAAGAAAGATGATCAAAACCTGATCCTTGTTGGCCAGCCAAAGCTCCACCACTTAATTTAATCAGTACTCGTTTATAGCGCATCTGCTTTTTCCTCCTTCTTCATACACATAAAGAAAAATGAGTAAAAAAAAGAACAAATGACAATAAATATGTCATCTGTTCTTTCGATTAATAAGATGGATTGTAAAGAAATGAGTATTGTTGTTTCGAGTCCCGTTCATTACAACCCCTCCTCTTTTCTTCTTTTCACCCATTATATACAAAAAATGGGTCGAGGTGAAATCTTAATTTATTTTAGCTAAAACATTCATCAAATAAATAAAAACAAAAAAATACGCTCTTATTATCAAAATTATAGACAAGTGTCACATGCACTTTCAAATCTTGTTACATATAATGCATGGACAAGAAATAGTCAATACCATTACCAGGAGGCAATATTTTGAATTGTAAAAACAAACTCTCACCTCGAGAGCTTGCTAATTTATTATGTAAGCATGTTACAGTCAGAGCAGGGGAAGATGTAGAAGAGTCTGGCAAACTAGTCTGTGTTGGAAGAGATTTTATCGCGATCAAAACAGATGACAGAGAGGTTCTTTATTTTCCTTTAAATAATGTAAGATCCGTTTCAGTAGCAACTGACAGAAACTGTTGCAACACGGACCGTAAGAAAGTTTGTAATGATACGTTCCAAAGCATCTTACGAAAATTAATCAACTGCAAAGTAAGAGTAAATGATGGAAGTGACGATGATGGCCAAGTTGAAGGCGTTCTAACTCGTGTCAACCGTACATCCATCCAAGTGGTTGAAGACGACGAACTCGTAATCATCGCGATCGGCTCTATCAACTTTATTACACAAGCAGGGGAAATCGGCGACGACGAAAGCAGCAACTGCAGAATCTTATGCTGTAAAAAGGAAAAGCCTTGTTGCAAGAAGAAAGAAGAATGTAAAGTAGAGTGTAAGAAAGAATCTTCTTCAAGTTCACCTATCATATGGTGTAAGCCTGAATCTTCATCTTCTTCCTCGTCTTCCTCAAGTTCATCTGTACTGTGGTGCAAAAAAGAATCTTCATCTTCTTCATCTTCATCATCTTCTAGCTGGTGCAAGGAGTCTTCCTCAACGCATGATCATTGGAAGAAAAAGAAGCGCAAGAAGAGAAACTCAGAGGATTTAGAATCTAGAGGCTGGTTCAAGCTTTAATCATCATAAAGCTGTTCAAAAGTAAGGATACTTACTTTTGGCAGCTTTTTTTTATCGATTCCTAGGCTCATTTTATGATAGATGAGTCAGAAGCAACGAACATAGAAGTCCCAAGGAAGTAATAAAACCAACAGCTACTCCCGCCTCTTCATGAGCTTCAGGTAACATGGTAGACGCTACCATCGCCATGATAGCACCACCTGCAAATGCGCCGATCAACGAAAGTGAAGCTACAGATGCATTTTCCAATAAGACATATCCAAGAAACGCAGCGAGTGCAGAAATAGCGAAAACAGAAAGCCACATACCAATAATTTTACGGCGTGAAAAACCTTCTCTTAACAACCCAATCGAGCTTGACAGACCTTCAGGAAAGTTACTTAAGAAGATGGCAACGACAAGAAGCCAGCTTACTTTACTATGATCGATTAAGCTCGCACCAATTAAAACAGATTCTGGTATGGCATCTAACAAAGTTCCAAGAAAGATCGCCATGCCTACACCTTTTGTTTTCTTATCGCCTGATTTCTTTCTCTCATGGCCACCCTTTTTAGCTAGAAAGCTATTTATACCAGTAAAGAGAGCTGCGCCAAAAATAAAGCCAGCAGAAGTAACCATCAAATCACTCTGCTCCACTGCCTCAATTAAGAGTTCGAAAGAAACGGCACCTATTAATATCCCTGTTCCAAAAGCCATGATCCATGCTGTCCATTTTTTAGGAATTCGAAAAGCGAGGGCTGTAAAACATCCTAATAGTACAGCTGAACCTGCTATTCCTCCCCAAAAGGCGGCAAGTAGCATTCTCTTTACCTCCTTTTCCTCATTTATTATCGACATTCACTATTAAAAACGACTCATAAAGGGATAGTTTCACCTCTATGAGCCGATTTCATTCTATTGTTTTCTTTAGTCATTTCGTTTTGGATTATTGTTGATGCCAAATTCATCACTAGGTGTGTTTAGATGATCAAACTGACGATCTTTTGCAGTAGTATGTGGTTTATTTATATCTACATCAATAAGATTGCTTTCCGGTTTAGAAGAGTCTGTACGGAAATCTTTTAAACTCGTCTTGTCTTTCCATTCTGCTGGGTCGGGACTTTGAATCGTTGTTTCTTCCATCTTGCGGCTCCATTTATTAAGAGTTCGTCCAGCAGCTTCTCGACCACCGAGTCCGAATGCAAGACCAAACGCAATCGTAAATCCACCTAATATGAGGATGAATGCTGCGTTTACGATCGTTTTCGCTACTCCAAGCTGATCAAGAGCCATAAAGAAAGCAAGTGTAATAATCGTATATTTTGCAATGTTGCCTAGCAGCTTTCCTTCTGTTTGCTGTTTGAACATACTCTGAACAACGCGTTTCACAAGGTCTCCAGCGTAAAAGCCGATTCCTAGTATCAACACAGCCGTTAACACCATCGGAATATACGCAAGTACAACGGTTAGTATGTTAACTAAGCTCTCTAGCTTAACAAGCTGAAGTGCTTCAATCGTAAACAACAGCACAACCACCACTTGAGCTGCATATCCAACCATCTCAGAGATCGTGAACGTCTGATTCGTCTTATGAAGTGATCCAAGACCCATCTTATAAAAGATGCCATTGAATCCAATTCGTTCTAATAAAGTGGTAACTACTTGTTTTACCCATCTACCAAGCCATAATCCAACTGCTGCTAAAAGGATAGCAACAATGATATTTGGAATCATGTCCATGATCTGACCTAACATACCGATGGCAGGACCTGAAATTCCATTAATATCAAGCGTTTCTAGAGCTGAAATCACAACTGGAATTAAAATAAAGACATACACGATTGTGCCAACGATTTGAGAAAGAGAAGTTTTTTCAAGCGCACGTTCAGCACCAAGTTTTGAAGCTAAACGATCTGTACCAATGCTCGCTAAAAAGTTAACTAAGATCTCTTTAACGATCTTAGCAACTAACCACCCTACAAAAAGAATGATTGCTGCTCCGAGCAGTTTCGGTAAGAATGCGAAGAGGCCTGTCAGCATACCTTCCAATGGTTCAGAAATGGCATCAATGCCTAAAGCGGATAACACAGCTGGCAGGAACAATAACAATGTGAGGTAAAATACAGCTTTTGATGCAGAGAAAACCGCCATGTCGGATTGTTGTGGATCACGAGTCAGCTTCCAACGATGTAATACCCTTTCAAATCTCGTGTTCTGACCAAGTTTTTTCACCAGAATGGATAATCCTGATGCAATCAACCATGCAACTGCTGCGATAAGGGCTGCTTTTAGTAGGTTAGGAATCGCTGCCGCAATCACACCTAATGCATTTGAGATCGGTTGTGCGACATACGGAAGACTTAGCATGTTCAAGAACATGACAATGGCTACTGCCATCAGTATCCAAAATACAACCTTACTAATCACCTCTTCAGAAGAATACTTTCTAGTGCGCGTTTGTTCCACTTGATCTTCATGGATATCAGGTTTCACCCACTTCAAGACTTTGTTGTCAAAATCCGTTTTGTGTAACGCTTTTTTAACTGTTTTTGCAACCAATGAGGCGATCAGCCAACCAATTAATAAAACTAAAATAGCAAGAAGCAAATCTGGCAATCTTCCCAAATAGGCCATCCAAGAATCTGTAACTCCATTGTAATCGTACATGTTCGTCCTCCTTTTTCTCATTTAATAAGGCTGTTTTTCTATTCATGTTGCTCTCTGTAGTAATTGATCTCCGTTTCAGATGCTCGCTTTCCGCGGGGCAGGCGGTGAGCCACATTCGTACGTTTCACTTTTAAGTGTCTCACCTGCCCACCTGTCCCGCAGGAGTCTCGCATCTTACACTTCAATCAATATTCAAAGAAGGAAAAGACAAAAAATAGATACAACAATTTTCTAGAAAACATAGCCTTTCATAAAAACGTCTACATTAGCTCTACTTTCCCAAAGCTTGATTTCGTTAAACTAGCGCTTTATATTCGAAAACAAGGATATATTTTACATTTGTTGTAGTTTTCGGTATACTTAGTGCAACCGTTTTCAAAAAGGAGAAGGATAACATGTGGATTTCTATCATACAATCAAACTAACTTCATATCCCTTCATAACCTGACGCGTTATTTGGTGAGCAAAAAATTACATATGCACACATATCCGCAGGTATTTGTCTGTGGTTTTTTTGTGTTCATTTTTAAGGAGATCTAACATGATAGTTGTAAAAAATCTTGAAAAACATTATAAGATTGCCAAACGAGACCCTGGCTTAAGAGGAGCCATAAAATCGTTGTTTCATAGGAAATTCGAAACGAAAAAAGCGGTTAAGAAGATCAACATGCATATTAAAGCTGGGGAAATGGTTGGATATATTGGGGCGAACGGTGCTGGGAAATCTACAACGATTAAGATGTTAACAGGCATACTCACTCCAACATCAGGTGAGGTAAAAGTAAACGGCATCATCCCTTACGAAAACAGACAACAAAACGCAAGTCATATTGGTGCTGTATTCGGTCAGCGTACACAATTATTCTGGGATATTCCGGTCAGAGAAAGCTATGAACTTCTCAAACACATTTACGAGATTCCTCAAGCTCAGTACGAAGAAACTTTAAAAGAGTTCGTTGATGTACTTCATTTAGAGCCGCTGCTCGGCATCCCTGTAAGACAGCTTTCATTAGGACAAAAGATGCGTTGTGAACTTGCTGCCGCTTTTTTGCACCGCCCAAAAGTTGTTTATTTGGATGAACCTACTATCGGATTGGATGTTGCTGTAAAGGTTCGAATTCGCGCTTTCATCAAACAAATGAACGCTAGATACGGTACAACCGTGCTTCTTACCACCCATGACATGCAAGACATCGAAGAGATCTGTCAGCGAATCATCATTATTGATGATGGTAGTGTGATCTATGATGGTTCTATCCAAGATATCAAATCGCAGTTTGGTGATAAGCGTGTTATTCATTTTGAACTTGTAGATGCTGCTGATTCATTTGTTTTGCCGGAAGCCATTAGTGCGGTAACAGAGGTTCTCCCAATGAGTGGTGAAAACCCGCATCTTGTATCCCTCTCCTTCAGCAACAAACATATCTCTGGTGCAGAAGTCATTAACACGATGATGAACCATTATTCTGTTGTTGATTTAACCATTGCCGATGCAAAGATAGAAACGATCGTTGAAGAAATTTATGGAAGAGGTATGAAAAAGGAGGTTCAGCATGAGGAAATACTTTGAGTTTGCTAGAGTTCAGATGCAAGTACATGCTGCCTATTCAGCATGGTTCTGGGCCAATACTTTCTCCATTCTGCTTCGGATGCTCGTCATCTATTTCTTTTGGAAAGCCGTTTATAGCAGCCGTACGGAAATCGAGGGACTGCCTTTTGATGGCATGATTACGTATATCATCATTGCGATGTTTTTACAGATGTTTGTTTCAGGCGTTGGTCAGGAACTGGCGCATACGATCAAGGACGGAAATGTGGCAATTGAACTGATGAGACCTTACAACTTAATTACCCGCTTGGTCGCTATGGATCTAGGCGATAAAGTTATTCACTTTGTACGTGGTGCTCTGCCCCTTAGCATTCTTGCATTTATTTTTATGGATATTACATTGCCAACCACTTGGCAAGGCGGTCTCTTGTTCTTACTCAGTGCATTAATGGGTATTTGGATTGGTACTTTTTTTGATCTATTGATTGCGATTCTAGCATTTTGGACAATAAACCTTTGGGGTCTGCAAGTCATGAAAGAAGCGGTTATCTCCTTTTTTTCTGGCGCGCTTGTCCCGCTTATTCTCTTTCCAGAATGGTTTCAAACGATAAGTCTTTTTCTTCCGTTCCAAGCGATGGTGTATGTACCAGTTGCGATCTACACTGGTATCCTATCAGGAACAGAAGCATGGCTGGCGCTCGGATCACAAGTATTTTGGGCGGTTTCCCTTTTTGTTCTATTAAGAGTATTATGGTCAATCGCAATAAAAAAGGTAACTATTTTTGGAGGTTAGGAGGTGACGCTTATGCTATCACGGTACATAAAATTATATTATTTGTTCTGCAAACAAAACTTAAAAGTCATGTTGGAGTACAGGATGGATTTTTTACTTGGCGTCCTTTCTGTTATGCTTCAGCAATTTGCAGGTATCTTCTTCGTCAAAATTGTTTTTGATCATATCCATGCTTTAAACGGTTGGACCTTTTATGAAATTTTATTTATTTACGGAATTGCTGCTACCGGCCGCTCCATTCACCACATTTTCTTTGATAATCTATGGACACTTGGCTGGCAGTATATAAGACCCGGAAAGTTCGATCGACTTTTGATCAGACCGATCAATCCTCTGTTTCATTTTATTGCAGATCGATTGCAGCAAGATGGTTTTGGACAGCTGTTCATTGGCATTATCGTCATTGGTACAGCGATGCCACATTTAAGTATCTCATGGGGTGTTCTAGAGTTTTTCATACTTGTTGTCATGATCATCGCATCAGGTTTTATCTTCGTTGCGATCAACCTCTTTTTTGCAACTCTGTCGTTTTGGATGGTGGATAGTCTGCCGATCGTTTGGACGATCTTTAATTTAAGTGACTTCGCTCGTTATCCCTTAACGATCTATCATAAAGGAATTCGTCACTTTCTAACGTGGATTGTACCTTATGGATTTACTGCTTTCTATCCTGCAGCATATTTTATCGAAGGTTCAGGATTCGAGAGGTTGGCTCTCTTAACGCCAGTTGTCGCCATCATCTCTTGCCTCATTGCGTACTGGTTTTGGAATAGAGGGCTCAGGGCATTTACGAGTACAGGTAGTTAAATTGAAAGCTGGCACCTTATCTTTAGTAGAAGATGAGGTGCCAGCTTTGTTTTTAAATATAGATATGTTCTTACTTTTTAATAACCCCACACAACACACGATCTCCTGAATTACCTGAAGGATCTGTTTTATAGTCATCTGCCTTGTCGTGGATAACAAGGGATGTACCACCATTGGCAAAAAGTGAGCTTTTACTGTCTTCAGAAAGCGTCACGAGGTTGGATAGAACTTCGTCTTTCACGACTCCGCTTTTATCAGCCTTCACATTTTGAATATCTCCTACGTGTGGTCCTTTCGGATTCAAAAATCCATGCTTCTTTTCGGTAGGATTAAAGTGTGCTCCTGCAGATTTGAAGTCGGGTGGTGTACACTTTGCTTTTTCATGAAAATGAATGCCGTGTTCACCCGGCTTTACCCCAGTCGCGTTCACTTCCACCTTAACACCATCTCCTGTTTGGGTTAACGTCGCTTCTCCTGCTTTATCTCCTTTTGCATTAACAAGGTTTACGATATATGAACCGCCTTTCACCTTACTAGATGCAGCTTGAGATTGCGCTTTTGACTCTTCCATATCATGATTTTTATGCTCGTTTTCTTTATCTTTGTTACCACATGATGTGAGTAAGAGTAAGAGCATCATGTACAACAAAACTGATCCTATTCTTTTCAAAACGATTTACCTCCTGATGATTAACGAATAGTACATTTTCCGCCCAATCATCAGAACTTTAAACCACTATTTTAAAAAAAGTGTCTCAACTTCCTGCTCGCGCACGTTCTCTCCATCAAACTCTACTAGATAGGCCCTCGCGTTTTCTCTTGAACTGACAACGGTTTGCAGTTCGCCATTAATAAAGTGCAGTCCCGCTCCATCATCTGCAGCATATCCCGCTTTCAGTCCATTCGCTACGAGTTTATGATAAGCAGGTCTTCGGTTTGCTTCACCATCATAGTGCGGACAATGACTTCCTGCTATGAAGCCTAAACAATTCAGCTTAGCTAATGGCCCGAACGAATCTGTTACGCCTTCTTCAAACCAGCATAGAGATCCAGCGCTTAGTCCTGCTAATATTTTTCCTTCTTCATAAGCTTTCTTTAAAAGAACATCAAGTCCCCACTCTTTCCAAAGTGCAAGGAGATTTTTTGTATTACCTCCACCTACATAAAAAATATCTTGCTGTTCTACAAAACTCTCCAAATGTTGGGGTGGTGAAAATAGAGAAAGATGTGTAGGTTCACAGTCTTCCGATTGAAAAGCTGTATAAAATCGTTCGATATATCCATCTGCATCGCCACTTGCTGTAGGAATAAAACAAACCCGTGGTCGATCAGCACTACTTTGCTTCAGAATATACCTATCCAATCTTTTGTTTTCAGGTTCCATGGAAAAGCCTCCGCCACCCATGGCAATAATTTGTTTCATGATGTTTTGTTTCATACTCTCCTTCACTCCTCTGTTATACCTCTTTCGATTTTGATCCAGAGTTATCCTTTCAAAGTAAAAATAAAACACCAGCCGATTTTTTAACATCGGCTGATGCTTCTTTATACATCTCTTCTTAATGCTTTTAATACATCAACTGTGGTAGCTTTGGCTGCTGGCCGCCAACCAGAAAGTAATGTTACGCTCATACAGATCGTAACAGCGATTACAGTCAGACTCCAAGGGATATAAGATAAAATAAAATCTTCAGGTGGCTTTTCGTTCATAAACTGTTCAACGATGATAGGAAGAGCGAAATTGACTCCATAGCTGATAACATATGCTAAAATGGTTCCTAAGCCCACTCCCCATAATCCGATGTATCCACTCTCTAAAAGGAAGATGCGCTTGATCGTTTTTGGTGTAGCTCCGATCGCTTTCATGATTCCAATATCTTGGGAGCGTTCCGTAACAGCCATCGTCATCGTATTAAAAATGCCAATAGAAGCAATGAGCACGGCAATACCACCAATGAAAATTAAGCCCGCTTTAAACAATGTAAAATAGATGTTCAGTTCTTTTAGTTCGCTGACAACTGAATAAGTAAGATATCCTTTATCTTTAATCTTTTCGGACACTGCTTTAACATCTTCGGCTGAAGATGTATATACTTTAACAGAACTATAAGAATCATCACTGTTCTTAAGTTCAGGATCTATTTCACTCAATAGAGGCATCACTTCACCATGTAGATCATCCGTAATCATTACCGAACTGTCTATTATCCATTCTTTATTAGGCTTCTTCTTAATACCTACAACTTTGACTTTCACAGTTTTTATCTGTGTTTCTGTTTTGATTTCCGGATTATCTATCTTCATATGATAGGTTAATGTTTTATTTAACAAATCTCCATCATAAGCTAATTTCTTCATCTTCTTTTGTGCCTCTTCTTCACTCATTCCTTCTGTAAAGTTTTCAGGCATCTCTTTTCTTAATTCTTGAGCAAAATGATACCCAATGATGATCTCATTTTTACTCTTAGGCATTCTTCCTTTTTCAAGTTGCAATCCCGCTTTTCTCTCAGAAGGGATGTTTGCGCTGCTTACGTCAGCATACCCTGTGTATTCTCCAAGTGACAGTTCATTCGCAGGTACATATTTCTTTCGACTAACCGCTTTAACATTCTTAATATCTTGGAGTTTTTTCACGTCTTCCTCAATCAAAGGACCGTTTTCACTCTGTATTTCAATCTCATTCATCAATCGATAACTCATCACATCATCAACTGCAGTCTTATGAATCGCAAATCCTACTGAGGCGAGCATGATCAAAAAGGCACACCCCATCGTAGATGCTAGGATTGTCATCCATACACGGGTCTTGTTTCTTTTCATATTGCTTCTTACAAATCGATGTTTATCTTTGAACTTCATGAAGCTTGCTCCCTTCTCTTAAGTAACCGTCTCTGATCTCTACTTTTCTATGAGCAATAGAAGCTACTTCATGATCATGTGTAATGATTAAAAACGTAATACCATCTTTTTCATTCAATTCTTGAATAAAGTTTAATAGCTCTTTCTCATTCTCAGAATCAAGACTTCCTGTTGGTTCATCTGCCAAGATAAGAGGCGGATTCAGGATTAGTGCACGGGCTATACTGACGCGCTGTTGCTGACCTCCCGAAAGCTCTCCTGGATAATGGCTTTGATACTGTTCTAGACCGACTCTCTTTAACATCTTTATTGTTTGTTCTCCTCTATCTTTCTCGCTAACTCCCTTGAGTACTAATGGTAGCTCTACATTTTCATAAGCTGTCATACTAGGAATCAGCTGAAAGCTTTGGAATATAAATCCTAGGTGCTCTAACCGAAATTCAGCCCACTTCGATTCCGAAAATCCGCTAACCTTTTTTCCATCGATAATAATCTCTCCTGTTTGCGGCCGAATAAAACCAGAAATCAAGTTTAATAGCGTCGACTTTCCTGATCCGCTTCTTCCCACGATCGCTACGATTTCACCTTCTGCTACATGTAGATCGACATGATGAAGAACAGGTACAATATTCTCTTTTTCTTTTTTTCCAATTTTAAAAGCATAGGATAAATCACTTACAGTAATCATGCTGACACCCCTTTTGTCCTAAGTGTACTACTTGTTATAATACACATATACCATTTTCTTTTATTATCTGTCAATACATTCCAAGAAACTTTTCAAAGAAGGATTTAAAGGGAAAGAAGAGTATAGGTAACAAAGGCATACATCTAGGAGGTACACATATGTTAAAGTGGCAAACAAAAGAGGGATACAAGAAATTGCTGAAAGACCTCGTTTCTATTCCGAGCATTACTCATCATGATGGAGAATTATTTATGGCCGAGCATCTTCACCATACGCTTTCATCATTAGATTATTTTACGAAGCATCCTGATTACGTTCGCCATCATCCTCTTCCAGATGGTCGAAAACTGATCACTGCATTTGTACAGAATGATCCTTCGATCAAAGAAACCATTATTTTGCTCAGTCATTTTGATGTTGTTTCGGTTGAGGATTTTGGTGAATGGAAGCATCTCGCTTTCCGGCCAGAAGAACTGACTGAAAAGATCATTGAAAATAAGGACCTACTCCATTCTTTTGTTCAGGATGATCTGAATAGTGGAGAATGGCTCTTCGGCCGCGGCATCATGGATATGAAAGCTGGCGTCGCTCTTCATATGTCCATGATCGAAAAAGCGACAACCGGCCATTTTAAAGGAAATGTACTCATGATTTCTGTTCCTGATGAAGAAGTGCACTCACAAGGCATGCTTACGGGTGTCAGTGTCTTACGGCAGCTTCAAGAAGAATATGATATAAAGTACATCACATGTTTGAACGGAGAACCGAGTTTCACAAAATATCCAGGAGACACAACTTCCTATATGTATACAGGATCAACGGGGAAGATTCTACCTGGATTTCTTTGTTATGGTAAGGAGACTCACGTAGGTGAGCCACTTGCAGGTATGAACGGAAATGTGATGGCTGCTGAAATTACGAGGGAACTGGAATGGAACGTCGATTATGTAGAGAAGTTTCGAGAAGAGGCTACGCCTGTCCCAACGAACTTGATTCAAAAAGATTTAAAAGATCACTACTCTGTCCAGATTCCTCATGCAGCTGTAACCATGTTTAATCTCATGCTCTTTAATCGATCACTCTCGGATATTACGGATATGTTAATAAAAAGCGCACAAAACGCTGCGATTAAATTAGAAGAACGGCTTTTTGAAAGAAGCAAAAATGTCGCTGAGATCGTACCGTTCACTCCCAAAAAAGAGAGTATTAAAGTACTTACCTTCAATGAACTATATGAACATGCCGTAACTAAATATGGACAAGAAGAACTTGATCGCAGAGAAAACATGCTTCAGACGAACAACCCGAACGCGGATGAAAGAGAACTGACGATCCAATATGTATTTGAGCTAGCGAGTCTTTGCAGAGACATCTCTCCGATGATCGTTTTGTTCTACACACCGCCTTTTTATCCCGCTGTATGTTCAAGCGACCACCCGCTCATTAAAGCTACATCAGATGAGGTAGTCAATCATGCGAATAACACATTCAACAGCGAGCTTGTTAATGTCCACTATTTTAGCGGCTTATCGGACTTGAGCTATATTGGGTTTCACGGAGATTCTCGTGATCTTTCATCCTTCACAAGTAACTTTCCATTACTAGGATCTCGTTATCATATTCCGTTTGATGATATGAGAGAGCTTGATATTCCCGTTATTAACATTGGTCCTCTTGGGAAGGATGCACATCAGTGGACAGAACGGCTCGAGATTAACAAAGTAATGGATGAAACTCATCCTTTAATCATTTTTGCGATGGAAACATTATTTAATCAAGCAAAAAACCAGATCTGAGAAAGATCTGGTTTTCTTATGCTTTAAAGTAGATATCTTTAATGCTTTGGGCAATTCCTTCTATATTATTTGCCACTTGCTGTACACCATACCCCATATAAAGTGGTGACGTTACAAAACGAGGCATGATCTTGCAATATGTCTTTTCGTTATGTTTATAAAAGAAAAGGTTGTAACTTGTACAGCTTCTATGAAAATGATTCAGCAAAAAATGAGCACCCGCTTGAATACAGTCCGCGAATAAAGAAAGTTCAGCGTCTTTTTCCCAAATGACATTCAGTTCATAAAAACCAACTCTCGGTTCAGTTGATACGGTAAACCTTACTCCATCTTTTTCTAAAACAAGCAATCCTTTAAACTGGTTTTCGGAAAAATCATGAAGACAATCTACCTCGTTCAATCCTATGATCTGCATATGAGGATGGCGAATTGTTCCACCTGATAATGGACCATGGTTCTTAAAGAACATCACCGACTTGTACTTGCCGCTGTTTAACATGTTATCCCAATGTTCAAGCCCAAAACGAAGGACTTTGTATAGATGATCCTTCGAATAGTTGGAGAGCTCTCCTTCACATTCATCTGTTTCGATCAGTACAGTCTGGAAAGCTCCATCGAGGACGGTATATTTATTTTTAACAAGAATGACCGAATCTTGCTTATCCAAAACTTCCTCTAACTCATCAATACGACAAAACGGACAAGGTGTTTCTTTATTTCTAATACTATTAGGCTTTTGAGCTCCTACTTCTGTAAAAAAATTTATGTGTGTTTTTTTCATTCTTTTCACCGCTTTTGCTTGTTTCCTATCTATTTTCTAGTTGTTTTAATGAAAACCTTTTTAAGTGTGGATTAATTATTAGATACAGGTATGCGTTCCCATTTCAATATACCATCATGCTTATTGATGGAACCCTTCCACTCAAAGTTTTGGTCAACGTGCATCAGTTGTCTTAACATGTCGTCTTCAGATTCTGTTGTGGTATAGATCTTTACATTAACATAGTTCCATAGCTCTCCCAAATTCTTTTGTGCTTCGTAAGGTTCATTTAGTGTGAGATGTGATACCTCTTTTAGGTACGATTCGGTAAGAAAAATTTGTTTTTCTTGTGATAGATTTTTCGGAAACGTAATAAAAACGGTAAGGTTATCTTTCTTTTGATTAGCCATCACATCTGAGATCTTGTGATGGTTTCGCATATCATGCCTAGCTTTCGTTAAGATCGCTTGATTGGCATATGGTATTTTCGCTATAGATTGAGCTTCTTTTTTCTCATGAAGCTGAAAAGGAACACTCTCAGCAAATTGAACAAAAATAAAGATGAACGCTACACCTAGAGCAAGACTTAAACTTTGATGAAACCAGTGATACCACATGCTTTTAGGAGCAGGAGGCTTGTGGAGATCCCTTGTTCTCTGAAGGACTTTCTGTCTATGTTCCTCTTTAAACGTTATTGTTCTCATACGGCCGTTGTTCAATATTTCAGGCAGCTGCTTGAAAGGATCTTCCATGATCTCACCTACTCTTCTCCAGTTTTCGACGCAACAGTTCTCTTCCGCGCTGAAGTAATGTTCTGATTGTCGTTTCTTTTTTATTTAAGATTTGACTAATCTCGCAAACGGTTAGCTCTTTATAATAGAAAAGAAGGATTACTTCTCGATATTTAAGAGGAAGATTTAGGACATGTTCGGCTAACGCCTCATGTTCACTTTTTTGGACGATCGATAGTTCTGGTGTTAAAACTGAAGATGGTCTCGACTTTCCGAACCGGTCCATCACATGAATGTATTTCTTCCAACCGCTTCTTAAATAATCTTTACACAAGTTAACAGTGATGGCATATACCCAAGTTTTAACAGAGGAATCATTTCTAAAGTTGTCTTTATGTATATAACATTTCACAAATACTTCTTGTGCTAAGTCCTCTGCCAATTTCCGATCCTTAACATATGTATAAGCTAGCCTTATCACTTTGTCTTGGTATATATCCATTATCTGTATAATCCACTCTTCTTGGCTGAGTGAGTGAGAATCAATGCCTTCGTTATTAAATCTCCGATTGATCGTCAAGAACTTCCCCCCTTTAACAACACCCTATCTATATGACGACTGACCATGATATTTTTATTCGTTTTTTAACTTTTTTAAAATTTAGCCGATTATATAATGAATGAGATTCTATTAAACTTACTTTGTTTTCAACTTTGTAATGAAACTCCATTCTATTTACCTACTCTTTTATTCGATTACCACGCTGTTTTTACCTTTTAATTTCCTAATACAGACAAATCTCTACAAGGTTACCGTCGAAATATGTTTCAATGTGTAATATTTTGAAATATAAATGTAATATTATTTCGCAATAACTGATGATTAATCAATGGTATAATCACTTCAGTAAAGAAATTGGCAACATTTGCACTTACAAGGAGGAGTACCCATCTTGAAACGTAAGCTAGTTATGGCTACACTGTCTCTCAGTCTAGTATTCAGTACATATACGGTATCGGCAGAAACTCTGTCTTCTATAAAAGAGAAAAAAGAAAATAATCGCTCTGAGCAAACGGAAAAGCAGGGTGAATTAAAGAAAAATCAAAATCAACAAGATCATACGTTAGATCAAATTCAAAAATTAGAGAGTTCTATCGACAAAACTCTTAAAGATATTGGAAACAAAAAAGAATCAATCCAAGAAACGAAAGCTTCTATTGAAAAACTAAAAAAAGAAATCGATGTTCTTAAAAAGAGAATCAAAGAACGTGATGCACTTCTAAAAGAACGTGTAACTTCCATGTACGAAAGCGGCGGTGCGGTAAATTATTTAGATGTGGTATTAGGTTCTAAAGATTTCGGCGACTTCCTTGATCGCGTGTTTGCATTAAACGTGATTGCTGAACAAGATAAAGCCATCTTAGAAGAGCACAAACAAGATAAAGAGTCTGTTGAAAAGAAAAAAGGACAGGTTGAGAGTGAACTTTTGTCTCTAAATTCAGATTTAACCGAACTTGAAGGATTGAACCAAAAACTAACGGACCAGAAAAAACAAAAGAATGCGCTTCTCGCTCAATTAGAGACGGAAGAAGACCATCTACATGATCATATTATGCAGCTGGATGAGACGAACGAACTTCTTTCCGCACAAGAAGCAGCGATTAAAGCTGAAATTGAACGTGCGAAACGTGAAGAAGCTGAACGCAAGAAAAGAGAAGCTGAAGCAAGAGCTGCGGCTGCAGCTGCGGCAGAAAAAGCTCGTGAAGAAGCAGCGGCTAGAGAGAAAAACAAATCTAACTCAGGCTCAGGTTCTTCACCTGCACCAACTCCACCGCCAGCACCAACACCTGCTCCAGCACCAGTGAGTCGTGACTTTATCATGCCTTCACAAGGATTCATCACTTCAGGCTTTGGTAACAGAAGCGCGGGCATGCACTACGGAATGGATATCGCTCAAGGCGGAAGTACTGTTCCAATCGTAGCAGCAGCATCTGGAACGGTTACGAGAGCTTACTATTCAAGCTCTTATGGTAACGTTGTGTATATTACGCACTATATTAACGGACAACTGTACACAACGCTATATGCACACATGAGATCTACACCTGCTGTTAGCCAAGGTCAGTCTGTCTCTCAAGGGACATTCTTAGGCTACCAAGGTAACACAGGCGCTTCTAGAGGACAGCATTTGCATTTTGAATTGCACAAAGGCCCATGGAACGGCTCAAAATCAAATGCAGTCGATCCAAGACCATACCTTCAATAATTAAAAATATATAAAAGACGCAGAGATCATAGTTCTCTGCGTCTTTTTGTCTAGGCATTTTATATGACTCCACCAAGCAATCTTCGGATTGGATGACGTGTGTATTCCGACATGAGTCGATAGTTTGGCCTTATGATCTCCGCTGTTAGAAAAGCCGAAACCGTTGCACCAGGCATTCTTTTTTGATTAAGCACATCAATAACCTCTCCAATTGTTCCTGTTCCGATTCCATGACCGAAAAATTGTCCGTTTCCAAGGTCGATCAGGTTTTCACCTTGCCACTGAGGCGTATTAGGATGATGTTCTGGATTTTTAACATATCTCACATCACCTGGCAACGAATCCCCAGATGGCACTGCAATAATCTGTAGATCCTCATCATGCTCCGTACTGTAGAGAAGCAACCCGTTAAACAATTGATCAAACATACCCGCTCCAATTGTTTCAAGAATCGCTTTGTACATCATGATCATAATAGCTGTTGTACATTCGAACCCGTACCGTTTTCCATTGATAAAAATATCTGAAATGGCGTCAGAAGGACGGGCATCGGATCGAAGCAAAAAACCGCCATAAGCTGTTCTTCTCCAATATTGCGGATTGCAGCGTGAATTCACGAACGTCGCAAATCCTGCTCCGCTATCACGCATAGCGTTTGCTGCTGCTACAATATTTGTACGCATGACCACTTCAAATAAAAACTGATGTGGACTTGTGTAATAAAATGATTCTCTGGATTTTTCAAGCTTTTCGCCTACCAGTTTCTGTGTTTGTGTAAGCGAATTAAAACCCGAGATTTGAGCCGTTTTTACCGGATACCCATTAACAAAAATCATTTCTCTCCCCCCTGTCTGCACAGGATATTACATAGTATGGTGAGAAGAGAAAAGTGGTGTATTTTTAAGCGCCTCTCTTGTGAACGAAATCAAAAGATGATTTCGTTTTACTCACGAGAATTTGTTTTTCAAGCACGCGATTACGGTTCGTCCTTTTATAATGCCTCGTTTGCAGGTGCTGCTGAAAACCTTCACCAATCAGCTGAAAGGCGTAGATGGCGATTCCGAACATGATGATCGGACCGAGTGCGATAGAAGGATTTACAGTAATTAGATTATAATAATCTCCTATAAGTCCTGACCATTCATTTGACATAGACACAGGCGGATCAGGTATTAACGGGTTATAATCTACATCAGTTCCCCCAAAGAAGAGTTTAAAATAGCCTAGATGCATGAATATAATTAATAATTGAACACATTGTTGACACCACACGATCACCAACTTTGGCAGCAAATGCGGGATTACATGCTTAATGAAAATCCTCCACTTGCTAGCTCCTAAGATATGAGCCCCCTCAATAAAATCTTCCTTTAGAATAAGTGCAAGAATATTTCCAATGGTTGAACCTAACAAAGGTATCACTAGGATTGTTAAGATGAAAACCTCAAGCCAAATACGCTGATTGAAAGTATAAATAAAATATTCTTCCCAGCCCGGCATCCGTAATTGTTCCCATAATACAGGTGTTAAGAGAAAAACAGCAATTATGGTTAAAGGAATAAAGTAGAATGAACTTAATAATTGGCCAAGTATCCTCCTTATTCGATCTGGTACGAAAAAAGCTAAAGGAATAGCGAGAACAAAACTAAATAAGATCCTGAGTAAGGCAATCACAAGAACACTAAGCAATGTGAACTTCGCACCTTCAAGTATTTTCATACCTGTGTCGTAGCCTAATGCATCCGTCCCAAACGGAAACATCAAGGATGGTTCATAAGGAGCTGCATTGATCGGATACCCATTCTCATCATATATAGCCTGTACTTGACGAATCTTACTATCAAAACTCAGTTCAAAGACAATGCTTGATAGGATAAGTCCAAAAATGATAATAAATCCTATCCAAAATTTATAACTTTTTATGATTGGTATATCCTCCTTTAATTAAATTAAGCTCCTCTTTTCTCTATAAAATCAAAAGATGATTTTTGTTCAATTTTCATTTCTCGCTCCTTATTCAAACGAACGTCTTTCTTCTTTTTAACATGCCTTGTTTGAATGTGCTGCTGAAAGCCTTCACCAATCAGCTGAAAAGCATAGATGGCGATTCCGAACATGATGATCGGACCGAGTGCGATGTAGGGATTGGCATGAATCTGGGTGTAATAATCGCCAACAAGACCTGACCACTCATTTGACATTGATTTTGGCGGATCCGCCATCATCGGATTAAAATCAATATCCGTCCCTCCAAAAAACAACTTTAAATATCCAAGATGCGTAAAAATTATCAACACTTGCACACACTGCTGACACCAAACAATTACAAGCTTTGGTAACATGTGAGGAATAACATGTTTCATAAAAACACGCCACCTGGATGCACCTAACAGTTGCGCACTTTCAATAAAGTCTTCTTTCAATATTGAGGCCATCATATTTCCGATCATTGAGCCTAGAAGGGGTACTACGAGCAACGTCAAAATAATAACCTCAAGGCTTACCCTTGCAAAAAACGAATAAAGGAAAAATTCTTCTCCTTGAGCATTCAGCTGCTCCCTTAAAATTGGCCCTAGTATAAAAACAGCTATGATTGTAAGTGGAATAAAATAAAACGAACTAAGAAGCTGATCTAAACCTTTTCTGATGTTATCTGGTAGATAGAATGCAAAAGGAATAGCCACGATAAAACTGAAAAGAACACGAAATACACCGATTGCTATAACGGCAATTAAGGTGAATTTTGCACCTTGGAGTACTTTATGGCTGATGTCATATCCAAGTGGATCTGTACCAAGAGGAAACATGAGCGAAGGGTCAAAAGGTGCACCACCTATCAGGTTTTTCTGATTATCATAAAGCAGCTGAACTTGACGAACTTTGCTATCATAAAACAATTCGAAACCTAAGCTAGAGATGATAAACACGATTAGAATGAAAAACCCTATCCAAAACTTCACGCTCCGAATCATACCCATTCTCCTCTCTTCGTAAAATGAACAATGACCCATTCGAAAAGAGCATACAAAAGAAAAAATGGAATGACGAGAAGTATGAGACAAGCAGCAAGCATTTCTGGTCTAAAATCGCTATACATGTAATGAGTGATTCCATGGATATTAAAGATGATCTCAACAAGAAGCAAGTTAGAGATCATAAACCATAAGACTGATTTTGAAAAATGGAAGATACCTTCACTTGTATTTCTCGTGACATGTACGACAAGTACGTATATCCGTCTCATACCTTTTGCTAAACTCATCTCAACATACTGTTTGCTAAGCTCTTCTTCAGCAAGAAGTATCATCATCTTATAAAAGTAAACAAAGGGCAGAATCATCAAGCAAACAATAGGTACGATATAGATCCTCTCTTCCGCTCCCATCGAAGCCACATTCGATACAAGTACTCCTGTCTTCTTATAAATAAGAACAATCCCCATCTGTACGAGGGCAAAAACAAGCAGATCTGGCAAGGACTCTAAAAAGGTAAGTAGATTTTTAATAGCTCCCCTTATGAACATTGGCAGCATTAACGTAACCCACGTGAGCAGTTGCGCCATACAAAAAGCAATCAACAATGCCCCAAAAAGAATGGAAAGTGAATAAATATATGGCGACCATATATCATCTAAAAATAACCTCGGCTTGCCTTGGTTGAAGTAAGTCATCTGATTCAATTGAAAGATATCTCTACAAACATCCTTGATCTTATTGAAATACATACTTACATTCTTGTTCATGATTAATTCTGGTAGTCCACTGATTAAAATAATGGAAACGATCGTTAAAATCAGTTGCATCAACAGTTTCTTAATAATCTTCATAACGCTCCCCCTTCTTCTACCTTTTAGACGTTTGAAGCCAATATTTTCATTCACTCTTTTACTTTTGGAGGATAAAAAGGACAAAACAATCCATATTAAGGAAGAGAAAATTATACGGAATTGAGGACTGACTATGTGGAATAAGATCATGACTGGAGTTCTATTAACTGCTTGTTTAAGCTTCTTCTTTCCCCTCACCTCTGAAGCAAAAGAACCCCTAACTTATTTCCCAATCGTAAAAAAGGGGGAGGTTGTAGAATGGGAGAAAGTAAACAAACTCCTTCCTAAAGGTGCTACATTTAAAGTCGTAGATCTAGAGACCGGCTTTTATTTTCAAGTACAAAGAAGGGCTGGCAATAAGCATGCCGATGTACAGCCGTTGACCCGCGATGATACAGCTGTTTTAAAGCATCTATATAACGATAAATGGAGCTGGAATCGACGAGCTATACTTATTCCCGTAAAAGGCAGAATGCTCGCAGGCAGCATGCATGGAATGCCTCATGGAGCAGGCGCATTAGAAAACGGATTTCCTGGCCATTTTTGTATACATTTTTTAGGTAGTTCAACACACCGAACACGCAATATTGATCCTTCTCATCAATTTATGATCTTAAAAGCTGGCGGACAACTTTCTAAATACGCAGCTGGAGCAAGTGCGAAACAAGCAGTTTCTATGTTTTTAGTCGGCATGAAACAGCAAGACATCAAATTAGCTATGCCTGTCCTAAACAGGAACCTGCTTGAAGACTCGACCGTTACGGAGCTGTTCAAAGGAATCACAAGTATGCAATATGAGATCAGATCTCCAAGTACTAGGTATCCTCCTGTTGTTCGAACTGAAATAAGAGCTAGAGTAAAAAAGTACGATGATAACGGATTACAAACAGATACATTTACCTTTTTAATGGAACGAAAATCAATGACAGACGGCTGGAAGATTATGAAGATCAGATTCTAAAACCTGAAGAAGCCCCTTCTTTAGGTTTTTTTTGGGCTGTTCTCGTAAACTTTGTTGCTTTTAGGAGTGTTGATTTCCGTTCCAGGCTGCTCGCTTTCCGCGGGGCAGGCGGTGAGCCACATTTGGGCGTTTCACTTTTAAGTGTCTCACCTGCCAGCCTGTCCCACAGGAGTCTCGCACCTTCCACTCCAATCAACAGTCAAAGAGGTAGACAAAAGATATTAAATCAACAATCTTTTAGAAAATAGCCTTTTGTTTTGAGAGTGGTGGGGATAAAAAGAAAATCGGTTCTCATACCTGTTTTTACATTGTAATCTTATTTCCTGATTTTCAGTCAATCCTCATATCAATCACCCTTCAGAACTAAAACACGAATAAAAGTATATTTTTTTATTAAATTGTTCGTATTTTAGTTGAAATCCACCTTAATAATTGTTATATTTACCAAGGGAAAAAACAATTCTAGAAAAACTACCAAGTATTTCAAGGGGGATTATTATGAATACCCATTATGATGTAATTGTTGTTGGCGCAGGTCCTGCAGGAATTTTTACGAGCTACGAACTAACGAGACAGCTTCCAGATGCAAAGATTTTGTTAATAGATAAGGGACATGACATCTATGCACGTTCGTGCCCGATTTTAGAAAAGAAAATTCAAAAATGTCCGCCTGCAGCAGGCAGAAAAGAATTTGCCGGTTGTTTACCAGCTTGTTCGATCACAAATGGTTTTGGCGGAGCAGGAGCTTATTCGGATGGAAAGTTCAATATTACGAGCGAATTCGGAGGATGGATGACAGATTACCAATCGGAAGAACAAGTGGTTGAACTTATTAAATATGTAGATGAGATCAACTTAGAGCACGGAGCCACTGATTCAATCACAGACCCTCTTACACCAGAAGTCAAGGATATTGAAAAGCGCGGTTATGCAGCTGGTTTGAAGCTTCTAAGAGCTCAAGTTCGTCATCTTGGTACAGAACAAAACCTTGAAATACTGAAAAGCATCTATGAATACTTAAAAACACGCATTGAGATGAAATATAAAGCTGAGGTTGAAGATCTCATTACCGAACGAACGGCTGAAGGATATGTAGCAAAAGGAATCCTTCTAAAAGACGGAACATCTCTTACATCAGAGAAAGTTGTTATTGTTCCCGGTCGCGATGGTTCAACATGGCTCACGAAAATTCTTAAAAAAAGACGTATAAAAATGACAGCTAACCAAGTCGACATTGGCGTTCGTGTTGAAACTTCTAACTTAGTGATGGAAGAGATCAACAAGCATCTTTATGAAGGTAAATTTGTTTTTAATACATCTGTCGGCACAAAAGTAAGAACGTTTTGTTCCAACCCTTCTGGACATGTTGTCGTAGAGAACCATTCTGGTATCATGCTTGCGAACGGACACGCCTATAAAGATCCTAAGCTAGGCAGTGAGAACACAAACTTTGCACTCCTTGTATCACATCAATTCGCTGAACCGTTTGATCAGCCTACAGAATACGCTCATGAGGTTTCAAGACTTGCCAATCAGCTTTCTATGGGTGGCCTTGTCGTTCAGAAGTATGGTGATATCTTAAAAGGACGTCGATCTACGGATAAACGAATTAAAGAAGGCTTCCTTTCTCCAACATTAAAAGAAGCTGTACCTGGCGACCTAGGGCTTGTGCTTCCTTATAACACGATGAAAAGTTTGATTGAAATGACTGAGGCATTAGATAAAGTAACACCTGGTATCGCATCAGAACACACATTGTTTTATGGTGTAGAAGCTAAGTTCTATTCTGCACGTCCAAAGCTTGATGATAAATTCGAGTCAGAGATCAACGGCCTCTATGTTGGTGGAGATGGTGCTGGAATCACGCGTGGTCTCGCCCAAGCAAGTGCATGTGGCGTATGGATTGCTCAAAACGTTGCAGCTAAGATAAAAGAAAAAACACCAGCGTTGGTTTAAATAACATAAAAAAATGCCTTAGGATCTAATCCTAAGGCATTCTCTTTTTCTTAATTTGTAGAGAAGATGACGATTCTACCTCTTATTACGGCAATGATAAAACCTACAACTGATCCTATGATAGCAGGGAGCAGCCACCCGATTCCATCTGCATAAAGAGGGATATGCAAATAAATTTGTTCGATCGCACCCAGTTTAAGTCCAAAAGCTTTTAATCCATCTGCTATTGAGACAAGTGCAGTTGCTACGATTCCACCGATATATACTTCTTTTCTCCCAGAGAATAAATCATGTAGGAAAGAAAGCAGAATCAAAACAATCGCAATTGGATAGATCGCTGTTAAAACAGGTACAGAAACTGAGATTAACTGTGTTAATCCTAGGTTTGCAATACCAGCACTGAAAACACTCATAAGAAGTACAACTGTTTTATAAGAAACATTCGGGAACATTTTTTTTGCAAATTCTCCACAAGCTGTTACAAGACCTACTGAAGTTGTAAGACAAGCTAGTGCTACAGCTAGACCAAGGAGTACGTTTCCAAACGGTCCAAAAAGTTCTGCTACAACATTCGTAAGGATCTGACCGCCATTATCCGTTTTGCCTAGTGCCTGACTTGTAGCTCCTAAATAAGCTAAAATACCATAAACTGCGGCCAAACAAGTAGCTGCGATCAGTCCTGCCTTAATAACCATCTTGGTTACTTGTTCTTTTTTCATCTCTGGTCGTTTCACTGCTGTGATGACTACGATACCAAACGCAAGTGCTCCTAGTGTATCCATCGTCAAATATCCATCCATAAACCCTTTAACTAAAGGATTACTTGCATAATTAGGAGATGCAGTACCTAGTTTTCCAACCGGAGTAATGATCGCTTTAACTAAAAGAGATACGATAATGAGCAATAATACTGGCGTTAAGATATTACCGATTCGGTCTACAAGTTTTGATGGATTTAACGAAAGCCAATACGTTACGGCAAAGAATACAACTGTAAACAAGAAAAGCGTCAGACCATTGTTCATACTTTCTGGTAAGAAAGGAACGACTGCCATCTCATAAGAAACAGTTCCAGTTCTAGGGATTCCAAAGAAAGGCCCTATGGCTAAATAAAGTATGATTGCGAAAACAGAACCGAATAACGGATTAACTCGTTCCGTTAAGGTTTGTAGGCCACCACCCGTACGTGCTAGTGCGATTACACCCAATAAAGGTAATCCAACTCCTGTTATGAAAAAGCCAACCATGGACTGCCAGACCATTTCCCCTGCTGACTGACCCAATGCTGGCGGAAAAATTAAATTTCCTGCTCCAAAAAATAAAGCAAATAACATTAAGCCCACCGAGAGCGTCCGCTTCTGCATATTAAATTCCTCCTCCGTGGTCATCTATATGATTTCGTTTTTATTGTAATTATCGAATTTTGTCGAAATATTTTTTTATCCATATGTATTTGTAACACGATATGAGATTGGAGTCAATATTCAGATATAATGAATTTTCTAACAAATGTTTTCGTAAGTAAAGGACTGAGACATACTCAGCCCTTTTACTCATTTAACGATTAGTTGGGAACACACGCTTAATCGTATCGTTGAACTCTCTTACAAAACCTGAAACAGGATTTCCTTTGTTAATCTCGTCAGCATATCCGTTCATACGATCGATGAAGTCAGGGTTCGTTGAAACAAAGACATCATTGATATCAGGATCTGTTTTTCGAACGGTATCGCCGATTTTCTTTTCTGTCTCTCTCGAAAGCTTCATGCTCTCGCCGCCTTTAAGCTTTGCAGCTACATAAGCATTGTTCTCTGTAACGATAACGGTCGCATCGTCTACTTCTTTAAGATCTGTTACTTTATTCGCCGCTTTATCTGCTACATCCATACGCGTGTTTTCGTCGTACTGATTATCCATACCCATATCCATGTTGTTGTTCATGTTATCCATATTTCGGTCAGCACGGTTGTCGTAGTTCACTTCAGTCATGTTGTTACGCGCTTCTTTTCCCATGTCCTTGTCGTTGTTGTTCATTCCACAAGCACCTAGAAACGATGATAGCATCACGGCCATTGAAGTAACGAGAATAGTCTTTTTCATTAAATGACACTCCTTTAAAAATTTTTGACTGTCATCTAATAAAATTTGTTTGTTGAAGAGAAAATATACATAGCAATGATTTTTGTTAAAAGACATAAAAAAAAGCCTTCCAGCATTGGAAGACATAATTATTTAAACCATCCATTTGAATAGGAACCTTTGTTTTTCGGTTTAAAGATGAACCAAGCAACAACACTAAGGATTACGATTGTAAATGCGAACAGACCTACTTTATGGATTACTTCCATGACTAGAGCCCATCGACCTGCCAATTGATAGCCGATCACGATAAAGAAGGAACACCAGAACAAAGCACCACTATAAGCGTAAAGTGCGAATTGTCTCCAATTTAAAGAATACATTCCAGCAAAATAAGCGGTCAGGTGTCTTATTCCCGGCATAAAGTAGCCAAAAAACAATGCTGATTTTCCATACTTTAAAAAGAAATTTTGTGTTTTTTCTATTTTTTCTTCAGATACCCCAAATTTTGGGCCTAACTTTTTTAACAGAGGTTTACCACAGATGTTTCCAAAATAATAGCTACCCGTAATACCTGCTATCGCTCCAAAAAAAGCACTCATTACAGCAGGTAAAAAAGGAAGATCTCCTGCAAAAATGAAGTATCCTACAGTGGCCAAAAGGATCTCATCCGGGATAGGTAAGCCGATAATACCTAATGCCAATAGTAGAAAAATACCAAAATAGCTATATTGATGTATGATATTTATTAAGTCAAATTCCATGACGTCACCAACTTCTTTTTTTACACCTTCTACCATTGTAACGATAAATTGGGTAATTTGGAAAGAGGAAAATACATTTCAGTAAAACGCATTGTTATTTTTTCTATGTATTTAAGTCGTTTGTTCGGTACTAGTAGTTAGTATATACGTTATGTCATCCCATGCAAAGCATTCTTCAAACAAATGCTGCTTTCCTATTGTTATCTGTTCTTCATCTATCTTTTTCCCACCTGTTGAAATATATGCTTGTTTGGATGGATTTTCTTTCAATACCCACAGGATCATACTTTTCTTCCCTATTGATGTTAGTTCTTTACAGAACGCCTTAAGCATTCTTGTTCCATGTCCTTTTTGTTGCACTGTTTTTTCAAAGTAAAAAGCATATATCTCACTCTCATATTGATGTTGTGACCTGATCGAACCTCCAGAAATAAAGCCACATAAATGATGATTCTCATCTTCTAAAACAAGAACAATGTGCGATTTCTGGACCAACCATTCACTCCATCTTTGTTCTCTTTCCGTAACTGACATCTGTGATAGATAATCGTCATCTACTAGACCTTTATACGATTGCTGCCAGCTTTTCACGTGTACTTTCGCAATTTCTGCTGCATCTGTTATTTTCGCTCGCCGAATGTTCATGTCTTCTTCCCACCTCTTTTTTTGTTGTGATCATACCCACCATTTACTTTGAGGTAATAGCGTTACACGCAATTAAAACTGCTCTTCAAACCAAGATTTCAACTGTGTAGCATGAACTAAATATTCGGAAGCAGCATGCGATACGCCGATTAAGCTCATTGTACTTTGAGCAATATAGCTTTTCATCTGTTCATACTTCTTTTTACCGTAATCATTATCGATGTGGCAATGCACCTCACCTGTCAAATAGGCTTCTGCACCCATCTTTTCCGCCTCGATCATTGCTTCTACTTTATCACCGCATCCTGCAACAATCGCGATCTTCGTTATGTTTTTATGAATAGGACCATGCACATCAGCATAAGGAATTCCGAACAATTCGGTTGAATGATGAATCAAGTCCTCTGTAGAAGTAGGAGCTATTTCACAAAGAATACCACAAGCTCCATTATCATCCTTCAATAGTTCTCCAATCACTTTTGCGTTTAATGCTTCTCCCCACGCATCACTCGTACTGATTACCCTTGAATAATCGAGTGGTACATGAATCGTAAATACCGATAAACGTCTTTTCTTCATCTGCTGGATAAAATGAGGAGGTATCGGCATAAAACCTCTTCCCCATTTCCCTTTTGGATCTCCGCATTCCATCACAATGGGATGATGCATAAATAACAGATCTCCTGGATGACTTTCAGCAATGAATCTTTCTAAAATTTCTTCTGTAGGGAAAACAGCCAAAAATACTCGATTTACCTTTTCGTCTCCTCTAAGCATGAGTCCGTTGAACAGTTTGGTAAATTCAGGTTGGAACTCATTGCGCCAATCAAAATCGATGAGATCGTAAACCATCGGAAGAAACCTACTGAACGCTGGATCAGTTCCAATATTTCTATATGTAAAAAGTTCATCGATCGCCTCATCTATTCTTTTTAGTTCCACCATCTTGTTTCTTCCTTTCTTTTATAGGGATGCTTGTTGAAGGCGGCCCAAACATTTAGTAACAATTTCTATAATAAATAATCTCTGGATCTCCTTCATCTAAGTTATCGATAAATCCGCTTTTCTTAAAATTGTTCTTGATAAATACCTTTTTCATAGATTCATTTGATTCATTTGTGGATGAGAATAGCTTATTTGTAGGTGAGATCCTACTCATGTGTGTTAACAAACTACTCGCCAATCCTTTTCTTTGATGAGCCGGATCAACCATGATAAGCGATATAAAACAGCAGTCAAAGAAGTGAGTATGATAGATTAAAAAAGCAGCGATTTCATCCTCCTGATAGAGGATAAGACATCTTTCCTCTTTTATCGCATGTTCGAGCTCTTCTTTCCTGTGATCACTTCCTATTATTTTTTTATCTAATTCTATTATTTTTTGAAGATGGTGTTTCTTCGCATACTGAATTTCCATAGTTATCGTCCTTTTGTTTGTCATTATGTTTGGTTTTGCTACAATAAAGTAAAAAGTTGAGGTGTTTTATTTATGGCAATTGTAGATATTACGATCATTCCAATCGGTACTGAAACTCCTAGTGTTAGTGAATATGTAGCTGAAATACAAAAAGTTCTTCAGCAAAACGAAGATAAGGTAAATTACCAGCTTACACCTATGAGTACATTGATTGAAGGCGAGCTTCCAGATCTCTTTCATGTAATTCAGCAGCTTCATGAAGTTCCTTTCTCAAATGGCATTCAGCGAGTAGCCACAAATATTCGCATCGATGACCGCCGCGATAAAAAGTCTACGATGGCAGGAAAGCTTGAGGCTGTCGAGGCTCAGATGAATAAGGAGTAATCGTTGAATCTGGCTGGCACGTGGAATCTCAGCGAACGAGCATATATCTCCGCGAACGAGCATAAATTTCGCTCAACGTCTCCTTAGCAAACATATTTACAAAAAGCTTACTCTTACAGGGGCTATTTCGACCCATCCAGAGTAAGCTTTTTCTTTATTTATTCGCCCTTTGATGCTTTTACTTCTGCTTTTTCCTTTGTTGCCACTGCATTCGGCTCTTTTTTAGCAAATTCGATACGAAGATCGTCGATGCTATTACGAACATTCCCTTTGCCAGAGAAGTTTTCTAGCAGTTCTTTAACATCAATGCCTGAAGATGCTTTTAAAGATTCTTGAAGTGATGACATTAAATTCGTCGCGTAACCCGTAATACGGTTTGCTCCACCGTTCTCACCGCCGCCTGTATCCACGACCGTAATTTTATCGATGTTAGAAAGTGGTGCTGCCACTTGCTTCGCGTATTCTGGAAGCATCTTGATCATCATATCCATCATCGCTGCCTGACCATATAACTCAAACGCTTCAGCGATCTTCTGTTTCGCTTCTGCTTCAGCAAGACCTTTCAGACGGATAACATCTGCTTCGGACTCCCCTTTTGCACGTTCCGCTTCTGCTCTTGAAAGTCCGTCTAGGCGTACTTTCTCTGCTTCGGCTTTTGCCATGGCTTCAACACGATACTTATGAGCATCTGCCTCAGCGACCTGTTTGCGTTTGTCAGCTTCTGCGTTTTGTTCAACTGCATAACGGTCTGCATCAGCTTTCTTCTTAACTTCTGAGTCGTATTGCTTTTCACGACGAAGAATCTCTTTTTCTTCAAGTTCGATCTGCTTTTGACGCTCGATGATCTTAATCTGCATCTGTTGTTCTGTTACTTGCTGTTTTGCGATCGCTTCTTCTAGGTGGTAAGCCTGGTCAGCACGGGCTTTAGCCACATCTTGTTCACGACGGAACTCAGCCACTTTCAACTGATTCATCTTTTCAGCTTCCGCTACTTCTGTCGCGCGGCCTAACTCAGACTGCTTTGCTTCTTTATCTGCTTCAGCACGTTTGATACGCGTTTCTTTTTCAGCTTCTGCCATCGCCATGTCAGCGTCGCGCTTAATCTGTGCGATACGAGGCTTACCAAGAGAATCTAGGTATCCATTCTTATCACGAAGATCTTTGATCGTAAACGATACGATGATCAATCCCATTTTAGCTAGATCTTGAGAAGCTACACGTTGAACTTCCTGCGAGAATTTTTCACGATTCTTATAGATCTCTTCAACCGTCATCGATCCTAAGATAGAACGCAAATGACCTTCAAGGACTTCACGTGCTTCATTTTCACGATCTTCCTTCAACTTTCCTAAGAACTGCTCAGCAGCAGTCGCGATCTCACCGATTGAGCTTCCTACTTTAATGATCGCTGTTCCGTCAGCCATAACGGGAACACCTTGCTCTGTATATACTTCTGGTGTTTGTACATCTAACTTACTCGTTAACAAACTAAGTGGCTTTGCTTGTTGGAAAACAGGAAGTACGAACGTACCGCCTCCACGAACGATCTTAATACGATTGCCTGCTTCGTCGATATTCACGTTCTTGCTTCCTAAGAAGCTTCCTGTTACGATTAATGCTTCATCTGGGCTCGCCGTTCTATACTTTGTAATAAAAACACTAATAAGAGCAACGACTAAGAATACGGCAACCCCGATAACGATAAACAACGGTGAAAAACTCATAATAACCCCTCCAGTTTAATGAATATATGTTTGTTCCACTTGCTCATAACGCATGACGGATACGACTCCTTTTTGGATATCAATGATCAACACTTTTTCACCTTGAGAGATCGGTTTGTTATCCATGCTTATTGCGGATTTAGAGATCCTTCCGCTGATGCCTTCAATTAAGATCTCGCCAAATCCATCCGGCGGAACCGAAGTTATTACGGTGCCCACTCTTCCCTTTAGATCTTCATCTCGATAAGCTAATGATTCTTCCGATGAACGGATCGGCATCAAGACGAAAACGTTTAAAAGAGTCACGAGTAACAGTGAAAGTAATCCACTGAAAACCATAATGAACCAGCTGTTAATTTCAGTCATGATTTCTAATAAATAGCCCGAAGCCGTCCCGATTGTAAAAAAGGATAAGATGAGCGATGGGTGCAAAAAGTCCATTGCTGCATCGAGCATGTCACCAAAAAGAATGTATACAAAAGTGATGCACCCAAAAATGATAAAGCTTCCTAAATAGATCGTAGACAACGGATATCCGAATAGTTCCACGGTCATCTCTCCTGTCTTCATATACTTTTTATTGCAAAGCTATAAATGACCACGCCCTTTTGTCGAATTTGATATAACCTTAACAAAGTGAAACAAAAAAGATTGTAAAATTTTGTCGACAATAATTAATTTCCAATATTGGTTTTATATAGATATTTACGAGAGTTACAGAAAAAAGTTTCAGTTAGTTAACAATATTTTGTATAATTTTGTTAAAAGGAGTGAAATCCCATGTATGAAGAAAAATTGTGGCAGTATTTAAACAAACAAGCGAATAAAGAAGATGCAGAACCCATGAAAAAATATATGCGTGATCAGTTCGAATTTTTCGGAATTCGTTCTCCCATTTTGAAACAAAGTATGAAGGAATTTTTAAAAGAGTATGGATTACCTTCAAAAGAAGAACTACCATCATTAATTAAAGAAGCTTGGTCTCGGCCAGAACGCGAAATGCAGTATGCCACGTTTACAATAATAGAAAAATTAAAGAAGCAGATGACAAAAGAGGATATAGATTGGATCGAATATACCATCGTGAATAAAAGCTGGTGGGATACGGTTGATCATATTGCTAAACATATCGCAGGCTATTATTTGATGAAGTTTCCAGAAGAGATTGAACACGTTACGGAACGTTGGATCGCATCAAAAAACATCTGGCTTATGCGATCGGCCATTCTATTTCAACTCGGGTACAAAGACAAGACCGATAAAGAGCTCCTAGCACAAATTATTAAGGATACAAAGTACGATCAAGATTTCTTTATCCGGAAAGGCATTGGATGGGCGTTGAGAGAATATGCCTACACTGACGCCGATTGGGTATGGGAGTTCGTTCATACAGAGGAGTTAAGTCCACTTTCCTATAAAGAGGCGATTAAAAATATTAAAAAGACAAAGCAGCCGCACTAAACGGCTGCTTCTTTATTTTGAAGTTCTGAAACAACATAACGAATAGCATTTCGAAATGATACAAATGAACGTTGATTCGTATGTACACCAAGAGAAACCATATTTTTAACCATTTCTTTTGGAAAACCGCAGTACAATACATCTGCTCCCATCAACTTAATCGCATCTGTAAGCTTTTGAATCTCATGCCCCAGCTCAGGATCTGTGATGGTTGTTACACCTGAAAAGTCTAAGATGACATAATCCGCTTCATTGTTTAAGCATTCTTTTAATAGTTTCGTAGTCAACGTCTCAAGTCTCTCGAGTGTTAGCTCTCCAATCAGCGGCACTAACAGCGTATGGTCTGCGATTGTTTGAAGAATAGGCGTCGCTAGTTCATTAAGAAGTTCTTTTGTTTTTTCCTTTTCTTGTTCACGCTCTGTTATATCTTTCCACGTTAACAGATAGCCCCTTTTCTCATTCTGCAAGATTAGTTCTTTCACGATCAATCTTGCAACAAACTTATTAAAGAGAACAATCTGCATATCGATCGGAAACTCACCTTTTTTTAACAGCTCTTCTTGAAAAGAGCTTTTATGAAAACTTCTAATAGGTAAGCCAAGAATGTCTTCGGAAGATTCTATTTTAAGGTAAGTCTTCATCATTTCTATTAAATTCTTGCTGCTATGATTCATCCAAGAAATGTGCAAGTCTTGATCTATATAAAAGATATTCTCTTCTAAACAATTCAGTGTGTCCTTAACCGTTTCTTCTAACTCATAAGCCATAAGAAGCGCTCCCCTTTTTTACAGTCCTGTTCCTATCATATCGGAGATTATCCTATTACTCTATAAAAAAAGACTAAATAGACCTCGTTAATGTAAGCGCTATCTAAATCTTTACAAAAAATCCTGTTGTATGATGTTCCAACACCATGTAAAATGTCCATATCAAACATACATGTGTATTTTCCATAAAAACAAAGGGGCGGATAAAATGGTTACTCACGTTTCAGTAGGACTTTTAGGTTTAGGAACTGTCGGCAGCGGTGTTGTTAGAATGATTGAAGGAAATCGAGAAGAATTGCAGCACCGAGTTGGATGCCCTGTTTTTATTGAGAAGATACTCGTTCAGAATGTAGATAAAGAACGCCTAGTCTCCATTAACAATGAATGGTTAACACAGCATCCTGAGGACGTCATCCAAAATCCAAATATTCAGGTTGTAATAGAAGTGATGGGTGGCATTGAACTAGCGCGAGAATACATCACACTTGCTCTTCAAAACAAAAAGCATGTGATTACGGCAAACAAAGATCTGATGGCCTTATACGGTGCAGAGCTTTTACAAGTAGCTCATGAGAATGAATGCGATCTATTCTATGAAGCAAGTGTTGCAGGAGGCATCCCTATTATTCGTTCACTCGTCGATGGGTTAGCTTCAGACAAAATTACAAAGATGATGGGAATCGTCAACGGAACAACGAACTACATTCTTACAAAAATGGATAAACAACAGCGCAACTATGAAGAAGTATTAAAAGAAGCTCAAGATCTTGGATACGCAGAAGCAGATCCTACATCTGATGTTGAAGGTATCGATGCCGCGAGAAAAATGGCGATTCTCTCAACACTCGGATTCTCCATGCACATCCACTTGGATGATGTAACTGTTTCAGGTATTTCAAAAGTTACACAAGAAGATCTTGAATATGCACGCCAGTTCGGTTATACGCTGAAACTGATCGGAAACGCAAAAAAGGATAACGGAAAAGTGGAGATCAGTGTTGAGCCCACTCTTCTGCCCGACTCACATCCGCTAGCAAGTGTTCAAAATGAATATAACGCGGTCTATGTTTACGGTGAATCTGTAGGAGAAACCATGTTCTTCGGACCAGGTGCCGGGCAGCTTCCAACTGCTACTTCAGTGGTTTCTGATTTAGTTGCCGTGGTGAAAAACATGCGACTTGGTGTTAATGGTAAAAGCGTAGTTGCACCGCAGTTTGATAAACAGTTAAAACAGCCGAACGAGATCGACGGAAAATTCTTTTACCGATTGTACGTGAAAGATGAGGCAGGTGCCTTTTCTTCGATCACTTCTCTGTTTTCACTGCATGACATCTCACTTGAAAAATTAATTCAGAGCCCTGTTGATCACAAAGGAGTAGCAGAAGTTGTGATCGTTACACACGGAACGAACAAGCAGCAAGATAGTCACGTATACAACCTGCTTCGTGACTCTGAAATGGTACAAGAAATCAAAAGTCACTATCGTGTGGAGGGAGCTTAACATGCATTGGAAAGGACTTTTACATCAATATAAAGAATATTTGCCGGTCAATGAGTCTACTCCCCTCCTATCTTTAAACGAAGGGCATACTCCACTCATTCCCCTGACACATCTATCTAAGGAATGGGGTATCAACCTTTATGCGAAGTACGAAGGAGCGAATCCGACAGGCTCTTTTAAAGACAGAGGCATGGTGATGGCTGTGGCAAAAGCGAAAGAAGAAGGCAGCAGAGCGATCATCTGTGCATCTACAGGAAATACATCCGCTGCAGCTGCGGCTTATGGCGCAAGAGCTGGCCTCAGATGTATCGTTGTCATTCCAGATGGTAAGATCGCTCAAGGAAAATTGGCTCAAGCAAAAATGTATGGAGCAGAGATTTTTGCGATAGAAGGAAATTTTGATGAAGCTCTTCAGATGGTACAGAAAATGAGTGATGAAGAAGATTTCACTCTTGTTAACTCTGTAAATCCATATCGTCTGGAAGGACAGAAAACAGCAGCTTTCGAATTGGTTGATGCGCTAGACGGAGCTCCTGACATCCTAGCAATACCCGTTGGAAACGCTGGTAACATTAGTGCTTATTGGAAAGGGTTCAAAGAGTATGATGCAGTGAGATCCTCTGGACTCCCCCGTATTCATGGATTTCAAGCAGCCGGTGCAGCTCCTATCGTAAACGGCTCTGTGGTAAAGAATCCTGAAACGATTGCAACTGCCATCCGAATCGGGAATCCTGCGAGCTGGAAGTTAGCTTCATCTGCATTAGAAGAATCAGGTGGGGTCATTGATGCTGTTACAGATGAAGAAATCTTAGAAGCTTATCAGATGCTTGCATCCAAAGAAGGTGTTTTCGCTGAACCTGCTTCTTGCAGTACGATTGCTGGATTGTATAAACAACACAAACAAGGTTTGCTTCCAAAAGGCGCTTCGGTTGTGGCCATCCTAACCGGCAATGGTCTTAAAGACCCTGACATCGCGCTAAAAACAGTGCAACAAGAACCAATCCTAATTCCGAATGATTTTGATCTACTACGTCAACAGCTAAAAGGATGTGTTGTTTAAATGAAAGCAGAACCTTTTTCTATTCATGTTCCAGCAAGTACAGCCAATCTTGGTCCCGGCTTTGATTCTGTCGGGCTTGCGCTAAATAGATACTTAACAGTTCACGTTCAGCCGTTCGCTCCGAGAAAAACAACATTTCACGGCGAAGAACTTCAAGCATTCAATAAAGATGAGAATAACTTAATCATGCATGCTGCACATTTCACAGCAGATTCTTTTAGAAAAAAACTGCCTCCGTGTCAGCTAGATGTGGTTAGTACGTTTCCAACATCAAAAGGAATGGGAAGTTCTGCATCAGCGATCGTGGCAGGCATCGAACTCGCAAACATCCTTTTAAACCTTGAACTTTCTAAAGAATCAAAATCACTACTTGCAAGTTCACTAGAAGAACATCCTGATAATGTGATTCCTGCCATCTTTGGTGGTCTCACGATCAGTTTTTACAATGGACAAGTGGTAGAAACGGTCCATGTACCAGATGTTGCAGTTGAGATGATCGTTGCCATTCCAGATGGAGTTCTTCATACGAAACAGTCTAGAGGCTCTCTGCCAAACCTTCTTCCCTTCAACAAGGCGGTTGAAGGAAGCGCGATCAGCAATGTTCTTGTTGCAGCATTGATGAAGAACGACTGGAAGAAAGCAGCCGATATGATGAACCGCGATTTGTTTCATGAACCGTTTCGTTCGAAATGGGTTCCCCTGTATGCTGAACTTAAGGAAAAAGCAATCGAGCTCGGTGCTTATGGTGCAGCTATAAGTGGATCGGGACCATCCATCGTCTGTTTCACGCCTCATCAAAAAGCAGCAGGTATCACAGAACAACTGTCAGCACTGTTTCCTCAGTACCACTTTGAAACAGTTTTTCCAGATCGCAGAGGTGTAGTCGTCGAAAAATGTTTGTCCGCTGCTCTATAACTCAAACTTAAACAGGAAAAAGGATTAAGCACTTGAAAATGCTTAATCCTTTTTGTTTTATTTATGAGCAATCTCAAATTGATCTCTTAGTAGCGTCCAGTTTTCAGGGAATGGTTCTCCTAATACCCAATAACCAAGCCCTCTTAATTTATATTTCTTCACGAGTTGATTCTTTGCTTCAGCACTTTGTTCGTTCTCAAACCATACAACGTGCTCTTTGCCGCTATCATCTTTGTAATTAAAAAACGGTGCTTGAGACTCGTTATCGTATTTTACAGTCGCATCTTCTTTTAATGCCAAATCATGTGCTTCAGCAGGCGCGACGCGTTTAGCAAATTTATTTCCTTTTTTATATGGAAGTGTCCAATCGTATCCGTATAGCGGGGCGCCCATCACAATTTTTTCTGAAGGAATGACCGATGTTGCATACTTCACTACTTTCTCTACTTGCTTTACAGGCGCAACAGCCATTGGAGGTCCACCAGACCAGCCCCACTCATAGGTCATAAGAACAACAAAGTCAGCTAGCTCTCCATGACGTTTATAGTCATGTGCTCCATGCCACGGTCCTTTTTGTTCATCACTTGTCTTTGGAGCTAATGCAGTTGAAACTTTAAATCCTTCTTTTTGAACTTGTGGGATGATCGTTTCTAGAAAACCGTTATACAGCTCTCGATCTTTTTCTTTAATATGTTCAAAATCAATATTCAGTGCTTTATACCCTTTTTGCTTCATTGTGCTGATAACACTCCCAATCAGCGTTTTTGAAGCGGTTTTATCTGTGAAGATGTTATGTGCGATCTCAGGTGAAAAGTTTCCGTCTATAAAGTTTGTTAACACCATCATCGGCATGGCTTTAGATTTCTTCACTTCTTGAAGCGCCGCATAATCCTTAATCGGCTTAAGTGATCCATCTTTATTTACTTGATAACTAAAAAACGCTACGTAAGTTAGATCGTTTACCGATTCTTGTACATCTTTTATTGATTGTTTCGCTTCGATCGGCTCTAAGAATCCTAATGTCTCAATCTTCGTTTTACCATGATTCGTTTCAGCTTTTGAGATATCGACTTGTTTTTTCTGTGGCGAATTAATCTGTTCTAACCTTGGGCTATTTCGCGTTTCGTTACTCATGTTCTTTGGAGCGGCTTCGCTTTCCTTCATATTATTAGAGTTGCCGCAGCCGCTAAGTACAATCGTAAACGCCGCAAAAAGCGCGACTATCTTCTTCATAAACAAACCTCCTTCATTTTCGTTATTTTTCCATGAAGAGGTTTGTCCTATTCTCTTTTTTAGAAATAGATAGCTCGTACCTTCAACTCCTGTTAGTTTCTTAGCTTCCATAAGGTACAAAAAAAAGGAAAATAACTAATGTATAAAAGAGAGCGGATTTATTCAAGACTGATGCTAATAATTGTTTTCTTTTTACTTCTTATGCAAGTTGATTGGAGCGCAAGGTTGCCGACTCCTATGGGACGAGCGGTCAGGTGGAGACTCCTAAAGGCGCAAAGCGGCAGGAGGCTCACCGGTCGCCCCATGGAAAGCGTGCAACCTGGAGTGGAAATCAACTTCCTTCATAATACATTTCAAAAAAAAAGACCCCACGAGCGTGGAGTCTTTAAAACATTATATCGCCCAGTTTCCATTCTTAAATAACGGAATACGTTTGCCATCCTCATATTCAGCTTCAATTTCAAGATCTGCAGAACCGATCATAAAATCAGTGTGGCCGCGGCTGAAGTTGATCTCTTTTTCTTCCATCTGTTCTGGTGAAAGGTTTCCTGCATCCTTAACTGACATCGTGATTGATGTTCCGATCGCTAGATGGCATGAAGCATTTTCATCATACAATGTGTTATTAAATGTGATACCTGAGTTTGAGATCGGTGAATCGTGAGGAACTAATGCAACCTCACCTAAGTACCCCATTCCATCATCGATGCTAAGCAGCTGTTTCAATGTGTCATACCCTTCCTCAGCCGTGAAATCAATCACTTTTCCATCTTTAAACGTTAAGCTGAAGTTATCAATGATGTTCCCCATCGCGGAAAGTGGTTTTGAGCTTGATACTTTACCGTTTACACCATATTTTCTCGGTGTCGTGAACACTTCTTCCGTAGGCAAGTTCGGGATATAATACGTTCCGAACGTTGAATGGTGACCTCCACCAATCCACGTGTGATCTGGATGAAGATCGATGCTTAAATCCGTACCTTCTGATTTATAATGAAGCGTTTTGAACTGCTGTTCGTTTAAGTAGTTCACTTTCTCTGTCAACGTTTTCACATGATCGTCCCATGCTGCTACAGGATTATCCTGATCGACTCGAACGGTTTTGAAGATCGCTTCCCATAATGCATCTACCGCTTCTTCATCATTTTTGTCTGGGAATACGCTCTTAGCCCAGCCAACTGTAGGTGCACCAGCAATCGCCCAGTGCATATCTCCTCTTAATTGACCTGCTGAGAAAGCTTGAAGTTTCTCTCCGCGATTTTTTTGAACGAACATCATTCGCTCAGAAGGAACGCCTTTATAAGCATTTGGATCATTCCCCGTGATCATCAAAAAACAATCATGATTTTCCACAAGGCTGTTATATTTATCAATTTCCCATGAAGGTAGATCATTTTGAAGAACCTCTTCTGCTGCAAGAGTGAGATGAATGCGGCTTGTTTGTGTATCTGTCCAATCCACCATCACTCGTTTACAACCATTCTCGTATGCATGCTTCGTTACCTTACGCGTAAATTCTGCCGTCTCAATTGGCGAACTAATGAGCAACCTTTGTCCCTCTTTTAAACCTAATCCAACCTTTATCACTAATTCAGCGTATTGATCCAATTTTTCTTCAAAAGACTTCATACTTTCCCCTCCGATTGGTGAATACATAAAAACGACTGATAAGTTTATATTATTTTAATTATATAAAAAAATGAATATTATGACTACTGTTTTCTTTAATGACTTCTAAGTTGACTGTAGTGTGAGAAACTTCTTAGCTACCCCCTACTTAGGGTAAGCTCACCTCACCTCCGGAAAAGTAAGGATCTGAAACGGACAATGAAGATAAAGAAACATTTACTTAAAAGAAAAGATCACATAACAGACTGTGATCTTAAATGATTACTTTCAGTTTTATTTAGGCTAAATCCGATCTGCGAGAGTGCACTCTCTAAATTGTTCGTGATCATAATTCCATTAAAATCTACATCAACATGTAAAGTTGTCATTGCAAGATCAGGTCTGAATCCCGTTAGAATCGGAGTAACACCTATTAACCTTAACAACTTCACAATATTTAACAGATATTCACTAACCGAATTATTGATTCTGCTCACTCCTGAAAGATCAACGATCATATACTCAAGTTCTAAGCTCATACTGCTTTCTAGTGTGCTTTGAATGATGATTTCTGCTCGATATTCATTGATATGACCAATGATTGGAAGGATTGCAACACCTTTTGTTAAAGGAACGATCGGCACTGAAAGTTCTTTTATCTCTTTATTTGCCTTGTCCAGTTCTAACACGTACGTCAATAAGGATGACATCGTCTGGAAAAGCTCGATGTGCTGATCTGTAAACTCAAAGGTTTCAGTATCTAAACCACAGATGGTTCCGTAATTTTCACCATCTTCATAATAGATCGGTATTGCAATAAAGCTTCCACCACCTAGATCTGCCGTCACATTCAGATGCTTCGTCCGTTCATTTTCCGTAATATCTTCGATTAAAAGAATATCATTGCCTTGATCCACACTCACTTTACAAAACGTTTCTTGAAAGGGCATTGATGTACCTTCTTGAATCAATACTGTGTTTTTATTAATCGCTTTTTTTATTTCATTTACTTCTTTGTCGTTCTTAGCAATAAACAAGGTATTAATGTTGATAAGTTTACTCATAAAATGAAGAATATTCTCTGTTGCTTCTTCAAAGTTTTTAACCGATTTATTTTTAAGCGCTGCATTTAGATGAATAGACAAAGTAAATGACCAACCTTTCATTTCCAAAAATCTTTTTGAGTTTATACTTTGATGGTCCACCCATTTATTTACCCTTCGCTAAATGAAATAAACATTTATGTAAAAAAATATCTCTTTCAACCGTAATTCCAGTCTTCTTATACTAAATTATGGTACTTATGATTTGAATTATGCGATACTTTTTTATGAGGTGATGTTATTTGGAAATTAAGATTGATATTGATCCAAAGTATGAACAAACTGCCATTACGATTCAAACAAATGAAATGACTTCTGAGTTAGAGAAGATTCTCCTTTGCCTTAAGAACACCAAAACAAGCCACATAAAAATTTTTGGGGCGAAAGAAGATCAAACGTTTATTTTACAACCATCAGAAATTGATTATTTTTATTCTGAAGACAGAAGAACTTATGCAAGAACGAAACAATCACACTATGAAGTAAGCATGAATCTCACTATGATCCAAAGTCATTTGAGGAATCACTATTTTGCACGCTTCTCTAAATCAGTAGTAGGAAACGTAAATCAGATTAAACGTTTTGAGTTATCGTTTAACGGAAATTTGTGTGTGTACTTCCATTCTGGACACCGAGAATATGTAAGTAAAAAATATGTTAAAGCACTAAAAGAAAAACTATTAAAAGGAGGTACTAATGAATGATTGTGAATAATTGTTTTTTAAACAAGCTTTTAATCGGATTGAGTTTTGGTGCGGTGATATTTTTTGTTGCTTTAACTAGTTACATGCTATTCGAAATTGAGATAACTATAAAAGAACTTTGGCTGAATTTCACAGGTTCACTACTGGTCGGAATCTACTTTTCAACTGCATCGGTGATTTTTGATAATGAAAAATGGAGTACCCTTAAACAAACTAGTATTCACTTTTTAACTTCAGTCGCATTCTTCTTCCCCATCGCCATACTTGCAAAGTGGGTGCCTGTTGAGCCTTCTCCACTCATAATATGCTTCCTATGCTTTCTTATCATCTACAGCTTCATCTATTTAATCTTTTATTTTCATTTCAAAAGAATAGAACGGCAGTTAAACGATTTACTCTAAACGTTTATAAAAGCTAAAAAAAACAGCTCTTTGAACGAGAGTTGTTTTTTATGTCTAAAGAACTATATGAAAACTCCTAAAATAAAACATTCTTCACCATTTTTTCAAATTAAAAGTGTTTGAAAATAGTTCTTTAAATAGTAAATACTCCCTATTCTATATAAAAAACACGGGAGTTATCTCCTATTCTAGTAGTTGCGTTATCGTGGTAACATTTTGAATACACGGAATTATCCGACAATATATGTCGGTTTTCGGTAACTACTACGATTTAGGGGGAATCTTGGTGAAAAAAGGGAAATGGGTATCTGCTGCACTCGCTACTATGTTAAGCTGCTCTGCTTTTTCAGGTGTTAGTGCTGCACCAGCGAATGTATCATCCGATTTACAAGCTACACATCAACACGAAGATCACAAAGGACATAAGCATGGAGGCGGTCCTTTTGATTTAGGCGTCGCCAACGATGAAAAATTGATCGAAATGCTAAAGAAACAAGGTGAAATCAGTAAAAACGCATCTGAAGCAGATGCACAGAAAAAATTACAGCAATTTTTACACAAAAAACAAGAGAACGCTTCTAAATTCTCTGAAGGTGCTTTAGAAGATGAACATAGTGAAAAACGTAAAGAAATTAGAAGTAAGCATAAAAAAGATGGCCTTAAAAAAGACGGTAGAAAAGAAGATAAAATCAAGAATGTAAAAGAAGAAAAGTGGAAAGGACAAAAGCGTGTAGATAACGTTCTTGTTCTTATGATAGAGTTTCCAGACTATCCTGCTACGAACATTAAAGCAGACGAAACAGATATGTTTTATGAAGAATATCCTAAGAAACACTATGAAGACTTAGTCTTTGGAAATAAAGGATATAAAGGACCGAACGGGGAAAAATTAATCTCCATGAAGCAATATTATGAACAACAATCCGGTGGAAGTTATTCCGTAAAAGGTAGTGTTGGAGGATGGTATAAAGCTAAACATCCAGCTGCTTATTATGGAGGTAACGTACCTACTCCAGACGGTAGCGACAAAGACGCTCGTTCTCTAGTAAAAGAAGCATTAGAAGCGGCAGCAAAAGATCCTAAAATTAATCTAGGAGACTATGACCAAGAAGATCGCTACGACATGGATGGTGATGGCAATACACGTGAAGCTGATGGTTTAGTAGATCACCTCATGATCGTTCACTCAAGCGTTGGTGAAGAAGCTGGCGGAGGTGCACTTGCTGGTGACGCAATTTGGAGCCACCGTTGGAATCTAGGACAGCCTTTCCCAATCGCAGGCTCTGAGTCTGAAGTTGATTATTGGAACGGTATGATGGGAGCTTACGATTATACGGTTCAACCTGCTGATGGAGCCGCTGGCGTATTCGCTCATGAATATGGTCATGATCTTGAGCTTCCAGATGAGTATGATACACAATACACTGGCCAAGGTGAGCCTGTTGCTTACTGGTCGATCATGTCTAGCGGAAGCTGGGCTGGTAAAGTTCCTGGTACGGAGCCAACTGGTTTCAGTGCTTGGTCTAAAGAGTTCTTACAAGCGTATATCGGTGGTAACTGGTTAAGTGGAGAAACGTTCGTTTACGAAGAGATCGATCGTAAAGGAATTGAAGTTCTTCTCGATCAGGCAAACACGAAAGGTACGAACAATGATGCCATTCGCGTTGATCTTCCACAAAAAGAAACAGTGGTTAACAAGCCGTATAGCGGCGAAAACCAATATTTCAGTGGCAGCGGAGATGACCTTGATAACTCATTAGTTACCTCTCTTGATCTTACAAAAGCTTCAACAGCTTCACTAAACTTTAAAACTTGGTATGATATTGAAACAGATTGGGATTATGCTTCTATTCAAGTGAAAGAAGAAGGAGCAACGGATTGGGTAACTGTTAAAGGAAACCTGACAACAGATACGAATCCAAATGAACAAAACCCTGGCCACGGTATTACAGGAAGCACGAATGGTGAATGGGTAAACGGAGCGTTCAATCTATCAGCTTATGCTGGCAAGAAGATCGACCTGAAGTTCAACTATTGGACAGATGTAGCTGCAACAATGCCTGGATTCTTTGTAGATGACATTTCTGTAAACGTTGATGGAACTGAAGTATTGTTTGATAATGCTGAAGGAACGTCTACATTTAAGCAAGAAGGCTTCACGAAGAACCAAGGAAAATTCTTTTCTGATCATTACTACTTATTAGAATGGAGAAATCACCAAGGTGTTGATAAAGGGCTTGGGCACATCGCTCGCGGTAAAAGCTTGATGTCTTATGATGGCGGACTTGTTGTTTGGTACGTGGATAACAGCTATTCTGACAACTGGACAGGCATCCACCCTGGAGATGGTTTCTTAGGCGTAGTTGATGCCAACCAAGAAACGCTTAAATGGAGCGATGGTAAAGTAGCTTCAACTCGCTACCTGATCCATGATGCTGCGTTCAACACAGATAAAGGTAAACCGATGTTCTTAGATTACAAAGCAATCAATGGAACATCGCTTACAGATAACGCGATCCATCCAAACTCCGTATTCAATGATAAAGATGACTACTCTAACCCTGGACTTCTAGACGCAGGACGTAACGTTCCACAATACGGACTAAAGTTCTCAGTTGAAGGAAAGAGTAAAGATAATTCTGTAGCGAAGATTAAGATCTCTCGCAAGAAATAAACATTATTCAGAAACCCAACTGTGTACATGCAGTTGGGTTTTATTTTCCTAGGGTAAACTGTTAATAAGGAGGGTATAAAGGTGAAAAAGTTTGTACGCGTATTCTTAACGGTTTTTACACTGATCTTGCTTATGAGTTGCAGTTCACAAGAAAACGATAATCTTCCTGGGAAAAACACAAAGGAATCAGAAGAAAAAAAGGCAGAAACTGATCCAAAAGATTCCTCTGATTCTAAATCTGCAGAACAAAACGAGGTGACTGCCATGATCGCGAATGACGAAAGAATCATTCAGATGCTTAAAGATAAGGGAGAGATTCCTGAGAATGCCACAACAGAAGAAATCAACAACGCTCTCCAAAAATATCTGCAACAAAAGAAGCCTGGCAATCTAGAGGATGAAAAAGCTAAAAAGAAATACATCGAGGAATTGAAGCAAAGTATTCAAAAAGAAAGTAAGACAGCTGAATAGCAAACAGCATATAAAAGGCTGTTTTCGTATTCAGTGTTGCTTTTGAAAGTAGTTGATTTTCGTTTCAGATGCTCGCTTTCCGCGGGGCAGACGGTGAGCCACATTCGTACGTTACCGTATAAGTGTCTCACCTGCCCGCCTGTCCCGCAGGAGTCTCGCAACTTCCACTACAATCAAAAAGTCAAAGAAGGAATAGAAAAAGACTTAAAAGCAACAATCTTTTAGAACGCATTCAATATAAAAGATTTAAATCAGCAACATTCTAATAAAAAAACAAAAAAAGATGGTTTAAAGTGTCTAGTCTTAGAGCACTTTAAAACCATCTTTTTTATTGCTTAACTTCGTTTATATGGCCACCAGTTTGCTTCACCAAAGTTCTTAACTAAAACTGGGATGAGTAACGGCAACACGACAAATGCATATAGAAGCAACCCTACTAAGATGATGGACGCGATCTGCAATAATGAAAGCATTCCAGAAGGCATCATCGCAGCAAACGTTCCACCTAATATGATAACGGCGGAAATGATAACCGTCCCCATCTTTTTCATAGCGAGAAGCATCGCATCTGCAACCGTAAGATCTTTATATTCATTAAATCGATCCATTAAGAAGATGCTATAATCAACCCCGAGCGCCACAAGGATTACGAATCCAAAGAACGGAACAGCCCAGCTGATACCTGTATATCCTAAAAGATTCACATAGATGAATTCATTGATCCCCATTGACGTGTAATACGTTAAAATGAGTGAACCGATCAAGTAGACAGGCATTATTAAAGAACGGAACAAGAATACGAGAATGATCGAGATTCCTACTAGCATGAGCAGAACAGTTCTTGAGAAATCATTGCTAGAAACAGTCTGCAAGTCAGCGTTTGAACTCGTGATTCCCCCAACTGCCACTTTTGCGTTTTCTAGCTCCGTTCCTTTTGTCACTCGATTGATCGCTTCTTTTATCTCGCCTACTTCATCAATTGACTCGTTAGAATAAGGGTTGATTCCAAACACTACATCCATCGTCATCGTTTTGCGATCTTCTGATAGATAAGCATGGAGTGCCTGTTCAAAATCCTCGCTTTCAAGGACCTCTTCTGGCATATAAAAAGCACTCTTATCCTTTGTTTCGGCTAGATTGTTCAAATAATCCTGCGCAGAACCAAGACCATCTGAAACTTGATTCAATCCGTCAGCACTCTGATCTAAACCAGTCGTTAACTGACTAAACTGACCACCAAGGTCTTCAAATCCTTTTAGAAGTTCTTGTTGGCCGCTATTGATACCGCTTAAGCCGTTTGTTAGCTTAGGTACATTATCAACGATCTGACCTTGACCGTTAGCTAACTGCCCGAGACCGGACTGAAGTTGATCTGTACCATCGATCACTTGTTGAAGTCCACCAATGATGCTTTGCTGGTAACCATTAACCTCTTTAAATTTTCCATTGGCTTGTTGAACACCTGATGAAACTTGACTCAATCCACCGTTTAATTGGTCTAGTTGACCTTTGATAACAGGCAATTGGTTTTGAGTTGCTTTCACTGTGTTCTTTATTTTCTGATACTCTGCATCGTTTTCTGGAATAATTCCATAACGATCTTCCAAAGCTTGAAAATCTTGTTCTGTAATCGAGGCTAAAGCAGTATTCAAGCTTCCTAAACCTTGCCCTAGTTTTACGTAGTTTGATTGGATCGTTGATAGATTTGATCCCGCTTGTTCATAACCCTTCTGAATCTTTTGATAACCAGCCAACAGCTCTTGTTGTTTAGATTTTATCTGTTGTAATCCCTTTTTTGCGTCAGCTGCTCCTATCGTTCCTTTTCGAATTCCATCTTCTATCTTCACCAGATTCTTTTGAATCTCGTATAAACCCGATTGAGTAGCACTCGTGCCGTCGATAAGCTGCTGAATGCCGTCAGTCGCACCAGTCAGCTGCGGCTCAGATTTTGATAACTCTCCGCTCGCTTCCATAAGTCCGCTGCTGATTTTATTGATTCCTTCTTTTCCATCACCAAGGCCATCGCCTAAGTTTTCTGCCTGCTTGTAGACGAAGAATTCTTCAACCGGTTCGCCAGTAGGTCTGGAAACAGACCTTACTGCATCAACGTGGTTAACCTTTTCAAGTTCCTGACTAATCTTTTCAGCAAGCTCCATGTATGAAGTCGAGTCCATACTTTCATCATTTTTAATAACGATGTTTGTTGGCATCGATTCTCCCGCTCCAAAGCTTTCTTCAATTACATTAAACGCTTGGATCGATGAAACATCCCCTGAAATTTCTTCTAATGAGTTAAACGATAGCTTTCCATCATACGTCACAAGAAAAGGTACGCATATCACCGCAACGAGTACGAGCGATAACAATGGACGTTTTAACGAAAAGTTCCCTGCAACTGCCCAGAGCTTGCTTTCGCCATGCTCCGCTTTTTTCTTAGATGGCCAAAAGATTTTCTGCCCCAAGACCATCATGAAGAAAGGAACAATAGTGAATAGAGCGACTAAAAGTATACCTACACCAACCGCAACGGCTGCTGCTGATTGATAGAGAATGAACTGTGAAAAACCGATCGCAGCAAATCCAATCATGACCGCCAATCCACTAAAGAAAACAGTACGTCCCGCCTGACGATACGTTGCGATAATCGCTTCTGTTTTACTTTCTGTGAGTGTTAGTTCTTCTTTATATCGACTTAGCAAAAGAATGCAATAATCTGTCCCGATTCCAAACAGTACAGCGACTAAAAAGATCTGCGTATAATTGGAAATTGGAAAGTCGAACGAATCGACTAACATCGCCACGATTGATTGTGAAGCAAGATACGTCACACCAACGGTTAACAACGGAATAAGTGGGGCAACAACCGATCTGAATACTAAGAGCAACACGCCTAGAATGAATACTACCGTAATGCCTTCTGTCTTTTTAAGTCCCTCTTCAGAACTCTTTACAAGATCTTCGTTGATCATCCAGTTACTTGTGTAATAGTGATCAACATTGTTGTCTTGGATCGTTTTGTATAGAGCCTCATTCACTTCACTTGGCTCCCGGTCATTCCAAGCTACTTTTATAGACGTTAAGATAGAGTTTCCATCTTTTGAGACTAACTGCTTCTCCAGACTTTTTTCATTAAAGTGAGTCAGAATCTCCGTGATTCCTAGTTCTTCTTTGCTCTTTTCAAGTTGACGAATCGCACGCTCAACTTCTTTTTTATCTGCGGCACTAAGCCCCTTTTCATCTGTAAAGACAAGGGCTACGGTAGACTCATCTCCACCTCCTTCTTGTTCCTGAACTTCGCTCATAATGTCTGAAGCCAATGATGACGAATAGCCATCCGGTACATCGACTTGTCCTTTTTCTCGAACCAGCTCTGCCATATTAGGTGCCGATAACATAAGAACGGCAACGACAGCGATCCATGCTACAAGCACAAGCCATTTTTGTTTTAAAATAAACCGCACGATTTCTCCCCCTGCCTATTGTTTTTCCTGAAGTGTTGTTAAGATGTTATTGATCTTTTCGTACGTTTCAATAAACTGCTTGATCTCCTGCTCCTCAAACTGAGTAATGATGGATTCTACCAAGTTGTAGATTCGCTCTTCTGTTTTTTTGTAAAGCTCGAGTCCCGTTTCCGTTAATGTGAGATAAACGACGCGGCGATCATTTTGATCTCTCGTTCTCTCGATCAAATCTTGATCCCACAATTTTGTGATCACAGCTGTAATGGCACTTTTTTTTACATCAAAAACTTTAGCTAGCTCGGTTGACGTGCAGTTCTCAGTCTTGTAAATGTACTTCAATGTATAAAATTGATCATTAGAAAGTTCACTCTGCAGCTGTTCTTTTACGAGCGACTCCCCTTTTTTATGAACGGCAAATGTGAGATCGATATAACGATCAACAAGTTCTTTAATGGATAGTTGTGACATGGTAACCTCCTGGTGGTTCATTTTTTTAACTATTCAATCATTGAACTATCTATTTCCAAACTTAGATTACATGGTGGACAAGCAGCTTGTCAATCACTCTGCTGTAACTTTTACAGAGATCTATTTAAAAGTAACAAAAAAGACATATCTCTTTAGATATGCCTTCTTTATCTTTCTTATGAAGTTTGCTTGTTTTCTTGTAGTGAATAAAGATAAAAAATATAATCGATCGATGCTCCTTTATAGCCGAGCTGATTGACGATTGCCGATAGATGACCGCGATGATACGTGCCGTGATTAACGATGTGCTGATTAAGATCTGCATAGGTTGAATGTAGTGTTCCGAAATGTGGATGATGAACGGTAATATCAGCGGATAAATCTCCTATTCCTTTGATGAAATTCTCGTAGTCTTCAGATATGGATTGAAATTTTTTCTGCATATTTTCTAAATCCGCCGTTTTTATTTCTTCGTGTAGCTGTTTTACGGAGTTAAAAATATCTTCGAATGTTCTCCCTTTTAGTACCTGTAGCCATACATAGTCAACTTGATACATATGTACGAGAACATCGGCAATCGTAGGAAAAACACTTTCTACCTCTTTTCTATACATTTCGGTTGGAAGTTCTTTAAGTTTCTCAAATACCTTCTCATTAGCCCAAGAGTTGAATTGTTGAAGCTGTAGCGATTTACCCATCTTTAATACCTCCAAGTTTGTTATTCCAGGTACTAATTTCGATATTGAGATGGAAGACTCCTTTAAAAATGCAAACGAATGTTCTTTTTCCTCAGAAAGGAATTCGTGCGGCTTTTGGAAGTGACTGTTTGCTTTCTGCGGGGCAGGATGTATGCCACATTGTATACCCTCCGAGGCATTTGATGGGTTCAATCCAGAAGTTTTACGGTTTTATCCTGAAGTTTTGCGGTTTTATCCTGAAGTTTTGCGGTTTTATCCACGAGTTTTGCTGCTCAATCCAAAAGTTATCTGCGAGTCTACAAACTTCGACAAGCTCTGAAACTCAAATACCCAAAAAAAGCGCACTCCCCTAAGGAGTACGCTGATCATCACATACCTTATTTTACGATCTCTGATAACAACTCAAAAGAACGCAATCTTGCAGCATGATCGTAGATCTGACCATTTACAATAATTTCATCTGCCTGTGTTTCGTCCAAGAACGCTTGCAGCTTAGCTTTAACCGTTTCAGGACTACCGATAAAGGATGTGCGTAATTGTTGGTCGAGTGCCGCTTTTTCATACGGACTCCAGATCCCATCCATGCTCTCAACAGGGGGCTTCAGCTTCGTTGGATTTCCACGCACTAAGTTGACGAACTGCTGCTGAAGAGAAGTAGCGATTCGTGCTGCTTCCTCGTCTGTATCTGCGATTACTACGTTTGCTCCAACCATCGCATACGGTTTCTCAAGTACTTCTGATGGTGTGAACGTATTACGGTATAACTCTAGAGCAGGAATCGTGTTGTCTGGGGAGAAATGACTCGCAAATGCAAACGGCAGTCCTTCTCTACCCGCCAATCGTGCACTAAATCCACTTGAACCTAAAAGCCAGATCGGAATATCTTGTCCTTCTCCAGGAACCGCTCTAACTTTCATCGGCGATTCTGCTCGTTCTGGATCGAGATACGTTCGCAGTTCATCTAACTGATATGGAAAATCATCACCCATGTTGTCTAGATCACGGCGAAGGGCTTGTGCGGTTACCTGATCAGTTCCCGGAGCTCGGCCTAGTCCGAGGTCGATTCTTCCGGGATAAAGTGCATCAAGTGTGCCGAATTGTTCAGCAATCACGAGTGGGGCGTGGTTAGGAAGCATGATCCCGCCAGAACCGACACGAATTTTTGAAGTACCACCCGCCACATGTCCGATCACGACCGAAGTAGCAGAGCTCGCGATTCCAGGCATGTTATGATGTTCAGCTAGCCAATAACGGTTGTATCCCCATTTCTCAGCATGCTGAGCGAGATCTAACGTATTTTGAAACGATTCCGTTACCGTTCCACCTTCAACGACCGGTGCAAGGTCAAGAACTGACCATTTCACATCACTTAAACTTCTTTTATTGGACATCGTAACGTCCTCCTTATTTAAAGCAACAAAAAATTAGCTACTATATTTTAATAATTCGCTACTAGTATAACAAGTTTGCTTTCTTAAATAAAAAATACTGCTTATCCTTTATGTGGATAGCACGTGCTTAGCGAGCAACTCATATGACTTTTTGCGGTCTTCATAAGAGTGAGTAATCGTCACAATCATTATTTCATCTGTATGATAGATTTCTTGAAGTCTCTGTAGTTCTTTCTTTACCTCTTGTGGTGTGCCTATCATTATTTTTCTTTTTGCCTCAAGTATTAATTGTTTCTGTTCTTCTATAGAGAAAGAGCTCTGAGCTTCTTCTAGTGTTGGAACGCCACTTCCCTCGCCAGCAACATTCTGTTTTCTCCATAGAATTCCTGGTAATGCGAGTTCCTCAGCACGTTCCGTTGTTTCTGCGCAGATCACAGATACCGCAACAATGGTTTTTGCTGTTTTCAATAGTGATTTTGGCTGAAACGACTTTTGGTAGGATGCTACAATTTCGTGCCCTGGCTTATCACTCATAAAATGACCGAACGCATAAGCTGTTCCAAGTTCTGCAGCTAAATCGGCACTTTTTTGGCTTGTTCCAAGAATCCATGGAACGGGCGATATCTCAGGGACTGGCGCGGCCTGAATCTTAGAGAACATATCGTCGTTTGGAAAATCGTTATGCAGAAAATGCAGCAGTTGTTTAGTGTAGTCCGGAACTTTTCGAACATTCTCCAGATAATTGTCCGAAAGAGCGATCGACGCTTCTGCTGAACCCCCAGGTGCACGGCCGATACCTAGATCGATTCTATCTGGAAAAAGGGTAGCAAGCATGTTATAGGTTTCCGCAACTCTGTAAGGTTTATAATGCGGTAAAAGCACAGCTCCTGCGCCGAGTCGTATCTTTTCTGTGTTTGCCCCTATGTAGCTCAACATCACTTCTGGCGCTGAACAAGATAAGCCGCTAAAGTTATGATGTTCCGCTATCCAATAACGAATATATCCGAGCTTTTCTCCCTCTTTTGCCAGATCCATTGAAGCTTGAAGAGCATCTTGCGCACTTTTACCAGAGGAGATTGGTGATTGATCGAGTATGCTTAATTTCATCAGGTGCATCCTCCCTTGTATTCTTGTATTTTACTCCAATCTGACTCTCTTTACTTTTTTTGAGGATTATCAAATAAAAAAAGAACCCCACTTGAGGTTCGATAAAGCTAGACTTTTATTTCAGCATCCGCCTTTACAAACTGATCAGCAGATAATGTACTTGCTCGGTAATGCGTAAAGAGTTCCGCTTCTGTCAAATTTAACGTGCGGCAAATCGACTGAATTTCCAGCCATGAACCTCTCTCCAAACCTTGTACGATTTTTAATGCAAGGTTATAGGAATCCCTATTCCCTAAAAGAGCTTCAGCCAGCTCGTTCGTTATCGGAAGGTCTGCGATCACATCTTTCATGTTCTTACTTAGCAGAGTGTCGATAAGAGAAAACATACCAAACATGTAGAGATGGTTCTTAGATACACCTACAGATTTTGCGATGCGTTCAAAAAAGAAGGCCCGAGTAAGACTCATCTTTACAATTTCTAATCCATTATCGACTCTGTTCAAACTCGACATCATCAAAATCATAACGAGCTTTTTGATCTCATATAGACCGACTAGAACGACTGCCTGTTTAATCGTTGTAATCTTACTTTTAAAAAAGTAGGTACCAGAATTCATCACTTTCAAAAGCTTATAAGAAAGCGAGAGGTCACGTTGGATCAAGCTGCTGATCTCATCAATGTCTGGATCGGAACCATTCAACTTTTCTAATAACAAAAGATAGTTCGTTGGAATAGGAGCGATATCCTTTCCTTGTAATATAACGGGTCTGCTAAAGAAGTAGCCTTGAAAATACTCAAATCCTAGCTCTTTGGCTTCTTCAAACTGTTCCCGTGTTTCGATCTTTTCAGCTAGAAATGTAATCTGCTCGCGGTACGTTTCAATCATAATCTTCATCTCTTCGACGTCCATGATTAAATAATCTACTTTAATAATATCGATATAAGGCAGAACTCTATCTAAGTTGCGGTTTACTGAAACATCATCCAGCGCAATAATATATCCTTTATTCTTCAACTCTTTACAGACTTCAAGTACTTCGTCCGTTAGACGAACATCTTCTAAGATCTCAACAACGATATATTGAGGAGAAATATAAGTAGGAATTCGATTTAACAACAGATTTTCCGTAAAGTTTATAAAACATTTCTTGCGTTCTCCAACTTCTTTGATCCCGATTCCAGCAAAGCTGTTCACCATCACATCTATCGTAGCACTGTCATGATCCAAGCCATCATATCTATTGTTCTCACTGTTTCTATATAAAAGTTCATAAGCCACAACGTTCTCATCTTTATCTAAGATCGGTTGTCTGCCGATAAAAATATCCATTTCAATCCCCATTCACAATCAATAATCTTTTTTCCTTTATATAGACATCAAACCATAAATTGTAAACAAGTACAATACGTGTCTTGCTGTTAAATGCTTCCAAATGCTGTGTTTTATATTCTATGTATACTTTTGTCGAACCTGCAAGTTCATGTTTCATCTTGATGACCAGTGGGAACACAAACTACGTATTAATCTTCTACAAAAAGGAGGAAATCGATGGATACTCATGGTAAAGTAGTTGGTGTTTTCCGTTCAGAAGATGATGCAATCGATGCAATTAAAGAGCTGAGAGAAGAAGGTTATAGTGACAACGAAATTTCAGTGATCGCAAAAGACAAAAAAGAAGTAAAACATATTCATGAAGAAACCGGCTCAAAAGCTCCTGAAGGGGCTGCCACAGGAATGGCTACAGGTGGCATTCTTGGTGGACTTGGCGGGCTATTACTAGGTGCAGGTGCACTGGCTATTCCAGGGATCGGCCCGATTGTAGCGGCAGGACCCATTGCTGCGGCACTCGGTGGAGCAGCGGTAGGCGCTGGCGCCGGAGGAATTGTTGGAGCTCTTGTAGGATTAGGAATTCCTGAAAATGAAGCGAAAGAATACGAACAATCTGTTGAAGCTGGGGACATTCTCGTTCTCGTTGATACGAATGAAGTAAGTCGACATAGACAGGTTAATGATACATTCCGTACGTACCGTTCAACAAATGCACATCGTTATGAAGATTCATATTCCAACAAATATTAAAAGGAGGATGATTCAATATGAAAAACGATACAATGGAAGGCAAATGGAAACAGTTGAAAGGTGAAGCTAAGAAACAATGGGGCAACCTGACAGATGATGATTACGATCAAGCACAAGGTGACCGTGAAAAAATGATCGGAAAGATTCAAGAAAGGCACGGAAGAAAAAGAGAAGAAGCAGAACGTGAATACGACGATTGGTATAGCAGAATGGAACAATATTAAAAAATAGTGAAACCCCACTTGTTTGAACCAAGTGGGGTTTCTTTTTCATTACATGATAACAAAAAAGATAACAGCTACAAGCACAAGACGATAGATCGCAAATGGAGTTAGCTTAACTTTTTCGATAATGTTTAAGAAGAAGCGGATCGATAACATAGCGAATACAAACGCACTGATAAATCCAACAATAAAGAACGGCATAGCATCCATACTAAAATACTCTAAGTTCTTTAATAGGGAAATACCACTCGCACCTGCCATGATCGGAACGGCCATGATAAATGTAAAATCAGCTGCAGCACGGTGACTAAGCCCTAGAAGGACACCACCTGAAATCGTAGCACCAGAGCGTGAAAATCCTGGCCACAGGGACAAACACTGAATCAATCCAATAGAGAAAGCTTGTTTGTACGTAATCTTATCTACTGTGTCAATAACAGGATTTTGATTTTTAGCAGCAAATCGATCAGCAAAAATCATGAGAAACGCACCAATCGCGAGTCCAATGAGTACAGTGTTCGTCGTGAAAAGGTACTCATCAATATAATCTTCAAACAACAAGCCAAGAACACCTGCAGGTAAGAGACCCACGATGACTTGCGTTAATTTTAAACGGCTCCCCGTAATTTCATTTGTTGCTTTGTTTCTGCTAAGTCCAAGCATATCGATGAATCGTTGTCTGAAAACAACGACTACCGCTAAAATCGAACCAAGCTGAATCACAACTTTAAATGTATTCGCTGGGTATTTACCTAAAAAGTCTTGTGATTTTAACCACATGTCATCCACAAGAATCATATGTCCCGTAGATGAAACAGGAGCGAACTCCGTCAAACCTTCAACTAACCCTAGAATAAGGGCTTTTAACAACAATAGGATGTCCATAAAAATAACTGATCTCCTTTAACAACTTATACTCTCATCTCTATATAATAGACGTTTTTTGATGATTAGCAAAGAATGATGTAAAACTTTTTATAACACTGTAACATATTGCGATAAAGTGAGAAACCCCGTCGGAATAAAATCCAACGAGGTTTTTTTGAGTAGTGTTTAGTAATCCAAAAGCGAATGAAGTTTTTCTTTATCCATAACCTTTACTAGCTCTACTAAAAGCTTTGTGCTATTTTCTAAGTCGCTTTTACTGATCATGGATGTATGACTGTGGATGTAGCGAGCCGCCACTCCCACTACAAGACTTGGGATACCCTTTTTGAAGAGATGGAACTTACCTGCATCAGTTCCCCCGCCGAGCATCACATCTACTTGGTAAGGTATGTTATGTTTCTCTGCAACCTCGATAATTAAATCACGAAAACCGGTGTGCGGAATCATCGACGAATCGAGAAACGTAATGAGGGGTCCTTTTCCGAGCTTCGCCTTGTTCGGGTTCCCACCAGGACCATCTTCTGCAACGCCCACATCAAGAGCAATCGCGACATCTGGCTCCATAATGGCTGGTGCAGTGATTGCTCCTCTAAGCCCTACTTCCTCTTGAACGGTTGCACCACAATAGACCGTGTTTGGATGCTTGACGTTTTTAAGTTGTTCTAAAACCTGAAGCGCTGTATAACAGCCTGCTCGATTATCGAGTGCTTTAGCAAGAATGGTGTCACCGTCAGGCATCAGTTCAAAGGGGCATATCGGAAGGATCGGATCTCCTACTCTAATTCCCCACTCCTTCACCTGGTCTTTATCCTTCGCACCAATATCAATAAACATCTCTTTCATCGGATAAACCCGGTTTCGTTCGTCTGCCGTTAAGATATGAGGTGCCTTTGATCCAACGACACCGGTGAACGTCTTACTTTTCGTCTGAACATGGACACGTTGCGCGAGAAGGACTTGTGACCACCAGCCTCCTAATGGAACGAAGCGTAAATACCCTTGTTCTGTAATCTCACTGACCATAAATCCGACTTCGTCCATGTGGCCTGCAAGAAGTATTTTAGGACCGTCATTCGTAGATCCGTTTTTTTCTCCAAACACACTACCGATATGGTCGTTCATTAATGTGGCACCTGTTTTGCTGATCTCACGTTTCATGATCTCTCGGATCGCTTTTTCAAAACCAGGAGCACCATTCGTTTCGGTTAGCTCTTTTAATAAGTCCATCATTTTTCACCTTCCTATTTTATAGGATGGGGAAAAGATAAATTTTTATTACCAAAACTTTTTTTATTCTAAATAGGAACATTTGTTCGATTTTATGTTAAGATAAAAGGAAAAAGGTGACATTTATGAAAGAATGGGAAGCTGCTTACCTAGCTGGGGTAATTGACGGAGAAGGTAGTATCATGCTGACAAGAATGCACAAGAAGGAATTTCGACGGCCTTGTATATCAATTGCATCTACTGACTTAGAACTGTTGCAATATGTTCAATCACTCACTGGAGGAATAGTAATCGGTAAAAAGAATTATCAACCAAATATTCATAAAAAATCATTTACATTAACGATTAAAAAGAAAAATACTATTTTTTCTATCTTAAATCAAATTGTTCCTTTTTTAAGAATAGATAAAAAAAGAAATAGAGCTCTATTCATTCTTGGAGAATATAATCGCGTTACCTCTCGAAATGGTAAATATACAACTGATCAATTGAATCAGAAATTATTATTTGAGAAGAATTTTTTTGAATTAAAATAAAAAAGACCAGCATAAACTGCTGATCTGTTATCCACCTATGTATGGTGGAGACGGTGGGACATGTTATTCCATGCTTTCGTCATGGCACTGACTATATCTTGAACCTGAAGAATCAGGTCCTTCGGCGTATTATACGAAATATAATTTTACTTGATTCCAAGCAAATTTCGTATCCTAGTACTACCAGAATGGCAGCCTATAAGTCGATACACGGCTGTTGAATTGCTCCACATACCGCTCGGCATTGCCTTGCAACGATAAACGTTGGTTAGGTTTCACCGATAAAGCCGAATTATCACTTATGTGTTACCACATAAGGCGACTAATTATTAATCGAACCCACGTCCAAAGATATTGGCACTTAAGCTTCTACGAGTGTAGTCGGTTTATTCGCATTTCGCGGATCCGTCTGCCAGCCGACAGGCGCCTGGACCGCTAGCCTGATTATTCTCTTCCATCGTCCTCAGGCGGAGGACAACCGGCGTAGCCCACTAAGAGTGAGTCCCTTACCCTACCACATGGGCGATGGAGGGAGGAACAGCTAAAGTGCTATTACGCAGCTAAAGCTAAGTTGTTGTTTTGTTTGCCAGTTATTGGCTGTGGCGTTTTAACGAGGCCGACCCCCTCGACTCGCAACTTAAGCTCAAACTACCCCTGTCGAATCCGTAACGTCCCCATTATAAAATGGTAAGCAGAAACTTAATTCTGCCGAACCTCGGAAAGAGATAAAAGCTCAATCGCTTCTATTCACTTGTGTACTCAGTATAACATTTTTGCTTCATCGTCTCAATTGTAACATCCTGTAAAAGGAACCAATTAATCTTTTTGTCGATCTCGGAATGCACGTTCAATTTCTCGCTTCGCATCCTTCTTCTTCAGATCGTCACGCTTATCGTAATGCTTCTTCCCTTTTGCAAGTCCGATCAAAAGCTTCGCAAAACCATTCTTCAGATACATTTTCAAAGGAACAATCGAATATCCTTGTTCTTTAGTAGCACCTAACAGCTTATTGATCTCTTTGCGGTGTAAAAGCAACTTACGCGTACGAAGTGGATCATGGTTGTACCGATTTCCTTGCTCGTATGTGCTAATGTGCATGTTGTGTAGAAACAACTCGCCGTTTTGCACACGTGCGAAAGAATCTTTTAGATTAGCCCTGCCTGCGCGAATGGATTTAATCTCCGTGCCCTGAAGGACAATTCCTGCTTCAAATGTTTCTTCGACGTGGTAATCGTGCCGCGCTTTCTTATTCTGTGCGACTACTTTCCCTTCTCCTTTTGGCATGTAAAACTCAATCCTCCCCACAGCAAGTGAAGTTTAATTATAGCAATATGGTCAAATAACGTCAAGGTTCACCACTATAGATGAACCTTGACTGAACATGCTTATTATTTCTTCTTTTTCTTGCCTTTTTTCTTAGCTACTGGTTTATAGAAAGGCTTTTTCTTCCCCTTCTTTGAATCTTGAGGGCCGCTTGAACGCTCAGATTCACTCGTGCGGTTCTTGCTTCTTCTTCCTCTTCCGCGTTTTGGTGTATCCCCAATATCGATCACTTTCTGGCGATCTTTAAAGCGTTTACGAGGTGTTCCTTTCATTCCGACGATTTCAAAATCAATCGCGCGTTCATCTACATTTACGTTCGCAACTCGGATAGAAATCTCATCACCGATTCGGAACACGTTACCTGTTCGCTCACCGATCATCGCCATAAACTTCTCATCAAATCGGTAGTAGTCGTCTGTTAAGTAGCTAACATGTACGAGTCCTTCAATCGTGTTCGGAAGTTCAACGAACAATCCAAAGTTCGTCACAGAGCTGATCACGCCATCAAACTCTTCCCCGATCTTATCAAGCATGAACTGTGATTTTTTCAGCTCATCTGTTTCGCGTTCCGCATCAACGGCACGGCGTTCCATCGCGGATGAATGTTTAGCGATCCCTGGAAGTTCCGCTTTCCAATGACTGACTGTTTTTGGTCCTGTGTCTTTTTTAAACAGGTACGTACGGATGAGGCGGTGTACGATCAAGTCTGGGTAACGACGAATCGGTGACGTGAAATGTGTATAGAACTCTGTCGCTAATCCGTAGTGACCCAGTGACATATGATCATATTTCGCTTGCTTCATGGAACGAAGCATGATCTTTGAGATCACCATTTCTTCCGGTTCGCCTTTTACGGTTTCTAGTAACTGTTGAAGGCTTCGCGGGTGAATATCGCTCGCGGTGCCTTTTAACGCATAACCAAACATACCGATGAACTCTAAGAAACGCTCTAATTTGCCTTCATCAGGATCTTCATGGATTCGGTACATGAACGGAAGCTCGAGCTCGTGAAAATGCTGAGCTACAGTTTCATTCGCACAAAGCATGAATTCTTCGATCAGTTTTTCTGCGACTGATCTCTCGCGAAGAACAACATCTTGTGGATCGCTGTTTTCGTCTACGAGTACTTTTGCTTCAGAGAAATCGAAGTCAATCGCACCGCGTGCAAAACGTTTTTTACGAAGAACTTCAGCAAGCTCTCCCATCAGCTTAAAGAAAGGGATAAGAGATTCGTATTTCTTGTTAACTGCTTCGTCTTCATCCTGCAAAATTTTACGAACATCTGTATACGTCATTCGTTCTGTTGTTTTGATCACACTCGGGAAGATTTCATGTTTAATGACTTCTCCATCGTGGTTGATCTCCATCTCACACGAGATCGTTAAGCGATCAACTTTCGGGTTCAATGAACAGATACCATTCGATAGACGATGTGGGATCATCGGGATAACACGATCGACTAAGTACACACTCGTACCTCGTTCTTGCGCTTCTTTATCGATCGGAGAATCTTCGGTTACATAGTGCGTAACATCTGCGATATGTACGCCAAGCTTATAATGACCGTTAGGCAGCTTGATCACATGAACCGCATCATCCAAGTCTTTCGCGTCTGCTCCATCAATCGTTACAATCGTTTCGTTCCGAAGATCGCGACGTCCTTCAATATCTTTTGGATCGATCTCATCTGGTGTGTTATGAGCTTGCTCGAGTGCTTCAACTGGAAACTCTCTTGGCAGTCCATGTTTGAAGATAACAGAGATGATATCTACCCCTGGATCGTTCTTATGTCCGATGATGTGGATGATCTCTCCTTCGGCACTGTTTTTGCCTTCAGGATATTTTGTGATCTTCACAAGCACCTTATGTCCTTCTACAGCTCCGTTAACGCCGTCTGCCGGGATAAAGATGTCATTTGGGATCCGTTTATCATCAGCCACAACAAAACCGAATTTACGGCTCTCTTGGAACGTTCCGACAACCTCTGTAACCCCTCGCTCTAAAATACGAATGATCGTACCTTCAGGACGTGATCCTGAAGAGGTTTGGTTGAGGCGTACGAGCACCGTGTCTCCACTCATCGCACCATTCATATCAGATTGTGAGATGTACACATCTTTTTGTTCAGAGTCCTCAGGGATTAGAAACGCAAAGCCTTTCGCGTGACCTTGAACGCGGCCTTTAATCAGACTCATTTTTTCAGGCAATCCATATCGGTTCGTACGTGTTCGAACGACAGAACCTTCATCTTCTAGTTCGTTAAGTGTTAAAACCAGTTTCTTGAAAGCTTCAGCGTCAGGAAGTTGAAGAGCTTCTTCAATCTCTGTTACTGTCATCGGTTTTTCCGATTCTTTCATGATCTGGAGTATTTGCAGTTTATCCAAAAACTGACCTCCTTTTTAAGGAAAAAAGGTTCTATTCTGACCAATCAAGGTCTTCTAAGAAAGCATAAACATCTTCATGCAGCTGTTCTTTTTCCTTGTCTAATGTAATAACGTGTGATGAGTTTTCATACCACTTTAAATCTTTCGTTTCACTTTCTACTTCATCATAGATAATATTTGCAGAATCCGTGTTTATCATTTCATCATTTCTAGCCTGCACAACAAAGGTAGGTGCATATACGAGATCTACCGAATTTCTTACACTTTGAATAAGGTCTTGTAGAGCTTTTAACGTGTTCATTGGTGTTTTTTTGAATTCTTCCATCTCTGCTTGAATCTGTTCTGCTGATTTCTGTTCACGCTTTTTATATTCTTCAGCGTACGCACAAACCCCTTTATACATCACTTCTTCACTCTTGATGGACATCGGTGCGCACATCGGAATAACGGCTTTTACAGGGTGGTCCGTAGCAAGTTTTAAAGAGAATACTCCACCTAACGAAAGACCGCAAACAGCAATCTCGTCGTAGCCTTTTTCTTTTAGATGATTGTAGCCGCCAATCACATCTTCCCACCAGTCTTTGGGCCCTGTGTGTACTAATTCTTCAGGAGGAACGGCATGTCCTTTATACTGAGGAGCGTGACATGTATAGCCCTTCTTCTGCAGAAATCTCCCCATCATTCGTACATCGGCTGAACTGCCTGTGAACCCATGTAACATTAAGACTGCCCGCTTTCCACCTTCAAAGAAAAACGGTTTTGGTGCTGCGATTTTCATGTTGTACCTCTCCTATTCATTCATTAAAAATTGATATACTTCTTGAATTAATTCTTCTTTCTCTACATCATGACAAATCATGTGCTTGGACTGTTTAAAATAACAAAGACGCTTGTTAGAGGCTGCTATCGCTCCATACAGATATTCAGCACTTCTTTTAGGAACAAGGCCGTCACATTCCCCTTGAACGATTAAAGTCGGTGCTGATACTTGTGAGAATTCAGGTTTGATCATTCTTACAAGCTTTTGAAACTCTCTCGTTGCTCTAAAAGGTGTATCAAGGAACTTTTTTCTATACCTCTTATATAATTCATGATCTCTTAGTTGACCGTTCAGACCAGAGACCATCATATTAGCAATATCTTTAATCATCTGTGCAGGATTGAGATAGTATGCACTTGCGTTCAACAGAATCAATTTGTCGCAACCATATTTGGAAGCTAGATAACCCGCGATCATGCCGCCCATCGAAAAGCCGACAATATAGATCTGTTCAACCTTTTCTCGAAGCTCCAAATAGGCACTTTCCGCTTCTTGAAGCCATTCTGTATGTGTTCTACCTCTTAATGAGAGTTCGGTTCCGTGTCCAGGATAAGTGGGCACAGATAATAACCAGTCTGTATGCTTTTCAAGATATTCAGTAATTGGCTCGATCTCATAAGGTCCACCCGTGAACCCATGCAAACAAAGACACCCGATCATGCTACCACCTTTTTTGTCTATAGGTTACCCTTTTATCCTCGTAACAAATCATATCACAACCACTCTCATAAAGGTTATGCGGCGTTTCTATAGACTAAAAAAACAACAAGCGGCATTCACCGCTTGTTGTTTTTGACTGTTCTTTAGTTCATCGGAATAAAGTATGCTACTGATATTGTTAGAATGAAGAACAACACTGCAAGAATGATCGTTAACTTACTTAGCAATGCGTCGATTCCACGTGCTTTTTGTTTACCAAAAAGCTGTTCAGCTCCACCTGTAATCGCACCTGATAATCCTGCCGAACGACCTGATTGAAGAACAACGACAACGATTAATGCGACTGATACTAAAATAAGAAGGATTTTTGCTGCTGTTAGCATGTATGTTACACCTCCACCGTTCCACGTTACATTACCCTAAATGTACCATAACTTGAAGGGACGAGGCAAAGTTTTTTTCAGAACCTTCATTAATTTGTTCCTGAATAGTTGATATCGAATTCTTTATGAAAAATATAGAGACGAACCGCTCTTATAACATTCAGTCTTTTGTTTAACATCCCAACTACTTGAACGGTAGCTCCTGGCTGCACGGCTTCATCTGGCGCGATATCTAGCGTCTTGTCTCCATCGAGCAGCTCTGTCTTAGCGTCCAGTTTTACTTTCATCAACGTTTTTTTATGAGAGATGGTAAATACTTGGCCATTGGTTTCTTTCACTTTTCCAATAAAGCTGATCGGATTCAATTTTTCCAGTTTGTTTTCTGCACCATCCGAAGATTCTTGTTTAAGTGGTTGCATCATAAACATCCCCTCTTCGCATTAATGGGGACATCCCCCATTTTCATTTTACTGTTACTTGTTATGTTTTATGTCTGTTTCTAGTGGTGTGTCTTTTTTTGACGAGTAGTAGTTATCATTGAAAATGGATTTTTTGATCACAACATCTTTATAGGTCTCAGATTTCAAACGAGCTCTTTCTCCATTCGTTATCTGCAGTTCATAGGTTCGTATATACAAAATCGTAAATAGTAGAATGATAAATGCTCTGATTAATCGAAACCGAAATGATCTTCCTCTTCGATCCCGTCTAGTTTCCTCTACCCTCATTACTTCCTCACCACACCTATTTAAAAGAAACATCTTTTTTAAAAAGGAGTTTTTTCCTTTTATTTAATTTACTCTCTTTTTGTCTACTCTAAAATGGATTTATCATGACTCTTTCCTCATACGAAAATGATAAGTTTCTGATAATTAGATTGTATTTTTTTAGGCTGTTTTCTAAAAGATTATTGCTTTTAAATCTTTTTAGTTACTTCTTTGACTGTTGATTGTAGTGGAAGGTGCGAGACTCCTACGGGACAGGCGGGCAGGTGAGACACTTAAAAGTGAAACGTACGAATGTGGCTCACCGCCTGCCCCGTGGAAAGCGAGCATCCTGGAACGGAAATCAACACTTCCAAAAGCAATAAAGTACGAAAACAGCCTTTTACTATAATAAAAAAGCCTATTAGAACGATTGGGTTCTAACAGACTCTTGGGGGTGTTTCTATTTAATTAATCTGCAACATGTATCCATAACGTGGGACAGTAACGATAGCATCTCCGTATGGACCAAGCTTCTTTCTGAGTCGGTAAACAAGTGCATTGATCTCATCGTTTCCAACGTCAGGGATATCGTTCGAACCGGCAACCATTCGCTCCGGCCATATTTGAATCTTTATTTCGTCACTGCTGACTGCCTGATTCTTTTTTCGATATAAAAATACAAGAAGGTCGGTGTGCTTTCCTGACAGAAATAAAGGCTCACCATCAATCGAAATCTGGCGGCGTTCTGGAATGATATGCAACCCACTCGTGATCTGTGATTCTGCTGGTTGAATAGGTGAAGTAAACTCCATCGTAAGATCTGATTGATCTTCTTGAGTGTTCAGATAGGTTAAAAGAATAACTCCCTTTGCCAAGCTGATCACATCTCCAGATTGCAACTGTTTTGGCATATGTGGCTCGAGCAGCTGATTATTGAGCGCCGTTCCGTGCTTTGAATCAAGATCTCGAATAAAAGATACCCCATCTTGCATGTAAATCTCAGCATGCTTTCGAGATACATAAGGGCTGATAAATGACACATCTGTTTCGTTCGTTTGAGAAGAGCGTCCAAAGACTAATGCTTCTCCTTCATGTTTTAATGGCATGAGACTCCCCGTGTCATAAGGATCCCCAGCTTCTATGCGTATGTATAAACTATCATTCATCAAAAATTCCCCCGTACATCAAGCAAGTACTTGTTATATGCATTTTAAATGATTTTCGTTAAAAATAGAAGGATTATGAGGTTTTGTGAGAAATTCGGCAAGAGCAGTGGTAAGTATTTGGTGATTTAAGAAACTTGGAACGCTTGTGAATGATTGCAGTGATATAGAGATTCGAGAAGGTTTGTGAAGTTCTAGAATCGCTCACAACGTCTTGGAATCGCTCATAAATCTTTCGAATCGCTCACAACTTCCTAGAATCGCTCATAAAACTCTCGAATCGCTCACAAAATCTTAGAATCGCTCATAAAACTCTCGATTCGATCACAACTCCATAAATCACTTTATGTAATTAATTCTGAAATCGTTTAAGCCAGAAAGACAAGCCTTATTACCTATCTTTCTCTTTTGGGGTATAGGACAACCCTGCTTTTACGAATCTTAAGGGTAACACGATTGGAGGGATCAAAGATGACTGTTTTTGAAACGATGTCGCTCATGATCAGTTTCTCAATGCTCATTGTTACTATCCTTCATTCTAACAATCGCTCTCGATAAGCAGCAGAGTATGCTTTACCCGTTTAAAAATGAAGACAGCCCCCGAATCAGCACTTCTAGTGCTTGATCCGGGGGCTTGTCTTTTTCACAAAGACAAAATGGCGAGTTTGTCTTTGTTTGGGGTCAGACCCCAATTATTTTTTAAGGTTGTAGAATGCGTTCATTCCTGGGTATACAGCAAGGTTGCCTAGCTCGTCTTCGATGCGAAGAAGTTGGTTGTACTTCGCAACACGGTCTGTACGAGAAGGAGCACCTGTTTTGATTTGTCCAGCGTTTGTCGCAACAGCGATGTCCGCGATTGTGCTATCTTCTGATTCACCTGAACGGTGAGAGATAACTGCAGTGTAACCAGCACGTTTAGCCATTTCGATCGCGTCGAACGTTTCAGTCAACGTACCGATTTGGTTAACTTTGATAAGGATAGAGTTACCGATTCCTTTTTCGATACCTTCAGCAAGCTTAGTTGTGTTTGTTACGAACAAGTCGTCACCAACAAGCTGTACGCGGTCACCGATACGCTCTGTTAATAGTTTGAAACCATCCCAGTCGTTCTCGTCAAGACCGTCTTCGATTGAAACGATCGGATATTTGTTAGCAAGATCTTCGTAGAATGCAACCATTTCTTCAGAAGTCTTAACAACACCTTCACCAGAAAGGTGGTATTTTCCGTCTTCTTTGTTGAACAATTCAGAAGCAGCAACGTCCATTGCAAGGCGAACTTCTTCACCTGGCTTGTAACCAGCTTTTTCGATCGCTTCCATGATTGTTTGAAGAGCTTCTTCGTTCGAACCAAGGTTTGGAGCGAATCCACCTTCGTCACCTACAGCTGTGTTCAACCCTTTTTCTTTAAGAACTGCCTTTAAGCTGTGGAAGATTTCAGTACCCATGCGAAGTGCTTCAGGGAAGCTTTCAGCACCAACAGGCATTACCATGAATTCTTGAATGTCTACGTTGTTATCCGCATGCTCTCCACCGTTTAAGATGTTCATCATTGGAACTGGAAGAGTTTTAGAGTTGAATCCTCCAAGGTACATGTAAAGAGGTACGTTTAAGAAATCAGCAGCAGCATGTGCAACAGCCATGGAAACACCAAGGATTGCGTTAGCGCCTAGCTTACCTTTGTTTTCAGTACCATCAAGCTCGATCAACGTTTGGTCGATTCCAACTTGGTCAAGTACATCAAAACCGATAAGTTCTGGAGCGATGTTTTCGTTTACGTTGTTTACAGCGTTCATAACACCTTTTCCAAGGTAACGCTCTTTGTCGCCATCACGAAGCTCAACTGCTTCGTATTCACCTGTAGAAGCACCAGATGGAACGATTGCGCGTCCAAAAGCACCTGATTCTGTGTAAACTTCTACTTCAACTGTTGGATTACCGCGAGAGTCTAGAACTTCGCGAGCATAAATTTCAATAATAGCTGACATATTTGTCTCTCCTTTTTAAAAGAAAATGTAATTTGAGAATAAGGTATTTCGAGCACTATGCACAAGAGGCTCTGTACATATTCCGTAAAATAAACTTAGTTAATTAATGATTTACCTGTCATTTCTTTTGGTTGTTCTCCACCTAAAAGGTTTAAAACTGTTGGTGCAAGATCGGCCAAGATTCCGTCTTGACGCAGTTTCAATCCTTCTTGTGTCACAATTACAGGAACAGGATTTGTTGTATGAGCTGTCATCGGATTGCCTTCCATCGTAATCACTTCATCAGCATTACCATGGTCAGCTGTAATGATCGCTGCTCCTCCTTTTGCAAGGATCGCATCGACCACTTTCCCTAAACACTCATCCACTGTTTCAACCGCTTTAATCGTAGGCTCAAGCATACCTGAGTGACCTACCATATCAGGGTTGGCAAAGTTTAAGATGATCGCATCGTGCTTATCTGCTTCAATCTCTCCTACAAGCGCATCCGTAACTTCATAAGCACTCATCTCAGGCTTTAAATCGTACGTTGCCACTTTAGGCGAGTCGATCAAGATACGCGTCTCACCAGGAAACTCTGCTTCACGTCCTCCACTAAAGAAGAATGTTACATGTGGGTACTTTTCAGTTTCGGCAATACGAAGCTGTTTAAAGTTTTGTTGTGATAAAACTTCACCCAATGTGTTATCTAGGTTTGTAGGTTTGAACGCTACATTCCCATCCACTGTTTCACTAAAATGTGTTAAACAGACGAAGTGAAGGTTTTTCGGGAACGCTTCTCCACGGTCAAATCCACGGAAATCTTCGTTCGTAAACACTTGAGAGATTTGGATTGCACGGTCAGGACGGAAGTTACAGAAGATGACTGCATCTCCATCTTGAACGGTAGCAACAGGCTCTCCGTTCTCTTGTTTTAAAACAGAAGGAAGAACGAACTCATCATGAACGCCATTGCTGTATGAATCTTCAACAACTTCAAATGGATCTTTGTAATCTGGTCCTTCACCATAAACCATAGCGCGGTATGATTTTTCAACTCGGTCCCAACGCTTATCACGGTCCATGGAATAGTAGCGGCCAGAAAGTGTTGCAATCTCACCAACACCGAGTTCATTCATCTTGTCTACTGTTCTTTGAATATAACCTTTAGCCGATTGCGGTGGTACATCACGCCCGTCCAAGAATCCGTGCAGATATACCTTTTCCACGTTCTGCTTTTTAGCTAGTTCTAATAGTGAAAGAATGTGTTCGATATGGCTGTGAATACCACCATCAGAAAGCAATCCAAAGATATGAAGTGCTTTGCCAGTCTTTTTCACATGGTCCATCGCATCAATAAACGTTTGATTTTCGTAAAAATCTCCTTCTTTGATCGATAGGTTCACGCGAGTCAAACTTTGGTAGACGATACGTCCTGCACCAATGTTTAAGTGACCCACTTCTGAGTTACCCATTTGACCTTCAGGAAGTCCAACGGCTTCCCCACTAGCTGTTAGTTGAGCGTGCGGATACGTTTCCCAGTAGCGGTCAAAGTTGGGCTTTTTCGCTTGTGCAACAGCATTACCTTTGTCTTCATTACGGCAAGCAAAACCGTCTAAGATGATTAAAGCTACTGGTTTTTTACTCATCGGCTAACGCCCTCCAGAAGCTGAAGGTAAGATTTTGGCTCCAGGCTAGCTCCGCCAACCAAAGCGCCATCAATATCAGACATACCCATTAATTCTTTAATGTTGTCAGGCTTAACACTGCCACCGTATTGAATACGAACTGCATCTGCAACATCTTGAGAGAATTGCTCTGCTACAACACTGCGGATGTAAGCACATACTTCGTTCGCATCTTCAGAAGATGCTGTTTTGCCTGTTCCAATTGCCCAAACTGGCTCATATGCGATTACCGTTTGTTTCATCTGCTCATCTGTTAATCCAGATAAACCTTTTTCAGTCTGTTGTTTAACAACGTCCTTCGTCTTGTCTGCTTCACGCTGTTCAAGCGTTTCACCCACACATACGATTGGAGTCAGACCATGTTTGAATGCTGCATGTGTCTTTTGGTTAACAAGCTCATCTGTTTCACTAAAAAGTTCACGACGCTCAGAATGTCCTAAGATCACATATTGAACGTTAAGATCTTTTAGCATAACAGGGCTGATTTCACCTGTGAACGCACCACTTTCTTCAAAGTGCATGTTTTGTGCACCGATCGCAAGTGGTGTACCTTCTGACTCGTCTGCTAAGCTGTCAAGGAACAAAGCAGGAGCACAGATTACAGAGTCTACAGTTTCAGCTGAAGGCACAAGACCTTTCACTTCTTCTACAAAACTGCGTGCCTCTGTTAAAGTTTTATTCATTTTCCAGTTACCTGCAATAATAGGTTTACGCATTCTTTTCACCTCTTAAAGAGTTTTATTGCTTTTACTTTTGTTGCAAGCTGTTGATTTCCGCTCCAGGTGCTTCGCTTTCCGCGGGGCAGGCGGTGAGCCACTTGCCGCTTTGCGCCACTAAGTGTCTCACCTGACCGCTTGTCCTAGCCGAGAGTCTCGCACCTTCCACTCCAATCAACTAATCATAGAGGTAAAAACACATTACCTCTTCTCGCTTTTTAACGATCGTTTAGTGCTACAACTCCTGGAAGCTCTTTACCTTCCATGAACTCAAGGGAAGCGCCGCCGCCTGTTGAGATGTGGCTCATTTTATCAGCAAGACCAAATTTCTCTACCGCTGCAGCTGAGTCTCCACCACCGATAACGCTGTACGTGTCAGTTGCTTCTGCTAGTGCGTTTGCTACTGAACGAGTACCGTTTGCGAATGCGTCGATCTCAAACACACCCATCGGTCCGTTCCATATTACAAGCTTCGATTCTTTAATAACCTTTACGTACTTTTCGATCGTTTTTGTTCCGATATCAAGCCCTTCCCAATCAGATGGGATAGAATCGATCGCTACTACTTTCGTGTTAGCATCGTTCGAAAAGTCGTCAGCTACTAAAACATCCTCAGCAATCAGGAAGTTCACGCCTTTTTCTTTAGCTTTTTCCATGAAACCGCGAGCCGTTTCAATCTTATCTTCTTCTAAAAGAGACTTCCCTACATCATGGCCAAGCGCCTTAATGAATGTATACCCTAAACCACCGCCGATGATCAGGTTGTCTACTTTGTCTAATAGATTATCGATTACGTCAATCTTATCCTTAACTTTTGCACCACCGATGATGGCAGTGAAAGGACGGTCAGGATTCGATAGAGCTTTTCCTAGCACTTCAAGTTCTTTTTCCATCAACAAACCGGAAACAGCAGGAAGATGTTTCGCGATCCCTTCTGTTGAAGCGTGCGCTCTGTGAGCTGCTCCAAAAGCATCGTTTACGTACACATCAGCGTGTGCAGCAAATTTTTGTGCTAATTCAGGATCGTTCTTCTCTTCTCCTGGGTAAAAACGAACGTTCTCAAGTAAGATCACGCCGCCTTCTTCTAGGTTAGCAACTGCCTTTTCAACTTCCTCGCCGTAAGCTTCATCCGTTTTTACAACTTCTTTACCAAGAAGCTCGCTTAAACGTTCTGCTACAGGAGTTAGACGAAGCTCTTCAACAACTTGTCCTTTTGGACGCCCTAAATGACTTGCTAAAAGAACTTTAGCGCCTTGCTCTGTTAAGTATTTGATGGTAGGAAGAGCAGCGTTGATACGCGTTTCATCCGTAATGTTTCCATCTTTCATTGGTACGTTAAAATCAACACGGCAAAATACGACTTTGCCTTTTAGATCGATGTCACGAACACTTTTTTTGTTCATAAGTACATGCAGCCTCCTGACTAGTAAAAAGATTAAAGAAACGACAATCCCCAGGTTTTACATGGGAAAGAGGAGTATAAGCCTGTTTGAAACGACTTCTCCCCCTCCTTATTGTTCTTCTCTATCTATTAAAGTCCTTTTTTAGCGATATAGTCAATTAAATCTACAACGCGGCTTGAGTATCCAGTTTCGTTATCGTACCAAGATACAACTTTAACCATGTTTCCTTCCATAACCATCGTGGAAAGAGCATCGATTGTAGAAGAGTGAGTGTCGCCATTGTAGTCAGTAGATACAAGCGGCTCTTCAGAGTAGCCAAGGATTCCTTTAAGGTTGCCTTCAGCTTCAGCTTTAAGTGCTGCGTTTACTTCGTCAACAGTAACTTCTTTGTCAAGTTCAACAACTAAGTCAACTAGAGATACGTTTGGAGTTGGAACACGCATTGCCATACCGTTTAGCTTACCTTTAAGTTCAGGAAGCACTAGAGAAACTGCTTTAGCAGCACCAGTTGAAGTTGGAATGATGTTCTCAGCTGCCGCACGAGCACGACGAAGATCTTTATGTGGAAGATCTAGAATTTGCTGATCGTTTGTGTATGAGTGAACAGTTGTCATCATACCGCGCTTCACGCCGAATTTCTCGTGAAGAACTTTTGCGAATGGTGCAAGACAGTTCGTTGTACAAGATGCGTTAGAGATAACATCGTGGCTAGCTGCATCGTACTTGTCTTCGTTTACACCAAGAACTACAGTGATATCCTCATCAGAAGCAGGAGCAGAAATGATTACTTTTTTAGCGCCAGCTTCTAAGTGTTTAGCAGCGTCTGCACGCTTAGTGAAACGTCCAGTTGATTCAACAACTACTTCTACACCAAGGTCTCCCCAGCCAAGTTGTGCTGGATCGCGCTCAGCTAAAACTTTAATTTCTTTGCCATCTACAATAAGTGCGTTTTCCTTAACTTCAACAGAACCAGCGAATTTGCCGTGTACTGTGTCATGCTTTAATAGGAAAGCAAGAGTGTCAGCATCTGTTAAGTCGTTTACAGCTACAACTTCTACCTCAGGGTTGTTGAATGCTGCGCGGAATACATTACGGCCAATACGACCGAAACCATTAATACCAATTTTTGTTGCCATGTAAAATGACCTCCTTGATTTAAGAGAGAATTTATTTTTTATATAAAGGGAAATCCCCTTAATAACGAATTGAAAATGAACTTACGAGCGTCCCAATAATTGTCGGGCAGCTCCTTCGTCCGTGATTAAAACCTTTTTCGGACCGTGTTTCATGAATGCTGCGATCGCATCGGATTTAGATGATCCGCCTGCTACAGCCATGATGAAATCACTATTCTGCAGCTCATCTAGCTGCAAGCCAATCGTGCGCACGCGGTGAACCACTTCACCCTGCTGATCAAAGTAATAGCCGAATGCTTCTGCAACAGCTTTTTCTTTCTCCAGCTTTTGTAGAACGGATGGATTTGAGTTTCGACGTACTGCCATTGTTTTAGCATCGCCAATCCCGTGAAGCACTATACCAGCGGAGTGTATGAGCTCCATGACTTCTTTCACACCTGGCTCAGCCATCAAAGATAGATACGTTTCTTTACTCAACTGATCAGGTAGATGAAGAAGCCTGTATTCCCCATTGGCTTTTTGAGCCATCGTGGAACAAATGGTGTTCGCTTGGTTCTCAACCTTTTCACCAAGTCCGCCTCGGGCAGGAACTAACAATAACTGTTGTCCCTTTTGTATAGGTGACATCATCTCTGCTACTGAAGCGAGTGTTGTTCCACCCGTTACAGCGATAACGTTCTTCGCTGATAGCTGACGCTTTAATCGGTCTGCTGCAGCCTTACCCATATCATTTTTTACCCACACATCTTGATCACTATCACCTGGTACTACGATGACTTCTGACAGATTTAACATTTCCTTAAGTTTTGATTCTAAAACATGCAAACCAGACAATTCTTTCATCATCTCAGAAAGCTCTAGTAAAATATCATGTCCCTCTGATGTTAATGACATGCCAGCGGTCTGAATGTTTAGAAGTCCTTGATCTTTTAGAAACGAAACTTCTGAGCGCAGTACGCGTTCTGTCAGGTTCAAGGTTGATGCTAAACTTCTTCTTCCAATAGGTTCATGAATTCTCACCACGTTTAAAACGTTGTATCGCTTTCGCATCGTTTCTAGAAGATCTGGCAGCAACTTCTTTTGTATCTCTATAAGTTTTTTCATTGCACATTTCTCCTGATTCAATGAGATGAACGATTAAGCTCTCTGGAATTTTTTGATGACAAACCCCGTTGGACTTTTTATGTCCCGGCTAGTCATTTTTTGTCCCATTAACTTAAGAAAATAACTTGGTTTGACCCAAGTCCCAATATTACCTATTGTAGAATACCCTGAAAGTGATCTTTTAAAACGTGCCAGACTTCACTTTTTGTCATAAAAGTGTCGAATTTCTCTCTGGCAAGTTTATATTATCAAATAGTCTCACTACATTTCAACAACTTTTACTTATTAAAAATTAGTAAGCGCTTTCTTTACTTTACTTTCCGAGATCATTCCGTAGTCGATTTCTTTCCCTTCGACTTCAATAACAGGAATCATCAGTCCGTATTTTTCAAGAAGGAGATCATCTTGATAGATGTCGATCGATTCTATGGTGAACGAGATCTCCTGCTGCAGCTTCTGTAATAGTTTATGTGCCTCATCACAAAGTGGACAATGTATTTTCGTATAAAGTATGACTTTTTTCTCACCCATTTTTAGTGCTCCTTCATTTTTTATTAGGCTGTTTTGTATTCATCGTTGATTTTAAAAGCAGTTGATTTCCGTTGCTGATGCCCGCTTTCCGGGTAGGCAGTGAGCCACACCCGTACGTTATGTATCAGTGTCTCACCTTTCTAGTGGCATTGGCTAGCCAAAAAAAGGACTTCTCCGTGAGGAAAAGACCTTAGATTAAGAGGTATACCGTTTCCGTTTTGAAGAAGATGGTATGTTTAATTCTTCCCGATATTTCGCAACCGTTCTTCGGGATATCGAGAGACCGCTGTTCTTTTCTAAGAGAGAGGCAAGTATCTGGTCTGATAAAGGTTTGGTTTTATCTTCGTTCTCTACCAATTTCTTAATTTCCGATTTGGCGGAAGTTGCAGAAACGCTGCCGCCATCTTGTGTAAAGATTTTAGCTGTAAAAAAGGATTTAAGCTCCACTGCACCTTTTGATGTTTGAATTACTTTATTTTTGACAGCTCGACTTACCGTGGATTCGTGTACCCCGATTTCGTCTGCCACTTCTTTTAAAGTGAGTGGTACCATATCCGATCGATCGAATGTTAAAAAATACTTCTCTTGTACTCTGACGATCTCATTTGTTATGTTAAGGAGCGTTTCTTTTCTTTGTTCTAGAGCCTTTTTCAACCAATTAAACTTTTGGAAAGAATCATCTAAAAATTTCGATGTTGCGTTTTTCCCGTTTAAGAGTGTGCCATAGCTTTCATTCAACTTGAGCATTGGTGAGTATTGCTCGTTAACAGCAATGTGAAATTTTCCGTTCTCTTCTGTTACAGAGACATCTGGATATAAATACGCTTGATCGTTGGCAGGAGCGTATGCAGCGCCTGGTCGAGGATCAAGTGTTTGAAGAAAATCCGCCGCTGCTTCTACTTCTTGTGGTGTTACGTTTAGATGAGTTGATAGCCATTTCATCTTACGATCTGCTAGCTGGTCTAAATACTGATCTACGATTATGTAGCTTATTGTATGTTCTTGATGTTGTTCTTGAAGTTGAAGCAACAGACACTCTCTTAGATCTCGTGCACCGATTCCAACAGGCTCTAACGTTTGAAGGAGCGAGATAAGCTCCTCACATTTTTCAACTGTTGTTTGAAACCGATGTGCTGTATCCTCAGCAGAGACGGTTAGATACCCGCTCTCGTCTACACTTAGCAGTAAGTATTGAAATATTCTTCCATCCTGTTCTTGGATCGGCAGAAGGATCGATTGTTTATAAAGGTAGTCGTACAAGGTTTCCTTCTCTATGATTAGATGCTCGAGTGGTTGCTGTGCATCTGAGCGGCCATTAACCCCGTTTTTCCGTACGCTTTTCTTCAATGTCGTGAACATGCCCTTTGGTTCTGCAATTTCAATAAGCGGATTCTCTAATGCCTGTTCTTGAAGATATGATGTCAGTTCATAACTGGGAACTTGTAAGATGGCAATGGCCTGGCGCAATTCAGTTGTCATGACAAGGTTCATGCTCTGTTGTTGAAACAAACCCATTTCCATTCTAAATCCCCCCTATTCCTTCATCATACTACAGATGTAAGCGCTATACATCCTACAAAATTTGGGGTCTGACCCCACACAAATACAAATCCTATAAATTTGTATTTGTGAGGAAGACAGCTAGCTCTGCTTACATACTAGCTTACAAAGACTTCTTAAGATCTTCAGCCAACAAAAAAATGCCAGCACCGCCCGAAGGCAGTCTGGCATTTTAAACTTTACTATTAAAGTTTTGTTACGTTAGCAGCTTGCGGTCCACGCTCGCCATCAACGATTTCGAAAGATACTTCTTGTCCTTCTTCAAGAGACTTGAAGCCTTCTGATTGAATCGCAGAAAAGTGAACGAATACGTCGTTTCCGCCTTCAACTTCGATGAAGCCGAAACCTTTCTCAGCGTTGAACCATTTTACTTTACCATTTTGCATGGGTGTTTCCTCCTTACAAACGCTATGTAAGCGGTTTAACTCTTTTAACCGACTTACTATGTAAATAAAAAGGCATAAAAAAATTCGCACTCATCTGAATAATTCTGAAGTGGATTTTAAGTGTTCCACTTCTTATTCAAAAAGTACGACCGCTTTAAATCCAAAAGATATTCACAACGTAAATGGTTGAATTAACTATAACATGCTAAAACTCAATTGTCAAAACAAGGGATACAAATTTTATTATCCTTTTGCACAGACATTAAGATAGGCTATGATAGATAAAGAACATGGACCTTTTAGAATGGGTTTTACGAATGAAGGAGGAACAACGAGTGAGCGAAGCATTTTCAGTCCCTTATTTTAAAGAGAATTTTCAGCAATACATAGAGCGCAATAAAGATGTTTTTACGAAGACTCATGCGATGAATGCCTACTACCGTTCGATCGTCGGCACTCTTATTAATGATAATCTTAACAAAAACAGTGAGATCGTACGTCGCATCCGCAACTTAGAAACCGCCTATATCGAGATTAAAAACGAAAACTAAAGCTTATTTTTCTCATTTAAGGGTATTGTTTTCACATGTAGAGGTTTAAAATCCTGCATATAGCGGGCATTATGATGATAGCCCATACATAAGGTGTAAGAAGGATATTGAGCATTGCTGGCGAAATGAGTTACATACAGCATATCGTTTGACCTTGTTTGACCTTTTTTGTATGATGACAGTACAGTTTAACTTGAAAAAGGAGAAGGAGGATTTCCATGAACTTAATTCCAACAGTAATTGAACAAACGAACCGTGGGGAGCGCGCTTACGATATCTACTCCCGTCTATTAAAAGACCGTATTATTATGCTTGGCAGTGCGATCGACGATAATGTTTCAAACTCAATCGTAGCACAACTTCTATTCTTAGCTGCTGAAGATCCTGATAAAGACATCTCGTTATACATAAACAGCCCAGGTGGTTCGATCACAGCTGGTATGGCGATCTATGACACGATGAACTTCATCAAGCCGCACGTTTCCACGATCTGTATCGGTATGGCTGCATCTATGGGTGCCTTCTTGCTTGCTGCAGGGGAAAAAGGAAAGCGTTATGTGCTACCTAACTCTGAAGTTATGATTCACCAACCTCTTGGAGGAACACGTGGTCAAGCAAGTGATATCGAAATTCACGCTCGTCGTATCATCCAGATGCGCGAACAGCTGAACAAGATCCTTTCTGAAAAAACAGGTCAGCCGCTTGAAGTCATCGAGCGCGACACAGACCGTGATAACTTCTTGCTTGCAGAAGATGCGGTTAAATACGGATTGGTTGATAAACTAATCACATCTGTAGACAGCACAGATATTAAAAAATAAGTAAGGTAATAAAAAAACTGGACTGCAGATCTGCAGTCCAGTTTTTTTGTGGTTTATAAAACAGCTACGATTTTTCCTTTTACATGTCTTTCTGAAAGTTTGATCAGTCCTGCCGGTACTTCTTCCAACGAGATTTTTTCAGAGATCATCGCGGAAATTTTCCCTTCGACGACAAGATGTGCTAATTCTTCGTTCATGGTCGCTAAATCTTTTAAAGCTTTTATTGAATTTGAGAAATGAGCAGCTCCTAACGCGATTTCATGAAAAGAAAGAGCCTGACTGAAAGGCTTTACAGCCGAATAATCTGGGTTTCCTGCAATAAAAGCAATGCGTCCGTTAAAGGCGATGCTTTTTAATGATTCCGTGGCATTCTCACGGCTAACCGTGTCAAGGACCGCATCGACTCCAACTTCGCTCGTAAGTTCCATAACACGTGCATGAACGTCTTCTGTTTTATAAAAAATCACGTGATCGGCTCCAAGACTTTTTACATAGTCCTCATTTTCAGGCGAACACGTTGTGATGATGGTAGCTCCAATTTGTCTAGCCAACTGGATTGCGAATCCACCGACACCACCAGCTCCACCGTGAATTAAGATGGTCTCCCCTTGTTGAAGGTTCATCTTTCTAAAAAGTGCTTGATACGCTGTCATCCCTGCACAAGGAAGAGCCGCTGCCTCTTCAAATGAAAGCTCATCAGGAATTCTAGCCAAAGAATGAGCCGTTGTCACCGCATACTCAGCAAAACCGCCATGTTTCATGAAATTCCCATGAAAGAATACACGATCTCCCTGTTTGAATTCAGAAACGTCTTCACCTGATTTCTCAACAATCCCCGCTGCGTCAACACCAAGGATGTGAGGGTAGTTCCATGCTGGGTTTCCATGAGTTGCTGTTTTATAGTCAACAGGATTCAAACCAGCTGCCTTAATTTGAATCAAGACTTCACCTGGTCCAGGAGTAGGCTTTTCCGTTTCCTGAACCTTCATCTCACGCCACATATTTTTGTCTTCAAGCGTTAAAGCTTTCATCTATACTCGCCCCTTTGAGTTTGGAAATATGAAAAGAATATAAGGGACAGTATATCCATTTTCAGCTTTTGATAATAGCAATCTGCTCAGATGATGATTGTTTTACTGCTTAATGAATCAATGGTTCGATGAGTTGATTATTAATGTCGTGAGTGTCTTCACCGAATAGACAAAACGGGGGTTTGTATTTGTCTGGGGTCTGTCCCCCCCTCGATTGCTTTCAGCATAGCTTTTGCTTTATTGACCGTTTCTTCGTACTCTCGCTCAGGAACCGAATCGGCAACCACGCCTGCACCTGCTTGGACGTAGGCTTTGCCATCCTGAAATACGATTGTCCGTATGGCAATACAAGAGTCCATCTGGCCGTTAAATCCTAAGTATCCGATGGCTCCTCCGTAAACACCTCGTGATTGTTGTTCGAGTTCAGAAATAATCTGCATGGCTCTGACCTTTGGTGCACCTGAAACAGTTCCCGCCGGCATACAAGAGCGCAGCGCATCGAAAAAGTCCTTATCTTTCTGCAACTTTCCTGTCACGTGTGAAACCATATGCATCACATGTGAATATCGCTCGATCTCCATATATGAATCTAGTTCTACAGTTCCGTATTCGCTCACTCTTCCTACATCGTTTCTTCCTAGATCAACAAGCATAACATGCTCTGCTCGTTCTTTTTCATCAGCAAGCAAGTCCTGCTCAAAAGCTAAATCCTCCTGAAGCGTTTTGCCTCTTGGACGTGTTCCTGCGATCGGTCTGTTTTCCACACATCCGTCATCCACTTTTACAAGAAGCTCTGGGGAAGCCCCCACAATATACGCGTCCTTCGATTTGTAATAATACATATATGGAGAAGGATTCATCGATCGCAGAAGTCGATACACATCGAACGGGTCCGCTTCGGTTTCCTGTTCGAATCGCTGTGATAATACGACCTGAAAAACATCTCCAGTTTTGATATATTCCTTCGCTTGCTTCACCATGTTACAAAATTCTTCTTTTGTATGTGAAGAACGAACCTCGTTTTTTTTCATTTCCGATAAAGGAAATTCAGTCTGAACAGCTTTCATTTTTGTGGGCTGCTGCAGCTCTTCATACGTTCTACGAATTCTATCGCACACTTGTTCATATTTTTCGTGTAAGTTGTTTTCACTATCATCAGGAGAAACGTGCAGATTGCATACAATCGTTGTTTTTTGTTTCAGATGGTCGAATACGATGACTTCATCTGTGAACAAAAATTCCATTTCATGTTCTTGTTCAGATGGAGATTTTGGCCTTGGGACATTTTCAAACGTATGAATCAGATCATAGCCGAAAAAGCCAACAGCACCTCCAGTGAACGGAGGCAGAGAAGAGTGTTTAGGAGATTTGTATCTTGATACGTAGTCTTTCACGATATCTAACGGAGAACCGTGCTTTTGTATACTTTTATTATCATTTATAAACGTGATATCTACTGTCTTTCCTAATGATGACACCACCAAGAACGGCTTTCGGCCAATATACGAATACCTCGCCCAACGCTCCCCACCTTCAACACTTTCAAGCAGAAAAGCATGTTCTTCATGACGGACTCTCTCAAACTGAGAAATGCACGTTTCATGGTCAGATAGGTAAGTAAAACCGATTGGAATCACATTAAAGTTTTCTTTTGATAGAGAAACGACTTCCTCTATATTTGGTATAAACATGTTATTTTCACCTCTTTCAAAAAATAAAAACCTCTCGCTTGTTACAGCGGAGGCTGATGTTTGCATCATAAATAAACTAAGAAAGAGGTTTAATCGGAGGATTAAAATACTCTCAACTCAGCTCAAACTATGCTCTCTTTTCTCCACTCATCTCAACTCTAACTATTCTCCTGATTAGTGATTAATATATAGGGTTACCCCTTTTCTGTCAACTCTCAAATGAGTAGATCTCTTTTTGAAATGAGATGTATTTGAAATAGAAAATCGAATAATATTGAATGCTTTTTCCTAAGGTTCATTTATCGATAAAAAGAATGCCGAATCACCCACACCCAGCAGACACTAAAAAATAAGATGAGACTAAATATAATCGTAATCATAAAAGCGAGGCCGAGAAACAGTCCTGAACTTGCTGGATATTGCAACGAAAATCCTGCCAATGCTAAAGGATAAAGAAAGATAAAAATCAACATTAAAACCCAGAAAATCAAACGTACAGAACTTCTTCGAGGTTTAATCAGATAAAGAGTCAGTAGGATATTTAGAATCGTTAATCCTGCGGCAAACGACCAGTCATGCATAAAACTTGTGTGATGCAAAATAATCGCCTCCCTTTTTCCTCTTTAACAGTATATAGAGTGAACGGTGTGGGCCAACCCTGCAAAATCGAAAAAACCGGTGATTTGTCCTTATGGAAAGGACAAATCACCGGTTTTGTAATTGTATGGGGTCAGACCCCCGTTATTCTGCTTTGGAAACAAATGCAGCTAGGGCTTCAACAGCTTCGTTCTCATCAGGGCCATCAACAGCGAGTACAAGTTCACTGCCAGATCCTACAGCTAAGCTCATGATTCCCATGATGCTCTTTGCGTTCACTTTCTTGCCTTCCTTCTCAACAAATACATCAGATGTGTAACGGTTTGCTTCTTGGACGAACAATGCCGCTGGGCGTGCTTGCAGTCCACTCTTCAACTGCACGGTTACTTTCTTTTCAACCATTCTACCTTACCTCCTCTAACCTTATCTCTCTATGAAAAACATCAATGGATGGGTTGACCGTTTCTAATCTTCGTAGCGATTTCATCAATCTTACGTAATCGGTGGTTAACACCTGATTTACTAACAGGGCCTGATGATACCATCTCGCCAAGCTCTTTGAGGGTAATTTCTTGATGCGTGACTCTCAGTTGCGCAATCTCGCGCAGCTTATCTGGAAGTGTCTCAAGTCCTACCTGTTCGTCAATAAACTTAATGTTCTCGACCTGCCTCATAGCAGCCCCTACTGTTTTGTTGAGGTTCGCTGTCTCACAGTTTACGAGTCGGTTCACTGAGTTACGCATATCTTTTAAGATTCTAATATCTTCAAAAAATAATACTGCGTGATGAGCGCCGATCAGTGTCAGGAACTCTGAAATCTTTTCGCCATCTTTTAAATAGATAATATAACCTTTTTTGCGTTCTAGAACTTTTGCTTTAAGTTCAAATTTGTTCATCAGTTCAGCTAATGCAACCGTATGCTCTTCATACATAGAGAATATCTCTAGGTGATAGCTTGTCTCTGGGTGGTTTACAGACCCACCTGCTAAGAACGCACCTCTCATGTATGCACGGCGACAACAGCTCTTCTTATTAAATTCCTCTGCAATGTTGCGGGTAAACGTAAATGCTCCGTCAATAATCTTCAAATCTTCCAACAATGCTCTTGATTCTTCTGAAACACGTACAATGTAGACATTATTCTTTTTCAAGCGCATCTTTTTTCGTACTAATAGCTCTACGTGATAAGGATATACACGTTTGATCAACGTATAGATTCTTCTTGCAATAGCAGCATTTTCAGTCGGGATATCCAGAATCAATTTTCTGTTGCTGAAAGAGATGGAACCATTCATTCGAATTAAGGCAGCTAACTCTGCTTTTTTACAGCAATCTTTCAGTTCGAGCTGCGTTAATTCCTTTTTTGTATCTGCAGCAAAAGACACCTGCATCACCACCTCTCTTCCATCCGTTTCAATCCGTATTCTATTTTTCAATAAGTCCTAACAATAAGTCAGAAACACGCTGTGCATCGTGTCTGACAAGCGTTCCGTACTGAATGATGTTGTCACATAACAAACCGATGCCGAACGACTTTAAGCGTTCCTCATCATAAGTAACTTGCGATGCGCCTTCTTCCAAATATAGATCCAGGTATTCTGAAGGAATCTTTTCATTATTCGCAATCACAACATCGATAAAGTTGTGGCCCACATGATCGATCAATGCCTGAATGTGATCACCAGCCGTGTAACCTGTAGTTTCTCCAGGCTGTGTCATGACATTACATACATAAACTCTAGGAGCCGTTGCCTCACGGATGCTCGTGGAAATTCCGTTCACAAGAAGGTTCGGCAAGATGCTCGTGTACAAACTTCCTGGTCCGATCACGATCAAATCAGCTTCTTGAATCGCTTTCACACTTTCACGAAGAGGCTCGATCTTTTCATCAGATAAAAAGACGCGTTTGATTTTCTTATTCGACAGCGGGATCTTAGATTCCCCCTGAACAATCGTCCCATCTTCTAACTCCGCACATAGAATAATACTGTTTTTCGCTGCAGGCAGTACTTGTCCTCTTACGTTTAAAACGCGGCTAAGTTCCCGAATTCCTGTTAAAAAATCTCCTGTAATATCGTGCATGGCAGCAAGAAGCAAGTTTCCAAGCGAATGACCCGTAATTCCGTCTCCCACTTTAAACCTATGCTGAAACATTTTTTCTACAAGCGGTTCCACTTCAGAAAGTGCGGCGATCACGTTTCTCACATCACCGGGAGGAGGCATATCGTAATCTCTCCTCAACCTTCCTGAGCTGCCGCCGTCATCTGCAACCGTAACGATAGCAGTGATATCAACTGGATAGCGCTTTAAACCACGGAGAAGAACAGAAAGACCTGTTCCTCCGCCAAGCACTACCACTTTCGGCTGCTTATTCATTTAAACTTTATCCTTTCCCATATCTCTGTGAGAGCTGAATGTCACATATTCTTTGGAAAGTGCATTTCCGATATATTCAGCTAGAGCTACAGAACGATGTTTTCCGCCTGTACATCCGATCCCGATAATCAGTTGGCTCTTACCTTCTCTTTTATATTGCGGAATCATAAACTGAAGCAGATCAAGCAGCTTTTCTAAAAACATGTTCGTTTCCGGCCACTTCAATACATACTCTGAAATATCTGCTTCAAGCCCTGTTCGCGGTCTCATATGCTCAATATAATGAGGATTTGGTAGGAAACGCACGTCGAACACTAAGTCAGCGTCGATCGGCATCCCGTACTTAAATCCGAATGACATCACGTTGATCGTGAACGGATGAGCGGCATTTGCAGAAAAACGCTGAATGATACGTTCACGTAATTGAAGTGGTTTTAAGTCAGATGTATCTAAGACTTGCTGTGCTCTTCCTTTTAGTTCTTCAAGCATCTCACGCTCTTGAGTAATCCCTTGAAGCGGGTTTCCACTCTTCGCCAAAGGATGAGAACGTCGGGTTTCTTTGTATCTGCGTACAAGTGTTGCATCCTTACAATCCAAATATAAAATCTGCGGTTGAACATCCGATGAGAGGGCAAGTTGATCGAGCGTTGAAAACAACTGATCAAAAAACTCGCGACCACGTAGGTCCATAACAAGTGCCACCTTGTTCAGCTTGCCAGCAGATTCTTGCATTAATTCTACAAATTTAGGGAGTAGTGCAGGTGGTAGATTATCAACACAGAAAAAGCCTAAATCTTCAAAGCTCTGCATGGCTACCGTCTTCCCGGCCCCTGACATTCCTGTAATAATCACCATTTGTACATCATGTCTTTCCATGCCATTTCCCCCCAGTTTACTATGTTCCATTTTTATGCGACCCGTCTTAACTTATGCTGGGTCTAAACGATAAGAAAGCAGTTCAAAATCAGGTGTATACGTAAATGTGCCAAATATCATGTTGCTGCCACTCGTCATATAGTCAAGAATGTGATGATCTCCTGGCGCCATCGGAAGTTCACGTACTTCTTCAACCGGCTTCCATGACAAAATCCCTTCTTCACATTCATCTAATGCAACACCTTCTGAGTCTGTTGCAAAAAAGGTAAACATCATCCACTCAGAGACGATCTTGTCGCCTTCTTTAATAATAAAATTAAACACACCTTTAAGCTGCGGATTCTTCAGATAGATTCCCGTTTCTTCACGGTACTCGCGTATAACAGAATCACGGATAGATTCGGTAGACTCCATCTTTCCGCCTGGTGCTACCCACCAGCCCCGTCTAGGCTTTTGAAGTAAAAGCACTTGATTATCTCTTATTAACACACAGTTTGTTACTCTTTGCACTTGTTTTCACCTCAGGGCTATGTCCTACTTTTTAGTATACTAAATTATGTAACCCCTCACAATACAGAGGCCTCAAGGGTTTGACGTATTTTAGCATTCTAATTTATGGTATTTCGCTTTTCTTATTATGTGAAAAAAGAACCTATTAAATAAGTTTGAAATCTCAGTGATGTTTTTGAAAGTAGCTGTTTTCCGTTCCAGGTGCTCGCTTTCCGCGGGGCAGGCGATGAGCCACATTCGTACGTTTCACGTATAAGTGTCTCACCTGCCCGCCTGTCCCGTAGGAGTCTCGCAACTTCCATTCCAATCACTTTGTCAATGAAGCGAAAACTCAAAGTAATCTTTTCGCTTTCATAGAAAAAAACAAAAAAAGGACACGAAGCATAGCTCCGTGTCAAAGTCTTGCCTTTATAAAAAGGGGGTCAATTTCTTATTTTTATAATACCCCACAATTATTTCATCACTGTTACAATCACATTAATTGGAAGTTACGTTTTTTAGTTTCTCCGTTAAACTCTCCACGTAATGCTGAGCAGCTTGTGCCGCAATACTTCCATCACCTGTAGCCGTAACGATTTGACGAAGTGTTTTTTCACGGATATCTCCTGCTGCAAAGATTCCCGGAATTCTTGTTTCCATCTGTTCGTTCGTTTCTACATAACCATTTTCGTTCGTGATGCCAAGATCTTTAAAGGCAGCGTTCAATGGAAGCATTCCGATATAGATGAACACTCCATCTGCTGAGAAGTCTTGTTCTTCTCCAGTTTCTGAATGAACTAACGTCACTTTGTTCACTTTGTTGTTTTCACCGTGAATCTCTTTAACAGAGTGATTCCAGATAAAATCGATCTTTTCATTATCAAACGCACGTTGTTGAAGGATCTTTTGTGCACGAAGTTTGTCACGTCTATGAACGATCGTTACTTTAGAAGCGAATCGAGTCAGGTAAACACCTTCTTCAACAGCGGAATCACCGCCGCCGACAACCACTAATTCACGGTTCTTAAAGAATGCACCATCACACACTGCACAGTAAGAAACGCCGCGTCCAGAGAATTCTTTTTCTCCTGGAATGCCTAGTTTCTTATATTCAGCACCTGTTGAGATGATGATCGAACGCGCTTTGTACGTTTTGCTTCCTGCATGAATCGTTTTGTACTCTTCGCCATCGATGATTTCTTTTACATCGCCATAAGCGTATTCAGCACCGAATTTTTTTGCGTGCTCAAACATTTTGTTTGAAAGTTCTGGTCCAAGAATGTGATCAAAACCAGGATAGTTTTCTACATCTTCCGTATTAGCCATCTGTCCGCCAGGGATACCTCGTTCGATCATAATCGTATCCAAGTTCGCACGTGATGTATAAACCGCTGCAGTCATACCAGCTGGTCCTGCACCAAGAATAGCTACATCATAAATTCTTTCTTCAGTCATTAATGCCCACTCCTTATATAAGGAAATTCTTATTTACTATATCTATATCCTATTCGCACATAGGAGTAAAGTCCATCATTCTGCTCAAACGTTGCGATTTACCCAACCTATCAGTTTTTTTATGCGTAATGACAATACAGAAACAGTTATTCCATACTGCTCTGCAACACTCTTTTGGGTAGAACGCCCTTTTTGCTTACGAGCTAAGTGATCGATTGCCGCAGCAATTGCTTTTTGATTATCAAAGATTCGTTCGTCTGTCGTCTCCGCAAATTTAATCGCTTCTGCCCAATAAAACAGTACATGCTCATCAAGCGCTGAACCCATTTCTTTAACAGAAAGAAGTACATCTAATGCCATACTAATAACCTCAGAAGGTGCGTTCACTTCAACACGTGCATCATCATGTTGGAGTTCTACAGCTTTTTCAGGCTGATGTTCCAGCATGATTGTTGCAGCGATCTCTTTTACGAATAACGACTCTTCTTTTCTAAGGCAAAAGTCACGAAGCGTCTCATAAGCCTCTTCATTTTTATTCCCTCTTAAAAGAATTAAATGCGTAATTTTGTTTTTTTCCAGTCCTTTACGAACCTGCTGAATATGCTCCATCGCTTTCACTTGACGATCTTTTTTCGGTTTGTTCTGATTGTTAGTTGGAATGCGATATTGATAGTCCCCGCCTGTTATCGTCAACTCATCACTTTGTGCTTTTTCCAAATAAAAAGGAGCAACGTGACTTTCAGGATCTAGATCGATTACCTTTTTCCACGTTTTTACAGAAAGGTCTTTTTGTCCAAGTGCATAGTACGACACAGCAAGCATATGTGTGGTTACAGGATCATATACAAATGACGACTTTCTAAGTGATTGCAGCCACTTATTCGCGTATAGATGCTCCTCTAATAACCCGAACGTATTCCCCAATTTGTAACGATGCTCAGGGTGCATCGGATGCACCGTTTTTAGCCGCTCAACTAGCTTGCCACCAGGTTCGTCCATCCCTAAATGGAACAGAAAAATAGCAAGGTTGCATAGTGCGTTTAAGTTACCTGGATTCTTATCCAACACATCTTGAAGAACATCCATCGCTTCATCAAACTCGCTCTTATAAAAGTGAGTGAGTGCTAAGTTATTATACGCCGCCCAAAACTTAGGATGATTCGTGATGATCTCTTTTAACTGTTGTTGCGCTAATGGAAGATCTCCTCGTTCAATCGATTGCCTTGCTTCATCATGAAGCTTGATCAGCTCTTCTTCAGTAGAAAGAGGCAGATTAGAAGACTTGCTTCCTGTTTCGAGTGAGATAAGATCTAATAGTTCTTGTGTATCATCAACAAATTCACCATCTGGATCAATCGCGATATATAAACGAGCATGTTCTTCAGCATCACTGTACATGCCTAGATGCGCAAAGTTATTCGCAAGGAAAAAATGGCATTCTGAAAGATCAGAACCAGACTGCTCTAATGCGTTCAGCAAATACTTATTGGATTCTTCATATTCTCCGATCTCAGCAAGCGTTGAAGCAAGCTGACATAAAAAAGAGGGCTCTTCCGGCTGGAAGGTAACGGCCCGCTCAAACATTTTTTTTGCTGTATATAGATCACGCCTATTATAGGCTTTTATTCCTTTTTCAAAAAAGTAATCCCCATCCTGGATAAAGGGAAGAACACGGCCGCTAGCTGCACTGGCCCGTTTTTGTTTATGCATATTTGGTTCCTCCATCTACTTATGTAAACATATATACTTCTATATCGTTCTGTTTACAAAGTTTTCAACCAAAAAATTATAACACAGGCTAAAAAGAGTAACACCCCTTAGACTGTAAATAATGTGCAGGAAACTTTCGACAAAAAATGGCGGATGCGTGTCAATCTGTATGAGACAAGGAGTCCGAGGTTTGTAAGTTGGGGCTTAATATAAATCCCTGAAATCGATCATAAATCCTTTCAGACACAAAAAAAACAACCGAGCTAAGAAGCCTCAGTCGTCCTTTTTCGTATGTCTTTCCTTTAATGTGGCCAAGATCTCGTCTAAAGGTACCTTTTGCTCCTGCAATAATACCAAAACATGATAGAAAAGATCAGAAACTTCCCATTTCAATTCTTCGGCATCACGATTTTTTGCGGCGATAATCACTTCCCCTGCTTCTTCTCCAACTTTCTTCAGAATCTTATCGACTCCATGTTCAAAAAGATAGGTTGTGTAAGCACCTTCTGGCATCTCATGCTCTCGTTTTGCGATAATCTCTTGCAGTTCTGTCAGAATTCTATATCGATCAGGGTTTGGCGCGTCTACTCTCTCATCCACCTCATAAAGAGTTTCTGAAAAACAACTATATGAGCCCGTGTGACAAGCAGGCCCTTTAAGTTCTACAAGCACAACCACAGCATCTTGATCACAATCGTAGCGGATACTCCTCACTTTTTGTGTATTACCAGAAGTTTCACCTTTGTGCCATAATTCTTGTCGTGATCTTGAAAAGAACACCGTTTCGCCAATTTCGATTGTTTTCTGGAGCGATTCTCGGTTCATATATGCGACCGTTAGTACCTCTTTTGATTGAATATCCTGGACTACGGCAGGAATCAATCCTTTTTCATCAAATTTCAGTTTTTCTAAATTCATCGAACAGACACCCCTAACTTTCGCAAATCTGCTTTTACCTCTGTGATCGATGTTTCTTTATAATGAAAAATACTAGCAGCAAGGCCAGCATCAGCTTTTCCAATCGTAAACGCATCACTAAAATGCTCGGAAGATCCAGCTCCGCCTGACGCAATAACTGGAACGGTTACCGCTTCACTCACTGCTTTCGTTAGCTCTAGATTGAATCCAGACTTTTCTCCATCTTTATCCATGCTGGTCAGCAGAATTTCTCCAGCACCACGATTTACTGCTTCTCGCGCCCACTCTGTGACTTCCCATTGAGTGGGTTTGCGACCTCCATGCGTATACACGCGCCATGATTTTAACTCTTCGTCATACTTTGCATCGATCGCCACTACGATACATTGGGCACCAAAATAATCCGATCCTTCTGTAATCAGTTCTGGTCGCAAGACCGCTGCTGTATTTACAGAAACTTTGTCAGCTCCGGCACGTAACACACGTTTCATGTCTTGGAGTTTATTGATACCGCCACCGACAGTGAATGGAATCGCAAGTTCTGCTGCAACTCGTTCAACGACTTCGACCATCGTGTCCCGTCCTTCATGACTAGCAGAAATATCAAGAAAAACGAGCTCGTCTGCTCCTTCTTCATCATAAAATCTCGCTAGTTCAACAGGATCACCAGCATCGACTAAATTAAGGAACTGAATCCCTTTAACAACTCTTCCTTCCTTAACATCTAGACATGGAATAATTCTTTTCGTAAGCATTATTTCACACTTCCTAACGCTTCTGGCAGGGTAAATCGATTTGTGTAAAGTGCTTTTCCAATAATCGCACCAGCGATGTTACGTTCATCTGCTTTTAAAGAAACGAGATCAGCGATAGAGCTTACACCACCTGAGGCGATCACTTCTTTTCCAGTGATGCTTGCTAATTCTCCGATCGCTTCAACGTTCGGTCCCTGTAGCATACCGTCTTTTGAGATATCGGTGAAAATAAACGTCTCTGCACCTTCTTCTACTAATCTTTTCGCGAGATCAACAGCTTTGATGTGAGACGTTTCAAGCCATCCTTCTGTAGCTACAAATCCATCACGAGCATCAAGTCCGATCGCTACCTTTGAACCACCGTATTGCTGTAACGCTTCTCTTACAAACTCTGGATTCGAAACCGCAGCACTGCCTAAGATCACCCGGTCAACTCCACCGTCTAAGTAATACGAAACGTCATCCATTGAACGAATTCCTCCACCGATCTGAACTTTTGCAGACAGTTCCTTCGCAACACGCAATACATGCTCATGGTTGATTTTCTTTCCGTCTTTCGCGCCGTCAAGATCCACCATATGAATCCACTCTGCACCTTGATCTGCAAACTGTTTTGCCATATCAAAAGGGGAATCTCCGTAGATCGTTTCTTGTTCATAGTCTCCTTGCATCAACCTTACGCACTTCCCATTACGCATGTCGATCGCGGGGTATAATACAAATTCACTCATTCTTGTTTTCCCTCCTCAACGAAATCGCAAAAGTTTTTCAGCATGCTCATGCCTGTCTCAGAACTTTTTTCAGGGTGAAACTGCGTTCCCATGACCTTGCCGCTTCCGACTACAGCTGGAACTTCCACGTCTTCGTATTGAGCGACTGCAGCAAGTACCTCTCTATTTTCCGTCTGTACAACAAAAGAATGGACGAAATAAACATATCCTTCGTCTATACCTTTTACTAACGGCTGATCACTCTGCAAAAAGTGTAGATCGTTCCATCCCATGTGAGGTACTTTATATGAATGTCCTTCATTCGTTTTGCCTGTAAAACGTTCAACTCTTCCTGGAAGTAATCCAAGTCCTTTTGTTAAACCATTCTCGCTGCTGCCATCAAAAAGGAGCTGCATGCCTAGACAGATGCCCATCAGAGGCTTACCGCTTTCCGCCTCTTTTTTTATAAAATTAGCGAGACCTGTCTTCTCTAACTCCGTCATCGCATCTTTAAAAGAACCAACTCCCGGCAACAACAGTCCATCTGTTTTTTGAAGTTCCTCTGGATTTCCGGAGAGGATGTAAGGTTGATTGATTCTCTTTAGAGCAGAACAGACAGAATGCAAGTTGCCCATTCCATAGTCAATGATTCCAATCATCTATAACATTCCTTTCGTAGAAGGCACTCCTTTTACCCTAGGGTCGATCTGTGTGGCTTCATCTAACGCTTTTGTAAAAGCTTTAAAAATAGCTTCTATAATATGGTGTGTGTTCGAGCCATAGTGAACGATCACATGCAGGTTCATTCTCGCCTCTAACGCGAGCTTCCAAAAGAATTCATGCACGAGCTCGGTATCGAACGTTCCTACTTTTTGACTTGGAAACTCTGCACGAAATTCAAGGTGCGGACGATTGGATAGATCGATCACCACTTGAGCAAGTGTTTCATCCATAGGGACAAACGCATTACCGTATCGCTTGATTCCTCGCTTATCACCTAGTGCTCCCTGAATTGCTTGACCAAGACAGATGCCAACGTCTTCTGTTGTATGATGGTCATCGATCTCCACATCTCCCGCAGCGTTTACCGTCAGATCAAAATGTCCGTGACGTGCGATCGCGTCTAACATGTGGTTTAAAAAAGGGACAGGTGTTTGAATATCGGCTTGTCCTTCTCCGTCAATGTTTAGAGATAAGCTGATCTGTGTCTCTTTCGTATTTCTTTCAATCGTATGTTGTCGCGCTTGATTTTCCATCTACTTGTCCTCCAGTCGAACATCTATCGCTCTCGCATGTGCTTTAAGTCCCTCTAGGCGAGCAAAAGCTGATATTTTCTCTCCATTTTCTTTTAGTGCCTGTTCACTATATCGAATCACGCTTGATTTTTTCGTAAAATCATCTACGTTAAGTGGACTTGAAAAACGCGCTGTCCCACTTGTCGGAAGAACATGATTGCTTCCTGCAAAATAATCCCCAACAGGCTCTGAGCTGTATTCTCCAAGAAAAATCGCACCTGCGTGTTTTATTTTTCCGAGAAGACTCATCGGATCTTTCGTCATGATCTCAAGGTGTTCAGGTGCGATCTGGTTGATCACATCTGCACCTTCTTCAAGCGAATTCACGATATAGATGCTTCCATGATCTCGAATCGCTTCTGTCGCGATATCTTTTCTTGGGAGCTCAGATAGTTGTGACTCTACTTCCGCTGCAACTTCTTCTGCTAACACTTTTGAAGTTGTAACCAATACCGCTGCTGATCGGGGATCATGTTCGGCTTGTGATAAAAGGTCTGCCGCAATGTAACGAGCGTTTGCTGTTTCATCCGCAAGAACGGCGATTTCGCTTGGACCTGCGATCATATCAATGTCACATACACCAAATACTTCGCGTTTTGCTAGCGCAACGAATATGTTACCCGGACCAACGATTTTGTCCGTTTTGGGAACCGATTCAGTGCCATATGCCAGCGCTCCGATCGCTTGTGCACCACCTATTTTAAACATTCGTTTAACTCCTGCAATAGAAGCTGCAGCCAGTACAGCAGACGGAAGTTTTCCGTCTTTCCCTGGTGGTGAGACGAGTACGATCTCCTCTACGCCAGCAACAACGGCTGGTATGACGCCCATCAACACAGATGACGGGTAAGCAGCTGTTCCACCTGGAACGTACACACCGACTGAATCAAGCGGCGTTACTTTTTGACCCAAAAGCGTTCCATCTTCACGTGTGAAGAACCATGACTGTCGTCGTTGTTTTTCGTGATATTCACGAATATTGCTTGCTGCTTCTGAAATAATTTCTATCATACTTGGATCAAGTGAAGAGATGGCTTCAACTATTTCGTTCTTTGTTACTTCAAGAGATGAAAGAGATACACCATCAAATGTTTCAGTATACTCAAAAAGGGCTTTATCCCCCTTCGATTTCACATTTTGTAAAATATCAAGAACCGCTTTTCTTTGCTTCTCCGTGTTTTGTTCAACACTTCTCTCTAAGTTTTTTAGTTCAGTGACAGGTTGTATTCTCATTGAACTTCCTCCTTGCTCTCAACAAGTGTTCGAAGTCGCTCAACCAGATCGTTGATGCGTGCAGCATGCAATCTGTAGCTAGCAGGATTCACGATCAACCTTGATGTAATTTCAGCTATTTTCTCAAGTTCAACCAGACCGTTTTCTTTTAACGTCCGCCCCGTCGAAACGATATCAACGATTCGATCTGCTAACCCTATTAATGGTGCAAGCTCGATCGATCCGTTTAATTTGATCACTTCAACTTGCTGGCCCTGCTCTCTAAAATAATGAGACGCAACATTCGGATACTTCGAAGCGATCTTTGGTGCAACTCTTTGATCATGTCCATTCGGTAGCCCAGCAACCGCCAGATAGCATTCTGAAATTTTCAGGTCGAGCACCTCATAAACATCACGTTCTTCTTCAAGCATCACATCTTTTCCGGCGATTCCGATATCAGCTACACCGTGTTCCACATAGGTAGGGACATCCATCGGTTTTGCCAGAATAAAACGAAGACCTGCTTCAGGTGCATCGATAATTAACTTTCTAGATTCATCAAACTCGGGAGGAAGCGGATATCCAGCTTGTCTGAGAAGATCGACTGCTTCTTCAAATATTCGCCCTTTTGGCATTGCCATCGTTAATACCGTACTCATGAAAAGTCCTCTCCTTGCTGTGTTCCGATTAAATATTGCACATCATCAAAACGTTTGCTGAATTCATCTACATTTTTGACTCCAGAAAGATTCTGCATCACAACATGCGTCCCTTTATTACGCTTTTCTTTTGCTAACTTCAGTGCTTCTTTTCTGCGTTCATCTGTGTAAAGAATGCAATGTCTCTTTGTATCATCACTTTTGTTTCCGAGCGCTTCTACAAAATAGTCCATTCGAATCGCAAAGCCAATAGCGGGTGCTTTTCGGTCAAAACGACTGAGCAGGTCATCATAACGTCCTCCGCTCGCGATCGGTGCCCCGATTCCAGCAGCGTATCCTTCAAACACGATTCCCGTGTAATAACTCATGTGACTGAACAACGTAAAATCGAATACAATGTTTTGTGCCGCATCATAATCTTCTAAAAGATTGTACAAGTCCTTTAGTTCTTGTAAGGTCTGCTGTCCTACTCTGTTCGGATTTAATGAAGATGCTTCATCAAGTACTTCGATACCACCTCTTAAATCCAACAGTTTTAATAAGCGCTGTGTATCGATTGAAGATAGAGGAAGCTTCTTCACATGTGAAGTGTAGCCTACATAATTTTTTTCATTTAAATAACGTAACAAATCCGCTGCTCGATCATCATTTCCTAAAATGTCGGAAAGAAGCTCTTGCACAAATCCTATATGTCCAACGGCTACAGTAAATGCAGCAATTCCGCTCTTTTTGAACACTTCGGACATTAAAGCGAGTGCTTCTGCTTCTGCACTAGCCGTTCCTTCACCAATCAATTCGATACCAACTTGTTCGAATTCTGCTGGCCTTCCCCCTTCTCGCTGTTGCGCTCTAAAGACGGGAGAACTGTATGCGAGGCGAAGTGGGTAAGCTACATGCTTCATGCTTGATGACACGACCCTCGCGATCGGAGCTGTCATATCTGGTCGGAGCACCAATGTTTTTCCTTCCATATCAAGCAGCTTGAACAATTGTTGATCTAAAATTGCAGAGGCTTCTCCGACTGTATCGTGATATTCCAAAGTAGGAGTCTGAATGAATTGATAACCCCAAGACTCCATCTCTCGTTTGATTTTATTTTTGATGTCTTCATTTTTTTGATAAAAAGCAGGAAGTGTATCCCGCATACCTGCTGGTTTTTCAAACACAAACGGTTTTGACATGATCCTTCATCCTTTATTTATAAAATGAATAGATTAAGTAATGTTTTACGAAAATATGAGCTGGCTTTTACATGAATTTGATCAATGTGAACTACCAAATTACACAAAACACTTTAGTTCGCTAATATACTACCATGATAAAGATTTAGTTGTTAGTCTACACGTACTTGTCGAAACTGTCAACCAATTCAAACAAAAATCATGTTTCCTTATTCAGAGTTAAGAAAACAGATTTCAGGGAATAGTATGTAAAAATAAATACATAGGAAGGGATGGAATACGTCTTGTTTAATCGCATCTTTTTTATTGCCATCATGATTGGCGTACCGCTATCCGTTATCGGCAGCATTCTACATTGGCCTGCTGTCTTACTCTTTGTGATCTATTGTGCAACGATTATCGCACTAGCTGGTTATATGGGACGCGCAACTGAAAGCTTAGCCATCATAGCCGGGCCGAGAATCGGCGGGTTACTCAACGCCACTTTCGGTAACGCGGTCGAGCTCATCATTTCAATCTTTGCTTTAAAAGCCGGACTTATAAGTGTAGTATTAGCGTCTTTAACTGGTTCTGTACTCGGAAATCTTTTACTAGTCGGAGGTTTGTCATTTTTCATCGGTGGATTAAAGTATAAACAACAAAAGTTCAACGTTTATGATGCACGCCATAACGCTGGTCTATTGATTTTCGCTGTGGTAGTCGCTTTTGTTTTCCCTGAGGTCTTTTCTTATAAACTGAACGACGCCGATTCACTCACCTTGAGTGTTTGGGTCTCTGTCATCATGATCGTTCTTTATATTGCCGCACTTCTGTTCAAGCTTGTTACTCACCGCGGTGTCTATCAATCAGAACACGATGTTGCGCATGGAGATGAAAAAGCAGAATGGAGTAAGTGGAAAGCTCTTATCGTCCTCGCTCTTGCTACTCTTGCCGTTGCTTATGTTTCTGAAAAACTCGTGCATACGTTTGAAGAAGTAGGCAGAACGCTCGGCTGGAGTGAAGTGTTCATCGGAATCATTATCGTTGCGATTGTTGGTAACGCAGCTGAACATGCTTCAGCGATCATCATGGCTTACAAGAATAAGATGAATGTTGCGGTAGAAATCGCAATTGGTTCAACACTTCAGATCGCCATGTTTGTTGCTCCCTTGCTCGTATTGGTTTCTTTATTTTTTGAAAAGTCGATGGCTCTTGTCTTTACGCTTCCTGAACTCGTAGCGATGGTTCTCGCCGTATTCTTAACGATCTCGTTAACAAGTGATGGCGATACGAATTGGTTTGAAGGGCTTACCCTTCTAGCTGCCTACCTAATCATGGGAGTTGGTTTTTATCTTTTATAAGTGCCTGTTTCGTATTCAGTATTGCTTATGAAAGTAGTTGATTTCAATTCCAGGTTGTTGGCTTTCCGCGGGGCAGGCGGTGAGCCACATTCACTTCTTGGACTGCTCGACACTAGAGGATTTTTGCTCCTGCGTCTAAAAGTTAAGGCTACCGGAGTAAGCTTCCTCGTCGCATGCCTTACGAGATGTATTTCAAGTGGTAGGCACGCACCTTCCATTCAAATCAACAATCAAAGAAGGAAAAAAATTAAATGCCACTGAAACAGAATTTAAAAAAGAGATGTAATATATAGCATAAGACCAGTGCAAGGAGAAACCCTTCACTGGTTTTTTTTATGAAACAAGCAAATTAGGAATAAAAATAGCAAAACTTTGATAAAGTTTAGAATAGAGGACAAGTTTAAGGTGGGTGTTAAAATGGCGGATTATTTAACGATCGGATCTTTTCCAATAAAGATGGTTTGGCTTGCGATTGTAGGATCAGCGTTGATCGCGTATGGCATATTGTATGTAAAAGTAAGAGAAGAACCTGATAAAAAACAGCTGTTAGACGTATTGAGTAATGCGGTAGGAATTTTTCTATTGGTTTGGAAATTCAGTTATTCTGTTCTGCATCCCCTACTGATCGTTGAACATCCGTTAAGCATCTTGTACTTTAATGGAGGAGAAACAGGAATCGTACTCGGGATCATCTTTTCAATCCTTTACATGCTAAGGGCTTCAGGAAAACGGGAGCTTGATAGAACTCGGGTTTTTTATATCGGAATATTAGGTCTAACTGTTTTTTTCGCCGCTTATTATGGTGCACATTTTGCGGCAACCACCCTCTTCGCAGACGGATTGATCTCCTTGTTCTTTTCCATCCTGTCAATCTACTTATATACGAAGGGTTCATTTGAGATAAGAAAAACCGTTCTATCTATGCTAGTCACCGCACTCTTCTTTTCCGTTCTCACGAATTCTCCTCTCGGGGGACAGGACACGAATGGTGAAGCAGTAGAGGCGGCATCTTATGGAATCAAAACAGGTGACCGTGCACCGGATTTTGAATTAAAAACGATTGAAGGCGAAACCGTAAAGCTATCAGATCTCAAAGGAAAGGTCGTATTCGTAAACCTCTGGGCAACATGGTGTCCGCCTTGTCGTGCAGAAATGCCTGAGATGGTCCGTTTCTATAGAGACCACTCCTCTAAGAAAGTAGAAATCTTAGCTGTGAACTTAACAGACAGCGACTCTGAGAAGGAAGTGAAAAAGTTTGCTCAAGCATACAAGCTGAACTTCCCCGTTTTATTAGATCCAGACGGTAAAGTCGGAAATACGTACAAAACGGTAACGATTCCGACTACTTTTATTATTAATAAAAAAGGAATCATTGTGCAAAAACATATCGGCCCGATGAGCTACGATATGATGGAAGAATTTTATAAGAACGCTCAATAAATGAAGGTTTTACGAAAAAAAACTGGCTACATTCCCTTTTCGTGTGGGGTATCAGCCAGTTTTCTTTCAATACATAGATGTAAAAGTGCACATTTTCACGGTAATCTCTTTTTTATTCACGGTAATGACCAATATATTAACGGATAGCATACATAATTTCACGGATAAAATTATTTATCCGATTTTCGACACACCTCGACAGCCCCACCTAGATCTTCTCAAACAAATAGAGCTTCGCGTTTTCGGGTCTGCCTAATCTTGGTCCCTTAAATCCTCTACGGATCAGTTCTTTTCTCATAAACATCATGAGTCCACCATGACTTACAATTAGTGCATTTTCTTCGTTTTCTTCTAGTATGCGGTCAACGATCTTTGAAACACGCATTTCTACATCCGTTCTACGCTCAAGCTGAGATTTGTGGTTAAAGAACCATGCTGTTCGAATGCAAAGAGGATATAGAATCATTGGAATCTTAATATCTCTTTTAAAAAACGGATAGACTGGGATTTCACGAAGGTCATCCGTTCTAATCAGCTCACCTCTATAAATCTTCCCTGCTGTGTATTCTGCACGACGAACTGTACTCGAATAGCATGTATTCCAGTTGATTCCGCCTAAGTCAACGTCTGTTTCTTCTACATCAGACGCTTCGTATTCTTTCAACCACTGATCAAATTCAGAGGGCGTGATCCATTTTTCAGTCGGATAGCCTCTTTTGACTTTGAAATGACGTACCATTCCTATCTTCATCACTGATCACCGCTTTCTACCTTTATGTGTGTTGCGTGTTTTCTGCGATCTCTTTTAGCGCTCTTGCCCGTCCTACTAGAAAATTCGTCATGTACTTCTCTAGGAACAACCAATCAGCTAATCTTCCAATCACGCCAAACGGAGACTTGTAATGAAAATGATCCACCATAACGGTCACGTTCCCCTTCGATTCAAAGGTGTGAGTATGCACGAATGAATGGAAAGCCCCCTTTACCATCACATCTACGAACATATGAGGTCTTTCCATCTCAATAATTTTTGCAGTCAATCTTTGTCTCACGCCAAGATGAACAGCCTCCCACGTCACATGATCTCCTTTTTCCATATAACCTGACGTTACTCCGGCGACCGCTCTTTCTCCTGTATGAGAAGTCGTTTCAGTATGTATATCTACGTTTCGTGCGAGATCAAAACAGGTTTCTGCAGAAGCATGTACAAATTCTCGGTGTATAATTGTAGGCATATAATGATGACTCACTTTCTAAAGAGGTAATAAAAACAACACCTCAAGTAATGAGGTGTCCAACAGAATATGATTCTTTAATTATTCTCTGTATAGAATAAAATTCCTTCCTTAACATGCTCACTGTAGAACGAGATCAGCTCAGGCATAGAATAATAACTTCTATAATCTTCCGTTATACCGAACACATCTTTTGTATACAGTGTTCCGAGTTGCTCATTTTTATCAAATAAAATTAATCCGTAAACATCTCTTAACGTAAAGATTACCGGACGGCCCTTGTTTAAGTCGCTCTTAAACTGCTCCTTGCTGTCGATTGGTCGTAATGATTTTTCTGGATAAAGCGATCCTAAGAACCAAAGCTTCACTCTATCTTTTATCCTCATGTCCGTCACCCCGCTTATACCATCATATGCGGAGGCTGCTATCAAGAGTGAATTCTTTTATACAATTGTTTAATCACATAACTTTTTTTCGAGTACAATTTTATGTAACCCATTTTTATTCGTATACGTTTCCTTCACATCAAACCCATTTTTAATATTTAACAGCAGCATGTGGCGCCACTTATTCATCGTTTTGGTTCGAACAACAGAATACCCTTTCATTTTCAGATACTCATGCTGTTGTTTCATTAACTTCGAAGCTACTCCTTGCCCCCTATAAACGGGGTCGACTCCACCTAGCCAGCTATAATAAGTGTTATGATCGATTTCATAGCCCATTTTATAGCCAACTACCTTTGAATGATGAATAGCTGTAACGATCGTTAGTTTGTCCTTCCCTTTCATTTTACAAAGGAGACCGTCATTTGATGCACCAAAGATTACTTCGTGTAGCTGAAGGATTCGCTTCAATAGATCCTCCTCTGGAATTCCTTCAAGAATCATGAATTCCATTCTGCGTCCTCCTCTATCAATAACATTATTCTAAGAAAAAACTGACCAAATCAGCAATTAAATCCGCTAACTGGTCAGTCCATATCCTCACTATTAACTTACTAATCTTTTCGTTTCTTCAAACTCTTCCTGAATACTTGCACTTGGTTCTTTTGTCATCAAGCTAACGACTACGATCGTTAGTGTACATGCGATGAATCCAGGAATGATCTCATATACATCAGCCATAGCCGGGATGAGTTCCCAAACGATAACAGTTACAGCTCCTACGACGATACCAGCAAAAGCAGACCATTTCGTCATTCTCTTCCAATATAGACTCAGCAAGACGACCGGACCGAATGCAGCACCAAACCCTGCCCATGCATAACCTACAAGATTCAGAATCGTTTCACTCGGATTAAGAGCCATAACAAATGCAATAACGGCAACAGCAAAAACCGCCAAACGCCCTACTAACACGAGTTCCTTGTCAGATGCAGAACGTTTTACGAATGCTTTGTAAAAATCTTCCGTCAAAGCACTCGATGTTACGAGCAACTGAGATGAGATCGTACTCATAACTGCCGCTAAGATCGCAGCAAGCAAGAAGCCCGTAATAATCGGATGGAACAATACTTCAGATAATAAGATAAATACCGTTTCAGCTTTTGCTTCTCCAAGAGGTGCTCCCGCTTGGTTGAAGTAAGCAATCCCTACTAGACCTGTGAACATCGCTCCAACGATGGAGAAAACCATCCAACCCATTCCGATTCGTCTAGCGCTCTTCATCTCTTTTACAGACGTGATCGCCATAAAACGAACGATAATATGCGGCTGGCCAAAGTAACCCAATCCCCATGCTAATAAGGAGATGATACCGATCAAGCTAGTCCCCGTAAAGGCATCAAGCAAAGTTGGACTGATGCTTTCGATCTCGTTAAATGAAGCATCCCATCCGCCAACTTTTAAAATGGCTACGAATGGTACAAGGATTAACGCTACAAACATGATCGCTCCTTGTACGAAATCTGTATAACTTACCGCTAAAAAACCACCGAATAAAGTATAAATAATAACTACTCCAGCCGTAAGTAAGATTCCCCACATGTAATTCAGACCAAAAGCTGTCTCAAACAATTGTCCGCCCGCAACCATTCCGGATGACGAGTAGAACGTAAAGAAAATCACGATAACTAACGCAGACGTAATACGCAGTATGCGTGAAGTATCTTTGAATCGGTTCTCAAAATAATCTGGAATCGTAATCGAGTTGTTCGCTACTTCCGTATACGTTCTGAGTCGAGGTGCAACGAATAGCCAGTTTAAATAGGCACCTGCACACAAGCCGATCACAATCCATCCAGCACTCAAACCAGATACGTACATTGCACCTGGAAGACCCATTAACAGCCATCCACTCATATCTGATGCACCTGCACTAAGTGCAGTAACAGCTGGTCCAAGATTTCTTCCACCAAGCATGTAATCGGTAAGGTTATCGGTCTTTCGGTACGCATAAAGCCCGATCAGCACCATCCCGATCATGTACACACTAATTGAAAAAATAACTCCATAACCCATATTCAGTTTTCCTCCTGCCTTTTCTTGTTGTAAAAACGCTTTCAATATTTTAAAAATTATAAAAAGGAACATTTTTATTATAAATACATTTTTCGACAAAAGGAATAGATTTTTTTTTGGAAGACATCTAATAATGAGCTTGTTAGCTGCCAAAACAAGGTGGCGTGGCACATGAGGACTAATCAATTTGGTGCTGAATCCAAAAGTTTTGGTGTCGAATCCAGAAGTTTCTGCATTCAATCCGGAAGTTTTGGCTCTGAATCCAAGTGTTTTGGTGCCGAATCCAGAAGTTTCTGCATTCAATCCAGAAGTTTTGGCTGTTTATCCACGAGTTTTAGTGCTGAATCCACGAGTTTTGGCTGTTTATCCACGAGTCTGCAATCCTCGACAAATTTCGCTGTTTGTCATTAGCACCTAACCCACATACTCGCTATTCCCCACTCACTCTCTTTACACATCAAAAAAACTGGTACCCATTCATAAGACGTTTGGGCGCCAGTTTTTAATCACTTTATAATTTTTTTCGTCTTAATCGTTTGACCTTTACAAATTGATTCGTAAATAGATCCAGCTCTTCGTCTCGGTAGATGTAGAAGAACCTATGGTGATGACCATCTTTCATTTCGGCCAGATCACACTTCATGTAATCATCCAGTTCCTGTCGCGTCAGTTCGACCGTATACATCTTGCCATGACTCGGAATATCCAGTTGGATCTCTTCTAAAAAATGGAGTTCTTTAAATAAATAAATAGAAGTATCTAGGAGAAATTCACAGATTAAATCTTCTGTTCCAAAGTAGTGTTGAAAATGTTCGCGTGTAAACGCAATATGAGGTACGTTACGTTTGTAAGTAGAATAGTCGCCGTAAAAAACCAGCTTTGCACGTTTGCTTTGAAGTTCGTAATGCTTAACAAGACCATGACCTTTCATTTTTGACACAGCAGTCCGGAAACGATAGGTATCGCGGGCAGCAAGTTGTTCGGCCTTATTTTGTGGATGAGATGCTTTCGGTGCATGCTGAGACTGACAGTTGTCTTCAACGAGGTGTCCAATTTTAAACGTGTTCTTCATAAATACGATCGAGAATGATTTCCTTCTCATAGTATGCGCCTCCAGCTTTCGCTTTTTTGCCTGTTTTAAGTATACGACGAAAATCAAGAAAACCCAAGAGGGGAACTTACGACAAATTTCTATCTTTCCATTTCCCTCTTAAGAAGTTCTTCTTTCGTGTAGATGACCTGCATCGGATTACCACCGACGAAAGATCCCTCTGGAACATTTTTGTGGACGAGTGTTCCAGCTGATACGATCGCACCGTCACCGATCGTAACGCCTGGGAGGATCGTAGAGTTCGCACCGATCATCACTTCGTCGCCCACGATCACGTCACCCAAACGGTATTCTTTTATTAAATATTCATGAGCTAATATCGTTGTATTATAGCCGATCACACAGTTCTTCCCGACTGAAATTCGTTCAGGATACATGATGTCTGGCATGACCATCAAGGCGAACGCTGTCCCCTCACCGACCTTCATCTTCAAAAAAGTACGGTATAGCCAATTTTTCATAGGTAGAAATGGCGTGTATCGAGCCACTTGTATCGCGATAAAATTCTTTACCACTTTCCAGAATGGGACAGTGTCATACACTTGGTACAACGAGTTTCTTCCTTTTACCGGATAACGCTCAGTATTCCGCAATTATCTCTCTCCTAAAACATCCAGCAAATCCGTCATTTCATTCAGCATGAAGTCTGGATTAAACTGCTGCAAATAATCGTTGCCGCGAATGGTCCATGCTACACCGGCCGTTTGTGTGCCAGCATTCTGACCCGCAAGAATATCGTACTTGCTGTCGCCTACCATGATTGCTTCTTCTGGTGTTGAACCGAGCAAGGTTAACGCTTTTTGAACAGGCTCTGGATCTGGCTTCGCGTTTTTCACGTCATCTAGTGTAACAACCGTTTGAAAGAACTTATCAAGACCAACAAGGCGTAAGCCCATCTCGACTGTATTTCTCATTTTTGTAGTTACGATGCCCAGTTTATAGCCCTTTTTATACAATTCTTCTACCGTTTCAAAAACTCCTTCAAACTCTGTAACGAGTTCATCGTGATGCGAGATGTTATGTTCACGGTATGTTTGAACTAAGTCTGATACTTTTTCTTTATCGAACTGCTCCATCGTCTCAACGAGCGGCATCCCCATAAACGGCAAGACACTTTCACGACTGTATTGTTCTGGAAAATGCTTATCTAGTGTGTAAAGGAAAGAAGCGATGATCAGTTCGTTCGTATTGATTAATGTTCCGTCTAGATCAAATAGTATGGTGTTGCGTTTCATGTTGTCGTTCCTTTCTTGTTAAACGATTTTTCCGTTCCATCTTGTTCCATACGTAAGCTACTATTACCGTAAGAACGATCGCCGTCACTACTCGAATGATCAACAACGGCAGAACGGGAATTCCTAATGGTACAAAAACAAGTGTATCCTCAACAACGGCGTGACAGCTTACGAGAAAGATAAAAGCTAGATACAGATCTTTCTTTGATACGCCGTCCTCTTTCGCAGCCTGCATCATCACACCTGCACCATAGGCAAGACCGATCGTAAGTCCGGCTGCCATCGTCATAGACGTGTTCTCTTTCATACCTAGCAGCTTCATAGCTGGTGCCATCCATTTCGAAAACTTGTTCAGCCAGCCTTTGTCCTTCATATACTGCATGATGATCATGAGGGGGATGACGATAAGTGCTAGTTGCAGAATACCGAGTGAAGCTTTTTCTAGAGCAGCCAGAGTGATTTCTCCCCAGCCGTTCGGAGCCGCTTCAGGCTTTGAAATAAAACCATATTGTGCTTTTTCTGTTCCGCCATCCCATAAAAGGTTGATCATAAAAGCAGAGAAAAGCGCCAAGCCGATTCGCACGAGTAGGATCACCCACAATTTGATACCTACACTCGCTGCAACACCAGACTCAATAAAAAGGTTGTGCGAAAACGAAAGCATAACAGCTAGAATAAATACATCTTGCACCGTTAAAGAATCGAGAGTCAGAATTCCCCCGATTCCTGCATATAGATTCAGAAAATTACCGAGAACGAGCGGGATCGCCGCTTCACCCGGAAGTCCGATCCATTTCATGGCTGGAGCTAAAACAGCGATCAGCCAATCTAACACCGGTGTGTGACTCAACAGCGTGATCAGTAAAGTGACAGGAAAAATAATTTTCCCTAGCGTCCAAGTGGTTTTCAAGCCTGCAAGTGTGCCTTTTTTTAACGTTTCCACTTTTCATTCGCCTCCCTTAGCTTTCTAGATATCGTTGTTTAGCCAATCCTGTTTTTCTTCTATAGATCCAGATGATCACCGCCGCTGCAATCCAGACCAAACTCACCACTTGTGCGATGCGAAGGGAGGTTCCCCAAACGATCAAGCTATCCGTACGAAGTCCTTCTACAAAGAAACGTCCGATCGAATACCAGATGATATACGTTAAGAACAATTCACCTCGATGAAGGTTCACTCTGCGTAAATAAAGCAAGACGATAACACCTATGAAACTCCAAAGCGATTCATAGAGAAAGGTTGGATGATAATAAGTCCCATCAATATACATCTGATTGATGATAAAGTCTGGCAACATGAGTGATTCTAAAAAGTTTCGCGTTACTTCCCCACCATGAGCTTCCTGGTTCATGAAGTTGCCCCAGCGTCCGATCGCCTGACCGAGCAAGATGCTAGGAGCTGCGATATCAACCAGCTTCCAAAAAGAGATTTTCTTTACTCTTGAAAAAACGAGTGCTGTTAAGAATGAACCGATCAGTGCACCATGAATCGCGATACCGCCTTCCCAAACAGCGAGAATCTTACTTGGATTGTCTTTATAAAAGTCCCATTCAAACGCTACATAATAAAGCCTTGCACATAAAATAGCCACAGGTACTGCAATCATCACTACATCAACGAACGTATCCTTAGCAAGCCCGCGTCTCTCTGATTCTCTTACCGCAAGCCAAAGGCCAAGCATCGCACCAAACCCAATAATAAGTCCGTACCAATAGATCGTGAGCGGCCCTAATTCGAGTGCTACACGATTTAGAGGTTGAATCGTTTCTTCCACAGTCTACACTTCCTTCACATTCTTATAGGTCTTCTTCATCTCCAGCTTCAATAACATCTGTCAAACGGTCTGAGAATTGCTGTGCGGCATTCATGCCCATTCTCTTCAAACGGAAGTTCATCGCTGCTACTTCAATAATGACCGCTAAGTTTCGTCCAGGACGAACAGGAATCGTTAAGATCGGTATCTCCGTATCGATGATTTTTGTTGTCTCTTCTTCCAATCCTAAGCGATCATATACTTTTTTAGAATCCCAAGCTTCCAGATTCATAACGATTGAGATTTTTTTATAATTGCGGATCGCTCCAGCACCGAACAACGTCATCACGTTGATGATGCCAAGACCACGAATTTCAAGCAGATGCTGGATGAGTTCAGGTGCGCTGCCGATCAGTGTATCTTCATCTTCCTGTCTGATCTCAACCGAATCATCTGCTACTAACCGGTGCCCTCGTTTTACGAGTTCGAGAGCCGTTTCACTTTTTCCAACACCCGAGTTACCCGTGATCAACACACCAATTCCATAAATATCTACTAATACACCATGCTTTGCAGTCGTTGGTGCTAAACGACTCTCTAAGTAATTCGTGATACGACTTGATAAACGCGTTGTCGTAACCGGTGAACGCATGATCGGTACTCCACTTTTATGAGAAGCTTTAAGCAGTTCTTTAGGAACTTCAATGTCTCTAGAAACGATGATTCCCGGAGTCTCATCCGTGCAAAGCGCGGTTAAACGCTCCATACGCGTTTCAGGATCCAGCTCTGAAATAAACGACAGCTCTGTTTTCCCAAGAAGCTGTAATCGCTCTCCTGGATAAAAGGTAAAGTAACCAGCCATCTCAAGACCTGGCCGGGAGATGTCGCTCGTTCGAATCGTGCGGTGGATGCCTTCTTCACCACTAACAAGCTCTAGATGAAATTTTTTTATGAGTTCATGAATATGTACCTTAGCCATTGGGTCCTCCTCGACATTTTTCAATGATTCTATTGTATCACTTCAACCATAGATTAACCAAAGAGTACTATAGGGTTATTTCTGACTTTCTGCCCAGCTGTAAACGTCTACAGGTATCGTATTAAACGTTGATTCATTTTGAAGAGTCATCCCTAATCTCGAGGCGACCGAGACAGACTTTTTATTATTTCGCTGAATCAGACAGATCAGTCGTGTGATTCCTAGTTCGTGAATGGCGTAATTTTTGAAGTGAATCGCTGCCTCCGTTGCGTAGCCGTTTCCCCAAAATTCCTTAGCCAGCCAATAGCCAATCTCATACTCTTTTTTTCCATCGATTATTTGCTGCACAATACCTGCGTGACCGATTGGAACTAGACTTTCCTTAAGCACGATTAGATACAAACCTCTCCCATCACGATATCCCGGAATCAGCCATTCATCAAAGCTTTTTCGAGCTTCTTCTTTTGAACGAGTTACCCCTTTCCCGATGAATTGAACAACATCAGGATCTGCCCATAATGATGCAAAAAACGAAAAATCCTCAGTCGTGTACGGTCGGAATTTCAGCCTTTCTGTTCGCAAGATCACCAACTCCTTTTGAAAGAGAAATGCCGTTTGATCGAATTCGAAGCAAACGGCTGGAATGAATATTATTATTTTACATCTATAAAAATCTTATCATGAACAGAGAGCTTTTGACTTGGTTTCGTTAAACAATTGTTTAACAGAATCTTACCTGCTTTAATGTTTTGTGCAATTTCTGTTCTGCTCCACCCTTCTAAGTGATCCGCAAGCGTGCGGTCGAGCCGAAAGATTCCGTTGACAGATGTTATCTGTATTTCGCAAGCAGAATCCCCTCTTTTCATGGAAGTAATCTTTTTCCCTGGTTCTACCTCTATAAAAGATGTCGGAATGATCGACAGGGGATCGACATGCTCTGTGAACGATTTATAGATGTTGAGTTTTTTGTTCCAAGAATGATTTTTCGGACATTTGTAAATCGCAAACTGATAGATGTTCTTTCCGTTTGCGTTGTGTCTGCGAATGGTAGTATCCGTGAATGTGGTTACTTTACCGCACATTTTGCACTGTTTTTTTACTGTGTCCGCTTTCATTTGTTGGTGTAGTGCTAAAGCATATTGTTGTAATTGCATTGTTTCTTCACCTCTGTAATTAGTAGGGAAGAAATACAACTTCTATTTGATTATTTGCAGAACGAAAAAAAAGCTCCCCTCATACAAGGAGAGCTTTGAACGCAATGTTACCCGTAATAACGGACTGCAGTTCGCTGTATTTCCTCTGTAATGGGTTGTAGACAGACTTCTCCCGTGGTCAGAAACAAAGCGTTTCTTAACGGTTGAGAAGCAATCTAAATTGTTTTCCATTACAGGTTAAATGTTGGCATACAGGTCACTTGAGGTCCTTTCTTCAAACAGAATACCTTAATATTACTATAAAGTATAAAATACGGAAACGAATTATATCTTTTTTGGGGGATTTCCACTTCAGGATTCATGCTTTCCGCAGGGCGGGCGGTGTTCATTTTATCAAATGAAAAGATCGAAAAAGAATTAGTAGAGATAAATAATAATAAGCAAAACTTTTAGCTTTATTATCAGTAATCGGGGGTATTTCTGTAATAAGAAATGTGCCCTTTCTTTTTGAATTGGGCTTATGAAAAGGACACTTGTCCAAGCATGAATTTCTGTCCACCATACATTATAAAAAATAAGAGAAAGAGGCAAAAAAATATATGCGATATAATTACCCTCTGTGGACAAAATTGCCTTATGCAGGACAAGATCACCCGCCAAAAAATCCTGTGAATCCCTATGCTGGTTCATGGCCTTTGAACTACTTAAAACAGGAAAAGCATGGATTTACTACTTTGGATGGCGAGCCGATAAAATTAAAGTTAAAAGATCCCCGGAAGATTGATTGGAAAAAAGAATTAAAGCAGGTTCAAAGAATTGTAAGACATTTAACTCAAGAACAGATTAGGATTGCAAAGTTTTGGGCAGAAGGTCCTCCAAGTAAGCAATGGACTCCCATTGCGGATATCTTAATTGACACTTATAATGTGACACCGCCATATGCAGCTCGTATCCTTGCAGCTTTAAGTGCCGGAATGAATGATGCACTTGTTGTCACCTGGTATTTAAAATATCTAGCGCTTGTTCCTCGTCCCAATCAGTTTGACCCTAAGCTCGCGACAATTGTCTGCACCCCTAATTTCCCTGCTTATCCTTCTGGCCACTCCGTATTATCCGGTACAGCGGAAGTTATCTTAAGCTATTTCTTCCCTACCGAAAGAGAAAGTCTGCATCAACTAGCTGAAGAAGATGCATTATCACGTCTATACGCAGGGGTTCATTTTAACGTGGATAATGAAGAAGGACTGCGCCTTGGAAGACAGATTGGTAAGATTGTAATTAATCAATTAAGCAAAGAACGGGATGCAAAAGGAAAATATATTGATAATCCTTATACGGAACATCGGAATGCAAAATTGTTCCCCCCTCCATATGTACAAGCCATTCCTTTTGATTTTGATACAAAATGTTCATCCCTTGTTATTGATGAAATCTCTGAAAAAAAACGCTAAACGTTATAAGAATAGGTGCATTTCTAATATAAGAAATGCGCCCTCCTATTTGAGGTGAAAGAGACTTAATTTAAGTAATTTAAATCAGTTTTAGGATTTTTCCTGTAATGAGTAATTCCACGAACGGCGATTACTGAATAAGGCGAAAAAGTAAACGACCAGAAAAAGATGAACTGCACCTGTTAGTGGTGTCTAACAATTGGGGTGCAGTTCAAAAAGATCTGGTCGTTATTTATGTCATTTACATATCCATTTATAGTGCTATTCCACCTGCTAATTGACTTGGGAATTACGATTTTCTCCTCCAAAAGAGAATCCGCTATGAAAATCTACCACTTTTTTCAAGCATTGTATGAATGATCGAACGGCTACTTTAGTTTCTTTTCCGCTTCTTTTTTAAAGGTTCCCAAACAAAATTTGTCAGGAACATATTGAGAAGTGAAATGATGACTGCAGCGAGTAATGCCATTCCAAATCCATCAATGTTAAACGAGCTACCCATCAATTCTGCTGTTAATGATAAAAGCGCTGCGTTTATGACGATTAAAAATAATCCTAAAGAGAAAATGGTCACAGGCAATGTCAACAGGACCAGGATCGGCTTTAGAAAAACGTTAAACAGTGATAATAAAACGCTGGCTAGTAATGCAGCACTGATGTTTTCAATATGAAAACCATCAAAATACCCTGCCACAACCATTAGCGCAACGGTGTTGATCAGTAAAGAAGCAAACCAGCTCATCATTTTATACGCCATCCTCTGGCATAACAGCTAGCGCGATGATATAGGCTAAACCAACTGGGATAACCGCTGTAAACAGTGCAAGTGCTACTGTTCCTAATCGTACAACCGTGGGATCCACATTCATATACTCCGCAATTCCACCGCAAACTCCTGATATTTTAGCATCGTTCGATCTTTTTAGTTTTTTCATGATGTATGTCACCTCTATTTCGCTTTTAGCACCACAACAGAGCCTGTTTTTGCTTCCGCCTCCAATTTAAAAGACGGCCAGCTCTTACCTCCATTCGCGATAAACGAAAGAAACTTTCGAGTCACTTCTTTCTTTTCTTCTCGCACCTCAACGGACTCAAAATCACAAACAAACCCACCAACGATTGTTTTGAGAACGGCATCAAGCTCAAGTGTTTCTGGAAATTCAGTTTCTATTTTTCCCGTCACCGTCTTAAAAGATGCATACCCTTCTACTGCTGAAGCAAAACGGCAGTATATCGAACCATTTATGGTTTCTGAGCGTACTTGTGATGCATCTACAGTAAGACGTACAGGTCCGTTCATCGTTTCTGCTTCTACGTCCTTAAACTGACAATCGTTAAGTGTTAATGAGCCGTTAGCTGCCGAAGCTTTCACGTTGTCCCCTGTACAATGGTTCATCGCAATTGCTCCTACAGTTGTTTTGACCGTAAGCGTTTTTGCATGCGAATCACTTATTTTCACAGGACCATTAAACGTTGTAATCTTGATCTCGTCATAAGCTTCTCTTGGAATTGAAATAACGGCGTTCACCTTTTGATGCTTGTTTCTTGAATAGAATCGCATCTTAGTCGCATCACAATCATAGAACGTTTCATTTCTGAATTTCGTTTTCGCTGAAGATCCTTCAGGCACTTTATAAACATGAGCATCGCATTCGACTTGGACGTCTTTTCGATCCCATGGTACGACCGTAACTGAACCGTTGTATACTTCGACATCCATTGCCTGAAACATGACATGGCTATCTTGAAAGACATAATGAACAGGTTCAGAAGGTCCGAAATTCAGATCAAAATCAACCGTCTTGATTCGTTTTACAACACGATCAAAAAACTTTGCCACTTTATAACCGGAAGTGGGAAGTTTGACAGCAGTCGCACCGTTAACGGCTTTATTTTTGAGATTGAGAGGACTGATCGAGCTCAGCTGCAGCTTCTTCTTATCGTTAAGGGCATACAAAAGTTTCTCCGCCTCTTCAACAGAGATCTTACCTTCATTCAGCATGTTTAAAATCATTTTGCGTTCTTCCATACATTGACGCCTCCTTTTTGGGGTTCCGTCACCGGCGTCGGCTGATTCTAAGATGTCTGAGACTTTCCGGTATTACTTGTACAAAAATAGATTATGAGACGATTACCTTTATCCCTTTAACAATATTCCAGATCATCACAATTAATGTCAGTGTTCCAAAAATGAGTGCACTTATAATAATAGCGATAAGATGATATTGCGTTTCAAAAATGATAATAATACCTAATGGAACAGCGATAACGGGAAATAGATGGGACAAAAATGATCTCTTAGCGTGCTCCATCACTTCAGGCTCATCTGCGATTAGATATACAGCGATCGGAAATAAAAATGGTGCGAAAAACAGACTAAAATAACATAGTGCAGAAATAGCTTTTTTTGAGCCTTCCTTCATGAAACAAGACCTCCTGCTTTAATAAAACCATAGCGAAACGGGACTACAAGCAAAAGAGGCATGTGCCTTTTTTACTTCGACCCCTTTAAACAATCTTCCTTTATCTCTATAGCCATTCGACATAACTTCTAAAATTCCGTATCATAATGACAAAAACACCCAAGGGAGCTACCACCATTGAAACAGATTCGAACATTAAAAATACTGTTTTTAGTATTAGCTATACTGATGATCACTAGCATTATATTCGGCGTTATGACTGAAGATGCTATGGAACTCACAGTTAGTGACCGAATTCTAGCGGGGATATTCGGCACTTTCATCGTAATGTTGATAAACTATGTAATCTACAAACTTCTTTCTAAGATATGGAAATAAAAACACCTATCTATTTTATACGAAAATTGTCGTTTTGAGGAGATTTTGTTTAAGAAAACTATGAAAAAGGAATGGATATACAAATACGACAGGAGTGATTTATTATGGCTGAAGAGAAAAAGAAACAAAAAGGCAAAATGGACAATCCTGAACAATACAAAACTGACCAACAAAGCTTGTTTGATAAATTTGAAAGTGAACAAAATGTAGATTCTATTCCGATGGAAGATCTTAAACAAGAAAAACGCGAAGAAAAGGACAAGAAAGGTACGAAAGATTCTTCGTCCTCAGAGGAGAAATATAAATAATTTCTAAGGTTCACATACACTTTCTCATATTTTGAGAAGGTGTATTTTTTTGTAGTTTTATTTAACTAATTGCATAGCAAAAAAGTCCTATTTCAATTAGTTAAATCCTACTTTTTCAATATATTTGTTTCATAAATGTTTTAACTAGACGATATTTAAACTGTAGTATAAAAGTCTTACGAGTTTATATGACTTCATCTACAAATTTCTTATAAAAGGGTGATGAATTTGAAAGTTGCTTTCGATACGTTTAAAGCTGTTGAGTTTAAAATTGGCAGTGAGGAATTGGCGTTTCATGTTGAACAAGTATTATCGATTGAAAAAACACAGCGCGTTACCGTCGTACCAGCCATGCCAAAGCACGTTCTAGGTGTTATAAAGCTACGAGGCACAATAACTCCGGTCATTAATCTAAGCACCCTCTTATTTTCAGATTTAGATTTAAATCCTCATGATTATCAGCTGGATAAGTACATTGTAGTCAAATATGATAAAAAGCCCTTTGCATTAGTAGTGGATGAAGCAACTGATGTATTAGATATCCCCCATGATTCTATTCAAACAAACACTCTCACAGATAAAAAAGTTCCTTCCTACCTTGCTGGTATTTCCAAGTTAGAGAACAGATTAATAACCTTAATTGATGCAAATCAGCTATTACTTTCAATGGCTTCCATCTTAGAATATGAATCAGATAACCATTATGTAGGGAGTGAAGAAAATGAAATTCAGCATTCGCGCTAAATTGATCAGCAGCTTCTTAATCATATTAAGTCTATTGATTGCAATCAGTGTTGTAGCATTCATTAAAATGGACGGCATGGGGAAAAAAGCGGAAGAAATAAACGAAGTTTGGACACCAAGTCTCGTCTATCTTGGAGGGATGAACGGAAATATTTCAGATATTCAACGAATTCTACTTAAACTGATCCTTACAGATGAGAAAGCAGAAATCGAACGTTTAACAGGAAGAATAGATGAAACAGTTACAGAAATGAATGAAAGAAGTGGAAAGTATGCACCACTTATTGATAGTGAAAAGGAACAAAACGTTTATGACTCCTTCGTAGCAGATATCAATGCATACATAGTTGGAATTCCTTCTGTTTTGGAAGCAAAGCAACAAAACAATTTAAAACTTGCAAATGAATTTCAATTGGAAATATTTCCATTATGGACTCAAGCAGACGACAACCTGCGCTCTTTAATAGAAATCAATGAAAAAGGAGCGACATCTGCAGCCAATTCTTCCGTTGAATTGTTTAAAGCCGGTGCTAAATTCGTCACTGTGTTTTCAGTAATTGCGGTACTGCTTGGTTTTGCAGTTGCACTGTATATATCTCATTTAATATCTAGACCACTTCTTCTACTTTCTCAACAAGCCGGTCTTATTTCAAAAGGCGATTTAACCGGTAAAACCATCTCTGTGAAAAATAGAGATGAAATCGGTGAACTAAGTCGTTCATTCGAACAGATGAAGAATAACTTAGTCCTTCTCATCACCCAGATTAAAGGCAGTTCACAGATGGTCGCTGCTAGTTCAGAGCAACTATTGGCAAGTGCTGAGCAAAATAGCGAAGCTACACAACAAATCGCCGGAAGCATTCAAGAGATGGCTAGTGGTTCAGATCATCAAGTGAAAAATGTTGGGGAGAGTTCACTCGTCATAAGTGAGATGAGTGCAGGTATCCAGCAAATCGCATCAAATGCTCAGACGGTATCTACGACTTCACAAGATTCTCTTCAAATGGCATATGAAGGTAATCAGTCGATGGACAATATGGTTAAACAAATGGAAACCATCGATCAATCCCTACAACAAACCGGAAGAGCCATACAAAGTTTAGGAGCTAGGTCTTTAGAAATTGATCAAATCGTAGAAGTGATCACAAACATCTCTTCTCAGACCAACCTCCTTGCCCTAAATGCGGCCATAGAAGCTGCAAGAGCAGGAGAACATGGTAGAGGATTTGCGGTAGTTGCAGATGAGGTTCGAAAGCTAGCTGAACAGTCAGCAACCTCAGCTAATCAAATCAGTCAGTTAATTCATTCCATTCAAGTAGATACGAATGATGCTGTACAGTCCATGGAACTTGGAAATAAAGAGTTGGTACTTGGAATCTCGTTAGCTCAGTCTTCGGGGGAGTCATTCCGAAGGATTCTGTCTTCCATCGAAGAAGTCTCTCAGCAAGTTAGTGAAATTTCAGCTGCATCCGAACAAGTAGCTGTGGGAACAGAGCAAGTTGTAAAATCGATTGATTTTGTTTCTGAGCTAGCCGTATCATCAGCATCAGGCGCACAGAATGTATCTGCTGCAACGGAGGAACAGCTAGCTTCCATGGAAGAAATCGCTTCGTCTGCAAATTCCTTATCTACCATGGCAGAAGAATTACAAGAGGCCACTAGTCAGTTTAAGGTATAGCATCAAACAGCATAGTTATAGAATGGGGACTATCGAGCTCATCACATCTTTTTAATAAACGTTTCACTCTATTAATAGAAATATATTTACTTAGTGAGGTGCCCATATCCTATGATTCACATTTTAGTGATCGATGATGATATGATCTTTAAAGATTCTTTGCAGCATATGCTTTTAAATGAAATGGATGAAATTTCAATCACATCCATTGAAAGTCATAAACATAATCCACTATACAAATTGGCCAAAAACATAGATATTGTTTTTATCGATTTAGGAATCAAGCATTTCAATGTGATGGAGGTGATTCAGCATTTTATAAAGCAAGAAATTAGAATTGTTCTTTTTGTTCCAAGCTTAGATCAACAGGGTCCTTTGCTTCTTGAATGCTTAACCTTCAAAATTCACGGTGTCCTTCTAAAAAATATGGATCCTAGTCTCATGATGCACGCTATTGCACTGTTATTTTGTGGACAGAATTATATGCCACAAGCAGTGTCCTTCATGATATGGGAAGAATACATTCTTCTAAAAAAGCCATTATCTCGTTCAAGACCATATGATCTATTAACTGAACGAGAATGGGAAGTTCTTGAATTGCTTTCAATCGGGATGAGTAACAGAGAAATTTCCCAGTCCATTTTCCTTAGTGAGAACACGATTAAAAATCATGTCGCCTCTCTATTAAAAAAACTAACTGTAAAGGACCGGACTTCAGCTGTAATAAAAGCGTATCAAAATGGCTGGATCAAAGGAATAGCACCCTTCCTTTCAACCCCTATCTTTTAATAGAAAAAGGACGGTGAAATCATTTCACCGTCCTTTTACTTACTTCTATTTAATCGTTTCTTTTTCTTTGATCTTTCCAGTCATCCGTTTCTTATCACGTTTTAAGATCGGAGCAAGATAACGACCGGTGTGAGAAGCTTCAATTTCAGCTAACTCCTCTGGGGTTCCTGCACCAACGATCATACCGCCCTTGTCCCCACCTTCTGGTCCAAGATCAATTAAATGATCACACTGCTTGATAACATCAAGGTTATGCTCGATAACAAGTACAGAGTCTCCGTTATCAACAAGTCTTTGAAGTACGACAAGTAAGCGTGAGATATCATCAACGTGAAGACCCGTTGTCGGCTCGTCTAGAATGTAGATCGTTTTTCCGGTAGAACGCTTATGAAGCTGAGACGCGAGTTTTACACGCTGTGCTTCTCCTCCTGAAAGAGTTGTAGCGGATTGACCGAGCTTAATATAACCGAGACCAACATCAAGAATGGTCTTTAGCTTACGATTGATCTTAGGGATGTTGGCAAAGAACTCAACAGAATCTTCTACCGTCATGTCTAAGATATCTGCGATGTTTTTCCCTTTATACTTCACTTCTAATGTTTCTCTGTTATAACGTTTACCATGACAAACTTCACATGGTACATATACATCTGGCAAGAAATGCATTTCAATTTTAATGATTCCATCACCGCGGCATGCTTCACAACGTCCACCTTTTACGTTGAAAGAAAAACGTCCCTTTTTATAACCACGTACCTTTGCTTCATTCGTTGATGCAAACACATCACGAATATCATCAAATACTCCAGTATATGTCGCTGGATTTGATCGAGGCGTTCGGCCGATTGGAGACTGGTCGATATCAATAACTTTATCAACATGCTCTAGACCCTTGATGGACTTATGTGCACCCGGCTTGTCCTTTGCACGGTGCAGCTTTTGTGCAAGAGCTTTATGCAGGATCTCATTCACAAGCGTACTTTTCCCGGATCCAGAAACACCTGTAACTCCTGTAAATAAACCTAATGGAATTTTTGCGGATACGTTTTTCAGATTGTTTTCTGTTGCACCTTTAACCTCAATATATCTTCCATCTGGTTTACGTCTTTCTTTTGGAAGGGGGATAAACTTTTTACCAGACAAGTACTGTCCTGTAAGCGAAGCTGGATCTTCCATAATCTCTTGTGGAGTACCTTGTGATGTGATCACGCCACCGTGAGCACCTGCACCAGGACCAATATCAATGACATAGTCTGCCGCAAGCATCGTATCTTCATCATGCTCTACGACGATCAACGTATTCCCAAGAGAACGCATTTCTTCGAGTGTACGAATCAGTCTGTCATTATCTCTCTGATGAAGACCGATAGATGGCTCATCTAGAATATAAAGCACACCCATTAATCGTGACCCAACTTGAGTCGCAAGTCGAATACGCTGTGCTTCACCACCAGATAGAGTACCAGCTGCTCGGCTTAGCGTCAGATAGTCTAGTCCTACATTAATCAAGAAACCTGAGCGATCCACGATCTCGCGTAGAATGAGCTTCGCGATCGCACGTTCTTTATTCGTCAGATCAAGGTTATCGAAGAATTCTTTTGCTTCTGTAATGGAAAGAGAAGTCGTTTCACCGATATGCCTTCCATTGATCAGAACAGAAAGAGCTTCTTTTTTCAGACGATGCCCTTTGCATGTTGGACATGGCTTTTGCGCCATATATCCTTCCATCTGCTCACGGATATAATCTGAACTCGTTTCACGGTATCTACGCTGAATGTTGCCTAATACACCTTCAAATTGAATCTCGTTCTTTCGTACCTGACCGAAATCATTTTTGTACGTGAAAGTAAGGTACTCTTTACTTCCGTTCAGAATTTTATCCATCTGATCTTTTGGAAGATTTTCAACCGGTACGTCCATATCAATACCAAAATGGTTACAGATGCTCTCTAAAAGCTGCGGATAATATTGAGAGCTGATGGGCTCCCAAGGTGCGATGGCGTTATCACGTAAAGAACGACTCCAGTCAGGGATAACGAGCTCTGGATCCACTTCAAGCTTTACTCCTAAACCATCACATGAAGAGCACGCCCCGAACGGACTGTTAAATGAAAACAGGCGTGGTTCTAGTTCACCAATCGAAAATCCACAATGAGGACAGGCGTGATTTTGAGAGAATAAAAGTTCCTCTTCTTCCATGACATCAACAACAACACTTCCTCCACCAAGGTTGAGTGCTGCTTCAAGAGAATCAGCTAGACGAGTAGCGACTCCTTCTTTTACAACGATACGGTCGATCACGATTTCAATGGTATGCTTTTTATTTTTTTCAAGCTTAATCTCTTCAGATATCTCACGCATCTCACCGTCTATGCGGACGCGAACATACCCTTGCTTCTTAATATCTTCAAGCGCTTTAACATGTTCCCCTTTTCGACCGGAAACAACAGGTGCTAAAATTTGAAGCTTCGTACGCTCAGGATATTCTAAAATCCGGTCTACCATTTGTTCAATCGTTTGGGAAGTGATCTCCACGTTATGAACAGGACATACTGGTCGTCCGATACGAGCAAATAGAAGTCGAAGATAATCATAGATTTCCGTAACCGTTCCAACTGTTGAACGAGGATTACGGCTTGTTGTTTTCTGATCGATCGAAATCGCCGGTGACAGTCCTTCAATCGAATCCACATCTGGCTTATCCATCTGTCCGAGGAACTGACGGGCATAAGCAGATAGAGATTCAACGTAACGACGCTGCCCTTCTGCGTAGATAGTATCAAAAGCCAGTGAAGACTTACCCGAACCAGATAAGCCGGTCAAAACAACCAGCTTATCACGTGGGATCGTAATATCTATATTCTTTAAATTATGGGCTCTAGCACCCTTTACAACTATGTTTTGGTTGGTAGCCAACTGCAATCATCCTTCCGCTTTTAACTCAAGTATGAGGTCACGAAGCTCAGCTGCACGCTCGAATTGAAGGTTCTTTGCAGCATCCTTCATCTCTTTTTCCATACGCTCGATAAACGCTTCGCGATCTTTCTTGCTCATCTTTTGCTTAGGAGCTTTTGAACTTGTATACGTTTCTGTATCTTCGGCAGCTTGTGTTGCACGAATCACATCACGCACTTCTTTTTTAATCGTAGTAGGTGTGATTCCATGCTTTTCATTGTGCTCCATCTGCTTCTGACGTCTGCGCTGCGTTTCATCGATCGCAATCTGCATGGATTTCGTAATTTTGTCTCCATACATGATAACGTGACCGTTTGAGTTACGCGCGGCACGTCCGATCGTTTGGATCAACGAACGCTCTGAACGTAAGAAGCCTTCTTTATCTGCATCTAAAATCGCAACGAGAGACACTTCAGGTATATCCAGTCCTTCTCGCAACAAGTTTATTCCGACGAGTACATCAAACACACCGAGACGAAGGTCACGGATGATCTGAATCCGTTCTAACGTCTTAATTTCTGAATGCAAGTAACGAACTTTTATACCAAGCTCTACAAAATAATCGGTAAGATCCTCAGACATCTTTTTCGTTAGAGTAGTAACAAGAACTCGTTCTTTGTTTGCGATTCTTTCGTTGATCTCACCGAGCAAGTCATCGATCTGACCTTTGATCGGACGAACTTCTAGTGTAGGATCAAGGAGTCCTGTTGGACGAATGATCTGTTCAACCGGATCAGGTGCGTGTTCGAGCTCATACGGCCCTGGTGTTGCTGATACGTAAATATGCTGAAACTTTGTATACCGCTCAAATTCGTCAAACGTTAACGGTCGGTTATCTTTTGCAGAAGGCAGTCGGAACCCGTGATCGACAAGAACCCCTTTTCTCGCTTGGTCTCCATTAAACATTCCACGAATCTGTGGAAGAGTAACATGGGACTCATCGATAACAATCAGTGAATCATCAGGAAAATAGTCTAGAAGTGTGTATGGCGTCGACCCTAATGGTCTAAGCGTCAGATGAACCGAGTAGTTCTCGATCCCTGAGCAAAAGCCCATTTCCGCCATCATCTCTAGGTCATATCTTGTACGCTGTTCGAGACGCTGTGCTTCTAACAGTTTTCCAGCTTCATTCAATTCTTTTAGGCGATCTTCAAGCTCAGCTTCGATGCGCTTGATCGCTACCTTCATTTTCTCTTCACGTGTTACGAAGTGGGAAGCCGGGAAAATGGCAACGTGTTTACGTTCACCTAGAATTTCGCCTGTTAGTGCGTCCACTTCTGTAATTCGGTCGATCTCATCACCAAAAAACTCCACACGAAGACAATGTTCGTCACGTGAGGCTGGAAAGATTTCCACGACATCTCCTCTAACTCGGAACGTACCTCGAGTAAAGTTAATATCATTTCGGTTGTATTGAACATCTACGAGATCACGTAAAAGCTGATCACGGTCTTTCTCCATTCCTTCTCTTAAGGAGATCACCATGTCTTTATATTCTTCAGGTGAACCTAGACCATAAATACACGATACGCTGGCCACAATAATAACGTCTTTGCGTTCAAAAAGTGATGAAGTAGCCGAGTGGCGAAGTTTATCGATCTCATCATTAATGCTTGCATCTTTTTCGATATACGTATCAGAATGTGCGATGTACGCTTCTGGCTGATAATAATCGTAATACGATACAAAATACTCAACTGCGTTGTTCGGAAAAAATTCTTTCAACTCACTGTAAAGCTGTCCGGCTAATGTTTTGTTATGAGCAATAACAAGAGTCGGTTTGTTTACTTCCTGAATAACGTTGGATACCGTAAACGTCTTCCCTGTTCCGGTCGCACCAAGCAGGGTCATACTCTTCTTTCCTGCGTTTATATTGTTCACAAGATGTTGGATCGCTGCGGGCTGATCCCCTTGTGGCTGATAGTTTGATTTGATTTCGAACAATTGACTTTGACTCACAAAACCGAACCTCCGTTCCTAAATTCTGGTTACTCAAATTATAGCACAGCCCATATCCAAAAACCTAATAATTACGAACAAATATTCGCAGAAGTTTCTGGAAGGAAAGTAAAGTGTTATACTTAAAGGTAGGCGCTTGTTGGGAAATGAATTGTGTGGGGTCTGACCCCATTTCCCGCTAGCATTACCAAGGCTTTCGGAAAAATTGTAAAAGGTGTGTCCCCTTTAAAGGAGTTTTAAAATGGAGTTTTTTTATATACTGCTAGGTTTATGCATCGGCATCTTTTCAGGCATTTTCGGAATAGGTGGTGGCTTTATTCTGACACCTGTTCTAATCTTGTTCGGTCTCCCGCCTCTTTCAGCGATCGGGACGAGTCTTATGTACTCAATCGGGACAAGTGTTTCAGGCGTTGCTGCTCATCTTAGATTTAAGAATATTATATGGAAAACTGCTGCTGTTTTAGGAATTGTAGGAATCGTTGCCACACAGGTCGCTCATCCACTTGTAGTATGGTTAGAGAAGATGGGTTACGACGATACAATCATCCCAATATTTTATATTGTTCTTCTTGCCTACTTTGCTCTTTCCCTGCTTTATAAGCAAACAAAACGCAAGAATCTAGCGCAAAGCACTACTGAGATCTATTTCTCTTGGCCAAAAGCAGTCTTTATTGGATTTACAGGAGGATTCATTTCTACGACATTAGGAGTCGGCGGAGGATTTGTAATGGTTCCAATGCTCATTTCTTTAATGAAGTTCCCTTCTAGAAAAGCGGTTGGGACGAGCTTAGTCAGTGTGTTTTTCATCGTAAGTGCTGGTTTCTTAACGTACGCATCAAGTGTACAGATTGATTATAAACTTGGCCTCCTGCTTATTTTAGGGGCGTTGGTCGGGACTCAACTAGGTGCAAAGCTCACAACCATCTATTCCAGCGAACAGATTCAAAAATATCTAGGTGCTCTCTACATCACGATCTTAAGCTCAGTAGTACTGAAGCTCGTTCATCTTGATAAAGCTGGTCTAGGTATCATCACACTATATGTGCTATCCATGCTCGTACTTTTCTTAAAAGAAACGATCACTCATACAAAAAGAAAGACGTCTACCTCGTGAAGGTGACGTCTTTTTTTATCTTACTTTTCTTTTTTGTTTGTTATAAATTTTAAGTCCCAGTAAGAAGCCTATGATCGTAGAAATTACGGCAACGATTTGGAGAGGCAACGGTTGATTCAAGCCATCAAAACCAAAAATTAAGATAACAACAGTAATCGCTAAAGGTAAGTACTTAGTAAACAACACTCTATTAAATAGCAGCTGTAGACCAAACGGCAATAAAGCTGCGACAATATACTCCAACATGAAACGAAGAACCCCTCTCCTTGAACACCAAAAAACATAACTTTTGTAAACGTTCTATTATACCTCTCTAAATTTAACAAAACTCACTGGACAAAAACAAGGAAATTGTTGCGGGAAATAAATTGTTTGGGGTCAGACCCCTTCTCTTTGAAACTTTTTGTTTAAAAGTACGTACAGTAGGATAATGCTTGAAAAGGACGAATATGATTAACAAGGATCTTCAAAGGAGATGATTTTTCATGTTAAAGAAACTATTAAAATCACTATTAGGTCAAAGCAGCCATAAGAGGTACAGCAGCTCAGGCTACAAATATAAGAAAAGCTACAAGAAATACAGCAGCAGTGATTTTGGCAAGAAGCATTATGGTGGATATGGACACAAGCATTATAAAAAGAAAAAGAGAAGCAGCTTCTTTAGCTCCTGATCTGAGTAGCATTCAAACAACATGATAGCTGAACTATGGAAAGGTATGCAAAGAACGTTTTGGGACAGACCTATTAAAGCTAGAAACCTTGTTCATGATCAATATCTTATTCAAGAAGTTCTAGGAATGGGTAGTTACGGTATTACGTACCTAGTACTTGATACGCATACAGATGAGATCATCGTACTAAAACAGCTTCGGAACACTAAAGCAAAGACAACAACAGGTCTTCTTTCTTTCCAAAGAGAGTCTCAAATTTTAGAAGCACTGCAGAAACACCCTGTGCCGAAGCTATTGAATACCTTTCAAGATGAACAAGGTCACTTTATCGCTATGGAATGGATCAAGGGAGACACATTCGAAGACCTAATTTTTCGTGATAATCAAACATTCAACGAAAAAGAAACAATCTCGATATTGCTAGAGCTTTTAACTATTACAGAACGCTTTCACCAGAAAGGGATCATACATCGAGACCTTCGAATTCCAAACATCATCCAACGTAATAAAAGACTGATCGTGATTGATTTTGGGCTTGCTTGTTATTTATCAGACATAGACCATGAGATTGAAGATCCACATGAGCATCCGGAGAAACTTCGGATGCGGGCTGTTAAAGTGGAAAGCGACCTGTTTGCTCTCGGTCATTTTGCCTTGTTTCTTCTTTACTCATCTTACGTGCCCCAAACGAAGAAAGAGGAGAGTTGGGAAGAAGAGTTAGAAATTTCATCCTCACTTAAATATGTTCTTCGAAAAATGCTTCAACTTGACGAGCCGTTTCATTCGGCATCGGACGTTCAAAAAGCATTGCGCTCCATATAAAAAAGCTCGGTACTGATACCGGGCTTTTTCATATTCTATAGCTGCATCTATGGTTGTTTACTTTTAAATAAGAAATCCTCATACTCTTTTTCATGATTTGTCGTCACGGAAAGATTCTGCAGCGCTCGATGAAATTGTTGATAATCTAAAGCAAATAAGAATTGATTTTCTAATCCGCTTGCGGTTAAAATCCCGAATTCCCAGACTGCATTATAATCACGCTTATTTAGAGATTTTGCCATCAGATCAAGAACCTTCAGTATTTCCGTACATACTATCACATTATCTTTTGCATAGTGGCGAATATATCCAAAAGCATTGTATAAATAATGGCTAAAATCTCGTTCTTGTAAAACGACGCGCAGATTATTTTGTTTATCTACCAAATACTTTGAAAAAATGGATCCACGTGAAATCGTAGTAAGAACTTCACCTAGTTGATAGATGGAGTTAATCGCTGTTTTTGGATCATTATTTCCAAGCGATCTAATCGCAACTTCCACAAGTTTATTAATACTAAATTCGATATCTTGAACTTCTGTTTGCCTTCTTCCAATACTGATGAGCGCTAAATATTTTTGTTCATCCACTTCATTCTCACCTTTTTTCCAATAGGTGATAAATGGCGTTGTAGCATACACATAGCTTCCGATCGCATACTCCAATCGTATGACAATATCATCTCGCTCAGCTTCTCTCATGATAGAAATGAAATCCACCAGTTGGATAAAACCCGATTTGCGCGCTGAGATTGTATTGCCGCTTTCTTCACATATCTCACTGTTTACCGTAGTTAAATCATCCACTTTATAAGGATCCACTTCGTCCTCTAATGTACTCTTTACGATGTACAACGCTTCATTCTTCATGTCATATGTCATCTGATTCACTTGAAGCCAAGCAACAGCATGATTGATAAAAAAGATAAAGGTTCCCATTGAAAATGCAGCAATAATAGCCGCCGCCAAAGGAACAGCAAAATAATATTCGGCCATTCTTTTGTTCAAAAATAAAAAACTCAACAACATATAAATAAAACTTGAGGTAAATATACCTAAAACACGCTGAGTTGATTTACTAGCTATAAAGTTTTTCAACATACGAGGAGAAAACTGTCCAGAAAACGTCGTAAACACAACTAAGATCAAGTTAAACGTGAAAGTGGTCAAAGTTAGAGTTGCAGCGGTAAGCGTTCCTACTAGATTTCGTGTAAGATCATAATCGACTGCAAAAAACGGACGCATTTGATCTCCTAAATCGTACTTTAGATCAGTCGTTAATGTGGCAGTCACTAATAGTGCAGAAAATATCATGTAGAGCACGGGAGTAAACCACATATTTGATTGCACCGTATGTGATAGTTCCCTCTCCGACATTTTTGTATATTTCTTTAAATAATTATCTAACAGGTTCAATCTAAACATGTGTACATCCCCTTAGAAGTAAAAACAACAGTTATTTGGGAACACTCCAGATACAAGTAGCTCCTACCCTATTTTGCCCTATTAAAAAAAAGTCAAACTTTCTATCGGTTTATCACAATAAAAAAAGCAATTCTATTGAATAGAATCGCACGTCACTTCTGGATTATTTTATTGCAGAACGATTGGATGACTCGTCTCTCTTCATTACGCTCTTTATACTGTTCACTCGTGTATTCACCGATCACTTTTCTCCAAAATGTTTGTGCAGGTTTGTTCGCTTCTATTTGAGAAACTTGCCAATCTCCTTTATGTTTTTCAAATACCTGATAAGCAGCAAGTTTACCCAAACCACCAAGCCTGAATTTTTTCATGATAAAAAATTCTGAGATCGACCAGTGTTGATTGATCTCCTCTTGTACTTCACTTACTAATACAAATCCTGCTACCTTTCCTTCCCATTCGATCAGATAAGGGAAGCGACGACTTTCTTGCCAATAGTTATCTAAATAAGCATACTGACCAAAAACTCCATTGTCATCGACGTAAATGTCGATAAACTCTGAGAAATCATAAAAATAAAACTGCATAAGATTATGGATCGTTTCTTTATCCCTTAACTCTGCTACTTTTATTACCGGATTCTGTTTGATATGCATACTCATTTCTCCCTATCAATGCTAATTAAATATAATCCTCGCAATCTGGCGAATACCTGTATGCTTCGATGTTCATTCTATTTTTCCCTTTAAATTGCACGCCTTCACTCTCTAACAGTGACTTTTGCGTAAAAAACAATTCCTCATCTTGAATGCCGATCTCACCTTTTGCATTAATTACCCGGTGCCAAGGCAGATCATGCTTCTTACTCAAAGAGTGAAGGATACGCACGACCTGTCTAGCACTTCGCGGATTTCCAGCTACACCGGCAATCTGTCCGTAAGTCATGACTTGTCCCTTCGGTATACTTTTAATGACTTTAATGACCTTCTCAGTAAATGGTTCCATCATTTCTCCTCACTTTTATTAAACAAATAGCCAAACAAAAAAAAGAGTGCTAAATCTACGATCAGACTTAACACTCCTTCGTTGTTTTATTGATACATCAATTGGCGCTGCTTCTTCAACTCGTCATTCGCCAAGTACTCATCATAAGACATTTGCTTATCAAGAATTCCTTTAGGCGTGATCTCGATGATACGGTTCGCAATCGTTTCAACGAACTGATGGTCATGTGATGTGAACATCAATGCACCTTTGTAGCCGATTAATCCGTTGTTCAATGCTGTGATCGATTCTAGATCCAAGTGGTTCGTAGGGTCATCCATGATCAATACATTTGATCCGCTAAGCATCATCTTAGAAAGCATACAACGTACTTTCTCTCCTCCAGATAATACAGACGGCTTTTTCATTACTTCTTCACCTGAGAAGAGCATACGTCCTAAGAATCCGCGAAGGAAGCTTTCCGTTTGATCTTCAGGAGAATATTGACGAAGCCAGTCAACAAGAGTCTGCTCGCTGCCAGCAAAGTACTTCGAGTTATCACGCGGGAAGTACGCTTGAGACGTTGTTACACCCCATTTGTATGTTCCGCTGTCCGCTTCCATCTCACCCATTAAAATTTTAAATAGAGTTGTGATGGCGATCTCTTCTTTACCTACAAAAGCAATTTTGTCGTCTTTGTTCATGATAAAGCTCACGTTATCAAGTACTTTTACGCCGTCGATCGTTTTTGTTAGCCCTTCAACACGAAGAAGATCATTTCCGATCTCACGGTTGATGCCAAAGTTCACATACGGATATTTACGAGAAGAAGGTCGGATATCATCTAAAGAGATTTTATCCAATAACTTCTTACGTGAAGTCGCTTGTTTTGATTTAGATGCGTTCGCACTAAATCGCGCAACGAAAGCTTGAAGTTCTTTGATTTTTTCTTCTTTTTTCTTGTTTTGATCTTGTGCCATACGAAGCGCTAATTGAGAAGACTCATACCAGAAATCATAGTTACCCACATAGATCTGGATCTTTCCAAAATCAAGGTCAGCCATGTGCGTACATACTTTGTTTAAGAAGTGACGGTCATGGGATACTACGATGACTGTGTTTTCAAAATTGATCAAGAAATCTTCTAGCCATTGGATTGCTTGAAGGTCTAAGTTGTTCGTCGGCTCATCCAGAAGTAGAACATCCGGCTTACCGAAAAGAGCTTGTGCAAGCAATACTTTTACTTTTTCAGAACCTGTTAGTTCAGCTAGTTTCTTTGTGTGAAGATCTTCTTTAATACCAAGACCTTTTAGAAGGATCGCTGCTTCTGATTCAGCTTCCCAACCGTTCAGTTCGGCAAACTCACCTTCAAGTTCAGCTGCACGAATTCCATCTTCGTCTGAGAAGTCAGCTTTCATATAAATCGCGTCTTTCTCTTGCATCACTTCATAAAGACGAGCGTGGCCCATAATAACTGTCTGCATTACCTCTTGATCTTCATACTCAAAGTGGTTCTGCTTCAATACGGCTAGACGTTCGCCTGGCGTCATGTGAACGTCACCTGTTTGTGCTTCGATCTCACCAGAAAGAATTTTTAAGAATGTAGATTTACCCGCACCGTTCGCACCAATCAAGCCGTAGCAGTTTCCTGGTGTAAACTTTATATTAACGTCTTCAAACAGCTTGCGGTCGCCGTAGCGAAGACCAACGTTAGTTACCGTAATCATTTGGATATCTCTCCTTTTTATATATAACTGACCAACTATCTCTATCAGCCTACATACATATATTCAAATCCGTATCCTACAAAAATGCATACTTACTGATTGTATCATAAATACGAGAGGTATAACCTTACAATCTTTTACCCACATTGAATTTTTTAAACTTTGCACACATAAAAAAGCTCAGAAGCACAATTGCCTCTGAGCAAATCATCTTTTAAACCGCTGGTGAAGATGGTGCTTGTGTATTGTCCTTTTTCAAAAGCCAATACTGACTGCCAAGCATTAATGCGAACGCTGCAAGACCGATCGCGCTGAACATGCCTTCTGGATAGATCAGCAAGAATCCAATCACAACTGCTCCTATTCTTTCTAACCATGAAAGAGCACGCATCCAATAGCCGATCATTCCTGCCCCAATCGCGATCATTCCTACAAATGCCGTTGAGATCACCCAAATCGCTTCTGTCCATGTTGTATCAATCAACATGAGCTGTGGCGAGATAACGAAAATATAGGGAATGATAAACGCTGCAATGGCAAGTTTTGATGAGAGAATACCGGTTCGTATCGGTTCACCGCCCGAAACCCCTGCTGCGGCAAAGGCTGCCAGTGCTACCGGAGGCGTGATATCTGCGATGATTCCAAAATAAAAGACAAACATATGAGCTGACAGATCAGGAACCCCAAATAATAAAATAGCTGGAGCCGCAATCGTTGATGTAATGACATAGTTCGCCGTTGTTGGTGATCCCATACCAAGTACGAGCGATGCGATCATCGTTAAGATCAATGTCGGAATGAGATACCCACCTGATAACTCTAGCAAACCGTTCGCCATCTTAAGACCTACACCTGTTACGGTGACCACTCCGACGATCATACCTGCCGCTGCTGTAGCCGCTGCAACACCAAGAGCCGTTCTCGCGCCATCTGCTAACGCTTCAAGAAAGAGCTTCGGCCCCATGCGTGTTTTCTTATTGAACATCCCTACCGCGATTGCACTCACGATGGACCACAGCGCAGCTTTTGTTACACTCATACCACTCATAAGCAAGAGAATAACCACAACGATCGGAATCAACAGATACACTTGTTTCATAACTCTTTTCGTTTCAGGCATCTCTTCACGAGATAACCCTCTAAGACCGATACGTTTTGCTTCGAAATGTGTCATGATCCATATTCCTGCAAAGTATAATACGGCAGGAATGGCAGCGGCTTTGGCGATATCCCAATAGGTAATACCGCCTCCGATAAATTCAACCATCAGAAACGCTGCAGCGCCCATGACAGGAGGCATGATTTGACCACCAGTAGAGGAAGCTGCCTCAACTGCTCCTGCAAAGTTTTTATCATAACCTAAACGTTTCATCATCGGAATCGTAAAAGCCCCTGAAGTTACAACGTTAGCAACCGAGCTTCCACTGATCGTTCCTTGTAGAGCACTCGAGAAAATCGCTACCTTAGCAGGTCCCCCAACTCGTCTTCCTGCGATAACGATGGATAGGTCATTAAAATATTCGCCCACTCCTGTCTTTACGAGAAAGGCTCCAAATAAGAGAAACAGAAAGATATACGTTGATGAAACCGCGAGTGGTGTTCCTAAAATACCTTCTGTTGTAAAGAACATCGTCCTTACGATCCGTTCAATCGTCAAACCTTTATGCTCTAAGAAGCCCGGCATATAAGGTCCCATATACGCGTAAAGCAGGAATAGACCTGCAATAATCGTGATTGGCAACCCAACGACCCTTCTCGTTGCTTCTAAAACAAGTAAGATCGCGAGTACCCCTATTAGGAAATCTTGAGTCGTTAACCTTCCGACCCTCATCACAAGATCGTCCATAAATATGTACCAATACGATCCTACCGCTATAGACAAGACAGCCAAGATCATGTCATACCAAGCGACTTGAAAAAGTGGCTTACCTTCTTTTTTCTTTTTAGAAGCTGGAAATAGCAAAAAGATTAAAGTTAGTGCAAAGCCGAGATGAATCGTTCTTTGCAGCTGTGCAGGCAACACTCCGAAAATAGCTGTATAGAGTTGAAATAGTGAAAAGGTAATAAGACCGATGAGTGTAATCCAATAAAGAACACCTTTTAATTTCCGAAACCCTGCTTCCGGATCATACTTTTCCATCAGCTCTTGTACAGCTTGATCTGATATTTGTTCACGCTCGTTATGCTTGTTCTTATCCAAGTTTTTTCCCTCCTATCAACCTTTGCCATATATTCAAGTTGTCTACTTTTATTGAAACCCAAGATCCTTTTTCACTTAAACCAGAAAAGGGATATTCATGACCTTTAAGAAGGAGTGTATGATTGGCTATAATTTGTCCGATTCGAATATCTAATGAAGGAAACGTTCTTTTCATGTTGGATAAAATATAGTTCTCACCCTTTTGTGCAAACACTTCACCTTCATCTGCACCTGATGGCATGCCAACACCAAATTCCTGAAACCTCATTTCAGTTTGAAGAATTTCTTCGTTATGAACTTGATAGATTTCACGAACCGGTGTTTTATGAATCGAGTGTATGTATTCAATACTGAATTCACTACCTTGCTTTGCATCAAAGAAAGCTAACGATTTACCTGTCTTGCCATCTTCAATTACTACTGATTTAAAAAACGGCACAATTGAAGCAATCGCTAAAGACAATAAGATCAGTATGCTAATAAAAATTTTCTTCATAAGAATACATGGACTAAAGAATACTCTCTTAGTCCATGCTCAACACCTCTTATTTTAAGATTCCTTTTTCTTCAAAATACTTTTTAGCTCCAGGATGGAAGTCGATTCCCATACCGTTTACTGCATTCTCAGCAGAGATAAGCTCTCCTTTTGCATGACTGATCTTATCTGTGTTCTCAAAGATTGCCTTTGTGATCGCATACACCGCATCATCTTCCATATCTTTGCGAACAGTTAGCATGGAAAGTACGGCTACCGTTTTTACGTCTGCTTCGATCTTGTATGTTCCGCTTTTAACGGTATCTTCAATATAATACGGATGCGCTTCGATCAGCTCTTTAATCTTGTCATCTGAAATCGGTACGATCGTTACAGGTTTTGTTGCAGATAATGCATCCACAGCTCCTGTTGGCGTGCCTGCTGTGATAAAAGCCGCTTGGATGTTCTTATCTTGAATACCTTCCGTAGACTCATCGAACGATAGATGCTGAGCATCAATGTCTTCCATTGTCATACCATGAATCTTTAGAATTTGTTCTGCATTAGCAAAAGTTCCACTACCTGGCGCTCCAACTGAAACCTTTTTGCCTTTTAAGTCTTCAACACTCTTAATCCCGCTATCTTTTAATGTAACGATCTGGATCGTTTCAGGATATAGTGTCCCGATTCCCGATACTTGGTCAACTTTTTCTTCAAACATTTCCTTGCCTTCTACTGCATAGCTAGCTATATCTGTTTGTGTGAACGCTACATCAGCATCACCATCTTGAAGCAGCTGCATGTTCTCTACAGATGCACCTGATGCCTGAGAGTTTGCTTCAACATCTAACTCATCCTTCACAATCTTCGCCATCTCTCCACCTAGTGGATAATATGTACCACCTGTACCACCTGTTACAATACTGATCTGATCAAGATTTAATGAAGCGCTTTTTTCACCAGAGTCTTTCTTTTCAGATGGAGTCTCAATTTTTTGACCACAAGCCGCTAGTGAAAATGCTAGAATCATTACGAAAAATAATGCGATCCCCTTTTTCATATTCTTCCTCCTTTTGGAATAATTTGGTCCATTCTTAAAGTTTAGCATATGCTACGTTAAAATTGCAGAATAATTATAATTTTTAGAAATATAATCAGTGCACAAAAAAAGAGCGACCGAAGTCACTCCTTTTTAGATTAGCTTACGAACGCACGAAGCATCCAATTATGTTTTGCTAAGCTTTCACGAACGGATAATAACATGTCGTGCGTTACCTCATCACCTTCACGCTCGGTTACTTCCATTCCTTCTTTAATCTCAGCGATCAGTAGTTCAAAATCGTTAATAACGTTTTGAACCATAACTTCTGCAGATTCGTTTGTATTCGCTTCTTCTACCGTTGCCAACTCTAAGTATTCTTTCATCGTTGCAACTGGTGTTCCTTTTAGTACGAGCAGTCGCTCAGCTAATTCGTCAATGTTCGTTGCCGCTTCATTATAGAGCTCTTCAAACTTTTCATGAAGTGTGAAAAAGTGAGGTCCTTTTACATACCAGTGATAGTTGTGTAGTTTTACAAACAACACATTCCAGTTAGCTACTTGACGATTCAATACTTCTTGAATGGTATTCATCGTATCATCTCCTTATTTTGTTTCTTCGTTTAACACACGGTTCAATCTCTTGCGAAGCATGTCCATTCCGCTTCCACCAGCTTGGAAGTGACGAAGCTTACCTTCTTTATCAAACACATAGTACGCAGGTACATATTTGTTTTCAAAAGCATCGGTTAATTTATGCTCGCTATCTACATAGATAGGCTGTGTGATGTCATGTCCGATTGCCATCTGTTCGATAACGCTCATGTCTAGATCATTTTCTGATCGCGGCATGTGAACAGCCACTACGTTTAGATCGTCTTCATATTCATCGCGAAGTTCGTTAACATCAGGCATCGCTTCTTTACACAATCCACAGCTTACGGACCAGAAGTGAATTAGTGTTGCTTTTTCTCCAACCAATTCTTCCTTTGTTACTTCTTCATTTAACCAAGTTGTAGCACCATCAAGTTCAGGCATTTGTTCACGTAATTTCATCTAAAATTCCTCCAAAAATTGTTCGTTAGTTTTATTCTTAAGTAATTGCAAGATGTAGTTGATTTCCGTTCCAGGTTGCTCGCTTTCCGCGGGGCAGGCGGTGAGCCACTTGCCGCTTTGCGCCTTTAAGTGTCTCACCTGACCGCTTGTCCCGCAGGAGTCTCGCACCTTCCACTCCAATCAACGTTCAACGAGGAAATTCATTTAATAACCTCGAAGCAATAATATTTTTAAAGTGTCTTTTGTCCTGGCTTCCAGTTTGCTGGACAGAGTCCACCGGTTTGTAACGCTTGAAGAACACGTAGTGTTTCATCAGCATCACGGCCGATGTTGTTGTGGAAAACAACTTGATACATCATCTCGCCCTCTGGATTGATGATGAACATGCCACGAAGTGCAACACCTTCTTCTTCGATCAAAACTCCATAATCACGTGATACACGGTGATTCGTGTCTGCTGCTAGAGGATAATTTAGTTCACCAAGTCCGTTTTCATCGCGACTTGTGTTGATCCAAGCCAAATGCGTATGAACGGTGTCCGTTGATACCCCAATTACTTCCGCATCTAAGTCTTCGAATTCACTATATCTATCTGATAAAGCTGTGATTTCAGTTGGACATACAAAAGTGAAATCCATTGGATAGAAGAAAAGAACGGTCCATTTTCCATCTTCCATGTTTTTTTCTAAGCTTACTTTTTTCGTTTCTTTATTAGGCATGATCGCTTCCATCTCAAAGCGAGGTGCTTGTTTTCCTACCATACGTTCTGCCATTTTAAATTCCACTCCTTTTATTCAAATGATAATGAATATCATTATCATGTGTTGTTCACAATCTTTATTATACTCACTTCTATTTTGAAGTCAATACTAATTTATAATAATTATTAATAAGGAACAAGTATTATGCTCATACATCAAGAAAACAAACAAAAAAAGCCTTACTCTAAGGGTAAGAGTAAGGCTATGCGTTATCTTCTTTATGCTGATGAATTTGACTGGTAATCATCTGTTTGTTTTTCATTAGAATAGGTATACAAGCTGCAAATAGCGCTAAGCCGATTGCAATTGCGATGATTGTTCCATTTCCTTTAATAAAACTGTCACCAAGCAAGTTGTATGCGAGTGTTCCTGGTAAAACGCCAAGCATCGTAGCTAAAATATAGGAGCGGAGTTTAAGTTTAGAGATTCCAGCCACATAGCTAACAACATCGAAATTCAGTACCGGAATGATTCTCAATAAGAAGATGTAAACAAAACCTTTTTCCTTAAGTTGATTCTGCCATTTCTCAATTCTTGAAGGTGAATCTGTTTTTTGTTTGATCCATCTCGCCCCAAGATGTTTGGCGATGTAGAACGATAAAATGGCACCAATTGTAGCTGAGAAAACTGTATAAACAGTTCCCCATACTACCCCGAATGCTAAACCACCTGCAAGTGAAAGAACAGAGATTGGAAATAGAGTAAAAGGCCGGATTACATTTACAATGATATAGACGATGGGAGCTACCATCCCAAAGGACAATACCCAATCACGCAAAGACATGGGGGTTATTTTAAAGACAAAATGGTTAAGAGCAAATAAAAACAGAACAATCAATAAGATTGCGGTGATCTTTACCAAAGTACTTCTTTTCATATAACCCCCCTCTTTGCCGTTTTTTTCTTACTTTTAATATTCCTGTTTCTGAGAGTTTGTAAACGTTAGCGCTGTTCGGCTTTAATCACGATACCGTTGCCTGAAGGGTCTTTTAACAAAATGGTTTCCGACTCTATATGATATGGAAATTGCTCACGTTCTAGAGCACTTAAAACTTTTTCGACTTCCAACTGCGATGGAACGATGATTTCATAATGAAGAAGTCCTGTAACATCATCTCGATTTGACTGGCCATCTCTTCCGTTCCAAATATTTACGGCAATATGGTGATGATAACCTCCAGCGGAGATGAATAAAGCATGGTTCCCCATCCTTGTCTGTTCTTCAAAACCTAATATGTTCATGTAGAAAGTTTCGGCTTCGGCTATATTTAGTACATTCAAATGCACATGGCCCATAACCGTGTTTTCTGGCAGGCGATTCCAAGTCTTTGTATCTCTTTCTGCTAAAAGACTTTGTACGTCTAATGGTTCGCTGACAGCAGGTAATTTTCCTCTTTCATCTCGTCGCCAATCTTCGCGATTAACATCTCTATAAATTTCAATTCCGTTGTTCTCAGGATCTTGTAGATAGATAGCTTCACTAAACCTGTGGTTAGATGCTCCTAGTAAGTGTGTATTTGTCTCAATAAAATGGTAAAGAACATTTGCAAGATCTGTTCTCCTTGGTACAAGCAATGCCAAGTGATATAAGCCTGCACTTTTTATTGGTCTCGCACGAAGCTCAGGATTACCTTCTAAAATGATAAGTGGCGTTTTGCCGTCTGCTGTTAATTCCACGATAGATTTCCGTTTTGTTAACACTTGTAGACCAATCGTTTCTGTATAGAAGGTAACAAGCTTCTCCAAATTTCTAACTTTTAAAGTCACACTTCCGATATGAGTTTTTTCATGAATAGGCGTCATCTTTCTTCCTTCTTTCCTATTTAATAGTGAAATTATTTATGTTATACGTAATTTAATTACTTTATGTAAGTAATTATAAAATAGTTATTAACAAACTTCAACCAGAAAAAAGAAAATGAGAAAAAGAGGCTGATCGTCTCAGCCTCCTATATAGGACATTTCTATTTTTTTTCTTTCGCTCATTCCCTGTTCTTTTCTTTCATCTGAATAGCGGTCAGATCGATTTCGCCATATTTGAACAATACGGTTATACAGATCTTCGTCAGTGGCACCGTCTCGTACAAATTCTTTTAAATCAGTCCCTCGCCCTGTGAAAAGGCACGTGTACACTTTTCCGTCTGCAGACAATCTTGCTCTTGTACAAGTCGAACAAAACGTATCACTGATTGAGGATATAATACCGATTTCTCCCTGACCATCGGCATACTGATACCGTTTGGCTACTTCTCCATAATACTTACGATCAATGGGCTTTAAAGGAATCTCTGAATCAATCATCGTTAAGATCTCATTCTTTGCAACGACATCATCCCAATTCCAACCGTTTGAAGTCCCCACATCCATATATTCAATAAAACGCAAAACATATGGCGTATCTTTAAAATAACGAGCCATCGGGAGAATCTCTTTGTCGTTAATTCCCTTTTTGACCATCATATTTATTTTGACAGCAAGACCCGCTTCATGTGCAGCTTCTATTCCTTTTAAAACAGGTGATACGCCTACACCTCTTCCATTAATAATGCCAAACAGATTGTCATCAAGCGTATCCAAACTCACTGTTACTCTGTCCATTCCTGCTTTCTTTAAAGAAACAGCCATCTTAGGAAGAAGCACGCCATTGGTCGTTAACGCAATATCTCGAATTCCCTCTATAGCCCGAAGACGCTTTAACAGATCTGGCAGGTTTTTTCGAAGTAAAGGTTCACCGCCAGTAATTCGAATTTTTTCCACACCTGCCTTTGCAAACTGGGAAGCAATACGTATGATCTCATCGAAAGATAATAACTCAGTTCGTGTTAAGAATGGATAATCTGGTCCGAAAATTTCTTTAGGCATACAATAGGTACACCGAAAATTACATTGATCGGTTACCGAGATCCGCAAGTCCTGAAGCGGACGATGCAATCGATCAGTGATTCCATTACTTTCATTCATATCATCACATCATTTGTTTTAGTATTTTTATCAATGTACCACGAATAAAAGGAAGTTAAAACCAGAATTACTTACAAAACTCAGCTTCTTTAAAGAGAACGAGAATAGTTCATAATCACTATTTAAAATTTTAAATAGACCATTATTACCAAATTTTCTCTACTTGCACTTCACTATTCCTTGTTATAACAGCTTTCTAAGAGCATACCGAATATTTAATCATTTCCTTTTTCTTGTTCTACTTGTTTATTGGTTAGTAAAATGTTACGATAAATAAGAATTATTTTTGTTCGATTGTACAGGTAGACCTATTATCTTGATATTTTTGAGCAGAGATAGTATTATTGTGCGGTTTGGCACGACAGGAGGCAACAAAAATGGAACAAGGTAAAGTTAAATGGTTTAACGCAGAAAAAGGTTTCGGATTCATCGAGCGCGAAGGTGGAGACGATGTATTCGTACACTTCTCAGCTATCCAAGCTGACGGTTTCAAATCTTTAGACGAAGGTCAAGACGTAACGTTCGAAGTTGAACAAGGACAACGCGGACCTCAAGCTACTAACGTACGTAAAGCTTAATAAACCAATAGATAAACAGGACTCTTGAAAAAGAGGCCTGTTTTTTTTTATCCCCAAAAGTCATAATCATCTTACTCAAAATTTTTTTCAGTAAATTCAAACATGTGTTAATTGTTTTTGTTAAAATATATTTAACGTCTAAAATAATTAGGAGTTCAAAATGGATCTTCAAATGAAGCAGAAACAAGATCAAATTGAAATCGGTACACGAATTTCTGAAAATGCACCTCAAATTGCAGAGAAGATCATGAATAACATAAAAGATAGCAACGCATATGTTTCCCTTCAACAAAATGCTCCATTGAATAATAACGAAGAACTTCAACAGTCCATTGCATTCATTCGACTATTGGGAGATGCAGTTTCTGGAAAGGTCTCAGACTCCAAAAAAACGATTTATGAGTGGGGAGAAAATATTGGCATGCTTGCTGTACATTCTGGACAGCCGCTAGATGTCACACTTGAAAGTACGTCTTACTATCGCGATGTGATCTGGGATTTTATAAAAGAAGAAGGTTCGTTGCAAGCAATGTCTCCACACTCGGTATTGCATATTTCTACGACGATTAATCCTATGATTGATTACGCTGTACAAGCGTTCAGCAAATCTTATGTAAATAATTACAGGGAAATGACGAAACAGTTCCATCTATCTCTTCAAGAACTATCTGTTCCTGTTGTGCCTCTTTTTCCTGGAGTTGCCGTTCTGCCCGTCGTCGGCGATATTGACACGAACCGTGCAAAGCTCTTACTCGAAGCTACGCTGCAACAGTGTTTAGATCATGAAATCACTTCTTTAGTTATCGACCTATCAGGTGTGAGTTATATTGATACGATGGTCGCTCACCGACTTTTCCAACTTGTCTCAACGCTAAAACTTTTAGGAGTCAAAACAACTTTAACCGGTTTAAGCCCTGAGATCGCACAAACATCAGTAAGCTTGAATTTAGATTTTGATGAGATCACGTTAAAAGGAAACCTGCTTCAAGCATTGGCTGACTTTGGGTATGGTAAATTGGATAAAACAAATAAAAAAACAAAAAGAACAGACTCTAATTAAGGGTCTGTTTTAATTATCTTTATGATTTTCCACTTTTTAATTCTTCGAGCTCATTTAGAAGTGACTCAACCATCTCATCACATTTTTTTAGCTCATTATTAAGCATACTGATGGTCTCTTCTTCCCAAGAAAAAGGATCACCGTTTTCAGGTGTGACTGGAATGCCTTGATAGATATCTCCTTGTTCTCGTTCATCAGGCTGAAAGTAAATGGCTACTTCACAGATAGGATTTCCTAAGGCTATCCTTTGACGCAGCGAGACTTTTCCATAACCAAATTTTCGTGCTGCTATTCCACCAAGTACACTGGATGTCATTTTGCATAAGTGCGGTGCATCCTTAACAAACTCCCCGAAAGGACACTCTTTTGCACGAACTATTACATGGTCAGGCTTTACACTGACAATCTCAAAATGCCCGCCGATGGAATTTTTTAAATCCACAATGACATGAACGTATTGATCAACTGTCCAGTCTAATGGATCATCATAAAATCTTTCTATCCATTCGCCGGTCCGTAGACCTAGCTGCTCAATATATCTTTCCGCAGCGGGACCAATTGCTTTTTTATGAATATGGGCATATTGAGTAATGAGTTTTGCTAAAAAAGTGTGTCCATTCAATTCACCTTTTGAAAGGTTCATACTGCATCTACCCTTTCTTTTGAATTACATGCTGTTTCACTTATTTTGGCAAGATATGGACAACACTCTTTGGATACCCGAATGAGATGGTTTAAAACATTATTTTAATTATCCAAGTAAATTATTTTTGTGACTTTTCCCAATAAACCATATCGTTTACCTCTCTTATGATCATAAATCCTGATTTTTTCAGTACTTTTACAGATGCAGTATTGCTTATTAGACACTCTGCAGAAATTTTTTCAACTTCTGGATGTGAAGAAAGCCACTCCGTGAATCCAATTACCATTTCAGTGGCATACCCTTTGTTTCGTGCTTCACCTACCATGCCATATCCAATCTCAACTCTCCCCTTCTCATCTGGTGGAGCTTTGCATCCTATTTCTCCAAATAGTGTACGTGTTTCCTTGTCAATGGCTATTCTGCCCCATGCACTACTATCAGGCGTTTGTTGCAGCTTGTCTTTTTGAATCTTGATCAACTTCATATATTGCGGACTCGGCCACTCTTTGGATACATTGTAGTTTAGTAAATTGATTAGATCTTCTTTACTCTTAAGTGTGGCCTCCGCAAGTTCATAAGTAAAAGGTAGTAATAGAAGACGGTGCGTTTCAATCATTTTTCTTTTCCTCCTCTGCCAGGGGCTAATCGTTTTAACTATACTTAATAAATGTGGGGTATATGGTACCTTCTCTTAAAAGTATTCGTTTATAAACAATAATCCCCTTGTACTTAACCCTTCCGTATTCATTCAAGAACTTTGACACGTGTAACTACTTAAACTAAGTAATAGAGTCAATTGATCTTTTTCTTAAAATTTCTTTTCTTTAAATTACTTTAAATGCAACAACTTTCTCGTTATTTAAGATAAAATGAAATAAAATTAACTTAGTTAAACATAGCTTAAATAAAGGAGATAACGATGAACTTAGAACAAATGAAATATATTGTAGAAGTGGCCAAAGAAAGTTCGATTACGAAGGCGGCAGACAAACTACACCTATCTCCTTCAGCGATATCACAATCTATCACTCAACTTGAAAAAGAGTTTGGCGTTACCATTTTTACTCGGTCTAGACAAGGTACAATTCCCACTACTGATGGAAAATTCATTGTATCAAAAGCCTATGAGATTCTTAAGAAGATGCAAGAGCTTCATGAAGAATTAGCAGATAAACAACATGCAAAAAAACATGTTTTAAAGGTTGGTTGTGCACCAGCTTTAATGTACATCGTGTACGATGCCTTCTTATTGTTTCATGAACAATTTCCTGAAACGAACGTTATGATTAGAGAGATCGATCAAGATCATATATTAGAGGAAATGAAGAACGGACATATTGATATTGGATTAAGTCCATTTACCGATTATGAAGTATCCAACCTTCAGCATGAAAAAGGAGTGGATTATGAACTGTTGTATACGGGACATGTTTGCGTTTGTGCAGGCAAGAAATCTTCGTTGTATTACAAAGATTTTCTTACTCCAGATGAGTTGAGTGATGAGAAACTGGTAATTTACAATTCAAAAGGCGGTATAACATTCAATGACAAATACGTAAAGAACGAACAGATTCTATTCTCATCCAATAATATTGAAGTCATGCGTTCTGCGATCTTGGATGGACATGCTTTTTCTTTTGTTTTTAATTTTACTTTCAAAAACAACGCAGATGTAAGAAACGGCAATTTAGCGATTATTCCGTTTATGCAGCCTGATCTGATCTACCAAGACTTCTGGACATTATATCCTTTAACAAAAGGACTCTCGACAGAAGCGAAAGAATTTAAAGTGAAGGTTAAATTTCTTTTAGACCAGTAATCTCAATATCTTATTTTACAGATGGATTCTCCATGATTGCTTTTTGATAAAGGTAGATTAGTTTGTCCAGCTTTTGACTCTGTTTGACGAGATCAGCATCTGAAAAATCATTGGAGCTTGGTTTAAGATCATACATTTCTTGACGGCAGATTTTAATTTCTTGCAATAGTATATTCAGATCAACATCCATGAATGATTTCCTTTCTATCTACACAATACTTCCAAATAAATGGATATGCATTTATGATAGTTGTTCTTTGTTTTTATGTAAATTTAGAAATAGTTAAAGACCACTAATCTATTCTTAATGTATCTTGTGTTTTATTATTTAAGTAGCTTATTTCTAAATGACCAACATCGCTGTCCAGCTGATTGGAGTGTAAGGTGCGTGCGTGCCTGCCACCTGAAGTACATCTCGCAAGGCGTGCGACGAGAAAGCTTACTCCTCTAGCATTAACTTGTAGACGCAGGAGCAAGGAGCATAAAGACGGGACAGGTGAGATACCTTATGGCGCAAAACGTCAAGGTTGCTCACCGCACGCCCCCCGAAAAGCGAGCACCTGGAACGGAGATCAACAATATATACGAAAAGAGAAGCTCCATTCAAGCTTATGGGCTTCTCTTTTCTTTTGCACATTCTTTATATTTTCTCTTCTACCCTATTAATGGAATAAACACCTCATTCAATGGACATACCTAGTAAAAAACGAGGGAGGTCTGTTGCATTGAAAAAAGAAGGAAATTCACAAATAGACCACTCCCCATTATTAAGTAACAGTCTTTCTAGCAATCTGGAAGGGATTCAAACTACGCTCGGTCCAACACCTGATTTAAAAATGCTACAGTACGAAATCAGAAATACACCTTTAACTATTCTGTATATGGCAGACTTAGTTGATTCAGATAAGCTGCAGAACATCTTAAAATCAATTAAATATATAAAATACGCACCACCTGTGGATTCGTCGTTGTTTGAGCAAATGTATTCGGATATCTACCTAACCGCTCAAACCGCTAAGATATCGAAAACGAAAGATGTGATCAACCATCTTTTGAGCGGCAAAACCATCATCTTATTGGATTCCATAAACGAAGGCTTTAGTGTGGATACGTATGGCGGCAAAGTTCGGGCGATCGAGGAACCACAAACAGAATCTCTTATTCGTGGGCCTAAAGTAAGTTTTACAGAAGAGATCGGTGTCAATATCGCGATGATTCGTAAACAGATCACAGATGAGAACCTGAAGATAGAGACTTTTGTGATTGGTGAACGAGGGAAGAAAAAAGTAGCTTTATTGTATATAGGTGATGTGATCAATCCTGCAATCGTAGAAGAAGCAAGACATCGTTTACAGCATATAAGCATTGATGCACCTATCGACTCAGGGATTATCGAACAATCGATAGAAGACAACTTTCTATCTCCCTTTCCGCAGTTTATTAGCACGGAACGTCCTGATAAAGTTGCACTCTCACTCTTGCAAGGAAGATTAGCGATTATTCCTGATCAGACAGCAAACGCACTGATCGCACCCATTTCGATTCTGGATACGGTTCATTCTCCTGAAGATTATTATGAAAGATGGCACATCGGGTCACTGCTGCGCATGCTGCGTGCTTTTGCTGTTTTCATCTCACTATTTCTTCCATCCTTTTATATAGCCCTTGTTTCCTTTCATCAAGGCTTAATTCCGTCACGTCTCGCATTTTCAATTGCCGCTTCGCGTGAAGGGGTTCCTTTTCCAGCATTTGTTGAGGCTCTGATGATGGCGATCACGATGGAACTTTTACGGGAAGCAGGACTGCGTCTTCCGAAACCCATCGGACAAACGATTGGTATCGTAGGAGGAATCGTTATTGGAGAAGCTGCTGTTCAAGCTGGAATCGTTAGTACCGTAATGGTCATCGTAATTGCAATCACTGCAATCGCTTCTTTTACATTACCGGTCTATAGCATGGGTGTAACCTATAGAATCCTCTTGTTCAGTTTTATTTTTGCTGCAGGCATGATGGGACTCTATGGAATTTCACTTGCTTTTATTGTACTTGTCATACATGTAGTCAATCTGACCAGTCTAGGTATTCCATACGCCGCACCTCTTGCCCCTATCTTTATCAACGACTGGAAAGAGCTATTCCTACGCTTGCCCATCTCTTTTATTAAAAAGAGACCTGTTTTCTTAGATACAGTAGATGAAGTCCGTTCAGAGAAAGAGGAATAAACTGTGAGCAAAGTCAAATACACCGATCGTTCCATTAGTGCTAAAGAATTAATGTACGCAGTAGCTTCCATGGTCATTGGTGTTGGTATCTTTAATCTGCCTCGCTATATCACGACCGTAACAAACGGCATCGACGGTGTGATCAGCATTCTTGTAATGGGGGGAATAGTGCTAGGTATCGTATGGATCATGGGTCAATTCGTTCGAATGTTTCCGGGTAAAGGCATCTATGAAATTTTGCTAGGAATCATCCCAAAGCCACTCGCCCTGCCTTTAATCATAATTTATGGTGCATTTTTTGCTTTATTAGCAGCCTATGAAATACGAGCAATCGCAGAGATAACGAAGAAATATTTGTTGCCAAACACGAGCTCTGATAGTTTAAGTCTGCTTTTTTTGCTTGTTACGCTATATGCGCTTTTTGGTTCTCGTACAGCACTCATTCGTATAAACTCGATGTTTTTACCTGTCGTATTAATCGTGTCATTGTTATTAGTTGTTTTAAACATTCGAATCATGCATCTAGATAATTTTTATCCGCTGCTCACAACAGATTTGCAAGGCTATGGATCAGGCATGATCAATATATTCTTTTCGTTCACCGGCATCTCTATAATCTTAAGCTATTCTTACCTTGTTAATGAACCTGATAAAGCATCATCAGCTGCGGTGAAAGGTGTATTTATTTCCATTATCATCTACACGCTGGTCTTTGTTTCGTGTGTGGCTGTCTTTTCTAATCTCGGAACTGATTTTTTAGAGAATCCAACGATCGAGCTAGGTAAGGAGATTGAACTTCCTGGAGGTTTTTTTGAGAGATTCGAATCTGTCTATTTCACCATCTGGATCATGACGATCTTTAATACAACATCGATGTCTATTGATTCTTCACTCGTCGTCTTAGAATCTCTATTTAAAAAAGCAAAGAAAGAGACACTGATCGTCATCTTATCTCCTATCATTTTCTTCGTCTCAATGGTTCCGATTGGCATGGAAGGTATGGAAGCGATGGGAACGTTTATCGGACGACTCAGCTTAGCATTAATTGCAATCGTGCCTGTCCCTCTTTATATTATCGCTAAGATTAGAGGAGTGAAATCATGAAGAAGCTTTGTTATTTGCTATCAACCCTCCTCCTTATTAACTTGTTACAAGGTTGCGGAGCACGAGAGATCGAGAAAAAGGCTTTTGTGATTGGTGTCGGAATCGATCAGGAAACTATGGGTGATGATTCGAATCAACCAATGATGAACGGAACCTTTCAAGTGGCTGTCCCAAGGTCCCTAAAACCTGAAGTAACGAACGAAAAAGCGTATCAAAACTTTCAGGAAAAAGGACATGATATATCTGAACAAATATCAAAAATTGCTCAATTCTCGAATAAAGAGTTATATTTTGCCCACAACCAGATCATATTGGTTTCAGATAAGGTTGCAAGACAACCGGAAAGAATGGAGCGTCTGCTAGATTTTTTTGTCAGACATGAAGATATTAGGCGGAGTGTACGTGTCTTTATTACAAAAGGAGACACGAAGCAGTATCTTGACGTTGAGAATAACGAAAAACTGCCATCACTCTATATCGATACACTGTCTGCTAATGTACAAAATCATTCCCGTACTGCGAGCATTAAGAGGTTAGGAGATCTGCAGGAAGACCTGTTAGCTCACCGTTCTTTCGTCCTGCCAGTGTTACATTATAAGAATACAGAAGAGATCAAGCTTGGTGGTGCCGCTATCATAAAAGGGGAATCAAGCAGATTAACGCAAATACTTAATGAAAAAGATACAGAAGCTATGAACATTTTGAACGGTGAATTTCAAAAAGGTATGCTTTTTTTCGAATTAGATGAGGATCTCTACATCTATAAAATAGATAAATCGAAAAGTAAGATCAAACTCGTTCCAACTAAAAACGATCAGCTTACATTCACGATCAAAATCAGCCTAGAAGGAGAGATTCAAGAAGTCAATAAACAGATGGATTCACGTACCGTTTCAGCAGATCATGTGAAAAAAGAAGTAGAAAAACAGGTCGCTAAAAAAACAGAGTCATTTATTAAGAAACTTCAGAACCAATATAAAACCGATATTCTAGGTCTCGGTGTCTACATGGAAAAGCATCATCATAAAGAGTGGCTAAAACTAAAAAATGACTGGGAAACAGGTGAAAACCACTTTAGCCAAGTGAAGATAAACACACAGATCCATACGACGATTAGCTCAGCAGGAGGTCTACGATAAGCGATGATCGAAATGAATGAATTTTTAACCCGCATTCTTACTTGGCGGTTTATCTTTTTCACCCTACTATCCTTCTTATTTCCATTCACCTATATCACACTATATAAGTTGCTGCAAAAAAGAGGTATGCCACTATGGAAAAAGGAAGCCCGCACCACTTCAAAAAAATGAACAATACGTGAAATTCGTTGTTGATGTTCCTCATTTTTAGACTATGATGTACTCATAACGTTTCGTCTTGTATGGATAAGGTAATTCTTATGAGTATAAACTTTGGGGGGAATTTCATGGATACAGTCTTCTATTTTATTTATACAGCGGCTTACCTTGTTTTGCTTATCATGTGCATAAACTTCGGTAACAGATGGGATGCTTCTTCCCTACTCTTTTTGGTAGTGTTCGGACTTGTTTATGATAACGGATTGATCGCTATAGGGAAATTCTTAGGTGAAGGACCACTTTTAGAGAATTTGAGCTATTTACGATTTTGGTTTCATGCGTTCTTCACACCTACCCTCGTTCTATTTTCATGGAGTGTTTTAAACAGAGCTGGAATTGAGTTCGCCAAACGTAAAATTGTATACATAGTAGCTCTTTTTTACACGATCGCCCTTGTCATAATGGAAATTATCACTGAAACATATGGGGTAAAAATCGTTCCTGAAAGAGAACACGGTTTACTTCGATATGTTTCTGCAGAACCTTCATCAGGTCCTCCTCTCATGGTTCTGTTCGTGTCTATTGCTTTGATCACGGCAGGAGCGATCCTCTGGAAAAAAACAGGCTGGAAGTGGATGTTGATTGGTTCAGTTGTGATGACAGTTGGAAGCGCGGTTCCTATATCTGTGGAAAGTGCCGCTGTCACGAACGGCTTTGAGTTGTTTTTGATGATCACGCTTGTTGCAACAAAGATTCATCAAGACCGCCAATTGAAAGGTGCTTAACTTAATATGAAAAGGATAATCAAAAGAGCAATTCTTGTAATCGCAGTACTATTTGTATGCTGCTTGATCGGATTTTTTGTGTGGACTCAACAGACATATGAACCTACTAAAGAACTGTTGAAAAGTGTTGGAGACATCGAGCATGAAGACGATTGGGTAACGTTCAAACCTAATGGTACTAATAAAGAAGTTGGGGTTATCCTTTATCCGGGTGCAAAAGTTGAACCAGAAGCATATGGTTATCTCGGTAACGTATTGTCAGACGCTGGGTACACCGTCGGAATTCCGAAATTTAATTTAAATCTTGCGATGCTTGAAGCAAATAAAGCAGAAGAATGGATTAACCGTAATCCATCGATTAAGAAATGGTTTATTGGTGGGCACTCCTTAGGAGGGGTAAGCGCTGCTACATTTGCACATAAAAATCCCAATGTAGTAGATGGTGTTATCCTGCTTGCCTCTTATCCTGCTAGTGGAGATGACTTTTCTAACAAAGACACACCGATCTTATCTATTTACGCAGAAAAAGATGGGCTAACGACTAGGGATAAGATTGAAGAAACGAAAAGCTTGCTGTCACGTGAGACTGTTCTATTTGAGATTCAAGGCGGAAATCATGCTGGATTCGGCATGTATGGAAAACAAAAAGGGGATAATGAAGCTGACATTTCAGCTACAACACAGCAGGATATTGTTGCGGAAGAGATAATTAAGTGGTTAGAAAAGCATTAACACATAAGCAAAAAAACTCACTATTTTTGTGAGTTTTTTTATTTATTAAGGCTTTTTTCATATTCATTGTTGCTTTTGAATGAGTTGTTCCGTTGCAGATGCTCGCTTTCCGCGGGCAGGCGGTGGCTAGCCCCACGAGGTCAAAAGTTTAACGGTCTGTGATGAGCAAAGTGCGCCTTCATAGCCCATTCAACTTTTGCTGGTCGGGGCTGAAAGAGCCACTTCCACTTTTCATTGAGTTCTTCTCATCCTTAAATTAAAATCGCAAGCAAGATTGGCAGCGTGATCAGTGAAAAAAGTGTACTTACTAAGGTTGCACTCGATACGAAATCAGGCTCTGTTCCAAACTGTAACGCATACATCGTCGTATTTGCTGCTGAAGGCATCGCAGCCATCAGAACCATAATCGCTGCGAGCATATCATCTACAGGAAGTATCAACGTGATACAAAATGCGATCAGAGGTGACACCGCTAATTTTAGTAGCAACGAATACGTTAACTTCTCCACCTGTACATGTCGCAATGATATTTTCGCGAGCTGCATACCGAGTATGATCATGATGGTCGGTATCGCAGAATTCGCCACAAGATCAAGAGCCTCTGACACAGAACCTTTTATCGGTATGTGTAACTGTTGAAAGACAACACCCGCTATCGCTCCATATACGATTGGCATACGCCTTACTGCTCTGAGTGCTGAAGAGATACCATCGTTTTCTGGGCTGCCTTTTGCTGCATAATACACACCAACTGTACACATGACTAACTGCTGAATAACCATAAGAACAACCGCATAATCTAACCCTGCGGCCCCAAACGCGAACAGCGCGACTGGCGTACCATAATTCCCATTATTCATAAAAGCAGAAGCTAAAATGACACCGCATGTTTCCCGCATATTGTATCTTTTAATATAACTGATCACATACACGAGACCGATTAAAGTGAAACATAGAATGAGCGTATAGATGAGCATATATCCATACGTTTTCGTAAAAGTAGTTTCATAAAACGTCCGAAATACGAGAAAAGGAGACATCAGATAAAGTGCCATCTTGGAAAGGGTTTGCGTTTCAAAACCTATCGTTTTTTGGCCGATAAATCCGATACCAAAGATCGCAAATACCGGAAGAATAATGCTCAACAGCTCTATCATGTCTTACCCCTTCTTTCTGTTAACTACAACGGAAAAAGGCTGACCAAGTGAGATCAGCACTTTTTTCTTGCTACAAATTTAAAACAATGATTCGTTCTTCAGTCATCTCTTCAATCGCATAGCGCGGGCCTTCTTTTCCAGTCCCGCTCTTCTTTACGCCACCGTATGGCATGTGATCCACTCGATATGCTGAAGCATCGTTTACGATAAGTCCGCCCACTTCAATCTCTTTCGCCGCTTTCATAGCGAAAGCAAGATCGTTTGTGAAGAGACCTGCTTGCAATCCATAATCCGAGTCATTCACTTGTTCGATCACTTCGTCTATCGTAGCATATGTGTCTATCCCAACAACAGGACCAAACACTTCTTGTTTACAAACTTTCATGTCACTTTTAACATCTGATAGTATCGTAGGCTCGTAAAATGCTCCATTCCGTCTACCACCCGTTACAAGAGTTGCTCCGTCAGCCACTGCTTCGTTCACCCACTCTTCAACACGCTCTGCTTCTGCCTGTCGAATCATCGGGCCGATATCGGTAGTTTCGTCTAATGGATTACCGGATTGCAGCTGCTCTGTTTTATCTTTTAATAATTGAATAAAAGGAGTTTTCACATCTTGATGAACATATACACGCTGAACAGAAATACATACTTGACCTGCATTATTAAAACTTTTGTTCGCAATGAGTGCTGCAGCCTTATCAAGATCTACATCTTTGTGAACGATCGTTGCGGAGTTATTTCCTAACTCGAGTGATACTTTGCGAAGTCCTGCCTTTTGTCTGATGATTTCACCGACTCTTGGACTTCCGGTAAAAGTAAACATCTTAACGTCTTGATTTTCTAGCAGCCATCCGCCTACTTCTGCACCATCACCTGTAATGACTTGGAGCCTGCCATCAGGCAAGCCAGCTTCCTTAAATACCTCTGCTAACATAAGGGCGCACAATGGGGTAACTTCAGCGGGCTTCAGCACGACCGCATTTCCTGCAGCGAGAGCTGGACCGATCTTATGACAAACAAGGTTCAACGGCACATTAAATGGTGTAATTGCCGCAATAACACCAACTGGAACTCGTAGTGTAAAAGCCATTCGATTTTCAGAACCTGGTGCTGATTCTACAGGAACCCCTTCACCGTGGATACGCTTCGCTTCTTCAGCTGAGATTTCAAGTGTTTGTGCAGCTCGTTCTACTTCGACTCTTGAATCACGAATCGGCTTACCTACTTCAGCGACTAACACTCTAGCAAACTCTTCTTTTTTCTCCAATAATAATCGTGCAGCATTTGTAAGCACAAGATAACGGTCGTATGCCGAGAAGGTTTCTTTATATGCTCCTTTGGCTCCTTCTACCGCTTCATCTACATCCTTTTTTTCAGAGCGCGCAATCGCAGCTTCTACATTCTGCGTATATTTATTGAGTACTTCCAACACCTCTGTTTTTTCTTTCCACACACCGTTAATCCATAGTCCGTACGTTTGATACGTTGTATTTATCGCCACGAATCATCACTCCCTATTTTATAACGTTACGACCTTTTCGCGCGTTGTGAATTCACTCGCTTTTCCTGCACTTCCGAATAGACGTATTTTCTCCTGAACTTTTTTCTGCATTACTTCACGGCCTTTGCCAAGGGAAACAGCTAGATGAAATTCTTCAGGATTTTCTTCAAGAACTTGCTGCATGCCTTTTGTGAATGATTGTCTAAGCTCTGTATCCACATTGATTTTTGCAATACCTAACGAAACTGCTTTTGTAATCTGCTCATCCGGCACATCAGAACCACCATGAAGAACGATCGGACGGTTAACCGCTGCTGAGATTTCTTTTAATCGTTCAAATGCCAGTTTTGGAGGATTCTTATAGATACCATGTGCTGTACCTATTGAGACGGCAAGATAATCTACATCCGTTGCTTCAACAAACGCCACAGCCTCTTCAGTTGCTGTAATCATTGCATCTTCTTCAGCAACTGTTATGTCATCTTCCGTTCCGCCAATCTTACCGATTTCACCTTCAGAACCAATTCCAAGCGCACGTGAAGCGTCTACAACTTTTCTTGTTATTGAAGTATTCTCTTCGAACGAAAGAGCAGAGCCATCAAACATAACGGATTGAAAACCGAGCTGGATGGCTTTCATTGTTTGTTCATATTCCCTGCTGTGATCCAGATGGATACAGACTGGAACAGATATGTTTTTCATGAATACATCAATCATTGCCTTCATCGGTTCAAGTCCGATCGTGTTGATTACTTTTTGACCTACTTGAATCATGATTGGTGCTTGTTCTTGTTCAGCAGCTTCCAAGATAGCTAGAATAGTTTCTGCGTTATGTGCACTGAATGCCCCAACAGCATATTGGTTCTCGTAAGCATGTGTTAACAGTTCTTTTCCTGAAATATATCCCATTGTAATACCTCCGAATGTTTTTAATTAACGTCTTAGTTCAATGTCATAGTGGTATTGGTCACTTCTATACCTTGTTTTTGTATACTCAATCGGCTTGTCGTTCAGTCCATAACTCAACCTAGTCATCTCTAAAAGCGCTTCTCCTGCACGAATACCAAGTAGGTCTGCTTCAGAAATCGTAGAATTTATAGCAGAAATTTTTTCATCAGCACGTTTTAATAAAATATTGTCTTCTTCCAGGATGGAATAAAATTTAGCCGTATCTAAATCATGCTTCATCAGTAACTTTCCGATCGCTTCTGGCCAGCATGATCGCTCTAATGCGATCGGGACATCATCTGCAAATCGGATGCGTTCAATGATAAGGACTTTTTCATCTTCTTTTAATCCTAGCTTTGTTTTTTCAAAGAAAAGCGTATCAATAAATTCTGCACGCAGAACTTTAGAGTGAGGAACTTGTCCTTTCTCCATTACTTCTTCTGCAAATCCTTTTAATCTTTTTAATGAACCAACAAGCTGTTGCGGCTTCACAACCGTTCCTTTTCCTTGTTGTTTTTCCAAAAGACCGTCAGCCACAAGCATATTAATCGCTTGACGAATGGTCGTACGGCTCACTCCGAATTGCTTCATAAGCTCTTGTTCAGTTGGAATAAGTTGGTTCGGACGCCAGATTTGCTGCTGTATTTTCTCAATCAAATGATCTTTTACTTGCAGATATAATGCTGTATTATTGCTTTTCATATAATATTCTCCTCTTTCTCACAGTGGGATAAGCTTGTAGATCTTCCCCTGCGAGAGGTCGGAGCCATTTGTAATAGGCTTCCGGGTCATCAATAAATGCATCAGGTAGGAAACGTTCCCCACCCTGCGCAACAACTTGCAGAGGACAGCTATTCATACTAAAAGTATAATCTATATTTGCCGATCGTTGTATGGTAACCATTCTCTCCGTCTCACCATGTAATACAAGTCTTGCAGCTTCTCGTCCCACTTCAAAGGCTTCCACTTGATCTTGCTTAGAAATAACTGCTGATGAGCTGCGCTGATTCATACCAAGGATCTCAGCTCTAGCCATCACACCAAGTTCTGTTTTGACCATTTTCTCAAGCACGCCAGAAATGCCGCCAAGAATCGTCCTGCCTTGAACATTCGCTTTCTCGACCTGTTCTGAAGTGGCATTCATTTTACACCCTTCAGCAACAACAATTGTTGCATAGCCAAAAGATCGAACAGCTTCACTAACATTTGCTAAAAAATGTTCTGGTTCAATAATTCGTTCCGGAACATAAACGATGTGTGGCCCATCATCTTCCCCATTTCTCAAAAGACCGCTTGCAGCAGCAAGCCATCCTGAGTTCCGCCCCATCGTTTCTAGTATTCTCACTTGCTCAAAATTCTGCATGGCACATAGATCTCTACTAATATCTCTGACAGCAGTTGCCACATAACGTGCAGCACTTCCAAAGCCAGGCGCATGGTCCGTTTCAGATAGATCATTATCAACCGTCTTCGGTATGCCGATGACTTGAAGATCATAGTGAATGTGGCGAGCTTCCTCAGCTAGCTTATGAAGAGCAGCCATCGTACCGTTGCCGCCAATAAAAACAAGAGTATCAATTTCATGCTTCTTTAGATGCAAAAGTGATTTTTGAATCTTTTCAGTTGTAAATTCATAGCGTCCTGAACCAAGGCATGCACCGTTTACATATCGATGTGATTTGATCCATCCTAAAAGGTCATCATCAAGCTTTTCGATGTCGTTTTCATATAAACCTTGATAGCCATTATAAACACCCAATAACTCTACTTCTTGTTGGAGCGTTTCTACAAAACCTACTAAACTGGCATTGATGACGGCTGTTGGACCCCCAGCCTGCCCAATTGCTACTCTCTTTGCCATCTAAGTTCGCTCCCTTCCTATACGTACACCTCAGTAGGAATGTTAAGCTGCTTGCCTAGCTGCAATAGATCATCAGCAACATCCGCATACACAACAGCAAAGTGAGGTTCATAACCGCTTTCCATAAGAGCATTTACCGTTTCAGAGACATCTCCGTTTAATCTTACTTCAACCGAGGTTCCTGAAAACGGTTGCGGAACATCTAGCGCTTCCCCCTTCATCACAAGAAGGCGATATCCGTCTGGTGTATACCCTAGTCTGAAGATTGTTACTTCTCCAGCTTTTAATCCAAAGTCCATCGTAAAGCCCATTTTACGGTTAGGATGCACGCCTGATTGTGCACCGGTTGACGGACTTGCGAGCGAATAAGCACCTGCTCCACAATGCCAGAAAACAACCGAATTATTTGGTTCGTTCACATGAACGAGATCCCCGAGATACGGAGCGTTTCCTCCACTTAGTTCTTGTAGGATAAACATCGAAACCGCACCATGAATATCCGACTCACAGGAAGATACCACACCATCTTCGGTAAACTGAGATAGTGTCGAACACGCTGCTGCTCCTAATTCATTAAAAAATTCTGGCCAGCATCTAACAGCGAGTGCTGCAATATCTTCTTGTTCAATATACTTTTTCACATACGTGGAAAACTGTGCAAACTTCTTTACCGTTTCATCAGATCGATTCAACCCTATGACTTGCTGTTCAGCTCGATCGATGGCACCTGTCCATTCTTCCTCAGGTAGCTCTACACATTCTTGAAATGCTTTTAGGAGATCCATCTTTTTAAGTGTTACTCCCAGTTTTTGATGAAGAAGTTCTTCGTCTGTATCTGAGAAGAAGAAGCCAGGTGGATGTTCTCCGATCACTCCAATCTTTAGCTGCTTCAGCTTGTTAACCAAAACATTCACTCTGATTTGACGAGAAAGCTGTTTTTGAAGCTGCTCTTCGTCGGGGTTACCTAGTACGAATGTAAAAGGGTGACGATGATGCATGAGGACATTACTCGTGCTGTTTCCTCCAGTTAATGAATTAAGACGAAGCCTGCCGCCTACACTTGGTTCTCTTACAGACCATACAACAACAGGTTCGTTTCGATATTGAAGTACTTTCGCGATAAACTCACCATCTGCAAACGTAACGCTTTGATAGATGATAGAATCAATATTTTTATTGGTTAGCGTTTCAAGGAATTGCTGTAGATCTTCTACAGATGTAAGGATTTCTTCTGGTTCATACACTGTGTGGTACGTCTTGTTGAGCCATTCAGAGCTTTGCTTACGGTATTGCTCACCAGCTTCTAGATCAAATGTTTTTCTGCCAATTGGGATATATACGATTGATGGCGTTTGCATAGTTGTCCACATCCTTCATATTGTTTTATCTTTAAGGCTGTTTTCGCATATTTTGGTGCTCTTGGAAGTGGTTGATCTCCGTTTCAGTTGCTCGCTTTCCGGGGGGCGTGCGGTGAGCCACCTCGGCGCTTTGCACCCTTAGTTGTCTCACCTGTCCCGCTGATCCCCCAGGAGTCTCGCACTTACACTACAATCAACTTGTCGATGATGTCTTTAAAAGAGTAAACAAAGGCAATCATCATTTAAAAGGAAAGAGTGATCTTGAATAAGTATAACAAAAGGTTACTACCTTTTAAAATATATTACTACCTTTATATTTATAAAAGTTTTCATAAGCTTAAAAGAATAAGGGGGACAAACGTACTCCTGTCCCCTCTGTTATTCTAGTTCGTTAATGATTCAAACAATTCCTTGTATGAGGAATTCTTTCTGTAAAATACAGGCGGTTTACCGATCGGTGCTTCAACTTCTGCATAACCGCCACGATATTCTTCTCCAGTCCATACGTGCACCCATTCATCTTCCGGTAAGTAGACGTTCCAATGGGTTGCGGCTTCTTCATACACCGGTGCCACTAGAAGATCTCTGCCGTATAAATATTGGTATTGAATGTCATAAGCTGTTTCGTCTTCCTCATAGTGCATGAACAAAGGACGCTGTACTGGAATTCCTTTTTTAGCATTCTCCTTAACGATGTCTTTCGTATAAGGCGCTAACTTTACATAGATATCTGTCATACGAGCAATATGCTGCAGCGTCTCTTCATCACCATCAAATTGATAACAATCATCAGGACGATTTCCTTCATGTGTTCGCATGACGGGTGTAAAAGTCGCCATATCTGTCCAGCGAAGAAGGAGCTCTTTGCTTCGCTTGTTTCCATGAAGACTTGTATAGCCGCCAATATCACTATGGTGTAAACCACAGCCTGTCATACCAGCTGAAAGTGCAGCCGGGATAACAGAAGCTAATCCATCATCTAGTGACCAGTTCACACTTTGATCTCCACCCCATAATAGCGGACAATATTTTTGTATTCCCGTATAACCGGCTCTCATGAAGTATGTAACTTCACCTAATTTTCCAGCCTCACTCACTGTTTCATAATTTATTTTTGCCCAGAGTGCGGGCCATGCATTATGCATGATTTTAGCCGATTCACCGTTATAGAGTTGAACATCTGTTGGCAAGTATTCACCAAAATCAGCCATCCAGCCGTCAAGGCCAAAGTCAATCATGTTTTCTTTAATGACTGATTTGTACCACGTACAAGCTTCAGGATTTGTAAAATCTACGACTCCACAGTAGAACTCTCCAAAGTCAACAAGGTAGATGTCCCCTGTTTCATTTAGAGCAAGGTATCCTTTCTCTGCCGCGGTTTTGTAGAGATCACCTTCAACAGCAACGTAAGGATTAATATAGCCCAAGAAGCGGATACCTTTTGCTTTCCATTCCTCAATCTTTTGATCAAGATTTGGATACTCTTCACTGTTCCAACGCCAGTTCCACATCAATCTCTTTCCGAATGAAGTGACGCGTTTTCCTTGCCAGTCCTGACACCAAACGCCTCCGACTTTAATTCCTTTTTCAAGTGCTACGTCCAGCTTTTTTTGAACAATGTCGGTTCCGCCTTGTAAACCGAGCCAGATTCCGTTATATGTCCAATCTGGTAATTCAGGCTGACGCCCAAACACTTCAGTTAACTTTTCAACGAGCTCAACATAGCTTTCCGCTGTTTCAAATAGCACATATTGTGGTATATCCCATATTTGAAGTTCGTGATATTCGTCATTCCGAAAGTCAAAATCAGCATAAGCCGTTGTTTCAACATGACAATAATATTTTTTAGTAGAAATAAAGGTTGGTTGCGGATAGTTTGTGTTGTAGTAGTCGCCACCAGCTTTATCTTTTACATCCGCCTGCCATGTTGTGTACGTGTTCTTATTTCTTCCAACACCAGGTTCCGAAGTCCAAAGCGGAAAATTTTTGCCTCGCAGATTAAAATGTGACAGCTGCTCACCGCAACCGTAGACTTTCTCGTTGCTATCTGCTTGTACACGTAACCATAACCGGTTTATTTCTGATGAACGTTTTGTAAACTGAAGTTTTACTTTTCCGTCTTCTTCAGTGAGAAGAATTTCGAGATCTGTTGGTCCACCGTCAAATTTTGAAAAAGAAAGTTGAAAACCATTTTCCTCTTGAACAACATCAACATAACGAAGTCCTATTCTTTCTACTACATAATCGTGAATGTCAAAATTTCCTCGATACATGTTGATTGTTTCTTCCCCATATCCTACATAGAGCATGGGCTGCTGAAGAGAGTGATGAAAGAGAAGTCTGCCATCAGCAACAATTTGAAATCCATTATTTATTTCGTTCAAAACGAATTTTGTTTCATTTGTTTTAAGAGCCATAAGAACCTCCTTATTATGCTAGCTTTCTTGCTTCTTTTACTTCTTTTTTGTGCTGTTCACTTAAGAAGTCTGCATACTTCCGATTCCAAACCTTTAGCGAAAGGTAGATAAGAACTCCAGTAACAATTGCCAATCCTGCAATCGCTGGCCAGAAATACCCCGAAACGATTGAATCCTGATAAGCTAAACCAATCGGAGAGAACACGATGTACATACTCGCAAGCAAACTTAGCAAGATAAACGTTACGGGAAGTGCGTATTTCCAAGGTACCATGTCGACTTGTGCATTCGCTTTATACACATATGGTTTTTGCAAAGGCTTCCATTTCCCAATTGCGATCATAATTCCAACCTCTACGAAGAACAGAATCGCGTAAATATGGATAAAGTTAATGGTGGTTTGAATACCAAACAATTGATCCAAGCCCCAAACGAGCAAGTAGTAGGTAATAACATGGAAAATGATTACTACTTTTGCAGCAAGTGCAGGAATTCGCTTAGAGAAGATACCAACAAGAACAATTGTGATGATCGGAATATTAAAGAACCCTGTAAAGCGTCTGATCAGATCCCAAAGACCATCAGGTGCGTTCATCAGTAATGGTGAGATAAAGAATGATACAAGTGCAATAACTGTACCAAACCATTTACTCATCCGGATCAACTGATCGTCAGTCGCTTTCGGATTGAACTGCGGTTTATAGATATCAAGAGCAAACATGGTTGCTGCTGAGTTAAGCAACGAGTTAAATGTACTAAATACCGCTCCTAATAGAACAGCTAGGAAGAAACCTGATAAGTATTTTGGCAATACATCTGCTACTAATGTTGGATAAGCAAGATCAACCGGGCTTAATCCTCCTCCATATAGGTGGAAAGCGATAATACCAGGAATCATCATAAATAGTGGAATCGCAAGCTTATAGAAACCAGAATAAAGCACACCTTTTTGACCTTCTTTTAAGTTTTGTGCTCCAAGCGTACGTTGAATAACGTACTGGTTTGTTCCCCAATAGAACAAGTTTGCAAAAATCATACCCGTAAAGATGGTCCCAAACGGAACCGAGTCCGTACTCGATCCGATCGCATTTAGTTTTTCCGGACTGTTTGTTGCAATGGTCTTCATGCCCTCAAACATGTTCCCATCTCCGAGTGCTAAGAAACCTAGAGCAGGCACTAAAAGTCCTACTATCAAAAGTCCGATTCCATTAATCGTATCCGATACAGCAACGGCTTTTAAACCGCCAAAGATTGCGTATACTGCACCGATGATTCCGATCACCCAAATTAAGAGCCAAACCGATTGCGTGTAGGAAATGCCTAAAAGACCTGGCACATCAAAGAGTTTAAGAATAGTCAGTGCACCTGAGTAAAGGGTTGATGGAATCGTAACTAAAATATAGCCCAGCATAAATAGCAAAACCGTATAGCGACGAACCCCCTCATCAAATCGCGTGCTGAGAAACTCTGGCAATGTTGTAAAAGCTCCTCCTAAATATTTCGGTAATAGATAGAGAGCCATGATAACAATCGCAAAGCCAGCCGTTACTTCCCAAGCCATGTTGGACATGTTCGTTCGATACCCTTGTCCATTCAAACCGATCAAGTGCTCAGCAGAAAGATTGGTAAGAAGCAGTGATCCGGCGATAAATGTCCCATTCAACCCGCGTCCTGCTAAGAAATAGCCCGTAGAATCTTCTGTCTCCCCTTTTGTTTTTAAGTAAGAGATCCATGCGACCAGTCCCATAAAAAATGTACATGATAAAAGTGTAAATCCAATGCCTGAAAACATATCGAACACCCCTGTCCTTTTAAATAATGATAGTTAAAACAAGACTTCTATGTTGTCACCGATAATTCCAGGATAAGCTCCCTTTTCTATCAGCTTTTTTCGATCCGGATGTGCGATCAGCCATTTATTCTTCATAAAAAGCAAGTGATCTTCATCAGTACTTTTTTCACGCTCTGCTGGCGCAACTTCTAACGGTTCATTCGTTCCTTTTGGTAAAACAACAATGCATTTGAATCCTGATTCTTGAACTTTACAAGGTGCAAAGTGCAGTGTCGTCTCGTATATTTCAATTGCCGTTCCTTCAGGAATAAAGAAAGCCCTTACATTATTCGAATGAAATGTATTATTTTCGATATCCTGTACTTTTCCAAGAAGGAGAACTAGATCAGTCACTGCTATATTGATCTCACTTCCTTTGTGATATTCAAGGCCATTTAACGTTGAATTCCGACCGTTGCAATACCCAATCTGGGCAGGCATCTCACCATAAAAGTAAGTCTCAATTTGTTTTTTTACGAGATCGTCTTCCAGAATCGGTTCTGAAGCCACATAAACATTTTCATGCTCTGGAATTTTCGTAGATTGCTTCATCGTGTTCATTAAACGTGTAAAATCATAGCCTGTAATCACTTTTCCATAACTCTTGAATGAATCATCACTAACATGCTCTATAATCATGCTGTTTTCTTTCATGTTTACGTGTGACAACTTATTACCTCCTCTTTTTCAAAAAACAATAACATAGGTATCTTTATTAAAACATCACTACCTTTTGTTTTAAAAAAATTCAGTCAATATAGATGTTGCTTTTTATTCTATGAAAACGCATTCAAAATTGCAAGGAGTTTTTTACATACAATTGTTTACAAATGCTCTTTTTAGTTGGTAGACAAGGATTTTTCATTATAAAAAAACTTGCAGACAACGTCTACAAGTTTTCTTTTTGGGAGGTTTCTAACTGTTAAAACGTATGTGCGGAATCTTTAGCACGAGCAATGGCATTTTCTTTAATTTCATTCGCTTTATCTGGCATGGCCGCATGTCCTTCAACAAACAATCCTTGGAACGATGGAACGCCAAAAAATTGCATGATCACGCTTAAATAACGGTGCCCCATCTCCATTGCTGCTGCAGGTCCTTCTGAATAGATCCCGCCGCTAGCTTGTATATGTAGTGCTTTCTTGTTCGTTAATAGTCCTACAGGTCCTTGCTCTGTATACTTGAACGCTTTTCCTGCTACCGCCACTGAATCGATGTATGCTTTCATAACAGGTGGAAATGAGAAATTCCACATTGGCGTTACAAATATATATTTATCAGCTGCTACAAACTGCTCACAAAGCTCTGAAAGTCTTCCTACTTTCGCTTTTTCATCTGCAGAAAGCTCTTCAAATCCTTTACCAGATTGCAGTTTACCCCATCCACTAAATACATCTAGGTCGATATGAGGAATGTCCTCTTTATACAAATCCACATGGATCCATTCATGATCCGGGTTAACTTTTTTGTATTCATCAATAAATGCTTTACCAACAGCCATGCTGTAAGAGACTTGATCATCATGAGGATGCGCTGTAATATATAATACCTTTGTCATGTAATTGACACTGCCTTTCAGTTTTTTCTTTTCTAAATTACCGTTGCTTTGAATGTTCTTTTCACTTCTATGCAAGTTGATTGGAGCGGAAGGTTGCCGACTCCTATGGGACGAGCGGTCAGGTGAGACCCTTAAGGGCGCAAAGCGGCAAGGGGCTCACCGGTCGCCCCATGGAAAGCGAGCAACCTGGAGCGGAAATCAACGACTTTCAATGAACTGCAATCACGATTTATCATAAGGATTCCCAGCAATGTTCGCCCTCACTTCATCTGTTAAAAGAAACGGCTCTTGCAAAGTATCATCATTGAAAACTTCAGTGTTTAAAAGACTCCCATCATAGTGTGTCGGTCTATCTTCATTCATCTATCCATTCACCTCCAACAGAGATAGTTTAAACGGTTGTTTAACTTTTAATTCATACAAAAAAAGCTATCTGCATAAAACAGATAGCCATAGCAAAAGGTTTGAAAATTAGTAGCGTTGTCCGCCTAAAGCTTGTGCTACAAGACGCTTAGTGATTTCTCCACCTACAGATCCGTTTGCACGTGAAGTAGTGTCTGGTCCAAGGTTTACACCGAACTCAGAAGCGATCTCATACTTCATTTGATCAAGAGCTCCTTGAGCTCCAGGTACTGATAATTGGTTGCTGTTGTTTTTAGCCATTCTATTCACCTCCCTTTCATTTCTACTCTTATAATCCCACTAACTTTCAATCTTATTCATAACCTTTAAAAATTTTTTTCAATGTTTCATTAGGTGTGTGTGTATTTTATTATTTGCTTAAGTATGGATACAGTTTGTCCAAACATTTTAAACATGTCTGCATAAGATATGGAGAAGAGAGGATACACCGAATATTCTCTTTTCGGAAGTTCTATATGGGGGGAATTCATTGTGAGTTTCATTAGTATCTTAAACGGGGTTCTATCTTCTAAAAAACGTGCTAAAAGCAAGAAAAACAAGAAGAGAATTGGCTAACCCAATCAATTAAAGCCACAAAAAAAGCTAGCCTTTTGGTTAGCTTTTTTGCTGTGGCTAAGTGGCAGAAGCTAAGCTGAAATTTGTGAATATCAACCATTTCGGATAGACTAATGTTGCTTATACCGCAACCTATTTGATTCTCATTAGGAGGATTACATCGTGACCCATATTTTAATTGTAGATGATGATAAAAATATACTTGAGCTGCTGCACTATCATCTAAGTGAAGCAGGGTATCAAGTCTCTCAAGCAAAAGACGGCATTGAAGCTTTAGATATCTTACGGCTAAAGAGGTTTGATCTCGCTGTAGTTGATGTGATGATGCCCTTTATGGACGGTTATTCCTTAACAAAAGAAATTCGAGAAAATTACGATATTCCTGTGATTCTATTAACATCCAAAAATCAGATTGAAGATAAAGAACAGGGCTACTTATCCGGAACAGATGATTATCTCGTAAAACCATTTGAAGCGAGAGAATTACTTTTTCGAATCAAGGCACTTTTAAGAAGATACGATAAACACCAAGATAATTCCATCATCAGCTTAGGACGCACAACGGTAAACAAAAAAACCTATGAAGTTTATATTAACGATGTAACGATTCTATTACCTTTGAAAGAATTTGAATTGCTCTATTTTTTCATCTCGAATCCTATGCAGGCTTTTACACGAGATCAGCTCATTCAACACATCTGGGGCTTAAATTATGAAGGCGACGATCGCACGGTAGATGTACATGTCAAAAGGTTAAGAGAAAGGTTTTCGAACCTGACTGATGACTTTCAAATTAAAACGGTCCGTGGAGTAGGTTATTTATTGGAGGTTAAAAAATGAAGTCGCTATATACCAAATTTGTCGTCATAACGATTGGCATCATGCTTTTAAGCGGCGTATTAGCCTTTATTGCTTCCAATACATACTATCAGGAAAAATTAAAGCCGGCTAATGATCAAAAAAATACAGGGATTGCGCTTGAGATGGCTTCTTTTGTGGAAAAACACCCTACTATCAACCTGAACGATTACTTGAGAAACCTATCTAAGATTGGGTATCAGATCTACCTTGTTGAGAGTTCCGGAAACGAAACGTATTTTGGGGCGAAATTTCGTAACACCTCCCTTTCATCTTCTACGAAAGAATCTGTACTTAATGGTGAGATCTATCATGGAATTCTTCATTTTCCAAAACAAACATTTGTAACGGGATTTTTTGCAAACGAACTAAGTAATTCGATTGGGGTTCCTCTAACATATCAGGAAAAAAAGTATGCTCTGTTTATACGACCTGATATCAAACTCCTTTTTAATGAAATGCATGTACTTTTCGGATGGCTTTTTGGATTGATGATTGTTCTTAGTATCTTAATGGTAGTGGTTAGTACAAAATATTTAGTAAGACCTATCTCAAAATTGAACACCGCTACAAAATCGCTCTCAAAGGGATTCTTCTCTGTTGAGCTCGATACGAGGCGTAGCGATGAACTTGGCGTGCTCTCTCAAAGTTTTCAGCACATGGCTCGAAAACTAGAACAGTCAGATGAGATGCGAAAAGAGTTCATCTCAAATATCTCTCATGATATTCAGTCACCGTTGTCGAATATAAAAGGATATACCAACCTGTTAGAAAAAGAAGAACTGAGTTCAATTGACCGCGCAAAGTACATCTCTGTAATAAATGATGAAATCAGTAGACTCTCGAACCTAACGAAGCAATTATTGCTTCTTGCTTCACTGGATCGAAACGAAGATATTTTACAGAGAAAACATCTCAATGTTTCACAACAAATTAAAGAACTGATTCGAAATTATCAATGGCTGATCAATGAGAAAGGAATTATGCTTAGTTATTCCTTACCAGATACCGAATTTTTCGGAGATCCTTCTCTATTAAGCACCGTATGGGACAACCTTCTTACCAATGCCATTAAGTATAATAACCGTGAAGGAAGCATCGAGGTATCTGTTGAAAAAAGAGAAAAATCCATCATGATCATCTTTAAAGATACCGGTATAGGCATGAATGAAGAGGAAGTTGAAAGAATTTTTGACCGCTTTTATCGAGCAGATGTTGCTCGTTCGAAAACAATAGATGGTACAGGACTCGGACTATCGATCGTCGCTACCATTGTACAACTGCATGATGGAAAAACGGTTGTGAAAAGTAAGGAGAACGAAGGAACGACAATTGCCGTTGAACTCCCTATTGATTAAATACATCTTAAAATACTCAGGCACTCTCAATGAAAATACATTGGTGGTGCCTTTTTTATGCACCTCTTCCCTTCTCTCCAACGATTTGTAACGTGTTGTTCATTGTCCGTTCATATAACGATTCTAAACTAAAGATGTAAAAAGATTGGAGGAGAGAAGTTATGAGCATCGCATGGAAAGAAATCAAAAAAAATAAAATGAGGTTTTTCATATTAGGTTCCATCATCTTTCTTGTAAGTTTGTTAACGTTTATTATTTCTGGTTTGGCCAATGGGTTATCACAAGATAACGCTGCCTTAATTAAAGACTTGCCGAACGGCCAGTTTTATATGAATAATGACGCAGAAGAAAATTACAACCTCTCTAGAATTGATAATAGGCTTCAAGAGCAAGTGTTAAACAAACATAAAAATGCTGCTGCACTCTCTATACAAATGGGTTTTCTAAACGATGAGAGTGACAAACAACGAAGCGTTGCTTTTGTTGCTTCTACCGATTCTAAATTATTCCAATCAGTGGCACCCGGGGAAATCGTTCTAGACCGTTCATTAGAGAAAGACGGAATTAAAGTTGGTGATACCTTAACACATAAACCATTCAACGAACCGCTTGTTGTTAAGGATTTTGTTGACCAAAAAAAGTTCAGTCATGCTCCAGTTGCTTTTCTGAATATGGAAGATTACAAGCAGATGTATCGAGCTGAAGAAATGCAGCTACTTTTCATACCAGGTGCAGATGAAACACTAAATTTCAAAGAGCTGCAAACTTTCTCGAATAAAGAATTCCTTTCTACCATTCCGAGTTACAGTGCAGAACAAATGTCTTTGAATATGATCGTTTGGTTTCTAATCGTTATTAGCGGTATGCTGTTCGCTATCTTCTTCTATATGATGAACGTTCAAAAGATTGGGCTATATGGCATATTGAAAGCAATCGGCGTAAAAACAAGTGATCTGTTTAAAATGATGTGGACACAAATGCTATGCATCACAATCATATCCCTTACTCTTTCTGTTGGTTTTAGCCAATTATTCAAGGAAATTGCACCTAAGGATATGCCTTATCATTTAACGAACGAAACCACGCTGCAATTGTCCATCGTCTTCCTGGTGATTGGATTTATTGGAGCTACGCTATCTGGTTTACAAATTAAAAAAGTTGAACCTTTACAAGCCATACAACAAGGAGAGGTTTAATATATGGATATTTTTACGATTGATGAATTACGAAAAACGTTTAGAAATGGTGATGTAAACGAAGAGGTTTTGAAAGGAGTAAACCTTAAACTTAAAGAAGGTGAAATTACAGCGTTAGTCGGTCCATCGGGGTCTGGTAAGAGTACCCTGCTAACCATTGCTGCAGGACTGCAGCCGGCATCAGACGGGAATATTTTATTTAAAGGACATAACTTAACTTCCATGACTTCAGAGGAAATGCGCAGCATAAGAGCCAAGAAATTCGGTTTTGTTTTCCAATTTGCACATCTTGTCCCGTTTTTAACCGTTCGGGAGCAATTAAGCCTCATGTTAGATGTATCTGAAGTAAAAATGAAAAATGAAAAACGTGAACAAGAAATTGATTATATTTTAGACCGTGTTGGTTTATCCCATCGAAAACATGCTTATCCCTCTTCTTTATCCGGTGGAGAGAAACAGCGCGTCGCTATCGCTCGAGCAGTTATTCATAAACCGAAAGTTCTCTTTGCAGATGAACCGACTGCAAGTCTGGATACAAAGAAATCTAAAGAGATTATGTCACTCATCCAAGATCTAACGAAAACCTTAAACATTACGACTCTTATGGTCACCCATGACGAGGATATGCTTTCTTATGTTGATCATGTTGTTAAAATGAGCGATGGTTTGGTTGTGTAAATTAAAATATACCGTTCAATGCCTATTGTGCTTGAACGGTATATTAGGGTTAAAAAGGCTTTATTGCGTCCACTATTAAAGATACAAAACCAAGTTTCCCGTTTTTATTTCTATGATCAAAGCGCATAGAACGATAAATATATCCTTCACTTTCATCCCAATCCTGTGTATGAAAATTTCCTTTCTCATCACAATATTCTAATAGAGTAACAGAAAAACCCGCTTTTCTAAACATAGATGTAATTGTTCTATAATTATGTACAATCTTATGACTTGCAGCAGGATGATCTTTCGGCCCAGGACCTCCTATTTGTACACCCATTTGATAATCTTTATCAGGAAAAAAGCCATCTGGTACTGCACAACGAATGTGGCCACCTGGCTTTAAAAAATCAAAGCAAATCTTTGCCGCCTCGACTCCCTCTGCAAAAGTCAAATGCTCCCATACGTGTTCAGCTAAGATTGCTTGTAACGATTCACCTGAAAATTGCCTCTCCCAATCAAGCCGCTTTAATAAATTTAGTTCTGACTCCCGCGTCTGCAGCCAATTGGGATTATTATTATACTCACCTGCACCGATTACAACTTTCATATCAGCTTGTTTATTCAATCTAGAAAACACGCCCTATCATTCGGAATTTGAATTATAAAATTAATTCCCGTGCAAAATTGTTTTTCATAAACGAACTCAAAACAGGAGTATCATTATAATCTAAATAATTAACACCTTACGTATTTCCGCTTAAAACCAACCTGACCTTTATCTATCGCCTTTTGAATATTTTCAGAAGCAAGTAGATACTTCGCTTTTTTCTTGTCCTGTTTCATTTCTACCGGTCCTATAGCGTTTGCTGTCTCAACCGCTTTTTCATGTAATGGCACGTAGGATACCCCTACTGTATAGACAAAATTATTCATTGAAGATTTTGTTCGTTCAGGTGCATCATGAATGGTATTTTTTACGACCTCAAGCATTTTTTCTAACTTCGTTCTTGAGAATTCGCTGTCTGGCCGATTTCCTAATAGCCAGCAATAACAACTCCATCCTGCTGACATTCTGAGCTCTTCCCCACTTGCAATCCATTTGTCAGCAACCTCTTGTGCCATTTCAGTTTCAGCTAGTGTGACTGCTACTACATAATCGGACAACATATAAAAATAAGCTTCGTCAATCCAACGCTCAAAATCATTTTCAGTCATGCTGGTCGGATCAGCTATGATTCCTGCAAAGTACATCGCATCGTAATTTCCTGTCGCGTAAAGCTCCTCAGCTAAAGTTTGATTTCCTTTAATCTTTTTAGCGATAGGCTTCATGGCACCAGTTGCTACACCAAACACTGGTTCTTTGGCACCATTGGATATATACATCTTCTTGGTCCGTTCCTTGCCAAGAGCTTCAAGTTCCTGCATCACATCTTCTGCATTCATTTATTACACTTCCTTTTTGTGTTGGAATTCAGGGTCAACTAGTGAGATGGATTTCATCATTCACTACCCCTTTCTCTTCTCGACTGATTTAGATATTCCTCTTTCACCAGCAATCAACTTGCACCATAAAAAAATAAGTGCTCTTTCCATGAAAGAAATGCACTCATTTTTCTACTTATTTATCTGATTATGAATGCTTTTACAAAACCAGAAACCTCCCAACTGTGTTTTTATCCGTTTTATAATCTCACAATCACTTCAGTTCCATCTTGTGCTTTCACATTAACAAGCTCTAATCCTTTGTGCTTTTTTAGCTCTTTAATAATAGGTTTCAGTTCTGATTGATCTATGGAAGGAATGGTGAAGGCTATGTTTTTCTTATCTAGATGAGGTTTCGACCATTTGTTTACATGTCGAATTAATAACTTAGAAGTGATAATGGATATCCCTATATTTAATAGGACATAAGGAACAGGAATTGAGAATTTTGCCTCTTTTGTTTTCACATTTACATGTAACATGTTTGCATCCTCTACTCAATCGTAATTGAAACGGTATCCCCGTTCGCTGACTTCACATCAACAATCTGTCCATCCAGTTCGTTTTCAATGGCTTCAAGTATTAGATTGATATCAATATCTTTTACATATTGTTCAGATTGAGGAATCTTTAGAGCAATGTTGTGACCTGCTGCTAGTACAACCTTTACTAGTTTGATGGGTAGGTTCACATTCACATTGTCACTCTCAGATACAACACGGATCTTCAAGGTTTTGTCGATGTAATTAGAAGAATTATGAGACGTATAGCTTAATGGCTTAACAGTAGTAGAGTGTTCTTTTTCTTGTAAGACTTGAATTAATTCTGAACCTTTATCTGTATCAATCTTACCTTCTTGCACCATCGTTAAGACTTTCTCAATCTCACTTTTCATTTTTATATCCTCCTATTCATCCTTTAGCATTTTGATTGCTTCATCTGGAGAAATCTCTCCGCGCTCAAGCATCCCAACAATCTTTTTCTCATCGACCTCATTCTTCTTTTTGGTTTCATATCCTAATGAAGAGGCTATGTCGTTCAGCTTGCCTCGAACGGTTGGATACGATATCCCTAGCTCTTTTTCAACCTCTTTAATATTGCCTCTGCATACAAGAAAAACTTCAACAAAATGAAGCTGCTCTTTCGTTAGTGACGCAAATTTTGATAATTCGAATTCGTTCTCAATTGTCGTGTGACAATGTGAACAGTGAAGTTTAGTAATCTTTAATGTTTGTGAACAAACCGGACAATTTGTAAGTAATGGGTGAGCCATCTCATTCTCCTTTCTCATCAATTAATTAGATTATATACCTTCGAATTAATTTTGTGAATAGTTTTTATCAAAATATTAATATTTAAAATTAAATAAATTAATTTTATTGATATTTTTTGTTTAATACTTAATTTTAGACTTAACATTATTAAAGCTCCTATAAAAAAAGAGACTTCCCTTATTAAAAAGTCTCCGTGAGTTTAGATGTAAATGTTTGATCTAGAAGTTTGTGTTCTTGTAGTAGATCAATATTTCGCTTCTTGCTCGCATAATCATTAATTTGTTTTCCAATGTTCGCATAAAGCTCTAGTTGTTCAAGCTCTGTTAGTGGAACCCACTTAACAGCTGTCTGATTTGGATCAGGCTTATCTGGCAATTTAGGTTTGGACCCACTATTCAATGTACAATCAAACAGCATGACTAGCGTGTGTGTTTGACCATACTTATTTTCGTTTAGATGAGGAGCATACTCATAGACAAAAGCTAATGGACCTACCTCCACATCAATATTCGCTTCCTCCCTTGCTTCCCTCTTTACAGCTTCGATCAGAGATTCATGAGGTTCCGCTCCACCAGCTGGAAAATCATAAAAAATTCCCCGATATGGATCATTAAACTCTGTTAATAATATCTCATCATTTTCAATAATAAGTGCGCCTACTCTTACTCGAATATGATAGGTCATGTCATTATTCCCCCGTTATCAATTAATTTTATGAAGTCTTTTCCCATACTCTTTCAACGCTTACTAACTCCTCGTCATTAAACGCTAATCTATAGATATCCGGTTTTGTTGTGCTGTAGAGAAAATCTAAGTCAAAAGAAGAATCAAAATAATTCATCATCAAGGTCATAACGGCACCATGAGTTCCGATTACCATATTTTTATCTTTATACGTATGTAAGAGTTCTTTCAAAACTTGAACTGCCCTCTTTTGACAAGCTGCATTTGATTCGCCATCCTCAAGAGAGAAATTAAAGTCTACAAATGATTTTTCTAATAGAGGACCGAGCTCATTATCTTCTAATCTATTGGAACTCGAAGAAAATACTCTTTCTCTTAGACCCTCAATAACCTCAACTTCTTTCCTTATATGTAAAGCTATCTTTTCTATCGTTAAAATAGAGCGGCGGTAAGGGCTCGAAACTACAATATCAATCTTCTTGTCTTTTAGAAGTTCAGTCACACGACAAGCATCTTCATACCCTTTTTCGGTTAATCCTCTCGTCCGTTCATTGCCTTCCTTTGGTGAGTCACCATGCCTTACCATGTATACGATTGTGTTCATGAGACCTCCCATACTTTACTTAGAGTTTTACTTATAAAATCCTAAAAAAAACAATATAAAAATAAAAGCAAATAGATTGTCCATTTTGGTATATAACACTAAAAGCTATTAAAAATCCTATACCATCTCTAGTAGATCCCCTTTAAAGTTTTGTATTCTAAAAATGCACCCGTGTTAAAATAGGAGTAATCTTTACTTCTTCTTTAATGCATCTATTATTAAAAGTGTACACACGGTCATTGTTCCGCAAAAGAACAAAATGGAGACTATTAACATCATTAATCCATTATATAAAGTACCACCAGTAATTGGACCATCCGAACCATTATCATAGATAGATGCGGTGAACATAATAATAATAAATCCAAAAACCATTACCATCAGACCGTATCCAAATTTTTTCATGAATTCACCTCAAACTTATTTATGTCATATATTATGTCTTTATTAATGCTCATTTGTTCAATAAGTTCATAAAATAGGTCTTAATTCTTCTTAGATTAACGCAACCCATTTGTTGAATAACTAATTATTAAAATTCGCTAATTTTTCTTCAATTAGTTTAATACAACTTTCAGAACCAATATAATCAACTATTTCAAAACTTCTCTTATCTACTTTTTTAATATTACATACTCCCACAGTGTGTTCTCCAATATGTACAGATAATAAATAATACTTCTCTTCTATGGAATATAAGAACTCTCTATATGTCTCATCTTTTATTTCTTTAATATTATTTATTTTTAATAATTTCACTTCTGGTTTAACCATAATAGCTCCCTAAATAAATTATTATTGCTGTATATTTTTTGTGAGAATAAGCAATATCCCATACACATAGAAAATAATGCTTGTGGTTATAAAACTATAAAATAATACTGTAATAGAAACTGGTCCCCATACCTGTATGAATGTCCAGGTAAATCCTAATAAGATTTTTGGAGTTAATATCACTAAAATTAATATTGCAGAGACTATTAACGTGTGTATGGATAACATCAAGATCACCTTGCCTTTTAAAGCTCTTCTTTCTCTTTGTTTTCTAACAATCTTTCTTATTGTTCGTAGTGATAATAGGGTAAAAATAGCACCAAGTACAATAAGTACACTAAGGAGAAAGGTTGCTATTTTATCCAGCTTTTGATAACTGTCAGTTTGGTTGGTTGAAACACTTTTACCTTCCCATATATCCATAACACTTTGGCCGATCGATGTCGTAAAACTTGAATTCATATTAGAAAGGATTGCTACACCTAATTCTTTATCTGGCTGCATAATGATAAACGATGAATATGTTGGGTTTTGCCCCTCATGCTGAATATATTGTTTTGCTTCCTTTTTTACAACTTCCCATCCGCTAGCATAGTAAGAATTCTTATTAAAAGCAGCCACCGATCGATCAGGATGGTGCGATTCTTTAATCAGTTGCTTATTAAACGCTTTATTCGAATCAGACCCTAACTGTAAATTCATCCATTTCGCAATGTCAGTAGTGTTGCTGATGATATAGCCAGCGGGTATGTTCCCGCGATAAATAGGTGGTGTGTATTTCTGCTCTCTCAAAAATCCTATCTTATAGCCTTGTGCGACCGTAGATGGCTGAAGTTGGTGGAGACCAACGAAGGAACCTTTCATCCCAATAGGTTTTAATACCTGATTTTTTATGTAAAAATCATAAGGTTGTTTCGTTACATTTTCAATTACGAGTCCTAGTACATCGTAATTTATTGTTGCATATTCAAACGTGCTTCCTGGCTTTCGATTCAGTTCCTGATTCAATAATGTCTTTACGTTCAATTCAAGTGCGTTTGAAGCATTACTTACAGGAATTTGCGCTATAGAATTTGATGCGATTCCGCTTGAATGATAGAGTAACTGATTCAGCGTAATGGTTTGAGGTTCTCCCTGATATGTAAGCTTCAACCATGGAATATATTTTTGAACACTATCAGAACGTTTTAACTTCTCTTCCTTCTCCAAACGAAGAATGGCCAAACCTGTAAATGCCTTAGTAGTTGATCCAATCTCAAATAATGTGCTGGACGTAACAGGTGTTTTCTCTTTCACGTTTTTGTAGCCGAAACCCCTTTGATAAACTGTTTCACCCTTTTCAACGATAACTAGTGATATACCTGGAATTTTACTAATATGTCTTTGCTGTTCAACCAGCTCTTCGATTTTCTCCATTTTTCCACTTGATTCAGCGATTACTAAATGAGCAGCTAGACCATCCAATCCTAGAATCAATGGAACCAAAAAGCTAATTATTCTTACTAATTGTTTCATAACTTTTTCTCCTTGATGGCAATTTCGCATGAATAATAGATGCATAGATCAATCTATATTTTACAGTTAAACCCAATTATATAATACTAATTTCATTTCAATTTTCCAAAAATTAGTTTTATAGTGTTATTTGTTATACCATATAAATTTCAAAAAAAGAGCACTGTTAATATCATTTTGATTAACAGTACTATTAAACGTTATTTATATGTAAAAAGAGAATCTCTTTTGGAAATACACTCCTGAAGAAATGCAACCGATTGTGGAGTAAGAAAGTGTCATTAATGAATCATAAAAGAAAAAGCGTTAATCCTTCTTGGATCAACGCATCCTATTTATAGAATAAACAAATTGAACTATTAATTTATAGTGAAATTTTCTATTCAATGTACATTAGTTTTCATATAAAAATGAGGTGTCCTTTGATTCTAATAGTTGTTCTGCACTCTTCTGTAATAAATCTATAACCTTATCAGATAGGGCATTACCAAAGCTGAAACGTTTTACGCCACACTCATTTAGTTCGTTGCAGTTTGTTAATCCAGGCAATGATAAAACATTAAGGGGAGCGTTTAAATTTGCTACGATTTCTTTGATTTCATTTTTTTGAAGTAGACCAGGGACAAAAATACCACTTGCCCCACTCTCTACATAAGACTTGGACCGCTCTATTGTTTCAGGAAGAGGATTTTCCAATTGAAAATATGTATCCGTTCTAGCATTAATATAAAAATCTTTGTAGCCATGCTGCTCTAAAGCAGTTCTGATTTTTGATAAAAGGTTACAGTGCTCAGTTATATCTTTTAACCCTTTTTGTTTTTTGAGTGAATCCTCAATGTTGATACCAGCAACACCTACATCTGCCGTCCTTAAAACATTATTAACTATGGTTTCTGTATCTTCCCCGTAACCTGCTTCAATGTCCGCGGACACAGGTATTTTCACATTGTCTGTAATTGTTTTGATGATTCCTAAATGCCTCTTAAAATCAATTAATTCTCCATCTGCATATCCTAGCGAGTTTGCAATCCCCCAACTCGTTGTACCAACTGCTTTGAATCCTGCTTTCTCTAAAGTTAAGGCTGATAAAAGATCCCAAGCATTACCTAAAAACAATAAATCCTTTGAATGATGTAGATTATTGAATTCCTGAATTTTGTTCATTTTTTTCCTCCAAATGTTAATTTAAAATCATATTAACAGGAGATCTACTCTCATTTCGTCCTCAATCTTGCTCTTATAGTCTAATAAGGCGAGGGTTTTTTCATTCAAGTTAAAGTTATTAAACTTAATTCTAATTAATATCAATTATTCCTTATTCTACAATCCTGCTAGGTTTGTTCAATAAATTCCATAAAAAAGGCGTTAATCCTTTAGATCAACGCACCCGATAAACGGAAAATCATTTATGTTAATTTTAGATGATATGAACTCATTATTTCATTTAATTAATGGATTAAGTAATTACAATTCAGCTAATTTCTTTGACATCATCCCCTCTTATATTTCTAATACTATCCTCTAGTACTTTTTTTCGTACTAGGGTGTAAAAGAATCTTATTGGTAAGATAATCTAAGGTAGAATCTTGACTATCCTTCCTCATTCCTTTGATAACGAACGTTAATCACTCACAGACCATTTCAATGAGATATTTCTAGGCATAGGGTTCAGTGGTAATTAATTCTCAATTCGTTTATTTACTTCAATAGTAATGAACTCCGGCAAATAATTGGGAGTACATCCTTTTGATACCATTTCATCTTTGAAAAGACCCGTTTTCTCCCCAAGTTTAATACAACGTGCTCGATACTTTTCATCATAAACGCCTATCCAGCCTGCGGTGAAATTCATAGCCCATTGAACTTCCGGTTCTTCCTGCATAATAGTAGCTTCTATTGCAGATAGTAAGTCTTCGGTGTTAGCAGGCGGTGTTTGTCCAGTCCATCTCAATCGACCTTGAAAATACCAGAAAGCTCTCCTTTGAAGAGCAGAAGGGCTATTTTCCCATGACTCCATCAATGCTATGCTCTTCTTGTCTTTAGTGAGCTGATTAGCCATTAACCAATCCATCAAATTATTTCGCTCATCAAGAGTGTGAGTCTGCATATCCTTATCAAGCTTATTTAGTACATCTTGTGAAAGAAGTTTTTTGTCCATAATTAAGATTGCCAAGAGTCTGGGCAAAAACTCCCCCGTTGACCAAAGTTCCATAGCTAGTTCGTGATCTTTTTTTATGTCCTTCGCGATTTTTCGTAAGTCGCCTAGCTTCGTTTTAGTATTAAACTGAGATAGAATGTTTTCTGCTTTCGAAGAGAGTTTTATTTCTGTGCTTTTATTTTTATTCATTTGACACAACTCCTTATTAAAGCAATGTTTCATATTATGTTATTGGCGAGATATATCCTTATAAGTCTTGTTGCATACAATTTTACCATAACAATGTAAAAGGAGTGATTCATTTCACCGTTACTTATGTTACGGTTCCCAACTACTAGTGCTAAACTACATCTTCAACAATCTGGCCGGATTTATAAAGAAAGGACACATTTCTTATTACAGAAACGCACCCGATAGTTGAATAATTAAATTTGCTTCTCTATGTAGACCCTTCATAAATCCCTCTAGATAAAGAGTTACTCTTTCCCATCTATCTAATTCCTCACGCTAATAGTGATTACAGTTGCTGTTACTGCTGCTATAAAAATTTGAATAGTATTCACCTAATAGTGAAAAAAAGAAATTAATTAAAACCGCGTGTTCTAGTTTTGTCCATATGCCAAAAGAGCTTCCCATGTGTAGCAAAATCCTGTAGTATCGATAAGGGCACCCTAAAAATAAAAAGAGGTGCGTAATTATGTATGGCGTTATAAATTATGAAGCATTTTTGCTCACAGGAATTCTATTGAATTTAATTCCTGGAACCGACACGATGTACATCATCGGAAGAAGTATGTCACAAGGTAGAAAAGCAGGTGTGTATTCTGTTTTAGGTATTATTACAGGTTCTTTGGTTCACACATTGTTTGTAGCGTTTGGTTTATCATTGATACTTGTAAAATCTGTTTTTCTGTTTAATACGATTAAAATTATTGGTGTTATATACTTGGTGTATTTAGGCATTCGGATGATACTGGACAAGTCCAATCTATCTTTTCAAGCTGCGACAGATTCCCTTAATATACGAAAGATCTATATACAAGGGATGCTAACGAGTCTTACAAATCCAAAAGTTTCAATGTTTTTCATTGCATTTCTTCCACAATTTATAGACACCAAAGCGGTTGGACCCATTCCTTTTTTGATTTTAGGACTGACCTTTACAGCCACTGGATTACTATGGTGTTTATTTGTTGCGTATTTCTCTTCCTACGTTACGAAAAAACTAAGAGGAAACCAAAAATTTGGAACTGTCTTGAACAAACTAACTGGACTTATTTTTATCGGTATGGGGATTAAGCTTTTACAAACAAAAGCCCCTCATTAAATCTATATAAATCAACAAGATATGCCCCCACAGATGTTTTAAATCTTTATAAGGAACGATCGATATACTACTTCCATAAACAGTCTCTTCGTCTAATAGTAGATAAAGAGACTGTTTTTATTGTAGATCTGTTTTCTCGATAATTCATTAAATTTAAAAAGACAAATAAAACGACCAGTCGCTGCTGGTCGTTTTATTTTGTTTGGTATCCGACAATTGCACCCGTTTATGGAGTAAGATTCACAGTAATAATCAATGTTTGTACAATATAAATCTCCATATAAAGAAGCCTTGGTATATGCCTACACCAAGGGTTTTCGTTTTAACCGATTGAACCTTTAACTAAGCGAGAAAGTCGAGAACTCGCTTGATTACAAGTTTCGTCGCTTCAGCATCGTAAGACGGTATACTGCTGTCGGTAAAGAGATGTTCCTTGCCTTCGTACAGAAAAAGTTCAGCAAGATTGGCTGAAGCCACAAGTTCACGGGCAGCGTCGATATCGCCGTCTTCAACGAAAAAAGGATCTGAACTCATGGCGTGAATTTGCACAGGCAAGTCGGCCGGCCACTGAGATTCAAACGCCGAGTTTGGGAGGCAGGCATGAAAAAACAGTGCGCCTCTCGCGCCTTCACGAGTTTGAGCGAGCTGCTGTGCTGCCGGGACACCTAGTGAAAAACCCGCATAGACAACATCGCGTGAAAGCTCGCTCGCTGCCCGAACTCCACGCGCCGTCACTTCATTAAATCCAATTCCCTTAACAAATGCCAAGCCTTCCTCCAGCGTAGAAAACATGCGACCGTCGAATAAATCTGGCACGTACACAGTATGCCCCGCATCTCTCAGTTGCTCAGCGATTTCTTCAATCCCCTTCGTTTTGCCTAAAACATGGTGTAACAACAAAACTTCTGCCATCGTTTTTTCCTCCAATTTAATGAATTTCATATGTGTAAATTTCGACAAAAAATCCTGTTTGACCTACCAGAATTTTACGATTTAGAAAAGTCTACCTTAAAAACCTATTCAACAATTCTGCTACGTTTGTTTAATAAGTTCATTAAAAAGTGCGTTAATCCTTCTTGAATTAACGCACCCGATTACGGAATAACTATATTTTTTCCTCAGTTTGAACTCTTCAACTGATTATAGGCAAGGAATTTTTCAGACCAATCTCCATGGCGGAACAAGGGAATAGTTGACCCATCCACAAGCTGGGCATCTATATTTAGTGCAGATGAACCGATCATAAAATCTATATGAATTAGACTTTTATTTGCTCCATTAAGTTGGAGTTCTTGATCAGACATGTTTTCTCCTCCTACTAGATTATTTGGAAAGGACTGTCCTAATGCTAAATGACAAGAAGCATTTTCATCAAATAAAGTATTATAAAACGTAAGATTCATATTAGAAATTAGAGAATGATGAGGCACTAGAGCTACCTCGCCTAGAAAGCGCGCTCCTTCATCTGTATGTAGAATTGAATTTAGTACTTCTTTTCCTTTTCCAGCGGTAAATTGGACGACTTTCCCTTCTTTAAACGTAAGTGAAAAATCCTCAATTATACTCCCATTAAAGTTAAGAGGTCTTGTACTAGCAACGATTCCATTTATGCCTTCCTTCTTAGGAATCGTAAAAACTTCCTCAGTAGGCATATTGGACACAAATGGAATTCCCCTTCTATTCATTCTAGATCCATAAAGCCATTGATGTTTCTCAGGCAGTTCCATCGTTAAATCAGTACCAGGTCCTAGATAAACTAGTTTTTGAATATGAAGTGCATTTAATTGTTCAGTTGTTTTCTTTAACGAATTCAGGTGATTTTTCCAATTGGTAATCGGGTCTATACTATCTATTCTGGCTGCTTGAAAAATAATGTCCCATAGTTTTGCTTTTCCTTCATCCACAGGAAGTTCTGGAAAACATTTAGTACTCCAAGAGTCAGATGGGACATTTACAATAACCCAACTAATTTTATTCAAATGAGTATGTTCTAAATATGGTCTTCTGATTGCAGAGCGCTCATTCGCATACCTAGTACTACGTTCAACTGATACATCAGTTAATAGCTCTGGATTTGGTGCTTGGATAAATAACACAGCTGCATTTTCATTTGCGTATTTTTCAAGACCATTTGCTTTCCATTCTGGATAATACCCTAAAGATGTATATGGTGCTTGTTTATGATTGATTAGCGTCAACTCATCATCTGACCATTCATGATGGACGTACGATGCACCAAGTTCATATGCGTAGCTAGTTACTGTCCGTACAAAAGTTGCAGACTGTATTGGTGCTTCAATAATAAGTTTTTGTCCATGCTGTAAATTCAAACCGATACGTAGAACAGTTTCTGCATACTTTTCAATATTTTGATTTACCATAGAGTCTGACAATTTGTAGCCTCCCTTTTTAATTTGTTTCATGTTTAAATAGCTGCATTCTTACTACACATGCTTGTTTGATAAAAATAATTTATCCTTCTCCTATAATTATTTTATGTAGTCTTAACTTCAATAAAAAATGCACTTCTCCTTGTTTGAAGAAATGCACCCGATAGTTGAATATCAATTTTGAATTATGGCATAGTCAAGTATTTCCTGATAGAGTTCGTTCCAACTCGGATAAAATTCTGTTACTTCGCTTGGACTTACAAAAATTCTTTCTTGTGACTCATACCCCGCTTCAAAGTCGTGTAATTGGTCAATTTCAAATCGATAAAAAACTTGAAAACCTACTTTTGGATATTTACTATTTTCATCCCATTTAGCATTTTCATTGTGGTCAACAATGATATGTCCTAAAAGAGAGCATCTTCCCGTAACATAACCTTCTTCATATGCTTCACGCTTTAGACATTCTTCGGGTGTTTCATTACATTCGATATGACCTCCAGGAAAGTCCCATCCTCTTCGGTTTAAATTTACTAAAAGTAACTTATCATCTTTAAAACAAAATCCGTGAACGCTGGTAATTTGTTCTGCAGGAGGAAGTTGATTATCAAGTATCCACGTTAACTTTACTATCGCTTCTCCCCATTTAACATATTCTGTCGTCATAAGTGTATTATCCCCTTTAAAATACACAACTCTTATTCCACAATCCTGCTACGTCTGTTCAATAAGTTCCATAAAAAAGTGCAGATCTCCTTCTCGAAGAAATGCACTCGATAGTTTAATACCGATATATGTTTCAATCAAAATTTATGTCACCATGTTTTCGACTTTGAGTCGTTTAGGAAATGGAAATTTTAAGGAGAGTATTGATGTAAAGATAATGCTATTCGTAAAGGGTGTAGTAGTGTACGGAAATTAAAACACTATAAAAAACCCTGAGTACGCAAATACGTACTCAGAGTTTTAGTGTTTATTGAATAATGAAAGAGCTACCTATTAACGATTCAGGTGTTTTCCCTAGAGTAAGCTGGCTGAGTCTGGAGTATCCAGTATGTTTATACTCTGTGAATACTTTTCTTACTTCATCAATATCCTTGTCACTAGTTAATCGCTGGATTTCTTTTTTATACAAACGAATAACAGATCCGATAACAAATTGAGGCTTGGTATTTTCCGGGTCCTCATTCATGATTAAACATCCCATGTACTGGTATTTTAACTGCATGGTACGGGTCAAGTGAATGACATGTATCAGCTTTTCAAAAAGCTCAGGGTAGGATTGCTCTAATTTATTTAGTGCAGATTGAGCTGATTTCAGTTCGTTCTGGCTGCATAATGTGATCATGCATATACCTCCTCTTTTACATCCCACGGTTTATCAAGAGAGATAACAGCTGCTAATTCTTTACTCTTCAATCGTCTCAGCTTTCGGACTTCTGCCCTTTCTTTTGCTGTTTCATATAAGAATTTCTCTTCCTCTGTTTCAGGAATAACTTGTGGAACATCGACTGGTTTTTTATCTTCACCTAAAGCAACGAAAGTTAAGAAAGCAGTCGCAGCAATTCTTCTCTCGCCTGTTAGCATGTCTTCTGCAATCACTTTACAAAAGATCTCCATTGAGCTTTTGCCGGTATATGAGACAAAGGATTCTATGCAGACAGAGTCTGTTTGATGAATAGGATATAAAAAGTCGATTGAATCGGTTGAAGCTGTTACACATTCTTTTACTCTGGAATGTCTGCGTGCAGATAAAGTTGCATTATTATCTAGCTTTCTCATCAAAACACCGCCGAATAAAGTATTATAATTATTTAGATCCAGGGACATAACCTGATCAGTATTAATAATTCTGCTTTCTCGCGCTCTCTTCTTGTTCATATGAATCATTCCTTCCAGAATGTGAATTTCCATTTACAAGGCAAGTGTACGCTTGAAATAACATGAAGTAAAATGGTTATTTTTCATTTATAACATAGACAGTCTCTATGTAAATGCTTACATCTATGCCCGATTGGCATAAAAAAAGACAATTCGTGTGGAACCGTCTCTTGCATTATTTTTTAAAGTTGTTCTTTGGCATAACGCAGCCACTCTTTTGCGGCAAAAGATAAATATTGATCCTTTCTCCAAATAAGAGCGAGTTCCCAATTTATTGAGGGATTCACCACATTCATTGTTTTTACTTTTGTGGTAAGGTGCTTGCAAATACTTTCAGGTAATAAAGAAACACCCAGTTTACAAGCGACCATCTCTTCTATAAAGGACCATTGTGAGCTTTCGGAGATCACATGAGGATGAAATCCAGCATGATTACAAGAAGAGATGATCCGGTCATGCAGAACAAAATCCTTATTGAACAGTATAAAAGATTCACTGCTGAGATCCGATAGATCAACTACTTCACATTGAGCAAGTGGATGATCAGGGTGAATAATGAGCTTCAGATCTTCCTTCATAAACGAAAAGTATTGAAAGATATTGTTGTTTGTGGGGAGTACAACAACTCCGATATCCAAGAGATGATTAGCTACTTCTTCTTCGATTTTCTTCGATCCATCCTCCATCAATTCGAATGTAATGGCTGGATACTTCTCATGAAAACTTCCCACCAGTTTCGGAAAGAGACGAGAATTAAAAATAGGAGGTAACCCAATTCGAACATGTCCTTTTTGAAGTCCCAGCAAATTATCCATTTCTGATTCTAAATTGTTAAAAGCTTTATCTACGAGTTTAGCCTGTTCATAGATGACTCTACCAGCATCGGTTAATATGAGCTTCTTTCTGCTGGAACGGTCAAATAGAACCAATCCTAGTTCATCTTCTAAATTTTTGATCATTTTACTTATGGTTGGCTGAGTGATGAACAATTCTTTAGCTGCACGGGTAAAACTGTTATATTTTGCAACCTCAATGAAATATTGTAATTGTTTAATATCCATTCCGACACCTGCATTCTTATTGAAAAATGTTTTGAGTTTAGTATGTTGCTTTTCAAAATAAATTACAAACACTACAAAAAAGTCCCGATCCCAGTATTCGCCAGGTGGGGTCAGTTAGCACAGATCTTACTTCCATAAAAACTCCTTTAGAATAGATCAGTATAGAGGGAAAAAGGAAAACAGGTGCCCTTTATTCTAACGGGTTCCCTTTAGGAGGAGAATCCGATTTGTTTTTTCATAATCCTTATTCTCCTAAAATCGTATTTAAAAGCTGAACGTCTGCAGTGTGTTGAATAAGTTCCATGTAAATTCCAATCCAATTACTTTTTCTCCCAACCCACATGGAAAATATCAAGCCAGTAATTTTCTACCCGCCATCTTTTTTGGAATTCTTTTTCTCTTATTTTTGCATGCCTACCAAAATTTTTAAATAACTTATTATGATTCATATATTCTTCCTTTCTTCAGAATGATTTAGTTAACTTTATACTGAGAGGTCAGTTTTCCCTAATAAATATAATTTCTATAGTTAGTACCTCTTTTACCAAACTTCCATAAAAAAATGCATTTCTCCTCCTTGAAGAAATGCCATAAAAACTTGTTCATACTTTTAATCGATTATGAGTGGGGTCCAGATTTTTCGGGAGTCTTTACCTGTTCTTTTATTCTGGACTTCCCGCAGACAAAGTAAAAATAGAGCTTTCTTGATGGATTGATTAGTTTTTGATATCTGTAAGCGGTTGGATTTTAAGATCATAATCGACCTTCAACTTCATTAGCTCCCATCTGTTTAACCATTCTCTCCCATTAAGAGGTTTTGAGAAAGTTCTCAAGGTATAATTTCTTAATTGTAAGGGGTCAACCTTATTCTCCTGAAGCTTTTTTAAAAACTTGGTAGTTTGTTTTTCTAAATACAATTCAATTTCTGATTCGAATTTTGAAAGCTCTTCACTGGTAAGTATATTATGTTTCCGTGCAATTTCGTCAAGTCGTCCGTTTAATTGGACGTTGAGATTCAGTTCAGAATATGATTTATCTATATTCAATTGGCTATTGGCTTTCACATGGCCAAGAACAATGGATAAATCACGAATCGCAAAATACTTTAAAAAGTGATCGTTGCCGATAAGCTGGTATATTTGCTCTTCCATGTTGTTCGTGGTTTCGATCAATTTGTCATTTTTAAATATGCCAGTACCTAGGTATTGGAAATTTTCATCACTTGCTTCAAATACAGGCACTACGGGAGAATGCGCTGGTGAATGAAGTGTCTTCATGAATTGATGCAAATTTATAATTGTCAACTTCCCCTGATTATCGTAATGCTTGAACATCCGATAGAGATAATAATCTAGGTCTTCTTGCATTTTCAGTTGATTATTGATGTACTCATCGAAATTCCCTCTGACAACGGCTAGATACAAACGTTTAGAAATATCAGGATCTGTCAAAATCGTATCAATCAAAGGACTGATCCCTTCTTTTGCAATTTCTTCACTAATCAACAGCATCCGGAGTTGACCAACTTTCAATTCTCTATAATACTTTAAGTTGAAACCCTTCATACCTTCTTTTAACAGGTCGACTTGAACAGTCAAAAGGCGTTTGTGTTCTTTTACAAGGGGAGGTATCAAAGTGCTCATTCGGTAGTTCTCATCCTCCCCTTTTTGAATCGACCAAAAAGTCACAGGAGCAATTTCTTCAATCAGATTTTTTTCTGCAATAGGCGAACAACCAGATAAAGCAATTATAATAACAAAAATGAAGAAAAGTGTTTTGGTATGTTTATGTTTCATACTAGGAACGGCCCTTTCGCTTTAAAGAGATGAAAAGAAGTAATGGTACGAATAAGTATGTGAGTGCTCCTGCCCATATCTCTAGCTCTAACAAAATATTTTGATTAGTTGCCTTTTTCCACAACAATTCATTACTCATCATTATAAAAATGAAAAATATAGCACAACATAGTGCAAACCCTAATCGAGTCGTTTGATCTTTCGTTTTCTTCAAAGTAATACGAGTTGCACCATAAAAAAATAACAGGAAGATTGTTATGGCGAATACAAAGTGAAATAAATATACAGAGATTAAAATTATATCGATTCGCTCAAACACTGGTGACTGCAAGTAACGTATCATTTCCATCATCGGTAATTTGTTTTCTCCAAGATAATGTGATCCGAAAAAAAACAAAGATGCAATAAATATAATCAGATATTCAAAAATGGTAAATGCATTTCCGATGGTCATGTATTTCAGGATTTTTTCTCTCTTATTGAACCAAGGCGCAAGTAAAATCAAATATTCCGGGCCAGAAAAGGCTGACCAGATGAATAGTACACTTTTCCATGATTTTCTCGTCCATTCATATGGTATTAACGGAAATAAATCATGTATAGTGGCAGAGGGATGAAAAGGTAGTTTTAATAATAACAATAGCATCCAAGCTGTACATAAAAAGGCAATGACGATAAAACGAATGGTATTGGTCATCCCTAGTGAAGCAACATACCAGCAAATTAGTAAAATGAACAGAAGCATCCAGTTCGTATTAACTGAAGGAAAAATGAAATGTTGTGCTACTTCTATATAACCGAGTATAATTACAATCACTTTTAATAATATGAAACCGATTCCGATGAAAGCTAGTAACCGTACCATGCGTTCACCAAAAAGTTCTACAAAACCTTCGTAGCCTTTAGATGCATACATGGAATTAAACCATTTCGATAACATGAATATACTGATTTGTGATAATAACCCTACAATGATAATCATCCAAATCATATAGGGATGTATTAGAAAAACGGGCATAATGATTGCAAAATATAACATTTGTATCCTATTGACCATTAAAGTCATATAAATCCCCTGATACGATGAGGTTTTCTCGAATAATGAAAATTTAGTCAAGGGATCATCTCCTTCGGCTATATCGCCATTTCTGTAGAGGATGAAGAGCCTCTGGCCTTGTTTTCATCCAATGCAATGGACCACGGATAAATAGATCAAGCCAATCTTTCCCATAAAAAGGGGCAACAGGGGTAAAATATGGTTGTTTCAAAGAAGTAAGTGCATTCAAATTGACTAAAAGTAAAATGATGCCCATAAAGATGCCCATTACTCCAAGAAAAGAAGCAAGGATCAATAGCGTAAACTGTATTAATGTAGTCGCTTTAGTCATCAAGTAATTCGGCACAAGAAACGAAGCAATAGCAGAAATACCAACCAAAACAATTAGCACTTGACTAGCGAATCCTGCTTCTACAGCAGCTTGTCCAACGACAATACCACCGATTACGCCTAACGTTTGGCCAGATTTCGTGGGCATTCTTAAACTTGCTTCTTTAATGACCTCAAGTGTTATCAACATAATCAGCGATTCCCAAAATGGCGTTAGTGGCAATTGACTTCTCGTTTCTACAAGGACGAATAGAATTTGCAAGGGAATCATCTGATAATGATGTGTCGTTAAAGCAACATATAGTGGAATCATCAGCAAGGAGAGCATGAAACTTAAATATCTTATGATCCGCAAGAAGCTTGCAACGATCCAGCGATTAATATAATCCTCGGGTGATTGGAATAAATGGAAAAAGTTGATTGGAGCATTCAGGGCAAAAGGTGTATTATCCACTAGAATGGTAACTTTACCCACGCCTAGTGAGTATGCACACACATCGGGACGGTCAGTATGTTGAAATTGTGGAAATACACTATGTTTGTGATCTTCCATAAAGGCTGCTAATTGGGAGGAGTCAAGAATCTGATCATAGTCAATACTCTTGATTTTTTCCCTAGCAATTGATATGAAATCAGGATTCGTTAAACCCTCAATATACATTAAAACAACCTTTGTTTCAGTTAGTGATCCTACCGTGAATTTCTCTGATTTTAATGCTGTTAGAGGTAGCCTTCTACGAATCAATGTAATATTTTGTTCTAAGTTTTCACTGAAACTGTCTTTAGCGCCATAAAGGATTGTTTCTGTTTCAGAGGTTTCTATCGCACGTCCCGTTGGATCTTTAAGATCAACGGAACACCATTGATTTTCAATGGTGTCAAAAAGAAGGATGGCTCCCAGCATCAATTTCTTTTCCGCCTCTTCCAACGTTGTAATTTCAGTAATTTTAGAGACAGAAATGCAAGTTGAAATATTTTCATACTTGCAGAGACGTAAAGGTTCAATAACAGCTTCATTTAACCTTGCTTTATCAATCAATGTTCCTATAAATATCAATACAAATATCTTATTGTTTTGGGTTTGATATTCGATTACTTCAGCGTCTTCCATGTTGTCGATACGTTCGCGGAGAACATCTATTGCAATAGGAATATTAGTTGTCATCTTTTTTGTTCTATTTTCATTTTGGCTTCCTATCCAAATATTCTTCCTTTTCCAAAACATCAACATCAATCTCCCAATAAGGATAATAGTTCTACACCTTTGGTATTATGTTCAGTTTCAAATAATTTACTCCATTAGTAAAACAGCCTTGATCTTCAATCATATAAAAATCATTGTTCAAGCTTTTTGATACTATTTTTATTAGAAAGTTGTTATCTCTACTCTGTATATAAAACAGTAATAAAAAAACCACGGTTAAAATGACTAACCCGTGGTAAGTTACTATTCTGAAAAGTTTATTTCTATTTAACTGCTGATGGATCATCAGTTTCCTTTTCCAATACATTCTCAATATAATCTTTACCCCATTCATACATAGCGTCTAAGATTGGTAAAAGTCTTTTTCCATTCTCAGTAAGGGAGTATTCCACTTTTGGTGGAACTACAGGATAAACTTCTCGATGTACGATTAAATGATCTTCCAGTTCTCGCAATTGGTTTACAAGCATCCTCTGAGTAATTCCTGGCATAATGGCCTTTAATTCTCCAAATCTTTTCGTTCCTTCCTTGCCTAGGTGCCACAAAATCAACATTTTCCATTTACCACCTATTACTGCAAGAGTTAATTCTTTTTCACAGTTAAAGTCCTTATCTCCTAAATTAGGCATCTACATTCATTCTCCTTTATTTCATCCAATAGTATACTTTTTGTAACTATATGCGGAAAAAGTGCGTACTTTAAATTTATTTACATACTGAGTATACTAAACAGCATGCTAGTAAGTAAATGAATATTAACATTTACACCCAGCCACTCAGCGCAACAAAATAAAATTATCTATAAGGAGAGAAAATATAAATGAAATTACAATTAGCATTAGATCTTGTCGATATTCCGGGAGCAATTGAATTAGTGAAAGAGGTAGAAGATCATATTGATGTTGTAGAAATTGGTACACCTGTGGTGATTAATGAAGGTCTTAAAGCAGTAAAAGAAGTAAAAGCTGCATTTCCTAACTTAACCGTATTAGCTGATTTGAAAATTATGGATGCAGCTGGATATGAAGTCAGTCAAGCATCTGCTGCAGGTGCTGACATCATTACGATTCTTGGAACTGCAGAAGACGAGTCAATTAAAGGTGCAGTAGAAGAAGCTAAAAAACAAGGGAAACAAATCCTTGCTGATATGATCGCTGTTAAGGATATTGCAGCCCGTGCAAAAGAACTAGATGAACTTGGCGTTGATTATATTTGTGTTCATACTGGCTACGATCTTCAAGCAGTTGGAAAGAACTCTTTTGAAGATTTACAAACAATCAAAAGTGTTGTAAAAAATGCTAAAACTGCAATCGCAGGTGGTATTAAGTTAGACACACTTCCAGAAGTCATCAAAGTACAACCAGACCTTGTCATTGTAGGTGGCGGGATTACTGGACAAGCTGATAAAAAAGCTGTTGCTGCTAAAATGCAACAAATGATTAATCAAGGGTAATTCAGTTCATGAATACAACTCAATACCTAGCTGAAATCATAAAAGAGTTAAATCGCTCCGTAGATTTAATTTCGAATGATGAAACTGAAAAATTAGTTAATGGGATTCTTGAATCAAAAAAAATCTTTGTTGCAGGCGCAGGTAGATCTGGATTTATGGCCAAATCATTCACCATGAGAATGATGCACATGGGTATAGATGCCTATGTGATTGGCGAAACAGTAACCCCTAACTTTGAAAAAGACGATATCTTAATCATTGGATCAGGCTCAGGAGAAACGAAAGGTTTAGTTTCCATGGCTGAGAAGGCAAAAAGCATCGGTGGGACGATTGCAGCTGTAACCATTTTCCCTGAGTCCACTATCGGACAATTAGCGGATATCACAATTAAGTTGCCTGGCTCACCTAAAAATCAGTCGGAGAGTGATTTTAAGACGATTCAACCAATGGGCTCATTATTTGAGCAAACACTTTTACTATTTTACGACGCTGTGATTCTTCGGTTTATGGAGAAAAAAGGTCTGGATACCAATAAAATGTACGGTAAACACGCCAACTTAGAATAAACAATTATTCCATGAGTTCTAAATAGGAAGACCACAAGCTGTTTCCATGCAAGATTGTGGTCTTTCTGTTAGTATGTTCTACTTCAATTAGTAATAATTCTAGGAGTGATAGAATGATTTCTTTAAATGGAAAAAATGCAATAGTTACTGGCGCAGGAAGAGGCATTGGGCGTGCTACTGCTATCGCCTTGGCAAAAGAAGGCGTTCATTTAGGCCTAATCGGCTTAAATATGTCTAATCTAGAAAAGGTAACTGCTGAACTAGCACAATTTGATATAAAGGTTTCTGCTGCAACAGCAGATGTGACGGACCTTGAATCCGTTACCCATGCTATTGAACATATCAAATCAGACTTAGGCCAAATTGATATCCTAATCAACAATGCTGGTGTTGCTAAATTTGGTGGGTTCCTTGATCTAACACCAGAAGAATGGGAAAAAATCATCCAAGTCAATTTAATGGGTGTGTATAATGTAACAAGAGCAGTATTACCAGATATGATCGAAAGAAAATCAGGAGATATCATTAATATCTCTTCTTCTGCTGGCCAAAAAGGTGCTCCTGTTACAAGTGCTTACAGTGCTTCTAAATTCGCTGTTTTAGGGCTAACAGAATCACTTATGCTAGAAGTAAGAAAACATAATGTCCGTGTTACTGCTTTAACACCAAGTACGGTCGTTACAGATTTAGCCATTGATACAAATCTTGTTAAAGGCAATGAAGAAAACGTGATGCACCCAGAAGACCTTGCAGAATTAGTCGTGGCTAGTTTGAAATTTAATCCAAGAGTATTTGTCAAAACAGCTGGATTATGGTCAACAAATCCATCATAAAACAAAGCAGATCCAGTTGGGTCTGCTTCTTTAGTTCGTACAAAATACGCTTAATACACGTTAACTTTTAAGTTCTATAAAGTGACTTGAATTTGGATAAAGGCTTTCATTTGAAAATCCTAAAGAAGTATAAAATTTACCAGCCTGTTCCGTATCTGTATGAAGCACCAAAATTTTATAATCTCTTTTTGCTTCGTCAATTATTTTTTTTATCAAAAGCTTTCCTATACCGTTTCTCCTATACTTTTTACTAACATAAAACCTTCTCACCCTACCAATAGATTGTTCGTTTGAAAATGGATCTTTATTTAATCCACCAATAGCAACAAGGACCCCTTCTTCATTAAACACTCCCTGAGTATGCAAATACGTACTCAGAGTTTCGGTGATTATTGAATAATGAAGGAGCTAACTGCAAAAAGGAACAGCTACTTATTAGGTTGCTCTTCCATTTTTCGTACAGACATAAGAGTGCTGATCACATAGCCCCAGGCTGCTTTTCATATTCTAGCCTGCTTGTGAACTAAGTCACTCCATGTGTAAGTTCATGCCTAATCACATCCAGTGTGTTTGTAAAACCCTACAAAAATAGTTCCCTTATTAATACATGATAATAATGATTACTGGTCATGACTCATACCTCATAAAATGGATCTCCGTGAACTGATATTCTGCCTTTTGCTCATAATATTCCTTTGCAGGGACACTCTATTATCAAAATAAACTTCTTCAGGTTGGAGAGTGTCAGAAATGAAGGTTTTATCAATGATCCAGCCATGGGCAAGCCTTTTTATCCTTAGAGAGGCAACATATGAAACAAGGTCATGGAGAACGAATTATCGGGGGCCACTTGCCATTCACACAAGTAAAAAAATTGATAAAGACGTCGTAAATCATATAGCCATAAAGTCTTTGCTTGGTAAGCATGGATACACACCAGAGAATCTTCCAACTGGCCAGATCATTGCTGTATGCAAACTTGTAGATTGTTTGAAGGTAAATGAAAACAATGAGACATGGGCCATTCTGGAGGATGGTCGAATCGTATCAGGGAATGACTATTTTATGGGTGACTTTATAGTGGGAGGTTATGCTTGGGTAGTTAAAGACATGCAGATGTTGGATGAGTTCATTCCAGCTAAGGGAAAGCTAGGATTATGGGAGCATGATTTAATTTTATAGGAGCTGATACATTGGTATCGATGCGCAGAAATCAGCCCCTTTTTATTTCTCATGCCCTAATAAACTCTGTATCAATAAAAGAGGTGCTTCATTATTGATCATATTAGTAGCGTAGCTATAACGTAATTGGTGGTCTTATAGATGAAAAGTTAATATATACTGTTTTTTTACATTTTCATCAGATAGATTTATTAATTATTTCAGGAATGCACCCGATTGTGGAATAACTCATTAGGAATGCTACCCTTGACTAGCTAGCTCAGATGGTAAGATTAACCTATCCGTAAAATAGTATTAAACATTCTAGGATTATGTTTTTTAAACGATTGGATAAGTTCCTCACCAAATATAGTTATGGTCTGTTCCCAGGGATGACCTAACAATCCCCAGTTGAATTCCTTTTGTATAAAGAAGTAATAATCCCCATCAGGAAAAATAGGTATTATCCACTCATCAAATTCTTCGTCTTTTGGAAACTCTAAAAAGGGATTGACCCAGTATGAATGGTGTTGCCAATCTAATGCATAAAAATATTTATCATTATTCGTTAATTCTTTAAATGCAAACAATGATTTCTCTTCAAGGTCTTTATAAATCTCATTAAATTCTTTAAAATCTCCTGACCAATTACTATAAACTGAAATATCGTATGTAATGAATGGGCTTGGTAGTTTAAAAGATGGAAATTTAGTAATACTAGGTTTGAATTTAAAATCTTTATAAACCTTTCGCCATACTGCTTTTTCTTCTGATTTACTAAGTTCAATCCAATTATTAATGTTTGATCCCCCCAAAACACTGCTCATCAATAAGGTTAGCAATACCATTTATGCCCTTAAATTCAATACAAAGAGCACTTCTCCTTCTTGAAGAAAAGCACTTTTAATGGAACAAGACAGTGATTTGCTACTGACAAGAAACGGACCAATTGAAGGCTAGAAAGTCTTTCTGAATATCAGGTATCATACCGTTGTTTATACAAGCACTCTTTGCGTGATCAAATGAGTTAACATTTAAAACGATACCTATTATAAGTAACGATAGGATGATTACTGGAGCTAAATAAGTTTTTCTTTTCATTTTCATACAAAAAACCTCTCACTTTCTTTTTAAATCTATCCAACAATCGCACCCGATTGTTGAATAAGTGTTTTAAAGCTCTTTTTCCTTTCTTTCAACCAATGTCCAAATTACATAGATCAAAATCGACACAGATAATACAATCAAAAAGCTATTGGAAATTAAATTAAAATCTAATTCGTTCGTTGTTTTAATAATTTCTCCGTTTTTACCAGATTCATTTATAGTCAACCCATTATAATCAAGGAAGAAGTAAGAAAGGATGACTCCAATCACTAACCCTGCTATTATTGAAATCCAGAATTTCATAATAAACATCCCTCTTTCCAGTCACTATTCATACAAAGTTATTTCTACTTCTTGAAGAAATGCACCCGATTGTTGAATGAATTATTTTTTTAGTTTAATTACATTACAATGCTTTAAGACATGTAAGTTTAAAACTTTTAAAGCTTGAGGAGAAACAACTAATTCTAAATTCTGAGATAAACAGAAGTCTTCTTGTGACCAATTATTATATGTATCATTATTTATAGAGACTTTACCTTTTGGAATAAAACGCTTGAAATTTGGAAGAATCTTGTTAGGATAAAGTTCTTGAAATAAATCTGATTTAGTTATTTCAACTTCTTCAAATATATAACCATTTAACTGACTATATTGAATTGAATTTGCAAGCTCTTGAGTAACTATAAAACTAGGAGTTGATTCTAGCAATTCATCTCCTAACCAACCTTCGAATTCATAATTTAAATAAGATATTAACTTTATCCCATTTTTATATGTTTCATTATAATAGGTTGTTCTTTCACCCAGCCCGCCCGCTACTTCTGGTTCTAATAAATACAGAGGCATTTTATCTCCTTTAAATATCTAAATTATAAAAATTGCATTTCCTTCTCGAGAAATGCCCCCCATTGCGGAATATAACCATTCTGATTTGTTGGAAGCCATATCGCTAATAAATAGAAAAGCAAAAGTGGAAATATATCTATACTTAATCTAAATATATCAATTATATCGGATTTTTAAATCGTGCTAAAGCTTCAGGTACAAGAGGGTTTTCTTCCAATGGAACATCATCCTCCATTACATAATGCATTTCACGGACTTCTTTAGCCTGTTCAGATTCACTACTCAGCATTAGTTTTCGATATGGTTGCAATTTCATTTTTAAATAACTCAACTTTAAATTAGAGAGAAGAGACTGATTATCTAAGTAATTAAAAACCTCTTTTCTAGCTTGTTCAGATTCTAACTGGATGGTATTTTGTTGATGGGCTGCTCTGACCATTTGAAGATTTATATTACGTAACTCTACATAATCAATTTCAGTAACTTTTACAGCTTTACTTGTTTCTTGTACTTTTTTTGTTCCAGCTTCAACTGCTTTTTCAATGTTTTCTTGATCTTTAACAATTGATTCTGTTGTTTCAATGAATTTAATAAGAGACTGATTTATTTCTGCTGAAGTGTTAATTTTACTAAACTCATCTTTTACTTCTTGCAACAGCCTATATAATTTCAAATAATTTTTTTTAGTTTTAGATTTAACCCATTTATATCCTATAAAAGCAATGCTATTTACTGCACTATTGTAACTGTTTACTAATAAAGCGACATAGTGTATATCTTTAAGAGAAGGTATCGTGCCGTCATCTAACATAATTAATTCATCTTCGGATGGGGCAAAAGTAAAATAATAATATTTGTTACCCCTAATATAGAAGATAGAAGGAAATACATCCGGTTTTTCATTCTTAACATTAAATTTATCTAATGAGGTTTTTATATGTTTAGGTAAAGTGTTAATTGAAAGCATTTTTCCTCCTAATTCTTAATTTTTTTCATGCTGATAAAATTCTTATTATTCACTTCAAATTCTCAAGTATTTCAATCTTTACACCGCAATTCTTCACATTTGTTTAATATGTTCCATAAAAAAAGAGTTAATCCTTCTTGGATTAGCACAACCGATTTTGTTGAAGAAAAGACAATTATAATTCAGTGAAGTTATTGTTCTTTAATATACTTAAAGCCAATCCTAACATCAACAATTCCATAAACAATAGCAGCGAAGAATCCTATTATGGCAAGATCAACTGCTTTATAAATTATCCCTATTAAAGAACCAAATAAACCATGGAGTAGTATATACATCAATAAACTGAGATTCGTGTAATCCCCCCACTTTTTCAACAAAAACTCTAAACAATAGGATACATAACTGCCAAAGACCAAGATAATAAAACCGGCATATAAGAAAAATATAATAAAAGAACCTATAATTTCTGGACCTAGTGTCTCCCCTTCGAAAAAAATAACTATCAATAAAATGATACTGACAAATAGAGTGGCACAAAATGTTGCCACTATCTTATTTCCTCCAGGTACATTCTTCATTTTAAATCTCCTTAAATTGTTCTATTCCTATTTTAACGTTTATTACCTGTTTTTGTATGTACTTAATCAAAAAATGAAAAGACACCCATTTTGGCAGCCGAAATTAGATTATATCACCCGTTTGTTGAATATGGTAAAACCACTTCATTCATAAAATTCCTAATTAAAAGCTATTAATTCATAGCCCTATTCCATGTGAATATATCCAAACATATTCAAAATAAAAAAGAACGAAGATAGGCTTAGTAAGCCACCTAATAGAATTGCTACTGAAATTCTACTAAATGGATCTAAATGTAATCCGAGAATAATTGCAACTAAAGCTTCTAACTTTTTAATTAGTCCTTCTTCTTTATTAACCTTTTTAAAAATAAGGAAAATCCCATTACCTAATAGGCATATTCCTGTAATAAATATTAGAATTATAATAATCGGAAGCAATATTATAAATACCTCATCTGTTTCCCTAATCTCCGCCTCCAATTCCCTTTCCCGTCAAAATAAATAAATACATGGTCACAAGTAAGTGTTTTTCCGTATCATTTGAATTTATCATTTTTAACATAATAAAAGGCATTTCTTTTTACAGAAATGCACCCGATTGTTTAGTAAAACGTCATTTTGTTACTTTTATAATCATCTACTTATTGTTTATTAAATTTCTCCTTTTGCAAAAGGGATAAAAACTGCATATGCAGATGCAACAAATACAATCCAAAAAGTAAGTGAAGTAATGCGGTCTTTTAACATAGGACTCTTTTTACCTAAAAAAGAATAGCAAATCAAAGTGAATATACAGAACAAGAAAAAAGATAATCCGAACCACACAATGCCTACATTTCCTAAATAAGCAATGCCTACATTTTCATAAACATTTCTTAAAACATTCTCAGTAAGAAAGAATCCAATTAATAAAAAGACAAGTATCTCAATTATAGTGGAAATATACATCTTCAAATTAACCAAAAAACTCAGCCTCCTCAGGAAAATTCATCTTAATACATTTTACCATAATTTAGTAAAGTGTATTATGTTCCTCATTATTCTTAAGAATACTCTTATTCAACAATCCTGCAACGTTTGTTAAATAAGTTCATTTAAAAGTGCGTTAATCCTTCTTGAATTAACGCACCCGATCGTGGAAGTTATATTAGATTAATAAAAGCTGCTCATAGGCAGCTTAATGGATTTAATCTTCTTCTATACAAGTTACAGCGAATATTTTCACATTCGAATTCGTAGATTGGATTATATTTTTAGCTTCTGCTATTGTCTTTGCTTTAACGTTACGATAATAAGTAACACCTTGAGGACATTTATATTCGACCTGAAAAGAAAGCTCTTTATCCAAAACAATCCCCCCTTATGGTTGTTTTGCTACTATTTTATCAACCAATCCGTATTCAACAGCTTCTTTAGCCTTCAAGAAATAATCTCTCTCTGTATCCAATTCTATCCGTTCTAGAGGTTGCCCTGTTTGAGAAGAAAGTATTTCATTAAGCTTTATTCTATGTCGAATGATCCGCTTTGCACTGATTTCAATATCGCTAGCTTGCCCTTGTGCAGCACCTAAAGGTTGATGAATCATAACTTCACTATGAGGTAGTACGATACGTTTTCCTTTAGTTCCACTAGAAAGTAAAAAAGCTCCCATTGAAGCAGCCAACCCAATACATAATGTACTAACATCTGGTTTAACATATTGCATTGCGTCGTATATACCCATTCCAGCGGAAATGGAGCCTCCTGGGGAATTAATATAGATGCTGATGTCTTTATTAGGATCATCAGCTTCTAAGAAAAGAAGTTGCGCAATAATTGTATTTGCTAAAGAGTCAGTAATTTCTCCTGTTAAAAAAATAATACGATCTTGAAGAAGTCTTGAATAAATGTCATATGTTCGCTCACCTTTATTTGTTTGTTCTACAACATAAGGGATTAAATTCATTAATTTCCTCCTCCTTGAAGATTAATAATCGATTCGATATTTTCTTTCTAGTGAAGAAACTGTAGATCTATGACTATAGGTAATTGGCTTATAACTTGTAAATTCATTATTGTTTGTTTTTATCGAGCAAAGTTCTTTAATTTTATTTGTTACTTGTTCGTTTATCTCATAATCATCAAGGTAGGAATCTGTAATTTTAATTGGAATTTTGTATTCTACAAATTGATTGTCTGAAGGCTTACAACTGATTTTTATTATTTTCTCACCAACATCTATCGGGTTCTCTGTATAAAGCTCAATCGCTAAACTGATCACATCTCGTTCACCATATAAGTAAATGAGATTGTTATAATCTTCGTAATAACCATTTAAATTGGTCTCCCGATACATACCTTCTGGCAGCTCAATATCTATCATAATTTCTTTTCTTTCAGGAATATGCACCTGAATTAATAGGTGATTTATGCCTTCTTCATGTTCCATAACTGGCTTTTCCAATTCAATGTTTATCATTTTGTTTTTCTCCACTCAAGATATTTGTAATGGAATGAATAACTTTTTGTTTGGTTTCTACTGAAATATTCTTGCTTATTGTTATATAAGCATCTTCAGTGATTTTATGGGTCTCATGGTTCAGTACATTGGAAGATTCTAAAAAACCTATTTTCTTTCCGATCTCTTGTATCTCTCCTATTGACAAATTAGTTAATCTTTCTTGTATTTCTTTTAAACTAATTCCTGTCTTTGAAAGTGTTCTTATAGCTCGTAAGTAATGTAGATGTGTATCTATATATACCCTTTTGTTTCCAACGAGTTCTAATGGTGGCAACATCCCTATTTGTGTGTAATAGCGAATTGTGCGGAGATTTATACTTTTGTCTTCTTCTTGAAGTAATTCGGCAAGTTCCTTTGCAGTATAGTTTGCCATAATATCATCCTTTCCTTATACATTTCAGTGTATTATTAACAGTTAGTGTATTAATTACATCTTACTGTAACTATATAAAAATGTCAACAACTGGATATAAAAAAAGATTCAAATTCTGCTTTCTAACTAACTATTCTTATTCAACAATCTGGCCCGTTTGTTGAATAACAGGAATAAAAAAAGACTCATATTAAATGAGCCTTTTAAATAAAATTTATTTGATTCCGATAAATTATGAATAATCATTCCGGCGAATTTTGAACAGACTCCGTTTAATTATGAAAAATACATCAATCCCCAACAGCAGCGTTCCGATCTACTACATCATGAACAAGGAGTACACCTAGTTGGTGGTGTTCGTTTTGATAGAGTGACCCTTGAACGAATCGAATCTCGCCATCTAAATTAAGAACTTCTAGCTTGCAGTATGCAGCGTTGATTTGAAGGGCTCGGTACAAACTTGATTCGTGAGAAAGTGTGACTCCATTTACTTTTACAATGACTTCGCCAATCTTTAATCCCATCTTTGCAGCGGGTGTCCCTGGTACTACTGAAAGGATCATAACTCCTTGATCTCTTGGTACAAAGTGTGATGGTCGCGTATCATCACGTTGGCTCGTTACGAGTGTAATGAGTTCTCGTCCTGCAAGACCGGCTGCGATAGCTATAGCAATTAGGAGCGGCAAATTATAAAAATGACCTACTGCTGCAATGCCTGTTACAATAAATCCTAAAATCAAAACTTGTCTGCCTAGATGTTTAATCGCTTCTTCCGGCAGTGTATGTGTAACTAGCTGGCGATATCCGATGGCAAACGGTACGAGGAAGAATGAGAATCCTACCGCACCCATCGGAAACAAAGGCCACCAATCTAAAACAGGAATTGAGCCTACAGGTAAAACTAAAAACTGAGGAACAATCCAAAATCTCGTAGCTTCATGTGCACCAATATAATGTCCTCGTTTTCCTTTGAACAGCCGAGGAGAAGTGCGATCTGCACCTTTCCATATGACCAGTATCCCTTCTTGAATCAAAAGAACACCAATAACGACTGCTAATGAATCAAGTGGCGTTTTTTGAACATCTACAATCCAACGATCTAGAAAAGAAATTCCGAGTTGAAATTTTGGAAGCAACAAACCAACAACTGCCGCTAAACTCACAGCGTATGCAGGATTCATAAACCTTGTTTTAAACGTTAAGCCTAAAGCCACATACACGACACCGATTAAAGCAATCATCCCAAGCGGCAATGTGACACCAGCAGCCACAAAGATTACAGAACCGATGAGTCCGATCAGAATGCCTGGCAACAATGAAAATATTAAATTATCAATGACGGGATGCACGCGCACTTTAAATTCTTTTCTCTCTCGTTTCACACGTTTTAATCCAATTAAGAAAGCAACAAGAATAAAACCGTAAAAAAGCGGGTGTAAAAAAAGCAGCAGCATGCCCTGAAGTAATTCTTTCACAAAGGTGTCTGTCATGTGCGGTCTCTTCCTTTCTCATCTTTCAATTCATCCACTTTTTCTTCAATACGTTTCAATCTTCTATCCGTACTCACAGCTCGCTTCACTAATAAACCAACTCCAACGATGATGGCAATCAGAATTAAAAACATTACCAGCTGATAAAGCACATCTCCAACATTCAATGACTGCATATTGTCTACCCCTTTAAGCATGACAAAGGATTTTATCTTTTAAATCATTTGATTTTCTGTTTAATTTGATACTCACCATAGAAACTATTCAGGGTTTTATTTGTTTTTTGTTTTTTGTTAAGACTTCTCTGAATAGTTGATTGGAGCGCAAGGTGCGAGACTCCTGCGGGACAGGCCGGCAGTCCGAAGAGTGGAAGTGGCTCGTTCAGCTCCGACTAGCAAAAGTTGAATGGATTTGAAGGCGCACTTTGCCTTCTGAGCCATTTAACTTTTGACCTCGAGGAGCTAGCCACTGCAACTTGACAGGTGAGACACTTATACGTGAAACGTACGAATGTGGCTCACCGCCTGCCCCGCGGAAAGCGAGCAACCTGGAGCGCAAATCAACCTCTTTGAAGTCATCGTAGCACTACACAAAAAAATTCCGTAGAGAATAATTTCCTCTACGGATAGTATTCGTGTTTCAGTTGTTTTTTCCTGCCATAATCCCTTATTTTGCAAGCAATTCAATCGCCGTTTTACGCTGAACATCGTTCTTATCATCACGGATTGAATCGATCACTTTTGACTCCATCTTACCAGCTGTCTTCGTATCTACTTTCCCTGTTGCTGGTAAGTCGTTCGCACGCTGGAACGCAGTTACAGCAGCTTGCGTCTTTTCATCAAAGTATCCATCTTCTCTACCCGTCTGGAACCCTAAACCGTTCAACATCACTTGAGCGTTCTTCACTTGCTCGTTGTTCATATCAAACTCTAACGCTTTCTTCTCAACTGTGATCGGGTTTGTGTAGAAGTAGTCTGGCTGCTTCACTTCAAAAGTAGGCTTTACCCCTTTTTTGTGAATCCAGTTTCCATCCGGTGTAAGCCACTTAAACAGTGTAAGCTTGATGTTCGACCCATCACCAAGATCGATCGATTGCTGAACAGTCCCTTTACCGAACGACTTCTCACCAACAAGATCATAGTTTCCTGCTTCTTTTAGAGCAGCAGCTAAAATTTCAGACGCTGATGCACTACCTTTGTCGATCAAACCGATGATCGGATAATCTTTCTTTTCTTTTAACGTAGAAACATAACGTTCTTTATTTCCTTTACGGTCTTCGATCTGAACGAATGGCTTTTTCTCAGGAATGATCTGACGAAGAATGCTGTCAACTGCTTCTAGATAGCCTCCTGGATTACCACGAACGTCAATAACTAGACCATCAATCTTTTCTTTTTCTAACTCTGTTAGCTGTTTCTTGAAATCAGCTCCCGTTTTTTCTGAGAAAGATGTGATTTCAAGTACACCGATTTTCTTACCTTTTACTTCTTCAATATCAGAGTAAACCGTCTCGATCGGAATCTCATCACGTGTAACTTTGACTGGCATTACATCGTTAACGCCTGTACGTTTTACACCAAGTGTTACGACAGAGCCTTTTTCACCGCGGATTTTTAATACGGCTTTATAGAGATCGAGTCCTTCAACACTTTTACCGTCAATCGTGATGATTTGATCGTTTGGCTTGAGTCCTGCTTTTTCAGCAGGTGAATCTTTGAACGGTGCGACGATCGTAACTTTACCGTCTACCATGCTCACTTCTGCCCCAATTCCTTCAAAAGAAGAATCGAGTGATTGTGAGAATTGACTTGCTGTTTCTTCATCCATATAAACCGAATATGGATCTTTTAACGTTTTGACCATTCCTTGAATGGCACCTTCAAGGAGTTTGTCACGATCAACATCTTCTACATAACGAGAAGAGATGATCTCATACGTCTTCTGAAGCTTCGCAAACTCTTCGTCGTTGTCGACTTTCGTTGCGGTCTTCGGAAGATCGTTTACTTCACCGTTCTGAACATACTTCGAATCGTTTCCAAACAGTGCCATCGAACCATACATGCCACCGGCACCAACAAGCAAGGAAAGAACAATCAGCAGGGCCAACATTTTTTTATTTACGTTCATTCTGCTCACCTCGTTTTTGCAGGAAAAGGCATCACACCCTGCAAAGTGCGATGCCTTCCATTGTAAGAGTCTTTAGGCAACAGCCTGTCTCCTACTTCACTATATGAATAGCTTGTTTACTTTATGTGTTTATTTTACCAGTAAGCCGCAGGATTTACAGCATTTGTTTTTCCTGCATTCCAAGGTCCTTTGTGAAGTTCAAAGTGTAAATGCTGACCAAATGAATGTCCAGTGTTCCCCATGTTGCCTAGGAACTGCCCTTTTGAAACGGATCCGCCTGATACAGCACGGCTGCTCATGTGAGCGTAAACCGTAGTCCATTGTTGCCCACCGATCGAGTGAGAGATGTATACAACGTTTCCGTATGAAGATGAGTACTCTGATTTAATTACTGTTCCATCTGCAGCTGCATAGATCGGAACAGTTCCACCTTGAGCGATGTCGATTCCTTCATGCATACCGCTGCTTCTGTTACCAAATCCAGAAGAAATTCTTCCAGCAGCAGGTTTGATGATCATACCGTTACCTGAAACAGGTCCCATGGAAGGAGCTGATCCACCTGAAGATGAAGATTCTCGAGCTGCTTTTTCACGTGCAGCTGCACGAGCTTGTTCAGCACGGAACGCCTCTTCTTGAGATTTTAGAAGTGCACCTTCGTTTTCAATCTTGTGTGCTTCTGCATGCAACGAGTCTTCTTCTTTCTTAAGAGAAGCCATCAAACGAGTCTTCTCATCCATTTGAGCTTTCAATTGCTGTTGCAATACTTGTAGTTCTTTCATTGCGTTTTGTAGGTTAACTAGTTTTTTCTCAACGTCCGCCATCTTTTTCTCTAGAAGCTCTTTATCTTTCTTTTGTTCTTCTAAAAGCTGACGATCTTGTTCTGCGATCATGTTCAATGCTAGAACGCGGTCAAGAAAATCACCAAAATCTTTGGAACCAAGAACAACTTCTAAGTAAGAAACAGCTCCACCAGATTCATACATAGAGTTAACACGTTCTTTTAATAGAGCATCCCGCTTATCGATTCGCTTTTGAACAACAGCGATCTCGCCTTTTAAAACGTCGATCTCTTCTTTTGTTTCTTTGATATCTGTTTGTTTGGCTTGTACTTTCAGATCTGTTTCAGAAGAAAGCTTATCAATTCTTGCTACTTCTGCTTCAATCGCTGCTTGGCTGCTTTTGTTCTTATCCAGCTTTGATTTTGCAGCCTCCGCTTTCTTTGCATTTTCTTGTTGTTTTTTCTTGATGCTTGATAAAGATTCCGCGTGAACGACGGATTCAGAGTGATACATAGTAAAGGCGCCCAGTGCTAAACTTAGTGAAAGCACTGTACCAACCACTTTCCTTTTCATTCGTTTTCCTCCCTAACCCCAATTAATTGTTTCGTTTTTCTTGGATCTCTTTATTTCTGCTATCTTTACTAAATCTTCAAGAACTTACGGACAGATGTTAAGCTTCCCCACACGCCGATTACTCCACCAATCAACAGCATCAGCAACGCTAGCTGCGGGATAAGTGGTGTTACAGGCAATAGCTCAATGAATACTGTCCCTAATTTTTGGTTAACAATATCGAAAATCGCTTGATAACCTACCGTGATTACGATGATCGGAAGAACAGCACCCGCTACACCTAATGCAAATCCTTCAATGAAGAACGGCCAACGGATAAATCCATTCGTCGCACCAACGAGTTTCATAATTTCAATCTCTCGTCTTCGTGTCACGATTGTTAATTTTATAGTATTTGAGATGAGGAACATCGCTGTGAATACAAGTCCCAATACAAGGACGATTCCAACGTTGCGGGCAACATCTGTCACTTTAAAGAGTTTCTCGACGGTCCCTTGTCCGTACTCAACTTTGTTTACAAATTTAAATTTCTCAACTTCTTTTGCTACAGCAGCCGTATCTTGCGGCTTTTCTGTGTAGATGATGAACGCATCTCGCAATGGATTTTCATTCTTAAGAGATGAGAAAGCTTCTCCTTCATCTCCAAGACTTTCAATCAGTTCATCAAGACCTTCTTCTTTAGATTGATACTCTACCGTTTTTACCTTACCAAGCTTTTCAAGCTCTTGTTTGTAAGCATCGTATCGTTCCGGCTTTTCCGTTCGTTCGATGTAAGCTCTAATCTGTACATCGTCTTCGATCTGACTTGCAATATAGTTAATGTTCAAGAGAATTGCCAAGAACACACTTACTAATAGCAATGTTACCGTTACCGCAGAGATGGAAGCAAAGGACATCCAGCCGTTTCTTCCCATGCTCTTGAATGCTTCTACGAAATGACGCTTTAATGTTCTAATCTTCATAGCCGTAATCCCCCTTCGCCTCATCACGTACAATTCGGCCGCCTTCGATGGCGATTACGCGCTTTGTGATCGTATTTACAATTTCTTTATTGTGAGTTGCCATAACAACTGTCGTTCCACGAGCGTTGATCTCTTTGAAGATCTCCATGATCTCCCAAGCTGTTTCTGGATCAAGGTTACCTGTCGGCTCATCCGCGATAACAACTGGAGGATGGTTTACGATCGAACGTGCGATTGATACACGCTGTTGCTCTCCACCTGATAGCTCGTCCGGGAACATGCGCGCTTTGTTTTTTAGTTTTACAAGATCAAGAACTTCCATAACACGTTCTCTGATCACTTTTGGAGATTCTTCAATAACTTCAAGTGCAAACGCTACGTTTTCGTATACCGTTAAACGTGGCAACAGTTTAAAGTCTTGAAAGATAACTCCGATCTTTCTTCGTACTTTAGGAATCTGTCTTTCTTTTACTTTTGCAAGGTTTGTTCCATTAATGATAATTGAACCTTGTGTGGGTTTCTCTTCACGATACATACATTTTATAAACGTGGATTTACCTGCTCCACTTGGTCCGACTACATAAACAAATTCACCTTTTTCTATGTAGACGTCAATCCCGTTAAGTGCCATAACACCGTTCGGGTATGTTTTCCATACATCAACCATTTCTATCAAGCAAAATCACTTCCTTACTACCCCAAAAAATATTTCCCTGATCAATCAACAAGTTCTATATAAAGGTCTTTCGACAAATACGCGATATATGTCAGTTTTTTTCCGCAATAACTATTATAACATCTTGGACTGACAATTTTATTACAGTTGTGTTTCATCTTCCCTCAGACAAGGGACCATGGTCATGTTTTCGAGATTACGTAGTACTTAAAATACGACACAATTCGCTGAAATCCTTCATATATCATAAAAACCTGCAGGGAGACTTTTCGACACAGGTGCGATAAAACCGACCATCGCTGTGGGATTTCGGGTCTTTTGGCCTGGTATTGATAGAATTTTTTCAATGTATAATAGCAAATTCTAGTAAAAAGGGCTCTTCTATGCGAAAAGTACTAGTGAACAAAAGAAAACCAGTCGGGATAAGTCCCAACTGGCTGCATTTCTGATTGTTTATCCTCGTTTAAAACCTTCTCCTAATACTTCGTTTGCATTAACTACGATTACGAAAGCATCCGGATCGACACCTTTTACGTATTGTTTTAATTTTGTTACTTCATATTGAGCAACAACGACCATCAACATTGGCCGTTCATCTTGCGTATAACCACCGAAGGCATTGATTTTCGTAACGCCACGATAAATGTGAGTCAGTATGCCTTGGCGAAGCTCATCTTCTTTATCTGAAATGATCAGCGCCATCTTCGTCGTCCCTAGCCCGATCTGTACGACATCGATCGTTTTTGCGGTAATGAACATCGCGATAAGTGCATATAGAGCTTGTTCGATCCCGAAAAATAAGGCGGACGACGTAACGATCGTTCCGTCTATGAGAAGGATGATTGATCCGAGTGAAGCACCCGTATACTTATGGACGATCTGTGCGAGCAGATCAACTCCACCCGTAGAGGCTTTCCCACGGAACACGATCCCAAGACCAGCTCCGATTCCTAGTCCACCGAAAATCGCTCCAAGCAATGGATCTTCAGTCGCTGCTCCCCAGCTTTCAAAAATAAAGACGAAGAACGGAAGCACAACGGTTCCAACAAGTGTTTTCGCGCCGAATCGTCGGCCGAGGAAGAACAATCCCGCAAAGAAGAGCGGAATATTTAAACTCCACTGTACAATAGAAGGTTTCCATTGAAAGAGTCCATATAAAATCGTCGATATCCCGCTCACTCCGCCAGAGGCGATCTGGTTTGGCAGCAGGAATACCGAGAATGCGAGTGCCACAAGTCCTGATCCAATCACAACATATACATATTCTAAAATGAGTTCGACTGTCGGGTGCAAGATCCCGCGTCGTTTTCGCATAGCCATCATCATTGCTGTCTTTAACCCTCAAACTTTCATAAGGAATTTCTTTAAACCGAGAAAAAGTATACCAATCACAGTATGCCCTTGTAAATGAGACCTTAGTGCCGCGGTGATGAGGTGAAGTGTGGTTGATAGCAGTTGCCTTGGTGAGATTCTGTGTGTGGGAGCTAGATGTGGATAGTATGGGCATATGAAAGAGATAGTATTTTGGTTTGTGCATTTGTCGGAATGTGTTGTGGTTTGTCGAACTTCGGATAAAAAATTTTATCCGTGAAATTATTGTTTTTATACGTGAATATAATTGCATTTACCGTGAATATATGGAGGATTACCGTGAAATTAATGATGCATATTTTCATTTTTCTTCATTTTGTACTTTGCATTACTCCACAAAAGCCATCATTATATAGAAAATGTGCAAGAGGTGGTCACTTTTGATAAAAAAACATCGAACACGGCCAATTATCATTGATAAGTTACAGTCACTTTTAAAAAGAGCCCTACTAAATGATACTAAGCATGATGAAATACACCGCGCTTTAAGAAAACATGTATCTGGTTACCGTGGTGAACGGTCACTGGACTATTTTTATCGTTATCTCCCTCAAACTAACCTTATTTTTCTTCATGGTCTTAGAATTTCACATGAAGACTACTACTTTCAAATTGACACACTTATGATCACACCGCACTTCTTACTTATTATTGAAAGTAAGAACATTGCAGGACATCTCTATTTTGAAAGTGCGTACGATCCAATGATCCGTACATTAAATGATCAACAAGAAGCTTTTGACAATCCGGTTGAACAAATAAAAAGACAATCCTATCACTTGATGGCCATTATAAATAACTTCAAAACCCCCCACCTACCAATCGAATCTCTTGTAGTGATGACTAATCCAAAGGCAATAACAGAATTTTCTCCTGCTTACAAAGAAGCTCGCATGAAAGTAATCAAGAGTTCTGGTTTAGTAGCCAAATTTGAAGAGTTGAGCAATAAGCATCGCAAAGAAATAATCTTACCTAAAGATAGTAAAAAAATTAGTAAAAGCCTTATAAAAATACACACTCCAGATAATCCAGACGTTTGCCGCAAGTATCAAATCAATCCAAATCATTTACTAACTGGTGTGTTTTGTCCTAGTTGCGAGGCAGAATTTTTACAGCGTCATCGGAGAACATGGTATTGTGCGTCTTGTAAAAACAACTATAACAAGGCACATGAAGCTGCATTAGTAGATTTCGCTCTGCTAATCTCCAACACCATTTCCAATAAGTCCTGTAAACAATTTTTGAACCTTACATCAACAAGCCAATCATATCACCTGCTCCAGTCGCTAAACCTCCCCTTCACCGGCAATCGAAAATCCCGCGTCTACCATCTCGAGGATCTCGTTAAAAAAACAACCTCTAAGGAAGATGCTTCTCCTTAAAGGTTGTTCAGATGTAATCACCGTTATTGCTGAATGCCTAGTTCAACTAAGATAGTTTCTAGTGTTTTTCCTTTATATTTCTTTCTAGGTGAAGGTGTATCGTCCACATGCTGATTTTGCAGGAGATAGTTTTTCTGTACGAATTTCATATCTTTTGCATCTACCTTTCCATCAAAGTTAATATCCGCTGCACGTTTTCCGCTTCCCCACGCATTTTGAATCTCGATAGCATCATGAATGTCGATCACGTTATCTTGATTTACATCTCCAGCGGTCACATCGAGCGCGGTAATAAAGCGGCTTTGTCCATATAATTCACCTTTGTGTTCAAAACCAATATACAGATTGTCTTTTGTAAAGAAATGTCCTGGCACTCTCATTTCCACTGTGAATGCTTCTTTTTGAAGGGGAAGCTTGTCGTATTTGTACTGACCGTTGTCAGCGATGCGTGTTGATGGTGCATGTGCGTTACCTTCTCTATCGATAATTTGTACAGAGCCTCCTACCTTCGTCCAATCGCGTCTTTCTGTTACTGTTCCATCCTCGTTTTCAAAGCCTTCAGGCGTTACATAGCCGTTTGCAGTAGAGAACTGCGGTTTCACTTTCCAACTTAACTGAGCTTGCAGGACTGTTGATGTTTTAGCGTTGTTATCCGTTACTTTTGCAATTGGCGCTACTGCAGCTCGTGTCGCATAGTAGGCATCACTTACTTTTAACGTCACTTCTACCAGTGCGGCGTGATCTAGCGTTTCACTACCATCATTGAAGCCAACAGTTACGAGACCATCTTTCACGTCAATAGATGCTTTGTCTTTGTATGCGTCTGTTAATTTAGCATCCACAAGAGAGACCGCACCAAAGCTACTATTGTTAAAATTCCATTCCGCTTTGGTCAGATCATTTAAGTTATCTAATACTAGTGTGGCTTTTACCATTTCTCCAGTTTTCAATGGCGCATTTTTACTCTTCGTATAGGAAACAGGTGTGCCCTCTTTTACAAAATAGTAATTCTTCTGCAGAGCCTGGTTACCTGCCAGATCAAAACCATCCATTCGGAAGTTTAATGCAGGTACATTTTCGTTCATCGCGATCTCTTCAACAAACTTACCTTCTTTGTCCATTTTTATCGCTGATGATGGGAACGGTGTGTTCCAATAATAGATCATCGAGTTTGATGATTGATCTACGTTCAAGCCAACCTTCTTCATCTCATCTACTAAAGGATCGTTAATTTTGATGTCAAATGGATACGTCGCTTGACCCGGTTTGTATTCTAAGAACGGTGAATCGCCGTCAAGTGAGCTTTCAAAAGTTGGTTCATCAATATCGATGAACATATGGCGGTAATCGGTTAGCTGTTTACCAGTGGCTGTTGTTGAAATAAACTTCAGTTTATAGTAACCGGCTGGTGCATAAGAGATCTCCGAATCAACTGGATTTGTTTTATCACCGGTAAATTTGTTGTACATACCACTAAAAGCGTTTAACACGAAATAGCTTTGGTTTTCGTTTCGACCCTCTAAATTCATGGTTCCGATCAAGCCCAGATCTTTCCCTGATTTTCCGTCCTGAAGAACGACTTCCATCTTTTTCATCGGAGACTTAAAGTTAAATTCCATCGGCGTATAAATCGCGCGGTAACCAAAGAATCCACCTGTATTCAAATAGTTCGGCGCGATTGCTGGAGATGAAAGCTCTAGTTTGTTGTAGCCCTCCTCCGTTATGCGAACACTGAATGGAATTCTGTAGTGTTCAACTGCTTTCGATTGATTCGTCAGCGTGATGTACCCTTCGTAAATGCCCTCTTTTGCTTTCTTAGGAATATTGATACCTGCTGACACCTTTTTAAAATCGTCACCGGCAATCTTAATTTCGTCTGGAATAGAGATCTCGATTCCGTTCTTCTTCAAGCTTGGCGATCCCTTTGTTTCTTCTACTTCCACTTTGAACGTCTTCTTCACTTTTTCGTTGTTCTCAACCGTAATGGACTTCTTTAGTGCCAGCTTTTTGCCGGCATAATGACTTCCATATGCGATTCCACCAGTACGTTCTTTAATTTTCACTAGATTTGTAGAACTAGGAATCAACGTTTCATCGTTTACTTGAAAACTTGTTCCGCTGTACACAGCTTGATATGGATCAACACGTCCTGCCCCAACTTCAAATACGGAATAGTCTCCGTTAAGTGGATCAGCTGTGTTCATTAAAATCGTTTTTACATCCTCAGGCTCTAAGTTAGGATTAGCATCGAGCATGAGAGCCGCGATACCTGCTGTATGCGGAGCAGCCATGGATGTTCCGGAATACCGGGAATATGCGTAATCATAGTTTGTTTGGTTCGCTGGATTTACCATGTATGACGGAACCGTTGAAAGAACGGCAACACCAGGTGCTGTAACTTCTGGTTTCATGTCGTACGTCTGTCTCGCTGGACCTCTCGAACTGAAAGCGGCTAAGCGATCGCCTTCTGTTTGAACTTCATCATACTTTCCAAACGTAAAACTGGATTTACCTGCAGCGATTTGAGTTTTAATCTTTTCACCCGCTACTTTTGTTAAGGAGAATGATGGAATAAATGTTGTCGACTCACCAAGGTTCGCCTCGATAACTCCATCTACGTTGTTATATAGAAGAACTGCAACGGCACCGTTTTGTTTGGCGAGTGTCACTTTTTCGTTCAGTGTCGTTTCACCACGAGCGATGAGAGCAATCTTCCCATTTACATCTTTACCTGTGTAATCAGTAGCCTTACCTAGACCCACATCAACAAGATCGTACGACTTACCTGACAGTTCGTTCAATACATCAGCATAATGACGAGCGAGTCCAGTGAGTTGAAGTCCACTCTCACTCCCCACTGATCCTGTAAAAGAAGCGACCGTCATTGGTACGTCACTCGCTCCGATCGTAAGTGCTAATGCAGCAGCACCAGGAGAACCTAGTGTGTATGCGTTCGGACCCGCATTTCCTGCAGATACGACAGCCGTTACATCATTTAGAACCGCATAGTTGATCGCAGTACTCGTCGGATAATACGGATCGTTGATACCGGCACCTAACGAAAGGTTGATCACATCCATCCCGTCTTTAACAGCTTTCTCAATCCCCGCGATAATGCCTTCAGAAGAGCCTGTCCCGTAAGGTCCTAACACACGATACGCATAGATATCAGCATCTGGCGCTACACCTTGAACGGATACATTCGGGTTCTTGCCTTGACCAGCGATCGTACCAGCAACATGTGTCCCATGCGAAGTGTAATATGCGTTGCCGTTAAACTCTGGTTTTTTAGAATCTTGCCAGTTTTTATACGTCGTTTCCATCGGATCGCTGTCGTTATCAACAAAATCATATCCGCCTTTAAACACTTCTTTTAAGTCCGGGTGGTTGTAGTCGATCCCTGTGTCTAAGATCCCTACCTTCACACCCTCACCAGTGATGCCCTCGTTATGTAGCTGATCGATTTTCAAGTAAGGAATACTTTCTACAGATGTTCCAGCACTGTTGCTGTTCAGGGCTTTTTCTTCTCCCATCGCGATTGGATCTACTTTAAACGATACATCTTTATAAACCGCTTTTACGGCTTCAGATTGTAGGAGTGCTTCTACCTGATTGGCAGGCAGTTTCATCGCCACACCGTTATATACCGTTTTGTATGTGGATGTAATCTTATGCGTTGATTTTTTGGTCATAGGAGCGATCGAAGGAATCAGTTTCTCAACATCCTTTTTAAATTGAGCATGCTCTTGATCTACTTTGCTGTCAGCTTGTTGACGTGAGATCTTTTTCCCTTTTAACTGAGCGTCCAAAACGGCAGCTTGTCCAGGCTTTGATTGAAATTGAACGATAACGGAGATCTCTTTTTCGCTCTGCAGTTCTTCTTTCTTAAAGCCTTGAAGACCTTCAACATCTGTTAGTTCGAGCTGCTTTAAAGCTTCTCTTTGTTTAGCGGTAAGTGATGCTAGAATATCCTCGGCTTTAAAAGGAGCCGCACTTGTTTTTGGCGTAAACACTGATGTGTTTGGAGATAGCAGTAATCCAGCGGCTAAGGTAAGGGCAGTAGACTTTTTAATAAAAGATATCTTTTTCATCGTTTCCCTGCTTTCTTTGGTATTAATGATTTGCAAGCCATTATTTATATATGAAACTCTCAGATGTTAAAATTTTCCTAGAAAAACAATAAGAGTTGTATCCTCCTTTCTATTTTTTGAATTTTTTGTAGATTCAAATGTAATTGTAATCGCAATAACCCCTTGCCGCTATCGGGGTTTTCCACATGACTCCATACCTATTTCAACTTAGAACTTAATAGATTTTCGTTTGAAAACGAGGTGAGAAATAGGGAAATAGACTTAAAAATCGTTCAACTGATTTGGGGTTTTCTTTAGTAGAATAGAAAAAGTAGAGAATTTCTTAATAGAGATAGGGGGGCATCTCATGCTTGAAGGAAAAATCATAAAATTCTACAGAGAGCTTAGAAATATGACACAAAAAGAGCTAGGAGACGGAATTTGTTCAGGTACACATGTGAGTAAGATCGAACGAGGACTGACTGAGGTTTCCGATGAAACGATTCATTTTTTAGCGAATCGATTACAGATTGATATTCAAAATGAGATGAATTTATACAGAAACGTGGAACTTCTCTTAAGAAAATGGGAAGAAGCAATCATCATGAAGCTGGATGTCAAAACGGAAAACATCAAGAAGCAACTCGAACAGATTCCTTTGTTGCAGATTCCAGATTTTTATCGCACTCACACCCTTTTGTTAACACGTTATTACATACTTACCGAACAAAGAAAAAAGACAGAAACCCTTCTTCAAGAGATGGAAAAGTGGACGGAACTCTCATATCGTGAACTGAGCATGCTTCTGCATATTAAAGGAATCTACGGACTTCAAATGAAACATGATTATTACGAAGCGATTGATCTCTTGAAACAGGTAGACCCTACCTACTACAACAACCCGGAATATTATTATCATATGGCTGTCGCGTATCACTCTACCAATTCCCGCGTTCTGTCATACTATTACGCTAGTAAAGCACTTAGCTTTTTTGAAAAATCGCACTGCTATGTAAGGGTGATTGAAACTGAGATGCTGATGCTTATTCAAATCGAACAAGAGCCAACAAGTGGGCCACAAAACGAGAAATATCAAGAACTCATCGAAATGTGTGAGAATTTTGGCTTGGAGAAACAAAAAGCGCTTCTTCTGCACAACTTTGGCTATCATTCGATCCTTCATGGGAATTTTGAAGAAGCGTGCCGGTACTACAAAGCATCGATGCAGCTAAAAGATCCTAGCACCTCAAACTACTTAGGGTCTCTTGAAGGATACGTAAACGCAGCTACTCTTCTTGGAAAAGAACCTGTTACAACCATTCTTCAACTCGCACAAAAAGGATTGAATACAGCGCAAGAAACTGGCAGCACGACATTTGTTCACTTCTTTCAGATGCATATCTATCGATTAAAAAAACAAGACGATCTTTATTTTGATTATCTTGAAACAGAATTGTATCCACATTTAAAAAAGCTAGGCTATGTATTACCCGCTGAGCACTATGAGATCAAGCTGTTTGACTTTTATAACCGAAACGAAAATTTAGAAAAAGCAAATATGTACGCAAAATACATAGCGGACAAAAACCGCCGTTCGAATCAGTTTGTTTGATAAAGAAAGGAAGCCGACATTGGCTTCCTTTTCAAATTACTTATGAAGGACGTTTCATCTGCACGACCTTATTTTCTTCTTCCATGGCGAGCTGTTCTTTCGCGAGCTTCTTCTTATAGACCACGCGTGACAGCATGATGCTGATCTCATAAAGGACAAGCAGTGGGATGACGACTAGAAAATCTGATACTAAATCTGGCGGTGTGATCAAGACGGCAACGACAACAAGTCCGAAATACGAGATTTTTCTAGCTTTTGTTAAGACGTTTGGATTTAAGATGCCAAGCGACGTTAGGAACATCACCACTAATGGAATCTCAAACAAAAAGCCAAAAGGAAGCGTTAGATTCATCATGAACTTAAAGTATTTTTCTGAGGTGAAGAATGTTTGGAAATGCCCTTCCGATAGACCTAGCAGGAAATTAAGAACCATTGGGTACACGATAAAATAACCGAACGCTAAACCGAGTACGAATAAGAAGAATAGTGCCGGAATATAGGACAGCGTTACCTTCTGCTCTCTGTTACTCAATGCCGGTTTGATGAACAGCCACGTCTGATGCGCGGCAACCGGAATGGTGAACGCGATCGCGATGACACCGGATATCATAAAATACACCCATAAGATCTCGCTTGGTCCAAGAACGGCAAGCTGCTGATCAAGATCTCGAATCAGCCAGTCGTAAATCGGCTGAACGTAGAAAAATGAAACAGAAAGAACGGTTATGAATACCGCGAGCGTGATAATAATGCGTTTTCTAAGCTCACCAAGGTGTTCAACGAAAAACATCTCTTCAGCTTTCATCCCACACAGCCTCCTTTCTTTAAATAGCGGTTCATTTTAAATTGTTGTGCCGTGTTTGGGCTCATGATTCATGTGTATTGAAGTTCAATCCAGAAGTTTGGGCCTTCAATCCACGAGTTTTGACTCCCAATCCACGAGTTTGGACCCTCAATCCACAAATTTCAGCTTCCAATCCACGAGTTTAAAATCGCAACAGGTATAAAGAAAAAGATGCGGCCTTTAACCGCGCCCGCATCTTCCACTTTTCTTTATTTTGACTGCGGCTTTTCTTCTTTTTCATCCGAAGACATGAGGTCTTTTGCTGAGTGCTTGAATTCGCGAAGCGTGCTTCCGAATGCTCGTCCGATCTCTGGCAGCTTAGAAGGTCCGAAAATGATAAGCGCAATGATTAAGATCAAGATCAATCCTGGTACTCCGATGTTTGTGAAACCCATGTAGATCGCCTCCTCAATTTTTGGTGATCAATCGTTTTGTTCCGTGCAAACGAGAAATTAGAATCTGAAACCAGTAATGGCTACAACAGATGGACGCGGTGTGTTGCCTCCACGAACTTGCGGCCATGTGCTGGTAGGATTAGCTTTATCTTCCGTTTCCTCACCAGGGTGCTGAATACTTAAGAACAACGTTTTTTCGTTCGGTGTAAAAGATGGTCCTGTTAACTCTGCTTCTTTTGGAGCAGATGCAAACTGGAACGCCTCTCCTTTTTCACGACCGATCGTAGGAATCATGAACATGCCGTTGTTACCAAAGCTTGTCCACGCACCAGAATTCAGCTTACTTGATGAAATATCCGTCACTGTCCAAAGGTTTGCATTTGAATCGAACGTTAGGTTGTCAGGTGCACTGAATCCACTTTGACGACCGCCTGCTGCAAAGATCTCAAACTCAAAGCTCTCTGCACCATGATCTTCGTCTTTTTCAAAAAAGCGTGTGATATGGCCATGAATGTTACCGTGCTTGTCGTTGTTCGTGTGTGCGATGAATACTGTCCCATCCAATGGTGAAATCTCCACATCTTCCGGGCGGTCTGTCGGTGTCGCGCCTAGAAGGATGGCCGCATCATGTGCGTTAACCACTACATCACCTTGTGTTTTGAACTTTTCTAAAAGGTCAGCTTTCCCTGCTGCTTTTTCACGAACAGCTTCGATCGTTAATGGAAGCCATTGTCCGTTTGCAAGATCTGCTGCATAAAGTGTTCCTTCTTCTAGAAGCTTGCTGTTGTCTTTGCCTTTTGCAGCGGCATATTTGCCTTTACTCACAAACTTGTACACACATGCATCCTTTTTGTCATCTCCCATATAAACAACGACTCGTCCGTCGTTCGAGATTCCAACGCTAGCATTTTCATGGTTGAAGCGTCCAAGAGCTGTGTGCTTTCTGACTTTGAAATTTGGATTAAAAGGATCGACTTCAATTACCCATCCATAATGCGTTTGATCTAGATTAGCCGCTTTTGACGTATCCTCAAAGTTTTCTTCACAAGATAAAACCGTGTTCCATGGTGTACGTCCGCCAGAACAGTTCGCAAACGTTCCTTGTGCCTTTGTTGCACCATTTACAGCTGCAGTACCTTTCGCTGGTCCAGTTAGTGCGAACGGCGTTAGTCCTGTTACACGTCGAGCGTAAATCGAATTTTTATCCATTACCCACTTGCCGTTCTTCACTTTCACTTCAATAATAGAACCGCCTTGATTGTAGAGCATCTTTTCGATCTGAGCAGAAGTATATTTATCGTTTACTTTTTCACCTTCCACATATAATGGGTTCGTGTATTCATGGTTTACCCAAAGCAAGCCATGTTCACTTGATTTGTCGATCGGAAAGTACATCGTAAAATCATTATTGAATCCAAACGTGTCCCCATTTTTATTAATTACATCACCATAAGATGCAATCACTTCATATTTATATCCTTTTGGCAAAACAAGATCATCTTTGTCCGTTGGTGTGATCGGGTGAAACTTAAATCCTTTTTTACGCGGTTTCATGCGCATCAAGCTGTCTGATTGAGCGTTAGCTGTGTCTGATAAAGCGCCTAATCCTGTCGTAGCTGCAGCAAGTGCCGTTGCGCCTGTACCCAAATATGTTAAAAAGGTTCTTCTATCCAATGGCTTCTTTTCCATGTCATTTCCCCCTAGACCCATAAAATTGATGTTGCACCTATAAGAATACTGTCGAAATATTAAGCCACTATGTAGAGGATTTAAACAAACGTTTAAGATTTTTTTGTTTTTTATAAAGTTACGATGCTTGCCGACATAAAATGAACAACCTTAACGGTAGGAGTACGATACAAAAAGGATTTGATTATTAGCTCATCAAACCTTTTATGACATGAAGATTTCTGCTGTAGAAAATATAAGTTGGGAAAATAGGGGAAATTCCTTTATACTAAAGAAGACACACGTCCATGTTTTTTCCCAATATACATTCCATCTTAGATAGGTATAATTAACTAGAGAGCTTTATTAGGAGTGAAGCCATGCAGATAGAAGTGGGGAGTTTTGTCATTTATAACGGCCAAGAGTATCAAGTCGTTTGGATTTATGACAATGGAAACGTTGAGATTGTAACAGACGGACAACATAGAAAGATCGAACTCGTACAAGAGGGAGATCTCACACACATACGATAAAAAAACTTCCGGAAGCAATTAGCCCGGAAGTTTTGTTTTTGTTTCATAATATTTGTTATTGTTTTAGTTTTGTTGTTTGAGTGTTTGCTACCATCATACAAGACAAAAGGTTGTTATTTGAATCTTACTTGTAACTAAATTTGTTTTTTCTTAACTTCTTCGACAAGTTGATTGGAGCGGAAGGTGCGCAGACTCCTGCGGGACAAGCGGTCAGTCCGAAAAGTGAAAGTGGCTCGTTCAGCCCCGACAAGCAAAAGTTGAATGGGCTAGGAAGGCGCACTTTGCCTTCTTGACCGTTTAACTTTTGACCTCGAGGGGCTAGCCACTGTAACTAAACAGGTGAGACACTTAAAGGCGCAAAGCGGCAAGTGGCTCACCGCCTGCCCCGCGGAAAGCGAAGCACCCAGAGCGCAGATCAACCTCTCTCAAATACCTCGAAGCAAAAACAATATAGTTTTTTACAACTTAGACCTTAAATAAGAATCAATAAACGGCGTGATCTCGCCATCCATAACAGATTGCACATTACCAACCTCTGTATTCGTCCTGTGATCCTTCACAAGACTATACGGATGGAAAACATAAGAGCGAATCTGACTTCCCCATCCGATCTCCTTCTGCTCACCACGAATCTCATTCAACTGCGCCTGTTGCTCTTCCAAACGACGCTGCACCAATTTCGCCATCATCATCTTCATCGCACGCTCACGGTTCTTGATCTGCGAACGTTCCGTTTGACACGAAACGACCGTGTTCGTTGGAATATGTGTCATACGAACAGCAGAGTCCGTCGTGTTAACGTGCTGACCACCTGCTCCAGACGCACGGTACGTATCGATCTTAAGGTCTTCTGTACGAATCTCGATCTCAGTATCATCTGTGATCTCTGGCATCACTTCACACGAAACGAATGACGTGTGACGGCGGCCTGAAGAATCAAACGGTGAAATACGTACGAGGCGGTGAACCCCTTTTTCAGCCTTCAAATAGCCATAAGCATTATGTCCTTTAATGCTAAGTGTTACGGATTTCACCCCTGCTTCATCACCTGGTAAGTAATCAAGCGTTTCTACTTTATAGCCTTGACGCTCTGCATAACGCGTGTACATACGAAGGAGCATGGACGCCCAGTCTTGTGACTCAGTACCACCCGCACCTGGGTGAAGTTCTAAAATCGCGTTGTTTTTATCATACGGTTCGTTCAATAAAAGCTGAAGCTCAAAATCATTCAGCTTCGTGATCAAGGTTTTTAAATCTTTTACAAGTTCTTTCTGAAGATCTTCATCCGCTTCTTCTTTTACAAGCTCGTGTGCGATCTCTAGATCTTCATAAGCTGACGCAAGTTCTTCAAACTCATTCACTTGTTCTTTTAATCCGTTCGCTTCATTAATCACGACTTGTGCTGCGTTTTGATCATCCCAAAACGTTGGCGCACTCATCTCTTCATCTAGTTCTGAGATACGCGATTTCTTTGTGTCGAGGTCAAAGAGACCCCCTAAAGTCGTTGATACGTTTTTCAATCACGTTTAATTCCTGTTTTACTTCTACTAAATCCATATGTTTTGCACCTCATCTTATAGTTGGTCCATCTTTAAAATATGCGAACGCTGCTAAAATTAATCCTTTTTCACATCTGATTACAAGCGCAAAGAGAGCCTATAAAAAGACTCTCTTCACTCACGCAACTTTCTATTCTTGTTCAGCTCCGTGACATTGCTTGTATTTCTTTCCGCTTCCGCATGGACAAGGATCATTACGTTTAATGTCTTGTGCTTTGCGAACCGGTTTCTTCTTTTTGGCTGCATCTTGTTTATCGCTCGGAACAACAGCTTTACCTTCAGCTACTTGTTCACGCTGCATGTTTTGCTCGATCTGCGATTTTAAGATATAAGTTGTAACTTCTTCTTCGATCGCAGCAACCATCGCTTCAAACATTTCGAAGCCTTCAAACTGGTATTCACGCAACGGATCGTTCTGACCATAAGCACGCAGGTGGATTCCTTGACGAAGCTGTTCCATCTGGTCGATGTGATCCATCCACTTGCTGTCAACCGAACGAAGGATGACGGCTTTTTCAAACTCAGCGATCTGTTCAGCAGGAAGCTGTGTTTCTTTTTCAGCAAACGCCGCGTGTACTTTCGCTTGAATCTTCTCAATGATCTCTTCACGATCTAGACCGAATAGATCTTTTTCCGTGAACGTCGGCTCTGTGAACATAACCGCATTCACATAATCCGCGATTTCTTTCGTGTTCCACTCTTCTTGAACTTCCGCTTCTGGTGTATGAACCGTAACGATTCGCTCAAGTGTAGAATCGATCATGCGAAGAACGATATCACTTAAGTTCTCAGCATCTAACACTTCTTGACGCTGTGCATAGATGATCTCACGCTGTTGACGCATAACATCGTCATATTGCAGAAGCTGTTTACGAGCATCAAAGTTCGATCCCTCTACACGTTTTTGTGCAGATTCAACAGCTTTTGTAACCATTTTAGACTCGATCGGCGTCTCTTCATCCATGCCAAGACGCTCCATCATCGTCATCAAGTTGTCAGAACCGAATCGACGCATCAATTCATCTTCCATCGAGATGTAGAAACGGGACGAACCTGGATCTCCTTGACGACCCGCACGACCACGCAACTGATTATCGATACGGCGTGATTCGTGACGCTCTGTACCAAGGATGTGCAGTCCGCCAACATCAAGAACTCCTTCACCAAGCTTGATATCTGTACCACGACCGGCCATGTTCGTTGCGATGGTTACCATGCCAAGCTGACCGGCATTTTCGATGATCTCCGCTTCACGCTCATGGTTTTTCGCGTTCAACACGTTATGCTTGATCTTACGCTTCGTTAAAAGCTGAGAAAGTAATTCAGATGTTTCAACGGCAACCGTACCAACAAGGATCGGCTGTCCTGTTTTATGACGCTCTTCGATTTCAGCCGCAATCGCTTTGAACTTGCCTTGCATCGTTTTATAAATAAGATCTGCTCTGTCATCACGAGCGATCGGACGGTTCGTCGGAATACAGATAACATCCATGTTGTAGATGTTGCGGAATTCCTCTTCTTCCGTTTTCGCTGTACCAGTCATACCAGCAAGCTTATTGTACATACGGAAGTAGTTTTGGAACGTAATTGTCGCGAGTGTCATGCTCTCACGCTGAATCTCCAAACCTTCCTTCGCTTCGATCGCTTGGTGAAGACCATCGCTGTAACGACGACCAGCCATCAGACGTCCTGTGAATGGGTCAACAATAACGATCTCGCCGTCTTGAACGACATAATCCACATCACGCTGCATGATGATGTTCGCTTTTAACGCTTGGTTAATATGGTGATTCAATGTTACGTGCTGATAATCATATAAGTTATCGATCGAGAACATCTGCTCCGCTCGATTGATACCTTCTTCAGAAAGCTGAACGTTCTTCGTCTTTTCATCTACTGTATAATCTGTTTCTTTTTTCAGCTGACGCACGAACATGTTCGCCATCTGATAAAGCTGAGTTGATTTTTGAGCAGAACCTGAAATGATCAACGGTGTACGCGCTTCGTCAATTAAAATCGAGTCAACCTCATCGACAATCGCATAGTTACGGCGCTGAACCATCTGTTCTTTATAAACCACCATGTTGTCACGCAGATAATCGAAGCCGAACTCATTGTTCGTACCATAAGTGATATCTGCTGCGTACGCATCACGCTTCTCTTCTTTCGAAAGGTCAGATACGTTCAACCCAACACTTAAACCTAAGAAATTGTATAGCGGCGCCATGATCTCAGAGTCACGACGAGCCAAATATTCATTGACTGTAACAACGTGAGTACCTTTGCCATCTAGTGCGTTCAAATAAATAGGCATTGTCGCAACTAGTGTTTTACCTTCACCGGTTTTCATTTCTGCAATGTTACCTTCATGAAGCGCAACCGCACCCATAATCTGTACAGGATAGTGACGCATGTTCAATACACGAGCTGATGCTTCACGCACAGTCGCAAACGCTTCAGGGAGAAGGTCATCCAGAGATTCCCCTTTTTCGATACGGCTCTTGAACTCAGCCGTTTTGTTCGCCAAAGCTTCATCATTTAAAGCCTTAAACTCTTCAGCTAACGTTTCCACTTTTTCCGCAACTCTTTCGTATCTATTCAACGTTCGGTCATTGGAACTTGGAAAAATCTTTTTCAAAATGCTAATCATCCGAATAACGCTCCCTGTTCTCGAAAATTATATACCACTTCTATTCTACCAGTTTGTGAAACGAGCCACAAGAAATCCCAAATCTTTTCATCCGAATTGTAGCATTCATCGTAAAGAAACTTCCTATATATGTGAAAAATTTGATACTTTCATAGAGACTGTAGGCCTAAATTTTGGTAAAATAATATAAAGATGGATGGGGGAGGTTCTGAATGGAAAACACAGATCTAGACAGGACAAATAACGCTGGGCAAGGACAAAAAGCGCAGCTGCACCAAAATAAGCAGCGAAGTGAAAAAAGCAAAACGATCATTCTCACCCTCGTTCTCAGCTTCTTCATCATCGGAGGCCTTGGCACATGGGGATATTATTCACTGTTCGGACCCAATTCTGCAGCGAGTGTAGATACACCGTCTGATGAGGAATTAACGGAGGCAGAAAAATCAAGCGGCACTGCTCTTTTCAAGCCAACCATTGAAGTTCCAAAGACCGAGATCCAAAGACGAATCAATGTGATTCATGAATTTTGGAACGGTGAGCTCGGCTATGATAAATGGTCGAAATATAACATAGATACACATACTCCGGTACTAAAAGAAATAGAGATTGATATACGGAAAAAGATTCTGCCCTATGTAGCGGGTCCATTAAAGGCTGACATCGAGACCGCTCTTGATAAAATTGAGAAAAGTAAACGTTCTGAGAGTGTAGAGCCATTAAAAGGCGTTCACCGAATTTTTCACGATCTCGATATATCGTTGAACGGCTACAAAGCTAGTGATTATTGGGACGTGACGGAAACAGGTAAATGGCTTAAGAAAGAAATAAAAGAATAGGTAGATTGGGCACTGTTCTCGAGGTTGACTGAGGGTGGTGTTTTTTTGTTTCTTGTATTGAATGGACAACCTGCATCTGAAATTCACGGTATTTGTCGAAAATCGGATAAATTATTTTATCTACGGAATTATTTTGCTTTTTTACGGATATATTTCCTTTTACCTCGTATAAAGTGTCTTTATCTACGGATATATATTTTGATGTTTTCTTGATGCGTACAAAACCTTATTATGTTCATTCTAGCTGCACACTTCAGGTGCTACATTTTGTCACGTTCTCAAATTCTTGAGTAAAAAGAAGAAAAAGAGAGGCTTACTTGAACAAAGTTCAAGTAAGCCTCTCAAATTTTACGATTTCGCCGTTGACATATAATGATCTTTCAACTGATCACGCAGTGTCCGCTTTAAAAACTTACCAACAGACGTCTTGGGGATCTCATCCATGAACACGATATCGTCTGGAATCCACCACTTCGCAAACTGCGGTCTCAAAAACTCCACAATATCTTCTTTTGGCACTTTTCCTTTTGCCTCAGGCTTCAACACGACACATGCGAGTGGTCGCTCCTGCCATTCTGGATGAGGGACGGCGATAACAGACGCTTCGAAAACATCTGGAAACGCCATGATCGCATTCTCTAGATCGACAGACGATATCCACTCACCCCCGCTCTTGATAAGGTCCTTCGTCCGGTCGACGATCTTTACGAACCCTTCTTCATCCACCGTAACGACATCCCCGGTATGAAGCCAGCCATCGTTGAACGTCCCTTCCGTCCGGTCATCGTTATAATATTCGTCCGCGATCCAGTTCGAACGCAGCAACAGTTCGCCCATCTCGTGACTGTCCCACTTCACTTCTCCGTTCGCACCGATCACTTTCATCTCAACACCTTGCACGACATAACCTTGTTTTGCTTTGTAATCAAATTTCGTTTCTTCGTCCAGACCCTCTTGATACGTTTTCAGTCGCGTTGCGATTACAAGTGGACTCGTTTCCGTCATACCATAAGCATGCATAAACGGAATGTTATGTTTTTCTTCGAACGTTTTTATCATCCCTTTAGGTGCAGCAGATCCTCCGCAAATAACCGCTCGCAGACTAGAAGTATCATAACTATTCTGTTCAAGTTCTTGAAGAAGCCCCATCCAAATCGTTGGTACACCTGCAGCAAAGGTTACTTTTTCCATCTCAATCAGTTGCGCTAAAAGCTGTGGCGTGAATCGCGGTCCAGGCATCACTTGCTTCGAACCGAACCAGGTTGCCGCATACGGAAGTCCCCAAGCATTTACGTGGAACATCGGCACAACTGGCATAAGAACATCACTTTCAGATACAGAACCGCCATCAGCAAGTCCTAGTGACATTGAGTGAAGCACGGTCGAGCGGTGTGTGTAAGTTACGCCTTTTGGATTTCCTGTCGTGGCAGACGTATAGCACATCCCGACTGGGTCGTTTTCATCGATATCCTGTGGAAATTCGTATGCCGGGTCACCCGTTTCTAATAGTTTTTCATAATGATAGAGAGGTTGAAGTGGCGATTGCGGTAGCTCGTCTTCATCCGTCATCAATATATACGCTTTTACATTCGGAATATGGTCTTTAAGAGCTTCAACAAGAGGTAGAATGTCCTGATCTACGAATAAAATCTGGTCATCGGCGTGATTGATAATGTATGCAATATGCTGAGGGGAAAGTCGGATATTGATCGTGTGAAGTACAGCTTCAACACCTGGAATGGCGAAATAAGCTTCTAGATGACGATGGTGGTTCCATGCAAGTGTTCCAACCCGCTCACCTTTTTGAACACCAAGGCGTTTTAGCGCGCTCGAAAGCCTGCGTGTTCGCTCACCAATCTCCCGGTAACTGAACTTCCTGATCCCGGACATCGTGCGGCTCGTTACTTCTTTTTTAGCAAAATACCGTTCCGCATGCTCTAGCATACTTGTAACTCGAAAAGGCACATTCATCATCATAACTACTTCTCCTCCTTAAATAGTAAACATAGTCATTAGTGTAAGCGTTTTCTTGTTATTCACTAGTTCCCCTTACCTACTTCAAAATCCTGCTGTTAAAACAGATTAGAGTTGAACAAAACGCAGAAAAACACGAAAAATATTTTTCAGCTGAAAAAAGTTTGAAATTCTATCCAGTTTTTGCGTTAAACTTATAAGGAAAAGCAGAAAAAGGAGGGTTTTGGATGCCTGATTGGTCGTATCATACCTTTTTTAAACCACTCTTGTTTCGCATGACATCCGAAACAAGCCGTGATCTCACATTACATACAATGAATACCCTCGCCAAACTGCCATTTGGTGATAAAATCATACAATTTTTCGGTCATATGCAGCCTAGCAAACAATTGGAGCGGAAGGTTGCCGGAATCACCTTCCCCTCACCTGTTGGCATTAGTGGTGCATTAGATCCCTTTCTGAATGGAACAAAAGCGTTCACCAACCTTGGTTTTGGTTTTATTGAAGTAGGACCGATAACTGTTCTGCCACTAAAATCAGAAAAAACAATTAGACGGGACTTGGTAAAAGAAACGCTTGTATATGAACACCTTCAAGAAAATCTAGGTCTCGATGCCGCTCTAGTAAAACTTCAATCTATGAAGATAAAGACGATTCCAATGGGGATATTGATTAAGGGAGAAACACTGCAGGATTATGAGAAGCTTGTTCAAAAACTGGATACACATGCTGCTTTCTTCATTATCGATGTGCAAGGTGCTTCTTATCTGAAGCAAATTCGGGAGAGAACATCAAAACCTCTAATGTTAGAACTAAATCATCAGACTCTTAAGTGCCTTTCAGAAGCTATTTCTGTAGACGGTTATATCATTCGCGAAGGAATGGAAAGTGATGATGGGGTCGAACTCGGACAGATGGAAATGCATCAACTAAAAAAAAGTATTCACCAGCTCTTACCTTATAACAAACCGATCATAACTTCTGGTGGCGTTCATGAACCGAGTGATGCGATGGAACTTTTTCAAGAAGGCGCATCTCTCATTCAACTGCATAGCGGATTTGTTTATTCCGGACCCGGTCTTCCGAAGCGCATCAACGAACGCATTTTGCATGAAAAACACCCTATCTCTAAATCTGTTGAACAAACAGGCTGGATCTCCTTTTTCCTGATGGGACTTGGCGTTTTCGTAGCAGGCTTTATCGCACTATTTATCGGACTGACTGAAGTTCTCTTACCGTATGACGAACAATATTTAGGCATACAAAAAGAAGAGATTCAAACGTTTAGTCATCACCTGTTTCATTTCATGTCTCATGATCGGATATGTTTAGCTGGTGTTATGATCTCAGCAGGTTTCATGTTCATGCAGCTTTCGTATCACGGGATTCGAAAAGGTGAACATTGGGCGAAAAAAGCGCATGTGATTGCTGCATCTCTCGGTTTCTTAAACATCTTTTACTTTATGGGCTTCGGCTATTTTGACAAGCTTCACTTTGTTTATTATTTAATCATTCTTCCGTTTTTTCTTTACGGGCTTTATCGATCTCGGAACATGACTGTAGGATCAAAAGGGTCGAATCTGTATAACACGTTATCTTGGAAAAAAAGTCAGCTTGGCCAGAGTTTATTTGTTATCTCAGGTATGTGCTTGCTCTCTGCAGGAATCGTGATTTCCATCATCGGAATGAACGGTGTTTTTGTAAAAGAAGACTTAATGTTCTTTGCACTTACACCAGAACAAATCACTGCATTCAACGATAAATTAATTCCATTGATCGCCCATGATCGTGCTGGTTTCGGCGGTGCACTAATCTCAGAAGGATTTCTATTGTTAACCATCGCATTATGGGGATATCGTGAAGGAGCAAAATGGGTGTGGTGGACACTGTTACTTGGCGGTTTGCCTGGATTCTTAACAGGTGTCGGTACACATTTTATGATCGGGTACGACAACCACTTTCACCTTTCACCTGCTTATCTATTGTTTGTCTTTTACTTTGTAGGATTGGTTTACTCTTATGGTTATTTAAAACGTAGTAAGAATCAAATAAATGCTGTATCTGTGCTGGAAGCAGAAAAAGTGTAGACGTGGAGTCTGCACTTTTTTTATTTTGCTTGTGTTTGTTTTTGAAGGTGAATCGCTTTTTTTATAGCAAGGATCGTTCCTAAATGAATACCTTCATGATAAAACGTGCGGGGCAACACTTCCGCAAAAGTATTCATTCCAAGTTCAGTTGGTTCATCTAGCTCCTGGTGGAGTCGATGACCAAACTGCTCCTGAACCACTTGAACCTGCTCCATCAAACGGTGACGTAGCTCTTGAAGCGTTGGAGGCGTCTGCTGCCAATTCTCTGGCTTCGTTCCAAATCCGAATAACTCTCGATAATGATTTGGCGCTGGATTATCTTCACGTGTTTTATGATACAGCCAATCGTACTGATCCAAAAAAATATGCCCCAAGTTCCAGCGAATGTTGTTGTTGAAACCCTCAGGAATAAAATCCGCTTCCTCCTCAGTCAGTCCTTCCACAGCACTCAAGGTATCGTGGCGAAAAGCTGTGAGCTGTTTTAACAGGATGTCGTTTTTCATAGTAGTGGCTCCTCCATTTAGAAAATATCAGCAAGGTTTACCTTTTATCGGCGAGATTTAGAATATATCGGCAAGAATCCACTTTTATCGGCGAGTTTTCAATTATATCGACGAGTTCTAGATTATATCGGCAACCTTGCTTCCTAAAACATAAAACACACCCCAGAAGAATCATGGGGTGTGTAGTCTAGTTTGGTATATGTTAGTTCGTTCCTGCAATCAGGCCATATTTGCCGTCTTTACGTCTATACACGACGTTCATCTCACCAGATTCAGCGTTGTTGTAAACGAAGAAGTTATGGCCGAGTAATCCCATTTGGAGAATGGCTTCCTCCGTGTCCATCGGTTTCAGATCGAATCGTTTTTCACGTACGATCTCGAAATCGTCCTCTTCCTCTAACAGTGCCGTTGATACGCCTTCTGTACCGTTAGCAAACATGTGCTTAGTGCCTTCAGCATTTCTAAATTTACGGTTTACTTTTGTTTTGTGTTTTCGAATTTGACGCTCTAATTTTTCTACCACCAAATCAATCGCAGCGTATAAATCCAAATGACGTTCCTCTGCACGAAGCAGTAGGCCCTTCATCGGTATCGTAACCTCAATGGATTGTTCATTATTGTACACCTTTAGATTGACGTGTACTTCAGAATTTGGAGTTTCGTTAAAGTATTTTGTGAGTTTCGTCACCTTTTTCTCAACGTAAGCCCTAATGGCTTCTGTCACCTCGATGTTTTCTCCACGAATGTTAAAATGCATAACTTAACTCCTCCTTTCGGTGATGTATATATATTTCGATATACCCCAAAAGAATTCCTCCGTAACATTTAAAATATTTTGACAATATTTTTACACTATCGACAAATTCTTTACAATGGCTACAAACCTTATGAGACCGGGAAAAGATCCAATCAGCCACGATTCAAAAAAATATTTTTATGAAACAAAATTTCCGTTTCTTATATTTACCAATTCAGTTTTGATGCAAAAAAAATAAATTTGACTTACATTCTGTAAGTTTCAAACTATGTGGTATACTAGGAATTAACCTTTAAAGCTTAAAACATTTTACAAAACCTGTTCCATCACCCCACTCGATCCTTGAGTGGGGGTTTTTTATGTAAACTTTTTTAAACAACAAAAAAACAGGCTCTAAAGAGAACCTGTTTTCATATAACGAAGCTTATGCTTTTTGAACGTTAGCAGCTTGAGCGCCACGAGCACCTTGCTCAACTTCGAAAGTTACTTTTTGACCTTCGTCTAAAGATTTGAAACCATCAGTTTGGATAGCTGAGAAATGTACGAATACATCGTCTCCGTTTTCGCGCTCGATGAATCCGAAACCTTTTTCTGCGTTAAACCATTTTACTGTACCTTGTTCCATGTTTGTTGCCTCCTAGTGCGTTACCACACGATATATTGCTACTCTTGCCCAAAGTATTGCTAAAGAAGAAAAGTCGAAACTCATACAATCTTTTACGCCGAACAAAAATAATCTATCACCATCATAACAGTGATTGCGTTATGATGCAAACTAATCATTCATATTATGAAATATTTTCTAGAAATAAAAACCCGCCTGCCTGAACAGACGGGATTAAAAGTATGGTCATATTGCCTGGAATTATAGTTTAGTTACGTTAGCCGCTTGAGGCCCACGAGCTCCATCTACAATATCAAACTCGACTTGCTGACCTTCATCTAGGCTCTTGAATCCGTCCGTGTTGATTGCAGAGAAGTGTACGAACACATCGTCTCCGTCTTCGCGCTCGATAAATCCAAAACCTTTTTCTGCGTTAAACCATTTTACTTTTCCTAACATGTTTCACAATCCCTTCATCATGCGAATCTTTGTATAGATCTTCTATACACTTTATAGTATGACATATACCCAAAAAAGTTGTCAAAGGCTTAAGATTGGCGAAAAATAAGAAGTTTTGTCGAAAAATATCAATCGTCAAAATCGCATAAAAATACATATTAGACTTAATTTATGCAATAATTTCACAAAAAAGAACCGATCAAATCGACCGGTTCTTAAAGAGTCTACATCTGCGAAACCATCTGAGCGAGCTTTGCACAAACAATTGCGCCATACGTTCCAACGATGTTACCGAGTAACCCCATTAAAAGGCCGACTGGTGCAAGCGCTGGTTGGAAAACAGAGGCTACAACAGGTGCAGAGCTTGTCCCACCGATGTTTCCTTGTGAGCCAACCGCAACGAAAAACATAGGAGAACGCAATAACTTAGCTGCTCCAAACAAGAAAAGAATATGAATGGCAAGCCATACGATTCCCATTAAGATATATTGAGGTGCTTCTACAACATAGATCAGGTTCGCTTTTGCCCCGATTGTAGCAAGCAATAGATAGATTCCTGCGTACCCTACTTTACTCGCTCCGTAATTTTCAAGTTCACGAACTTTTGTAAAGGATAGCACGATTCCAATCGCAGAAATAATCATGATTGTCCAAGTTGCAGTGTTTAGAATATCTCCTTGTGGCAGCTTCTCGGAAAACTTCCCTACGATAAACGCTAGACCAAAACCAAGACCAAGAATTGCAAGCAATTGAGGTACGGCAATCGGACGAGCATTCTTTTTCTCAAGCTCACCAACCTGCTTGTTCACTTCTCCAATGATGCGGTTGTCAGCTTTATTCCACTTGTCAAAACGAGCTTGATAACCCGCAAGTGCAATCATGATTCCCATCCAGCTGTATCCTACAACCGTATCAACAACGATGATCGGTGATAGAATGTGTTCTGGTGTGTCCACCGCTTCAACGAGCGCTGCCATATTCGCAGAGCCCCCGATCCAGCTTCCAGCTAATGCAGCTACACCTGTCCAAGCGTCCTCTGGTAAGTACGGCTGGAAGATCGCGAGCGCTATTGGTCCACCAACGATTACACCTACCGTTCCCGCTAAGAACATGAGGATCGCTTTCGGTCCAAGTTTGAGTGTCGCTTTTACATTGATAGATAAAAGCAATAACAGCAATCCAACCGGCAGTATGTAAGCGGAAACAAAACTGTATAAATCAGAACTTGAAGGTATGATGCCAAGAGTCGTTGAGATCATCGGCAAAAAATACGTCCAGATCAGTGGCGGCGCATAATGGAAAAACTTCCGTAGAACGTGGTTTTTGGATTCGCCCAAGATGAATACGAAGCCAACTAGCGCTACTAGATAAGCAAAAATCGCCATCGGCTCCTGAATGAGCGGTCCGTTTGATGTTGCAAACATATCCCTATTCCCCCTTAAAAAGACTTAAGTGACAAGTATACACTAAAAAACAATCATTACCTGTATAGTCCTTCAATTGCAAAGAGTGGGAATAGTAGCAACTTTTTTACACTTCTAATCGAAGCTTGCCCACATATAATTCACTATACAGCGTAGGAACATTAAACAGTTGTTTAAAAGGAGGCAATGGACGTTGCTGCAAATGATTGAAAAAGTCGTACTAGCTATGGCGGCCATTCGTATTTTATCCGGTACCCTTGAAATTACGGCAGCCCTTTTCATGCTGCACTATAATACGGTAGAACGAGCACTCGTCATCAATTCCCTGCTTTCCATCATCGGGCCGATCATCTTTTTCTCGACGATGACGCTTGGGATCTATGGATTATCAACGAAACTGTCGTTCGGCAGCTTGATCTGGATCATGTTAGGCGTCGTTTGTATTGTTTATGGGATCAAAAGATAAATAAAAAATAAGATAATTAAAACCGATATCCAGATAAATACGTCAGAAACTCTTTTTGTTTACCATGATTGTACTTCGTTAACGCATACGTATGAGCATCCGGAATGTCCACTGAGTCACAGTCCACCTCTAGCAATCGTCCTTCTAACAGCTCTCTTCTTACGGTTGATAACGGTAAGAACGAGATTCCTAACCCTTCCGCAATAAAGCGTTTTGTTATGTGAATCTGAGACACCTTCATCATCCGAACGCCGGGATAACGGGATTTCACACGTCTGCAAAGATCATCCCAATATCCTGGATGGTTATGGGTCAATAGGTAGTTTGAAAGCAGCACTTCTTTTTCATCTAGCGGAGGAGCTGCTTCAAAATCCAACCCATCATGCGGTGCCACTAATACGATCTTATCTTGATAAAGCATCTGACTCGTAATCTCAGCATGCGAACTTCCTAGACAAGAAAGCCCAAGGTCCACATCCTCGTTTAAAACCGCTCTCTCGATATCTTCTGAATCAATGATTTTTATCGAAATCTCCACATCGGGATTGGCTTTTACATATCGTTTCAAAACAGAAGGCAGAATCGTATCTGCAATGAGCGGTGAGATTCCGATACAAAGCTTCGTATCATAGCCTTGCTGAAACGCATTTAGATCTTCAAGTCCACTTTCATACACTTCCATCAGTTTTCTCGCATGCTGCAGGTACCTTCTCCCTTCAGCCGTCAGCTTTACTCTTCTACCATCTCGTAAAAATAGTGACATCCCTAATTCAGATTCCAACATTTTAATATGTACTGAAACAGAGGGCTGAGAAACATGAAGAATTTCAGACGTTCTTCTAAAATTCTCGCATTCTGCCGCAGTGATAAACGTTTGTAGCCAAGAGAATTCCATATCCCTGCCATCCCTCCTGATTAACTTTTTTTATTAAATCAATTAAAAACAATTAATATCGTAAATCATTTTCATTCTATACAATGATACTAAATAATGGAAGGAGTGAAAACCATGATGCAAAAAGGACTTAAAGGAATCGTTGCTGCGGAAACCGCGATCAGCCACATCGATGGTACTGAAGGTAAGTTAATCTATAGAGGTTATGAGATTGGTGATCTTACTTCACGTTTTTCGTTTGAAGAAGTGGCATACCTTCTTTGGTTCGGTAAACTTCCTGACGATGAACAATTACAAAATCTCAAAAGCGAACTTACAAGAAATCGTGAGCTTCCTCTTCATATAAAAACAATCCTAGATCACCTGCCTAAAGACATGGATTTGATGAGTGTCATCCGAACGGCCATTTCTTCTGAAGGTGTTGCGAGCTATGGATGGAAGCCAACATTTTCACAAGCCATTCGGTTAACGAGTCTTGTTCCGACCATCATTTGCTACTGGACACATCGTTTGAATGGTAAACCTTTTGTTGAAGCATCTACCGAATTAAGTCATGTTGAAAACTATCTATATATGTTAACTGGCGAGATTCCCACCAAAGCCCATACACTAGCGCTCGAAACCTACATGATTCTAACGCTTGAGCATGGCATGAACGCCTCCACTTTTTCTGCTCGGGTCACAGCATCCACCGAATCGGATATGGTTTCAGCCGCAACATCTGCAATTGGAACGATGAAAGGACCTCTTCACGGTGGAGCACCTTCAGCGGTCATAGACTTGCTTGATGAAGTTCGTAAAGTTGGAAGTGCTGAACAGGTGATACGTGGGAAGTTGGAGAGTGGTGAGAAGCTCATGGGATTCGGTCACCGGGTTTATAAAACACACGATCCACGAGCGGTAGCCCTAAAAGCAAAACTTCTAGAGTTAGTCGGCGAAGATGAGTGGTTGGATCTTGCACTGGAAGTAGAAACAACGGCGATAAAGTTACTCGAGGAATACAAACCCGGTAGAGCGTTGTATACGAACGTTGAATTTTACGCTGCAGCTATTATGAAGGCGATCGAACTAGATCCTGCTTTATTCACCCCTACTTTTACAGCAAGCAGAATGGTTGGATGGACCGCTCATATTTTAGAACAATCAGAAGAGAACACGATTTACCGTCCGCAGTCCTTGTATACTGGGAAGTTTCACGATAAAGTTACAGTTAACGAATAGCCATTCCATATAGAAGCATCTCTAAACTCAGTGGTAGAATTGAAAGTAAGAACCGTTTGAGAAAGAGGTGCTTTTTCGTGATCCTAAAATCAATTTTGTATAGAAAAGATAAGAAACAAGAAGGATATCCTTTTCAACTTCCGCTTCTTCAATCCTTAGACTCCCTTCACTTTCAAAAACCAGTCACCATCTTAGTAGGGGAAAATGGTACTGGAAAATCAACGTTGCTCGAGGCAATCGCAGATCAAGCCGGTTCTGTTCAGATCAATCGGTCAGAAAAAGAGAACACCTCCATCAAAAAATTGGCCAAACAGTTAAAATTGACGTGGAGTGTGAAAACGAAAAAGGGATTCTTCCTAAACGCAGAGGACTTTGTTAGCTTTGTGAGGCGTGCAGCGGAAATGAAGGAAACCGCAATACAAGAATTAGCTAACATCGAAGTGGAGTACAAAGACAAGTCTGCCTATGCCAAGAGCCTTGCATCCCTCCCACACAATCGAACACTCGCTGAACTCAAGGAACTTTATAATGACGGCCTCGAGTTTCGTTCACACGGAGAACGTTTTCTAGATTTCTTTCAATCACGCTTTCGCCCGAACGGCTTATATATTCTCGACGAGCCTGAAGTTCCGCTATCTCCTATGAAACAATTAAGTTTTATTTCCATGTTAAAAGAGATGGAGCAACAGGACGCACAGTTCATTATCGCGACTCATTCTCCCATCTTAATGGCCTATCCCGGTGCAGAGATTATCAGTCTCGATTCCCTTCCACCCGCTCCAACTTCTTATGAAGATCTTGAACACGTGCAGATTACGAAAAACTTTTTAGAGAGCCCGGAGAGGTTTTTGAGGCATTTGTAAAAGATTAGTTTTAGTAGATTTTGTTCATTTACTGCTTAATAAGTTGATTGGAGCGTAAGGTGTGAGACTCCTGCGGGACGAGCGGTCAGGTGAGACCTCTTAGGGTGCAAAGCAGCAAGTGCGCTCACCGCACGCCCCGCGGAAAGCGAAACACCTGGAGCGGAGGTCAACTACTTACAAAGCAACAAAAAATAACCACAAGAAGAAGACTCCTCGTGGTCTAACAACCTTAATTCTTTTTATCAAAATACATCCCATCCACTGACACCGACTGATACGGATTTGCGTAGCGGGTGTTTTTTTCCTTCTTTTTCTTCATTGTTGAAAGATTGTGCTTAATCTCTTCAAACTGCCGCGTTAAAAGGGGATCAATCGTTTCATTCATCTTTACGATCAAACGCCCCATCCGCTGTTCCTCTTCGGAATAAGTGGCAGGTAAGTTTCCAATGGTCGCTTGTCGCTGATCGAGTAATTCATTTAAGCGCTCGATATACGATTCGCGCTCCTCTTTCGGCAAACCTGCGCTCACATGATCATACAGGTTCTTCGTAATCTCGAGCAGAATTTTTACCGCAGGCATTAAACGCGCCCTGTTTCGCCATGCTGCATACGGCGGTTAATCTGGATCACTTCTTTCCACGTGTTACGGAAATCTAGCACATAGTCTTCCACTTCATCTAAAATCTTCACGTCATTTTGGATGTTCGCTTCAATCAGACGACGATTGATGTAATCGTACATCGTCATCAATGACTTCGATACTTCAAGGTCCATGTTCAGCGTAACCATCAACTCTTGAATAATCTTTTGCGCTTTTAATAAATTCGTATTCTTTTGTTCTGTATTCTTAAGCTCGATCCCCGTTCGTGCGAGACCGATGAACTTTAAACATCCGTTATAGAGCATGAGCGTCAACTCACCGGGAGACGCCGTTTGGACTGAGTTATTTTGATACGCCTTGTTTGCGTTAAGTATGGACATGTAAAGGTAACACTCCTTTTTGGTTTAAAATTACTGTCCGCCGCCAAACTGCTGCATTAAGTACATGGATTGTTGGTTGGAACGTTGAATCGCTGACTCCATGGCTGAGAACTGACGCCAATAGCGGTCTTCAACCTGCTTCAAACGGTCTTCAAAAGCTGAGATACGCTTGTCTACATCAGTTAACTCTTTACCTAGCGTAAACTGAGCATTTGTACGAAGTGAGTTCCCTGCTTTTAGTTCGATTTTGTCGACGGTCTGTTCAATTGTTTTACGAAGCTTTTTTGCAATGCCTTCAGCTTCACCTTCTCCTGTAAACAATTTCATTACAGCCGTCGGGTTTTCTGCTAAAGCTTTACGAAGTTTTTCCTCGTCAAACTCTAGTTTGCCTTTTGCTAAGTAATTACTTGATGTTGTAATTCCAATTTCAGATAACTGATCATATTTTGTATCACCTGTGTTAACTTTTTTATAAAGCTCTGTTCTCAATGTGTTTAATCCATTGGAAAGGATAGAGTCTCCTCTTAACATTCCACTTTTCGCTTTTTCATCCCAAAGTTCAGCTTCTTTCTCAGAAAGATCTTTACGTTGGGCATCGGTTAACGGAGGAAAATCACGATACTTTGTTTCAGCTGTCTTTTTATTAATTGCTTCAATGGTTTCGTTGTACTTATCAACAAACTTCTTAATCATATCTACAGTGGAGTTATTATCGCTTGAAACGGAAATATTCGCTTTGCCCACATCTTGAAGAGTATACGTTACACCACTTATATCAAAAGTGTTAGTTGAACGTTCCGTTGAATACCCATTAATCTTAAACTTAGCATCTGAGCCGCCCGTTTTTGTAACTGCATCGTTAACGGCCGCAATAGAATATCCAAGGTCATTCATAAAATTTAATGCGTTAGTATCTAAAACTTTAATTTCAGATTTAGAGCCTGTATCTTTTTTGGTTAATACAAACTGCTGCTTTTGTGTATCGTAAAAAGCAGTAACATCTAAACCAGATGAATTAAATTTAGAGATGACAGAATCTAAATTATCATCTTTTTTTATAGCAATTTCGACTTCCTTAGTCTTCCCATCGCCACTCGTTACTGAAAACTTTAAAGTAGCATCAGCAATTGCTTTAAAACCATTAAGATCTTTCACTCCACCAATAAATAGAGCTGGAGTAGCAAGTTCACTTACTTCAATTTTAGTATTTGTATTAACAGCACTTCCGTTAGCGGTTGCTGTAACAGCACTTGTATTTGAACTGACAATGGACTTCTTAGTAAAATTCCCTTGAAGAGTGATTCCGCTAAAGATTGTTTTATCTAACTCGTCCAGCAGCTTATTCATCGAGCGATAATCATCACGCTGCCACTCTAGCGTTGTTTTCTTTTGAGCCAGTTTATCGAGTGGGATTCGCTCTGCTTTCATTAAGTCGCCAACGATCGTGTCGATGTCCATTCCGCTCGCTAATCCGCCAATTCTCATACTCACGGTTCATCACCGTCCCTAAATTTTTTTATCTACAAAAATACCCATAAAATCAATCATATCCGCATACATATCAAGGAACTTTTTGTTTGGAATCTCCTTGAGCACCTCTTGTGTTACTTCGTCCACGACCTGGACGTAATAGTCGTTCAACTTTTCGTGAAGTACAAATTTTGAAGAAGTGTGTGTTGGTTTTAACATATCGTTCATCGCATGAATCACTTTTTCTAGTGATTCTTTCGTCGGTTTACTCTGTACTGAAGCTTCGGCTTGAGTTGTTTGTTCTGGTTGGTTTTGGCTTTTAAGCACAGGCTCAGATTTTTGAAATACAGGAGAACTAATCGATTGCAGTTCCACCTTCATCGCCCCTTTTGTTTTCTCTAAAATTTATATCGGATTAATCAAAAAATTGTTGAGGAAGAGTAAAGAAAGAAGTTCAGAAAAAAAATTTATTACAATTCTATGAAACTACTCAATCTTCTAATTATTTATTGTAAAATAGTTGCTTAGGAACATAAAAAATATAGAAAAATGACCAATAATGTTTGCGGCATTTACATATAGCAATACATACTCTAAAAAATGAAAAATTGAAAACGAGAGGATTCTGGCAGTAATGAAACACCGACACTCAAAGCAACAGCGAAAACGCAGCCAACAGCCGAACTTAAACGTTAAGCAAACGAAAGCCATGGAACAACCTCTACACAGAAACAGATACATAACTGGCCTCGATGGACTCAGAGCCATCGCCGTACTTGCAGTTATCGCCTATCATCTGAATTTCGAATGGGCGGCAGGCGGTCTTCTAGGGGTTACTGTCTTTTTCGTTTTATCAGGATATTTAATAACCGATCTATTAATCTCGGAATATGTAACAACAAATTCGATTAACTTTAAAAACTTCTGGATCCGCCGAGCGCGAAGGTTATTGCCAGCCATGTTTACGATGCTTCTCGTCGTTGTCACATACGTAACTTTATTCGAGCCAGCCATGCTTGAAAAACTTGAAGAAGATACTGTTGCAGCGATTTTTTATGTGAGCAACTGGTGGTATATATTCCAAGATCTTTCGTATTTCGAAAGCTTTGGACCCCCTTCCCTACTCACTCACTTTTGGAGTTTAGCGGTGGAAGAACAATTTTATATCTTATGGCCATTGATCATTATCGTCCTATTAAAAATGAAAGTGCGTGAAGGCTCCCTATTTTCTATGATGCTAGCAGGTGCACTCCTTTCAGCAGCACTCATGGCAATTCTATACGAACCAGGTGCAGATCCGAGCCGTGTCTATTACGGAACAGATACACGCGTGTTCTCCCTTTTACTAGGAGCAAGCCTTGCCGTCATCTGGCCGAGCCGCAAACTGTCTAGCACACTACCACCAGAGATTCGTTGGAAACTAGACTTTGTCGGACTATCTGCACTCGCATTTATCTTTTACATGTTCGCAAGCACGGACCAATATCAAGACTTCCTCTACCAAGGTGGAATGGTCGCGATATCCGTTGCAGCTCTGCTAGTCGTTGCCGTTATGGTTCACCCATCAAGCAGACTCAACACGTGGTTGAGCTTTAAACCGTTACGCTGGGTCGGCATTCGTTCGTACGGAATCTATTTATGGCACTTCCCGGTTATTGTTCTGACGAGCCCTCAATGGGGAGCGGATGCGCCAAGTTTATTTAGAACGACATTTCAAATTGTACTGATCTTCGTTCTAGCTAATCTATCTTGGAAATATATTGAAAACCCGATCCGTAAAGGTGCGTTATCAAGATTCTGTCGAGTCGTGAAACGTGGCGAATGGAAACGCGAGCGATCATTTATCGGACGGTTTGTTTTAACAGCTTGCATTCTAGGTCTTTTCATGTGCGTATCTGCGATCGGCTTCACGACAACTTCAGTAGCGTTAAGTAAAGGTAAAGTAATCTCTGCTATACAAGACAAAGTTGGCAATGAAGATCCACCGCCAGAGAATACGGTGAGACCAGAGCCGAAGCCTGATGGTGCTGAAGTCGAAAAGCCGACAGAAGAACCTGAAGAAAAGCCTTCTGAAGAATCACCATCTCATGATGAAAAAACAGATGAAGAGAAACAACCTGCTAAAGATACACGCTCACTCTCAGTCATTGGCGACTCCGTTATGATTGATGTGACGCCTCATATTGAGGAAGTATTCCCGAATGCGAAAGTGGACGCCAAGATCGGACGTCAGTTTAGAGAAGCAGAAGATCTTGTTCAGCAGAAAAAAAGCTCGGGCAGTTTAGGAGAAATTGTTGTAATTGAGCTTGGAGCGAACGGGCCACTATCTGAAAAGAGAATGCATAACTTAATCGAGCTAATTGGCGATCGAGATATTTATATGATTACAGCACGTGTTCCTAAGCCTTGGCAGCGGGAAGTGAATGAGACGATTGAAAAAGTCGCTCCAAACTATGATAATGTTAAAGTGGTGGATTGGTTTACGAAGAGTGAGTCACATCCAGAATACATTGGTCATGATGGTGTCCACCTAACACATACAGGTGCAAAAGAATATGCAAAGTATCTGATTAAACATATTGACTAATAAGCAAAGCCAATCTTCCGCTTCGGATGATTGGCTTTTTCATTTTCTAATCTTTTTTAATAAGTGGATCTTCTTTTCCGTTAGGAGCTGGAAATTCTCCTTTTGGAAGGTCTTTTAAGTAATCGGTAAGTTCAGGTAGATAATAAGCTGAAATGGTGATTTCGTATTTCAACTGATCCGTTATAGCATCAGGAGCGGCCACTTCGAGTTCATCCAACCCTGAGAATGTTATCCCTTCCACTACGATTACCCGTTTGAGTTCTTCAATCGTTTTGATAAACGTTTCAATACTTTTGAAGTCTTTAGATACTACTGACATTTCTGCTGTGATTTTCTTCACACCTTGTGGTAACACTTCTGGTTCAGCAGGTATTGTTGTTTCACTAGTTTCTACCGTATCATCTTCGTTTGAGATGTCATCTTCCACGTCGGCATTTGCCTCTGTACTAGTTTCTGCATTTTCCGTATCGGGTGTTTCTTCAGTTGTAGCATCATCAGTAGCCTCTTCTGCTACATCTTCGTCTTCCTCTGTTACATCATCATCCGTAAAGTCTACTGTTAGTATAAGACTATCTGATAAGACTTCAGCTTTCTCGAACTGCAACATCAGTTGATCAACGAGAGGTTTCACTGGAACTTCCTCTTGAAGAGCGAATGTATTTTCACTCGTTTGAGTAGTTACAGCCACAGAAGCACTTGCTTTATCTAAAATAACCTCTTGCTGTTTCATTTCTGCGTCTACAGATTCTATTTTCTGATGAAGCGGTGTTAATAAACCAAAATATCCGTATACTCCACCAATGATTAAAATAAGAATGACACCTAATCCCACATATGTAAGAAGCTTTTTATTCTCGGTCATTCTCTTCACCTTTTAACTCAAGTATTTGGTCTTTCTCAAATTCAATTTTATATACACTTCTATATCTAGGGAGATAATCTGCCATAGCAGTCATATCTTCTCCCTCATTAATCTCTTCAAAATTAGTTGTTTCCATTTTTTCAATAGATGCAGCAGCTAAATATGGAGAATTTGTTAATTCATATAAGTAGTTAGAAGTTTCAGCTAATGTATCAAACTGCGCTTCCACAAGGATTGTTTTCTTATCTTTATATTCATAATTGATGAAGTAACCACGTTCAGGAAGTAAAGCTACTAAATGCTGAAGTAGGTCTGTAGCAGCAATCTTTTTGTCTCGGATATAATCTATTTTTTCGGCTAGAGGCTCTGAACCTACTTGGGGAACAGCTTCTTGCTGCTTCTTTAATTGTTCTTGTACCAATAACTTTTCTTGAGCTAAAATTCGTTCTTTCTCTTGCAGTTTCCCAGAGTTCACATAATAATCAAGCCCTATCCATGTTGCGGAACCTAATAACAAGGTCAATGCAACAATGAATAGAATAGTAGTTTTTAATGATTTGCTTTCTTTAACGGGTAAAAGGTTAATATCTACTAACATAGCTCCACCTCTTTTAGCCCAAGTCCTAAAACAACATCAAATTGTGGTGGAAGCAACGGGTCAGATGGCTGAATGGTCAATACCGGCACATCTAACTTTGAAGTTAATCGTTCTTGAATATACTTTAACTCTGGCAACTCACCTGACAATACTACTTTTGTTACACCTTGTTTACCGTGATTAATCGTAAACTTGTAATAGTTTACGATGCGTTCAATTTCTACAAGCTTATCCTCTATTAATCCATGGATATAGCCAGAATCACCTTGCCATTCAATTTTCTGTACCCCTGTAGAATGCTGTTTAAAGTCCCAACTCTTATAATCCGTCTCCATTTTTAAATGGTTAAAAAAATAAGGTTTATGATGATGAAAAATACTTAGTTGGACAGCAGGGATATCGAACTGCAGACAAAGAGTATGATCTTTTTCAGAAACCAGATCTTTCATAAAAATAAGGCGATATAAAGAGACACATGAAGCATCCGCTACCACAGGCTTTAACTTCGCATCAGTAAGCAATGTTGAATAATCATTCACCATTTTTTCCGAAGCAGCAAATAATAAGATTTCTCGCTTCTCCTCATCACCTTCAAGTAAAACATAATCAAAAAAAGGGTCTTCAAAAGGTAAATGTATGGTATTACCTAGTTCCATGTACAGATATCCTTTGATTTCTTCGTCTTTTTGATTAACAGGCACTTGATGCTTCCGAATGACGAGTTTGCTGTCAGGAATCAAGAATTGTACCTCACGGCCTTTCAAACCCCATTCTGTTACACACTCTTCAAGAATGGTTAAGAGGGTTTCTCGATCTGCAATGATTCCATCGTGAATTAGTCCTTCAGGAAGATAACGTTCACCAGAGCTTCTTACATCAAGGTCTTCTGGATGACGGTAATCCAAATAACGGATGACGTGGTCTTGAAGTATTAAATTAATTCTTTTTTTATTGAAATAACCTAGACCAAACCTCATTATTATCACCTCAGCATTATTACTACATTTATTTGTTAAAATACAGTAATTCTTTTCACCATGCCTCCATCTCTGAAAGAATCGTGAAAAAAATACAATAGCAGTCAATATTATGAACCCCCTCCTATTGAGGAGGGGACTCAAAATTTAAATTAAGGTGTTTTAGTTACTTCTGTAACTGCTGATCTATCTAATTTGTCAGGAGTTGTTTCTTTTATTTCTTTTTCTTTTCCAACTAAGACAACTTTGTAAGTAAAGGTTGAAGCAGTTTTTGTTACATCTACTTTACTTTTAGCAAGGTCATAAGAATTTGTTTTGGTATCAGGATCAACCATAGTATCTATTAATTTTTCATCATATAATTTTTTTAAAGTTAAAGACTCTGCTCCATCATCTAACGCAGTACCATTCGCATTTCCAGTTGCCCACATTTTTGCTGCGTTAACCATCTGTTGAGCATTTGCAGCGTGCGCATCTCTTTTAGAGTTATCTAAAATGCCACCAATACTCACTACAGCGATTGCTGCAATGATACCTAAGATAACCACAACTACTAGTAACTCGATTAAAGTTAAACCTTTCTCATTCTTTAAATGCTTCTTTAATAGTTTGTTCAACATCTTATTAATCCCCTTTACATGTTTAATTTGTGCTTTTATCCAACATTTTTATAAATCTCAAACATAGGCACCATTACTGAAATAACAATTGTTCCTACGACTGATGCCAAGAAAACAATCATTAATGGTTCAATCATTGCTTTCAATCGATCCGTCCCTGTTTCTACTTCTTTTTCATAAAATTCGGCTACTTTTGCAAGCATTTCATCGAGAGAACCCGTTTCTTCGCCGATGGAAATCATCTGAGTCACTAAAGGTGGAAATATCCAGTGTCTTTTCATCGGTTCTGTTAACCGCTGACCGGTCTCCAGTGAACTTCTTGATTCCCTAATTACTTTTGCCACTACTTCATTTTCTACTACTTTTTCCACAATCGATAGAGATTGCAGAATAGGTACAGAGCTTGAGAAGAGCGAGCTAAGTGTTCTAGTCATCCTCGCCAGTGCAGATTTTTGAAGGAGTTTGCCGAATACAGGTATTTTTAAGATCACGTAATCGAAATAGTAGCGACTGGATTTATTTTTTCGTATAACTAAGAGTGATACATAGAGTAGTACTAAAACTGTAATTAAAAACCACCAATACTCTTGCATAAAGTTACTAGCGCCTAGGACGAACTTTGTGATGGCAGGTAACTCTCCACCAGCTTCTTGCAGCATGGTTGCAAACGTTGGCACAACCTTGGCTAGCAAGAAAATGACAACAAATACCGCTACCACCCCGACAATCATCGGGTACATCATTGCTGAAATAATCTTTTGCTTCGTATAATGCTGTTTCTCAAAATAAGTTGCCAGTTGGTCCAGTGTATCGTCCAAACTACCACTTGCTTCTCCTGCGGACACCATGTTGATAACCATCGGCGGGAACACATTTCGGTGCCGACTCATTGCATTAGACAAAGGGTTTCCTTGCCGGAGCTCTTCTTCCACATCGGCTAACACCTTTTGCAGTGCTTTACTTTCTGTCTGAGCAGCCATAATACTTGTTGAATCTACAACGGATACACCCGCTCGCAAAAGTGTCGCAAACTGCCTTAAGAAAATGACAAACTGCTGTGACTTTACTGGACTGCCTAACGAAAGTTCTTTGTTAAACAGCGTTTGCTTCATCTCTTGTACTTCTGTGACTGCGATTCCTTTTTCTTTTAACTTTAGAACCGCTTCACGTTTGGATAGTCCAAGAACGGAGCCTGTACGTTTTTTCCCGCTCTTGTCACGACCTACATAACTAAACTGTGCCATCTTAGCCTCCCTTCTCCAGGAGATATGGCTCCACGAACTCTCTTGAAACTTCGTTGCGCTCAAGAGCTTCCTTCGCAGACATCTCAAACGTATGCATACCAGCGTTCTTGCTCGTTTGCATCACACTATGAATCTGGTGAATCTTTTCATTACGGATCAAGTTCGCTACAGCAGGTGTGTTTACTAACACCTCTGTAATCGCTCTTCTTCCTTTACCATCATTGGTAGGAAGAAGTCGCTGCGACATGACACCAACTAATACGGAAGCTAACTGAATTCGAATCTGTCCTTGTTGTTCCGGTGGAAACACATCAACGATTCGATCAATCGTTGATGATGCGTTTGTCGTATGGAGCGTGCCTAGAACAAGGTGACCCGTTTCCGCTGCCGTAATAGCGGTTGCAATGGTTTCCAGATCTCGCATTTCCCCGAGCAGAATCACATCAGGGTCTTGACGGAGTGCCGCGCGAAGACCGTTTGCAAAATTGTTTGTATCAAAACCAATTTCACGCTGGTCGATCACGCACGTTCGATGTTTGTGCAAGTACTCAATCGGGTCCTCTAACGTAATAATGTGCCGGCTCATCGTCCGGTTCATAAAATCGATCATCGAGGCAAGAGTCGTAGACTTCCCGCTACCAGTGGGACCTGTGACTAACACAAGTCCTTGATGTTTTCCCGCCATCTTTCGCACACTTTCTGGAAGCATCAAATCTTCCATACTTGGAATGGATGTTGGAATGATTCGAAAAGCAAGACTCACACAAGACCGCTGACGATAAGCGTTAACCCTGAAGCGCGACAATCCTTGGATACCATAAGAGATATCGATTTCTCCCGCTTCTTCAAAATCCCCATAATACTTTTCATCGATGACTAGTTGTGAAATCTGTTCCGTATCCTCAGGTCTCAATGCTTCACTACCGTATCGTTTCAGTCCCCCATTGATTCGGAAAACAGGTGGCATTCCAACAGACAGGTGAACATCTGATGCTTTTAATTGAAAGGCTGCTCTCAGCCATTGTTCCAGCTTTTCTTTCATGTCAGCACCTACTCGTTGATGGCTACACGTAAGACTTCTTCAGTCGTCGTTAAGCCTTGTTTCACTTTTAGGAATCCGTCATCGATCAAAAAGATCGTTCCGTTTTTCATCGCATAGTCACGTAATTCTACAATCGGTCTGTTGTTCATAATAAGCTGGCGAATGTGCTCATCCACAACTAATACTTCATGAAGAGCTATCCTGCCTTTATAACCCGTACTGTTGCACATCCCACAGCCTTTTCCACGAGAAACAGATTCAATCTTGATACCACGTTTAGCAAAGATTTCTTTTTCTCGCTCTGTCGCTTTAAACGTTTGTTTACAATCACGGCACACTCTTCGAACTAATCGCTGAGCGATAACACCAGAGAGAGACGCGGCTACTAAGAATGGTTCAACGCCCATATCGGTAAGACGAGCGATCGTACCAATTGAGTCGTTCGTATGAAGTGTGCTTAATACTAAATGACCTGTTAGAGATGCACGTACTGCAATTTCCGCCGTTTCTGTATCTCGAATCTCTCCGATCATAACGATGTCAGGATCTTGCCGGAGAATTGAGCGCAAGCCACTGGCAAACGTAAGACCGACCGAAGTATTTACTTGAATCTGGTTGATTCCAGCCAATTGGTATTCAACCGGATCCTCAACCGTCACTAGGTTAACTTCTTCTGTGTTCAATTTGTTTAATGCTGCATAAAGGGTTGATGATTTACCTGATCCCGTTGGACCCGTAATTAAGATAATGCCGTTTGGCTGCTTGATTAAATTTGTAAACCGTTGCATATTCAGCTTATTAAAACCTAAGTTTTCTAGATGATTTAATGAACTTCCGAGATCTAGAATACGCAGAACAATCTTTTCACCATAGATGGCCGGCAATGTAGACACACGAAGATCTACAGGATGCATATCAAGCGTCATCTTAATTCTGCCATCTTGGGGCAGTCGGCTTTCGGTTATGTTCAGGTTTGCCATAATCTTAATACGAGCCGTCAGCATATTCTGCATATGTTTTGGTAGACTTCGTTCCGTTTTTAGCATGCCGTCAATACGATAACGCACGACCAGCTTTGTCTCATGTGGATCAAAATGAATATCACTCGCTTTTTGCTGCACACCTTGCTGGATAATCTGGTTTACGAGTTTAACAATCGGTGAATCTTCCTCAGTCATTCGGCTGTCATCACTTAACGATGCACCTTGTGGCAAAAGATCCAGAAACTCGTCCATAGAATCATCGATATCGTAATACTTGTTATGAGCACGGATGATATCGTCTTTTGCTGATATCGCACGTTCTATTTGAAAACCTGTTGTTAATCGCAAATCATCAATAACGGTAAAATCCATCGGATCTGCCATCGCAACAAAGAGTTTGTCTGCTTCCTTTTTCACCGGCATAAGAAAATGTCTTCTTGCAAACTCTCTAGGAACAATAGCTACTGCTTGTTCATCAATCGGATAGCGATACAAGCTTAAGTGCGGGATGCCAAGTTGAAATTCAAGGACCTCGATAAGCTGCTGTTCAGTCAGCAAACCTTTTTCGATGAGAGCATCACCCAGCTTTTGGTTGTTACGTTTTTCTTTTAATGTATGCTGAAGAACATCTTCTGAAATCAAGCCAGACTCTACTAATAGATCACCAAGGCGTTTTTTTTGAACGATCAATTTTTATCACCATCGCTCTCTTCACCAGAATTACTCATTGTTGGTTTTTTTTCCTTTTCTGGAACAGGCGTCGGTATAGTCGGTTTATCCGAAGGGTCTGTTCCTGGAATACCTGGCATTACAGGTACATAAGGATTCAATGGATTATTCGGGTCTGGATAATATGGATATGGATATGGCGTTCCAGGTGCACCCTCTTCTGGTGTGGTTTCAGGTGTTTCCTCTTCCTCGACCGGATAACCTCTCTCCTCTATACGATGTCGAGGTGGATAAAAGTCTTCTGCTAGCTTTTCCGAAACTACTTCCTCACCACCAGAACCAAACGATTTCCGATAGACCGTTGCCAGATAACCTTCCCTTCCACCACTTACGGTAACTGCACTCAAAATCGATGCCAGCTGGTCATTAAAATGAATAATGGTCTTTGGTTCAAATACTTGCTTGTCCACTTTGACGGTATAGGTATAAGGAAGTGGTACCCCTACAATTGAAACGCTTAAATTGTTTCCATCCATTATAAAGTTGAACTTATATGACGAAGCGTTTGTATTCTTAAAAGCTAGATCCATGTCTTGAGGTTTAACGAGTGCTTCATATCCTAGTGACGAATAATCAGGCAGCTCTCTTGATGTATGACGTTCGATAATGCTGAAGTTTGTCTTTTGTATCGCTCCATAAATGCCACTAGCCAACACGTTAAGATCAATCGAATCTTGTGCGGTCATGTCTACTTCTTCTAGAGCGCCTATTAATGAGAAAACTTCTCCTGGTTTCAACTCATAATTTTCTAAACCCTCTACCCAATCTTCCAAAAGAACATGCTCTCCTGGAAGTTTAATCGTGCTTTCACTCACCACTTCTTCTGCTTGTCCGAACGTAGTGAGAAATTCGTTGATCGGAACTTCAAGTTCAGCTGTTTGTAAGGTAGAGCCAATCTTTTTCAGGTGTGCATGTAACATCTCTTCATCCAATAACTCTGTAAGTCCACTAACTTGAAGTTGTTGTATCGATTGTTCAACCGTTTCTTTGTTTACATTTACTAATAGTGGTGATGAAGTGCCAGAAAGGTTCTTCAGACTATCTTCAACCTGAAACTGCCATACATCACTACGCAATTGAACTCTTTTTTCGTTGTAAACCAAAATTACGGGATAGTCGTTCTGCCACTGTGATACTTTTTCATTTACAAGTGGTAATGCTTCAGATTTTGCAACATTTTCTAAAGGCACAGAAGCTAACGCAACCCCCGTACCATGCTTTTCTTCTTCGAAAATATTAGAGTATACCTTTGTCCCTAAGTGACTAAACAAGAAAAGAAAAAGAGCTGCAAGGCTAAGGGATGCAAAGATCACAAGAAAATTTTTAGGATTGAATTCTCTTTTAGCCATCGCTTTCTCTTTAGCCCACAACGTTCATGGAAAGTTCCGCTAGAACGGCTGGTCCTTTCTCTTGAGCTTTCCGTACATCCTCTTTATTTAGAGTGGTTCCGTTCGGAAATAAAAGCTCACCGTTTCTCTCAAAAATATCTTTTGTTGTCGTTCGTCCAGTCAATAATTTCAGTTGTTTTTCTTGGAACTCAGATAGCTCGTTTGTTTCAACAGATACAGCTACCTCATCTTCTACTTCAACAACGCCACCTAATAAAGACTCAGCTTTATCTAAAAAGTTCAACTGTGCTTCTTCTTTAATAACAATCAAATCACGTCCATAAGTGATAAGCTGTTCGGATGAAAGGATTACTTTCTTTGAACGTAGTGACAATTCCAGACCTAGAATGGCTCCCGTGTCTTCGTTGATAAAGAACTCTGTCGCTTCTCCAATCAGTTGACCTTTACGATCAATCAACTTAGCTCCAACGACATTAATTTTCTTTTGTACAAGTTCATTGGCGATTGGAATCTCTGTCAAGTCAAAGATTGATGTACTGTCTTCAATCATGACTGCAAACTCTCCAACACCTACGATTTTCTTAAAAGGAACCGCACGTACGCTGATCTGCCAGTCTGCATGTTCAACGGTTAGGAAATCAACCATACCTTCTTTTGGATTAACGACCAATGACTTTACATGTCCTACTTCTGCTCCGTCTGCAATACTGATAATAGGCAGTCCAACAAATTGATTACTCTTTTTCATATTACTCACCCAGTCCTTTATGTTTTAAATAATTATGTTATTTGTTCATTTCTTTGTATCTTTGAAGCTCTTCTACAATCACAGGGTAATGGCTTAGCTTTTCTTCCATCGACTCAATCAATGGATTGACGTTACTTAAATCACTAGACTTCATATAAGAATCTAGCAACAGTTTCGAAAACAGATAGAAGTCTTTATCTGATAGTTTTTGATTCACTAACGTGACGAGCATTTCTTGATAAGAGCTATGATCATCTGTTTCTTCGTACGAAAACAAAGTGCTTAGAAGCATATCCTGTAAGTCATCACTCATTTCAGGAGTACTTTTCTCAACTATATTGTGTAAAGGTTGCACTGTATCCTCTACTTCTATCTCTTGAATCGTATCTAACAATTGATACTCATCTTGTTCTTCAATAAAATCAACTACTTCAACACTTTCGATCATTTCAGTTACTTCTTCCATAGGTGTTTCAATCTGTGTATTAACTTGGATAGGCTCTTCCGATGTGATTTCAATTTCGATGATAGAATTTCCCATAATGTAGGTTTCTTCGGTGTTATTTTCTTCTTCACTTGTAGTAGGTATCTCTTCTAATATCTCCTCAGCAACTAATTCCTCAGCCGACTCGTTTTCCTCAGACTCATAATCTTTATCATGAGATAATTCTTCTTCCGTGCCTACAGCTACTTCATGTAAAGGCGTTGCTTGAGGAAATTCTTCTACCACATCTACCACATCCAGCTCTTCTAATAATGCGGATCGTTGTGAAAGAATCTCCTTATCCTCTATATCGGTAGGATCTGGTGGATTCGTTACCTCTTCTTCAGAAATTTCTCTTATTTCTGATAAAAAAACTAATTCGTCCTCTGTTAACTCTGCCAATTGATGATCTTCGGTTAACTTCTGGACCGAATTAATGTTTTCTAAAATACTTTCGTCCTCTGAAATATGCTCAATATTCTCCAGATCTAACAGTTCAATTGAATCAATATCATTAACCTGTTGTACTTCTTTACTTTCTATAGATTGATTAACTATTGTGACTTCATTATATAATTCTTCATTATTCTGTAAATCGTCGATAGTTAATTCACTCTTAGGTAGAATCTCTCTACCCGTTAATTCAATCTCATTAAAATTTTCATCTGCTTTTTCAGAGGTTGATTTTTCTTCTGTAAACGAAAGCACAATCTCTGTTTGTCCTGTTGTAGCCATAAAGTTCACTCGCTTATCAGCAAGATAAGCAGCTATAAATGAAATGGCTGTGATGGCCGCAAGTGCTAAACCAAGTGATAGAGTATCTAGAATAAATAAGCCACCTAACGCTAATAAGAACGCTATTCCAAGTAAGCTCATCTTCAATTTAATAGGAACATTTGGCGGGTAAAAATACAATAAAGAACCAACCAATATTGTCGATATTAATAGAACAATAAATTGTATCAAAGTCCTCTCCCCAATTCCAAGATTAGCTAATTAAACCTATAATACTACAAAATTACTAAAAAACATCCAATAATATCAAACTTTTGTAAAAAATATTGTATAATCATTTTAATACGTAATCATAAATAGTTCTTTTTACCTAAAAAATATTCAGAGGATGTGTGCAATGCTTTCAGAAAAAGGTTTTTCTCTTATAGAAGTTCTCATTTCACTTATGATCCTCTCTGTTTCCGTCATCGGCATATCACAGTTTTTTCACCAAGCGAACCAAATATCAACAGGTAACAATAATAAATTAGTAGCGACCAACCTAGCTAGAATGACGTTGGAGCGACTACAAAATGACTACGAAGCCTATGAGATCAAAGTATCGCCATCAATCTATGAGAAATCGAAATGCACTTCATCAGAATGTAGAGATATTTATGAGACTTTAATCAATAACACCAAATACGAAACTAAAATTACCGTAAAGCCACAAGTCGGAGAAGAAAACTCGATTCAACTACTTCCGGTTAAGGTAACCATTCAATATACCAATAATAAAAAGTTAGCAACTACTTCAGTAGAAGGGTATGTAAAAGATGTTAAATAAAGTGTCGAACCAAAATGGACTTACTTTGATTGAGTCGCTCCTTTCTGTTGTGCTTTTTTCTATTATCGGTACAGTTATCTACTTTGTTTTACTAAGTGGCATAAATACGGAGAAAAAAATTTATAACGAAACATTACTTCGCGATGAAGCAGATCTCGTTATGGCACAGATCATTGATATAATCTACACAGCACCAGCTTCAAAAGTAAAGGATGCATCAACAGGCAGACAAAATGTAATGGTCTATGAAGTAAACAAGAACACAATAAAAACGGTCGGTTTTATTGACAATATACCTGTTATAAATGGGCAAAACATCAGTTCTAAAGAATTTGACTTTAATGGATCATCAATTGCTAAAGTTGGCAAAAGCGTCAAAATTATATTAAACGTAAAAAGCAATAAAAATGAGAATGCAAAACCTTTAACATTACAAAGTCAATTTGGGCTCTTGGAGGAGTAGGAATGAAGAATCTCTTAACTGAAAAAGGGAATACGCTCATCATTGTATTATTAATGATTGTCATTTTTACGGTAGCTGGACTGTCACTAATTTCTACTACGTTTAACGGTGTTAAAAAAACAGATGCTCGTGAAACACAAATACAGTCTGTAGAATTAGCTGAGAAAGGTATTGACTACTTAACCACTCTTCTTGAGTCCAAATCACAACTTCTGGCAGGCTTGCCTTCAAAAGATTTTAATCTATCATTAAAAAACATAATTAAAAACTATGAAGTAACAAATGCAAATGATGAGTTTCCAACCACTGCGACTCTTCCATCCGATAACGGAATATTAAAGGTTAAAATTTATAATTTGAAAAAGGTTACGGCTGATCCTGATGACTTGAGTCAGACCATGACCCTACATAGCCAAGCGACTGTTAACGGTAAAACTAAAACAATAATCTCCAACATTCACCTTGGTGCTAAACAAACACCTGAAGCGTTAAATTATGCACTTGGTGCCTATAACCCTTGTAAAGGCAGAATTGGCTGTACAGCTCGGGATGATGATGGAAATATGTTTTTACATGGAGGAGTTGCCATTAAAGGAGACCTTTATGTAGAAAGGAATCTAATTACGAAGAACAAGGGAATCGTAGGTACAGACTATGATTGGATTACATCTGACTTACCAAGTGTTGAAGGTGAAAATGGTAAAAAAGCTCATCTAATTCTTCCCGGAAGTTTGTATAAAATGACTTCAGATTCAAGATACAGTGATCATATACTGCAAAAAAACTTTAACAACAATGTGGCTTATCAAAAAATTAATAAAGAAAGTGTCGGGAGCGCCTTTACCTCATTTAACGAAATAAATAAGGATTACGTGCCTATCGTTGATTCGCGGGCTCCAAGCTTTGCTCCAATTGATATTGATGGACAAAAAGCCCAATACTACTTCCCCGAAGTAAAAATTGGGGTTACAAAGCTTAACGATGGAAATTTTAATAACAATGCAAACCAGGAGAATATTAGAAGAAACTACGAATCTTCTAACATTGCTGTTGCTACACATCAAGATATAAAAATTCATGGTAGTCATACATTTAAAAGCTTTAGTACCCGCCTATATTCTCCAGATCGAAAAGTAAACATTACTAGTGCAACAGCAGGAAGATTTGGTCCAAGCCAATTAACGTTTAAACAAGGGGCATACTTTGGAGGGGACGTTACAATTGGAGACACAGATATCAACCATTACAGCTACGGAGAGTATAATCAATTTGAAATTGACGGACCTATCTTTATAGATGGCGATCTAACCATATGGGGAGCCAACGTAAAGTTTAATTCAACCATTTATGTTACTGGGAAAACGACCATCCGTTACTCCCGCTTGCAGGGAATTATGAACAATAACATTGAAAAGTCACTTGTTCTCTTTGGCAAAGATTCCATTCAAATATCAAATAACAACGTTTACGGTGACAATGCGAATATCATTCGTGGATTCTTCTATTCAGAAAATCTAATGGAGATTTATGGAGTTGGATCGAATGTAGAAATTCAAGGTGGAGTCTTTGGTCGAAAGGTGGTTTTAAACGCAACACGAGGAAAAGTAAAACCTATATACGGCAGGTTAAACACCTATGATTTTGAATCAGGTCAAAGTCAAATGTCTCCATCTAAGTCACGTTTAAAAATTATATATAACCCGGAGTTGATTAAAAATCCTCCAGAAGGTTTACCAGTCGTTAAGGATTTGTCTGTTACTCAGATAGATAGACTACTTCAATGACCAGCCTCCTACGGGAGGTTTTTTCTTTTTAAGAGAATGATGTTTTAACTCCTCATTAAATAGATATTAATGATCAAATGCCACGAGATTACTACAACATATACAACCAACGCTAGTAGTAACAACACCTGTACTCTCCTCTTTAGAGGTATAAAACCAATAGCTATAATTAGGTACGAAAAGAAGAATTTTACTAGAAGAAAAATAACGGGGTCTTGTTCATATAGCCCTCGCATTAATGGATTTAGCTCTTTACCACCCTTTTGAAGAAGCTGATGAGTAAATAAAGCATCCGCAGCATTTAAAATACCCAAACACAAACATATCCACAAATGCTTTTGTATCCGAAACACACGATCCATCTCCGCACTCTCCTTCTCTACTATTGAAGTATACCCATATTTGAAGAGAAAGTTTACTAGAAATGTGTTGCAAAAAGCGACATGTTTGATAAAAAGGAAAAGACCTCTTTTTAGAGATCTTTTCACAGTTTAACATCTACTTTGCTTCCCAAGTAAGGCTGAACGGATTGCTCTAACATCTTCATAAGATTAATATTGTTTTGTTCTGCTGTATTCATTGTCATTTTCATTACAGAGATGTTGGCTTGTTGTTTGACTTGTGATTGATTCATCATAATAGATAGAGCGGCAATGTCCATTTGTTAACCTGCTTTCTTTTCTCAGTTAATTTATATATCGGTTTAATGTTTGTTTATGCATGAGTGATATTGTTTATTTTATCTGATGATTAGACTAGACTGACATAATCAATTGGAACACTAATAAAACACCTGTTAGACTGCCATACTACCCTCATTTAACTAGAATTAAACTTCACGTATTGGAATACTTCAGGTTTTAGATTTGAATGGAGAGATTCAATAACGGCGTTACCCCAACAATTTCCCCTTGTGGACATACTGTTAACTAATTTACCTTCTTGTATCAACTGCTGATACACATAAGATGTATACACACTTCCTTGATCACTGAGTTTCCTCGTGATTCTAATTCAGCTTTTAAAGTATCTGTCATCAGAAGAGTTTGTTGATGCGTATAGAGCTTGTAAACCACAATTTGATTATTGAACAGATTAATGGTTGAAAGATACATTTTTCATTGGGCAAAACGGCTGAAAAATCTCTCTGTAAAAAAATAGGTGCGACAATGATAGCTTGGTACTTGAGATTTCCATTTTCTCTTTGGCATTACACGGCACTGTAAATGATGCTTTTGCAGAATACATTGGACAGAATTGCAATTCAAACTCATTTGATATCGACATTTTAGTAGATGCTTAATTTTCCGATGACCTTAACGGTATTTCACAAGCCACACATTAATAATCACATGCCACGAGATTACGATAAAATAAATAAGCAAAGCAGTGTTTAGCAGAACCAGTACTCTTCTTTTTAAAAGTATAACGACCCTATACCAAAAAGAATTTAACGAGGAGAAAGATGACTGGGTCGTATTCATACAGACTGCTCATTAAAGGGTTGAGTTCACTTCCGACTTTTTGCAGCAGCTGTTGAGTGAACAAAGCATCTGCTGCATTTAAAATCCCTAAACACAAACAAACTCATAGATGCTTTTGTATTCGAAATAATCGATACATTTCTGTTCACCCCTCTCTCTAAACAAAAATTTTGTTTGTCAACAAACATCAAAGGGGGGTATCATTGTAAAAATTAAAACCTTAAATGCTATGATTTTTTACAAATGACATCGATACCAAGAGATAACGTCATCTAATCCCCTTTCAAGATCAATACTTGCCGCCCATCCTAATTCCTTTTGTATTTTACTTGAGTCGACGGCATATCGAAAATCATGTCCAAGTCGGTCATCAACATGTTTTATTAAATTTTGAGATACTTTTAGTTTTTTCAGTATTATTTGAGCAATTTCATTATTTGACTTTTCATTATTTCCACCAATATTATATATTGAACCTGAAGTGCCATTATGAATGACCATATCAATTGCTGAGCAATGGTCAATAACGTGGAGCCAATCTCTTATGTTTTCCCCATTCCCATATATAGGAATGTTTTCATTTTTCAAGGCTTTGCTAATTAGTTTAGGTATTAATTTTTCTGTATATTGAAAAGGACCATAGTTATTAGAACATCTTGTAATATTAATATCTAAACCAAATGTCTCATGATATGCTCTAACAATTAAATCTGCACTAGCTTTGCTTGATGAATAAGGACTGTTCGGTGCTAGTGGCGTTTCTTCTGTAAAATAACCTTCGTTATCAAGCGAACCGTAAACTTCGTCAGTTGAAATTTGAATAAATTTTCTTATTTTGTTTTCTTTTGCTGCTTCTAAAAGGGTTTGAACTCCCTGCACATTGCTTTTTATAAATATTCCGGGATTTTCAATACTCCTATCTACGTGAGACTCTGCTGCAAAATTTACGATTACATCTATATCATATGCTTTGATAACATAATCTACTAATTGCTGATTATTTATATCTCCTCTAACAAACTTATAATTCAGTAAATTTTTAACCGTTAATAAATTGTTAAGATTCCCTGCATAGGTCAATAAATCGTAATTAACAACATTATATTTTTCTTCATATTTCGATAAAATATATTTTATGAAGTTGCTCCCTATAAAGCCTGCTCCACCGGTTACTAATAAATTCATTTTCATTCTCCTGCTGATTAGTTTCCATTCTATCCTAACTTATAAAAAACATCCGTACGGTTAGCCAGTTCTATTAAATATTGCCCATATTGGTTATTTTTAATAGGTTCAGCTAGTTTTAACAATTGCTCTTTAGTAATATTTCCTCTCACATATGCAATTTCTTCTAAACAAGCCACTTTTAAGCTTTGTCTTTTTTCAATCGTTTCTATAAAATGAGAAGCCTCCAGCAATGATTCGTGTGTACCAGAATCCAACCAAGAAAATCCTCGGCCCAAAACTTCAACATATAAAGTATTCATTTCAAGGTATTTCTGATTAATATCAGTAATCTCTAATTCTCCTCTTGATGAAGGCTTTAGACTTTTTGCTATTTGGATAACATGATTATCATAAAAATATAAACCTGTAACGGCATAATTAGATTTTGGTGATCCAGGTTTTTCTTCAATCGAAACCGCTTGTCCTTCTTCATTAAACTCTATAACCCCAAATCGCTCTGGATCTTTTACATAGTAACCAAAGAGAGTAGCTCCTTCTTTTCGGCTAATTGCTTTTTCTAACCGTTGCGTCAAACCAGGACCATAAAATAAATTATCCCCTAATATAAGAGCAACATTATCATTGCCAATAAATTTTTCACCAATAATAAACGCTTGAGCAATCCCGTCTGGCGAAAGTTGTTCTGCATATGCAATAGACAATCCGATCGTTGAACCATCTCCAAGTAGTTCTTTGAAAAGCGGTGTATCTTGCGGCGTTGAGATTAATAAAATCTCTTTTATTCCCGCAAGCATTAATACAGAAAGCGGGTAGTAAATCATTGGTTTATCATAAATAGGCAGTAATTGTTTGGATATTGTTTTTGTTAAGGGATATAACCTTGAACCCGTACCACCTGCTAATATAATACCCTTCATAATAATTTGCCCCTAAGTTATTTAGAATTATTTAATTTGAATAGTTTTTCTTCTTTTACAAGGAGATCTTTTTTTCTATTTTTAATTTTTTTTACAGGTATACCAGCATAAATTCCCCATGGTTGGACATCCTGTTTAACTAAACTGTGGGCTCCTATTGCCACTCCTTCACCAACAACAACATTTGGAAGAATAGTAGAATTCGTTCCAACTACTACATGTTTATTTAGGATGACTTCACCTTTTTGTACATTGGAAAATTCAGCCGGCACTGTAGGATTAGTCAAACTTAATCCTGAAAAATCATCAGTTACACTATAGATGACAACCCGCGAAGAAAGATTAGTAAAATCCTTTAACACAACTCCCCCGCTTCCATAGATTGCAGAATAAGCTGCTATATGTATATAAGAACCAATTTCTATACCCTTTTCTCCACCAGATAAAATGCAAAAATCGTCAATTCTAACATGGTCTCCAATGGAGATCGTGGAAGGATTGTAAATACTGCTTTTTCTGCTTATATTTACGTTTTCACCTATAGCTTTAAACCCGATATTTAGTAATTCCTCTGTGGAATAAAAAGACAATATCAAAACTCCTCTATCTAATTGCGAAAATAATCGTCTTATAGCACATATTGGTTTACTTTTTTAATTTCTTTAATTTTATGGCATATAAAAGTAACTTCTTCTTCGGTTAATGTTCCATAAAGAGGCAGAACTAAAACTTTGTTAGCAATCTCTCTTGCAACCGATAATCCCTTTGCAGAAACTACGTCCTGGTAGCAAGAAAAATCACTGCATAAAGGGTAAAAATATTTACGTGTCTGAATATTGTGTAAAGCTAATTCCTCTTGCAACCTATTTCTGTCTATTCCAAAACTCTCTTCAACTAAAATAGGAAAATATGAATGGTTTTGTTTTACTTCAATTCTATCCTCAATATATTTAATTCCATTTATCTGATTTAGCTGTGATTTATAGAAATTAACTAAGCGTTCCCTTTTTTTTATCTCTTCATTAATATGATTAAGATTTACCAGACCCATTGCCGCTTGAAATTCGTTCATTTTCGCATTTGTTCCAACAATCTCTATATTCTCCGGATCCATATAACCAAAGTTTTTTAATAAGTTGAGCTTCCTTTGCAGCTCTTTTCCGTTATAGCTAAGAAGTCCACCTTCAATTGAATGAAAAACTTTTGTTGCATGAAAACTGAACATAGAAATATCACCAAAGGCACCAATCGGAATATTATTGAGCTGCACACCAAAAGCATGGGCTGCATCATATATAACTTTCAACTGGTGCTTTTGGGCAATTTCATTAATTTCATATACATTACATGGAAAACCAAATACATGAACAGGCAAAATGGCTATTGTTTGATCAGTTACTAACTCTTCAATTTTGTTTACATCAATATTAAAGGTAGAAGGTTCAATGTCACAGAAAACCGGGTTATTACCCGTCCTGACAATAGCATGAACAGTTGCAGCAAAAGTAAAAGGGGTTGTAATAATCTCTCCCTTTACCCCTATAGACTGTAGAGCAGATTCAAGTGCGAGTGTTCCATTAGTGTAAAGTGTAGCCTCTTCTCCTCCCAATAAATCTTTGAGTTTATTCTCCAAGGAATTATGCAAGGGACCATTATTGGTAAGCCAAGCGTTATTCCATATCTCTTTTATTTGGGAAACATACTCCTCCATGGGAGGTAAAAAAGGCTTTGTTACCAATATCGGTTTAGTTGATTCTTTCATATCCACCGACTCCAAAAAATGTATTATTGAGGTTATTAAATAAATACTTTGTCCAAATTTTTTTTCAACTCACTATTTGTCAAATTAGATAGCAGTTTTTGCTGATTTTCATCATCACCAACTGTTCGGCTAATAATCTGTTTGAAATTCATATTCTGATTCATAATTTCTGAAATGCGGTGAACACAATAATTCTTTTCGTATAAATAACGATTTACTGGAGAGCTATCTTTTAAATATACTTTTTTATTTAAAGCTAATAATAAAAAGATGTTTCCCGCTGCTTGCTGCCTATTATGATTCATAAAAGCCACATCTATTTCTTTAAGCAAGTTGATATATTTCTCCTCTTCCATAAATTGTGTAAGCGGTATAAATTTATCTCCAAGCAGTTCTTTTCCTTTTTCAATTATTTTTTTTATGTAAAAAGGATTTCCGTATGATAACGGTACTAGAACTTTAAAATTTTCTTGATGATACGTAGAAAGGAGTTCCATGATTTCTACATGATTATTGGTTGGATCTCCTGAATTTCCAATCATAAATGTATAATGGTCATTGTTCGCAGTCGACTGTTTCATTGTAATTTGAGATGATATATCCGTTTTATTGATTGGTAAGGGATACATAAACTCTTTCATTAAAGCTGCTGTTAAATAGTGCTTTCTGATTAATTCATAATCTTGTTCCAGCCAAGTTAAAATATAATCTACTTTTCTAATCGTCTGTTTTCTATTCACAAGATATCCGGGGTTCCTATTATTATAAAAACCTAGTTCAACGGTTTTAGAGTCATATAATTCATAGGGGATATAATTGTATACATCTCCTCCCCATACAGCCCAATGGATGGTTCCTTCTATAGCAGTCTCCGCAATTAAATCACAAAAAAAATCAAGCAGATAGTGTATAAAGATCTTGTTACTATCGGCCAACATATTACTGATCTTATCTTTGTCATTAAAAGAAAGAACATACAAATTATCTTTCCCATTTTGGTTTACATATTTCAATTGCATATTGTCCGCGATTAGTATAAATGTATGAAGGTGTTCTTCATAATTTTGATTAATAAATTGCATAAAATCTTCACTATATGGGCTGTCTGTCAGTAAGTGCAGGTTCCCAAAGTGACTATTGTTAGCTGGCTTTTTATTTTTCAAACCAGTGGCTATTTGTTCTATCGTTTCTTTTTTATATTCCAATTCCATGCGTTCAAGGCAACTTAGAACGTTGTCTTTTCTGGGCATATTTAACCTCAAAATACTTTCATAGGCTTCAATCGCCTGTAAATATTCTCTGGATTCCTCATGCATATTAGCTTTTTTAAGAAAAACTTCATACAAAATCACCTGCAAAAGCCGAGCAAAATAAGGGTATTCATTTGTAGCCCCTTTAAAATATTTCATGAAATTTTGATAATCTTTTTTATCCGCACAATCATATGCAAGTGTTATCGAAATAAGAAATTTTTCTTCCCTATTTTCCAAACTGTTATATATAAGACGCAGGTGTTTTTCGTTATATAAATATTTAATATAATTCTTACCCTTTTTTATATAGCTAAGGAATATCTCACATAACTCATCAGAAACAACATCGTTCTTTTTTTGTTCCTCTATTGCAGACAAAAGAATAACATTGGCTATTGCTATAAAAATTCTGTTATTCTGAAAATCATTAAACTTAAAGTCTTTACTTAAACTCTTTAGAAAGTATTCTTTTATATTATCATCTTGATCTATTAATTTTTTCACAATTTTCTTTATGGTAAAGCTATCAATCTTTTTAAAAAACCTGTTCAAATATGTACTTGCCATAAAGAGGTTAACGAATTCCATAATGATTTCATCAGAAAATTGGATAAGGTTATATTGATTAATAAGCTCTAATAATAACCTGTTTTTATCCTCCGTTAATCGAATTCTGTTCAATAAGCCATAATCATCTTCAACTTTAGCGAAGAGCATTTCAATTGATTTATTCTCTTCTATATTTAAATCTTTTTTTAAGGTTTCAATAGAATTAATAAAAGAATAACGTGATTTATTTACAATGCCTATACCTTGAAAGATGTTCAATAATTGCTTATAATCCTTTTCTATCAAGTTTAACTGAGCAAGAAGTTTATATTTTAAAGCCTGGTTTTCAATCATATTAACCCAAGACTTATAATTTTCTTTTTTAAAATTTATAGATTGATCCTTAAAGAATGTATTGACCAATAGAGTTAATGCGAAATTATAGTTTTCTTCATCTAACGTATACATTTCAACTGCATTAAGTTTTGACAAATCTAGTTCGTTTTTATTGTATTTAAAATAAAGATTGAGATAATGTTCTAACGAATCTATACCATTTTTATATTTATTCAACGAGAGATAAGAATGTCCCATATAAAAATACAAATCCGGATAGTCTTTAGTATGTTTCAAACATTGACTAGCAACCTCAATAACTTTCTCATATTTCTTAGCATTCATTAACATACGAGCATACTCGCCAAAAATATAATAACTTAATTTTATAAACTCCTCAGTTTGTGCTGTGACAATCTCATAAGCTTTTTGCATTTCTTCTAAAGCTATAACGTGTTCACCGTGCATGGCATATGAGCGAGATAGTTGAAACCGATAATAAACATTTTCAGGTTCTTTTTCAAGTTCATTTTTCAGCATAGTGGCTGTTCGTTGAAACTTTTTTTCCATCAATTCTTTGTCTTCATTGTCATATCCATAATGCAACAGCTTAATGTTGTTTACAGTAAAAGTTGGATGGTTATAACCCGGTTGATTATGAATCGATCCACTATATTTAAAAATTCCATCATTTCGAAACAAACGTTCCTGAACATGAGTTACGTATTTTTTAGCTTTAAAAGATAATAAACTTTTAGTAATAATCCTAATGGTATTATAAGAATTCAATTGAGGGTCATTTAATAGTGAAATAAATTCCTCTGGTGTCTCCAAAACCTCATCCGCATCTAAAATAAAAATCCATTCCCCTTTTGCATAAGAAATAGATTTATTTCTCATATCCGAGAAGTTCCCATTCCACGGATGAAAAAACACGTGTTTTGTATACCCTTTCGCAATTTCCATCGTTTTATCTGTTGAGCCAGTATCAACGATTATTAATTCTGCTAGGCCTTCATCAAGAGTTTTTTTAATGCTATTCAAGCAACGCTGAAGATTCTGTTCTTCATTTTTAACGATCATACATATACTTAATTTCTTTTTAATCATTTGTAATACACTCATCCCAATACGTTAATAAAGGTTTCAATTCATACTGTAATTGATCTGAAACTAAAAGAAAGTCCTTATTTTCAATACCGTCAAGCAAGTCATTAATCTTTTCATTAAATAAATCGAGGTCAAAATCAGTTACTTTTTTTTTATTAAGCACAATCGTTGTTTCTGTTAAGATTGTAAGATCGTCTAACCAATAAGATAAACGCTCTTTGTCCTCTTTATTTTCAAGGATTTCACAGATTGGATCAATTCGTTTTATTAAGTTTCGGTTCAATTCTTTAAGGGAGTGTTTGAGTTCATAGATCGCTTCAGTCATAATAGCTCCTTTTTAAAAGAAGGCCGACTAAAGGATTAGTCGGCCCATTAATAGTTATCAAAAGAAAATTAACGTAATAATTGAAGAACACCTTGTGGCTGTTGGTTAGCTTGAGCCAACATTGCTTGTGCTGCTTGAGCAAGGATTGAGTTTTTCGTTTGGTTCATCATTTCAGATGCCATATCCACATCACGGATACGTGATTCAGCAGCTGTTAGGTTTTCAGATGAAGTACCTAAGTTATTAATTGTGTGTTCTAAACGGTTTTGAGTAGCACCAAGTTTTGAACGCTCTGCAGAAACAGTTTCAATAGCAGTATTGATTGTTTCGATCGCTGAATCAGCAGTAGTTTGAGATGAAATATCAATACCTAGTGCTCCTTTTGTGTCAGCTGCTAACGCTGCACTGGATTCCATTACAAGAGTAGCACCATTGTAGTAACCTGCAACTGCACCAGTTGCAGCTGCTTGCCAAGTACCAAGAGAAACTGAAGGGCTAGAAGCACTTGTTAACTCAGAACCTGTTCCTGTTCCTGTTGTAGCATAAGCTTGACCAACTGAAAGTGCATCAGAACGCATGTCATTTACAGAAATAGTAAGGTTTTGGTCGCTGTTAGCTCCAATATGGAAAGTTCCTGTAAAGCTGCCATCTAAAAGGTTTTTCGTGTTGAATTCAGTGTTGTCACCGATACGTGTAATTTCAGAAGCAAGTTCGTTTACTTCCTTTTGAAGTTCTTTACGGTCAGTATCAGTGTTTGTATCGTTAGCAGATTGTACCGCAAGTTCACGCATACGCTGAAGGATAGAATGAGTTTCGTTTAGAGCACCTTCAGTAGTTTGGATTAAAGAAATTCCATCTTGAGCATTTCGAGAAGCTTGATCTAACCCACGGATTTGCCCACGCATTTTTTCAGAAATAGCTAGACCAGCTGCATCATCACCAGCACGGTTGATTCGAAGACCTGAAGATAGTTTTTCCATTGATTTTGATTGAGCAGTAGCTGCACTGTTCAATTGACGATATGTGTTAAGAGAAGCGATATTGTGGTTAATTCTCATTTTAAATTCCTCCTTGAAATGTGTTCCGTCCACTTCCTTGTGGTTGGATGTTTTTAGAACTGAAGCCTTTTACCGGCCGTTAAAAGTACCTCTGTTCCTACATAACTTATATCGGAGGAAAAATATTATTTTTTAATAGATTTCGAAATATTTTTTTGAAGTTTTATCTGATTAATTGTATTAAGTGAAGTAAGTACAGCTTGATTATTTTCTTCTTGAATCGTAAGGTATATTTCTTTTCTAAGTATCTCTATATTTTTAGGAGCACTAATACCTAGCTTAACTTGATCTCCCTCAATGGTAAGGACCGTAATTTCAATATCGTTGCCAATTTTAATTGCCTCTTGCAGTCTGCGGCTCAAGACCAGCATTTTTAACCCTCCTGTCCGATTAAAGCTTCTATTAATAGATGCTTTGTCCGATATCTATCATCCGTCAAAACAACTTGTTTACATTGGTTATTTTTAGTATTAATTATAATCGGAGCTTTTAAGTTTGCTGTCGTTTTTTCAAATGGATCTGCAACAGTAAGAATGACTTGTACAAATACTTCTTTTTCATTATTAATATCCAGCAGCTCTTGTTCTATCGAACTTAATTCAAAATCGTACTCTTTGAAAAAGATAAATGGATCTGTTATTATGAATGCCAGCTCACTGGTTTGAACAGATTGAAGCAATGATAGATCTGTTCCTTCAATAGGTATTAGGACAAATTTATTCTCCGCTTGAAACCCAGGTAGACCTTGTTCAAAACCTAATATATCAGACTTCTTCACTTCTACTATATCTTTAAATTTCGTCTCGATTTTCATATTTTCAGCCCTTTACTTTTTTTCATCAAATTGTAATCCAATGACTTCAATTTTTAGTGACGGCCATTGTCTTATCTCACCACGAATTACACCAGGCTTATAATCATGACGGGGTCTATTAATTTTAACATCAATTTCAGGTTTGTGAGTCTTCCAATTTATCTTTAGGTCACCTGGTTGGTAATTTATTTTCACACTAGATGGAGAGGGAATAAACCCTATATTAAATTCATATATTGGACTTTCACTATTTACTTTCGCATGTTCTGCTATTGGATTACCCCCATTTTCAATTTCCATAAGGTCATCACCTTCCTGGGATCTTCTTGCAATTCCAGCAAGCCAATCTTGGTACCCTCTTTGAGCAGCTTCTTCAATTCTTTTGAATATGTTTTTCAAATCCATGTCTTCCCATGCTTGTGATTGATCAATGGTTAATTTACCAGGAGTTTGTATAATAGTAAGTTCTGGTTTGGGTTGTGAAATATTTAGTTCAGCCGGTTGTTGTTCAATTATTTGTATAGCTTTTTGTGATTTTAGCACCAATAGTGCAGGGGTGGATTCAATTTTAAGTCGAACAATATTCACGTTTTAATCCCCTCCAAATAAAATTAACTGTAAAAAAAGAGCTATCACTGAGATAGCTCTGCATTTTTAACGCAAAAAGTCCATTAACGTTGGTTGCATGATTCGAGCGCCTACACCAAGTGCCGCACGATGTACTGATTCTTGCATTTTAAGATCTGTGATTACACGTTCAATATCCGCATCTTCATTATCAGACAAAATGCGGTTAGCGATTACTTCCTGTTCACTGACCCTCTCATCAATAAGTTCAATACGATTATAACGTGCTCCGAGCTCTGCCCGTTCAGCCACAAGATTGTTAATATGCTTATCCAAAATATCCAGATTACTGTCTATGCCATTTGAACCGGAGTTCAAAGCAGTTTCTAAAGCACTGAGATCATCAAAAAGGTCATGTGAAAAAACATTTGTCGGATTAATATTTACCGATATTTTTATACCCTTTGACAATTCTAGTTCGACCACATTTTGGTTAGTAGAGAATGAATTAGTGGCCAAATCTACTGGCTTGGTTGTAGTATCATTACCGTTAAAGAGATATTTACCTGCAACTTGCGTGTTAGCCACAGACGCTAAATGTTCTTTCAGCTGAGTGATTTCTTTACCGATCATCTGTTTTTGTGAATCTTCAAGTGTATCATTCGAAGCTTGAACAGTTAACTCACGTATTCGCTGAAGAACACTGTTCGCTTTGTCCAAAGCTGTGTCAGTATTCTCCGTCCAGTTGTATGCTTCTGAAAGATTCCGCTTATATTGTTCCACTTCTGTTAAATTGGTTCGATAAGTCATGCCTTTCATAGCAACAACAGGATCGTCCGATGGCCGGCTGATTTTCTTACCCGTTGAAAGCTGTTCTTGTGTTTTTGCCATTCTTTCGTAGCTTTGGCTAATGTGTCTCAACGTGTTGTTGGACAACATGGATTGAGTTACTCGCATCTACAAAACCTACCTTCCGCCAACGCCCATTCCGTTAATGATTTTATCTAACATTTCGTCAATAACTGTAATATTTCGAGCTGATGCATTGTATGCATGCTGAAATTGAATCATATTTGTCATCTCTTCATCTAAAGAAACTCCACTTACAGAAATACGTCGCTGGTCAACCGCATCTGCGAGGACACTTGAGTTTTCAGTCAAACGAACCGCTTGTTGGGCATCGACAGCCATTTGACCAATCTTGCCTTCATAATAACTTTGTAGAGTAGTGGCTCCTGAAAAGATTTTTGCATTTTTTATATCTGCAAGTTTTAATGCGTTACTGCCATCACCACTATACGCAACTTCTCCAGCCGGAGCCCACGCGGCAGCGATTCTATCAAGTCCTGAGGTTCCTTCCATATTAGAATGGAGTGTTATTCCTTTTGCAGCTCCTGCGGGAGTCGCTCCTATACCATCAAAGAAAGAGTAAGTTGTGGCAGGAGTTTTTGTACCAGCATTTATATTCTCGAGATTCCATCCGTCTTGTTGTACTTTATTGAATTCACTAGCAAACTCAAAAGCCATTTCATCCAGACTCGCGAGCATTTCAGGATAAGTACCTTTTACATTACCAAGGCTGTCTACAAAACCATTTGACTCTATTATCCCTTTTAACTCACCATTTGATAGGTTTTTAGCATCAATATCATATGCAGTAGCAGCATCTGAAGCTGAAGTAACCACTACGTTTTGCACAATTGTATTCGTTGAGTCATAAGTGATATCTACTTTCCCTAATGAATTTGTAGAATTAGGATCCACTAGCATAACAGCAGGAGAATAAGAATTTCCGTTAGAAGACAGTAACTCAATTTGGTATTGCCCTTCCGCTATAGGTGAAGATTGACCACCACTTTTAATAGGGGTTACTTTAACATTTGCGAGAGTGGAAAGACGATCAACTAATGAGTCTCTCTCATCGTACAATTTATTAGGAAGATACCCATGCGGCTCTACTTCGCTTATCTGTTTATTAATGCTGTCGATATCTTTTAGTATTGCATTAATTTCTTTTGTAGTTAGATTGGCTTGTGTTTTCAAATCCCCTTGAATAGCAGATAAAGAGTTTGATAGATAATTAAAAGTCTCTGCTACAGCTAAACCGCGCTGACGAACTACAGAACGAGCTCCAGAATCCTCAGGGTTAACCGATAGATCTTGTAGTGATTGCCAAAAACGGTCAAGGGTTTTTGCTAAACCATTATCAGATGGTTCATTCATGATATCTTCCATCTTCTCTAGCGCTTCACTTCTCGCATCCCAATAGCCCAGTTTGTTGTTCTCTCCTCGAAATTGAGTATCAAGAAATCCTTCGCGAACACGCTGTACCGACCCAGCCGCTACACCCGTTCCCATCTGTCCAGGAATTTGTGGGCGGTTCATGCTCGCAGCCGGATATGCTTCAGTTTGAACAAAGTTCACTCTTTGACGGCTATACCCAGGAGTATTCGCATTTGCTATATTGTGACCTGTCGTTTGAAGAGCGGTTTGCTGTGTAAACATTCCTCGACGGGCTGTTTCTAATCCATGAAAGGTTGAGCGCATTGTAATTCCTCCGTAGGTTTAAGCTTTTGAATCAAAAAGTGATGCTGCGTTATTATGATAAGGATTTTTTTTCGTTTGGTTATAAGTCACAGGTTCACTTTGAGGCTGCATCATACTAAGTGACATATTCACATACTGAAGTGATTGCTCAAGTAACACTTGATTAAGCTGATTTCTGTCTTTTAAAGCATCATAGATATCGATTAATCGGTTTTGCAGATTCAGCAATCGTTCTTTTTCCGGTTCTTCTACTTGTTCTAAAACATCACCTAACGTGACATTCGCAAACTTAACAAGTCTTTCTTTTTCGATCTGTTGTAATTTCTTCACTTGAAGATCTTCTTCTTTTAACAAAACATCTAGTGACTTCAGATCTCCTGATTTAAGTATTTCTGTTTTTCTTTCTCCGAGAGTTAGAAGATCTGTGTGGGAATGAAGCAAACGTTCAAGAAGTGATGTCATCTGTGCCGTTTCCATGAAATCCTCCTTAACCCTGCTTGTAATAGTGCATAATGGAAGCTGCTGTTTTTGAAACGTTGACTTTATATGTTCCGCTATCCACTTGTTGTTTGATTTCATTCACTTTATTTATCCGGTCTTGTTCAAATTTTGAAGAAGATAAGAGTTTCTTTGCTTCGTCTGAAATTTGAATCTCATCTTTTTTGTATGCAGCCTTAACATGATTATCTTTCATATGGGGCACCTGTTTTGTGTATGGGTTATTTTGAATAGAGTTAAAATGATTGATTCGCATTTTTAGTCACCTCATCTAGAGACTTTAATCTTATTTAATGTATCGGCTAAATCATAAAAATCTTTAAGTTAGGAAAAGAAATTAGGTTAATTGTCATCCGTATGGTAAGAAGGTAATGCTTCTTCTTGTTTTCTTCTGATCAAGTCTTCAATCGAGAGCTCTGATTTGATACGCGCTTTACATTCTTCGCATAATCGGCCATCGTTAATCGGCGCTTGGCAACCATCACATGGATACGTGAAGTTCGGGTATCCTTTCACACGAATTCTTCCTTGGTGTATGAAATAGATGATCTTACTTTCAGCCACTGCCGTTGATTCACTTACTTCTACGATCGTCGCCTTTCGATTTTCACTTTTTCTAAGATATCGATAGACTTTATCATAATCCTGTTCTTCCTCTTGAAAGCACACATCACACTGTTCTCGTATGTACTTCACAAAAAGTTTGCCGCACTGCGGACAGTTCATCAAATTGTCCATATCGCTTCCCGCTCCTTAACACTTCTATCTTCTGTATATATCGGATTTGAGTGAGCGAGTTTTAACAGGTCATTCGTTTTATTTATCGTGCGAGGGTAATAGAAGAAATTTTTCGGGCACCAGCTTCATTTAGGACTTTTGACGCATAACGTAATGTACTTCCTGTTGTGTATACATCATCCACTAGAACAACTTTCTGACCTACGACTTTTAAAGAGTCTACTACTTCAAACGGATTCACTTTTTGAGATATACGTTCTTCTCGTGTTTTCTTACTCTGCTTCTCTTCATGTATTCTTCTCTTTAATAGATGTTCTACTGGCTTTTTAAATCCTTTTGCTAATAGCTCAGCTTGGTTAAATCCTCTTTCATAATATCGCTCCTCACTTAAAGGAATGGGAACAAGAAGTGCATCACGGGAAATCTTTTTAAACTCAGAACTCAGTAAAGGATAAAAGGCTTTAATAACTTCAGCATCCCCTCGATATTTCAGCTTGGCTATCATTTCCTTCATAAAGTCGTTATAGATATAAAGTGACCGATTTTGCTGTAGAACGCCGGTCCAATCCTGATTTCCTTCCCATCGAATGCAGTCAAAGCAACAATCACCCTGTCGATATTGCTCGGGAAATACTGAAAAGTCACGACTGCATAATCTACAAATCTCACCTTTTATCCGCACTAATCTTCCTTCACAGTCTTGGCACAATAGTAGTGATTGCTTTAAGCCAATCAGCGCTTCCCATGACCAAGACTCAGAATATGGTTCATGACAATAAAGGCAATAACTCAAAGTCCAACCTCCTTGTTCATGTTCTTTATATGATTAATCGCTTGTATCATACTGAGTGATTTACCGTAATGAAACAGAAGTACCTTACCGTTATGATCATCCTTACTTCTCCCTGCTCTTCCTGCTATTTGAACGAGGGCACTTTCTGTGAATACATCATGATCAGCACCAAACACTGCAACATCTAAAAAAGGAACGGTAACTCCGCGTTCTAGTATGGTTGTAGTCACTAATAATTGAATTTCTTCGTTTCTAAACTGAATCACTTTTTCCTTTCGAAGTGGATCTTCTGCATGAACACTGTCAACTGGTACATCTACAATCTTTTTTATTAGTTCTGTCAGCTTTTCTAAAACCGCTACTGAAGATACAAATATCATCGCTCGTCGTCCACTTTTAGCTTGGGCAATCAACCACTTAAGAAAAGGAGAAGGTAGTTTCCCTCTTTCCAAACTCTTCTTCCACTCACCACCCCAAACCATTTTTGGAACAGGCAATGGAAATCCATGAAACCGCTTTGGGATTTTCACACATGGTAAATTACCATTCATCACAGCTTTTTTCATCGTTCTAGAAGGAGTCGCAGATAAATAAAGGAGAAAATGTATTGGTGTAACGGCTTGAGACACCGCATGCTGAAGGGTTTTATCGTAGGAATAGGGAAAAGCATCGACTTCATCGACGATCATGATGTTAAACGCCTGTTTAAATCGGTAAAGCTGATGAGTGGTTGAGATGACGAGTTGTGCTGGTGTTTCACGTTCTTCTGATCCACCATAATAACTCGCGACCATTGTCTTTGGAAACACTGCCTTTAACCTAGGAGCTAGTTCTAATACTACATCCGTTCGGGGAGTTGCTATACAAACGCGAAGTCCGAGATTCAATGCTTTTTCAATGCCTTTGAACAGAACTTCAGTCTTTCCGGCCCCGCAAACCGCCCAAACCAAAAGTTCACCTTCACTTCCAATTCTCTCCACAAATTTTTCAGATGCTACTTGCTGTCCACTCGACAACTCACCATTCCAGTGCAGATTATTTCCACGAGACAAATTCACTTCAGGTCCACTCCACGAAACCAAAGGCGTACACTGGCTGACTCTTCCCATCATGATGCAGTTCCGACAGTACACACAGTTATCACTCTTACAGCGAAAACAAGAAAACACCGCAAACAAACGACTCTTCTCATTTCCGCAGCGACTACATAAATAACAGTTAGAAGTTTTACTAATACCAGTGGAATATTTCACATAACCATTCTCATAATGCTTTTGAATTTTTTCTACTGTAAAAGATAGTTCATCAAATAAAAGTGACTTAGCATAGAGGATTTGTTGAAGTTTCTCATCATACTGAAATATTGGATTTAAAGGAGGTTGTTCTATCAAAAGAAGATCACTAAAAGGGACAGCTTTCAAAGAGGAATCGTTCACTAGAGTTTCAGGGGTAATGGTTAAACGATTGTTTAAAAGAAGGGAGACAAACCTCATTGTGTTGTCTCCCCTTGTGTTAGAGATTTCATTTTCATCTCTCCAATGATTATTCTTTTATCCACGTAATGCCGAGTGAGCCTTCACCTAAATGAGTGCCGATTACAGGTCCGAAATAGCTTACCCAGACGTCTGCGTTTACAAACTTTTCACGTAACTCGTCAGCAATCTCAACCGCTTCATCTTCACGCTTCGCATGGATTACACTAATTTTTACTTTGTCATTCGGCTTTACGTTTTCATCCATGATATCAAAAATACGTTTTAATGCTTTTTTCTTCGTACGTACTTTTTCAAACGGAACGATCTTTTTGTCTTCAAAGTGAAGAATCGGTTTGATCTGAAGTAGATTTCCTACGAAAAGTTGAGCTGTGTTCAAACGACCACCACGGTGAAGATGATTTAAATCATCAACCATGAAGTAAGCTGGTACTCCATTGTTCTTCATCTGCAGCAAATGATTCATAATGTCATAACCGTTAGAACCTTTACTCGCGAGCTCAGCAGCTTTCAACACGTAAAACGCTTGAGGTGAACAACTGATCTCTGAATCAAACACATGAAGCTTAATGCCATCCACCATCTCACCGGCAGCAACTGCACTTTGATACGTTCCGCTTATCCCACTCGATAGTGTGATCATCACAGCTTCATCATAGTTTTTAGATAGCTCTTCTAGAAGTTCCACAAGCTCACCGATCGCCGGCTGTGACGTTTTTGGAAGGGCACCTTCTTTACCAACCATGTCATAAAAATCATCTGCTTTTATTTCAGCTTCTTCTTTGTATGTTTCTTTATCAAAAACCACGTTGAGCGAAATCATTACAATATTTTTTTCGTTGCGGATATGTTCGGGTATGTAGGAAGTACTGTCTGTAATGACGGCTACCTTGCTCATAATTTTAGTCCTCTCTTATGCCAAAAATCTTGTTTTTTTCTCCTCTAACAGTGTACACCATCAGAAAAAGTAATTCACTAAATTCAAATTTACTTATACTAAGTATTCTCTTTTTTCTACTACTATCCTTTATGTGCTTTTTACCTGTTTTCTGCATAACGAGAAAGCACCGTTCAAAACGGAGTGATTCTGCATAGATGAAATTCTTAATTTAGGTTTGTGATGGACATATTTTTCGAGATTTCCTTCTATTTTTTCAAGGTATGGAGAAAGCTCTCTTCCCACTCCACCTCCTAGAAGAATCACTTCTGGATTTAGAATAGCAGTCATGTTAATTAAAGAAGAAGTAAGGTGTTCAACAGCTTGATCAACAACGTTAATCGCTGCTTCATTCCCTTTTTTCACTAAAGAAAATAATTCCTGAGCTGAAACGGGCTTACCTGTTGTCTTCTCATATTCATGAGCCATTCCAAATCCGCCAGCTTTGGAACTAAGAAAGCCATACCCAGGACGAGCTGGTTGAAACCCGTCACGTAAAACTGATTGATCGGTTATCATATAACCCGCTTCTCCCGCTGAGAAGCGATGACCTTCATAGACTTCACCATTCAAGAGGAGACCTACACCAATACTCGTCCCAATCATCATATAAATTGCATGCTGAACGTGTTGCAACCCACCTGCCTCAACTTCACCCAACAAGCCGGTGTTCACGTCATTTCCTATATAAACAGGAACTTCTAACAACCTCTGAAGCTTTTCTTTTAGAGGATAGTGATTCCACTTTAAGCTTGGAGCTTTTAGCACAAGTCCATTTTCAGCATCCACTATTCCTGGCACACCTATTCCTAATCCGTAGACCTCTTCACACAAAATTGCGTTCTCATCCATTTTCCTCATTAATTCATCTGCCACATATTCTGCTACATCACCTTGCATCACTTCCATTGTGTGTAACATACTTGTCGAAAGTAGATATCCGCTGGAGTCAAACAGTCCACACTCTATACATGTACCTCCTACATCAACTGCTAATATGTACTTTTTCACCAAGTTCATTCACCTCCGAACCGTTTTCTACAGCTAAGTTCATTATTAAGCACACGAATTATTAATCTTTTAAAAAGTTTTTTTCGAATGAAGAAGGAATTTGTCGGATATGGAAGAAATTAGAATGTGAGACATGTTTAAAGGAGGGCTAGGACCATTGGATCATAATCTATATATCGTAATACTTTCTCTATTCATTTGCTTTCTGTTTGCCTTGATCTCACTCGATTGGGTCAATCGACGTACAGAAGAGCAAAAATCGCAGCAACAATTCTTACTAATAGGTTCTGTTACAATGGGCATTGCAGTTTGGGCAACTCACTATATGGGGATGTTATCCATCCAAAGTCCTGTTCGTGTAAACTATAATTTTCTAATCGTTACCGCAGCACTTGCTGCAGGTATTTTCTTCTCATATGTATCGTTCTTACATTTTACCTCTCAAAGACCGCAGAATAAACTTTTTGTACCCGTTAGTTTGTTTAGCATCGGCTTAGTGTCTGTTCATGTGATCGGATTGTTGTCTATGCACTTGCATATGCCGATGGAACCCAATTTCATGTTTATTATACTTTCCATTTCTTTTGCCTATCTATTCTCATGGCTCGGCTTCTTTCTCCTTACTAAAAGAAATTTTTCAGTAAGAAAAGTTTCTGCTAGCCTTTCGTTCACATTAGGTGTTAGCCTAATGCACTATTTGGGTGAGATGGGCTTAATGGCTGGAACGCCTACTTTCGATTGGCATAGTAGTTTTCCGATCAACAATATAAACATGACCGCTACTTTACTTGTATTCGGTGCGACAACAGTTGTATTGATTCTATACATTCTAGAACAGCGAAACCAAAAGAGACTCGTCGAGCATCAATTTCAACTGCTTGAATCTGAACACCGATACAACTCACTTTTTGAATTGAATCCTGAAGGTGTTTTTGTGATCGGACCAGATTTGAATTTTATAAAAGTAAATTCTTCACTTGTACAAATCACTGGCTATTCATTAGAAGAGCTTCACGCTATGCCATATACCAACCTTTTAAAACAAAATGAAATCTCGAATTCACTGAATTACTTAACTCGCGTGATTGAAGGCGAAACAATCAAACATCCACTTACCATCATTCATAAAGAAGGGCACGAAATAGAGCTTGATATTACAAGCATCCCTTATTCGATAAGAAGTGATATGACGGCTGTGATCGGAATCGCAAAAGACATGACAGCCATCAATGAAGCCCAAAACTTTAAACAAAGAGCAAATACACTCGCTTATGTCGGTGAACTTGCAGCAGGTCTTGCTCATGAGATACGTAACCCTCTCACATCAATAAAAGGATTCGCGCAATTGTTTCAATCACAAAACACAACAGAAGAAACCCATCATTTCTTAGGCATCATGCTAAGAGAAACAGACCGGATCAACTTTATCATCAGCCAGCTTATGATACTCGCTCGACCACATATGATTTTAAAAAGTGACCACGATTTAAACGAAGTCATCAAACGCTCACTCAAATTTATAGAAGAAGAAACAGACTTTGAAACCATCTCGCTACACCTAGACTTGCCAGATCAACCTGTTACATTAAAGTGCGAAGAAAATCTAATCGCTCAACTCATTTTAAATATCGTAAAAAACGCATTAGAAGCGACACCTTCATGGGGAAACATCTCGCTTCAGCTTAAACAAACAAAAGAAAACATCACCATCTCCATTCAAGATGATGGACCCGGCATCCCCGAGCACTTGCTATCAAAGCTCGGACAGCCGTTCTATACAACTAAAGAAGGCAATCCTGGACTCGGCCTTCTAATCTGCTACCAAATCGTCCAGAACCACGGAGGAAAGATGAGGATTGAATCAAAAGAAGGCTACGGAACAAAAGTCTCACTAGAATTCCCAATAACCGTTCCGTCAGAAGAAAAGGTCCTCGAAATGAGCTTAAGTTGATTTGTTTTTCTTTAACTTGTTATAGGTCAACAAGAGAAGGATTTGTTTCTTTAATTCCTCTCTGAAAGTTAATTGAAGTGGAAGATACGAGACTCCTGCGGGACAAGCGGTCAGGTGAGACACTTAATGGCGCAAAGCGGCAAGTGGCTCACCGCCTGCCCCGCGGAAAGCGAGTATCTGCAACGGAAATTAACAACTTACTCCACCCTGAACAACCTTAAAAACACCCACAAAGATTTTCAAACATACATCCCCGTACCACCCCACCCGATTCAAGTAAACAAAACAAAAAAAGACCTTCAAAATCGAAGGTCTTTTCTCCTAAATTCAAATCAACGCACCTTAACCCAACCATTCTTGATCGCCTCAACAACAGCCTGCGTACGATCATTCACGTTCATCTTCTGAAGAATATTACTCACATGGTTCTTAACCGTCTTCTCACTAATATAAAGCTCTTCCCCAATCGTACGGTTGCTGCGTCCATCCGCTAACAACTGAAGAACCTCACACTCACGACGCGTTAAGATATGAAGTGGCTTACGGTACTCCACCTCAACAAAACCAGCTTTGCTTTGCTGTTTACTATTTGAAGTAGATAATCGACGGAATTCGTTTAGAAGATTATAGGTAATTTTCGGATGAAGATAAGCTCCACCATCCGCAACAACACGAACAGCCTCGATCAATGAATCAGCATCCATCTCTTTAAGTAGGTAACCAGATGCACCCGTTTGAACCGCATGTGATACATACGTCTCATCATCATGTATTGAAAGGATAATCACCTTTGTACCAGGAGACTTCTCAACCAAACGGCGCGTTGCTTCTACACCGTTAATGTTTGGCATATTGATGTCCATCAACACCACATCTGGATTATGGTCGCGGACAATGTTCTCAGCTTCTGAGCCATCATCACCTTCAGCAACAACAGAGAATTGATCTTCCATATCTAGAATACGTTTTACTCCTTCACGGAACAAACGATGGTCATCGATAATAGCTATTCTTGTTTTCTCAGGTGCTGAGGCGTTATTTTCGTACACATTAACATTATTCATGTGTGAACCCTCCTAGTCTTGAATGGGAATTTGAATGTAAACACTTGTACCGAAGTTTATGCGGGATTTCACTTTTAAAGTTCCTTCGAGCAGTTCGACCCGCTCTCTCATCCCCATCATGCCAAAGGAATTTGATTTTGTAGGCTGTGCCATATCGAACCCTTTGCCATCATCTCGGATATATAATGAAATAAACTTTTGAGTAAACTCTAGTTTAACCTCAATCAGATTTGCTTCAGAGTGCTTAACGGCATTGCTTACCGACTCTTGGATCAAACGGAAAATCGCGATCTCCATCTTATTCGGAAACCGTCGGGTCTGACCAAGCGCATGAAGCTCAACCTCTATACCTGTACTTTCTTTCACATTACGTAAATATTTGTCTAATGTCGGAACGATACCAAGATCATCTAGGGCCATCGGGCGTAGATCGTAAATAATTCTACGTACCTCTTTTAATGAATTCCGGACCATAACCCGTAAATCTTTTATTTCAACACGGGCGGCATCAGTTCCTTTTTCTACAAAGATTTTCTCTAACAGTTCAGAGCGAATGAGCACATTTGCCATCAATTGAGCTGGCCCGTCATGAATTTCACGCGATACTCGTTTACGCTCTTCTTCTTGGGCTTCTATAATCTGAAGTCCAAATTCTTGCTTCTGCTGAGCGTTTTGCACAAGTTCGTTAATTTTTCTTAAATCACCGTTAAGATAATTTAAAACAACAGAAATCTGACCTGCCAGAGACTCCGCTTTTTGAACCGTATCGTTCAATGCGCCGATTCTCCGTTCGAGCTCGTCTCTTTTTTCCCGAAGCTGTTTCTCTGTTTGCCGGATGATCGAAAGTTCAATCTGATACTTATTGGCATTCTCATACGCATCACGAATATCAGATTCGCTGTACCTTTGAAAATGCTTGCTCACCTCTGCCAGTCGTGTTCGTGCTAGCTTTGCATATTCCTCGGTCCGGTCAGACTTATGTATGACCTCAATGACCTGTTGTTTCACTAACTCAAGTTCACGGCGTAGCTGCTGAAACTCTTGTCTAGAATGCTCACTGATCTCAAAGATTTGTGATTGACTTGCCGTAACTGTATCGATGGTCTGATTTAGTATTCCGTCCAACAAATGTGGATCTATCGTTAACTTAGCTGCAGTCATGTAAATTTCCCCCAATTAAAACGATAAAGAAGTGTAACCGGAAGTTCTAGAACCATCTTGCCTAATTTATACATAGGTCTTACTACCCACCTGGACGAATCATACCGCGAAGACATTAATCCTTCTAATATACTACATTCGCCAAGATGTGGAATTTTATGACTTTTAATGCTAAAAAATTTTTAAGAATTTGAATGCTTTTAATAATCACCTTATAATGAAGGATAACACGATACACTTGAAACATGAAGATTATTCGACAAATTTGACATGGAATTCATAATATTCACTACTCAAAGGAGTTTTACCCTATATGCTTGCCAATTATCTCACTGTGAAAAACGAAGGACAGCACGAGATTGTTATTGAAAAATCTCGTTTTATCGCTCATATTGCACGAGCTACTACTGAAGATGAAGCCCAGGCTTTCATCCAAAAAATTAAAAAGGAACATAACAGCGCCACACACAACTGTTCGGCATACTTAATTGGAGAAACCGACAACATCCAAAAAGCAAACGATGACGGAGAACCAAGTGGTACCGCAGGTGTTCCGATGTTAGAAGTACTTAAGAAACGACAATTGAAAGACACAGTTGCTGTTGTCACACGGTACTTCGGTGGAATCAAATTAGGTGCTGGAGGTCTCATCCGTGCATACGGTAAATCAGTTTCTGAAGGCCTCAACCATATTGGCGTTGTAGAACGCCAACTCCAACAGATCGTTCACATCACCGTGGATTACACGCTTCTCGGTAAAATGGAGAACGAACTGCGCAACTCTGTCTACCCTATCAAAGAGATGAACTACATGGAAAAAGTAGAGATTCAGATGTTTGTACCGATAAAAGAAAAGAAAACATTTAAAGAATGGATCATTGACCTTTCAAACGCACAAAGTGAGATTGTTTTTGGTAAAGAGGAGTATTTGGAGAAAGATGTGAAATCCTAAAGTATACCCACCAAATAATATTTTTCCCCGAAAGCTATATTGTCGTTTTTTAGACAATTGTCTATTTTTGTCTCATACGCTATTATGAAAGAGTTATAAACGATTAATACTTCCAATACTATTGGACTAGAGGGAGTTTACATTTTTATGAATCAAATAAAAAACACAAGGGTAAGAAGAAGAAAACGTAAGAAAAGCCCGTTTCGTCGATTTATGCGTTTCGTATTAGTAGTTACCCTTTTATTCGTTTTAAGTGCCGCTGGTTATGGTGGATATTTAGCATATAAAATTAAAGCAAATGCAGATAAAAGCTTTGTTGAACTTGGTGATAGCAAATCTGATTTGCGCATAGATGATGTAAAGCTCGGAAAAGATCCAGTGACGATTCTACTCGTGGGTATTGAAAATTATCAAGAAAATGATGTGGGTCGTGCGGACGTAGTAAAACTTATTACGATTAATCCAACTACAAAAGAAGCTGCGATGGTTAATATTCCACGGGATACACGTACTTATATCCCTGCAGTGGACAGAAAAGACAAAATCAATCATTCTTATGCTTACGGCGATAAAGAAGCTAGAGAAAAAGCTGTTATGGAAGCCACAGAAGAATTATTAGATGTTCCAATTGATTATTTTGTATCAACAAATTTTAACGGTTTTGAAGATATTGTAGATGAACTTGGTGGCATTACCGTCAATGTTCCATTTGATTTCAAACAACCTTCCTTTAAACGAATGATTTACTTTAAAGAAGGCGAAATGGACTTAAATGGTGAAGAAGCTCTTGCTTTTGTTCGTATGCGTAAACAAGATCCACGTGGTGACATCGGGCGTAATGAGCGTGAAAGTGAAGCAATTCGAGCAATCATGGACAAAGCACTCTCTGTCAGCTCGTTCACAAAAGCGGATAATGTCATCGATCAACTTGGTAACAATGTAAAGACAAACGTTACGATGAAAGAAATGTTTGCTATGCGCAACTTCTACAAAACCATCAAGAATAAAGAGTTCGATTCCTTACAATTAGAGACCTATCCAGAAACGATCGGTGGAGTTTCTTATGAAATCCCTAGAGACGAATCCATTGATGAAATTAGTACCGAACTTAAAAAAATTCTAGAAATCGAGAGCTCAGACTCCAATTATCAAAATGATTCTAGTTCAAATGATTCAAACAACGAAGAATACTAAACTTCTATAAAAAAATATAAATCTTTAAATATGCTCTAAAGCCTTTGGTCATTAACGACCAAAGGCTTTTTTTATTACCATTATTGTAAAAAAATATACTATTATGTCATTTTTTATAATTTTTTTAACAATATTTGCAATAATTGTTGTAAAATAGTTACCGAAGGAGCGATTGACAATTGAAAAAAATTATATCTTCCGGACTAATTTTTAGTACAATGCTTGTTTCTTCTGTTACATCTGTATCAGCAGAAGCAAACGAGATGGTCAGTAAAGGTGACTATGTCAATATAAGAAAAGGAGCTACTACTTCCTACGAAACAGTTGGACAGTTGTTAAAAGGGGATGTAGTAACGAAGACAGATGAATTCATTAACAGTCAAGGTGAGCTTTGGTATCGAATTAAGTTCGGTGCTATTGAAGGCTGGGTACTCGCTTCATTTCTAGAAACGCAACCTATTGCTAATCCCCAAGAATATGCAGCTAAAGACGTATATGCGAATACAAATAAAATTGCGATTAGAAAAGGAGCAACGATTGCATACCCCTCTATCAGCTCGGTATCCATCAACGAAAAACTCCACGCGTTCGACAGATTTGTAAATAGTACCGGTGAAGCATGGCTTAGAGTCACTACCTCATCAAACGCAACAGGCTGGGTTCAAGAACGTTTAGTGAGTGAATCCAAAACAGATACATACATAGGAAAAACATTATATGCAAACAAAGCAGACATACCTCTTAGAAAAGGAGCAACTTCTCAATATTATGTTGTAAAGTTTCTCTCACTAAATACTCCTACTGTAATACTTGATCAGTTTGTAAATGCCTCCAATGAAAAGTGGTACAGAGTGGACGTGAATGGCACTCATGGCTGGATTTTTTCTGAGGATGTTTCCGTCACAACACAGCAAAATATTGAGAGATCAATGTACATCAATACAGCAAATACGAATGTTCACAAAGGTGCTTCAACCAGCTATGAATCAATCGCAACACTCACATTGAATGAGCAAATAAAAGTTGTGGATGAATTTACGAACAGCCTGAATGAACAGTGGAATCGCGTGCAAATCAATAGTTCTACATATGGATGGGTAAGATCTCAATATTTGGATGATACACCTAAAGAACTTAACAACATTTATATCTCAATTGATGGAGCAACAATACGTAGTGGTGCTAGTACCTCCTATAAAAGTCTAGCTTCCCTATCAAAAGGCACACTATTGCAGAGTTTAGATATCTTTACAAATAGTACAGGTGAAGTATGGTATCGTGTAGAATTTGCGGCAAATCAATTTGGCTGGGTTCGTTCTGATATGACATCGACTCAACCCATACCGATGAATGAAGTGAAATATGTAGGCACTCGAGGAGCCAATTTACACAGAGGAGCATCCTTTCAATACGATGTACGTACAAAATTAGCGTATGGAGAAAAAGTAACCATACAACAAGAGTTTATTAATGCTTATGACCAAAAATGGGTGAGCATAAAGACAAGTTCGGGAATAACGGGTTGGACACCTTCGTGGGAAGTGTATTCGACCGCTACAGGAGCTCCTACTGTATATAACACATCTAAAACCGGTCTAAGAAAAGGAGCATCTTCAAGTTATCCGATCTCCATTCAACTTAATGCAGGAACTCCGTTGCTTAAACTATGGTCATTCAATGATTGGTATAACGTTGAGATGCCAAACGGAACCCGTGGCTGGATTCTAAAGAACGAGGTTTCAAATGTTTCACCAAAGGCACTTCTTAACCCTGCAGTAAGCATGGTAAATAGCACTACTCATAACGTGAGCTGGGAGAAGGCTGCACCTATCACCTTGGACTATTCATTACCTAGTTCGAATCAGATTAAGATTGTTGGTGGTTTGACCAACATCGAACTCCCTTCTTCTGTTCCGGGTATCACGAGTACCACCTCGGTAACTAACAGTGATGGAACTAAAGCTTTGCTTATTACATTGGACGCTAGTTATACCTTTACTCTACGAAACTATGAAAATAGCTTACATTTAAAAGTTATGAAAAAAGGATTAGCTGGTAAAAAAATCATTGTTGACGCTGGTCATGGTGATTATGATCCTGGTGCAATAGGGCCCAATAAAACGAGAGAAAAAGATGTGAATTTGGCTGTTGCCAAATATGTAAAACAAGAATTAGAAGCAAATGGCGCGACTGTATTACTGACGCGATCAACTGACATCTTTTTAGAGCTAAGTGAACGCACTAATATTTCCAACGCTTCTGATTATGATGCTTTTATTAGTATTCACTCAAACTCATTTAATGAAACATCTAGAGGCACTCAAACATTCTATAACTCTTCTGTTTCCTTTAACGGTCCACAAAGTAAGCTTATGGCAAAAGACGTACAAGCTTCTCTGACACAACAAGTTGGGACGTATAACCGTGGGTATACAGAACAGAGTTTTTATGTAAATCGCATGAACGAGCTTCCAAGTGCACTAGTAGAATTAGCTTATATTTCAAATCCGAATGAAGAAAAGCTGTTAGCGTCCGATACATTTAGGAGAAGCGCTGCTTTAGGTATTAGAAAAGGTTTAGAAAACTTTTTCCAATAAACAATTATTGTATAGGGGGATTTATTTTTTATGAATATCAAGAAAAGATGGGTAGCTGGCGTACTTGGGACGGCTTTGACGTTTGGAGCTGTTGCCGGAACAACGAGTGCTGAAGGAAATGTATTATTGGCGAGTGTGGAATGGGTAAATGCTCAGTTGAATCCCATGAAAACTAAGGTCACTTCGCTTGAAACCAAAGTCGCACAGCAACAAACAGAGATCAACCAACTTCGTGAAGCGATTGCGAACGGCAGTACTCCGCCACCTGCAACATTACCTGACAAAGTATATGTATCAAGTTCGGCTGCAAAAATACGTTCAGGTGCAACATCAGAATATAAAGTGCTTGCAGAAAAGCCATATGGTTCAACACTATCGGTTATTGATAAATTTGAATCTACTAGCGGATTGTGGTACCGCGTAACAGTAACAGCCACTACTAAAGGCTGGATCTATTCTGGAGATGTATCTACTACTCAAGTTTCTGCTCCTACTAAAGTTGTTACAACTGCTAAAGTAAACATCCGTAAAGGTGCAACAAACAGCTATGATGTTGTAGCAACTGTAGCATCAGGAACAACGTTAAAGTATCTTTCTAGTTTTACAAACAGCTCTGGTGAAACTTGGTACAACGTTCAAACTTCTAGTGGTGTAAAAGGCTGGATGATTTCTACTTATGGTGAGGTGAAATAATCACCATGAAAAAAAGAATAGCCACCCTTTTTACAGCAGGTATGCTGCTCGTTACACCTCTTGGTGCTCAGGCCGCTACACCTGTTGCTTACAAAACACCCGTAAAGGTACAGATTCAAAACACTGCAAGCTACAGCGTATATATCAAAGGTTTTTACAAACTTAAAAATCTTTCAACAGGTGCTGAAAAATTTCTTCAACCAAATATGAACGTAGCTGTATCTAAAAGTGCTGCTGGAGTTTCCATCTCAGCAAACGGCATCAAAGAAAGTTCTGCAGCAGGATTCAGCTTAACGGAGCTGCAAGGCGGAGTAAAGATCTCTACTTTTTCTAACGATACACCGATACGTTCAGGAGCTTCAAGTAATTACAGTGTGAAGGCTACAGGTAAATCAGGTGAAGCAGTAGAATACATAGGTCAGATTACGAACGCAGCTGGTGAAGTATGGTTAAATGTTAAAACTGCAACCGGTACTACAGGTTGGGCTTCTCGTTCTACAACTTTTTTACCGCAAGCTGCTCCATCACTTTCTTTAATAACGGTAAACAGTAAGAATTACCGTGGAAGTTTTGATATCTTACCTAACTCTTCCAATGTGAAAGCCATTAATTACTTAGACATTGAAAATTATTTAAAAGGTGTCGTTCCGAATGAGATGCCTGCAAGCTGGCATAAAGAAGCTTTAAAAGCACAAGCGATCACAGCTCGTAGCTATGCAGCTAACACAGGCGTCATGCAAGCCACTACATCTAGCCAAGTGTATCGAGGCTATAATTCAGAAGATAGCCGTGCGACAACGGCTGTAAATGAAACGGCTGGCGAATACGTGATGTATAACGGCAAACCTATACAAACGTTCTTCTTCTCAACGAGTGGCGGAAGAACAGCGAATGTATCAGATGTATGGAATTCATCTCAAGCCAGCTTCCCATACCTCGTAAGTGTGGAAAGTCCTGACGAGAAATCATCCCACAATTCATGGTCTCAATCTTTCTCATCAAGAACGCTACTCACTAACTTTGGATACGGCTCAAATGTTGTTCTGTATGATATCCAACTTGCAAAGCCAGGACAAAATGGTGAAGTGCGAGGAGCAACACTTGTAACTTCAGCTGGTACTAAATCATTTACAGGAAACGAACTCAATATGCGTACGTACTTCAAGTCTGGTACAAGCCTGTTGCGCTCGAACTGGTTCGACCTTACTGCAAGCAAATCATACAATGTCCAAACAGCCACTGGGAAACAGTCTCAATTTAGTGTTTTAGGTCAAGGTGTACAGCTTGCTAATAGCACATCAAACGTGTCTGGTTCATCAGTATCCGTTCAAACAGCATCAGGAGTTGTATCACAGTCCACTGATCCTGCTAGCATCGTAGCAAACGGTAAAGGCTGGGGTCACCGTATCGGCATGAGTCAATACGGAGCAAAAGCATATGCAGAAAAAGGCTGGACAGCAGAAAAAATCGTTACCCATTACTTTAAAGGAACTACGATTTCTACAAAATAAAGGATGATTGAAATGCATTCTAGAACGGAAATCACCTGCTTCCAACAGCCTTCAATAAAGATTGTGCTTTAACTCTTTTCACCATCATTGACCGTTGATTGAAGCGAAAAGTGGTGCTTACCACATGAGAAGCTTCTTGAAGGCATGTGACGAGGAAGTATACTGCGGTAGCATGACTTTTTAAACGCAGGAACAAGAATACTCTCTTAGCGAGCAACCCGGAGCGGAGATCAACTACTTCTAACCACTTTGAAAAAGGATTATGAATTAGATCTTTTCATCATCATTGACTAGTTGATTGGAGCGCAAGGTGCGAGACTCCTGCGGGACAGGTGGGCAGGTGAGACACTTAAGAGTGAAACGTACGAATGTGGCTCACCGCCTGCCCCGCGGAAAGCGAGCATCCTGGAGCGGAAATCAACTACTTTCAACACCCTTGAAAAAGCTTGTGACTTTTGATCTTTTCACCATCATTGACCGTTGATTGAAGCGCAAGGTGCGAGACTCCTGCGGGACAGGTAGGCAGGTGAGACACTTAAGAGTGAAACGTACGAATGTGGCTCACCGCCTGCCCCGCGGAAAGCGAGCAACCTGGAGCGGAAATCACCCCCTTCAAAAGCAACAAAGCTTAACCAAAAATAGCCCAAACAAAAAAGCGCCCAAATGGCGCTTTTTCTTGTCTATTCCTGTATTTCAATCAACAAATCATCCACAATCTTCTTCCAAGAAAACTCACGAATCACAAAATCACGACCACTTGCAGAAAGATCATCGTACTCCGCTTCCGATTTGTTAGCAAGCTCAATCACCTGATGCGTGATATGCTCCACATCTTCAGGTCGCGCAACTGCCCCACATCGATTAGATTCGATCAATTGAGCAGCTTCCCCTTCCCCACAATACAATACAGGTGTACCCGTAGAAAGTGCAGGGAAAATTTTAGAAGGTCGTGCACCTTTAAATAGATCTAGATTCTTTAATGGAACTAAGCTGAAGTCAGAAACTGAAAAGATTTTTGGCATCATGCTAACAGGCACTGACTTTTGAAAGCTAACATTATCAAGCTTTAAATCACTCTTCATTTGTAGAAGCATCTCTTTTTCTTGCCCATCTCCTACAAACAAGAAATGAATATGAGGATGGGAATCTTTAAGATTGTTTGCTACTTTAAGAATAGAATCCAATCCTTGTGCATACCCCATCGTTCCTGTATAAGCAAAAACCTTTTTGCCTTCAAGGTTCCACTCTTTCAACAGTTCTTGATCTTTTGGCATCGGAGCAAATGTATCGGTATTAACACCATTAGGAAGCAAGAAAACGCGGTCTCTTTTCTTCCCATGCTCCACCATGTAATCTGCGATACCTTCCGTTGCAGTAGCAATCTTCCAAGCTTTTTTATACAAAAATTGTTCCAGAACAGTTGCAAGCTTGATGAACGATTTGTTCGTTAAAATGCCTAGCTTTACAGCAGATTCTGGCCATATATCCGCAACGTTAAAAACAAATTTTGCTCGCTTTAATTTACTCGCAATATAACCTGTGATTCCGACAAATAATGGCGGAGACGTACAAACGATAACATCTGCAGGTTTTGCTTTTAACACAGAATAAAAAGCACTGAATGTAAATGAAAAATATGAAGTTAAACGGCGCCAAAAGCTGCCTTTAGGACTCGGATAAATCCATGACCGATGCACGGGAATCCCGTCATAAATTTCATATTGATAAAACTTTCCTTGATATTCTTCAGGTATAACACCCATTGGATGGTGAGGGAAAGCGGTCAATACTTCAACATCATGACCTCTCGCGATCAGCTCTCTGCTCACTTCGTATAAACGAATCTGAGGCGCACCAACTTCGGGTGGAAATTGTTGACTCAAAAAAATAATTCTCATAACTTACCTCTTAAAAAGACATCTTTTGTTTTAAATACATAGAAAGCTTTTCTTTTAAATCATCTCTCTTTAGAGCAAAATCAATAGATGCTTGCAGGAATCCAAACTTGTCTCCAACATCGTATCGTTGCCCTTCAAGAATATAGGAATAGACAGACTCTTTTTCTAACAGTTGGTCGATCGCATCAGTTAGTTGAATCTCACCTTTAGCGTCTGGTTTCACATTTTCTAAGATATTGAAGATCTCAGGAGTTAAGATGTATCGCCCAATGATAGCTTGGTTAGATGGTGCTTCTTCGATAGCAGGCTTTTCTACCAAGCTTTTTACTTTAGATAGGTTGCCTTCTGTCTCGCTAAAATCAACGATACCATACTTGTTAACCTCAGATGTTGGGACTTCTTTAACACCTAATACACTTGATTGTACGTTGTTATATTGGTCAACCATCTGCTTTAATCCAGGAACTTCACTATCAATAATGTCGTCACCCAATAGAACAGCGAACGGCTCGTTGCCTATAAACTTTTTAGCACATAGAACAGCATGTCCAAGGCCAAGTGGTTCTTTTTGACGGACGTAATGGATATCAACCATGTTTGAAATCTCTTCTACAATATTAAGCAGTTCTTTCTTGCCTGTTTGCTCTAGCAATAATTCAAGTTCAACAGACTTATCAAAGTGATCTTCAATCGCTCTTTTGTTTCTTCCTGTAACGATGATGATATCTTCAACACCTGACTTCACTGCTTCTTCAATAATATATTGAATCGTAGGTTTGTCTACGATTGGTAACATCTCTTTCGGTTGTGCTTTTGTAGCTGGAAGAAAACGTGTTCCTAATCCAGCTGCTGGGATAACTGCTTTTTTAATCATTTATCTTACACTCCCTTTAGACAAGGTTTGTTCGTATAGCTCAAGCATACCTTGAGCATTATCTAGCCAATTATATTGAGCTTCTACATGAGCAATTCCTTTTTGTCCCATGTCTTTTCGAAGTTGTTCATTTTCTAATAACTTGCAAAAAGCGTTGGCTAATTCTACAGGATTTTCTTTTGGCACGACATAACCGGTTACACCGTTTTTAACAACTTCGGGTAGACCACCTACGTTAGATACAACAACTGGTACCCCACATGCTTGCGCTTCGACAGCTGCAACACCAAAGCTCTCACTATCTTCTGTAGAAGGAACCGCAAAGATACTCATCTTGTTTATATAGTTAGGCACCTCAGGATTTGGCACCTTTCCAGTAAACGTAACTTTCTGATCTATGCCTAACGTGCGGCATAATTCTTCATACTCTTCACGCTGTGGACCATCACCAACGATCATGAGTTTCGTGTTTGGATGTTTAGATTGGATGCGATGGAAGGCTTTAATCAGATCGCCTATTCCGTATTTATCGGATAACGCTTTTACTGTTCCAATCGTAATCTCTTCTTGATTTTCTCGTTGTTCAAAAGCTGGTTTGAATTTCGATAGGTCTACTCCAAATGGAGTTACCGGAATCGGTTTATTCGTGTATTTTCCTGTTTCTTTTGCCATTACATGACTCGTAGAACAAATAACGTCTGCTTTACGGAGGCCATATTCGACCATCTGCTTGTTAATTTTTCCTTGTTGTGGGAACTGATACACATCTCGTCCCCATACAGAGATATAGTAAGGATGGAAGTTAACAAGTGCACCTACAAACCCGTAACTAGAAACATAATGAGCATGAAAGATGTCAGGTTGAAAATCACTTAGGATTTTCTTCAATTGCCCTACTGAACTAAAATACGACAACTTACCAGGCAAACGTTTCTTAAGAGAATACGTTTTGATTTCTTTCGCGTTCTCTTCTGAATAATGATCTAAGAAAGTTACGACACGTACTTCATGTCCTCTATTTTTGAAAAAAAGTGCCCACTTATGAGTGTGAATCGATTTTCCTGGAGCAAATAATAATATCTTCATAGTTCCTCCTTCATAAGTGTTCTATGAACGGTATTAACACGGCTTAGCCATGAGTGTTTTTCCATGAATGTATCTTCAATGTTCTTACGAAGACTTAAAGATTGAGTAAGCATCTGCTGAATGGCATCTGCCATGCTGTCCGGATTATCCTGACAAACCACACCATAGTTTCCGCTCTCAATAAAGCTTTTCTGTGCAGAACAGTCTGTAGCAATTACTGGTAAGTGATGCGATAAATATTCTACAAGCTTAACTGGTACAGAAAAATCGTTATATTCACTTCGGTAACGAGGGATGAATGCAAAATCCATCTTTTGATATAAATCTGTAAGTTCTTGACCACTAATATGTTGAAGTTCAACATCTAAATCTGTAAGTCTTTTCTTTTCTGTTGCAGAAAGGGCATCATACTCATTCTGACGGCAAACAACTGTTAACTTACAGTTTATAGCATCTTTATTGATTCTCTCTAGAGCATCAAGTAGTAGTGGAAGTCCATAATCTGGATTGTTGATTCCACCAACATAAAGCCCATTAATACCTGAAATTTTTCTTTGATGTAGCTCTGCCTCTTTTCCGCCTGGAGGTAACGGCACCATTGGTACGTTAATATGTACATGTTTGCCCATTTCAGCACTCGGCAAAAAGATCGCGTCCATATATTCTTGATAAAAGGCTTCTTCTCTTCGATAGATGAACTGCATCACTTTTTTCTTGATTCCTTTAAGCGGATACAGGTCATCAAATTTCCAATACACGTCTCTATAGAAAATACCTACTGGTACATTTTTTTCGTTTAAAAAGTTCAATACCTTTCGATCAATGAAAGGCTTTTTAGGAATATGGCCAGGATCAGTTAACCAGATGGGAATCGTTTGATTCTCCATATAGCAAAACATAAGATTTTCTAATTTGCCATTTTGTTTTAGCAGTTCGAACTGTTTTTCTCTTTCCGTTGAATGACCATGAATTTCAATGATTTCAACTTGCTCTTGCTTTCCCCACTGATGAAAAGCTTTTAACATTTCAACTGGACGAAGTTTTGACCCACTGTCCGCCTTTTTTGACACAGCAAATGGATAATAGACTAAAACACGTTTCATCTTCCTATTTCTCCTTTTCGTTTCATGAATGCTGTTGCCTCTAGCCTTAAGCGAACGACAAACAGACTGCCTAATAGTGCGGCCGTAACGATCAGCCAAATTGGATTAACGATAAAATCTACAAATCCTCCCACTAATGTTCGAGGAATATTAATGGTGAAGTAGATAAATAAACTTAAGAATACAGGATTCTTCGGTAATCGTAAGAAACAAATATACAATACTTGAATAAGTACACCTACATATAGAATGGATAGAAATACGCCTAAATAGGAATAGTTCGCAAACGCTTCTGCTACGAATAATGTGTTAAGCACACCACCCGTTCCATCTTCTATCTTGGCTGGAAAGAAGTGCATCATCGCAATTCTTCCGGATCTTACTTGATCCATATTATATAGGTCGGAAATAATACCAGGAAAGCTCTGGCCGTAAAGATATGGAACAACATCGCCAAAATAATCAAGGTGCATATACGTTGGTGAAATTTGAGCAAAGATAAGTCTTCCGATTGGGCCTTTATTATATCCTAAGAAGGCATCTAAACTGTTTGCTCCTTGAATGAATACATACATTAGTATTAATAACGAGCTTCCTAAGAACCCATACAGAAATACCCGTTTCCAATTGAATCGTAACGTCCCTACATAGATCTTCAATAAAATGAAACTGATGAAATAAAAGAATACAGGTGATTTCGCAAGATCATAGGTCATAATTAGAATAGATGCGCCAAACAAGGCAAGAAATAATAAATGCCAGTGTGGTGCTCTTGTTCTAACGTAATAAATATACGCTACTAATGAAAGAACAGGTGTTAAGGCGATCGCAAAGATGTTTCGTATAAACACATTTCCTTTAAATCCTCTAGATGCTTCTATTCGAAGTTCCCCTAGATTGGAAGAACCTTTTAAAAGTTCGAGCAACGGTATTTTGTCTAACTTTAACATCGTATACGCTACAGCTAACAAACAGATAAACGAAAGGGCTGAAAATAATAAAGTAAATTCATTCTTTCTCCCTTCAAACGGAAGAACGACTGGAGCATTCAAATAGTTCTCGAACTCTTTCTCCGCCTTAAAGCCTGCAAGCCTTGATACGATAGACATGATTAAAGGGAGGAAAAACATAACTGCACATATGATAAAAAAACCTATGATGCGAACTTCTTCATCTTTTATCTTACGTATCATGTAATAGTGATCGGTATCTGTAACGATAAAGATCGAACCAATAAAACTTGATACTAAAAGTGAGTAGTAGAATGAAATGGATAGCATATTAGGTTTTAATATAGATAATGTTCCTGCAGCATATTTAAAAAACATAATGGAAGCTGCCAAAACAGCGATCCAAATTAGTACAAACAGCATGATTTTCCTCCCGTTTTATCTAGGACTGTAAAATATCTACGATTTTCTCAGAAGCTTTTCCATCACCAAACACAGGCTGATAAGAAGGGTTTACATCTTTTTGTACCGCATCTAATATTTTGCCCACATCTGTACCGACTAAGATGTTAGCGTCACCTTCAAGTGTTTCCACCCACTCTGTTTGTTCACGCAATGTAACACATGGCACCTCCATGAAGTAAGCTTCTTTTTGAACGCCACCTGAATCAGTAAGAATTTTCTTTGCATGGTATTCAAGAGTCAACATGTCCAAGTAGCCAACTGGCTCAATCACTTTTAAACCTGGAACAGAAGCAAGGTCGAATCCAATTGATTCTAGCTTGTGTTTTGTTCTTGGATGGATCGGCCATACTTTCGTACCTTCTGTTTTCGAGAAAGCATCCAGAATGTTCTTTATCTTTTCCGGATCGTCTGTATTCTCGGCACGGTGAACCGTGATTAAATAAAAATCCTTTGAAGTAAGTTCATGGTCTGCTAATACTGTAGACTTCTCTTCAGCAAGCTGACGGTTATATTCTACCGCATCAAACATAACATCACCTACATTGATAACATTATGAGTGATGTTTTCGTTCGTAAGATTTTCGATAGCAGTATCAGTTGGACAGAATAAGTATTCTGAAACATGATCTGTCATTATACGGTTGATCTCTTCTGGCATTCTCTTGTTGAAGCTGCGCAGTCCTGCTTCGATATGGATAACGGGAACATGTAGTTTCGCTGCTGCAAGTGCACCTGCTAATGTAGAATTCGTATCACCATATACGAGTAGATAATCAGGCTTTTCGTCTAAGATAATCTTCTCGATCTCAGCAAGCATCTCACCCGTTTGTTTACCATGAGATCCTGAACCAATACCTAAATGAAAATCAGGTTTTGGAATGTGTAGCTCTTCAAAGAAAATGTCAGACATGTTCGCATCATAGTGCTGACCTGTATGAATAATAAGTTCTGTATGTTTTTTTCTTAATTCACGTGATACAGGTGCTGCTTTTATAAACTGAGGACGCGCACCTAAGACCGTAATAATCTTCATGAAAATCAACCCTTTACGTTGGATTTAATAAACTCTTGTACTAAAAAAGAATTAATATTGTATGGGTTTTTAAAAGTATGCCCATTAAGTTTAAACGATAGTTTGCTTAAGTAATCTTTATATGAACCCGTAATTCCATACCACTCCATCGGATCTTTGTGGTATTGCTCCAAAAGCTTTTTCTTTCGGTATCCTTTACGAAGAAGGTTATAAACAGCGCTCTGTTTGTTCGTTCCTTGAACAGATGCCATATCCGTCTTAACCGGTTTTGGGAAAAAGTCTGGATACAACGTATGAAGAGTTAGATCATATAAATACTTTTTATATCTTAAATGCAACGGCACGCGAAGGATGAAATGCATGATCTCATCGTCCCATAGTGGGATTTCCCAGTTTTGATCGTAATAATCGTACGCTCTGACAGCATGAATAATGAACTTGGACTGTCTCTCTTTAGAGTTCCAATATTCATACATGGAGCTCGCACCGTTATTCGTTTGATACGGAAACTCTTTAATCGTCTCTAAGATCTCATGATCAATTCTGTCATTGACTTCCCTATCTGACGTTACCCATAACTTATGGTGTTTCCTTTTAATCTCGCGCAATACCACTTCGATTGGAAACTCGCGATCTACTGCAAGATCAGGCGGAATGTGCCCACCGAAAGTAAAGTCTGCAGAATGTCCTGGTATAAAAGTAAACGGTTCTTCCGCTCCCTTAGCGATCTCTGTAACAGCTGGCCAATCTTGAAGGTGGGCTTGTGATGAGAAATTTGTAGCAAACATCTCGTATTTTTTCCATTCTTCAGAGTGATACCACTTGTTCCAGTCACTTCTCTGGTAAGGATAGAACGTCCATTTAAAGCCAAGACGGTCGGCTATCTCTTTACTTTTTGCAGACTCTGGATTTCCTGCTCTACCATAAGTAAAGGCTTCGATGTTTGTCGCACCCTGCTCTTTTAATAGAAGAGAAATAATCCTAGAGTCATATCCCCCACTCAAAGGTATCATCACATTTTGGTTTTTCACACGTTCGTAAAGCTTGCTGAACGTGTTGTGAAGAACTGTTGATAGTTGGGCAACTGCCTCTTCTTCTGACATCTCTTCAGGATGGTGAAAGAACTTGTAATACGTATGACGATGTAGATCTTGTCCAGTGAAAACGACATATTCACCAGCTTGTACTTGTTTTACACCTTTAAAAAGTGTTCGATCTTTTGCGGTGTAGCCTGTTATCGCATATTCGTATAGAGCAAGATCATCTATACCTTGTTGAACAGGGTCAGCATAAAGATGATCCGTTACATTCCATCCCGAGTGGTCTTGATAGAAAAACAAGGGTATAGAACGTTTTCGATCGACTGAAGCGATTGAGAATTCAGGATTAGAATAGATAAACGCAAATTCTCCTGATAAACGCTCTGCAAAATCTTTCGTGATCACACCAGATTGCAATAAACTAAGAAAATCTTCATCCTGCAATAAGCTACCATCTTTGTAGGCATACCCATTTAGGAAAAGCCGCTGCTCATCATGAGAAACACTTCTCCATCTATTTTGTTGAAGTTTCACTTGAATCAAATTACTCAATTGAACCTCCCAAATGTCCTTTTTTTCTAAAGTCTTTGTCCACACGGCTGATACCGATCAGTAGGAAGAAAACAACCCATGCAGTAAGTACATGCCAATCGGAAACAGCGTCATTCTCCTGAATCCAGACCATTGAACTAACCAGAATAATCGTACTGATGAAAAGCGCAGACATTTTAAAGAAAGAAATTGGAATATAGTATACTTTCTGGCTCTTATGAAAGATTAATACCACTGCAATCACGTACGAGATTAAGTACGCAACAACCGTTCCCCAAATGGAAAGCTTCGGTATTAATACTAAGTTTAAGATGACATTTACAATAGCAGCCACGCCAAAATAATAAGAAATATACTTTGTTTCTTTTTTTACAAATAAACCTACTGAAATGATTAAATAATAAAAGTTCAAGAATGTAACTGCTGAAATTAGCCCAACATATTGATAGGATGCCACATATGCATCGTCCAATACTTGGATGACCCATGGCATCACAGTAGTGATTGCCATAACGCCAAACAGTCCTATCAGTAGGATACCTAAGTATAATTTAGCGAATAATTGCTCATTACCTTCTTTGTTCTTCAGTTCCATTGAATAAGGACGCCAAGCCATCTGTACCCCACTCGTTACGAGCGTAATAAGAGTAGCAAATTTCATAGCTGAACCGTAGATTCCGACATCCTCCATTGAACCGAACTCACTTAAAAAGAAACGGTTTGAGTTTACGATCACCCAAAATGCGATAGAGGCTGGAACAAGTGGAGCCGCATATTTTAACACTTCTTTTAGCAACGGTTTATCAAACTTCAATCGTAAAAACGGAAGTAATGGTTTACCGATCAAAAGCAATACGAATAATACAGCGATTAATCTTCCAGCAATAATTCCTTCTACAGAAGTCCAGATATACTTTAAGAACACATAAGAGATGACTGCTATCAATAGCATCTTTCCAACGGTATAAAGAACAACTCTTAATGTTTTGTACTCATACCGAAAAACGGTTAATACGAGTGCAAAGATGGTGTCTATAAAGAGAACGCCAACTGCAAATAAGAGTGCATTAAAGTAACCTGCGTCTTTTAATAAAACATCAGAGATGCTGTAACCCGCGATTAAAACGATGAGAACAAAGAAAAAAGCGACCATGAGACGAAACGTAAGAACGTTTTGTACATAGGCCCACCTTTTCGCCTTGTCTTTTACATCAAAATAATAAAAAGCAAGAGCAGAATCTGTTCCAAAAATCACGATAAACGTTAACATCGCTGTGGTTGAATCTATTAAGTCTATTACTCCATATTCAGAAGGAGTCAGATAGTACGTATAGATTGGAAACATTAAAAAGGCAATAAATTTTGTACCTAGATTCATAAATGCGTAAAGGAGGGAATCCCCTCCTAAACGCTTAATTTGTGCGAGCAAATTCCAACAACTCCCGATCTGGAACTTCCTTTGTTATTTTAGCTGGTACACCTTTGATGACCATTTTCGGCTCAGTGTCTTTCGTAACTAAAGCACCTGCAGCTACAAACGTTTCTTCTGCAACTGTAATACCAGGTAAGATGATTGAAGCTCCACCAACACGTGCTCCACGCTTCACGATTGCACCTTTGATCTTATCGAAACGTTCTTCTGTACGACCCATAAAGTTATCATTCGTTGTTGTTACACATGGTGCGATAAATACATGGTCTTCTAGCGTCGTATAAGCTGTGATGTATGAATTAGATTGTATCTTCGTGCGTGTACCAATCTTCACATGGTTTTCAACTGTAACACCACGGCCAACAATCACATAATCAGCGATTTGAACATTTTCACGAACACTTGCAAGATCAGCAATCAACGTATTAGCGCCGATCTCAGCTCCCCGATAGATAACCGCGTTCGCTCCAACTGTTACATCTTCTCCGATCGTTAAAGCAGGAATGTTATCACTAAGCTTTACCGTACTTGTTTTAGCAGGTTTAGGCGGCTTACCTAATACAGCTCCATCAGAAATGGTTGAGTTATCACCAATTTCAGTGTCTGCATGAATCGTAACTCGGTTTCCAACAATTACGTTCTTCCCGATTTTCGCACCTTTTTCGATTACTGAAAAATGTCCAATTTGTACAGAAGAATCAATGTGTACTGAAGAATCAACAAAGTTCATGAAGTTATCCCCCTAAAGTTTGGATTAAAGCTTAACGTAACGAGCTGGTTTGTTTTCAACGTTCTTCATCGCATTACGCGTATCAAACAATACAGAGCTGTTTTGTGCGATCATTTCATAATCAAAGTTGCTGTGATCAGTTGTTAATAGTACAAGATCCGCATCTTGTAAAAGTTCTGGTGTTAAGTTATACGTTTCAACCGTTTCACCGTTCAAACGGAATGATGGAACAAATGGATCTACTACAGTCACATCTGCACCGTTTTCTTTCATTTGAGTCAAGATTGGCAATACTGGAGATTCACGCATATCGTCGATGTCTTTTTTATATGCCACACCAAGTACAACCACTTTACTTCCACGAAGTGCTTTTCCATCTTCGTTAAGAAGACGCATCGCACGGTCTACTACGTATTCAGGCATCGCGTTGTTGATCTCACCAGCAAGTTCGATCAAACGCGTGTGATAGTTATATTCACGTGCTTTATATGTTAAATAGAACGGATCGATCGGAATACAGTGACCGCCAAGACCTGGTCCTGGGTAGAACGCCATGAATCCGTATGGTTTTGTTTTCGCAGCATCGATTACTTCCCAAACATCAATCCCCATACGTTGGCAAAGAATCGCCATTTCGTTTGCAAGAGCGATATTGATGTGACGGAACGTGTTTTCGAAGATCTTTTCCATTTCAGCTACTGCAGGAGTAGATACTTCATGTACATCCCCTTCAAGAACAGCACGGTATAAAGAAGCCGCTACTTTCGTACAGTTTGGTGTGATCCCACCTACAACTTTAGGTGTGTTCTTCGTGTTGAAGTCTTTGTTACCTGGATCTACACGCTCTGGAGAATACGCAATAAATACGTTCTCACCTGTTACAAGACCCGCTTTTTCAAGTGCAGGCTTTACGATTTCTTCTGTAGTTCCAGGGTAAGTTGTAGATTCAAGAACAACTAGCATACCTTCATGTGCGTATTTAGCAATTTCATTTGCAGAGCTTTCTACATATGAAGTATCGGGCTGCATGTACGTATCAAGTGGAGTTGGTACACAGATCGCAACTGCATCAACATCTTGAATACGAGCGTAGTCTGTTGTAGCTTCAAGACGTCCTGCAGAAATCATCTCGTTAAGATCTGCATCTACGACGTCTCCAATGTAGTTAATTCCAGAGTTTACTTGATCAACACGAGCTTGTTGTACGTCAAAGCCAATAACTTTATATCCAGCTTTTGCTTTTTCAACTGCTAGAGGAAGCCCTACATATCCTAGTCCTACTACTCCGATTACTGCTTCTTTATTTTCAATTTTATTTAATAAGTTTTCTGCCATACTCATTTTAATTAATCCCCTTTATAAGTTAACTTTTGTGCCTTTTTCGGCTGATTCTAACATCGCTAATATTAATTTAACAGGTGCAAGTCCATCTTCACCATTTACGATTGGCTCACGGTCTTCTTGAACCGCTTTTACCATATCTTCAACGATCCATTGATGGCCTGGTTTACCTAGTGGATTATCTTTAATGCTCTCATTAAAACGATCTTTCGCATCTTCAGGCTCACCTTCAATATCCCATGTATCTAGGAATAAAGCATTGGAACCACTGATTTTTACAGAAGCCGTTTCTCCAAAAATCGCAAGAGACTCTTCTAAGTTCTTTGGATAGATCGTAGTTGCTGCTTCAATGACACCAATTGCTCCGCTCTTAAATGTTACAACAGCAGCTGATACGTCTTCTGCTTCGATCTTGCGGAAGCGTGTCGCCGCCATAGCTTGTACGGATTCTACTGGACCCATGAACCATAATAGAAGGTCAAGGTTGTGAATCGCTTGGTTCATTAGAACGCCGCCATCAAATTCTTTTGTTCCACGCCAAGGAGCTTGATCATAATACTCTTGACCACGGTTCCAGCGAACTGTTGCGTTTGCGTGACTCAATTTCCCGAAACTGCCTGCTTCCATCTTCTCTTTTAGCTTCATAACAGCTGGTCTGAAGCGGTTTGGATGAACAACAGCCAATTTAACACCTTTTTCTTTTGCTGTTTGAATCATTTCTTCTGCATCTTCAAGTTTTAGAGACATCGGCTTTTCAACGATAATATGCTTGTTGTGACTAGCTACGATTTTCGTTAATCGTGCATGAAGCCCTGAAGGTACACAAATATTTACGACATGAATCTCAGGGTTTACTTTTAACATCTCATCAAGATCTGTATAAGTTTCGTACGTCCCTTGATATTCCTCAAGTCGATCAGCGTTGTTGTCACAAACGGCAACAAGCTTAGCGCCTTCAGCTTTTTCAATAGCATCAATATGTTTTTTAGCAATGTGCCCCATGCCCACTATTGCGAAATTAATCATGTTTGTAGAACCTCCTGGCATTGACGATATATTTCCATACGATAAGTGTAATGATGGTTAAGAAGATACCTGCTACAAAACCTAAGAGCATGTTTGTTTTAAGATGCTTAGGGTCGGTGGTTACTTCGTTATCAATTGTTTTAGGGTTTTCGAAGAGCTTAATGTCCTCTTCCATTCTTTGAATACTGTCTGAGTATTCTTGTAAGTTATACTGATACTCTAAGAGTCTGGTTTGTTCTTCTAGATCAACATCTCCGGCTTCGGACTGTTTTATAAAAGCTTCGATTAATTCAGAAAGTAATTCTTGTTTTTTAGTCTTTTGGTCTATCCCTACTTGTGTAACATCAATCATTAATTTCGCTTCAGCTTTAAGATCTGAATTTAGACCTTTGACAACATCATTTAATTCTTTTTTTATCTCTTCTCGATCATCGCCTTTAACTAAAATCGTAATTAAATCTTTTTGATCTACTTTAACTTCAAGGCTGTTTTTCGTGACCTTATCCTTGTACCTGCTTTGAATAATTTCAGGATCAGTGCTTATATCACGAACGTCACCTACATACACGATCGCTTTCCCTGTATAGTTCGCACTCTGCAACATACTTAATAGGGCACCAATCAAAAGAGCAACTATTGGTAATATTACAAAAAGCCACTTTTTCTTCCAAAAAAATGACAAGTATTCGTACAGAACAAATCTTTCTTTATTCTCTGTCACTACCTATACCTCCGCTCGATTCATAAAAATGAAATAAAAGCCCCCTCAGAACCAGGGGGCATCGTCACTAGGCTTGTTTATAGAATGCTGCAATTTGCTCTACAACATACTTTTGTTGCTCAATCTTCAATTCAGGGAACATTGGAAGTGAAACAGCTTCTTTTGCAGCTTTTTCAGAGATCGGGAAATCTCCTTCTTTATATCCAAGCTCTTTGAATACAGGTTGAACATGCAATGGAAGCGGGTAGTAAACCATCGTTTGCACACCGTTCTCTTGCAAGAACTTTTGAAGCTCATCACGTTTTTCAACACGAATTGTATATTGGTGGAACACGTGATAACGATCTTCAGCTTCAACTGGCGTAACAACTTTGTCACCCAAAGCTTCTGTTAGCAATTCTGTATAATTTTTAGCTTTTTCTCTGCGTAAAGAGCTCCACTTATCTAAATGAGGAAACTTCACATTCAATACAGCTGCTTGTAATTCATCAAGGCGGCTGTTGTAACCTAGAATGTGATGGTAATATTTCGGCTTACTTCCGTGTACACGGATTACGCGCATTGTATCAGCGATCTCATCGTTGTTTGCAACAATCATACCGCCGTCACCATATGCACCAAGGTTTTTAGTTGGGAAGAAACTGAATGTAGCTGCATCTCCTTGCTCTCCAACTTTTTTGCCTTTATATGAAGCACCAATAGCTTGTGCTGCATCTTCAACGATATATATGTTGTGCTTTTTAGCGATCTCTACAATTGGATCCATGTCAGCCATTTGTCCATAAAGGTGAACAGGAATAATTGCTTTTGTTTTGTCCGTAACAGCTGCTTCAATCTTAGCAGGATCAATGTTAAACGTTACTGGATCAATATCAACAAATACAGGAGTAGCGCCAGCTCTTGCAATAGCTCCAGCTGTTGCAAAGAACGTGAAAGGTGTAGTGATTACTTCATCACCTTGTTTAACTCCACATGCTTGAAGTGCAATATGTATTGCATCACTTCCGTTAGCAACTCCGATAGCGTTTTTAACGTTGCTATATGCTGCAACATCAGCTTCTAATTTTTTTACGTTATCACCAAGGATAAAACGAGAAGATGACATTACTTCATCAAGTACTGTAAGCATTTCCTCTTTTAAAGACTGATACTGCTCTGAAAGATCTAACATTGGTATTTGCATAGTAAAAATAAACCTCCATATTGTCTAAAAAAAGCGAGATTTGGTACAACCAAAGACATTGTACCACACTTTTTTAGTATGTCCTTAACTTTATAATTTTCTCTCTAAAAAACCGTTCGTGAGCAAAAGCTCACAAACGGCGGTATCTACTGTCTTCCTGTAACTTTTCGATAAATCGCCATAAATGGTCTGTACTTCACATGTACCAAACCAATGACTTCTGCAATGATCTCAGTAACAACTAAAAGGGCAAAAATGATGAGTACGGATCCCCAAAGTGTTGTTCTTGAGAAAACAACTGCACTTACACTAAAGATAACACCTAAGCCATAGATCGCTAATACCGTATTTCGATGCGACAATCCTAATGCTAAAAGTCTATGATGCAAATGAGATTTATCCGGGCTTGAGATTGGACGCTTGTTTACAATTCTTCTGATGATCGCAAATGTTGTATCAAATACCGGAACACCCAGGATAATAATCGGAACGATAAAACTAAAGAGCGTTACACTCTTAAAGAGTCCTAGTAATGAGAGGATGGCTATTCCGTAACCTAAGAATAAGGCACCCGTATCCCCCATGAAAATCTTTGCTGGATGAAAGTTATAAAACAGGAAACCAAGTATGCTTCCTAATAAGATTAGAGCAAGTCCGAAGATTAATGCCTTTCCAGCTATTCCCGCCATAAATGCAATCGTTGTGATTACAATAAAAGATGTACCTGCAGCCAATCCGTCAAGTCCATCAATTAAGTTAATGGCGTTTGTGATCCCTACGATCCAAAGAATCGTAATCGGATAAGTCCACCAGCCTAAATCAAACATACCGATGAACGGGATGGTTAGGAAATCAATTTTCAATCCACTTGCCACAACAGCCGCTGCAGCTAAAATTTGACCAAGCAGCTTTGTTTTCGCGGATAACTCCATCATGTCATCCATGATACCAATGGCAATAATGACAATGGCACCAATTGAAATGGCGGTCACTTGTTCTTTATATAAGCCACTTACGTAAAAACCAACCATAACTCCGATAAAGATTGCAAGACCACCAAGTCTCGGCATAACTTTTTCATGAACTTTTCTGCTATTCGGTTTGTCGGTAGCTCCAATTTTGATAGCTAATTTAATGACGAATGGTGTCACAATTAGTACAGTTATGAAAGAAGCGATGGAGGCTAAAATTAATATCCAATTCATTTTATATCCCCTCAAATATATTTAAAAAGCTTCGAGAATAATCGTATCACATGAAAGTGGAAAATCAATCTTTTTTTAAGATCTTTGACATTTGTTAATAAATCTTCACAAAGTCTAATCTTATTCATACATTCCCCTAAATGCTAACAATTTAACGATGCAATGTTCACCAATTCTCTACCCGATATCCTTCGTATACCGGAATAGTTTTCTGGTATACCGATTTGAAATTATTTAATATGTAAATAACACCAATATTCGTCAAAATATGATATAATTTGGTTAAATTATATTTTTTTGGGAGAGAAACAAGTATGTTATCGGTTGTAAAAAAATTTATCGGATCAGGAAGCAGTCATGACATCAAACGCTTAAACAAGTTAGTTATTGAAATAAACGCACTTGAACAAGCGTACGAAAAACTTTCTGATATTGAAATTCAAAATAAAACTAAAGAATTAAAGGATCGAATACATAATCAAAAAGATGACATTCGTGCAGAAGCTTTTGCTCTTGTAAGAGAAGCTTCAAAACGTGTACTCGGCCAACGTCATTATGATGTGCAATTGCTAGGAGGTCTAGTATTAATAGAAGGAAATATTTCAGAAATGCAAACTGGAGAAGGTAAAACGCTAGTAGCTTCCCTTCCTAGTTTCTATTTAGCGCTTTACGGAAAAGGCGTTCACGTCATCACTGTGAATGAGTATTTAGCAAAACGCGATTTCGAAACCATCGGAAGAATACATGAATACCTTGGGCTGTCTGTCGGCTTAAACATCTCACAATTGGAAGCAACTGAAAAGCAGCAGGCTTACCAAGCTGATATCACATATGGAACAGGTAATGAGTTCGGCTTTGATTATTTGCGTGATCACATGGTACAAGATTCATCAGAGAAAGTACAAAGAGCCCTTTCTTATGCCATCATCGATGAAATTGACAGTATTTTGATCGATGAAGCGAGAACACCATTAATCATCGCGAACAAATCCAATCTTTCTGCAGGGTTATTTAAAATCGTGGCAATGATTGTTAGTTCCTTTCAAGAAAAAGTCGATTATGAACTGTATAAGGATACAAAACAAATCGTACTGTTAGATAGTGGTGCTGAGAAAATTGAAAAAGCATTCGGCTTATCTAACTTATATGAAGCTGAACATCAATTGCTTTTCCATATGGTTACCCAATCCCTGCGTGCTCATTTTATTATGAGAAATGATGTGGATTACATTGTAAAAGAAGAAAAAGTACAGCTTGTTGATTCGTTTACTGGACGTATTATGGAAGGTCGCACATACAGTGAAGGATTACACCAGGCAATTGAAGCAAAAGAAGGAATTGAAGTAAAAGAAGAAAATAATACGCAAGCCTCTGTTACCATTCAGAATTACTTCCGTTTATATACGCATCTTTGTGGAATGACTGGTACTGCTTATACTGAGCGAGGCGAGTTCTGGAACACATATGGAATAAATGTAGTAATCATTCCAACGAACAAAACACGAGCTCGAATTGATCTGGAAGACATGATCTATATCGACAATAAGTTTAAAAATCAATGTTTATTAGAAGAAGTTACAAAGTACAATCGTATCGGTAAACCTGTTTTAATTGGAACAACTTCTATCGAACAATCTGAGGAAATCTCCGAACTTTTAACGAAGAACGGTTTGAAACACCAACTCTTAAACGCAAAGAGCGAAGAGCTTGAAGCTGGAATGATCGCATTAGCTGGACAAAAAGGACATATCATGATCGCGACCAACATGGCTGGACGCGGAACGGATATTCTTTTAGGTGAAGGTGTGGCTGAATTAGGTGGTCTACACATTATCGGTACACAACGTCACGAAAGCCGAAGAATTGATAACCAGCTTCGTGGACGTGCTGGACGCCAAGGTGACCCTGGTACTACTCAATTCATCGTGTCGTTAGAAGATGATCTGTTAAAAGGTTACGATAAAGATGAGTTACAAAAATATATGAAAAAAGTGAAAGCCGATGATAAAGGACGCATTACTACTCCTTCGATTAATAAGTTCATGGATAAGGTTCAAGAAAGTACAGAAGGCATCTATGCATCTTCTCGTTCTCACTTGTTAAAATTAGATGATGTTTTAAACGCGCAGCGAAAACGTGTTTATGAGCAAAGAAATATCTTACTAGAAAGTTCTGAGCCTGAAATTCTCTTAGTACAGCTTATGGAGAATTACTTAAAAGCAGAAACAGATGAGTTTTTAACTTCTGTTAAAGACAATCATATCGAGGAAGCTAAACAAGCGTTTAACGAATCGGTCTTGCAGATCTTACCTATTGCGAATATCGATCGTGAAGAAATCGAACATCTTGATAAAATCGAGCTTCATGAAATGGTTGAAGATGCTTTCCAACCAATCAAAACCTTCATTTTAGAAGAAACGGACAACGTCATGGCCTACCGTTCTATCATGTTAAGACTTTTAGATTCGTTATGGATCGAGCATTTAGAAAAGATGGAACGATTAAAAGAAGGAATTCACCTACAGTCATATGGACAAGAAGATCCTTATCGTACATTTGAAAAGGAAGGCTTCTATTTGTTCCAGGAGTTCCAAATGACTTTTGCTCAACAAGTACTCATTCTAACGCAAAAACAAATACAGCAGCTTAAGTTGCAAGAAGAAAAACAAGAGATCGGAGGGTAATGACATGACTCAATTAGATACGAATCAAAAAATAGAGACAGCTCTCTCTTTCCACCCAGATTGGGATGTTCCTGCTGAAGATCGTTACGTCTTTCAATATCATCACATGCAATTGAAACCTCTAGAACCTAACCAACTATCCATTCAGAGCATCGATTGCATCGATGGCGAAGAGTTTGTTATTATCACTGCTTTTATTCGTAGTTCACTTGATAAGCCTATTCGTCTTGAAGATGTAAATTTGATTCTATTAGATGAAGAAAAAAATTCAATCGCTCGCAAAAAGTTTGAGTTGGACGGTCTAGGTGAGCTCCCTGCTTGTTCTTGCCGACCGTGGAGATTCATTTTTGAGAAACACGAATTGAATGAAACATTCGATAAAAACGGTGCCTGGTCACTCGCTTTTGAGATTCAAAAGCGTATAAAACCGTCAGACCATCGTCTAGAACTTTCAGAAAGCTGGAATGAGTCGCTGTCTACGGACCAAAAAACTCAGCTTGAAGCACTGCTTAGCCAATTACCTGTCCTCAATCCAGGTGAAGTGAACATTATGGGGATTCAAGGTACAGAGAACGCAGATCAATCGTTAACCATTTCCCTGCTTATTCGTAACGGTTCTGAGAACAACCTAGAAATCAGCCAGTTGCCCCTTCATGTGTTGAATTCTGAAGGTGAGCAGATTGCAGCCGGAAGTTTTAACCTCGAAGGATTAACAGTGATGTCGAATACAAGCAAGCCATGGTCCTTTACCTTCCCAAAAGAGATGGTAAACCAAGAAAAATTGCCACTAACAACGTGGAAAGTGGTTATTCCTCAAGCTTAAGTTGAATGAAGTGAAAAAACCCAACCTGAGAGTGATGCTCTAAGGTTGGGTTTTTTGATGTGATTTGGGTTGGTTGAAGGTGAAATGTGATATATCAAGGATTCAGGTTGTGATATCGAGAATAACTGGGTGCTATATTCCCCGAGTTTATCAAGAAAAGTTCTGTTTTATCAAGAAAACGGTTTTTTACGAATAAAAAACGCTCACCTCCCAAAAAAGGAGGTGAGCTTTAGTTAAAGTTTTACTCTTTATTTTGCAAATGCGCCTGAAAATACATAACCGATGTCACCGGTTGAATTAACTTTAACTTTATAGAATACAAAATGATTTATACCCGTTGCATCGCTAATACCTTTTTCTAAAATCTGAACTTCGTTACCAGCTGCAAGAGTATATTTTTCTTTTACAATTGTGTTAGGCTCAGGTCTAAATTTTGTACTCGTAGTAATCTTTAATGTCTGCCCAGCTTTATAAATTTGGGTTGTCTTATTTTGAATATTCGTTTCGTATTGCAATTTTGGAGTGAAATCCAAAATTCCATTATTTACGGAGATATCATAGACCAAATTGTTAAAATTAAAAACCTTTACTTGGCTTGAACTTCTAATAAATTCAAAGATTTTATTTTGATAGTTTCCACTATTAGTAGGATGATTGATTGAACTTCTTCCATTATAAGCTAAAACAGCAAAATACCAGTTCTCTAAAACATCTGGGTCTCCATCATTAATTTTTGGTAACTCGTCACCTGTCCAGCTCCATTTTTCTTTTAAAAGCTCTGCTCCTACTTCAATGTTGTTCCTTGTATTATATTTCAGATCTTCAACATTTTCAGTAGGGTGGTTTGTAATTTGCATGATTCCAATTCCGTTATCGCTACTTACTATAGGTTCTCCGTTATTCTTAAACTGTTGAAATTTTAATGTATCTCCAGATTCTTGATAGGCGATCGCCTTTAAAATTTCTGGTGGAATTCCATTTTCAATTGCAACTTCCGTAATCAAGTCTTTCATTTTATTTTGCGGAAGAACTATTTTACTCATTGTTGCATTGTATTTATTGTTTAATGCAGTCTGTAGAGTAGGATAGTTAATGTAAGTATCATACGATTGATACTCATTTACCTTAACTGGTACAACAGAACTTGAAATTCCTTCTGGTAATTTCAGTGCTTGAATATCGTCTAGTAACATGCTTGATGTCACTTCGTGTTTAACACCCTTTATCAAACTCTCCGCTGGCGCTTTATACTTCACTAAGAAAGCATCTCTTGTAGATTGACCATGTACGCGATATAGAAGTTTAGCTTGTTTTCTGATTTCCTCAGACAAAACATGATAAGTATTTTCTAATTTTTCAAGATTACCACTACTAATATGTGTGTTTAAATTACTTTGTTGCCTTATAATTTTTTCACCTGCAGTAATAGCATCAATATACGCTATCGCTCTATTGACATATGTATCTACATTTTTCTTTAAACGATCGTTTAACACATTTCTCTGTGAAGCAGCGGGTAAGGTGTTTATAGCAGTTTGAGCCTTTAACCTATACTCTTTAGCTGCATTAAAGTTTTTCATGTCCGGTCTTGCAATTGTCTTAGTGTATTCATAAGATACTTGCCATTTCACAGTCCCCGCATACCCCTCAGCCTGCCTAACCAACTTCTCAGCCTCCGAATAAGTAGCCGCTTCTGCCGACTGTCCTCCCCATAACACTGCAGAAAACACTGTAGCTAACAGGGTCGTTTTTAAAACATTTTTCATTCCCAGTCCCCTTTTCATAAAAAATAACCTTTTAAAATACCATTCTAGTATCTCAAAAGGTTACATTCTTTTCCAGTGTTAGATTCCCTGTTTTTCCATTATTTATTATTGTAATCCGTTTAAAATAGCTAATTTTGATTTAGATGGTGTACGGTAGTCAACTAAGTTCGTATTCTTCTTTACGAAAAGTGATCCACCTAATCCATAAATACCGCCTTGTTCAGAACGATATTGATACACTCTATATTGTTGCCCCGGTTGAAGTGTTCGTTCTTTTACTAATGTACCTGCAGCTGTTCGCTTATAGATATCAGTAGACTTTAAGACTTTAACCTTACCAATCTGACCTTTAACCATTAATAGTCCGTCCCAATAAACTTTTGTGGGATCGATAGAAGAGGCTGATGCAGTAGCTATATAACGCTTTGCACCTACATAACGATTCTTCCAATAATAGTCGCTTAAGCCTGACTTTGTAACGCCGTTTGAAGCACTATGTATAAATTGTTGATTTCCAACATATACGCCTGCGTGTGAAGCACCAGATTTATATGTAGTAAAAAACACTAAATCTCCTGGTTGCAGATTGCTTTTTGATACTGAATCTCCACCTGCAAACATGTCGGCTGAAGATCGTGGCAAGCTCACATTTTGTTGTTTATAAATATATGTAATGAATCCAGAGCAATCAAATCCTGAAGGGCTTGTACCTCCCCATTTATATGGTGCACCTATTTGCTTTTTAGCATCTGTAACAAGTTTATCTATTGAAAAAGCATATGTACTTTTAGTTCCAATGGCTAATGTGAGTAAAATAAATAATATTCCCGATAGTGTAAGCTTTAAAACCTTCATTTCAAACCCCCTATGGTAATTTCTTTCCCTTACTACAAAATTTTACATCTTTTATCACAATAGTGCGGTTACAATTCGACAACTAATGTTACATTAAGATTACATAATGACTATTTATATGACTTTTTTGGTTCTAAATACCTAATTACTTTTCTTTCAATTTGTAAAAATGACATAAAATGAAATTCGAACATTCATTTTTCCTAGGTATTTGTAATGGAATGATAGACAATAAATGACAAAAAACCGCCTGTGATTTACAGACGGTTTTTATTCATACTATTTAATTATTGAATATCTGTTACAGCCCATACCATAGATGAATCGCCATCTTCATAAGACTCAAGGCTAACTAAAGCTGTAAATGTTCTACCTGCGTTCTCAAACGTGATAAGTTGTGGTTCAAAGTCTACTAATGGATCTTCTAACTCATACTCTACTACTTCGCCTTCTGCTGTCGTATTATCGAACATTACAGAAATTGTGTTATTATCAATCATTTCAATTGTGTACACGTTATAATTCGGATTATCATATAACATTTCTTCAATTGTAAAAGATGTACTTAATACTTCATAGTAAAGAGATTCATAATAAAAGTCATTTTCGACTTGATATAGCCAGTCCATCGCATTTGACAATGCTTCCGTGCTTTCTGCGCTAGTATCTGCTGCAGTCGCATCGTCTAAATGCATAAGAACCGTTACTGGAATAGAAGCTTCTTTTTTTACTTTTTCAGCCGGAGCTTTGTATTTTGCTAGAATTGCATCACGTGTAGATTTACCATATACACGATATAGAAGAATCGCTTGCTTGCGGATCTCGAAAGATAAGCTGTGGTACAACTCTTCAGTCGTGTCATCTCCAAAGTATCCATCATTCAAGTTGTTCTTAAGTTCGATTTGTACAGATTTGATTTTTTCACCAGCAGTAATAGCATCGATGTATGCTGCTGCTCTAGTAAGGTGAAGTTTAACATTATTGTTTAAACGCGTTTGAAGTGCTGTTTTTTTCGTTCCGCTGCTAAGTGTGTTTACCGCACTTTGAGCTTTTTGAAGTGAATCTTTTGTTTGGTTATATACTTTCATGTTTGGGTATTTGATCGTTTTTGTGTTTTCGTAGGAGATTTCCCATTTCAACGTTCCTGCATATCCCTCTGCAGTTTTTACTAACTTCTCAGCTTCTGTATATGTAGCTGCACTAGCACTGTTTCCTCCTGCAAATAATGCAAGAACGATTGCAAAGCTAAGTAATGACAATAAAGCTTTTTTCATTGCCAATTTTTACTCCCCCTGTAAAATAATTTAATTTTTTGGAAATAACTTTAATATTCCCTAACTAAATATAATCCTAGTTATCCTTTTTGTCTATACGATTTCATTCGACAAATTTTTACACGATAAAACCTTATTTGTAAGGCTTTCTTAGTATTTTTCTTATCTTTGTAAAACCTTTATAAAATAATTAATAATTTTTTATTGAGAAATAGCAAAAAATAAGTTAGGACCAGCTTTTGCTGGCCCTAATCTCTTATTGATAATATTGCTTTAATCCTTCGACAATCGCTGATGCAGCTTGATCTCTAAAGGAAGTTGTAGCCATTCTTTTCGCTTCATCTGCATTCGTTATAAATCCTAGCTCTACAAGAACAGATGGAATGCGAGTGTATTTGATTACATAGAAGCCAGCTTCCTTAACGCCACGATCACGCGTTCCTAACGTTTTGATCATGTTGGATTGAATGTTCGTTGCCAACTCTAAACTTTTTTCTTTTTGATACTGGCTATCGTAGAATGTTTCTGTTCCATAAGCCGTGCTTGCTGCCGCATTCGCATGAATGCTCACAAAGGAACTTCCCCCAGAATTGTTAGCAATTGCAGCTCGGTCTTCAAGTTCTAAAAATACATCGGATGAGCGGGTCATAATAACTTTTGCCCCAGCATCAGTTAGCTTTTTCTGAACTCGTAGAGCTACATCAAGTACAACATCTTTTTCTTTCAGTCCATTTGCAACAGCACCCGGATCCTTTGCTCCGTGTCCTGCATCAATAACTATTGTTTGACCTTTAAGCGTCCCGCTTCCACCGTCATATGTGAGATATGCGCTATGTACATATCCAGCAAAAGCTCCTGTGACATACACCCAATCACCGGATTGCGAGGTTACGGTTACTCGATCCCCCGTATGCAACTTACCAATAACGGAATAGGCTGTTGATGGACCCGTTCTAACGTTTAAATTATCCGTATTTACAGTGGCTTGTCGTCCGCTCGAGTGGGCAGGATTTAATAGATTAGAAAAGATTGTCTTTTCCTTTGCCGGCAACAAGACTAACAGTTTACTAATATCCGCTGTAAGAGATTGCACGATGTTTGTTTGTCCTTTTGACTTTGCTACAGCTAAATCGTCCAGCTTCATCTTAACAGTAACAGCATTTGCTGTTTTTCGTTTTACAGATTCAGCAGGTGCTTTGTACGTATTTAAGATGGCCATTCGAGTCGTTTGTCCGTATACGCGATATAATAGAAAAGCTTGCTTTCTTATTTCAGAACTCATTGAATGATAAGCTAGTTCTGTAGAATTACTTGCTGGGTTTTGAGAATAATAACTTTCGAAAGATGATTTCTTTTGCGAGATTTTCTTTCCTGATGTTATGGCATCTATATACCCTTGTGCTCTTGAGAGATGAAGTTGTACATTATTCTGTATTCTTGATTGTAATTCTTTTTTTACAGAAGAAGCTGGCAATGAGTTTACAGCTTGTTGAGCCTTATCTTTCGCGGCTTTTGTAGCGTTATAGACTTTCATATCCGGATATTTTACCGTTTTCGTATACTCGACTGAGATCTGCCATTTTAAAGCGGTAGCATGATTTTCAGCCAACTGAACGTGCTTTTTTGCCTCTTGAGACGACATCGCAAAGGTTTTTACTTGGAATGATAGTGTGAATAATACGGCTACGATTAGTGCAAAGATCCATCTCATGTTGTTACTTCTTACTGCAAACATTTTATTCTCCTCCCCGGTTTCAATTACACGTTATATATCGACCAGGGATTCGTTATCTTTATATAAATGAAGAAAATGAAGGTTAGGATATTATTAAGAAAAAATGATGGATGATATAAACACCACTCCCCTCCTAAAAGGTCCAATATGAGTTTAATAGTAAAATAGTAATATATTTTGAAATAAGTAACAAAAATGAAACCCTTTTCCATATAGTTTCGTCTAATAAATGTTAGAAATAATAAAATCGGGAGGGTCTTATGAAAAAACTTGTTTTTGCTTGTGCATGTCTGTTATTCACGCTATTCTTTTACAACTCTTCACAGCAAGTGAGTGCGGAAGATAGCCTAAAGTACAAGAACTTAGTTACAACGGTTGATAATGTTGAAGTGAAGTGGGGAGCATCATCCAATTATCATACGGTATTTACAATGAATAAAGGAACACGCGTTCATGTTCGAGATACGTTTGTAGGAACTGATGGACAGAAATGGATCTCTCTTGCAACCCATCGCAACAAATCAGGATGGGCTAAGGTAGATCAGTTTAAAGTTCCAGGACCAGAAGCTGGAAGAAAGGCACTCATTACAAATGATGTGGAAATTAGAAGAGGTGCTGATTTTGGATACGCACCAGTTGCTACATTACTTAAAGGCTCGGTAGCTACGCAGGTTGATGCACACATGACCTACTTCGGTGACATGTGGTATAAAGTAGATAATGGTAAGAAACAAGGTTGGTTAGAGAATGAATTTTTTCAAAATTATATGGATTATTATGGAGTAGGTACAGTTACAGCTGAAAATGGAACGATACGCCGAGGCGCATCAACGGACTACACAGTAAGAACAACATTAGTTAAAGGTAAACGTGTAGATACTTTTGTTAAGTTTATAAATAGCAGAGGTGAGGCTTGGTATCTCGTACAAACTCCGAAAAACGAAGGTGGATGGCAAGGCTGGATTAAAGCTAACGAAGTGTCCGTTAAAACGTTTTAAATAATGGGCTTAATCAAAAGTATCTTTACTTTTGATTAAGCTTTTTTATTTTCGTTGTTTTCGTATTTATCGTTGATTTTGATAGTATTTGATTCCCGTTTCATGTTGCTCGCTCCGCGTAGGGCAGGCGGTAAGCAAGATTCGGATGTTTCACTTTTATATAGAAGAAACTCACCCTTCATTGAAGAGTGAGTATTTGTTATTTTGGAAACGTGTCGTTTTCAATTGGTTGAATATAAATTTCATGAACGCCGTCCATTGTAATTAAACGCAGAACTTCACGTGATTGCGGTATATAGTAGTAAACATCACTTTCAGATTTCTTATAATGAGGCTTTCCAAGTGCAGCAATCCATTTTTTACTTTCCTCGTTTACAAGTGCATATGTCATGATTCTACGAGAAGTCTCTTTTCCGACAGGGCCATAATAAGAAATACCGAAAGTCATTTGAAAACCATTATCATTTTTTGGCGTTGCCACTTTCCATCTTGATACAGGTGGAAGTTCTGACTCTGGATCTCTATGTGAATGATAATCAGGTTTACCCAGAATATCTATTGTTAGTTGCGGTGGCATACCTAAAGACACACCATTTGCGTAGAATTTTCCGTTCTGAATCTTAATTTGGGTAGTCGGAATAATTGCCCCTTCACCGTTTACTTCTTCCCATTTTGCTTTTGATGGAGTCTTGTAACTCACATAACCCGGGATATTTGTTATGTAGTGGTTGGCACCTACAGCATATTGTCCACCATACTTTTTATCATATCCATATACACGATAACCTTCCCCTGGTTTTAGTACCCGAACCTCAACTAACTTACCGTTTTCTCGTTTCCACAGATTAATGGGTTTCATTATGGTTACTTTACCGACCTGCCCCTTCTTAAGTTCCATTCCTTCCCACATGACAGGTGGAGTATGAAAGGCTTTTGCTTCATCTCCAGGTGCTGTCGTAACTAATAATGCTGCTGTAATCAGACTCAAACTCAATTTTTTCATTTATTTTCCTCCTCAATATTTCTAATAATAAGACGAGGCCATCACTAAAAGAGTTTCGATTTTCATATTTTCCCAAAAAACAATACTATTTTACTATATATACAGATTGCTATTTTTACAAAATATTGTAATATTATAGTGTTCAAGATAAGTTATTCATTTCACTTTTCTCTTACCCTTACAAACTTGTCCGGTGGCAAGGTGTTGCTGTGCGAATTATAATTACTTGTCATATCGCACTAGTGATATTGAATAGTTTATTCTGTAATAAAATTTTAGGAGGATATCATGAAAAAATTATTATTCGTCTGTGCATGCCTACTATTTACGTTATTCTTTCACAACTCGTCACAACAAGTTAACGCAGAAGAGAATCTTATCAGAAAGAACTTAGTTACAGTGGTAGATAATGTAGAAGTGAAACGGGGAGCATCAAACAGTTACCAAACTGTCTTGACCATGAAAAAAGGAACTCGTGTTTATGTTAGAGATACTTTTGTCGCAAGTGATGGACAAAAGTGGGTATCCATCGTTACTCACGGTTATAAATCAGGATGGGCAAAGCTCGATCTGTTTAAAATTCCAGCTCCTGAAGCAGGAAGAAAAGCCCTAATTACAGCTCAAATGGAAATCAGAAAAGGTGCTCACTATGGTTATGATGCAGTGGCAACATTACCTGCAGGCATGATCGCTACTCAAGTAGATGCATTTATGACGTTCTCGGGTCAAATGTGGTATAAAGTAGATTCAGGAAAAAAACAAGGTTGGTTAGAAAGTGATTACTTTCAGAATTACATGGACTTCTATCATGAAGGAACCGTTACTGGTAAAACCGGCACATTACGAAAAGGTGCATCAACCGACTATGCAATCAAAACAACATTAGCTCAAGGAAGAGTGGCTGATACATTTACGAAATTCTTAAACAGCCGTGGTGAAGTTTGGTACTTGGTTAGAACGCGGTTAAATGAAGATGGCTGGTCAGGCTGGATTAAATCAAGCGAATTTACTATCCGATAACTTCAAGATTTGAAGCTTAATCAAAAGTACGCGTTACTTTTGATTAAGCTTTTTTATTTGGATAAAAGAAATAGCAGCTTTCTCTTTAAACCAGAAAGCTGCTACTCTTTTTACATTTAATTTTTTGTTACTTTTAGTTGGTACGGAGAAATGGCTGCATTTCCATGTACATCACGAACTTTGATGTAATAATTGCCTTTCTTCAGATTATAGTAAAGGATTTCTGCATCGCCATTTGCATAGTTATTACTCTTAGCAACAAGCTTGCCGTTTGAACCATATAGTTCAATCACTCCATCAACAAGTTGGAAATCAAACGAAATCGATCCTTTTGTCGTTGCATCAAGTGATAACTTATACCAATCTGAATCACCATAAGGCACTCCAGCGTTCAGGTATCCTTTGGCTTCCCACGTTTTCCCTGACTTTTTAAAGGAAAGTGGTTTAGAAGGGATGTTGTTCTTAACCTTAGAAGCAGCATCTTCATCCTTCATATTGTAAGGTGTAACAGAAAGTTGGTAAGGAACCATACTTGGAACAGGCTCCATGGTAAAGTTTAATGTAACAACAAAGTACCCTTTACCTTTTTCTGTTTTGAAAGCCCCTTGTTCGCCTTCATTTTCGTAATTGATATCAATAATACTTTGTGTTCCGAACTCATCTTCATCTAACGTTCTGTTACCATTTAAATCTTTTAGAACAACTACTACACCATCAAGTGGTTGTTGAAGTTCTGCAGGATATTTTTTCTTTTGATCTGCTGTAAGCTGAAGTGGTTTCCAATCCACACCGTACAGACCGGTTTGTTGAGCTTTCACATAAAATACATCCTGATCGTTGGATAAAGAGTAGTTACCCTTTACGGTTGAACTCTTCATATCTTTCACGTCAGTCAGACTATCGTTTGGCTCATTAGCATCTCCAAGACCATCAACGACAAGCTTACTCTTGATTGAATAAGGTTCAGTCGTGAATTGGAATTCTGGAGAAGCTACGCGGATGTAGTATTCTTCCTTGGAAGATAGACCTGCGAGCATCTTCGCTTTTCCTTTTATAGACCACCAATCAAAAGTAACATTGTATGTGACTGGTTCAAAATAAGCTTCGTCTTCCATCTCAACGACTTTTACAATTTCAACGATTGGTATTGCACCAGAATCAGAGAAATCGAATTCATATACGCCATCTTTGGAAGGTGATAATTTAAACCAATCTTCGTCATCCATCGTTTGAAGGTAAGCAGTTGCTCCTTCTTCTTGGTCATACTCAGGCGCCATCTCACGAACCATAGCAACCATGTCTAACTCTTCTTCCTCTTCCCCTTCACCACTTTCATGGAACTGGGCTTTCACTTTATCTTCTACTGTAACATTATCTTCAGATTTCTCTTCGCCTTCCTCATCCCAAATTGGGAAGCCGTCCTCATCTTCAGGTATTTCAATCGCATTTACATTTAATTCATAAGGTAATGCAGATGAAGGGAACGTACTTTCTTCATTTTGTTCTGCAGATGGATCAAAGAACCCAAAGAAACTGTTCGTGTGGTTATTTACCTCAACAATAATTTCCGCTGCTGGATCAGCTTCTACATAAAGGGATTCAGATTCTCCAATGCCTTTATTATTGATGATTTCAACCGGCTCTAGAGCCATGTTTGCCCATTCTTCTTCCCATTGCTTTCTTTCTTCTTCTGTAAGATCCTCTGGAAACTCAGGCATTTCTTCTTTTACATAATATGCAATCGTTCCATCAATTCCTGCTACCCCAGATAGATCAATCTTCAATGTTTTTGGCTCGTCTACCTTAATGCTGTAGTAATCAGAATCGCCGTCTTCACCGATGAATATATTTGAGAGACTTTTGTCTTTATAAGGAATTTCCTTAATAACGGTTGGATTTTCCTCTGTATTTGTATCTGCTGGTAATTGGATTAATTTCATCGCCTCAAGCGTGAAATTAGATTTTCCACCAGCATGATAATTTCCGTTGGCATCTCCAACACTCATGACTAGTGTTCCATCTTTATCAGCTGTATAAAGATGTCCTTCCTTTTTACCTTCTGCCACTTGATTTACGACAACAGGCTCAGCAACACCTTTAGAATCAATCATGTAGAATGATAACTGATAGTCATAGTTAGCTGCACCTTTTAAGGTTGTTTGGATAGACTCTCCTTTTTTCAGTGCCACTTTGTAAAACTTTTCTTCATACGGTTTACGAATGGAATCGTCTATTTTCTTGAAACGTGGTCCAAGCGTTAAACTTTCAGCTGCTTTTAATAAACCTTCTTTGTTCTTCACAACCGTTACGGACGCTGGAATTTTTTTCACATCAAACTTTAACGCTGCAACAGGATCTACAAGTCCTGCTCCATAATGTATATCATAGCCTTGTCCACCAAGATCTTTTGCACTTTGCTCTAAAATATATTCAACCTGTCTTGGTGTCAGGTTCGGATATTTGGAAAGAAGAAGAGATGCTACTCCTGTTACGACTGGAGCTGACATGGACGTTCCGCTCATCGAATAAAAAGTAGATCCTTTTTCCATATCATAAAGAGGAGCATACACTGCTTCTCCTGGCGCTACTAGATCCACAGAAGGACCGAAAGTTGAATAAGAAGATAATTTATTCTCTTTATTCGTAGATCCTACACTGATTACCCCTTCAAACGCCGCTGGGTAGTTCAACTCATTTACCCCACTGTTTCCAGCTGAAGCTATAATTGGAATACCTGCATCTAATGCTTTTTGAACTGCTTCTTTAATAAGTGGAGATGGATATGATGAACCCAAGCTCATGTTGATTACATCTGCTTTTTGCTGTACGGCATATAAGATTCCCTCTGCTACCGTATAATCAGATGCTCCCCATCCACGACCAAATACATCAATGGAGAGAATACTCGTATTTGGATTAATTCCGTATCCACCTACTCCATTGTTCTTTTCAGAAGCAATGATTCCCGCTACATGCGTTCCGTGAAAATCAGGCATCGCTTGCTGCAACGGATCTGTTGTATTGTATGTAGGCAGCATCTTGTTCTTAAGCTCAGGGTGCTTTGTATCTGCACCTCCGTCAATAACAGCTATCTTCACCTTATTCTTTCCAGCTAACTTTTGAGCTTCGGCAATTTTTAATAAAGATAGATGATACTGCTTACTTACCTTTGGATCGGGAAGGCTATATGGCACATATGTTGCACTTGGCGTTACGGTAATAACCTGGTTCATTTTTTGATAGTTCTTGATAACATCTTCAGGCTTTTTCCCTTTTTGAATCTTTACGATGTCATAGTTTAAGCCTTTCATCTTTCTTACAAAAGTTGTACCTGCTCGCTTATGATCTTCCTTCGAGAGAGGCTTCGTATATTTTACAGTAAATTCTGTGCTACTAAGCTCTCCGTTCTGCTTTCTAATCAGGTCATACTTGTTTTGCGTTTTCTTTCCCTCTTCTAAGTATTGCTTAAACGAAAGTTTACTTTTCGTTACTGGTCCCTCAGCCCATACAGTTGTAAAACCTGTACCTAACAAGCTAAGAGACAAGCCAAGCGATGTCACACTCTTCTGCCACTGCTTCAAGCCTTCACACCCCATCAGTATAGTAAAATATGGAAACTACAAATCTATCATAGCATGATAATTTGGAAAAAAATATATAAAAAACCCTCCACTAAAAAATATTTTTTGGAGGGTTTACAAGAGTTATTTTGCTTCATTTAAAAGTCGTTCAATTGCGTTATTTTGAAGCAGAAAGTCTGATATTTCAGCCTCATGTCTCACTCGATCATAATAGGCTTTGCAGTTACTCACATCTACTTTTGTGCCGGTTGAGGTAGAGGCACAAATTCCGTTCTCAAAAACCCCATCTGGCGACATTCTAAAATCATAATCTGCAGAAAAGAACGTATAGGGAGTGGTTTCATGTCTAAAACCAACATAGCCTTCTTTCTTCACGTTCAGATCATAACCAATCTGATAGAGAGGTTGCTCAATGCCGAACAGTGAAGTAAGGGTTGGAGCAATATCCATCTGGCTTCCAATGATTTTGTTCACTTCGCCTTCGGATTGCGTTGGTCTATGAATAACGAGTGGAATATTAAACATCTCTTTTTGCGTATTTCGAATATTAATGGTTTTCTTCATTAGAGCTGACTCACTTTGAAGAAGTCCGTAATGATCACCGTAAAAGGCTATAACTGTTTGATCATATAAACCTTCTTCCTTTAGGTCAGCTATGAACTTACCAAACGCTTCGTCAGCGTAACGAACATTTTGTAAATAATCGCCTACTTGAGTGTTCACCAGGTCTTGTGGGAGGTCTAGAAGTTGCTCTTCCTTAGGTAGTTTGAACGGTCTATGGTTGCTTAGCGTAATGAAGAATCCGTAAAAAGGACCTTTCTCGGATTGCTTTTTCCAAATTGGAATCATTTGATCAAACATACTTTTATCTGAAATCCCAAGACCCAATTGCTTACTTGAATCAATGTCAGGATGTTCGATGCTATAAAATTCATCATATCCTTGAGCGGGATAAGCATTCAGTCGATTCCAAAACTTTGGATCATTGCCATGAACAGCACTCGTCTGATAGCCTTCCTTCTTTAAAATTTGGGCTAATGATTGTAAGGTTGTCTTCTCATAAGCAAAATACGCGGCTTCGTTTTCGCTAGGATACAATGAGTTGTTAGAAACAAATTCCGCGTCAGATGTATTACCTTTACCGATTTGTAGATAAATGTTCGGATAATAACTGCTTTCCTTAACAAAGGCGTTCAAGTGCGGTGTTACTTCTTGATTATTAACAACGAGATTAATTACATAATCATTTAGAGACTCCGCTTGAATCATAATAAGGTTACTGCCCTTTGCATCTCCAAAGTATGGCGATTTCTTCTGTAAATCCTGTCGCTTCTGGAGCTCTTTTTTGATTTGTTGAAGTTGATCGATGTTCTCTTCCTGATTAAATACTTCAGCCGCTTGAGCTTGCTGTCTGTAATAATGAAAGGTTTCGCCTAAATGCATACCAACAATTCCGACTCGCGATGCTTTGTAAGCTGGTGTGAAATCAGGATGAATTAAGTAGGTGTAAATGGATTTCATGATCAGAATTCCTACTAAAGCAACACCGAGTGAAATACCGAAGCGTGCACGGAACTTTTTTGATGTTTGATGTAATGGGTAGAAAAAATCACAACAAGTAAAAGAACGTCAATAAAGTAAAGAATGTCCGTTATTCTCATCAAACTTGTAACTGAGTCATTCACTTCACCAAGTTGCGTGGCTTGTTTAAACAATTCAATGGATAATAAAGAATGATAATAGCGTTGATAAACCACGTCGGCATAAAGTAAGAACGATACGAAGAAATAAATTATGAAAGAAATGAGATACGTAATTTTCGTTATTCTATAGAGCAATGGACTTATTACAATCAATAATAACCCAAAACTCGAGATCAACAATCCTTTTGTATGGTGAACGTTCACTAACACTTGAGAAAAATATATGCTTTTCCAAGAAGAACCGATCATAATAATAGTAGAGATTGTTGCTAAAAAAATGAGATTTCTATTTTTACAAATATTCACGCATATCAACTCACTTTCTATCTAACCATTTAACTCATTTCGACATGAAGCTACTAATTTCCTATCGTTTTTGGCTCAAGATTTAAATACAGGAATTTATGATTTTACCAAATGCAAACCCATACTATTACGAGTGTCAAAATTCATTAATAAGATAAAAAAGTCTTCTTGTACTACAAGAAGACTTTTTTCCTAGTTTTGCAGCTTAGAACCTTTGATCAGCGATAATGACAATTGTTTTCTGCTACAAAGGAATCAAATAATCAAATAATCAAATAATCAAATAATAAGCGATAGGTAACGCCCTTTAAGAAACATATTATCTGACAAAACCGTTCTATTATTATAATAAGGATTTTGGATACCTAAAAGCAGAGTACTAACAAGGTGAAATCTGTCATTTATAGTTAAAGTTTAGTTATTACTGCATACCACTCTATATTTACTAAGTTATTTTCCGAATTATCATAATAAAATTTCAGGTTGTAGTAATCAGTTTTTTATTATAATCTAATAAACATGAGTTTAAATATATAACATAAATGGGGTTTAATTGTTGAAAAGTATATTTTTGGTTAATGCTTTACCTGTAATAAGGAACGAAATGCATATGCTTGTAAAAACAAATTTTCCTTCATTAAAATTTTCTAGTTATACAACTTTAAATGAATGTTCTACACATTCATTTAATAAGCAAGATATTCTTATCGTGTATATGGAAAGTCCAATTGAAAGTGTATTAAAGATATTAAAATCTTTGCAAAAAAAAGGAGTTAAAATAGTAATATGGATAGGTTCAAATAACGAAAAAGAAATACAATCTTTTCTATTAAAGAAATTTATAGGTTATTTTAATAAGGAGATTGGTCATTCAGAAATAGTTGTAGGCTTAAATCATATAGCTGCTAATAAGCCTTATTTGCATCCTCAACTTTCAACTTATTTATTTACTTTGTACCTTTTAGAGAACCGAGAACTCAAACAAGCTAAAGATTCCTCATTATCAGCCCGAGAATGGGAAGTTCTACAATATTTAGCAAAAGGCTTAAATAACAAAAAAATATCAGATCAACTGTTTCTAACAGAGAGTACGGTTAAGAATCATGTAAGTGCTATTCTTCGTAAACTAGATGTCCCAGATCGCACTTCCGCGGTCCTGATCGCGATAAAAAATCGTTGGGTACAAACATAAATTAAACTAATAATGCTTAAGAGCAAGCACATTAGTAATGCACTTGCTCTTAAGTGGATGTGTTTAGATTAATTGTAGATCGTTTAGTATTCTCTCTACATCTCATTATATCGGTTGGTTATGCATTTTCTTGAGAACTAATTCTATTACTAAATTAAAATGCAATTTAATTAATTCAAAAATAACAATTTTAGTTATGGCCAATAAAATATTGAAATGTAAAGATCCCTTTAAAACAGAACAATTTTTTTGTTAGTTCTCCGTAATTGGAGGGGTAACAACTTCCACCTACTCTGATATTGCAAAACAATTCAATAATGAGCCTATAAAATGCATCATAAACAGGTTTGTACAGTATGCAAATTCTAAGTTTTTTAAGAGTACCTTATAAAAAATAGATAGTTAAAATAGAGGCAAACTCCCCCTCTATTTCATACACTTAAATATGTTAAAGTTTGTTACTTATAACGTAAAGCCATAATACTAGCAATTAATAAGAACAGCGAAGCAAGAATAAAAAAACCATTATTCCATAAACCGATAAGTGCAATTAAAAGTCAATGTTCATCCAGAAATTTTTGACCATTCAAAATCTCCTTAAAAATATATGAAACCAATTTCGCCTTTTTTCATCCACCAAATATTCATTTTTAAACTTATAGCAAAAAGGGGAGGACAATAAGAATTCCCATCCTCCAGTTTAGAATTTTTCCTATCAACAATATGCATTGTACGGTTTAAGTTTTCTATCTGTTGTAGCATAATACATCCTATTTTGGGATACTCGCTGAATAATCAACCAAACCCGAAGTTTTGCCTATCCTGCATACCTTTTCATTTTGTGAAACCGCCCTCTTGAGGATGTATGAAATGTAGCGTTTTCGTTATGAAATTAATAATAAGGTGATTTAAATGTCGTAAATGATTTATTAATCCCAGAAATAATTGGATGAGTAGCGATGCACTCTAGATTAAAATAGATCTCTAAATGATGATTAAGTGCTTCCTTTAACCTTACTTCCATGCCTTTATAACGATAAGGAACCGAATAGTTTGGATCATTATAAGAAATCATGCTGCTTTCTGGTACGTAAGTAACCTTCCATTTACTTATTGGGAATAAGGGTCTCGTATTCCAATGTAATAAATGTTTATGAGTCCAACCTTTTATATAATACTCTTTAATCATAAAAAATTCCCCATCCTTGATCACATCTCTCTACACTCCAAGTTGTTTTTGAGATAATTATCCGATATTATGTAGAATTTCACACCGCTGTTATTAGGGATTTTACCACCGTTGTTTTCAGTGATTTAAAGCAAATTAAAAACTAGTTGTGCAGTGTTGTATAAACATCCTAGTTTTTGCGCATGATAGGTTTACATTAAGAAGGATATAGAGACAGATTTATATATTTCTGTGATACTATGTACTTTTTTAATTGAACTATCCCTATGCGATATTAATTAAATTGCAACACCATTGTTAGCTTTTCTTTTTTGCTGCATCTAGGAAGACCACTCCCTGAGCATAATGTAAGTATCGTAATAGCTTGTACACATCCCACCTTTCTAAGAGATTTATTTAAAGAAAAACAAAAAACATACGAAACCTACCCAATGAGGGTTGGCTCGTATGTTAGTTTTGAGCAAGGATAATTAAAATTATTCATGGAATAAAAAAAATATTTGCCTATAATACTAGTCTTATAAAAAAAGAGCCACAGAATGACATTGTAGTCATCAAGTGGTTCCTTTTCTATGAAAAGGAGTGCTAAATTAAGATCGATTAGAATCCTTAATTCAGCATATCCTTTCTTTTTAATAATTCAAGTACAATCGTTATTACTTAACAGTTATTACTGTACCGTTTACAAGCTTGTTAGTTGCAGCATCTTGAGCTGCAGAAGGACCTGTAGCTAAAGTAGAAACAGTTACTCCAGAAATTAAAGCTGAAGAAGAGAACTTAAAGCTTGATACTGGACCATCACCAATCTTAACGTCTGTTCCAGATTCAAAAGTACCATTGTTATTAATATCTACAAACGTTTCTGTTGCTGCTGTAGTAACTACATCATCAGCTGTTCCTAGAATAGTATCTGGACCAGCACCCATAACTGCAGCATTACCTTGGATTACAAGGTCATCAAGATTCACAAGATATTTACCAGTATCGGAACCTGCACCAGCAGTTACAGTAAGTGCAGATGTACCAGTTTGTGCAACAGTTGATCCATTGATTTTAATAACTAGGTCACCAATTGTAAGAGATGAAACAGTTTCGCTAAATCCAACAGCTAGTTTGTTGTCAGCTGTTAATGATCCAGAATTTAATACTGGCTTAACGTTGTCACTGATAGCTACAGTGCCATTGTACGCGTTTAGCTTAGCACCCGTTAAAGAGTCAACGTTTGCTACTGTGAATACAGCAGTTGCATCAGTTGTAGTAATTGAACCAGCTGGTAATACAATTGTTGCTACTGTTTGTGCAGCATTCAGTGTAATTGTAGTACCTGCAGGAAGTGGTCTTCCAGCTAATGTATAACTGTTGAGATCTGTAGCAGAGTTAGATACAGCTCCACCACGAACAGCTGTTCCAAAGTTAACAGCGATTTGGTTACTTGTTGGAGAAGTAGCAGCTGCAGAAGTTAAGTTGAATGTAGCAGTGCTTGTTCCAAAGTCAATTGTGTAGTTAAATGCATCAGATCTATTTGCAGTTTCAGCTAAGTCAGAAACTAAACTAGAACCGAATGAGAATGCAAATTTACCAGCGACTTTTGCAGGTGAAGTAGCAGCATAAACTACTTTTGTATCACCAGCTGTAGTTGCTTGAGCTGTTAATCCGCCAAGGAATGATGCAGCAGGTACTGCAACTCCATTTTCATTAACAATTGTTGGAAGCGCAGGAGTAGCCGCTGTTAAACCTTCACTAAAGTCAACTTCAACATGAGTTACGTTTCCTTGTGCATCTTTAACTAGTCTGTATCCAGTTGCTACAGGCTTAGTAGTATCTTTAGTAAGTGTAATTGATTGAGTTGTAACTGAAAGTTTGTTACCTAAAGAATCAGTGATTGTATCAGGTAATAAAACTGTTAAGTTACGAGAAGTTTTGTTTGAGAATAGTGATGCCGATACACTCACTTTAAACTGAGTTCCATTAGAACCAGCAACTTCCTTCACATAACCTGTTCCACCAGCATAAGTACCTAATTGCAGGTTAGAAAGAGTTTCATCTTTAACAAGACCTGATCCTAATCCAGTAGCGAATGCAGCTTCAAGAGTAGCTTCATCCATGCGCTTGCTGAAAGTTAAAAGAATTTCTTTTTCACTTGCAGTGGTTACAGAAGAAACAACTGGAGCTGAAGCATCTACAGTTACGTTAAACTTCTTAGAAGTTGACACAGTTACGTTTGGATTAGAAGCTTTATCAGTTAGATTGATCAACTCAAGAGTGTGTTCTTTAGTTGCATCTAAGTTTAATCCAGTAATTGTAGCTGTGTCTGTTCCACCAAAGTTGATGTTTACATAAGAACCATTAAGTTTTGCAACTGCGAAATTAATAGGCTCTGAAGCAACAACTGTAACAGATGTAGCAGTATTAGATTTTGATTTTGAAGTTACAGAAACTAGTTCAGCTTTTGTAGTATCAGTATAAGTGAATACTTGAACGTGCTTAAGAGTACGAACTGGTTGGTTGTTAGCATCTTTAGCTGTAGTCATTACAGGCTCAACGATGAACTCATCGTCAGTATCTTCAACTGATCCATTGAAAGTTACAGTAACAGTTTTTCCATCAGCAGCTAAGTCTGCAGATACAACAGTTTCATTAGTAAGTTTGAAGATACCAGCAGCTTCAACTTGAGTGTCGAAGTCAGAACCGTCAAGAACTTTGTTGAATTTAACTTCTACTTGTGTAGCGTTAATAGCTTTAACGGAATCAACCTTTGGAGTTTTTAACGCTTCATAAGCCGATTTCTTTGATTCGAATTTTGCAGTTAGGTCAGACTTCATTGTTGCATTAGCAACTAGTGGTAACCAAGTAGCAATATTATCGTATCGTTTGTTAGCTTCTGTTTCGTTTTTAGCTGTGATTGCAGCATCTAATCGTTCTAGTTCTACATATACACTTACCGGATATAGAGCATCTTTAAGAACTTTTTCTGCTGAATCTTGATAATACTCACGAATATATTCTCGTGAAGATTGACCATAAACACGGTTTAAAAGAACTTCTTGCTTACGTAGTTCTTTAGAAAGATTATGGTAAGCATCTACAGTTGATTGATCAACTTTTTCAGTTTCTAGTTTAGATTCAAGAACTTCTTTTTTCTCTTCAATTTTCATTCCAGCAGATACAGCATCAATTAAAGTTACTGCACGATCTACGTACAATTTAACTTTGTCATTTAAACGTGCTTCTAAAGCTGTTTTTTGCGCACCTTTTAGTGTTGATACTGCAACTACTGCTTTAGCATGAGCAGCTTTTGTATCGTTGAAAAGCTTCATGTCAGGATTGCTGTGCCCATCCCAAGATCCTTCTACAGAAATAGCCCACTTAAGAGTTCCTCCAAGGCTTTCTGCTTTCTTTACTAGTACTTCCGCTTCAGCAGCTGTAGCAGCTTGAGCAGGGTTAACTGCTACGAATGCACTTGCAGCTACTGCAGCAGCAGAAGCGACTTTAAATGCTTTCTTACTCATTGATAAATTTCCCCTCTCGATATGTAGGTTTTTATTAAAATTAGCCTGGTTCAAAACACCTACACTTTCAACCAGCCCTAATTTTCCCAAATTCACTCGTACCCCAAAATAATACCTTTTATTCCATCTCTTGTAAACTATTATACTTTTTACCATGGAAGTTTTTGTAGTTTTTGGGCTACATTTCATATAATATAACAATTTCTGATAAAATACTAGCTTTTTTTGTAAAAAATAAGTAACTTTTTGTAACAATGGTTAATATTGTAATATAGTTCTTTTTTCCTAATCATTATTCTAGTATTCTATCAACATACATAATATCGGACTCCTCAGGAAAACTTTTACTGTTTTTAACAACTTTTTTTATTTTTCTCAAAAAAAAAGAGAAAGATAAAACTTTCCCTACTAAATTCCTATAAAAATTTATTTCTTCAACCATTTGTCGTTCCATATTTTCTTTAACTGATATTTTTCGACACGGTCGAGTGAAGTTAATAAAATATTTCTGGGTGAAATCTTTTTAATCTCATTTACATCATAGATGCTTAAAATGCGTATGGATCCATTACTGTTTTTTACGGAAATGGTATGTGCCATGTAAGACGAACCATCATAACTTCTCTTCGTATTTAATCTACCTGCATGCGAAGTCGTCGTTCCATCTGCTTTTATATAGAAGGAAGATGATTTTTGTAGTCTCTTTTTTACCCAATTTACTCGAGCGGATGTGCGATTTCCTTCGTATTTGTTCAACATTTTAGATATAGTACCTGTTACATAAGGTGTCGCCATGGATGTTCCACTTAGATTGCCATATTGGTTGTTTCCTAGTGTAGAGTAGATGGATACCCCAGGAGCGAGTACGTCCACCTCTGGACCGAAAGAACTCCACGATGGCATTCGCCCACTCTCATCATGTGCACCAACTGCAATCGTATATGCCGAACTTGCCGGATATTGAACAGCTCCACTGTTATTACCAGCAGATGCCACAACAATCACACCGCTGTCATAAGCTTCTTTTAATACCGTTTCAAATAGATCCGATTTCTCTGTCATACCTAGACTCATGTTAACGACGTCAACTTTTTCGTTCATGGCCCATTTTAATCCTTTAAAAATATCAGATACATAACCAATGCCATTCTTGTTCAATACCTTTGCGATATATAGCCTTGCCGATGGATCAACCCCTACGGTACCTTTTGTGTCATGTTTCGCTGCGATTATCCCTGCAACATGCGTTCCATGAAACTTGGCATCGTCGTCAATGGCCTGCCCTTCTACCTTTGAACCATTTATGAAAGTCGCTTTTTTGGCAACACTGGAATTGATGTCATCGTTATAGGCAATTCCCGTGTCTAAGATAGCAATCTTTCGTTGCGTTCCTACTCCAAACAGTTGATCCGCCTGCGTGTAAGTAATGCCCCAAGGTAATGGTTGGTAAGAAGGCGCTTTTGTTAGTACTTGGTTTTGCACTTTCTGGTTTATTTCTGCATCTTCAATAACTTTCTCTTGTATGAACTGATGTATCACTTCTAATTGATTCGTGCGCACAATTGTAAACGTATGCTCTTTAATTGAGAAAGATTCCTTTATGTTTATAGAAAGATTATTTAGTTCCTTCTGTAATAGTTGCTGCTGTTCAACAGATGTTGTGTGTAGAATATAGTTGTCGTTCGTTTCAGCTTGAATTTCGCTTTGTTGAATAGTTAGAGAGAACAGGAAAACTAAGATGAATGATAAGAATGTGCGCATATGATTTGCCCCCTTTTATTGATTATCGGCTAATTGTTAAATTCATGATAGGATTAATGCTTAAATACAAGGTATAGTAAAGGGTAGAAAGAAATCACAATTGGAGGATTTCATGAAAAGGAAAAGTATCTTCTTACTCATTCTCGCGTTTCTCTGTGGTGTTGCTTTATCTGCTTTTACTGAAGAAACGTCACCTGAGCGTACTCAGAAAGAGACACGGAAGGATAACATCGTAAAATTGCCTTTGGATGTTCCTCTCATTCTTCAAAAACCTGAGCTTGATCGAGGCTGTGAGGTAACCTCTCTCGCCATGATGCTTCAACACGCAGGTGTAGAAGTGGATAAGATGCAACTGGCCAAAGAGATTAAAAAAGTAACCACTCCCTATAAGAACAAAAACGGCACCTACTATTATGGAAATCCGAATGATGGTTTTGTAGGTGATATTTATTCATTTAGTAATATGGGATATGGCGTTTACAACGGTCCTGTAGCTGAATTAGCTGAATCTTATCTGCCAGGACGCATTGTAAATATGAGTGGTGATGCATTCTCAGATGTACTGAATAAAGTGAAAACAGGAAAACCTGTTTGGATCATCATTAACTCGGATTTTAAAAAGCTACCTAAAAGTGAGTTCCGAACGTGGAATACCCCTACAGGCGAAGTACAGATCACTTGGAAAGAGCATTCAGTTGTAATCACGGGATTTGATGAAGATTTTGTTTATTTTAACGATCCACTTTACGAAAAGAAGAGTCGAAAAATGCCGCTTCAAGACTTTAAAGCGGCATGGGAACAAATGGGGTCACAGGCAATTACGTATAAGTAATCTTAGCTAGTTAACACCATGTAAATCTATTAATTCATAAACAAGATAAGTAGAGCCTTCTTTCCACGTCAGCTCTTTCACAACAGCTTTCCCAACAGGAGAGCTGTTTTCATTTTTACTTAGCGTAAATGGATGATCTAAGATAAAAAGTTGATAGCCTTGAAGGATCAGTTGAAACACATTACCGTCTAGACGTTTTTCTTGGCCTAGTGTGACCAAATTCGTATGCATCGTGATTGGCATCTGCATACGCTCACCTTCTTTCTCTCTTTTTTTCTATTGTATCACTCGTACTGATGACTAGATTCTTTTTCGACGAATATTTCTATAAAAAAACAAAGCTAGTGAAATTCCAACAAGTCCACCGACTGTATCAATCATGACATCTTCCATCAATGGTGTACGGTTAGGTGTAAACCCCTGGTGAATCTCGTCAGAAATAGCATAAGCAATAGTTAAGATCCAGGAGAGCAAAAACATTGTTAAACGATTGTTTAAATGTATGGCGACAGCACGATATAATAGAAAACCTAGTCCAAGATACACACTAAAATGTGCTCCTTTTCGGATAAAGAACTCTATAAAATGGGCCGGCCCCATGCTTTCTATACTTATTTCTTCTCCAGCATAGTTAAAAACGGTAGTAGAAAATAAAGATTCTACAAAATCCAAGTTTAGAAAGTCTGAAATCGTCGGACGCAGATCCTGTTTTTCATAAGGTTGCGAACTCGCAAAAAAGATCATACCCGCCCATACCAGTACAGGTAACCAATATATAATAAACTTTTTCAAAAAATCACCTATCTCCCTCATACATGCAAAAATTATAGCATGTGGGTCTTTTGAAACCAATCCGTTCAAAGAAAAACCTGCCGACATCATTGTCAGCAGGTTTGCATGTTTTATTTAAAGAGAGCAATCATATATTCAGCCCATAGTTTGTGCCCTTCTTCGTTCGGGAGAAGTGTTTCTGAATCATAAAACTTCTTAATGTCTTCCGAATCAACACTTGGCCAAGCTGTCCAGTTATTTAAATACGTGATTGCCTTATCTGTCGCAAACGCTTCAAGAGCTTCAACTTGTTCAGCGTACTTCACAGGTTTACTGATCGGATTCGATGGCTGTATCAATGTAATGACTTCTGGATTAGTCTCTTTAATATCAGCGATTAATTTATTTAATACAAAAAGTGAATCACCCATGCTTACTCCATCGTTATCGCTTAATAGTGGTGGCTCAATCAATACGATGTCAGCTTGTTTTTTAGTAAGTTCTTCGTATAGTACATTTTCCTGCAGATCAAGACTCGTCATCTCACCTATGGAAGTGGTCTGAACGATCACATCTTTACCATACACTTTAGTCATTTCATCTGTGAAAAGTTTTGCCCACGTTCCTTCTTCAGTAGATGTGCTGGCTGAACCGATGAGATGAAAAACTAAAGGCTCGCCAGCTTCCTTTTTTTGTTTGTATAAATTCGCTACATCTTTTGGTGCTTTCGCAAAGTGTTCAGTTGTAGCTTTATTAGGTTCTTTCGTTGCAACTTCCTTTGTTACATCCTTTGCTTGTGTTATGCCAAGCTCTTTTTTTGCTGCATATGCTGTTTGTTCTAATTTGTTATTGTAGTAGAAGTGTCCGCCAATTACACTCGAAAGACATGCAATCATAACAAACACTGATAGAAACCGACGTTTCTTCAACCGCCCCAACCCCTTATATAATCTATTATTATAATAAAGGGAAAATTTTTCTATTACAAGAAAATTGTTGAAAAATGTAGACTCTTGGTGCAGGGATATTCGTTTATTCCTAGAATTCGAATGTATATAAAGGAGAGTGATTCAATGAAATGATTATAAAAGAGCGTCGTACACCAGTTGTTGTTTCCGGTTTACAATTGCTTTTAACCCGACTGCCGCTTCACTATCCTCTAAGTACTTACTTGGAAGATGAACTCGCTAAGTATTTATCAGGACATAAAGGCGAACAATCCATCGATTTTCACCTGAAGGACTTACCTCAAAAAGAGTATCTGTTCTTCCATAACCTCCGTATTCCTCATAACGACTCTTATTTCCAACTCGATATCCTAATCCTAACTCCGTATTACTTTTTCATTATTGAAGTTAAGAATTTCTCAGGGAAACTCTATTTTGATCAAGACTTATTTCAGCTGATTAGAACTTACAACGGATTAGAAGAAACATTCGCAGATCCTATTTCGCAGTTGAAAAGGCAGCGTTATTGTTTAATGGACTGGCTTAAGAGTCATCATTTTTCGGAGATCCCTGTTGAAGCTGTTGTTGTCATTAGCAACCCTCAAACACAAATCAAAGTATCCCCTGGCCGCTCGGAAGTTTACAAATGGATTTCTCACAAAATTAATCTTCCAGAAAAGATTCGTTATTTTGACCAGAAGCATACAGTGGAACGGCTCTCGATGAAGGATTTACGTAAGCTTTCTAAGGCGCTTTTAAAAGCTCACACCTCCCCCACCCCAAACCTGCTGCAAAAATATCAAATTTCCCAAGATGACATCGTGAAGGGCGTAGCCTGTCCTAGTTGCGGTTTAATTCCAATGGTCAGGAATAAAAGAAAGTGGTTCTGTCCTTCGTGTAAGTGTTACTCAAGATCAGCACACATTCAGGCATTGAAGGATTATTCTCTTCTGTTTGGTTCCACGATTACGAATAGTCAGTTTCGTGACTTTATTCAGTTGGAATCACGGACGATAGCTAAGAAATTACTTTTAAGCATGGACTTACCGACGTCTGGAGAATTGCGTCATAGAAAGTATCATTTGGATTTTGATGATTGGAGAGATTAAGGGGAGTGGGGTGATGAGATGCGATGATGGAATCTAGTTTGACCCATATAGGTTGGAGTTTGACCCATAGAAGGTCAGTTTTGACTCATAGAATTTGGTTAGACTCATAGGACGTCCATTTTGACCCATAGACCCCTGATTACGACTCATAGGATGGTGATTTTGACTCATAGAACTCGCTTAACGACTCATAGACTTCTATAAGAATTGGATCAGTATAAAAAAAGCTCCTTGCTTAGCAAGGGGCTTCTTTCAATCTATGATTTCGGTTGATAATCTTGGAAAACTTTCTTCACCTTTGGCACCAAATAGTGACTCCCGCCTCTTCCCTTCACATCTTCAATCATCATCGTAACGAGAAGGGACGGATTCTGGGTGTTATATGCTACAAACCAGCCTAACTCCATACCGTTTTTATCTTCTTTACTGGCTTTCAGTTCTGCCGTTCCTGTTTTGCCGGCAAGCGGCAGCTTCGCCATGTAGGCGTCATGCGCCGTTCCAGCTGGGTTCGAGACCACTTTCGACATATCATCACGAAGAATCGCTGCTGTTTCTTCGGATATCACATTCTCCTTCAATACAGTCGGTTGACCTCCTGCTTCATCTTGAAGAATCTGCGGTTTTAAAAGATTACCGTTATTCAAAAATGGTGTATACGAAATTCCGAGGTGAAGCGGACTCATTTCAACCTTACCTTGTCCATACCCGCTATCAGCCAGCTGTACTTCGGTCATTCCCTCTTCGCCTATTGTAGAAGGATTCGCGAGTGGCAGATCTTCGCCAAACCCAAACTTTTTCAAACCGTTTACGAACGGCTCTTGCCCGATCTTAAGCGCAGCTTGTGCAAAATAAATATTATCTGAGTAGATCAGTGCCTTTTCCAGGTTCACATTTGGAACAGCACTAACACGGGTAACCGTATATTTACCCCACGATTTATCTTTTTGCCACGACTTACCGCTCACGTTCATCACATCGCTCGGATTAAGTGTTCCGTTCTCCATCCCGATTGCAGCCGTTATCGGTTTCAATACTGAACCTGGTGCATACGTATATACGAAACGGTTTAGCGAAGGATTTTTCGGGTTATCCCGCCATTTTTTACTTACTGCTTCGGTCATTCCGAGCGTATACTCATTCGGGTTATAAGCTGGACTGTTCACGAGTGCGAGCACTTCTCCCGTTGTTGGGTGGATGGCAGATGATGTTCCTACATCCCCTTGAAGTTGAGCATAGATAGACTTCTGCACGCCGCTATCAATCGTCGTTTTCACGTCTTTTCCGTTAACGACCTCATTCTCAGCGACAACCGCTTTTTCTTCTTTTTCACTCGTAAGTACTTTTATGACTCCGCCCGCTTGACCGCGAAGCTGTTCTTCGTACAACTTCTCGAGTCCGGCTTTACCGACAAAATCTTGCGCGGTATATCCTTTACCTTCTAACTTCTTCAGGTCATCAGCGTTTACTTGTGCGATGTAACCTGTTAGATGAGCTGCCGCTTCTCCTAGCGGGTACAATCTTGTTTCGGCTTTTGGCGACTGCACACCTTCTAGCGCGACGGCCTTTTGAATATCTGGGTTATCGGTCTGCATCTTCTTAATTGGAACGCTATATTCAGGCTTAACCCAAGGCTGATCCAGTTTTTTTTGGACCTCTTCTGGCGTCATGCCTAAGATTTTTGCGAGTGGGACAATCGTTTTGCTTTGGTCTTCCGGCAGTTCTTGAGGAACAATCGACACCTCATAAGCTGTGCCGTTAACCGCTAGCGGATTTCCTTCACGGTCTAAAATCGCTCCACGTTTTGGTGCGATGGATGAAGCCGAGATCTTATCTCCTTCCTTCATCTGAGGAAAGATGTGTGACGGATTCCACTCAATTCTCCAACTCTCTGTATCTTCTTTTTCTTCTAGGTTCAGTTTTATGTTATGCGTGTAGTCCACTGGACCCGCAAGTGTGTTCATTTTTACGGAATACGATGTTTCAGCTTTTTCTTCTTGTTTCTCGTTTTGTTTCACTTTCCCTGAAGCTTTCACCTTAAGATCTGCAGCTTCAATTCCACCATAAATCGTAGTATAACGATCTACGAATTCTTTTTTTGAGATGGCTTTCTTAGACTTTGAATCTAGCATGTCATACATACTCTTAAAATCTTGTTTTTGCCAAGCGGCCATATACTTATCCACCGTTGATTCTGGCTTTGGCGGTTCAGAACACGCCGTCAAAAAGACAAAACAAAGTGCTACCAATACGAGGATTCTATAAAAATTCTTCAAAACAGAACTCCTTTCCCTACCATTAAACAGTTGTTTAATCATTATAGCAGAATGTATGGTAATAAATGTGTGATAACTCTATGATAAAAAAATCACCTTGCGCGCATAGATAACGATACGCACAAGGTGATAGATTATTAGTAATTAATACGCTTAGAACCGAGATATCGGTCTTGCCAATACTTATAAGTAAGATTGCTGATCGTCACGCCCGTGCTCGATCCGCTGTGAACGAACTGATCATTTCCTAAATAGATGCCAAGGTGAGATGGACCAGTGGCATATGTTTCAAAAAACACGAGATCACCAACAGCTGGCTTAGAAACAGCTGTTGTTGCGTTCCACATCTGAGCAACTGTCCTTGGAAGCGCAACATCTTCTTTTGCAAACACATATTGAATAAATCCACTGCAGTCAAACCCGCTCGGAGTCGTTCCTGCCCAAACGTATGGCGTTCCCATAAGTTCTGCCGCGTTCGCGATTACGTTGATCGTAACTTCGTTCGGTGTTTTGACCGTTTCTGGCTTCTTGTTCTCTACTTCAGTCATCTTATCCAAAACCGATTGAGTTACGACTCCTGTCACAGGTAGGCCTTGTGCCTTTTGAAACGCTTCAACACTATCTTCTGTTACTGTCCCAAAATAGTCCGTGATTATCGGGTATGTAAAGAAACCTAGATTTTTCAGGCGCGTTTGCAGGTGTTTTACTTCCGGTCCTGTTGTGCCAAACTTCAAGTCCTTAGAAGTTGGCTGGGGCTTAGAAGCTGGTGGTGTCGCCGGTTTGGATGGAGCCGGCGTTGGTTTTGGCTTAGGTGGAGCTGCTGTTGCTTTTTTAGCCGCAACTGCCTTTCTGATCAGCTCTTGCGTTTTCGCATCAGCCACACCTGTAGCTTTTAATTTTTGACTGATCTGAAATTTACGCACCGCTTCTGTTGTGATCGTTCCATAATAATCGGTCGTTTTATAATATGTAAAAAAACCAAGGAACTTAAGATCTTGTTGAAGCTTCATAACAGCTTGTCCTGTGGAATACAGCTTCATTTCTTTTGTAGAAGTGTTAGCCACTGGTGTTGTGGCCGATGGCTTTGCTATTATCGGCTTTGGTGCAGGTTTCGGTGCCGTATCTTGAAAAGACTTCTGCAACAGCTTACTATACGTATTCTTCCCTACGATCCCATCCACCACGAGTCCGTTTGCTCGTTGAAAATCCATAACTGCCTTTTTTGTAACCGGTCCAAAGTACGTTGTTGTTTGTGAATCTTTAAAGTACCCTTTTTGCTTTAAAATGGATTGCAGTTGCTGAACATCAGCATGCGTTGTCCCCGGTTTCAGTGTGTTATCACCTAAGGTAGCTTCACCAACGAGAGGAACAGCAAAAAATGCACCAGCAAACGCAGAAGTCATCACTAACCGTTTTACAACCGTGTTCTCCATGTTCTCCTCCTTCAAAAATACCGTTTATGACATATATCGGCAATTATGGATATTTATTTAACTGTCTTTTCGACAGGAAACAAAAAAAAGCCTGCTGGCTTTTTTTAATTTTTTTCTATTAGACTACGAATTGCACATTGTAATTTATTTTCTGCTACAGTTTGGGTCGATTTCCTTTGCTCAACACCCTTTACTAGATCATTTATCATAGTACGCCGTTCTTTAGCCATCCTTCTCACCTCATCCGGATTCGGTCCACCCTGAATACTACGCCTTTTCACAAATTGAATAGGGCAAATGATGTCTTCCCATTCATTTTGGGTGAGAGTCAGGTGTTGGTGATGAGTCGACAAAATTTGTTGAACCGTTTGAAGTGGCAGCTCGTTTAGCTCTAACTTTTCCGATGAGCACTTTTTCGCTATCGTACTCGCTATTTTGTGAGCTGCGCGAAATGGCACTCCTTTTTCTTTCGCTAAGTAGTCCGCAAGCTCTGTAATCGTGATACAAGATGTTTTCGCACGAGCAAGTGCTAGCTCTTTGTTCACTTCCATCGTTCGAATGACCGCATGCATGAGGTGCATCACTCGGTTCGCATTTTCGTAACTTCTATATAAATGTGGCTGAAGATCGTCTTCTGTATCCACAATATCGCCAAATGGTGTGTTGTGGATCATGTGTATTGCCGCGAGTGCTTCTCCTGCTGACGAACTCGCCAGTGCCCGCGAATGCTCAATGGAAACCGGATTTCGTTTTTGTGGCATGATTGAGCTAATCTGCACGTATGGATCTGCCACTTTTATGATGCCATGTTCACGGGTAACGAGCTGAAGGAAGTCCTGAATCCAACGTCCGCTATTCGTCATCAACGTTAACACGGCAGTCGCGGTTTCTATCAGATAATCGGCACCAGCTACAGCATCGTATGAATTCTCGATTAGTTTCGAGAAACCGAGCAGTTCACAAACTCTATCACGGTCGATTGGAAAACTCGTTGTGGAGAGTGCTGCCGCTCCCATTGGGGAACAGTTTACTGTTTTGTAAGCAGATTGCAGACGTTCGATATCTCTTAAAAGGATGTCTAGCACAGCGGTTAAGTAGTGTCCGAGAGTTGTTGGTTGTGCGGGTTGGGTGTGCGTATAGGCAGTCATAATGGTTTCGGCGTGTTCTTCGATTTTTTCTAAAAGGGCTGTTGCGAGTAAAAGCGTGCTTTCTGTGAGTGTGAGAATGTGTTCTCGGAGCACAAGACGGTACATGGCGATTCCCATGTCGTTTCGGCTTCGTGCCATATGCATACTGCCCGCAAGATCGGGTCCGATTTCTTCACTCATTTTGTGTTCGATCATGAAAAATAAATCTTCGAATTGTGGGTCGTAGGTTAATGTTTGCGGGTCGATTTTTCCTATGGTTTCGACTCCCCGTAGAATTTCTGTTGCTTCCCTTTTTTCTAATATCCTTTGTTCCGCAAGCATCACAACATGTGCGCGGTGAATGTTAAACATATGTTTAAATAAATAGTCTCTTTGGTCGTTGAATACGGGGCGCAGCAAGTGTTCCACGTATGTTTTGCCGGGAAACACCGTGCCTTCTTGTTTGATAAAATCGTCTTTGGATGGCATTTATCCCACCCCTCCAGATTTATGGCATTTCTTATAGTGTATTTTTAGAGAACAATATTGGTGAAGATGTAAAGATATACAAAAAAGCGCCTTTAGTATTTTGAACTACCTCTAGGCGCTTCAATCTGTTATCCACTTTTTTCTGTTAACTTCACTTTATCAAAACTAAATACGTTTTCACTTGTTACATTCAATACAGAAGGTGAGCTATTGATTTTTTTGTTAGAAGGCATATTATACTCTCTTTGGTTCCACCTTATTAATCCTGAAGCCATAAAATTCACAGCTAATATGGTTAAAGTAAAGGCTAGTATAGGGCCAAACAGCATCCAAGGATATGACGTAAAGCTGTTCCAGCTCTTTCCAATCAAGCCACCCCATTCAGATGATAGAGAGAAAGACTCCATAAGTAAGTTACCCTCTAAATCCACTCCCATAATAACTTGTTTTCCACCACCAATAAAAATATCCAGGAGTGCTAAATGGGCAAACAGAGTTAATACTTGTCCTACTTGCTGAACAAACATAATAATGATTTTCGGGATGAGAAAAGGTGTAACATGCTTCAAAAAAATATGAATCGAACTACCACCAATCAGTCTGGAACTAGAAATAAATTCTTTTCTAAATATATTCTCAATTTCTCTCATGAGATAAACAGAAAGAATGGGTATTGCCAATGCGATAATAACTCCGATAGTGATATAAAATTTTGATTTATCATCATAAGACCAAGAAAACGCAATCAATGCTGGAGAGAGTATTAAATAAGCAAAAATAGCAGTAGGAGCATAATGGTAAGCATCACACAGAATTTCAATTTTGTCTTTTACTACTTTTGGTAAGATAAAAAATAGGTAGCCAAGAATAAACGAAAGGAGTATTCGAAATAAACTCAATAGAATAGCTAGACCAATCGTATATTTTGCTCCTTCAATTAAGTTTGTAAGAACACCTTTCCCTTCTTTATCAGAGCCTAATAGGAAATCTTCAGAAGGAGGAAACGGGGCTCGAGCCACTAACTCTTGATTCTCATTATAAAGAACAGCCTGAGGTTTATCATTTGGGTCTTTTATTCCATAGGTGTAAACAAAACTCATGACGAATATCGTTGATAAAAAGAAAAAACCAAAAATAAAAGACTTCTCTTTTAATAGTCTTCTCATAGACTGATATCTCCTTTTATCTTTTTGGAAATAACGGCAGAAGCCAAATGAAATAAACAATAATAAGGAATAAATATTAATAATATACTTAACGTTACAAGGTCGGGATTCATACTTCCGTAAGTTTTGATGTGTGTCATAATACCGTGAATATTAAATATTATTTCTAGAACAAAAAGGTTCGAGAGTGAAAACCAAAAGATTGTCTTAAAATGAAATAGAAGAGTGAATATTGCATTTCGAAATATATGCACAAATACGATGTAATACATGGATAAACCTTTTCCTCTAGCCATTTCCACATAGGATTGCTTTTCCTCTTCTTCTAAAGAAATCAATAAATACTTTGTAATATAAATAGAAGGAAGAATACTCAAACAAAGTACTGGAAGAAAAAATGCAGGCTTACCTAATACGTTTACGATCTGAAACAACAAAATATCTGTTTTTTTATAAAACCAAATGATTAAAAACTGTAAGAGGAAAATAATAAAAATATCTGGAAGTGATTCAACGACAAATAATACCTTCTTAACTTTATCCCTTTGCGTAGTCGGTAAAAGCATAATGAAGAAACTTAAAGTTATAGCCAAAATCAACCCTATACATAAGGCAGCTATTAAGTATTTGACCGACATCAAATATAGTTGGTTCAGTTCTGGAAAAACAGGATAATATTCTTTGAATTTATAATATTGAAAGTCTTGAATAGAAAAGATGTTCCCTAGCATTTCTTTGACATGATTAAAGTAATTGCCAATATTAAATTGAACAGAATCATAGAGAAAAAGGGTGTTTTCTATTTCGTTATTCTCAATCATCTTAAGTACTTTGAGCTGCCTATCTATGTCATAGATAAGAAATGGAATGGATCCTACCATAAGAATACTGATACACAGCAACAAAAAATTCACACTAAGTTTGACGACTTTCATGTTTCTCCCCCATTACTAACCAATCTGGACTTGTTTATCTACTCTAGTTCTAATACTATCTTGAATTTCCTCAAATTGATTAGCGCCACCTATTGTGGCAACATTTCCATACTGATCAACGACCACTAAAGTAGGAACCTTTTGTATGTAGTAATTTTCCAATAAATTTGGATCATATAAGAATATAAATTGAGGATATCGTTTTATGCGTTCATCGCTATATCTTTCGGGACTAATAATGAATGTTGGTACTTCAAGAGAAGATGCCTTTTCTAAGAGGCTTTCACAAGTGGAGCATGATGGGTTGCTAAATAACAACAATACATCTCTACCTATATAGTCATGAATTTTCACCGTATTTCCTCTACTGTCTTTAGCTCGGAAAAGAGGGGCACTCGTACCCACTTGAAGACTCATTTCCTCTACTTTTTGACCAGTAGTCCTAAATCTTGTTAAAAACTGCGATAATATGCGAGTTAAATAAAAAATAACAAAAAATTGACAGATGACAATCACCCATAAAAAGGTTTGTGATAATATATTCCAACTCATCTAATCAAGTCCTTTCCCATGATTCTATTTATTTCACCTTGCACTGTTGATAGATTCTTTATTATTAGAGAACATAGAATAATAAATATTGCACTAAAGCAGGCAACACCATAATATAATCCAATAGATTTTATTGATTCCTCAAAAGGTAAACAAAGAACAAATCCTAGGGAAATACAACCATTTCGAACAACTAACCACCAAGATATCTTGTGATTCCCCATAACGCCGCCGCATCCGCAAGATATGTCTTTTCTTCCACGAAAAAGATTGATAGCGATCGCACCAGTAAAAATCAGCATCAGACCCACTGCTCCTACTATTGCTACTTTAGATAGCTGTAAAGAGAATAATAATAAACCTATTAAAATTTCAAGACTAGCAAGTACAGGCAAAAACCGTTTAATTTGTTTCATTGAAAGAATTTGGTAGTTAAACAGTAACCTTCTATGCTCCTCTTGCTTGGCTAGCTTTTCTGTACCACTTAGAATAAAAACAATACCTAGTAATACCATATATTGCATTTGTAGAATCATGATTAATCCCTCACTATGCATACCATTTGGCTTGAACTTTAAATAACTCGCTATAAAGCGTTTCACTACTCATTAGTTCTGAATGTGAACCTACTTCAACAATTGATCCATTCTTCATGACAATAATTCTATCTGCAAAGCGAGCAGCAGCCATGCGATGTGATACAAATATAGCCGTGCGATCATTGGCCATTTCGTTCATTCGTTCAAAGATTTCCATCTCTGTAAGAGGGTCTAGCGAAGAGGTAGGCTCATCTAAGATTAGGATTTCCGCATTCTTCAAGAGTGCCCTAGCAATCGCTATTCTCTGCCATTGTCCCCCAGATAATTCTTCACTTTCATTAGACAAAATTTTACCAAGGTTTGTGTCTAAACCTTCAGGAAGACTGTTGATTTTATTTAATAAACCACTGTATTTACACAATTCCAGTAACAAGTCATCATTTTTTATTTCCTTTAAGTCACCAAAAGCAATATTTTCTCGTACCGAAAAAGGATAGCTCATAAAATCTTGAAAAATGACGGATATACTTTTGCTTATCTCATTTCGCTTCATGGATTGTATATGTTTTTGGTTGATATAAACATCTCCATTGATAATGGGGTATAATCCTAAAATACATTTGATAAGGGTTGTCTTTCCAGAACCGTTTTCACCGACAATAGCAATTTTTTCACCTTTTTTAATTGTTAAGTTTATTTCGTTAAGTACATTAGGGCTTGTATCAGAATAAGAGAAGCTAACATGATTCAATGTAATAGCAGAACTAGCATCGATCCAAATAGGATGACTTTCCGTACTAGTTTCTTCTTCAGCTTCAATAAAAGTAAAATAATCATTAAGGTATAGTTGTTCTTCATATATTCGTGCAATACTAACAGCGGCAGAGTTAATAACTCCTTGGGCACCTTGTATCGCCTGACCAATAGATACAAATTCTCCAATACCTAATTTATTTGATCGTAAAAGATGAATAATAATCCAGCTACCTCCACCATAGAGCAATGCTGTCAATCCATCTAATAAAATATGGGTTCTCTTCTCTCTTTTCATCAAATGTATGGCTTTATTATTTGTATAGTGAGTTAGCCTTTCCCATTTTTTAAGCAAGTATGATGAAAGATTAAACAATCTTATTTCTTTGTTTCCTCCTTTATCCTGAAACAAGCCAGAGATAAAGTTTGCTTCTCTTGCTTCCTTAGTTAAATATTTCATCAGAAAGAATTTTTCATTGCCAAACTTGGTCTGAATAAGAAGAGTGGGAATTGCCACAAAGACACTTAATAGTACTAAACTCCAATGAACCATAGACAAAAATACAACATAAGAACAAAAGCTAATTAATGCTTGAAAAAGATCTAATATATGTCGAAGAGGACTTATTACTCGACTCCCCTGATTATTCCCAATTCGCTCAAGAGTATTGAAGAATTCCGTACTCTCAAAATACTTATACGAGATGCTAGTTGTTTTCTCAGATAGCATCTTTCCCATGACAAAATCAAGTTTATATTCGATCTCCATATCCCAAACTTCATTTAAATGTTGAAGAATAGATTTCATAATCGTAAGTATAAATTGTGCAAACAGTAGTAAAAAAATAAATCTTAAACTCGTTGTTTGATTTGAAATGAATGTTGTAACATGATTGATTAATGTCTCAGTAAGTTTTAAAACCACAAAAGGCATTAATCCTATAATAATTCTGCTGATAAGAGATAATATTATCCATGATTTACCATGAGTGAAAATAAGTTTAAATGCTTTTAAAATAGCTATTCTAGACATAATCCCTGCCTCAATATAAAAAATTAGGACCAAGTAAGACCTGGTCCCCTATACCACTGCTAAATAATATTAACAACCACAAGAGTATATCGTCTTACACTTTTGTCCAGACACACTATCATAATAGTTAATAGTACGGAGTCGGTCAGTATCTGAACACATTTGTCCGGAACAAGTTGCTCTTCTAATGCCTGAATCACATGGTAAACCCATAGGCTTAATTCCTAGTAACTTCTTTAACATATTTACACCCCCTTTCAAATATTGAATGTATGAAGTACAGATTTACTCCAATTGTCCTCATTTAAAACATCGCCTTTTTTGTTAATTAGCATGTATGTTGGAAATTGAGTAACTTTTAATTTTCTAGCTATTTCCTTATTGATGGACTGTGTATAAACAATCTCTTCATCAAATAAGTAATTCTGCATTTTACTTTCAATATCGCACTCTACTAAATTGATTATTCGTAGCTTATTGTCATTAGCTATAATCAGTTCTTCCATTCCTGAATAACAGAATGGACAAGTACAAGAATTTATCGCAACCAAATAATGTTCTTCATTTCCTGATAGATGTAAATGTGGTAATGAGTCAAAAATATTTTTTTTTGTGAAACTTTCACTTGTTGCATTAATTGTAAAAGGTGCGGGTAATAAATGAATCTCTTTCTTTAGACGTTGTAACTGACGAAAGTTAATAAAAAGTAATAGTCCAAGTATCATTAAACAAATGATAACCTGAGCTATTATTTGTAAAAATGTGACCATGGTTTAATCTCGTCATCCACTGCTACTGAGCTTTGTTGTGTAAGATTTACAGCAGTTAACATTAACATAGAAGTTATTAAACAAAGATAAATTATTTTTTTCAATTCTATTGCCTCCGTAATATTGTTATTTAAACTAACAACGAGTGTTAATATGGTTTACTTTTACATTTTATTGCATTATTTGACAATTAGTCAATACTTTTTGGAAAATTTAAATTTTTCTATTATACTAGGGAAAGTATATCGAGAAACGCGGAGGCAAAACATGAATATCAGTACACAAATTGGACTTAAGATTAAAGAGATGAGAACTCTTCAAAAAATGACACAAGAAGAGCTTTCTAAAGGAATCGTTAATCGAAGTTTTATCAGTCAGCTTGAAAAAGGTATGGTAAGTCCTTCAATTGAAACATTAGATAAATTAGCTCTTCGATTAAACTGTTCAATCTCTTATCTCATTGGTCAGAGTGAACGGAACAGCGCACATGAGCAACTCAATATCAGTAGCTTATTAGATAATATTGAATCCTATTTGAATGACACTTTAATAGATAAAGGGAAAAAGGCATTTGAAAGTCTTTCTGGAGAATGGATCGAGAGAATGAACACCTATGAGAAAGGAAAATATTTTTGGGTAAAGGCCCGATTAAAATGGTTTGAGGGTGACTATCAAGAGGCAGAAGTAACTACGCAGAAAGCGATTGACCTTTTAGAGGATCAGTACTCTAACCACTTGGGTAAACTATATAATTTTTTGGGAATGATCTCGTTTCGGCTAAAAAAAATAGAAGAATCCTTTACATCTTTTTCTACCGCCCTATACTTTACTCATCAATTTCCTTCAGATTACAACTTGAAGGTAGAAACCTATTTAAATATGGGTGTTTATCATACCCACTTAAAAGAGTATCAGTCGGCTGCCTTTTATTTAAAAAAAGCATTAGAAGATGCTGAAAGTCATTCCTCCCTTTATAAATTAGGCGAAATTCAAATGACCTTAGGGATTACATACAAAAATCTAAGAAGTTTTAACCTTGCCATTCAATCTTATTTACATGCAGAAGAAATTTTTAAAATAAATCATAATAACGAACAATTGGCTGGAGTTTATTTTAATCTCGGTCTTCTTTATAGAGAAAAGAACAATATCAAAAAATCAACTGCCTATTTTACGGAGGCAAAGCAAATTTTTTGTTCTTTAGCAAATAATGAACAAGCCATCAAATGTGATGTTCAAATCATAAAGAATTATCTGTTAGAAGGTAGCCATTTGAAAGCATACGATTTATGGCTGCCTATTGAAACTGAACTCAACAATGGATATGACCAATTATTGTTAAAAGGGATCTTTCATTTGGATTGTTATAAAAGGAACAAAGATCAAAATGAGTTACTTCAAAGTGTTGTCTTTTTTAAACAAGCCCTTCAAGTCACAGATGATCTCAATCACAAACTTGATCTTCAAAAGCATGTTCATACATATTTTCTAAAAGAGGGATTGTTTGAGGAAGCAAAAGAGATACTGTCCCAACTATAAAAAACGGACCAAAAGAAGAGAATCATTCATTCTTTTGGTCCGTGTCTTTAGTTTTGTGATAAAACCGCAACAAACTCACGCATATAATTTGGCAGATCTGGTGGACGGCGGCTAGATACGAGGTGACCGTCAACAACGACAGGTTCATCAATCCACGTTGCGCCTGCGTTCTCCATGTCATCCTTGATTCCTGGTGTACTTGTTACTTTCTTTCCTTCTAACACTTTGGCTGAAACAAGAACCCAGCCGGCATGACAGATTTGGCCGATCGGCTTGTTATTCTTCTCCATATGCTGAACCATTTCGATTACTTCAGGAAAACGGCGCAGCTTATCCGGTGCCCAGCCACCAGGAACTAAGATCGCATCGTAATCTTCTGCGTTCACATCACCAAACGCATAATCTGCGTCAGCTGGAACACCGTATTTTCCGATGTACGTCTCTCCTGCTTTTTCTCCAACCAGTTCCACGATCGCCCCTTCTTCACGCAATCGCAAGATCGGATACCACAGTTCTAAATCCTCAAAATCATGGTGTACGAGACTTAACACTTTTTTACCTTTTAAACTCATGTTTAACACCTCCACTATTTTTATATCCTTCATAGCGTAACATGAATCACAGGAAAGACACTATTCTTCCACTTCTGCGGAGAGTTATGATACGATTTTTTCAATAGGATACAGAGGGAGACTGATTATAGATGGGCAAATGTACGATCGACCACACGTTAGAAGATGTAAAGCAGAAGCTAGCCGAACAATCCGCTTTTATGCCGCGTGAACTCGTGATGGAGGTTGGCGACTCTTTATCTGATGATAGTGATCAAACCTACTTAAATGAAGTGTTTCATCTTTTGAAAAAGTATGACCTTGCGGATGAAAGTGAAAGAGAGAAACGAAACGGTAAATTGAGTGATTTAGTGAAATAAGAGTGAATGATAGTAAAAAACACTTGGGATCATCACCAAGTGTTTTTTGCTTTTAAGCTTAGTTTATAGGAACAGATAGCTCTGGTATACGACCAGGCTGATCTGCACCAGGATTTTCTGAGTGTTCAAAAGGCACTACAACATATTTCTCCGATTCCAGATCGATCGCGCTAAATCTGTTATACGATTCTTCTGGTGTCACAGAAACCATGTCAGGCATGATTTCCTTTCCAGATTCACTTATAATTTTAAAAGCGATGTGGTTCTCTTCGCCTGGCCAGTCATAATACAGCACGGTGGAGATTGGAGTCACGATCATTTTTTCGAGTTTGATGAAGCGTCCGTTCTCGAGTTGTATATCTTGGTCAAGCGTGATCGTTTTGCTATCCGCTGCTAACTTTTCAGTTGGGACTTCAATATCAAATACCCACGGCTGATTCATCTTCAATTCTAGATCTAAGCGATCGTATTCAATATGAAACTGAATCTTCTCCCCCATCGGTATCTCTTTTAATTGAACTTCGTTGTAAACCGTAAACATGGAATTGTTTAGTTCAATTGACTGTCCGCCTGTACTCGATGTTAAATCTTTACCGTTCATCTTCACTTTAGGCATAGGGTGCATCTTATGATGAAAGTCGATCCCATCTGCTGGTTCATAAGTCGAACTTATAAGTAATCGTCCGCCATCAATCATCACTTCGTTCAACGTCAACTTCCCCTTCTCGTTTTCAGCGGTTTGTCCGATCGCTGTTTTATAGGAAGAAAAGTCAAGACTCTCGTTTTGATTCAAATACTTTTCGATCGTCTCGCCTACAAACGGCATATTTGCTATAGACACGATTCCTGTACTCAGTGATATTCCTGTTGCTAGGAGCATGGCCACTGCTACACTCACATATTTTCTACCCTTTGACGCTCTTTGTTTTTTGACTTTCTTTCGTACACGCTTTTCCCATTGCTTTTTTTCAAAATGAGAAAGGTCTTGCTCTTCGTATTGTTCCAAGTCCATATCGAGTTCATTTAATTTTTGATAGATCGTCATATCCCCACTCCTCATGCTTCGTTATTTTGAAACAAAAAGCCTTTTAGTTTTTTACGCCCTCTGGATAGCTTGTTATACACCCAAGACTCTCTCTCGTTATATTCATGTGCGATCTCACTTGATGTGTTTCCTTCTAAATAGTACTTTTGAAAAATTTTCCGTTCATTTGGAGGCAATTGTTGAAGCAACTCTTGAACAAGGCTCTCTTCTTGTGGCTTTTGCGTCGGTAGGATGGAATCATGAAATTCCGCTACTGAGAATTGCTGTTTTTGAAGAGAGATCTGCTTCCTCTGATAATCAATGGCTTTATATTTCGCAACAGCGGCAATCCATTGTTTGAACGTATTTTTCGTAGGATCAAAGGAATGAATATTGTCCCATACCGATAGCAACACATCGTCTAAGCATTCTTCATAATCTTGTTGCTGATTGTTCACATGACGCTTGATGATCGCTGTAAGTAATCCACCGTACTTTTGGATCATAAAAGAAATTGCATTTTCATTCTTATTTTTTAGTTGTTGTACAACATTGTTTTCTGTGACTTTCAATCGTACACCCCTCCTGCTGGTTATTGGTACCTACTATGTAATACGAAGTGAATGCTGGAAATCTATCACTTGTGAAAAAATTATCTATTATTTGTTAAGGAAGAAATCTTTTGGAAGTAACACTACGCTATAAATCATACCTTTATTTCTTAGGAAGTTGACTATAAAAGTTCAATGATTAAATAACGACTCTAATCTAGTGAATCGTTTCGATTTTTCATTGACTCTCAAAATGAAAGCGCTTATAATTTTTATTATTAGGTTTATCGAAACGTTTCGATTGCATCAGACGATACACAATAAACAATATCCAGGAGGTTTTCTTTATGCTTAAGCAAAACGTGCAACATATCATTCAAGACATGACACTCGAAGAAAAGATCGCGCAGTTGGTTCAGTTGGCTACTCCTTTCTTTAAAGGTTCATCTGATCAAGGCTTCATCACAGGTCCTATGCAGGAGATGGGGATCACGGATGACGTGATTCGCAATACAGGATCTGTTCTTGGTGGATCAGGAGCTCGTGAAACGCGCAACATTCAAGACGCACATTTAAAAGAAAACCGTCATGGCATTCCTTTATTGATGATGGCTGATATCGTACATGGCTTTAAGACCATCTTTCCAGTACCTCTTGCGATCGGTTGTTCATGGGATATGGACCTAGCTGAAAAAAGTGCAGAGATCGCAGCAAAAGAAGCTTCTGTTTCTGGTGTTCACGTAACGTTCGCACCAATGGTCGACCTTGTTCGTGACCCGCGCTGGGGCCGTGTGATGGAATCAACAGGTGAAGATGGTTTCCTGAACAGTGAGTTCGCTCGTGCGTTCGTTCGTGGTTTCCAAGGAACAGATCTCACGAACGACAAAGACCGAGTTGCAGCTTGCGTGAAGCACTTTGCGGCATACGGTGCTCCTGAAGGCGGACGCGATTACAATACGGTGAACATGTCTGAACGTCAGCTTCGCGAGTCTTACCTGCCGGCTTATAAAGCGGCGCTTGATGAAGGCTGTGAGATGGTGATGACGGCGTTCAACACAGTCGACGGTATTCCGGCAACGGCAAACAAAAAGCTGATGCGTGACCTTCTTCGTGACGAGTGGGGCTTTGACGGCGTAATCATCTCGGACTGGGGTGCTGTAAAAGAGCAGCTTCCGCACGGTGTCGCTGAAGATGAAGCTGAAGCAGCATACAAAGCACTGACAGCTGGTGTTGACATCGAGATGATGACAACGTGCTACGTGGACCATGTAAAAGAGCTTGTGGAAAGCGGCAAGTTATCGGAATCTCTCGTTGATGAGTCGGTAGAACGTATTCTAACGTTGAAGCAGAAGCTTGGACTTTTTGAAGATCCTTATCGTGGAGCTGATGAGAAGCGTGCGGAGGAAGTGATTTTATGTGAGGAGCACCGTGATGTAGCTCGTGACCTTGCTGCGAAATCATGTGTACTTTTAAAAAATGAAGGCGGCGTTCTTCCCCTTCAACCTACGCAAAAAATTGCACTCATCGGCCCGTTCGCTACAAATGGCGATTTGATGGGGCCATGGTCTTGGCAAGGTGCTTATGATGACGTGGTAAAAGTGGATACTGGTCTATTAAACAAGTTGGCTGATCCTTCACTTTTGACAGTTGCGGACGGTTGTGAGGTTGAGTCTGTAACAGCAGATCAATTGGAAAAAGCGGCTCGTGTTGGTAGTGATGCGGACGTGATCGTGCTCGCACTCGGAGAAGCTTCATTCATGAGTGGTGAAGCGGGATGTCGTGCTGACATTCGTTTGCCAGAGCCTCAGCTTCAACTGATTCAGGAAATGAAAAAGTTAGGTAAGCCGATCGTAACGGTACTCTTTAACGGTCGCCCGCTTGATTTACATGGTGTAGCAGATCAAGCTGATGCAGTATTAGAAGCTTGGTATCCAGGTACTGAAGCTGGTTCTGCGATTGCAGATCTTTTATTCGGAGACGTGAATCCGTCCGGTCGTTTATCGATGTCGTTCCCGTATTCAGTAGGTCAGGTTCCGGTTTATTACAACCACTTCAACACAGGTCGTCCACAGCCGACTCCAGAAAATAAAGAGCGCTATCTGTCTCATTATCTGGACATTCCGAACGAGCCTCTATTCCCGTTCGGTTTCGGGTTGAGCTATACAGAGTTCAAGTATGACGATGTGAAGTTGTCGAGTGATGTGTTAACGGAGGGTGGTGTCATCTCGGCTTCTGTAACGGTAACGAATACAGGCGATGTGGCTGGTGAGGAACTAGTTCAATTGTATATCCGTGATATTGCGGGTGATGTTGTTCGTCCGGTGAAAGAGCTAAAAGGTTATAAAAAGATTGTTCTTGAGCCTGGGGCGTCCGAAGAGGTAACGTTTGAGATCACAGAAGAAATGCTTCGCTATCACCACGAGAACCTTGAGTTCAAGAGTGATGCAGGTAAGTTTACGATGTTTATCGGGAAAAATAGCCATGATGTGGTGAGTGTTCCGTTTAGGTTGGTAAAGTAATATAGGTATAGGAAGGACTGCTCTGGGATTGAGCAGTCCTTTTTTTGTGTGTTTTACGGTACGTGTTTTTATAATTATTACGCGTTCGCGCAGACTTAGGCTCTTTTCGCTCAATTGCCCCTTCGTTTCGCTCAGTAAACCTCTGTTTACGCTCAAACAACAATGCGTTTCGCTCCAACTGCCTTCTTTTTCGCTCAAGCAACCAAAGGCTGACTTCTAACATAAAGAAAAGACCGCTCACAAAGAGCAGTCTCCCTTATTAACCAACCAAAACCCGCAGCTGATCATCCACTTTCGCATGTTTCTTGCTGCGAACGAGCGTTAATTCATCATTTTCTTCAATCACATAATCAGCACTCTGTAGTATCTTCGTTCCAGAGTCAAACGCGATCACATCTTCCACCTGTGTTAAACGGAAATCGATATAATCTGCACTCACACCGGTAATTTCAGCTGTCGCATAAGCAATTTTCACACGACCAACTGATAGATTCACAGGCAGCATCACACCGTCTTTGCTCTGCAACAACAGCTTTCTTCCGCCTAACAATGCTACCCCATCTTCATAAACATTGAATTCTTTATCAAATCCGTCTAGGTTCAACAGATGAAGGAAACGCTCACCTTCTGCATCAGCAGTCGATGTCATAAAGATGCCGTGGTGTGGGCAATCATGCGTGAGTTTCGCATAACTTCCTAATCGTTCGAGCGCTGTTTTAAAGAAAGGCAGATCACAGCGATAGAAGCTTGCGATCACGATCGCGCGTCCGTTTCCTACCTCTGACTCAAACCCACACACATCATCCGATCCGTACACTCTGAAAATCGGTGTCACATCTGTTCCGACTTCAAAACGCTGAACGAAGCCTGAACGAATCTCTGGCTGAGCAGAAGCCCAGTTGTCTCCATAGATTGAAAGGTAGTTTCCGTGACCATCACGGCTGATCCCTTTATACGTCACGCCAAGCGCTTCCGCTAACAGCGTACAATCCTTTCCTTCCATATCAAAAAGAGGAACCTCACCGTATAGAAGAATCTTTCCACCTGTGTTTAAATAGTTTACGAGTTTCTCCTGTATGGCACTGTCCATGTACCGAGCGGATGGTAACGCAAGGACAGGCGTTTTTGTCACATGGAGTGGTTTGTTCTGAACATCGACTGCTGTAAAACGATAACCGTTCAGCAGCATCGCACGACCCATGATCTCCCAAGCGCCAGCACCGCGGTTCGCCTCAATGTTTGAGAGGATCTCACGCATCACTTCGCTCTTCGGATAACGATATTCGGTCATGTAATAATCTGGGATGAACGCGAACGATACTTCATCTCGTTCTTCGTTCATACGCGCGAGCTTACCACTCACCGCCATCACACTTTGGTTCACGCGTGACATGCGCGGAAACGTGTAATTGTAGTCGCCTTCTGGACCGATTGGCGCCGCGAAACCGTGGCGCTCACCTGTTGAGGCGATGCGATCGTTCCCATCATCAACAAGCGTATTTAGTCTCGCATTTTTACCGCCAGCAAACAGATAATAGTTGATGAGTCGGTTTCCTTGAGCAAGACACATTCTAAATTTAAAATCCGCAGCTGAAGGATCATAGCGCTCGCCTAGTGTCTCACCAAAGTTTCCGTCTCCACAGTTGAATTCAACAGATGTTAACGGCTGATCCTCGTTATGAACAGCTTCCATCAAACCGTTGATGATGTAGAGGTCTTGGAACGTTTTCATATCAAGATCGCCAAAATAAATATCAGAACCTGAGATATATCCAGGTCCTTGGTTATACGTTTCATACAGCTGACTGATCCCGATCGGGTACGTGAACCCACGTCCTCCACCTGTTCCGTGGATGTTGACGACGAACGGAATGTCCCTCACGCCGAACTCTTCCGCGTACTCTCTTAAGATCGCGATATATTTAGCGAAGCGGTAGCGCATGTAATAGCCAAGATCTTTTAACAGCTGTGCCGCATACGCTTCTTTCGGAGAACGGAATGCAGCATTTCGCTCAGCACTTTCTTCCAACGAAAACGGATAGCGGACAGAAACGTTATCTCCGTATCGTTCACTCAACCAATTTGATAAATCATTCAGAACGTTGTCTGTTAAGTCCGGCGTGTTGCTCACCCAAGAAAGCATTCCAATCTCATTATCAAGCTGAAACGCGATGATTTTTCCACCGTTCGGATAGATGCGCGGTGTAACCACTTCCATTACTTTTTCATAATACTTACGAACTTCTTGTAAAAATCCTGGTGCTAGATAATCCACGGTCGGTGTAGTCGGTTCGCTTTCGTCCCAACCAACCGGAATGATCTCAGGATGCTTTTCGTAGACCCAATATGGCAGTCCTTCGTTTTTCATCTCGGCCATGATGAACGGTCCGGGACGAACAAAGAAATAAAAGCCATTTTCTGTACAAAGGTCTATGAAACCGGCAAGATCTGTTTCTGGACGCGTTTTACCCGTAAAATCAAACTGCCCTTCTACCGGCTCATGCCAAAGCCATGGCACATAAGTGGCCACGGCGTTACATCCTGTTTCTTTTAGTTTGTCTAACCGGTCTTGCCAATCGCTTTTATCAAGACGGTAGTAATGAATCTCACCGCACGTGATCAAAACGGGCTTGCCGTCGATGATAATCTGTTTGTTCTTGATCTCAATCATTTTACCGGACTTCCTTCTGTCTTTTTCCAACCTAACAGGTCTGCACCTTGTTTCACATACTTATTTTTCATAAACAGATCCCACACGAGACCTGATTGATAGTTTTCGATCATGAGAAGCGTGATTCCTTTGTCGATTCCGATTACATGGTCTGAGTACCAAGCTGGCGTGACATCCAAATTATAAGAATCTTGGAAACCATACTCACCCCAAAGCTGTGGGTGCTCTTCGTAAAAGTACTTCATTGCCGCGATCGACTCTTCTGGTGTGAACACGATCGATCCCGCTGCTCCCGTTGGTGCGATTGTACCCTCAAGTTCAGGCTCACACCCTTCATAATAAGGAGGAGCACCTGGAACACGGTAGCCGGTCGGACTCGCACAAGCCGTTAAGCCCCAAGCATTCTCGTGATACGTCTTGAACTCACTCGATTTTTCTTTACAAAACGCACGGTTCGCAAGAGATGCTTTTACCGAGTTTTCGTACCAGTTGATTCCGTCTCCGTCGACAATATTTCTAAAATCAATGAACGCATGCGAATATTGGTGAACGAACATCGCGTTTCCTGGCGCATGGATGTACTCGTAATCTTTGTACGTCCCTATTCTGCGTTCGAATCCATCATAAATTTTTGCAGGAACTGGATGTGTTGGAGATGCGACACCAAGCACATACGTCATCATCTGCTCCGCGTACATATCCCAATGGTGGAAGCCGCCCGTTTCCGGGTTGTAGCCCATGTAGAACTGGTTAACCGGCTCATCATAATACACGTTCCAGTCGATGCGAGCGTAGATTTTCTCGAATAGCTCTGCGATCTCTCCGCCAAAGTATTCTGCAGAAGTTACGGCACCACATAGGAAGATTCCTGTATCGATGATCGACGCACAGTCGTACCACTCTTCGTTTTTCTTCGCCGTCTGCATATTTAAGAAGTGGTAAAAGAAACCGCTCGCGTGTTCCACGTTGTTCAGGAACGTTTCGAGCGTCCCTTTCGTACGCTCGTAGCCTTCTTCTTTCGTGATCCATCCGCGCTCGATTCCGATAATGATCGAGGTTAATCCGAACCCGTTTGATGCGATACTTGCTACTTTTTTGTTCGCTGACTGATCCAGGATCAAGCCGTATCCCAGGCTGTTTTTATCTGTGTTTGCTTCGTTCCAAAAGAAATCAAAGCATCCCTTTGCTTCAAGGTCCAATAGTTTCTGTGTATCCATCGTTATTCCCCTCTCTATCTGTTTTATCTTAATTATGTTTATAATTAGAACTCTAATTGAGGCGTAAAGTGCTAGCTTGGCTAGGGTTTCAAGGGATGTAATGGCCATTTTTATTTACGGTACGTGTTTTTATTTCTGTTACACGTTCGCTCAAACTCAGCTTAGTTACGCTCCAAATGTTGCTTCTTTCGCTCTGAAAACTACTCGTTTCACTCAGTCAGACCTTAATTTCACCCCATACTACCTTCGTTTCGCTCAAAACATGAAAAATGCACTTTCAACTCTCAATTTTTCATCCACTGGAACGGAAATCAACTCCCCACATCAATAACTTTTACTCCCCAGTAATCCCCGAACGATCCACACCTTCAACAAACCAGCGCTGCGTGATAAAGTACACGATTAATAGCGGTAGAATCGACAGGACGGTTCCTGCCATCTTGATTCCTTCGTTCAACTGGTTGCCTCCGCTCACTCCCATCTCAGCTGGGAACATCTGCTGATACGTCGCAACGAACTTCTGCAGCTGCAGGGGTAATGTCGTTAACGCATCACCAAAATAGATCGCAGCCAGATACGTTTCGTTCCAATACCAAACGAACGAGAACAGAAATGAGATGATAATCGCAGGCAATGCCATCGGTAAGGCGATCGTGAAAAAGATTCGAAAATGTCCTGCCCCATCCAGCTGAGCTGCTTCTTCCAAAGCTTTTGGCACGGCTCTAAAAAACTGATAAAAGATCAGGATAAAGATCGCGCTGTTCAACCCTTGTCCAAAGGTTGCCGGAAGCAAGAACGCACTCAAACTGCCGAGGATGTTCAGCTCATTAAAGAAGATGTATCTTGGGATGAGCGTCACTTGTGGCGGGATAATGAACGTTGCGAGCACTAGAACGAACATGATCTTTTTACCGCGAAAATCAAAACGAGCGAGTCCGTATCCGACAACTGCTGCAACAGCAGTTTGTGCCAGTGCAGGAAGAACGGTCACATACAACGTTTCCATCAATGTTGAGAAGAAGTTCAGAACTTTGTTCGCCTGCTCATAGTTTCCGGTATAAAACTGTGTTGGAATCCAGTTCACGAGCGGGTTCAACAGATCGTCCAAACTTTTAAAGCTGTACACACCCATGTAGAGAAGCGGATACAGGTACACGAATCCGATTCCTACCAAGAGTCCGTAGATCAAGAGCTTGTAAAGAAGACCATCTGTCCCCTGCATGCCCAAAAACATGCGTTTCGTTTTTAAGTAATACTTGTTTACTTGCTGTGTTTTGGTTTGCACATTGATCACATCCTCTTAGGTGTATTTTTTCTTTCTTTTTACTGTCATCACACCGACCGCGATTGCAAGCGCTGCGGCGATGATCAGGAAGTAGATCCACGATAGTGCGGAAGCATAGCCATAACCTGTGTCTACTTTAAACATGTTTTTTTGAATATGTTCGATGATTGGATTCAGTGAGAATATTGAATACGTTACGATCGTGTAGATCAAGTTAACGATGATCATCGGCTTTAGACTTGGCAGAGTGATTTTCCAAAAGAACTCCCAGTTGCTCGCACCGTCGATCTTGGCCGCTTCAAAGATCTGCTTGTCCATCTTTTGAAGTGCAGCTAGGAAAATTAAGATCTGTACGCCTGAATACCACAGGATTACGATCAGGTTTTTTATTAAATAAAGTAAGATCCCGTTAAAGAAACCATCCGGGTTATCATTTAACGCTTGGTAGATCGCGTACTGTTCAATAGAAGGAATCGTCGTGATTCCTTGATCGATCAGCTCTTTGATTACTGGTCCGCTTGCAATGATTACGGGCAGGAAGAAGATCGTACGAAACAATCCACGGAACTTGATCTTCTGGTTTAACAATAGAGCGATGATCAATGAAAAGACGATGATGATCGGAACGGAGATAACCATCTCTTCTAGATATTTTAGGACACGGTCAACGAAAGTTCCATCGACCGAAAACGCGTATTCATAGTTTCCAAAGCTTACAAAATTCGTTTTGATGCCATCTGTCGTAATCTTTACTTCCTGAAAGCTTAAAAAGAGTGAGTATAAAAGCGGAAACGCCGTAAAGACGAGAAAGCCGATGATCCATGGAGAAACAAACAGCAATCCTGTAAGATTTCTGTTATTGCCTAGTCGTTTCATCGCTTTCTCCCCCTTCTGTTACCGCAAAATCCTTTGGTTTCACTTCAATGCTCTTACTTTTATAAGTCGCATTCGTGTAGTTGACGACGATCACTTTTCCGTTGGAGTATTCTACCTCAACAACACCAGTCTGAGGCACATTGCGGCTGACGATCTCTTCGCCTTCTACCTCACCAAGACTTTTCTTGATGTTTTCGTACTGATACAAAATCTTGTCTTTCCAGATCGAGTATTCTGATGTATAAACGTCACTCGATGCTGTTTTAGCAAGAAGATGTGACGCTTCCTTCGTTAAAAGATACGATGGATACGCTCCGTACTCGATCATGCGTAGCATCTGATCTTCTGAATCTGACTGAAAGTTCGAGAACGGTGCGTAATATGGCATATAGCCTTTTAGCACGATCTGCAAAAACGGCACCGTGTCTGTTTCAAACACGTAGTTCGACGCGTTCATCGGAATGTCGAGATAGCGATCCGTTTGATTCCATAGATACGTGTTCGGCTCATAAAGAGCAACGTTCCCTACTTCTTTGTTCAACGTGCCAAACAGCTTTTGATACGTTTTAATCGTCTGGTTTCGCTCGCTCGATTTTCTTCCGCTAAAGTCAGAGAACAACGTGTACCCGCTCGTATCGATCGCTACGTTTGAAATGCCTTGTTCCTTAAATTCCTTTGCATCCTCTTTTGCGATTTCATAAGATTTTTCTGGCGATAGATAATACAATGTCTTCTTATCTTCACTGTGTGAAATCGTCTCTGCACTGATTTTCTTCGCTACGTCTTTGCTGCCGGAATAGCCAGATGCGCCGTCATACGCTTTTGTATAATCGCTGTAAAAATAGAGCGGAATGTTATCCTTTTTAAGACTGTCGATCGTGTCCTTTACGTCATCACTGTTTCCGAGCTCACTTTCAAACGGAAATTTCTGTGGCAGTGTTCCGGTTAAGCCGCCATCTGACCAGCCTTTATAGACGACGAACAGATCATCGATGTCTTTTTTGAGCTCAGACGTCATGCCCGGAATGTCTGTTACCTTCGTCATCGGAAGCACCGAATCCCACAAAAGACCTTCCTTCACTTCACCACCTAAAAATTCAAGTCTGACGCCGGTTTTGTCGTCTTGTTTTTCTAACTGTTTTGTATCAGAAAGATGGTTTTGATACGCTTTGGCCATCCCTACATAATCAGCGTCATCTTCTTGTAAGAACATGTATCTCAGCTTCACGCCGAACGGGTTCCTCGTTTTTTGATATACGTTCAGACCTTTCATGTTTTTACTCGTCGGCTGATAATATTCTTTTCTAAAATGAAATTCAGAAGAGATCCAGTTAAAGTCGGTCGAAACGCCTGACGGATACGCTAAAATGTCACCATGACTATAGCCTTCTTCAATCACGGCAAGAAATCCGTTCTGCTTCACACCATGAACCGTTCCGAATACCGGCATCTTGATCTGCTCGACCGGTGTTACTTTTTCTTCTTCTTCCTTCTTCACTTTTGTTTTCAAAAAGGCTTCATCATCACCGTAAATGGATCCCGTAAACGGTGCATCGGCTTTTGTTCCGTTCTTTTCATAACGAATCAATGCACCAGATCCATCTGGGATGAACATGTATCCGTTGATATCACTCTTGTTCACCGCACCTAAAAACGGATAAACGCGCATAGAGATGAGCTTCGTATACTTATTTTCCCTAATCTCATTCTCAGGAATAGAAACAACAAGATCGTTTTCTTGAAGCTCCACGTTCACTTCAAACTCTAATTTTGACTGATTCATGTAAAGAGAGGCGGTGAATCCTTTATCGTTCGTCTTCACACGAGGCTTAGAATCGTTCGTCGTGATGCTCTCGGTTTTCACCTTTCCGCGACGATCCATATAGTCAACGGTGATCGCAGATTGAGCCATCTGTTCCCACGTTTTGTTCAGTCGATACTGATCCGGGTTATCAAGCCCGGAGTTCCAAACGTATTTTGTTTTCTTGTTCTCGATCTTGATCGCGAGCGTTTCTTCGTTCACATAAAGAGCAAGATTTTCGTTCTCGGCTGCTTTTTCAAAGCCTTGAAACGAATTTTTCTGTTTGATCGGAGCACCATCTGTTTTCTCAGGCTTCGTAAACGATGAAGATGTATACTTCATCACATTTTGGCTTTTCTCAGTCGGTACAGGAGGCTGCTCCGTACTTTTTTTATCATCTTGCGCGGCGAATACAGAAATCGGTACGAGCAAGGTAAGAAGCGCGATACTTATCTTTTTATACACGAAGAACAGCCTCCTTTATGATGGAATAAACAAAATCGTACACTTGATCGATCAACACGAACACGATGAACACAACAAGAAGCATGATCACCATACCGAACAGCGTGACGAAGATGTTTCGGATCGTGTCTGAGAACGTGTAGTTGTGGATCTCTTTTAGCATGATGAAAAGAATGATCAGACACCATGCGTAGATGATGCGGATTGAGAAAACATAAACAAACGCTTCATTATAAGTCAGCACGTTCGACAGAAGGGTCAGAATTGGGCTGAACACGAGAAACGGAGCGAGCGAGTAGATCGTTCCGATATAGATATCCTTAAATCTTCCTTCACCGTCGTTGATCGTACTAACGAGATAGTTCACGACAATAAACAACGATAGTGGTACGAGTAGTAAGAGAAGCTCGCCGACTAAGTTCGCATCGCTGCTCACCGTTTTATAGATAAACCCGGTATAGAAGCGGCTGTAAATATACTCGACGATTAAGATTACATACAGAATCGTCGCTGATAGAATCGACGCGTACTGTTTCTTTTTCAGATAATAAAAACTATCGATCGGATGACGGAAGAACTTGAATAGGAAGAGCAATTCTCCTATCAATCTTTGTTTCTTAATTGCCCGCAACCCATTACGAGGCTGATCCAGAATGCCTTTCTTTTTGTCGATCACTTTAACGATATAGTACAAAGTGGCGAAGAAGATTAACGCGAACAACACCGTTTCCAGGTTCTCTTGCATCCACGCGTGACGAACTTCCCAGAACGAGTCGGAATAACCGTACACGTCGTTTGCAAACTCGTATTCTTCTAACGCCTTATCATAGTCTTGTTGTTTGTAATAAGCAGAACCCATGGCAGAATGTGCGAGACCGAACGAAGAGTTCATCTTCAGCACTTCTTCCCAATACTTCTGACTCTCTACATAACGACCTTCTTTAAAAAGCGCGATTCCTTCATGCACTTGTTTGGAAAAAGCAGTAGATTCAAAGACTTGGATCATGCCACGTTCTTTATCGGTCACGTACAGTCTGCCATCAGGATCGATCGTGATGCCTGTCGGCTGTTTGAACAACCCAAGACGGTTCGTTCCGTCGTCTTTTCCACCAAAGATGAACAGTAAATTTCCAAAGCTGTCATATTCATAGATCTCGCCGGTGCTTGATACGACGAACATGTTACCGTCATGATCGACCGCGATATCCTGTAATGATTTCTCATCAGAGATATCCGGAAACAACATGTTCTTTCCAGCAACGTTCAGCTTTTTGATGACTTCGTTCGACGTTCCTTCTGTCACAGAATAGACGAGACCTTGATCATCAAGCGCGATGTTATCTGGTGCTGGAGGTGTTTTCATGAACATATTTGCTTTTTTACTCTCTGATGTGAGAAGCTTCTGCAAAAACGTTCCAAACGATCCTTCTGTGCTGTTTACACCATAATAGCCAAGAAATCCGCCATCTTTACTAAGCTGGATGATTCCGTTCGTTGACCCTTCACTGATCACGTAGATGCTGCCGCGACGGTCGACCGCTACTTTTTGTGGCTTAAAAGAAGAGCTTTTACCGAAAAGCGGCGAATCCGGTTTTCCGTATTCCTCTTCTACCTTGCCGTCTTTTGAAAAGCGGAATATCTTCTCTTCTTCATAATCGGCTACAAAGATTCTTTCCGTTTCGTCCACATAGACGCCAGTTGGTGATTTTAGAACACCTTTTCCGATCTCGCGTACAAATTTCCCGTTTCTGTCAGCGACGAGAATTCTTTTGGCACCAGAATCCGCGATATAAAGGTTTCCTTTTGAATCAGAGAAAATATCTTCCGGGTTTGTAATTTCAACGTCCGGCAGTAAGGTGCCGACCGGTGTGTAGGCAGTCTGTGTTTCGATCGTCTGACCGTCTGCTGATAACGTTTCTGTCTGATAAGGGACAGAAGCAGAAGCGATAGATGAGATCGGAACGAGCAGGAATACCAATAATGCTACAAATTGGGCAATGCGCTTCATTTCTCCCCCCTCCTACTTTCTTACTTGATTCCTGAGTGGGCCATCGTGTTCATCACCTGGCTCTGCAGAATTATAAAAATGATTAGATTTGGTACGAACATGATCAAGGATGCGGCTGCTGCAAGTCCTTGTCCTGCTACGTTGTTTCCTTCAACGGTTGAAGTTAACGTCGACATATAGAACGAGAACGTCTTCAGTCCTTCATCGTTCACATAAAGAGACGAACTCTCAATGCTGTTCCAAACGAGCTGGAACGATAGAATCGCGATGGTCGCGATGGCAGGTTTGACGAGCGGTATGATGATCCGAACGAAGATTTGAAAATCAGATGCTCCGTCAAGTCTTGCTGCTTCAAGCAGTTCATCCGGTATCTGATCGATGAACTGTTTGACGAGAAACAGACCGATCGGCATCGCAAGTAACGGAAGGATATGAACCATGAACGTATTGATCAAACCAAGTTCATCGATCAATAGGTACCGGGGAATCATAACCGCCGCTGGTACGAACATGAGCGCAAGCGTGTTGATCTCAAAGATCGCTTTTTTCATTCTAAAATTTTTCTTTGATAGCGCGTAGCCTGCCATCGTGCTGATGATTACCGTCAGAACAACCACGATCAGCGTAACGACAACAGAATTGAACAGAAAGCGCGACATCGGAACGCCAGTATCGTTCGTCTTTGTAAAAAGGTCTACAAAGTTCTGAAATGTCGGGTTATCTACAAAAAAGCGCGGTGGATACGCGAACAGTTCGTCGATCGGTTTGAACGCATGAAAGAATATATAGACGATCGGCAAAGCCATAAAGACAGCCAGTGGTATTAAAAATGCAAGAAATTTCAGCTGACTTTTATGAAACTTTGACGGGTTCATTCTTGTCCCTTGAAAGGCTGACATGTTGATCACTCCTTTTTCGCTAGTCTTTCTCTCCAAACAGCCTCCAGGCTACTTTCGAGAACAGATATACAACGATGAGCAGCACGACCGAGATCGCTGCTGCGTAACCCATCTCATAACGGATAAATCCATAATCTTCTAAGTGGTTGACCATTAGCTGACCCGCATATTGCGGTGTCGGATTGGCACCCGATAGCGCTACCCCAATCGCACCAGCTTGAAATGTTCCAACGACTGCCATGACCGCGCCGAACAGCATCTGCGGCTTCATGGACGGAATCGTAATATAGATGATCTCTTGAAAACGGTTGTTGATGCCATCGATGTATCCGGCTTCATAGATCTCAGTGTTAATGTTCAGAACACCTGATAACATCGCAAGGAATCCTACACCCATAGAGCCCCAAAGCGTTACAAAAATCATGATTTTCATCAAATACTCAGGTGACTGCAGCCATTGGATCGGCTCTAACAGCACACCCATCGTTAGAAGCAAGCTGTTAAGATAACCCGTTTCATCTCCAGAGAAGATGATCGTCCAAACAACGGCCATCGCAACACCTGCTGTCATGGATGGAGAGTAGATGACCAGCGCAAGTACAGTTCGCATGCGCTTTGGCACTTGAGCGAGCGCCCAAGCGAGTATGAACGATAAGATATACCCGCCAGGGCCCACGATCAGTGCGAACGTTAACGTGTTCGGCAGGATCTTCTGCATGAACACTTCATCCTGTGTGATCAGACCGACATAGTTGCTCAACCCGATGAACGATGGCGTCTCGATCGCGTTAAAATACGTGAATGACAAAAGAATTGCCGCTGCAACAGGTATGATGATAAACGTTGTAAAAAAGATGATATACGGAGCAAGGAACATCCACGGTGAATAATCTCGTTTATTTGGTTTCTTTTTCATTCTCATCGCCTGCCCAACTTTTCACTTGTTCTATCGTAGGAATCGGATACGGCTTGACCATCTTGCCGTCTTTCACATATCCGAACTCTTCCATCTTTCGCTTGATCTCCCGGTCGATCGCAACAACGGAATCGTCAACTGCCGATCTCGGGTTCACACCGTCAAACACGATGCGGTTCCAGATGTTCGAAAGCTCACGCTCAATCATGTACGAACCTGGATTCTTCGGTACTTCGTATAGGTACTCCCATTGCTTTAAAATCGTTTTCTTATGCTGTTCTGGCCACGGAAGGTTCTTAAACGCCTCTAGATTCGACGTGTTCCACATGTATTCTGGTCCGTACAACATCTGAAGATTGGTCGCGAACTCGGTCTGCGTATCTTCTGACAGCCACCATTTTAAAAGTTCCCACGAATCTTCCTTGCTCTTCGTTCCTTTGAAGATCATCGCAGACTGGCCTGAACCAGTAGCCCAGCGTTCCACTGTTCCGTCTTCTTTTTTCACACCCGGATGCGGTGCAATATCCCACCATCCAGCGATCTCTGGAGCGGCTGCCGTAAGTTGCGTATATGTCGTAAAGTTAGCCGTCCCGATCGGTAGTGTTGAATATCGGAAATGGTTATAAAAGTTTGGCACTTGTAACGGCATGCTGTAGATCGTGTTCAGCTCTGCCATGAACTGAATGCCTTTTAACGATTCTTCTGTTCCAATCGCGGTCTTCATGCCATCTTTTCCGTACAGATCTCCGTCAAACTGATACACGAACGGAGCGGTTGCTTGGAACGGCTTAAACCCTGTTGCACCAGCGATGTGCGTATAATAGTTCATTCCAAAACGCTGAAGCTCTGGTAAGATACTCTTCACGTCATCCCACGTATCTGGAACCGGAAGACCGAGTGCTTGCAGAATATCTTTTCGGTAAAACTGCACAAAGAAATCTTGCGTCTCTGGCATCGCATAGACCGAATCACCGATCATAAGCGGAAGAAAAGCTCCTGGCGAGAACTGCTTGCTGAACTTTTCGAAGTCATCGAACTGATGCAGATCAACGGCTGCACCACGAATGGATAACTCGTATGGCAGCCACGAAGAGATACCAAGCGCAATGTCTGGCTGTTTGTTCGACGCACTCGCGAGAATCAGCTTCTGCTCTTCTGGCATGATCGAGAATTTTACTTTAATTCCTGTTTCTGGCGTAAAGTTTTGATCAGATAGGTTTTGTAGGAGTTCCACGTATTGACGCGGTCGGTTCACCCAAACCTCTAACGTATCTTCTTCTGCTTCACTCGCCGAGTAGTTCTCTGAGAAGAACGATAAGAAGAAGCGTTGAATCGAGTCGATCAGCTTTTCCCAAAAACCGGCTTCTGCATCCGGCACTTCTTTTTCGTCACCATGCACGTAGAAACGGTCGACCGTTAACGGCTGTTCTGGCAAAGTCACGAGCATGTTTCCGAGCAACTGTGCCGCTGAAGACGATCCTTCTGACAGCTCAGTAAGTCGGCTTGGAATCTCATTTGGCTTTTTGCTAAGTGCCCTTAGCTTCTGAACGGCCATCTCAAGCGAGACCATATCTTTTGAATCTTCTTTTGTATTATCAAGAGTTCTGAGGTACTTCAGTTCTTGCTCTAGCTCATCTGCCCAGCCAGCCAGTTTTTTATCGATGCCTGGAATGTACTCGCTGATCTTCCAGCCACGCGATGTATCTGTCTGATTTCCTGTAAGCTTTCGAATTTCAAGCGTCAGCTCTTCCATCTCGCGCATCACTTTGTTTGTCGTATGAAGAACGGGCTCAACAGGTGCTGCGTCCGCTTCTAGACCGATCTGATGCTTACCTTTTGATAAATAAAACAGATAATCTTTTCCTTCTTTATTTTCTAACGTGACATTATCCCAGTTTTTATTGAAGGGAAACGTAACGGGTGAAGTCTCTTGAAACGGAACTTTTCCGTCGATCAACAGTTTTCGGAAAACCGGACCGCCCGTCTCTTTGTTCTGCAACACTTTAAATGTTAGCTTGTAAAAGCCCTCTTTCTTCACGTTGACGTTCCAATTCACCGTCTGTCCGGAGTCTTTCCACGATTCAGAACCTAGTGTGTTTAATAGAAGGTTCTTTGGAGAGCTCGGTACCGCTGATGAATCATCTGCTGCAAAAGGACGTATGTACGAGCTGTTCTTTTCATAGTCCTTCTCGGCTTCACGTGTGATCAACGTGTCCGCCACTTTTGCATCTTCATGTTTCTTTGTGTATTCTTTATAGCTTGGTAGTTTGCTAGGTGATTTGACGTACGCTTTACCTAGCAGCATCTCGCCTGATAGGTTTGTAAGCTGGATCGTATTTTTTCCTTTTTTCAGTTCGTATCGAAGTGGCTCAGACTGAAGCTGACTTGCATCTTCTGCTGTTAACGTGTTCCAACGCTCGATCCGCTTTTGCTTCGGAATCATGTCGTTGTCGAACCGATCTTTCTCAAAGGTGTTTTTCTCGTTTTTCCAGTCGGCCGGAAACACGATTCTGCGGCTTTCATAAAAAGGATAGTTACCGTTTACCTGAATGGCGCCCTCTATTGGAACAACCTCGTTGCTCAGTGGATAATAATCAAACGCTAGCTCATATAGTCCCGCTTCCTTCACATTCACTTCATAAGAAACGGAGTCTCGGTTATGCCAATAGAAAACACGATCGTTGTAGCCCTTACTCTCTGATTCTGACAAAAGGTTCTTCTTGTCTTTGATCTTAAAATCAGAAGGAGAGACAGACGCTTCAAATTCTGAAGCGTCCCCTGTCCCTTTCTTCTCCCAACTGTTAAGGACGGTATGATAGTTTTCCTCCACGACTTGTTCGGCAGGCTTATTATCCTGACTGTTGCCTTCAGCAGATGCATAGGGTTGTGGAATAATGAGACACAGCGCTAAACCTAACCAAAGAAATCTTTTAAACTTCATACTATCAACCTCCCCTTAAACTTCAGGCTCTCTATTTATCTTTTAAAGCCTCACTTGCTTCTTTGCTCTTTTGGTCTGCTAATTGATCAAGCTGTTTTGCGTAGTCTTCGATCTTCAGATTTCCTTTGATCACGTTATCTAAAATAACAGCCACTTTCGCGTTCGCTTCTTCTCCAACCTTCACGCCTGTTGGTGCTTCCCAACGTGCATCTACATAGCCAGGTACAGTTTTAACCGGCTCAACAACTGCGTTGTCTAAGTTGTCATAAGCTGTTTTGATTCCAGGCACTTCATTGATCGCAAAGTACTCGTCTAAAATTTCAGGATCTGCGTTAACTGGTAGTGTGTTCAGTGCTTTTCCTTCTTTTTCAGCGATTTCCATACGCTTCATGAAACCTTCTTTACCGAATGACATCCACTTAGAGAAAAGGAATGCTTCTTCAGCGTGCTTACTCGTTTTAGAGATTCCTACAAAGTCGTTCGTTACACCCGTTCTTCCACCAGGAAGACCGATGAAATCAAAGTCAAACGTTCCTTTTTCAACTAGTGCAGGAACTCCCCAAGTGCCGTCCCATTTCACAGCAACTTGTCCGTTCATCCATACTTCTTCTGGGTTTTCCCCTTTAAAGTTAGCTTTCAAGTCATCTGGAAGTGACTCGTACGCGTAGTTGTTCGTTGTGATTTCTTTTGCAAGATTCGCTCCTGCGATGAATTCTTTTGAGTCAAGAGAGTATTGACCGTCTTGAACCGTATACCAACCCATGTCTGGGTTAGCTGCTGCCGGATACCAGTCTGTTACGGAGAACGCGTGGTTCGTTCCAGCTACACCTTTGTTGATGTTCGTTACTTCTTTAATGGATTTCGTGTACTCTTCTAGTGAAAAACCAAACTCAGGGTAATCGAGGTTCGCTTCGTTAAAAAGATCTTTGTTTACTAAGTAACCTAAGAAATGCTGTGCGAATGGAACCGCATACACTTTATCGTTGTATGTTGCTGATTCACGAACCGCTTCAGGAATGTTTGCAAAATCTTTATCTTTTTCCGTCATTTTCGTGATGTCCATCAACCAATCGTTAGATAGTGATGATGGAATCTGTGGTAGAGCAAAAACGTCTGGCATCTTGCCTGCACTTGCTGCTGCAGCGAGTGTTCCGTTCCAGTCTGTCGGGTTGATCGACTCGTCGATCTTAACCTTGATGTTAGGATGCTTTTTCTCAAACGCTTTGATCATAAGGCGCTCAAGGTTTTGTTCTTTTTCCGTACCAAGTGACCAGCTTGCATACGAGATCGTTACGTTTTCTTTCTTGTCGTCAGAGCTCGCTTTGTCATCTGAGCTACAAGCTGCTACTGAAAATAGCAGTGCGATGATCATGAATAGTGATAATACTTTCTTCATTACCTATCAACTCCTAATTTGATTTTTGTGGCTATTGCTATGTTGCTTTTGAAAGCTGTTGATTTCCGTTTCAGGTGCTCGCTTTCCGGGGGGCGTGCGGTGAGCCACCTCGGCACCTTGTGCCCTTAGGTGTCTCACCTGTCCCGCTGATCCCCCAGGAGTCTCGCACCCTGCACTTCAATCAACTTATTCGGAGATGATAAAAGTCCAAATACTTCAGGTGCAACAGTTAGAAATAGCCTTGTTGGTACTTATGGTTGAATAGCGTTTGCGAACGCTGGTTGAAACCGGATGGATGTTGTGTCTTCTGTTGTTGAAATTAGCACTTTGTATGTGTGCTCTTGGACTTCCTCGATTGAAACCTCTTTAGTGTCTACAGGTTTCCAGGAGGAGGAACGGAAGACGAATTCTTCTTCTTTTTGAATCATTTTTATTGTGAGTGAGATCTCGTCTTGGTGCTGTACCGTTTCATAGATTTCACCCGTTCCGTATTCGATGAACAGGTCTTCATGTAACGGTACATTGACTGGTAGCATGAGGCCGCTTCGCATCGGAATCGAAATTTCTTTTCCACCGAAAAGAGTTGTTCCGGCGTACGTGATCGTCGTTGATTTCTTAAATTCATCAAAGTTTTGAAGAAAGAAGAAGTCTCCTTTTTCTGGTGAAGATCGAACGGTAATATCAAGCTCTTCTTCAAGTGTGAAACGACTCTGTATTCCCGCTCGTTTGGCAAGCTCGACGATGATGTCGTTTTGATAATGAAAACCGTGATCCATACCGATTCCAAACATATAGAGCTGACCTTTGCCAAGCTGCTTTTCAAACGCGATCACTTCGTCCGGCTTGTCCTCGATATGCGCGAACGCGCCATCAGTCGTTTCATAGATCTCAGCTCGGTCAATCAACACGTTATCCGCCTGATCGATCTGACCAAACACGCGGTGCTTTGTTTCTTTTACCGATACGTTGATGTAATCTTTTAAGTTCGTACACGGTATATTTTTCAGTGTTTTTGTCGGAATCGTTGGGAACAGAATCAGCTTTCCGCCATTCTCTAGATACGTAACGAGTTTTTGCTGAATGTTTTCATCCATCCACTCTGTGGTAAACATCCATAGAGAAGGAACTTTATTTGGATCAATCTCATCATCATCCTGCACGTTGATCGCATCATAGATGATGTTGTTCACGCGAAGTGCCTTTGCGATGCCGTTCGCCATAAAAGTTTCACGATCACGCTGAATCTGGTCGACCATGTGTTTCGTATGTTCATCATGAAACTCCGTCATGTAATAATCCGGATAAAAACCGAGATGCGTATCAACGACTGGTTTCGTTTGTAAAAGTGAGCTTTCAAATGTTTGAAGCATCTTTCCGATATGCTGAATCACAGGATAGTGCGGATTCTTCTTGCCCGACTTAGTGAGCGGTGCCTGCCAATCGTGACGTCTGCCGAACAAGCCAATGTTTTCATAGTTCTCGCCCGCACCAAACATGTAATAGTTCACACCGTTCATTCCGTCCGCGATACATAAGCGCGTTGTCAGATCAAACGTTGTTGGTTGAAGCTTTGGCTTATCGTGGATGCTTCCACCTTGAAACTCTGCTGAGAAAAGCGGCTGCTCTTTCCATTGGATCGCTTTTGTAAAGGCGTTTGCTAAAACGATGTCCACATAGCTGTCATACTCGATGTTACCGATGTAATAATCACCAGCCATGAGTGTGTTCTCAATTTTCGCGGTCTCAAGCAGCTGCGAAATGCCGATCGGGTACATCGTTCCGCGCTTTAAGATATCGATTCCATGAAAACCATGAATGTTCACGACGAACGGAACATCGATACCTTTTTCCTCTGCTGACTGTTTCAGATGCTCGATGAAACGCTTATAGTGCTGTCGTAAAAATAAGCCGAATTCATTTCGTAATGCATGAGCGTAGATCGCTTCAGGCTTTTTCGTCATGTTTTCCGCGAACGACTGAATCTCGCTAAACGGAATGCGGAATGTTTCTTGAAACGATTGTTCTGTATAGTTTGTTCTCAGATGTTGTTGAAACTCTTGCAGTGTTGAAGTGTTGAAATCGGGTTGGTTCGTCACCCAGTGAAACATCCCTACTTCGTTATCAAGCTGAAAAAGGATAACTGGACCACCGTTTGTTACTAAAAACGGCTTAATAACAGCACATACCTTTTCATACCAAAGCTCTGTTTTTTCTAAAAACGTTGGGTGACTGTAACTCACGACTCGAGTCGGATGAATCTCGCCAACGTTCGTTTTCGCTACGGCTTCCGGGTAGTTATCGATGAACCATGTTGGCACACCATGATCCACGATTTCTGCCATGACGTATGGACCCGGACGAACTAAGCAGTACATCCCCTCTTCTTTCACGAGCTGCAGAAATGTATGTAGATCACGTTCTGGGCGAGAGGTTCCGGTAAGATCCGTAACACCTTCCTCATACTCGTGGAAAATCCACGGTACGTACGTGCTGATCATGTTCGCGCCTGCTTCTTTTACCTGCTGTATGCGCTCGCGCCAGTCTTGCTTCGGAATTCGGAAGTAGTGAAGTTCTCCTCCGAACAAGAAGACCTCCTGACCGTCTACGATCACCTTTTCATCTTGTATTGCTATGTTCTTCATAAATCACCTCTTCATCCGGAGAAAACCGGGGTACTGGAGTAAAAATGGATAAAATCATATCATTGATGCGTGTGGGTATAGCTATTCGAAACGTTTCGATATCGTGCAAAAAAATAAGGTTTACGGTAAATCTAAACGTTTGAATTGTTGTTCAATACCAGAAATCCTCATTTTACCAATAGAAACGTTTCACTTTTAAATATTATAAAACAAGTTGTAAACGGTTACAATATAATTTTCTAAAAATTGTGACGTGGTATAAGTGAAGTTCGTTGGTTAATTGGCATTATTGCGTTTAGTAGAAGGAGGAGTTGCTGAGGTTATAAGGTATCTATCAATCTAGAAATTGTGGACATGGGTAAAGTCTTGATTACAGGATCAGAGAAGTTGCGTTAAACAATCATGTCTAGGAGTCTCGTAATTATAATATAGTTTGAATCTGTTGTGCTATTCTAGTAATATCTTATTCCATAATTAAGGAAAGGAATCATTATGCCTGCCAATTTAATCAGTATCATTCTAAGCATTCTATTTATTTCGTTATTTTCACTTATTTTTGTAGGTATTGACGTCCCCTTTCCAACAACAATCATCATGTTATTATTATTGACTAACGCCATCTTTGCCTTTTTTTCTATCCTAGTTCAACGTGCCATCATCGAACTTTATGAACATCATACATCCAAGAATAAGCATGGGGTTCTCTCATTACTCAACAAATACACAACATTTGCTTTTTTCGGTCTGAACCATGGTGTTCAATCAACCTTAACTCGATTGCCTCTATGGATAAACAAATTATTAGCTCTTCTTTTCTTTTTTCTTCTTCTTTTCAACTGGTTGATTATATTGATTATTTTTAATGGATAGCTAAGAAAAACGAAACGGCAATCTTGTTTACTTTGGTCAAACAGAGTTTAAATTATCAGGTTATTACAAGGAGAATTGCCCATGAACGATTCAGAAAAAGTGATACTAACCTCTAAAGAACTAGCAGTTGCTTTAGTATCATGTCAATATGAAAACTTTGCCCGTCATATCATTCTTAAAGATGATTTAGTAAGTAAGAACAAAGAGGATATTACTCTTTTTACAGAAGAAGCGGAGCAATCATTACGAGAAAAAGGGTTATGGAATGCTCGGAGAAAAACAAAGCTTGCTCAAGATCTTGAGGATCTCATCCAAGCTCTAGGAACATCTACAAAAAATGTTCATTTCACCCAAAATGAACAAGAGCTATATATCCATCAAATAAACCGTAATCACTATCTGAAGCAACATATTGTAAATAAAAAGCACACTTTTACATACCTTGATCATACAAAAAGTCTTTCAAAAGAAATGATGAGTTTCTATGACCTGGACTCATCCGCATATTTTAACGATGAGCAGCTTCAAACTATTCAAGTTTCAGACAAAGTGTACGATGCGTTACATAAACTGAAGAATGAAGAAGTAGAAAACATACTAAATAACGAAACCGAAAATGACTCGTTAAGAGAATTTATCAGTTCGTTCAACAAAAATAATAAGGTTTTTAACCAAATTAGCTTTAATACCTGCAATCACAAAACGGGAGAGAACCAAAAAGATCAAGTCGCTTTTTTTCTCCCTGGAAATCAAATGATATGGCATGTAGATTACGAGCAGATACATGATAAAAAAGTATACTTTGTTCCTGTTTCTATCCCGGAGTACTTTAAGAAGATTGAAGATACAATCGAAGAATTTTTCCTTTCAGAAGTTGTGACACGACCTGTTTCCAATAACAAACGAAAAAAACAAAATGGTAAACCTTCAAAAAAGGTAGAAACCTTTTCTTTTAAGCGCGGCTTTTCATTTCTTTGGAAAGCAAACTTAGTATTGCTGGGCATGGTAGGGTTTCTTTTACTAAACCAAGAATCCTGGGCTGACGATGCTCAAAAATATCTCATCCTGTTCTTTACGATATCGGAAGCGATGATTATCTTATTGACGTTAGCCAGCTGCTTACCTCAAAAGAGTAAACAAGGATAGAAAAAGACAAAGCTGACTCTTTTCCCAGAGTCAGCTTGTCTTTTTAATAGCATATGCTTGCCTAGCCAAAGCTAAAGCCCCACACAAACCTGCGTTGTCACCTAAACCAGGCGGTACAATATACTTATCAATTCGATTCAGTATATTTTCGTGTTGAATGTAGCCGTTTAATAGTTGGACCACCCCGTTTCGTACGAGCGGAAATAGGTGTTCTTGTTTCATTACGCCACCGCCGATCACAATACGTTTTGGAGAGAGCACCAAAATGTAGTTTACAAGAGCTTGTGCGAGATAATAAGCTTCTAGCTCCCAAACACGAAGATCTGACGCAAGCTCTACACCCTTCTTGCCCCAGCGCGCTTCGATTGCGGGACCTGACGCCATCCCTTCTAGACAATCACCATGAAACGGACAGCTTCCTGCAAAATGGTCTTCAACATGTCGTCTAACGAGAATGTGACCCATCTCCGGGTGAAGCATCCCATGCACCAGCTTCCCTTCCGAAACAGCTCCTACACCAATTCCAGTTCCAACCGTCATATACAGACAGCTATCTAGACCTTTGGCGGCACCCCAGAGAGATTCACCTAGAGCGGCAGCATTCACATCCGTATCAAATCCGATCGGAACCTGGAAGTGCTTCTTCAGTTCACCGACTAAATCATACTGATTCCAATGTTTTTTTGGCGTACTTGTGATGTATCCATAAGTTACACTTGAAACATCAAGATCAACCGGCCCGAATGAACCAACTCCTAGAGCATTCACCTTTTTTTCCTTAAAGTAATCAACAACGTGTCTCATCGTTTCTTCAGGGGTTGTTGTAGGGATAGAGATTCTTTCAATAACTTCTCCGTCCTCATTTCCGATTCCACACACAAACTTAGTGCCGCCCGCTTCAATTGCGCCTAATATCATAAAATCACTCCTTACATGTAGCATCCTTAAAATCAAATGAGAGACCGCATTCAAACATTCGGTTCCACGGAGCAAATGTTTTCAAATTATTGATTTTAAACTTTTTAAAATTATGAAGAATCTGCTCATTAAATCTGGTTATCAAACGATTATTACGTTCTTCATTCACACGCACCGTTTCATCTTTCAAATCAAAATAATTCAAATCATACTTCGGCAGAAAATCTGCGTTCATTTCCATACGAATTTCTGCTTGATAAAAATAATCATCAAAAAGGTGGTAGATAAGGTTCTCTTGAATCTGCGGCTGTTTCCCATCAGCACCTAACACTCCTTGGCAGATGGTTGTACCTAGCGTATTACAATTCGTGTTCCATCCTTTGTATGAGACGAGTTTATCAAGAATACCCTCTTCATCCAAAAGGGTAATTAACTCGCGGTCTCCGCCATTGGCATAGGCGGAATCCGCCACAATGACGTTTTTCCCTGAGTTGATGTAATCCTTAATCTGGTCTACAAACTTGAGCATATTTCTGAAACTAGTGTACGTAATGTCCTTTACATTCTGTTCCCATGATTCTTGCATCACACGGCCAGGCGTATTATATGCGAGCACGAGATCGGCATCCGTAGCACTATCCACTAACTGACACCCCGCTGCTAACACATGTGCTTTTAAACTTTCTGCAAAAGGACGATCTTCATACATGGGCACAAGTTGCGGGCCGAGCGTACTGCTCCATATAGGAAAGATCTTAGGTTTCTGCCCCTTCAAATCATTATAAACCCGCGCTAATAAAGTCGCTCCAACTTCATCTGCACCAGGGTAGATGTGAACCTTTTTATATAAACGAAGCTGTTCACGTTTTGTCACCACAGCGCTTTGATCAATCGCGGTATATCCGTATTCAGAACTATCATCCTGCGGAATCGACAAAAACGTCAGCACGCCTTCCTTAACCAAATCTAGCATGTGCACATTCATGTTTGAATTGAAGACACGTCTCGTCTCATAGTCTTCAATATGTTCTTTTGGAAGCTTAGCCTTGATCTCACTAAGTTGTTTCGCCTCATCTTCTGTTAACTTCTCGCGCTTCTCTTTATCCAACAAATAAGAGCGTAAAAACAATTCCCGGCCCCAATGTTCATAATAATCCGGTTCCTCGTCACTCGAACTGTATTTTGGCGTGCGCATAATCAAGTTCGATGCATAGATTCCTAGATTCGGATAATCGCGACGCAACGAGCGTAAGCGCTCCACCCATACCGTACTCTCTTTTTCGGTCAAATAATGAAGTCTAGATGGAAGCAAACCGCCATAAACCAGCATATCAATGCTTAAAATAAGAGCGTCCACTCTCCCTGCCATATTTTTTAACCAGTTCCACAATCCTTCTGTATTCGCCGCATTCTTTTTATAACCTAAGAGTTCGGGTCCAGGAACAAACAACTCTACATCATGTGAAGACTCCGCGATCATCTGAACATATGTGATGTTGCAAGGGCGTTCATCTATTGGTAAATAAGCAATTTTCATGCGTTTTGCCTTCTTTCTTTCACTACATTCTTTTTATATAAGAGTGAATAAATTTTAGCTTTTCTTCCTCATGAAGCATAGGAACTTCGTGGCCGTATTCACGGTATATTCTAATTACCTTTGGCCCGCCTAAATGATGATACAAAGCAAAAGCGCTTAACGGCGGACATACGGGATCCATCATTCCAACCGATAAAAGAACCGGACACGTTACAGAGCTTGCTAGATTCATCGCGTCAACATAACTAAGCGTTTCAAAGATTTTAGGTGATGTTTGATGTTGAGGATCGTGCACTTTAAAATAATGCGAAATCTCTGTATAAGGTCCTTCTGCAGCAAGTCCAACTGATTGTTCAAAGTCCGTAAGAAATGGGATGTCGCATAACGTTAAGGTGATGTTCTCCTGTAAAGCAGCAGTGGCAATAGCCAATCCCCCACCCTGACTACCACCTTCTAGATAAACGTTCCTTTTTCCAGAAAGCTTCCGAACAACGTCAACGCTTCGGTAACAATCCATGTAAACATGTGTGTAATAATATTGATTACGGTCAAAAATTCCCTGCGTAAGCCAACCGGCTGCTCCTCCATTTTCATAGGAATTCTTATCTGCCGATTTCACACTCTGTCCTCTTACATCTACTAATAAAACGGGTATCCCCTGAATCACATGCTTAAACGTATAATGCGGCTGCAGCGTGTTCCAGTTGTAGCCATGAAAGATGACTGCAGCTGGTGCATCGTCTTCGACTAATTCTGGTGTAACGTAAACACCGTGGATGCGAGAATTACGAAATCCGTCAAAAGCCACATCATAGACTTTTACACCAGGAACGCTATATGCCCGCTCCTTCACTTCTACATTCAGTGGATACTCTTGATTTTCAACTTTTAACCCATTCCAAAATTCCTCGAAATCAGCTTTTTTAGTCCGTTTAGGTTTGTAATTTTGAAGTTGTTCCATTGCTTCATCGTATGCATTCAAGACTTTTCACCCTTTTATACGTAAAAAGGAGAAAATATTTGTAGTGTCATATTTTCTCCCTTTCTTTTCAATTCATTTCTATAGAAAGTTGGCGATCTCAAAGGTGCGTTTTGCGAGTCCTCAGTTCAGCAGTTCACAGGTTCACCGTCTGTTTTTGCAAAAACTCTACAAGCAGTCTGTTTTTACGGTACGTGTTTTTTTATTTGTTACACGTTCGCTCAAACTAAGGCTCTTTTCGCCCCAAACACCACTCGTTTCACCCCGTGGACACCATGTTTCGCCCCAACTGATCAGAGTTTCGCTCAGTGGACCCCTTGTTTCGCTCCAACACTCCTAAATACAAACTTCATCTCTTTTTACCGCTAAAAAACCCTGTCCCATCATCAGTAAATACGAAGAATCGGCTCATTTATATTAGAATTCAGCGTAATTATATGCTTTTTTTCTGATCTATTAGATAATCTCTTTTTGTTCTTCCGTATTATAGTCACTTTGCAGTTCTTTTAAGATAACATCCATTAGGTAGAATGCGGAAACCTCACAAATGGAGTTATCATCACCCGCGATATCATCTGTCGCTGGAATGAGTAATCGCGTATTCGAAACATCTGCTAACGGAGAGTCCTGCTGGCTGGTCACTCCGATCGTTTCGCAGCCTAACTTTTTCGCTTGCCTCAGCATACCAACCACTTCTGAATCATAACCAGAAGCACTAAGTCCGATCACAAGTGTATTTTTATCTAATGTGTATGCCGACAATTCCATCTCATATGCAGACAAAAAGGTGTCTGCTTTCTTACCAAGTCTCATCAATTTATACTTCATCTGATCGGCGATAAAAGACAGTTTGTTTCCACCATATAAGTAAATTTGTTCTGCGTTAGCTACTTGTTGCTTTACTTTTTCAACATCTTTTAACTCGTAGAGCGTATCAAACTTCTTCAGCATTTTTACATATGTTTCTTTAAGGCCTGTTAAATGATTACTTTCAGATGGTTCGAAAAGTCTTGTGCTAACAGATGCTTCTTTTGCCATCAATCGAAGCTTATTGTATGAACCAAACTCTAGTTTCTGACAGAAACGTGTAATCGTAGCTTCTGATACATCAATCTGTCGCGACAAATCGGAGATCGTTCTGTTCGGAAATGACTCTAGATTTGTGATAATGTATTTTGCGATCATCTGCTCACGTTTCGTCAGCTTGTGTCTGTTCGATTCAATCATTGTTGTGATGCTCTTAAGCGGCTGCAGGGATTCTTGAAGCAAGAAATGACGTAGAGCTCCAACCATACCAGCATTATTTAAGTTACGGGCGATCTCGATCTTCGTTTTTGCTAAAATAGCTGGAATCATATCGATCTTGAGCTGTTTCATGATTAAAGGCAGAAGGTATTCCTTTTGAGCGGTAATACCACCGCCGATAATAATCGTTTCTGGATTCATCATGTACGCGACCGTGGCGATTCCTTTTGATAGATAGTACACAAGGCGTTCGATTTCCTCGATGCATATTTCATCGCCTGCTTGTGCCAACTCAAAAATCTTCTTACCATCAAGCTCAATTTCAGCTACTTCTTTTCGTTTCGATACATTTTTAATTAATACGCGTGTCGAAGCCAGTTCTTCAAACTGACCGCCTTCAATCGGGATATAACCAATCTCGCCACCGCTAAAGCTGTGGCCGGTGTGAAGTTTGTTATCTAAAATATAGCTTCCGCCGATCCCTGTACCAATCGTCAGACAGAACAAGCTCTTCGAATCTTTTCCTGTTCCAATCCAAGACTCCGCAAGCCCGGCACAGTTCACATCATTTTCTACTTCTACAGGCAAGTTAAAATGGTTCTCTAGCTCCTGCTTCAACTTGGTTCCGGTGTAGTTTGGAATTAAAGAAGAAGCAAACAAAATGACGCCTTCTTTGGAATCTACTTGGCCAGCCGTGCTGACACAGATTCCGCTTATATCATGCTTGTCGATCAGCTGCTTCCCACATTGCTTCACTTTTTCGACGATAACAGGTCCGCCAAGCTGCGCCTCTGTTGGCACCTCGAATTTTTCAATAAACGAACCATCTTCTGAAATAACACCGTATTTAATTAATGTCCCGCCTATGTCAAATGCTACAAACTTTCTCATCATGATCACCTTCATTTTCTAAGGACGGAGTATTTGATCCCTTCATTACCGGCCTTTCCTTTTTACACGAATGGTTTTGATTTGTTTAGGGCCAAACGTAATGGCTATTTGTTTTGCTGCGGAAACGCTGGAAATGATTTTTCCAGTAAAATCAACTTCATACAGCTCTTCAGGATCAAAACCAAAAATCAAATCTGTGTTCACATCCTCATGAGAAGGATTGAACAGACGAATATCAAACGTATTTTCTTCCTTCAACATGAATGAGGAAAAAGCAACCTCAGCTGATGAAAGTTTAAACAGCTTTTGATCCTCTTTTTTCACATATGATTGCTGAGTCAACACTTGCTGACGCAAAAATTTTCCGTTGTTTAAACTCCTATTGTTCTTGCCAAGAACCAATCCGTATTTAAATTCATACTCACCGAGACATTGTGCACCAGGTGTTTCAAAACCTGGTCCAGCCCCGTTACCACGCGTACGCAGATCGCGTCTCGACAACCAGCCAACACTGCGGATCACGCTTAAGAAAATGTGGTCGTTTCCTTCAAACGCGTCAACCTCATATTCTTGTAAACCGCGGTGAAGAAGCTGATGTTCATTTGCAATCACTGTGGATTGAGTCGGATATTGATTCATAATCGCTTCTTTATTTTTGGGCATATCGTACTTCTTATCTCGAAGCGTTTCCCTTTGGATGAGGTCAAACGCTGTATCTGCATAGCTAATATCGGCTGTTGAAGCTGAAAATCCAACCTTCAGCTTTTGGTCTTTCGCCGTATTGTTTACCTTCGTTTTAAAATAGATGAACCTTTTCCCTTTATGAAGAGTAATCGTTGTTTTCATCGTATTTATGGTCTCAGCCTCACTCGAACCTGATCGGTCTTCGTTCAGTGAAGCAGGCAACTTCATCTCATAGTGCACTGTAGCTGACTGGAACGTCTTGCCCTTAAAGATATCCGATACCTCTGTGATTACGGCTTTACTTATTTTATCATTCAGAGGAGGTGAATAGTTGTAAGTGTCCCCAGCATCTAGGGACGACGTGAAATGATGTTGATCATTATGTCTCAAGCCCGTTTCTAGGTCAGTGATGGATAAACTGTCCTCGTTCCATTCAATTTTATAAAAGTCGTTTTGAATGAATGGCAACGCACAACTTTCAACAACTTCCGATTCATTTTCCACACGTTCAATTCGAAGGGCTTTCATTTCGGCACCGTCAAAGAGTAGCGAAAAGCTTACAACATAGATCACATAATCTCCATAGTGGGGCTCAGCTAAAATATGATGAATAAATTCTTCTCGACGTTCTCTTTTCAACACGTCAAACGAAATCTCCTCTTCGTTATGAAACAGTTTGATCGAACCTTTGTCCAATGGAGCTGGTATGCGGATCGTTGCTGTTACAGGGTAACGTGACGCGATCGGTGTGTTGTTGAACACATATAAGTAGCCGTTATCTACTGAATCGTCTAGATACTCAAACGGAAATTCATCGTGAAGAATATCTTTTGAAAATCGGCTGATCGCGCTTAACACTTTTTGCGTTCGAGTCTCCATCTCATCATGAACCGCGTCCACACTGCATCCGCATATACTGTCGTGTGGCTGGTTCTGTAAAATGAGCTTCCACACATATTCCATGAACGTTGCAGAATCTGAACGACCATTTGTCCAAACGTTTAATGCCTCCATAATTCCAATTGCTTGGTCTTCGCACATTTGGTTCTGATTTTTCAAATAAGATCTCGTGGAATACACACCTGGAAGTATGAAGATCTTTGATGGGTCCCGTTGTTCCCCCGAGATTGTTCCCTCTGGTTCGACTCCAGCAAAGGAATCCACATATTCAGACATCAATGTTTGCTTAAACGCGATATGGGGCATTTCCTCACTCAACTTCTCCACTCTTTCATTCACATCTGAACTCGTAAACGTGTGGTCCGCTCCGTTCATGATCAAAACATTGCCTGAAGTTAAATATGGAGCATTTCCTTCTAAATAGGTTATCGTCTTTTCCACAAAATCCTTAGATTTAAGGAACGTTTGATAATACCCTTCAAATAGTGGCAGGACGATCGTAAATACCTTCGTTCCGTCTGCACCTTCCCATGTGTTTTCAAAACGGTCCGATATAGCACCACGGAAAATAAGTGCAGAATCAATTCCGTAATTTCGTAAAATTTGCGGCATCTGGCTGATGTGTCCGAACGTATCTGGCAAATATCCGATGTTGTACGGTGAACCTAGTTTTTTTGCCGTGCTTGTTCCGATCTCCAAGTTCTTAATCATGGACTCACCTGAAACGAGAAACTCATCTGCTAAGAGATACCAGGGGCCAACTTCAATTTTTCCTTCTTTTATAAAAGTAAGAAGACGCGCATATTCTTCATCACTTACGATTTCTTGGTAATCATCCAGAACGATCGTCTGTCCGTCTAAAAAGAAGTTATCGATCTTCCCCTCACTCAACAGGTCCTGTGTATAGCGAAGTCCGTTTCGAAGCCTGAAACGAAACTCTTCGAACGTTTCGTACCATTCACGGTCCCAATGCGTATGATTCAATATGTTTACTGTCTTTATGTTCTTCATTTAAAACTCCTCCACCATTTGAAGCTGCTGTTTCAGGAGAGCACCGTTCAATGTATTTAATGCCATGTTGTTTTTAATTGAATACGCACAGGCTTTCCCTGCCGCTTCCCCCATATCACGAACTGTCGGCTGAATGCGAAGAGAAGCTTGCATCAAAAATGTGCTAGAGATGTGTCGGCCTACAACAACCAAGTTCTCCACTTCGTACGTAATAAGTGAACGGTAAGGAATTTCGTAATATTCTCCACGAGAGAATTTCGCTTCATTTACCGGTTTCTTTGTAACGCTGTGAACATCAATGTACCAGTCGCCTCGAGCAATTCCGTCTTGGAATCGTGCACGATCTACATAGTCCTGTTCCGTGAGCACATATTGCCCAACGATGCGGTATGATTCACGAATACCAAGCTGATTCGCTTCTTTCAATAGAAACGCGTTCTGGAATCCCGAAATGTATTTTGGTAAAAAGCGTGCGAGTCGGCGAATCATTTGTCTTCCTTTTACAACAGCCTTTGAACGAAGCTTAGGATCTGTTGTTTTTGTGATGCCTGGAATGTGCGGACAGTTGAATGACATGACCGTGGGTTTTCCAGGTTGAGTAAACGCTTGGAAATACCGCAGATCTTCCTCAATCAAGTCACCGTTAGCGAGTGCTTCTCGGAAATAAGGTTCTAATACATGCCCTTTACCAGGTACCATGGCGATCTCAAAGAAATCAGGATTCTCGATCTTACAAAACGTCTCGTTTTGAGAGAGAATAAACGTCCGTAACTCTGGTATATCAATTCCTCCCATTTCAAATCGAAAAGAGATCTGCTGATTTTCACCATCTTTATTTCCGCTCACAACTTCAACACCCGCTGAACGAGAAAGAACGGCATCTGCTGTAGCATCAACGAACGTTTTTCCTGAAATCGCTATAAGCCCATCACATGTGTTTACGATGATATGCGTGATCTTCCCGTTTTCCCTGACGCAATCAATAAAATTCGCATCATACAGAATACTGCCTCCGCGTTCTGTAATGAGCTGTTCGAGTACATAACTTAAAGACTCCACGTTAAACCAGCTGCAAGCTGTCGTTCCATCGTTGGTTTCCACATTTTCTTTATTTAAACGCTCAGTAATCAAACTGTTGATACGCTGAGTTTTCACATGAGTCGGCATCATAGGAGAAACAAGGGAATTCGTTTGAGTTCCTCCGAGTAAAATGGTTTTTTCGACGACTAACGTGGAGAGATTTTCTTCTAATGCAGAGATCGCTGTAGCAGCTCCTCCCGTACCGCCGCCGACCACAACACAATCCACATCATAAATGACAGGTATTTCTCTGCCCCAAAAAGATAAGGTACTCAAATGAATTCACCTCTTATAAAGATATGTTTATCCTTTTACTGCTCCGTCTGTTGCTCCTGAAATAAAGTACTTTTGCAGCCAAATAAAGATTAAAAGTGTTGGAATTGTCGTTAAGATAGAAGCCGCAGAAATTAATTTTAAGTTCGATCCGTCAAAGTTCTGTGAGAGCTGCGCAAGACCAATGGATAACGTGTACATGCTGCTTTCTGTTGAGTTAAGAAGCGGCCATAAGTAATCTCCCCACGTGCCCATGAATGTGAAGATCGCCAGAGTTACAAGTGTTGGCTTTACAAGTGGCAATACAACAAGGTACCAAACTTTAAATCGGTTTGCGCCGTCTAAGTAAGCCGACTCCTCAAGTTCTTTTGGTATACGCAGGTAAGCTTGACGCATTAAAAAGATTCCGAACGCTGTTGAAACCTGCATTACAACAAGACCGATATGTGTGTTTCTTAGTCCTAGTTCTCCTGCTAGCTGAAAAAGTGGAGCCATGTATAGCTGAAACGGTACCATCATCGTTGAGATGATGAGTGCCAGAACAACACTTCGACCTCTAAAGTCCATTCGTGCGAGTGGATATGCCGCTAAACTGCAGAACAATAAGTTTAGAGGGATTGCGATCGCTGTAATAATCGCTGTATTCATAAAGTAAAGTCCAAAATTCGCTTTTTCAAATGCCGATACGAAGTTAGCAAGTGTAGGGTCTTTCGGAAGAAGACTTGTGTAGATGCCTTCACTTCCGGATTTCATTGCCATAAATAACGTGATTAGAAACGGTCCGACCGTTAGCACAGTGATGAGTAACATAACGGCGTAAAGCCATATTTTACTGTTTTGTTTTGATTTCATGGTTTCCCCCCCAATCTATTAAACACGCAGATCGTCTTCGCGTTTACTTGTTAACTTCATTTGTAAAAGTGATGCAGCGATGGCAAGTACGAGCAGCACGATTCCTGCAGCAGACGCGATACTTACGTCAAGACTCATAAATTTGCTGTAGATGTACATTACGAGCGTAGTGGTCGCACCTGATGGACCACCGCCCGTTGTTAATGCGATCTCTTCAAAGACTTTCATGCCGGCAATAATTGTCATAACCGATACGAGTGTAATAGATGGCGTTAGCATCGGAATTGTAATCTTCGTAAACTGCTTCCAAACGGATGCTCCGTCAATACTTGCAGACTCATAAACATCCTTTGGAATCGATTGCAGACCGGCCAAATAAATGATCATATAGTAGCCGAGCCCTTTCCATACAGTGATGGCTGCTACGGCTGTTAATGCTGTTGATGATTGAACCAGTAGATTGGTAGGACCATCAAACACGCCTAGTTTTACTAAAAACTCAGAGATGATTCCGCTTTGTGAATAAAGCATCTTCCACATGAGCGCCGCTACTACCATTGGTGTGATAACTGGGAGATAGTAGAGAACGCGGAACGTGCCGGCTCCTCTTATTCTTTGGTTTACAAGGACTGCTAAAATCATTGGTAAAAAGACGTTTAATGGCAGGACGATCACGAGGAACGTCAGCGTGTTCATTAACGCAACCCAGAAATACTTATCTGCAAACATCTCTTTAAAGTTAGCTAGACCAACATATTCTCCAGTACCCGCAATGATTTTATAATCCAGAAAACTCCACTTGAACGCTTCTAGGATGGGATACACTAAAAACGTCGCTAGAATCACGATAGCTGGAAGTAAAAACAGCCATGGTGTGAGGAACTTCATACTAAACTTTTTCTTCTTTTTTGTTGTTGTGATCTTTGTTTTTACATTTGGCAGCACAACAGGTTCTCTGTTCATGTTAGAACCTCCCTTTTAAAAAGTAGAGACTAGGCTTTTTTTTTAAAAAGCTAGTCTCTTCATCTACTACATTAGAATGTTACTTTTTCACCTGATTTTTCAAATGCTTTGTTCCATTCAGAAGCTAGTTCTTTTAACGCTTCCTTCGGAGATAATTTACCTTGTAAGTTTTGGATGAAGATGTTCTTTGTTGCTGTACGCAAATCAGCACTGTTTTCCGTTGGAGGAATAAGTACTTCAGCACGGCTTAAAGACTCAGAAGCTTCTAACATACCGAATGCTTTTGGAGAATCTCCTGGATTCTTGAAGTAGTCATCTTCTAAAGATTTCTTTGTAGCTGGAAGAACTGTGCCTGCTGTTTTAGCAAATTCTAATTGGTTTTCAGCGTTCGATACAAACTCAGCAAGAGCTACGGCAGCATCTTCGTTCTTTGTTTTTGCTGGAACCGCAAAGTTCATAACCGCTACGTTCACTGGTGCATCATCTGCGTTCAACGGCTGTCCTGCTTTTGACGCTTTATACACTTCAGGAGCTCCTGACTCAATTGGTCCTAGGAATGTTACGCCGCCTTCAAGCATTGAAACGTTTCCTGCCATGTAAAGTTCTTGACCTGTTTTAATTGAACCTTCTGCTGCTTCTTGAGGAATAATTCCTTCTTTATACATCTTCTGTGTTGCCTCAAAGAATTCTAATAGATCTTTGTTATCTGCAAACTTTGCTTTACCATCTTCAACGATAGGAGTACCGTTCGCGATCGAAACCATTTTTTCCATGATCGTGTTTCCGTCATTGATAACCGGGAAGTATGACGGTTTACCCGTTGCGTCTTTTACTTTTTTCGCAGCTTCATAAAGTCCCTTCGTATCTGTAGGAAGTTCGGAAACGCCTGCTTTAGAGAAAGCATCGTTGTTATACCAAGAAACAGTTGTTGTTAAGTACCATGGCAGTGCATATAGCTTATCGTCATACATACCAGACTCGTATGGTCCTTCTACAAAAGAGTCCTTCGTCTCGTCGCTCACCGCATCTGTAAGATCTAATAGTCCACCTTGAGCAGCAATGTTAGACATATAATGAGGATTTAAGTTAACAACATCAGGAACATCGTCCCCTGTAAGCGATGTCAATACTTTTTGTTCCATCTCATTTTGAGGCACGTCTTCAATCACAACATCAAGTTTCGGATGAAGCTTTTCGAAGTCTTTTTCGATATTTTTGAAGTAGGTGTCAAATGGCTCACCTGCTAATGACGCTGTCCAAAGTGTAACTTCTCCGGAAAGCTCTCCATCTTTAGCAGACCCTTTTGCCTTATCATCCTCTCCGTTGCTACACGCGATCAAACTTAATGACAATGCTGCTGCTAGTGAACCAGAAACCCATGTTTTTGTACGTTTCTTCACTTTTCATTTCCCCCTCAGAAACATTTTGGTAAGCGTTTTCTTGATACCTCAATTATAAAAGTAAGATTAAGAGATTTCAATCCATTTTAAAAATAATTTTCATTTTTATTTAATTATTGAAAATTAATTTCTTCACTTGCTGAATAGATCTGTGACAGACGATGTACGCAGCGATTTTACGGTACGTGATTTTATAGTTTGTTACACGTTCGCTCAATACATAAGTGGTTTCACTCCAACTAGTTTGGTTTTCGCTCAGAAATACTTATGTTTCACTCCAACATGGTTAAGTTTCACCCCGTAGGATCATCATTTCACTCCGTACCAAACTAAAATGAAAAAGCTGACAACAATAGGTCACTACATGTACCTTTTGAGCCAGCGTTTCAAGTTTTTCTCATAAAAATCCAATTCTTACGTAAAGTGAAATTACTTTTGATGCTTTAATGCGTAATTCACCCACATTTTCGCATCAAGAAGATCGGCTTTCATTCTCTCTCCTACCTCTGGATCCAGTTTTTCGTTCTCGACTGCCTTTTCTACTTTAGCAACAGTAGAATCAAACACGACAGAACTGTTCTTGATATCTTTTTCTACTGCTTTATTGAGTTTCTTAATCGCTAGTTTAAGAGAAATGCCTTCTTTCTTCTTTACTGCACCTTGAGGAATATAGATTTTCATTATTTGTTGTTCGATATCTTTTAGCACTGTACGGGATGCCAATATTGGTTCTTCACCGGGATTTACTGCTTTCTCACGCCAAGGTCCTTTTCCAAGTGCATCCACAGATGGTGCACTTGCTTGACCAAATGCAAACATGTTTACACCCGATGTTCCGTATTTCGCTGATATGACATCATTTACGCTAGCCATTTCACTTAAGTGGTGATAGAAAGAGTAAATTCCTGTGTAATACATCGTTCCTTCTGGCATAAGTTTTTTGCTCTCTGTTACTGTTTTTTGAATGCTATTGAAGTCGTGTCCATATGCTTGTGGTATGACGCCATCAATATCCTCTTTCCAATCGCTGATCTGTACCGCTTCAGGTCCTGGTTCAGGTGTAGCTGTCAGCATAAACTTTTTATCCAGCTTTTTTGTTTGAACGTGAAGCTTGTCAACAAAATCGTTCTCACGCTCACGTAGCCAATCAAGCCATTTTTCCCACTTAGCAGGTGTAGTCGTTGGGGACAGTGTGTATGGATTAATTCCTGTTTTCTCTTGATAAAGCTGTTTCGTCCGCTCGCTGAAACCGTAGCTTTGCTCAAACTTATGATGAGGGTAACGCATATAATCAATGTTCAGACCTTTGATGTCATAGTCTTTCTGCATCTCTTTATAAATGTCTAACATGAAATCCTGAACATCAGGCTGTGCGATATCAAGCCAGTAATAACGGCTCGCTGTATCTGGCTGGAACGTTCCTGTTGTATTGCTGCGCTGGATCGCTGCCCACTCTGGATATTTTGCGAATTGAGACGGAACACCAATGCTGCTTTCTCCAATCATAAATCCATCTGTCCACGCCTGGATCGTCATGCCGCGCTTTTTCCCTTCTTTTACATAAGCAGCAAGAAGATCTTTTCCATACTTTCCATAATTACCATTTGCAAAGCGTGGATGCTGTGATGGGAGACCATATTTCTTCATGACATCACTCGGATAGATCGTGTAACCCCAAAATGTTGTTTCAAGGTAAACAGAGTTAAAACCCGCTTTCTCCATACGATCAAGGACTTGATTAACTCCTGCTAATGTAGTTTCCTCTGGACGATACCAGATTGCACGCTGCTCTGCTTTATGAGAAGCAAGTGAATAATAGTACGCGTCGTAAGCCGATTGGGTTGCTTGTCTTGTTTTATCCAATGATTTTACAGGATCGCTTGTTTTGATTGCTTCCGCTTCAGCTAAAAGTGACTCAGCTTTTTGAATCGCAGCATTCGCTTCTTTAAACGCGACATCTAAATACTCTGCTTTTGCATTTTCGATAGATGACTTCGCTTGATCAATCGCTTGTTTACTTTGGTATTGAAAACTTTCAACGTCTTGTACGATTTCAACAACTCCATTTTCACTCACCTTGACTTTCGCGCCAATGATAGAGTTGGAAGAAATCCAGCTGGAATTCACTCCATGTCCGCTTACAACAAAACCGTTTTTAGGGATCTTAGAGTTTCCGCCTCCAAGTTTTGTAACAAATCCGTTCTCTACTGTAATTTCATAGCCATACTGATTCGTTTTTGTGGATTCACCGAACGCCGGAGTATAGACGATCAACTGATCAGGTCCGCGGAACCCATCAAATACAGCTCCATCTGGGTTTGTTTCTTTTGTAGGATCTACTGCATTAGACTGTTGTTGCTCACGTTTTTCAGTTGGCTCATACAATGTCACGGACTCACCCGCTTCCAACTGTGTTAAAAAGTTTCTGATTTCTGTTGTTGAAATATCTCCAGTTGATAATACGATTCCGTTCTCAGGAATAGCGCTGTCACCGTCTGTGTCTTTTACCACACGGTATGTATTTACACCCGTTTTTTCTAAGACTACTTCCATACTTCCTTTTTGTGTTTCAGTGTAGTAACTAAATTCATCGTTGAATAAAATCAGCTTGTTATCATTGGCTAACTGATTTTTGCCGTTGATCGCCATCTGGTCACCAGACTCATCTTTTACGGACAGGACATTGTAAGGTGCATTTTCTTGTGCTTTAACCGAACCTGACAGGTCAACAGCTGAAAAAACAAGACTCGTTGCAAGGAGGGAACCCGTTAAGATTTTAAATTTTTTCTTCATAATCAGTCTCCTTTTATTTTTTTGGTAACGCTTTCAAATTATTATAATGTTTTTCTAAATTATTTTCACTAATATTATTTTTATGAAATTTATTTTCATTAATAGTATTTATGAGGGTAAATGAGGGATTTCCGTTTAAAAACACGAAAAAAGACCCTATTTAAAAAGGGTCTTTTTACTTATACTGAAATTTTTTTTCGCGAAGTAGCGAAAGTGCCTCCTCGTCTGCAATTATCGTGACATTATGATGATTTTTTAACGCAGAAGCTGGCAGCTGCTCATCCACTTCATCTGTAGTTAATAATTTCTTCATCACTTCTGCTTTATTAATGCCTGAGACGAGTAGTAATATCTCTTTCGCCTTTAAGATGGATGCGATGCCCATTGTAATAGCTTGCGTTGGTACTTCTTCTAAACGTTGAAAAAATCGGGCATTCGCTTTGCGTGTTATTTCGGTAAGATCCACGATATGGGTATGTGAAGAAAAAGAAGTGCCAGGCTCATTAAATCCGATATGACCGTTGCTTCCGATGCCTAAGATCTGAATGTCCACGCCTTCTCCTCTATTCAGCTCGACATCATACCGTTCGCATTCAGCTTCCAAATCCTCTGCTGTTCCATCAGGGATATGTATTTGAGATTCAGGTACATCAATATGAGCAAATAAATGTTCCTCCATGAAATAACGATAACTATTGGAGTCTTCTGGATTGATTCCAACATACTCATCCAAATTGTAGGTGCATACTCTCTCATAAGAGGTACGGTTACTCCTGTAATCCTGGATCAATTCCTCATAAAGTCCGATTGGTGTGCCACCTGTTGCAAGTCCTAGTTTAGCATCTGGCTTAGATTGAACTTTTTCAATAATGATTTTCGCTGCAATAGAGTTCATTTCATGGTAGTTCTTTGCTTCTAAGATTTTCATGCTTCAACACCCCTTCTGTAAGCAAGATCTCCTTTACAAAAAGTCATCACCACTTCCAAGTCTTCATCTAAAACAACAATGTCGGCATCTTTTCCTGGCGTGAGACTTCCTTTACGGTCAAAAACGTTCAGTTTCTTTGCAGGGTTAACAGACGTCATCTGAATGATGTCAGAAATCGAACAGCTGGTAAATTGCATCATATTCTTTACGGCTGCGCTCATCTTGATGATGCTGCCAGCAAGTGTTCCATCTTTTAAATTCGCCGTCTCATTTTGAACGGTTACCTCCTGACCACCAAGATCGTATTGCCCATCACCAAGACATTTTGCCCGCATCGCATCCGTCACTAACACGACTCTCTCATTTCCTTTTTGTTTGTAAGTTAAAGCGATGAGTTCCGGCCGAACATGTATTCCGTCCGCGATCAATTCAGTCGTCAGTTCGTCGTGTAAAAGTGCCGCTCCCACAACTCCAGGCTCCCGATGGTGAAGTCCGCGCATTCCGTTATAAAGGTGGGTCACATGAGACGCACCTGCCTTCATTCCGGTAACCACTTCTTCATATGTCGCGTCAGAATGCCCGATCGACGCAATGATATTTTGCTCTTTCAGATAGGAGATGACTTCAAGACTACCTTCTATTTCAGGCGCAATGGTAACTAGCTTAATGTGCCCTGAAGCTAACTCTTGCCACTGTTTAAAAAGTTCTAAATCTGGTTTGATGATCGCGCCGACTGGCTGTGCACCCGCTCTTTTTTCAGAGATAAATGGTCCTTCAAGATGAATGCCAAGCGTTTCAGCTGTTCCTTCCACTTGCCCAGCTTCAATAAATAATCCTGCGTTTTCAAGCGCTTTTTCAATTTTGTTCTGCTCTTGTGTCATCGTTGTTGCAAGAAAGCTAGTCGTACCTTCTTCAGGCAGAACGCTCGCAATAGTTTGCAGCGCATTAAAGGTAGCATCCATCGTGTCTGCACCTGCAGCTCCATGAATATGAACATCAATCATTCCAGGAACGATGTGATATGTTTCAGGAAGTTCAATAACCTCTGTTTCATCATCTGGAAAAAAGTCCTTACCTAAATTTATTATTTTTCCGTTTTGTATGTTGATTGACCCTTTATGCATGGTTTGGTTCTCGCCGTAGATCGTTGCATTCTTTAAGGTGATTTTTTTTCTGACCATTACACTGCCTCCATTAAAGTGCGGGGAGTAATCTATCTTTCCCGTGATTTGATTGCTTCTACCGTTTCCAAATATTTTTCTTCTCGTTTGCTATCCGATAAAAAATACAGACTGATTCTGTCGATTAAATACAATGTACTTAAATCCAATCCTGTTAAAAGGTGATGATTTCGAAGCGGGTGAACCGTCCACAAAATATAATCAGAAAGTTTAGTTAGCGGCGTTTCACCGAATGCTGTAAATGCTACCACTAAAGCTCCTTTTTCTTTCCCTTTGGAAATGGACTGAAGTAGATCTACTGTTTGTCCAGAACGAGAGAAGGCAAGGATCACATCGCCTTTTTGCATGAGTGTGCTACGAATAACCATTAAGTGCGTATCCGTGATGGCTTCACATACAAAGCCCATTCTGCTTAAACGGTAGTTTAATTCTTGTGCCGCTAACCCAGAACTTCCAAGTCCATATATAAATAACCGCTTTGCTTTTGTCATGTGAGCTAAGACTTTCTGAAGTTGATCTCTGTCTTCTAGGTCCTGGACATCTGTCAGCATATCTCGATATGAAGAAGAAAGCTGCTGTTCGATCCCCTCTTCTTCCTTGGATTCAGAAGCTCCAGCAAGCCGTACTTTCATTTCTACAAAATTCCGGCATGACACCTTTTTCGCAAATCGTGTGATCGAGCTGATCGAAACGCCCGTTGTATCGGCAAGCTCCTGAATATGGCTTCGGGAAGCTTTTTCAGGATTGGCCAAAATGTAGTTCGCTATTTTCTTTTCCTTATCAGATAGCGTGGAGAAAACGCTTTGTATTTCTTTGAGTAATGAAGCCATTGATAAACATCCTTTTTATTTAGGAATTTGAGCAACAAAACGAGCTGTGATCTGTTGAGGACGCGTGATCGCACCGCCTACAACAACAGAATAAGCACCAATATGAAGTACATCTCTTACCATCTCAGGCGACATGATGTTGCCTTCTGCAATCACTGGAAGAGATACTTCTTTTAATACCTCTTTTAAAAATTGAAAGTCATTTTCATACAGTTTGTGTTTCTTAGAATCTTCGGTATATCCATATAGTGTGGTAGACACACAATTAAAATCTAGTCTCTCCGCATTCTTAGCTTCTTCGATGGATGAGATATCAGCCATGAGCTGCACGCCTGGATTCTTTTCACGGACGTATGAAACGAGTTCCTCTAGAGTGAGCGCTTTCGGTCTTTCTCTGAGTGTCGCATCTAATGCAATCATTTCACATCCGCTCTCAATTAATTCATCTACCTCTTTTTTTGTTGCGGTGATATAGATTTCGCTGTCATCATAATCTCTTTTCACGATTCCGATAACCGGCAGATCCACCTCTTGTTTAATCGCGAGTATGTCTTCTTTGGAGTTCGCACGAATACCAGATGCTCCACCTTCTTTTGCAGCAAGAGCGAGTTTGGACATGATAAAAGAGCTATGTAGCGGTTCATTTTCTAGTGCTTGGCATGATACAACTAAACCTTTTTTGATTTGTTTTAACATATGATTTACCTGCCATTTCGTTTTTTTGTGAAAATAATAGTCAAAATAAATATTATTTTGGTAATAATTTTCTTAACACTAATAAAATAGCATATTTCATGAGTTGAAAACAAAGAAATTTTTATTATGCATGCAATTTGATAGCTCAAAAGTTGAATAGGTTACGGTACGTGTTATTTTATTTGTTACACGTTCGCTCAAATCCGATTTCGTTTCACTCCAACTGCTTTTCTTTTCGCTCAATAAAGCACCGTTTTCGCTCCAACGGTAACTAGTTCCGCTCAGAAAGCTCACTGTTTCACCCAGACTCGTACTTTTCTAATGTAAAAACCACAGAATAATTTTTGATGTTGGAGGATTTTGTCTAAAAAAGTAGAAATAGTGCTCAAAACTATAAAGGAGAGATGCAATGATAATAAAACAAGCTTCAGAGTCTATTAAAATTAGAAAACTAAAGTTGATTATGAAGAGATTCCCAATTCACCATCCTGTTCGTAATGAAATCGAAGTTGAACTAATTAAAAGTGTGACCGGTTATAATGGTGAAAAATCCCTCGACTATCATATGGAGTTACTTCCAAAAGACGATACTTACATTTTCCATGATCTTCGCCTGCCTTTTGGGGCAAATTATTTTCAAATCGACATCCTCATTTTAACGCCAACTTTTTTTCTCATACTCGAAGTGAAAAACATGTCCGGCACATTAATTTTTGACCAAGAATTTTATCAACTCATACGAATATACAAAGACAAGGAGGAAGTTTTTCCAGATCCAATCTCACAAGTTTATCGACAAACTCATTTATTGAGAGAATGGCTCAATCAGCAAAAATTCCCCTATATTCCCATCGAATCACTCGTAGTCGTAAGTAACTCCAACACTCGAATTAAAAGCATTCCCCAACATAAAGATATTTCAAAAGTGGTTACTCATAGTGCGAATATACTTGCAAAGTTTCATAGCTATCAGAACACTCGAAAGAAAGAAGCGATCTCTAAAAAAGATATTAAGAAAATAACTCGTCTTTTACTTAAGCATCATAGCGAACCGAATCATAACTATTTTCAACAATTCTCAATCACTGAAAGCGACTTGTTAAAAGGGGTAGCTTGTACAGAATGCCTTAAACTATCAATGGTTAGATCGAGGAGAAAGTGGTTTTGTCTAAAATGCGGGCATTATGACAAACTTGCCCACATTGAAGCTTTAAGAGAATATGCATTTTTGTTGAAACCTTCTATTACGAATTATGAATGCTGTGAATTTTTTCAGATCCCCTCACGTCATGTCGTCAAACACCTGCTAAATTCGATCGAACTTCCAACCTCTCAATCTGGAAAACACAAAATTTATCTTCTTGAGGATTTATTACAAATGTGATGTTCTGTATTCTTAGTGTTTTACGGTACGTGTTATTTTATTTATTACACGTTCGCTCAAACATTGTAAAGTTTCACTCCAAATATTATGCTTTTCGCTCAGTCAACTGCTGTTTTCGCTCCAACGGCATAGTGTTTCACTCTAAATAGCCTCCGTTTCGCTCACAATCCCCCACTCAATCCTGATACCAAACAAAAAACAACCGGAATCCCAAGATTCCGGTTGCTTCATCTTCCCTATAGAGTCGGATGTGACACGATGAATCGTGCATCACCGTTCATTCCGAAGCTTTTTATTGTGGAAGGGACGATAAAATGGTCACCTTTACTGAACGTAGACGTCGTTCCACCATCTACCTTCAGTTCCCCTTCACCATCTAGGACGCTTACGAGCAAATAAGATGGATTTTCGACTTCCGAAACAGCACCAGCTAAATTCCAATGATAAACGGTAAAGTAGCTCTCTTTCACCAGTTTTTTGATTCTTAAATCCTCGTTACCTGACAACACTGGTTCGAAGTCAGCGTCTTCATGTGGAATCATCGCAACTTCGATCGATTTTTCGATGTGCAGTTCGCGTAGATTGCCTTCATCATCACGACGATCGTAATCGTACACACGATACGTAACATCTGAGCTTTGCTGCGTTTCAAGAATCATCGTGCCTGCACCGATCGCGTGGATCGTTCCATTCGGTACATAGACGAAATCACCTGGCTTGATCGCCACTTTACGAAGCAGCTCGTCCCAACGGTTCTCGTTTACCATCTCTTCAAACTGAAGTTTAGAACCTGCGTGATGTCCATAAACAAGCTCTGCTCCTGGCTCACAGTCGATCACATACCAACATTCTGTTTTACCGAATGCCTCGCCTTCTACTTCTCGCGCATACGAATCGTCCGGATGTACTTGAACGGACAGGTCGGTCTTTGCGTCCAAGATTTTTACAAGCAACGGAAAGTCTTCACCTTCTTGGTCAGCAAAAAGTTCTCGATGCTCATCCCATACTGAATTCAGTGTCTCTCCTTTTAATGGTCCGTTCACGACTTCACTCGGCCCGTGCGAATGGGCGGAAATTCCCCAGCACTCGCCTGTTGTTTCAGTCGGAATCTTATAACCGAACTCATCGCGAAGCTTCTTACCGCCCCAGATTCGGTCCTTGAATACAGGTTTTAGAAAAATAAGTTCATTATACACGCTTTTCACATCTCCCCACATGGGTATAGTCCCTCCCATTCTAAACGTTTGTTTAAAGATAAACCACCTGATACCATAAAAAAATCGGACTAGAAATTATTACTATCGGGAATCTAAGAATGTAGGTTTGATTTTGTCACATATTCCGATATACTAGACCTTTATAAATATACAAATATTCTGATTAATTTTACATAAAAAGACAGGAGATCTGACGATGAAATTTACCATTGAGCCACTTGGCGATAACAGCATGATCATTGAACTCGGACAAGATATGAGCCATGAGATCCAGCAAAAAGTCAAAAAAGTCTCCTCTTTCTTTGAAGAGCATATGTTTGATTGGGTGATTGAAACCGTTCCTGGTTTTACGACCGTCGCTGTTTTTTATGATCCTTTGAAAATCAAGACAACGACACTTCCTTATGATGAAGTATGCGCATTTTTGGAACCGCTTTTAGAAAAGTTAGAGATTGATGGTGACGCTGACCCTCGTGTGGTGGAGATTCCCGTCTGTTACGGCGGTGAGTTTGGTCCAGACTTAGAGGAAGTCGCGAATCACAACGGACTCAGTGTTGACGAAGTGATTGATATCCATTCGAATGGTGAATACACGGTCTATATGATCGGTTTTGCCCCTGGCTTTCCGTATATCGGTGGCATGAGTGAAAAAATCGCAGCACCGAGACGAAGTAATCCGAGACTGAAGATTCCAGCCGGTTCTGTTGGAATCGCTGGCAAACAGACAGGCGTGTATCCGATCGAAACGCCAGGCGGTTGGCAGCTCATCGGTAAAACGCCGGAAAAGCTTTTCACTCCTGACGGTGATACGCCTTCCCTGCTTCAAGCGGGTGATCAGATCAAGTTTGTACCGATCTCAGAAGAAGAGTTTCAAAGAATAGAGGAGGACGCGAGATGATTAAGATTACAAAGCCTGGCCTCCTAACGAGTGTTCAAGATCTTGGCCGTTACGGATTTCAAAAATATGGTGTGATCACGAGTGGTGTCATGGACACGACTGCTCATCGGATAGCAAATTCTTTAGTTGGAAATGCTGAGAATAAAGCAACATTAGAACTCACGCTGCTCGGACCTGATATGGAGTTTAAAGAAGATACGCTGATCTCAATCTGTGGTGGCAACTTGTCCCCTTCCATTGACGGAAAACCTGTGAAGTTATGGCGCTCGGTCCTTGTGACGGCGGGCAGCAAGTTGAAGTTCGGCGGCTGTAAAACAGGATGTCGTGCATATCTTGCTGTTGCAGGCGGTTTCGATGTGCCAGAAGTAATGAACAGTAAATCTACATATTTACGAGCTGGAATCGGCGGACATAACGGAAAAGCACTGCAGAATGATGATGAGCTTTCTATCGGCGAGCTCAGTGAGCTTTCCGGAAAGATAGCTAAAATTTTAATACAACAGCTTGGAGAGAATAAATTCGTGGAGATGCAATGGACGATCTCTTCTGATTTTATCGCCTCTTCTGCTTCTAAACCGCAAGTCCGGGTAATGAAAGGAAGACAATACGATTGGTTCACAACAGAAAGCCAGATGAAGCTTTTTACCGAACACTTTGAAGTCACATCACAGTCTGACCGGATGGGTTATCGTTTAAAAGGACCTGAGCTCGCTCTCGAAGAGAAACAAGAGATGCTTTCTGAAGCTGTAAGCTTCGGGACAATTCAAGTTCCCTCTGAAGGCAATCCGATCGTACTGCTCGCTGACCGTCAAACTACCGGTGGATATCCAAAGATCGGACAGATCGCAACGGTTGATCTCTCAATCATGGCGCAGCTGAAGCCTGGCGACAAAGTTCAGTTCGTCGAAGTTTCACACGAAGTGGCCCAACAACTCTGCTTAGATCGCGAAAGTAAACTGCATCAGTTAAAACAAGGAATCGCACTTAAAATACGACAAGAAACGAAGTAATTTAGGAGGTACGTTATGAAGAAAGAGTCAAAAGCTAGTATTCTGCTAGGAGCCGCGTTCTTGATGGCGACATCTGCCATCGGGCCAGGGTTTTTAACACAGACCACACATTTCACGTCCATTCTTGCTGCAAGTTTTGGTTTTGTTATTTTAACATCCATCATTATTGATATCGGCGCACAGATGAACGTTTGGCGGATTATCGCCGTATCTGAAAAAAGAGCACAAGATATCGCGAACGCTGTACTTCCGGGCTTAGGTGTATTCCTAGCTGTATTGATAGTAATTGGAGGACTTGCATTTAACATCGGAAATATAGCCGGTGCTGGTCTTGGTTTAAACGTATTGTTTGGCGTCTCCCCTACAATGGGAGCTGTACTCAGTGGTATCGTTGCTATCTTAGTATTCGTTGTTCGTGAAGCTGGAAAAGCGATGGACCGTTTCACACAAGTTGCTGGTTTCGTCATGATCGCATTGACTGTATATGTGATGTTCACAGCCCAGCCTCCTATTGGAGAAGCGGTTGTAAAAACGTTCGCACCTGACACGATTGATATTTTAGCGATCGTTACGCTAGTCGGTGGAACAGTCGGTGGATATATCACGTTTGCCGGAGCACACAGATTGCTTGATGCAGGTATTAAAGGGAAAGAAAGCCTAGGTGAAGTAACGAAAGGTTCGATCTCGGCAATCGGAATCGCGTCTATCATGCGTATTTTCCTATTCTTAGCGGCACTTGGAGTCGTGTCTCAAGGACTTGCACTTGATCCTAAAAACCCTCCTGCTTCTGTATTCCAGTTAGCTGCTGGAAACATTGGTTACAAAATGTTCGGTGTCGTTATGTGGGCCGCTGCGATCACATCTGTTGTTGGTGCAGCGTATACATCCGTTTCCTTTATCCGTACGTTGAATGCAACACTCGAAAAATATCATAAATGGATCATCATCGGTTTTATCGCTGTTTCAACCATTGTCTTCGCGCTCGTTGGAAAACCCGTTGCGATTTTGATCTTAGTTGGTGCGTTAAACGGACTCATTTTACCGATTTCACTTGGTGTGATGCTGATTGCAGCATACAAACCTAAGATTGTCGGAGACTACAAACATCCGATGTGGATGACGGTCTTTGGCGTCGTGATCGTTCTGATGATGGCCGCAATGAGTGTTTACACGATGTACACAGAAGTTCCGAAACTTTTCGCATAATTACTACTATAAAAAGGGGAGCTTGTTATGAACGCACCAGACCGTTTAACTCCAGTTGAAGCTCGTGAACTGATACGCCGCGGTGAGTGGAGGAAGCCAACAAGCGGACTCGCAAACGGCTTTACACAAGGAAATCTTGTGGTTTTGCCGAAAGATTTAGCTTTTGAGTTCCTCCTTTTCTGTCAGCGAAATCCAAAGCCTTGTCCAGTGCTTGATGTAACTGAGCCAGGTTCTGCTGTTCCTGCACTTGTTGCACCTGATGCCGATCTACGCGTCGACATACCGAAGTATAACGTCTATCGTCATGGCGAACTTGTTGAAGAGTGTACAAATATCACAGAACACTGGAATGAAGACATGGTCGGCTTTCTGCTCGGTTGCAGCTTTACGTTCGAGCATGCGCTGATGAATAATGGCATTCCTGTTCGTCATATCGAGCGAGGATGTAACGTACCCATGTTTAAAACAAACATAGAATGCGTGAAAGCTGGACGTTTTGAAGGCCCAATGGTCGTGAGCATGCGTCCTGTGCCAGAAAAGGATGTGGTTCGAGCGGTTCAAGTAACAAGCCGCTTCCCTTCTGTTCACGGAGCTCCGGTTCATATCGGAAATCCAGAAGCGATCGGTGTGTCTGATCTATATCAGCCAGACTTCGGTGACCCTGTTCAGATTCATGACGGTGAAGTTCCTGTGTTTTGGGCTTGTGGGGTTACGCCTCAAGCCGTCGCAATGCATGTGAAACCTGAAATCATGATCACTCACGCCCCCGGTCACATGTTCATTACTGACGTGCGTGATGAAAAGTATGGTGTGCTGTAACAATGTTCTCTACTCAAATAATCAATAGGAGGATTTTTATATGAAAAAGAGATTTTTCATAAAATTAATTGCTTCTGTTATTATTTTTATAGGATTTGCAGTTGGCGGTGTATGGAGCTATTTTGCTTACAAAAAACAGGACACTGAAAAAGCTGTTGAACATTACTTAATTGATAACGGAACTAAAAAAAGTGAAATTAAAAGCCTTCAGCCTTTTATAGCAAATCTTGAAGGTGATAAAAATTATATGGTCGCAGTTAAACTCGAAAATGATAAGAAAACTTACTATTATTATAAAGAAAGAGATAAGGACAGAGTTGTTTTAGAATCGTATGTATTAAATGGAAAAACATACATGGAATAAGTAAAAGCACGACTTTTATAAAAAGCCGTGCTTTTTTAAATTTTTATAAATGGCCAAAAATAATTTTTCAAATGAAGGTTTGTAATCAAACTTTTTATAGGTAAATTATTTTTCACAAACATTCACACAATGAAGGCATTCACTATGTGCAAAAATCAATATCAAACTAATTATTCTTGAACCATAATGATTTTATCGCACGTAAACTTATAGAAAATAGTTAAACCTTATCAAATTTCATTTTTTTCGTGTTAAATAGTAGAATAGACATTATTTCTAAATTAAAGAATAAAAAAAGATGCAGAATTGTTATGTTACTTCTGCATCTTCCTGTTTAATTTGATTTTCGATTGTGAAATTTTCAATTAATCTTTTTAGGGTACACCACCGTATTCAGCAACCCACCTAGGATGATGATCATCGCTGAAAGGTAGAACCACAGCATCAGAACGACGAGACCTGCTACTTGCCCGTAAAGCGCAGAATAGTTACTTCCACTCACGTACGTAGCGAAGCCCATCGAAACGAGCTGCCAGCCGATCGTCGCAAGAAATGCACCCGGAAGGACTTTTTTAAATCCAAGCTTGATGCTCGGGGCAAAGGAATAAAGCATGATGAAAAACAATAGTAGAAACACGGTTCCTATTCCCCACTGGATAATGATCCATAGCTTTTGAAAAGCAAGATTCGAAAAGATGCCTTCCAAATACACCCGCAGGATTTTCTCAAACAACGGAACAAATACAGAGAACAGGACAGCGATCATGAACCCGACCGTTAACAACAGACTTTCTAAGATCTGTTTTAGCATGTTCTCGTTATTTCGCACTTGGTACGCATCGTTCATGATACGCTTCATGCTTTGAAAACCCATCGATGAAAGCCACAAAGTGACGATCAAACTGAACGACAAAAGATTTCCTTCTTGTCTCATAACGGTATAGGATAATGTCTTATCAATTAAATTGTATGTGCTCTCTGGTGCATACGGTTGGACTAGCTCAAGTATATTTTCTTCTCTCAGTGGTAAATATGTCAGCAATGAATAGATAACGAGCAAAAATGGAAAGACCGACATTAAAAAATAATAGGCCATCTGTGCCGATAAATCGTACACCCTCAATTTGAGAAATCGGTCACCTAGTTGGTTTAACACTTTAACGATATTCATGTTGCAACACCTCTTTAGTTAAAGCCAGTCCATAAGTACAGTAATATAATATATACGCTAAAAGTAGTCAAATCAGATCACTTTTTTGTAAAAAAAGTTTCAATTGTTGAATTTTTCGAGTGTTGGCTTGTTTAAGCGTGTTTCATTACATTTCTAAAACGAACCGAAAAATCATCTATGAGTCGTCACGAGACTTCTATGGGTCATCATAGCCTTTCTATGGGTCGTCATTCACACTCTATGGGTCTTCCACATGTTTCTATGAGTCATCATTTTTACCATCAAGTCCCATCAAACCCAAAAAAAAATGCCCCTCATCAGTATGAGAGACATTCTTCCTCGACCTATTCTATTTCACCGCTCGAGCAGCAGCTTCCACGAGATCAACTGTTTGATCCACTGTATTTCGGCGAAACTCCTTAAACTCCTCCGTCATATATACGGATTTGTCCTCTGAGTAAAATTCTTGTGCTGCTATATGCAGATGTCCACCTGGAATATCGGTCGCACCAAGACCTAAGCGAACGCGATTCGAGCGGTACATGCTTTCGTTAGACAGATAGCTTCCGCCTCCACCCTCTTTCGCTTTAGAGCCCGGTGTTGGTCCATCTTCATTACAAACTGCTGGGTCTTCAAAGTTTGGCGGCAGCCATTCACATACTTCATCATTTCGGAAAACCGGCCACGGTCCCGTTTCAGCCGCAATCATCTCTTCATATGGAAGAGTGGTTTCAATAAACTCCGGAAGCGGCTTTGGCATCGGCCAATGAGCTGCAGGGGGTGTGATTTCCGCTCGTTCTTCGAGCTTGTTGTCAGCACCCGTATGATAGCGTCCGGCATATCCTTCGATCGCCATCTTACGCGGTCCGCCTTGACTGATGGTCATGATTAAGTCCACTTGTTTCGAGCCTTGCTTCAAAAATGGACCGAACGTGTTCTCCACAATTCCATCTTCAAAGTCATCCCATCGAACAGGGAAATTCGCAGCTTGTATCAAAGCTAGCCCATCACCTGTCCACACCCATCGTCCGTCGAGCTGCAGACCGCTTGCACCTGAAGGGTTGGTCCGTCTAAATTCTTGTTCAAGGCGGTACGGATCGAATCCACTCACAAGGATCCGCTTCACTTTTTTGCTTTTCGGATAATCGATCGTCGTAATGCCTCTTGATGTGTATTCTAACGATTTCATCAGCTTATCGCGTTGTTCTTTCGTCACGTTAAACGCAGGATCCCATTGTCTGAGAGCACTTGTCATATGTAATCTTGCCCAGTATAGTGGTCGATCATCATACGAATCGAGCTCGCCTAAATCTGGTCTTTTTCCTTGAGCGCGGTCAACGGCTGTTTTCCATAATGCCGTTCCATGCTTCTGTATCACTTTTTCAGCTTTTTCTGGACTTCTTGCTGAACAGAGATCTTTTTTAAAACGATCCACGTATGAGGTAAATTCACTTTCCTTCAATAACTGTTGCGGAATCGGTCGGCCATCCTCAATTCTCTCTTCTTCTGCTGTTAACGCTACATTTGTGTCAAAGCAGCTTGTCTGATTCTTTGCTTCTGCTGTCTCACCATTTTCAAAAATAACGACTCCGAGCAACAAAGCGCATGTCATTCCTATACTTCTTCCAAATGATATCTTCACGAAAACCCTCCTTTTGTTCCTTATTGTAGAATAACGACAAAATCATTTGAATAGTATGAATTGTTTAATCCTGTATCATTTCGTCGAAAACAGCCATCCTACTACCCAGGAATAAATGAGTGTTTTTATCTCCGGCTTACATTTATCACGATGATCAGCAAAATAAAAGCGATTCTGATCAAACGATCTTTCGCTACAATTTTAAGCAGACCCACAGAAACGATACCTAAAAGAGGTCGATCTTCTAATAATAGAATGGTAATCATATCGACGATCAACAGGACTTCATCCAGCGCGGCTAACTGCTCTTCTTCCATATCACTCACCCGCTTTTTGATTAGTGTATGTCATGGGGAAGAAGATGCTTTTCATGAAAGCAACTTTATATCAATTCCGTTTAAAATCCTGTAAGCTGTACACATCATGACATGTTAGATGGGAATGAACGACTATGGAAACCTCACAAAATTATAAACAATCGACGATCGTTGCCTTGCTGCTGGCTGGTACGTTTATTGCGATATTAAACCAAACACTCATGATCACTGCGATTCCGCCGATCATGAAAGAAATGAACATTACGGCGAACAGCGCTCAATGGCTGACAACCGTATTCATGCTCGTCAACGGGATCATGATTCCCGTCAGTGCGTTTTTGCTCGAACGGTTCACGACACGGCAGCTATTTATTTCTGCGATGAGCGTTTTCGCTGTTGGAACACTCGTTGCAGGACTGGCGCCAAATTTTGAGACACTCTTACTCGGAAGGGTCATCCAATCAAGTGGAGCTGGGGTAATGTTGCCTCTTATGCAGACCGTATTTTTGATGATCTTCCCCGTGAACAAACGCGGATCAGCGATGGGATTGGTCGGGCTCGTGATTTCATTCGCACCTGCTATCGGTCCTGCTCTTTCAGGCTGGGTAACATCACATTACTCTTGGCGGGTACTCTTTTTCATCATCTTACCGATCGCCATCATTGATATTATCGTAGCCTTTTTTGCTTTAAAAAATGTTACGGAAACTTCAAAAACAAAGGTAGATGTAACATCGATCATTCTGTCATCGTTCGGTTTTGGAGGGTTGCTGTACGGATTTACATGCGCAGGTAATTTAGGATGGACCGCGCCAAGCACCCTGCTTTGGCTCGCAATCGGTGTCGTGGCTCTTGTTTTATTCATCACACGACAACTGCGTTTAGCACACCCGATGCTCGAGTTCAGAGTGTTCGCAAACTCCATCTTCCCGCTTACGATCATCATCGGAATGATCACATTCTTAGGATTGATTGGAGCGGAGACGATCATACCGCTATTCATGCAGAACATGAGAGACTTTACAGCGTTTGAAGCAGGTCTTGCACTCTTACCAGGTGCACTCATCACGGGGCTTTTGTCACCGATCACAGGAAGGCTGTTCGATAAGTTTGGTGCGCGGTGGCTGGCGATCATCGGATTAACGATCATAACAGGATCATCATTCGCGTTCGCCACTTTAAGTCCCGCTACATCTTTTACATTCTTAACCGTGATGTACGGCATACGGATGTTTGGCCTTGCGATGGTTATGATGCCTGTTGCAACTGCTGGACTCAACCGGCTTCCGAAGCGATTGATCCCGCACGGAGCGGCAATGGATAATACGATGAAGATGATCGCTGCATCAGTCGGTACTGCGATTTTAGTGACCGTCATGACCACAACTGCCGAAACCGCGGCAGAGCGCCCTGAAATTACACATCCAGATATGTATGGCGCGAACATGGCCTTTATCGTCGTATCCGTTTTATCTTTGATCGGTTTAGTGATCTCTTTCTTTATAAAAGAAAAACAACTAGAAACTGAGGGCAGCTGATTATTCAGCTGCCCTCTTTGTAAATTTGGTCTATAATAGCTCGATTGTTCGTGACAAGCCTATCTGATTAAGTAATACTAAAGGTAAAGCTTTATTTTCTTAACATTTCAATACATATATCTTTTAAATTAGGGGGTTACCATCTTGAATCAGCTCCAACATACGCTAGCTAAAACACTCATCGATGATTCACCGACACTGGCTGAGCAAATACTCACACTACGGTTTAAGAAATATCCGATAAAAGATAAACAGCTCTTTGATCGTCAATCATCAACCGATTACATTATGAAATTAGTCCAGCTCATCGGCAGCTCACTCGTGCTATCGCCGTCTGCAAGAGAAGATGGATTAAAAGTTTGGGCGATCCAAACTGCTCGCTATGCGCTTGAATACGGACAATCGTTAGACGTTGCCATGCAATCCACCATTTTTATTCGCAGTGAGATTCTTCATGTGATTGAACGCCTAGCAGAACAAGGAGAAACTAGCGTAAAAGAAGTGATATTTATCATTCAAGAGATAAATCAGATGCTCGATCTATGCTTTCAAGTGTTTACCGAAACCTACATGGAGAGTATCTTAGAAGCGATGTAATCAGCGACACTTGATCACAGTAGATCGAGTGTCTTTTTTTGTTTACCCTCATTATTTATCATAAATTCTTAGTTTCTTATATTAAAGATTGTTGCTTTTTTTGACACCATTTGAAAAGTTGATTGCAGTGTAAGGTGCGTGCCTACCACTTGAGAACCTTCTAAGTAAGGCATGCGACGAGGAAAAACACCCCAGTAGCATTTGCTTGTAGACGCAGGAGCAAGGAACTTTCTTAAACCAATCAGGTGAGACACCTAAGGGCACAAGGCACAGAGTGCCCAGGTGGCTCACCGCACTCCCCCGGAAAGCGAGCACCTGAAACGGAAATCAACTCCCCACAAGGACAACAAAAGCATTACTAAGAAAAGTTTTATCATTCCTTTTCTTCCAATAGAAGGGATGTTTGTCGAAATGTCGAAGGTTTCAACAGATACATTCGGAAACTGTTCGAGGAGGCAAACCCCATGGAAGGTTGTAAGACGCTTGGAACGAAAATAAAAGAAAACAGCAAACAACTTGTAGACACACTAACGCCGATCGAGAACTTAGGAACTGATTTTTCGATCTACAAAACCAAAGTATCTCACTGGATGGAAATTCTTTTTCAATACTTAGGTGAAGGCTTATCGGAAAATGTTCAAACCGCTGAAGAAAAGATCAAAAAATGGGCTGACTCATTCGGCCAGCGCTCATCCGAGTTGGAAATTCCGCTCGATCACGCCCTTCATTTTATCTTCGAGTCCCGTGTTATCATCTCACAGCTGTTAAAGGAGGAATTTGGAACACGAAGCACTAACGTTAATGGTGCTATTACTGCATCCAATCGCCTGAACCTTTTGATCGATACTGCTGCTCGTTCAATCGTTACACACTATACAAAATTCATGCATAACACGAAAAAAGCTCTCCAACATACAAATCGAGATTTAGATATCTCAATCCTAGAGTTAAACAACATTCGAACGGCTCTCTTTGAAGGAACGATCTTCTCCGTTACAGACAAAGACGATCGCATCATTCAAGTGAACGATCACTTTTGTGAGTTAACGCAATATACCCGCGAAGAATTGATCGGACAAGATCATGGCAAGATCTTCTATTCAGGCGTTCATTCAGATAACTTTATTCATCATATTAAACAAGAGATCAAATCTGGCCGTGTTTGGAACGGTGAGATCTGCAACAAAGCGAAAGATGGCTCGCTCTATTGGGTGGATACGACGATCGTTCCATTTCTAGATCCGGAAGGTGTGGCTTATCAGCACATCTCAATCCAATACGATGTGACCGAGAAAAAGAAAACAGAGGAAATTCTATTGAAGTCTGAAAAGGTTTCATTAATCGGTGATTTGGCCGCGGGAATCGCTCATGAAATTCGCAATCCGCTCACATCCATCGCAGGGCTCGTTCAACTGATCAACGAATCTGATCATGAGAAGAACACATTTTTTAAAGACATCATTCTGACTGAGATCAATCGCATCAATTTTATCGTGAGTGAACTAATGGTCCTAGCAAAACCCCATGCTGTTTATTTCAGCTGGTTCAATATCGTTGAGAGCATCCAGAACGTCATCGATCTCATGCAGCCTGAAGCAAATTTACGCAACGTCATTATTTCATTTGAGAAAGAAAAAGACATGCCGCTCGTCTATGGTGAAAAGAACCAGCTGACTCAAGTGATCATCAACATGATCAAAAACGCGATGGAAGCCCTGCCTGACGGAGGTAAGATCTCGCTCTCTGCTGCTCCTGTTGACGGCCATGTTGTTCTTACGGTCAAAGATAACGGAGTCGGCATGACAGATGAGCAACAAAAAAGAATCGGTGAGCCGTTCTACTCGACAAAATGCAACGGTACGGGCCTCGGGCTCATGGTCTGTTTTAAAATCATTCACAACCATGGAGGAACGATTCTGGTAGACAGCAAACGGAACGAAGGCACCTCATTTCGGATCACATTGCCCGTTCATGCGGCATCAGCCGTTGATCCTGTTCATAAATAATGCTCGATAGAGAAGAATCTACATGATGTAGGTTCTTTTTTTGTTGGATTAAGATGGCATGGGAGGAGTTAGCTGTGGTCATGAGCTGCTTAGCGGTCGTCACAGCTTGATTACAAGTGCTAAGCGAGAGTTTAACGGTGGAGCGACCACGTTTACCGGTGAAAACGAGAACTTTACCGGTGAACGCGTAATGAATGATCAAAACACGTACCGTAAAAGACCCCCTTCACATACAAAAGAGCCTCACCACGATTTCAACATGATGAGACTCTTTTTAAACATCTGTTTAAAAAACCATATTTGCGACTAACAGTGACACTAATCCTACGAACCAACAGATCGTCGTCGGTACAGACCAGACCATGATCTGTTCTTTTACCTCTTTAATGCCTAACATCCGGTTAACCACCCAGAACAAGCTGTCGTTAAAATACGAGAAGATCATCGAACCCATCGCTGCAGCTTGAGCCGCGAGTGCCATGTTCACATCTAGCTGAGAAAGGATCGGTGCTGAAATAGATGCTGCAGTTATCATCGCTACCGTACCACTTCCTTGTACGAGGCGAACGATCGTCGCGACGAAGAACGGAATCAAGATTGCAGGAAGTGGAAGGTCTGCAATTTTTTCAGCAATAAAGTTCCCCGCTCCACTCTCACGAAGGACATTACCAAGCGCTCCACCTGCACCTGTTACTAACAGGATGATACCGGCTGTCTGAATTCCCTCTTCCATGCGGTCAAGTGATTCAGAGCGACTCAAGTTACCGGCTAAAGCGTAGATCGCTACAATGAGTCCGATACTTACGGCAATAATTGGCTTTCCTAAGAAAATCAGGATTCCGTAAAAACCAGATGTAAGTTCGAGTGCAGTTAATGTCGTGTTTAAAAAGATTAGTAGAATCGGCAGAACGATCGGTAAAAGTGAGCGTCCTAAAGAAGGTAGAGCATCCTCTCGCGCACTAGCTAGCTCGATAAACTCTTGATAAGCTGCTTGTTTAGTAGGTCGTGTGAAACCAAGTTCGGAATCATCTGGCACTTGATAGATTCGTTTACCTATCCATTTGGCGTAAAGAACACCCGCGATCATAGTCGGAATGGCAAAAAGAAGGCCAAGCCCGATCATAAGTCCGATATCTACTCCAAAGATTCCAGCTACACCTAAAGGACCAGGCGTTGGCGGTACTAAAGAGTGGGTGATCACAAGACCCACTGCTAAAGCAACACCTAATGACACGACCGACTTCCCCGTTTTCTTAGATAGAGCTTTTACGAGTGGATTTAAAATAACAAACGCTGAGTCAACAAAAATCGGAATGGAAACCACATAACCCGCAATCGCCATCGCCCATTCTTCTTTTTTCCTGCCGACAGCTTTTATCAGTGAATATGCCAGTGTTTCAGCCGCTCCGGACACTTCGAGAATCCGTCCGATCATCACACCGAGTCCGATAACGATCCCGATAGAGGCAAGCGTACTACCGAACCCAGCCGAGATGGTATCAGCGACTTTACCAGGTTCCATACCTCCGACAAGACCGGCAATTGATGCCGCAATGATCAGAGCTAGAAAAGCGTGAATCTTTGTTTTTAAAACGAGAAAAATTAATGCAATAACCCCAAGAACTAAACCAGCTACCATTTGTGCTCCTGATACTTCCATTTCATTAACCCCCTTTATGTAAGCGCTTTTATTTTATTGAAAGAATAGTGAAGGGCAATAGTACCCTTCACTTTCATGTAACTATCTTAAAGACTGTTCGCAGTAAACTTTGGCGCATATTGAGCTGCAAGTTTGATACACTCTTCCATACTCGTGCTCTCTGCAATGTTCTTACCTGCAATATCAAACGCTGTTCCGTGGTCTACCGAAGTTCTTAAGAACGGAAGTCCGTTCGTGATAGAAATGGTTCTATGAAAATCTGTCATTTTTGCTGCGATATGTCCTTGATCATGATAAAGCGACAACACTGCATCATATTTTCCGTTAAGTGCTTGGAAGAATACAGAGTCTGCTGGAACCGGACCTACTGCGTTAATTCCATCTGCGACAGCTAGCTCAATACCCGGTTTGATCTGCTCGACTTCTTCCCAGCCAAACAATCCGCCTTCGCCGCTATGCGGGTTCAGTCCAGCAACAGCCCACCGTCTGTTTTCAACACCTAGACGAGCGAGCGCTCGATCACATCGTACTAAATAATCATGCACACGTTCTTTCGTCATAGCTGCAATTGCATCTTTTAATGAAAGATGGCGTGTTAAGAAGAAAATTCTCATCCCTTTTACTTCAAACATCGTTAGAGGATCATCTGAACCTGCAAGTGCTTCAAGCATCTCCGTATGACCGATATAAGGAACATTCGCCGCTTTTAACGATTCTTTGTTGATCGGTGTTGTTGCCAGCGCTTTAACCTCACCTGCTGTAGCAAGCTCTACTGCTTTTTTGATATATTCAAACGCTCCATGTCCGCCTTGAGCAGAAACTTCGCCATACTGGAGCTTATTCATATCAATATTGTTTAAGTTGATTACATCAACTGTTCCTAGTTCGTACTTTCCTTCTGCTGGTGATGTTACTTCATTAATTGTAAGGTCTGCACCTACGATCTCAATCGCTTTTTCAAGTACTGCAGCATCTCCGATCACGAGCGGTTTACAAACATCATAGATCTCTTTTTTTGCAAGAGACTTCATTGTTATTTCTGGTCCTATACCTGCCGGGTCACCCATTGGAATTGCGATGATCGCTTTTTCTGTAGTTGCCGTTTTTGTAGTTGTTGTCATGTTTTGTTCCTCCTTCAGTTGTTTAAAAGATTTATTGAAATTGCTTTGTAGACGTTTGGTTTGCTAAAAGGTGCTTTACAATCGTGTGAATCGCTTTTTTGTCACCAACCATGCCGCCTTTTGTTGCGAGCGGTATACCATCAAAGTAACCTCCGATGAATTCACCGTATGCGACGAGAGGTAGCACTTCGTTTTTTAGCTTGATGCCTTCAGCTCTTCCAACAGAACAGAGGGAAGCCGTAACATCTCCTCCACTGGAAAAACAGCCGCCGATCTCATAATGCGTTGACTGAATGACAATTCGCGTGATCTTCCCTAACCCATCTGCAATTCTTTTTGCGAGTTGATCCTGACTCACACCTTGCTCTTCGGCCAATCGTTTTAGTTCTAACCGTTTTGCCTCTGGTGAATTAGTCGTGATGATCAGGATGTCTTGGTGAAGGATAGCTTCCAAGGCAGCCGTCACAGCTCTTTGAACTTCTGTTTCCCAGCTGTCCGATAGACTTGCTAATTGTTCAGCATCAACATAGACCGGCTTCGCATCCGTTTTGTCGATCAAGTATGTTAGCTGATCTCCGCTCAAAGAGGTTACACTTCCGACTGTGACGAGAATCTTTTTACTTTGTGTATGGAGAGATGTGTAAGCCTTTGCATAATAAGCCGTTAATGGTCCAGGATCTACAGGTATGAGTTGATAATCCTCAATCAATGCCATCGCATGTGCAATATCTTCAATCTCTTCATCTGTTACCGCATCCATCACAAGAATGCGATTGCCCTCGTCTATTTTACGCTTTAACGCCTGCAGAATCGTTTTCTTTCCTTGTAAAACAGTCTCGAGCCCGATGTGTGTTACAAGATACTCACTCTGTTTACTTATAATAGAAGGAACGTACGATTCAGTAAGAGGCATGACCGGATCTTTGGCCACATCCGTCGCTTGAACAGGTACACCATCGACGAGTAAGTAACCCCCAGATGTAATTCGGGATGAATCTGGAAACGATGCAACGACAACCGCAATCGACCGTTCGCCAAGTTCATTTAAGACCATGTCGATCTCTGTTCCGATGTTTCCTCTTACGGTACTGTCGATTCGTTTACAGATAACATCTGCACCCCAACGCTGAAGGTTGTTCATGGACTTTTTAATCCGCATCTCGGACACATCTTTTCGTGCATACCTGCTATCCGTATCGATACAAACGGCGTTATAACTTCCTGAAGCTGGTTCTTGATCGTAATACACCATTGTTGCCGCTTCAAAACCTTGCTTGATCAGTTTTACCCCTGTCGCATTGGCACCTGTTAGATCATCTGCGATAACGCCGACTTTCATCCCTTTTCACCACCTTCAACGGTTACGACTTCTAAATATTCATTCAGCATTTTTTCCGTTTCATCTAAAATGTGCTGATCTGTAATCAATCCGTGTATCTGATTTAAGTCACAAACCTTTGTTAGTGATTTTTGATCAAACTTGCTAGAGTCAGCCACGAGCCATGTTTTTTCTGATGCTTCAATCATCAGCTTTTTGATCGCAGCCTTCTCATAAGTCGGTGCTGTAACACCCGCTCGGCTGTGGATCGCATGAGCTCCTAAGAAAAAGAGATCTACGTGAATCCCTTTTAACATTTGCTCTGTTAATGGGCCGAACAATGTTCCAATCGTATTTTGAAGTTCGCCGCCAGTAACGATTACTTTCACATCCGTATCTAGAAGCTCAGCTGCAATTTTTATATCATTTGTAACAACTGTGATCGTCGTTTTCTCTTTTAACAATTTTGCGATCTCTAACGTTGTCGTTCCTGAATCTAAAAGAATAGTAGAGTGATCCTGTATGAATTGTACAGCTCTCTCGGCGATTGCTCTCTTCCGATCGTTGAACTTTCCTTCTTTTGTTCGGAAAGATGATTCCACGACTAACGGCTTGTTAAGTATCGCTCCGCCATGCGTTCTAATAATCTGGTCCGTTTCTTCGAGAAAAGCAAGATCACGCCGGATTGTCATCGCCGAAACATTTAATTCGTTTACTAAGTCCTCAATCTCAATTTTTCCGTTCGTATTTAATTGTTGAAGAATATGCTCTCTACGCTCTTTAGGCATTATTTTCATCACCTTTGTTATTTTCGAACACTTTATATGTATTATAATGTTACAAACGAACACTAATGTCAACTAAAATGTTTAAAATGAACACAAGGTTGAGCAATGTGTCTTTTCATGAATAATTACTGTGGCGATAAGTGTCGAAAATCGTTTAAATTATTTTATACGTGAAATTATTGTGGTTATCCGTGAAATTAATACGCTTATCCGTGAAAATAATTTGGATTACCGTGGATATATTTCAAGCAGTCTATCTGGTGTGCACAAACCGCAACGATGTCCTTATCCTGAACACAGTCTATTACGCAACACACACCCTCTTCTACTATTACTAGCATAATCACTCCTAATAACTGTTCCACCACCACTATCCCACTCTAAATAATCTAAAAAATAGTCCCTTTCTGCATTTACTTGTATACTAGAGTTATAGATATGAATGATATTTGAAGAACACACAATAAATGGTACATATAAGGGGAAGAAGTTTGAATGTCCATGCTGATCGTTGATGACAATACGGTAAATTTATTTGTAATAGAGAAAATATTGAAGAATGCAGGATACGAAGACTGTACCTCACTCTCATCGGCTCAACAGCTTTTCGATCACCTCGAAGAAAATGAAAAAGAGCTGAACAAAAAGTCGATCGACTTAATTCTCCTTGATATCATGATGCCGGAGATTGATGGGATCGAGGCTTGTCAGCGCGTACAGAAAGACGAGCGCTTCAAAGACATTCCGATCATCTTCATCACGGCGCTTGAAGACTCTACGAAGTTAGCAGAAGCACTGGACTGCGGCGGTATGGATTATGTGACGAAGCCTATTAATAAAGTAGAACTGCTTGCTAGAATTCGAGTTGCACTTCGATTAAAATACGAAAAAGATTGGCATGCTGAACAAGAACAAAAGATTCAAAACGAGCTCGATCTTGCGATGCAAGTTCAAAAAGGGTTGTTGAATCCTCCGATCAAAGAAGACAACATCACGATAAACGTGTCTCACCTGCCTTCCTTTAAGCTAGCGGGCGATATGTATTATTGGCATAAGTTCGATGACCATCGATATGGCATCATCTTGCTTGATATGATGGGGCACGGAATTTCCTCTTCTCTTGTCTGCATGTTCATCTCTTCTGTTATGCGGGATAGCATTAAAGAGCTTAAAGATCCGGAGCTCGTGATCAAAGAATTGAACCGTTACATGGCGCTTCTTCATAATCCGAAGAACGATTATAACTACTATTTCACAGGCATCTATCTTTTGATAGATACGGAGAAAAAGACGGTCGAATACGTGAATGCCGGGCATCCAGAAGGCTATGTGCTCGTTGATAATTCGCTTCAATCCATTGAACGCAGCTGTTTTGCTGTAGGCTTCTTTGAGCAGATCGAGGTGAAGAAGTCTGTAATTCATTATGAAGATAATATTCAGATGCTGCTATTTACGGATGGTGTGCTAGAAGCTGGTGACGACGAAGAATTGATGCTAGAGAAGCTGAAGTACGTGGCTTCTGAAAAATGGAGTAACATTCGCTCGCCAATCCATCTGGTCATGCCAGAAGAACAGCAAAAAGGTCAGAGCGATGATATGTGTATCATGATGATTCAAGCCAAATAAAAAAAGCAGGATAGAAGAGGCTTTCACACCCCTTCATCCTGCTTTTATTTTTTTTTATAAATTTTTACTTGTTCGGCAAAATCAGCGTACTTATCCGCACAGTCCGCAAATTGAATGGATTCTTTATCACCAAGTCCAAGGAAACCATTCGGGCTGAGGCTATCGTAAAACAGCTCATGCACTTGATTTTGCAGAGCAGCCGTAAAGTAGATCAAGACATTTCGGCAAAGAATCACGTGAAATTCATTGAACGAATGATCTGTCACAAGGTTATGCTGCAGAAAACTGATCTGCTTTAATAACGAAGGTTTTAAATAAGCAAAGTGGCCGTCTGTCGTATAGTACTCAGAAAATGCTTGAGTCCCTCCAGCCGCCATATAGTTCTTCGTGTACGTCCTCATCTTGCTCAGCGGCAGAATACCTGTACGCGCTTTGTTCAGCACTGGTTCGTTCATGTCTGTCGCATAAAATTTCGTCTTATGACTTAAGCCTTCTTCTTCCATCAAAATCGCCATCGAATATACTTCTTCACCCGTGGCACATCCTGCATGCCAAATACGGATCTCCGGTAGATCTCTCAACTCGGGAATCACCTTTTGGCGAAATGCACGAAAGAACTCCGGGTTACGAAACATCTCCGTAACGTTGATCGAAAAGTCATTGAGCAGCGTCGTCATGAAAGCTGGTTCATGCAGAACTTTTTCCAGCACGCCCGTAATCGTTGGAATCTGTTCGAGCTGCATGCGGTTGTGGACACGTCTATGGATGGAGGACCGCATATACTGGCGAAAATCAAATCCAGATACGCGGTACAATCCTTCTAACAACAGATCCATCTCGAGTGTTTCCGTTATGCTATTTTCCTGGTTGTCATCGTTGTTCCATAAGAAATCATTCATCAGTGGTCGATCCTCACTTTGTCATCCAAACGTGCATTACAGAAAAGAGCTGTTCGAGCTTCAGCGGTTTGCTGATATAATCAGACGCCCCTGCTTCAAGACACTTTTCACGGTCGTTCTTCATCGCTTTTGCCGTTAACGCAATGATTGGCAAGTCCTTGTGGTCACCTGTTCCGCGAATGCGCTGCATCGTTTCATAGCCATCCATCTCTGGCATCATGATATCCATCAAAATCAGATCAATTTTCTTGTTCGCATCAAGAACGTCCAGACACTCCATGCCGTTATTGGCGATCAGAATGTTCATTCCTTTTTGTTCTAGAGCTGTTTTTAGCGCAAAGATATTTCGGTTATCGTCATCTGTGATCAACACCGTTTTACCGTAGAATACGTTCTCTTCATCAACAGAGATCGATGGTTGTTCTGACTCAGGTTCTGCAGGTACAATTTTAGCTGTTATTGGTGCTTCTGCCACAGCTACCGGATTGCTGGATTGTTCAAGTGCAGTCGCCACTTCAGCTGATGCTCCAAGGAACGTTTGAACAGAAACTTTTTCATCAGAGATACTTGGAATAAGAAGTTTAAAGGTACTTCCTTTTCCTTCTTCACTTTGCAGCTGCAGTCTTCCGCCTAAAAGCTTCGCAAACTCACTGCTGATCGATAAACCAAGACCTGTGCCGCCAAATTTGCGAATCGTTGCTCCATCCCCTTGCTGGAAAGCTTGGAAAATGAGTGCGTGTTTCTCTTTCGGTATGCCGATTCCCGTATCCTTAATCGCAACTTCTAACCAATAATCAACACCGTTGTAGATCACATCTGTCTGAACCCTTTTCACGCTAACAGATACTGATCCTTTTTCCGTAAACTTAAACGCGTTGGACAGCAGGTTCTTGACGATCTGCTGAAAACGTTTTTCGTCTGTCTGCAGAAGTGGTGGGACGTCAGGAGCCATGTTAATCGTAAAGTTAAGATTCTTTTGATCCGCGATATGCGTAAAGTTTCTTTCCAGGTTAGCCGGGAACTCACTGAGGTTCACCTCACTAAGCATGATTTCCAGTTTACCTGCTTCTACCTTCGAAAGATCTAGAATATCATTGATCAGATTCAGAAGATCTTGTCCGGATGAATGGATCACTCGAGCGAACTCTAACTCTTCGTCCGAAAGTGACTGGTTGCCATTTTCAGCAAGCATCTCGGAAAGAATCAAGATACTGTTAAGCGGGGTTCTCAGTTCATGAGACATGTTCGCCAAAAACTCTGATTTGTATTTAGACCCTGTTTCTAACTGCTTCGCCTTATCTTCAAGGTCCTTTTTAGCGATCTCAAGTGCCTTCGATTTTTCCTCAGCATCTTGTGATCGTGATTCCAGCTGCTCGTTGATCATCTGCAGTTCTTCTGATTGCATCTGCAATTCTTCAGATTGCGTTTGAAGCTCTTCAGATTGCGCCTGCAGTTCTTCTGTCATCGCTTGTGATTCAGATAGAAGTCTTGCAATCTCCATTCGGTCGATCACTCGGTTGATCGTGAGTCCGAATGTTTCAAGCACTTTTTCAATAAATGCAATGTGCTGGTTGCTGTAAGTCGTTAGGCTCGCTAGCTCGATTACGGCTACAATTTCATCTTCGTGCACGATCGGCGCAATCAAGATGCTTTTCGGTTTTGTTTCACCAAGTCCAGAAGAAATGAGCGTATAATTTCCATCGATTTTTTCGATCACTTGAACTCGTTTTTCGAGTGCACATTGCCCGATAAGACCTTGTCCTAACTTAAAGCTAGCTCGTCCTACATCTGCATCCGTGTCCGCGAATGCTCCTTTTTTAACAAAGCGAACGTTTTCCTCTTTACCTTCTTTAATATAAAAGGCACCGTACGACGATTCCGTGATCTGTGCTGTTGCCGAAAGGAAGATCTCCGCTAGCGTTTCAAGCGATGAAACGCCTTGGTTCCTACTCACAACATCCGTGACACTTCGTTGTAGCCAGTCGCGTTCTTCAAAAGAGTTCAACAGTTCATTCGTTGCTTCTCCTAAATCTCGGATCTCATCGTTCGATTTCACATGAATACGGCTGCTCAAGTTTCCGCCTGACGTCATGGCACGTATCGTCTCGACTACTGCTTTGATCGTCTTAATGATCGAACCAGAAATAATATAAGCAAGCGTAATGGATGCGATAACAACGAATCCTAGCAAACTAAAAAGACCGATCTCTAAGTATCGATTCTGGTCGTTCAGATCATCTGCGCGTTGTTCAGTAAGTACTTTTTCTTTTGTTCGAAAAGAATCGAATTGCTGAAGCACTTGTGCTGTCTTTTCTTTCCCTGGATCTAGTCTGAAGAATTCTGTGATACCCGCCGTATCGTTCTGCTGCTTCATTTTAATAGGCGGATCTCCCGCAACTGCGATCCATTCTTTAATGTTTTCGTTAATCGTTACAGCGTTTTTTTGCTGATTCGGATTATCAGAGAGAAGTTCGCTCAGCGTGTTGAAGTCCTTCGTCCATTTTGAACGAGCTTCATCATAAGACTGAAGATAGCTCTCATCTCCTGTAATCAGATAACCCCTTTTGTTCGTCTCCATTGTTAGCAAATCTTTTTCAATCTGACTCGTAAGGTCCCTGACCGCAATATCATGCTGGATGATAAAGTTCCTCTCACTCTTCATGTTATCCAGCTGGTTGGTCACCGCAAGAATAGCAGCAATTAAACAGACAATGATGACAATGTAGCCAGTAATAATTTTCTGGCGAATACCGAATCTAAAATTATTCATCCCCTATATTCCTGCCTTTTTACAAAAAATGTTTTTATGCCTAATTATACTGTTATTTGTCGGATAAAGGTAGCTTGAAGACGCGTGGAATGTGCTGGAAAAAGAAAAAACTAGATTTCCTTGTAATGGAGTTCTAGTTTTTGACGTTTACGCTGTATGTAGTAGCTTCTTTTTATAGTGAAGGGCGGATAGTAATTTTAGTCCACCTAAGGTACTTAATTGTTTATCGAGAATAGCGAACGCCTCGTCTCTGTTGCCGTTACGTCGATGCTCTTCAACTGTTAACCATGTCACATAATCGCGGTCTTTCAATTGTTTCTTGTAATTCTCGTATTCGTCTTGTCTGCCTTCTTCCATCGCGACGATTGCAGAATAATAGAGAGTGAGATCACTTTTTTTCATGGTCTGTAGAAGCTCCTTTACATCTACCCATCTTTCTTGCTGTGTGAAAAGCATGATCTCAGCATATTTTCTCGCCTGAGCTTGTTTGATTTTCGTGAGCTTCGTTTCAGCCTCACTTTCTTCTTCATATAAAAATGCATATAAAAAGCGGTGGTACGGCTGCTTTGATTTTAGTAAGTACTTCTTTACTTGTTCAGCATCTTTTTGCCACATTAACGGATAGAGAAGAGTTAGAAAAGAGCCTGCTACAAAAAATAGTAGCAGCGTGATGAACATCCATGTTGATGCACCAAGTATTGAGAGTGTCAATGATAGAATAAAAAAGATAAGGTAAAGAATCCAAATCATAGGTGTGATGCTTCCTTTCTTTAGTCGAAGTTTCCAGATTTATTATGACATAGAGAGGGGTTTTACGGTACGTGTTTCTATATTTGCTACACGTTCGCCGGTAAAGTCGGTCTTTCCACCTGTAAGTGAGAGTTTCCACCGGGGAGCCTTCATTTTTTACCGCTCACCGTCCCTCTACCACCTGAAAACCACTCCTAACCACACGAACCAACCTACCTCACATAAAAAAAGCTCAAAGACGCTTCCCTTTGAGCTTTCTACAGTCTAATTTAAATACTTTCTCCGATTTTACGTACAGAGATCCCAGAATCCTCTAACGTTTGTCTGATTTTCTTCGCAAAACTCAGTGCATGCGCACCATCACCGTGGATGCAAACCGTATCTGCCTTAATATCAACGTCAACATCTTGCTGCGTCATCACTTTTCCTTCTTTAGCCATACCAATCACTTGTGCGACAGCCGCATCATCATCCGTAATCACAGCATGTGGCAATTTGCGTGAAGTAAGCGTGCGATCTTGCTGATACGTACGATCGGCGAAAACTTCAGATGCTGTGCGCAGCCCAACCTTTTCACCTGCCTGAACGAGCTCACTCCCTGCAAGTCCGAACAGAATAAGCTCAGGATTCACTTTGTAAACGGCTTCGGCAATCGCTTCAGACAGTTCACGATTCACCGCTGCCATGTTATAAAGCGCACCATGCGGTTTCACGTGTTGAATCGTTCCGCCTTCAGCCTGTACAAATCCCCACAACGAACCAATCTGATAAACCACCATCTCATATGCTTCCTGTGGAGAGATATCGATGTTTCGGCGGCCGAATCCAGCCAGATCAGGCAACCCCGGATGAACACCGATTCCAACGCCATGCTCTAATGCTAATTTAACGGTTTTTCTCATCGTCGCAGGATCTCCCGCATGAAAACCACATGCGATGTTGGCTGATGTTATGTATTTTAAAATCTCTTCGTCTGTTCCGAGTTTGTAAGCGCCAAAACTCTCGCCCATATCACAGTTAATATCAATAATACTCATGAAATGACCTCCTACTTTTTAAACAGTTGTTTAATTTACACCAACTGTACGATAAGTTTAAACACTTTGTAAAACGATTTATTAATCAGTAGTTTACCAAAAGTTTTATATGCACAATATGGTCTATGCCATATCTCCCGTCGTTTTTCTAAGTAATGGTTATTATGTTAATAAAATAAAGAAGATTGCCCATTGCTGAAAATTCTGTCATTTAATAGAGTTTAAGAGTGCCAAAAATTAAATGATGGAGGGGAAAAATGAAGGGGATTTTAAAAAGTTTACTTGTTGTTTGTTTATTGCTTAGTATTTCTACATATTTTTCAGGAATAAACGTTTCTGCTGCTACTAAAGTTAGTAAAACTCTTTATGTGAATGTGGACGTTGCCAATATCCGTTCAGGTGCGAGTACAGACTATAAGATAGTCACTCAGCTTAAGAATGGAACAAAAGTAGTCGCTTTTGAACAGTTTACGAATTCTAGAAACGAGCTCTGGTATCGCATTACGTTACCTGATAATCGAACAGGTTGGATCGCGAGTTGGCTTGTTAAAACAACCGTTCCTACTAAAGTGTTATTGAATGCACCTCTCGTTTCTCAATTGCCAGAGCTTCCAAGAGGTTGTGAAGTTACGAGTTTAGCCATGCTGTTAAATTATGCTGGTGTAAAAGTAGACAAGATGACACTTGCAAAACAAGTTGTAAAAGATCCAACGCCTTATCGCAAGGTAGACGGAAAAGTGTATTTTGGTAATCCAAACGTAGGCTTTGTCGGCGATATGTATGACAAAAGCAAACCTGGTTATGGCGTATATCAAAAACCGATCGACACGTTGACAAGGCAGTATCTTGGTAATCGGGTTGTAAACTTAACTGGAAAACCTTTTACAAGTGTTACAAACCAGCTTGATAAAAAGAAACCTGTTTGGGTAATCGCTAATACGTGGTTCACTAAACTTCCTTCTTCTCAGTTTCAAACTTTTTATACGGAACAGGGACCCGTCAAAATCACGTATAGAGAACACTCTGTACTCGTTACAGGTTATGACAGTCAATATATCTACTTCAACGATCCTTTGACGAACGAGAAAAACCGTAAGATCAATCGAACAAACTTCGTTGCCGCTTGGGAACAGATGGGTAAACAAGCGATTAGTTACAACTAGAAATCATAAATAAGAGAGAGGCATGGAGATTCCATGCCTCTTTATTTGACATACTTTATAACACGCGCAATGTTTTCCGCTGTTTTTTCCACATTAGTCGCTCCGTGCAGCAATGCTTCCTCTAACGTCACCACACAGTTCACCACGCTAAAAACAGCATCAATTCCGTGATCATACACCGCTTCATAATCAGGACCTATGCTGCCAGCAATCGCAACAACGGGTACACCGTCCATAACAGTCTTCGCTCGTTTCGCTACACCAACTGGCGCTTTGCCATGAATGGTTTGAGAATCGATCCGGCCTTCTCCAACAATGACGAGATCCGCATCACGAACCCTATCTTCAAAATGAATTACATCAAGCACAAGATCAATTCCGCTCTGCAGCTTTCCGTCTAAAAACGCCACAACTCCTGCACCAAGGCCGCCAGCAGCGCCCGCGCCTGGTAACTCATCTACTGCAACACCAAGATTTCGCTCCACTACTTCAGCGTATCGTTTTAAACTTTCATCTAAAACGCCAACAATATCTGGCGTCGCACCTTTTTGCGGTCCAAAAACTGCCGATGCCCCGTGCGGTCCCGTTAACGGATTTGTTACATCACACGCCACATCCACTTTCACCGATTGCAACCTAGCATCCAGTCCAGAAACATCAATGGTCAAAAGTTCACGAAGCGCTTCACCACCAGCAGACAATTCCTCACCGTTCACATTCAAAAACTTCACACCAAGTGCAGACGCCATGCCAGCACCACCGTCGTTTGTTGCAGACCCACCAAGACCGAGTACGATCCGCTCCACTCCTCGATCCAAAGCATCCAGAATCAGTTCACCTGTTCCCCGTGTTGTTGTCACACAAGGATTTCGCTTCTCTCTCGGAACAAGATGAAGACCGGATGCGGCAGCCATCTCGATCACTGCCGTCTTCCCATCACCTGTTACGCCGTAAAATGCATTTACTTTTTCACCGAGCGGACCGGTTACCTGGACTTCGACCATCTCGCCGCCTGTCGCATCAACAACCGATGTAACGGTTCCTTCTCCACCGTCGCCAACAGGAACGTGCACATATTGTGCGTGAGGAAACGTACTTTTGAAACCAGTTTCCACTGCTCTACAGACCTCAGCCGCTGTCATACTTTCTTTAAATGAATCAGGAGCAATGACAATCTTCATCCGTGTCCACCTACTTTATTTTTTAATCCACATAAACTGATACGGAACAAGTTCAACGGTTCTCTCAACAGAATTGCCACTCCACAAGTCTTGCCCACCGAAAGGAAGTTCCACATCGATCAGTTTGTTCGATGCGTTCATCACGAACAACACCGTGTCATCTGTTTCTTCATTTCTGCGAATCAGTGAGAATACCTGCTTCCCAAGATCTACAATCGACTGTGAAGCGAATGGCGAGAACGCCGTTTCCTGCTGACGCGTTCGAATCAACCGCTTCAACCCCGTAAACACTTTTTGACGTCGAGTAGATGTTTCCAAATCAGCTACCACCTCATCGTATTGAAACTTTTGGCGATTGATTCGGCGGTTGATTCCTGACGACTCCAATCCTTCATAATCGTTTTCAGACCCTAACAGCGAATGATAATAGACGGCTGGAACACCCATCACGGAGAACAAAACGGAATGTGCCGCAAGCATTTTTTGCACTTGCATATCTTCACTCGTATCTTCGTCTTTGTTGATGAGCGCATCCATGTAATTGATGTTCAGCTCGTAAGGAGATTCCGTTCCGTCTGGGTTACTTTTATACGAAACACGACCGCCGTTACTCAGTACTTTCTTAGCCAATGAGGAACGCTCTTCTTCTGTTAAAATTCCTTCTGTTGGACGCATGCCGATACCGTCATGACTCGCTAAAAAGTTAAAATACGTAGCCGAATCAGACACCTTTTCAATCGACTTCGCCCAACCGGTCAGCTTACTCGCATCATGAGTCGTTAACGTGTGCAATACGAGCGGCGGCAGTGAAAATTGGTACACCATATGTGCTTCATTGTTTCCGTCACCAAAATAGCTGATATTCTCTTTATGCGGAACATTTGTCTCTGTGATCAAGAGCGTGTTTAACTTCAGCTCTTCTAAAATCTCACGCCACAACTGAATGATGGCATGTGTTTGAGGAAGATGAATACAAGTCGTACCCGATTCTTTCCACATGAAACCGATCGCGTCTAGGCGAATGCTTGTCCCACCGCGGTTCGCGTAATTCAGTAAAATATCCGTCATCTCCAGCAACGCAGGAAAATGCTTAAAGTTCACATCCACCTGGTCTTCAGAGAATGTGGTCCACGCAGTCTTTCCACCTTCGTACTCGTGAAATAGCGGAGAGGTGCGAGGACGCACGACGTTTGAAGCATCGAAACCTTCTTCTTTCGGGGTAAAATAGTTCGCATATTCTGCCTCACCCTTCAGATAGCCTTGAAACCACTTGCTCGACTTCGACATATGGTTCGCCACAAAATCAAACATTAAACGATAATCGCCTGAAAATCGTTCAATTTCCGACCAATCCCCCAGTTCAGGGTGGATCTCACGATAATCAACGACCGAAAAACCATCGTCAGACGTATACGGAAACATCGGTAACAAATGTACATCCGTAATCTCATCTGCCGCGTATTCGTTAATGAACTTGTTCAACGTTTTTAACGTCGGCTCCCCTTCTTCTTTGATGATGTCGCCGTACGTGATCAGATACACATTTTTTTCAGAAAGTGGAGCTGTCTCGCTCCACTTCTTCTCTTTCCACCCATCAACAAGCTTTATGATTTCATCTTTATAGGTAGATGAAAATTCTTCGCCATAGATCGTTTTTAACAAATTCTCAACTTTTTTTGGAAAACTCATTACACATTCTCCTTCATACGAAGCTTTAGTGTGACATATCCTTTTGCTCGAACCGTCACTTCGTCTTTCACGTCGATCACACTTTTTTCGTTCAGTTTTGTTTGTGCAACAGACTGGATGTGTTCGCTTCTTAATAAGACTGTCTGTTCTACCTCACTCGGATTAAAAAAACGTAAGACGACCGAATCATCGTCATGCGCTTTTTTCATCGTGCTTAGGAACAGGTCACCTTCTGTCTCAAACAAGCTGAATCTCGCAGGCAAGATATCCACTGGATAAGGAATTTCAAAACGGTCGAGTCTCTCTTCAAACGTGTTCAACGCTTGCTTTTGATAACTCACACTGTGTCCGCGATAATTATCTACCGTGTTAAACAACCGTTTAACATCATGACCTTCTGTGACCGTAATTGCGTACTCGAACGACATTTTCGTCTGCATTTGGGCATCTGGCGTGTAAACGACTTTGTTGTTGATACCTGACGCGCGGCCAGGTCTCCAAGCTAAGTTGTCACGACCAAGTAGCCCAACACTTCGGAACAGCGTTAAAGCGAGTTGCCCTGTTTCTTTGATCAACTCATACTCTTTGATGCCTTTTGTGATAACAGCAGAAGTTAACTCTCCGTTCGTTACACCTGCTAGATTTTCAAGCGGATAGATCGGCACTGGTGCTTCAGCGAACTTTTCTTTTTTCCAGTTCTCCATGTACGGATTAACGGTCGGGCGCTGAATCAAGCTGAAACCTTGATCACCGAACGAGTAATCTGGTCCTTCAACAGAAGTTTGCAGCAACACGCGCACGCGGTGATCTTTTACTTCGTTTTCAATGTCATGTGTAACCCGAATAAAGTCCTCACCACTGCGTAGTTCAAATCGGGTTACAATGGCTAGATTCCCAGTTGCGTCTCCAACTTTACGTTCTTCCAAGTCTTTTGACACCTGCAACAGATGTACGACCTCCATAAATTCTACAGCTTCACTTCCCTCAACATAAACAGATTCGATCTCTCGGGAATAAATCGGAGAATCTCCAGCAAGCGGAGAGAAGTCATAAGAATCGCCCGCATCCGCAACATTTTCGAACTTCACAAAATCTGAGATCGTCTTGTTCAATGCTTTCACCGTTAAATGCAGTCTGCCATCTTCCTCGTAAATGCGGAAGCTCTCATTCTGTATCGCTCGGTTATCTTCAACTTTCGGAGCTACATGTTCAATCACTTCATCTTCCACTACTTCAAATGTTTCATAGCCCATGGACGGAAGTTTCACATTCTGTAAAAGCACTTCGTTTCTGTAATAACCTGGCGCTTCTACTTCTTTCTCGCCATCCGCCGTTACGACGATCGTCTTTCCACCTGAGATATATTCCTGATTCAATACGTCAAACAAAACAGGATTTCCGTCTAGGTCACGAACACCAAACCCTTTTTCTTTTGTAAAAAGAACGACTTTTTTAGAGCCTTCAAACGCTTTAGGAAGCAAATGGAACATCACAAAGATCGAATCTTTGCCTAGCTTACGGCTCACAGCTTCTGATATCTGTTTTTTTAATAGATTCAAACAGCCGTCAGCAATTCGTATAACTTTCGTAAGACGATTCACGATTTCTTGGTTCGTGTCATCAGAATTACAACCACCAATGCTGTCATGCGCATGAACATCGAAAAGCATCTTCCACATCTCATCCAGCCATCGTTGCGGATATTTAAAACCTAGCGTACTTGCAAAACTCGCTAATGGTTCAAGTTCATAAATGACTTTTTCTTCAGCCAGATCATTCAGCTTTTTGATGTCATAACGCTGAGACCGAATCGTATTATGGATACGAGATTTTTGAGTCGCGATCAGCTCACCTTCGATCACGTTCTTAAAATCTCCTTCTTGCCACGTATCCTTCATGAACGTTTCATAGTCAGATAGCACATATTCGTGTTTGTCATCTTTTTCGTTCAGCTTTTTTACCGTTTCAGGAAAATGCTCACGCACGAGCACTTGGTCACCACCGGCTGGCAACAACAAGTTATCCGTGCTCGCGTTCAGATCAGCTATTTTTTCTAAAATAGGCAGCAATCGTTCTTCCATGTACTGAGGATCATCTGATAAAAATTTTCCTGGACCGTAGCCGAAGTAGATATTGTTTGCCTTCACGCTCTCGCCGTCTGGGGATTGCCACGTGAAGTTCAGATCACCGTTCAACTGATCGGTATAGATTCCACGCTGTAACACGCTGTAATCGATATCAAATTCTTTGAACAATGATGGAAGGTACGTGTTTTGACCAAAAATATCAGGCAGATAACCAACGTTCAGGGAGTGACCCATCTTTTCAGCGATTCGCGTTCCGTACATTAAGTTGCGGATCAATGACTCTCGGTTAACAAGTAGTGAATCTGCTTGTGTGTACCAAGGTCCTACGAAAATACGCTTATCGGCGATCAAACGGCTTAACCGTTCTTTTTCTTCTGGACGAATCTTTAGATACTCATCAATGATCGAGCTCTGCGCGTCAAATACATAACCTGTATACTCAGGGTCTTTCTCCATAACATCCATCAATCGGTCCATGTTTTCTACGAGTAGTAGGTTTGAATCTTCTATAGTAAAGTACCACTCGCGATCCCAATGCGAATGCGGTACGACGTATACCTTTTTTTGTTTCTGTTTCATGCTGTTTCCCCTCCCGAGTTGCTCACGTTTAATAGAAAGAGGGGTCACCTTTTTAACAAGATGCGCCCCTTTTTTATTTTGAATGCTTATTTTTTCAGCTCAAATCGACGTATAGTCTAAACAGTTCGGATTTTACGGTACGTGTATTTTTATTTGTTACACGTTCGCTCAAACTGGTCTTTGTTTTACTCATAACATCCTCTGTTTCGCTCATTGGAACCTATCTTTCGCTCAAAATGTATCCCTGTTCGCTCAAAACACCCTTAGTTTCGCTCAGGAGATTAAATATCTATCAAGATTATTGCTCCTAGAGATCCAAAACCTGAAGAATATCGTTATACTTGTCTCTCTTTTTTCTTTAAAATCGCAAAGCGTATAAAGATGTTGGAGAATGCGATGAATGCTGCGCCGACAACGAGCCCGAGCAAGTAAGCCCAAAGGTTCTCAACGAGCGGCCAGCCCCAAACTGCCGGAAGCGGAAGCCATTGAACAGCTCCAAGCAAGACAGCCGTACTTGCGCCAAGGATCGCACCAATAATGTTGATCGGTATCGTGATCAACGGGTTACGAAGCATGAACGGTATCGCACCTTCAGAAATTGCAAGGAATCCTAATAACAACGAAGTATTTCCTGCTACACGAAGGTCTGCTGGGAATACACGGCGACCGACGATATATTTATCAATGACAACAGCGATTCCAAGGCCGATCGGTGGAATAACGATCGCTAGAACGCGAGCTGTTAACGGATACACTTCATCTGCGGCAAGTCCGATCGCGATTGCACCAGCTGCTTTATTGATCGGTCCACCTAAGTCAAAAGCAGTTGCAGAAGCGATGATCGATGCAAGCACAACGTCACCCGTTCCTTGTGCAGACTCGATCCAGTTGCGTAACACAACGTTCAGACCGCCAAACACAGGATCTACAATATAAAAGTTTAAGAAAAAGATCGAAAGTACAGAGATCGCTGGGATGAGAAACATCGGCTTCATCGCAGCTAAGTTTTTGTTCAACTGTATTTTTCGGTTCAAGAAGCGAGCGATATAACCTGCTGCAAGACCGAGGATCAATGCTCCTAAAAATCCAGACGGAATGCCTTCCGGGTTGTTCCAGAACGTGTAATGAAGTCCCCCTGCAAAAGCTCCTCCGATAAATCCGGCTACAAGACCAACGCGGTCCGCCAGTGAATACGCGACGAACGCGGCAAATATCGGATACATGAATTTGAATATGAGTGCTCCAAACTTATCGAGGTGGTGCAGAATAACGAATAGCTCATTTGAATGTGTAGCATATTTCGGATCTGCAAGTTCGTTTACAAGTCCGAACGGCATCGCACCAAGCTTTGCGATCCCCATCATCAATCCACCTGCTACGATAACCGGAATCATGTAAGAGATCCCTGTCATTACCGCTTGGACCATATCTTTAAAGAATCCGCCTCCGCCACTTGATTGTGTAGTAGAAGATTCTTCTTCCTCTGCTTCAACAACACCATCAGGGTTACTCAGCGCTTTTTGAATCATTTCTTTCCCTTTTCGTAATGGTTCAGCTACACGCGTCTGCACATACGATTTACCTGCAAAACGGTCTTTTTGCTTTGGTGCAATATCTGTTGCAAAGATGACAGCATCCGCGTTTTTTATAACCTCTGCTGATAACTCATCTTCAATTCCGCTTGCACCTTGCTTTTCAACGAGTACAGAAACACCTAGCTCACGTCCTGCTTTTTCCAGAGCTTCAGCTGCCATGTACGTATGCGCGATACCTGTTGCACAAGCTGTAACAGCAACAACGGTCTTCGTGAACTCTTTTTCAGTCGTAACTTCCGTCTTCTTTTCAACATCCAGCCTGTTTAAAAATTCCTCTGTTGTTCCCGCTGACATCAAACCTTCCAAGTAGCCGTCACGCATCAAATTTGTGCTTAGTGTAGACAATACTTTTAAATGCGTCGTTCCGGCTTCACTTTCAGGAATGGCGATCAAGAATACAAGCTGAACTTTATTGTTCGGATCGATACTTTCCCAATCTGCGAGTGGTGTTTTGAGACGAGCTACCGCAAAGACGGCTTGTTTTACCGTTGCCGATTTTCCGTGCGGAATCGCTAGCCCTTTCTCCATGCCTGTCGGAGACTGCTCCTCACGTTTTAACACCGCTTCCAATAAAGCTTCTTCAGATTCTATATAATTTTGTTTTTTAATCTTTGAAATTAGCTGCCGAATAACTTGCTCTTTATTTTGAGCATCCACATCAAACAACACTAAATTCGGATGGGTCATGTTTCTTAGTTCCATGACGTTCACTCCAATCTCCCCTAGTATGAAAGCACTTCCAACTTTCTATACTCTATTTGTAACATGAAAGTAAGCGTTATCTTTGTACAGAGTCCGTACATTTGTACAGAATGAAAAATGGGCTATACTAAAAGAAAGAATCGTACGGAAATGAGGAAGTTAACGATGGGGAAGTTTCTAGATCAGTTCAGCAGCAAGTTAGCTGAACTTACACCGACTGAAAAACAAGTACTGTATTACATAGACAACCATATAGATGAAGCAAAAACGCATTCGTTAACCGAGATCGCAAAAGTGAACAACGTGAGTACAACAACGATTGTACGCATGTCGCATAAGCTCGGACTTGAAGGCTTTTCGGAACTGAAATACATTTTAAAAACGATTGAAAATCAGCATGTCATGTTGAGGGATAATCCGGTTGAGCGCTATAAAGAGGAATTTGTCTCCGCGTTTGAAACGATTCAAAAAACGGAGCTCGAAAAATTGAGTGAGAAAATCGTGAACGCAAAACGTGTGATGGTGGTTGGTGTAGGTCTATCCAAAATGATGGCGGAGTATTTTAGCAAATTGCTCATGCAGACGAACAAACAGACTCATTATACATACGAGTCACACATGATCGACCTTTTACCGAATATGGTGGAACCGAACGACCTCGTGTTCTTTATCTCGTCAAGCGGCGAAACGAAAACACTTGTGCAAGCAGCCGAGAAGCTTTCGTATAAAGTCGTTGATACAGCAGCGATCACGAACGCATCCGACTCTACTTTAGGAAAGATGGTGAAGACGAATTTGAGCATGACCGTCGGCCGGGTGAAGTTCGCAGGCTATGATATTACAGCAAGATCAACATTGATGCTGTTGATCGACCTTTTGTTTGAGAGTTATTTGAAGAGAAGTGTGAAGTAGGACTGTCTACTAGTGAAGAGTACTTCTACATTCAATCAAAAAAAGAGACTAGTCGCATTTCCGACTAGTCTTTATAAATGCCTTTACTTACTAAACCTCTTAACACCTGTTAATTTACCTTTCCAATAAGTATCCTCTAAATAAGAGACAACTACATTTTTTGATCGATTTGCATGTAAAAACTGATTTTCTCCAATATATATGCCGTTATGAGAAATTCCTTTTTTATATGTGTTGCTGAAAAAAACAATGTCTCCAGGCTTTATTTGATCTATTGTAATTTCTGATCCGACAGACCACTGTTTTTCTGCCGTACGCGGTAAATTCATACTAGTCAAATGATCGTGGACAAACTTTACTAATCCTGAACAATCAAATCCAGCTTCCGTTTCTCCTCCAAAGATATAGGGAGTGCCCAAATATTTTTTCGCTTCTTCAATTGTAGGAACATTGGAATTTGTAATTTGGAATCGGCGTGCGCCTGCATATTTACTTCTCCAATAGTCGCTTTTTTTCCAATAAGATATCACAACGCCATTTGAAACCGTAGAAGAGATAAATTGATCGTTGCCGAGGTATAAGCCTACATGTGAGATCTTATCTTTATTATCATTATAAAAGTATAATAAGTCTCCTACCTTTACCTGTTCTTCGATGACTGTCTTACCTAACCTCCACTGCTTCTCAATGGTTCTTGGAATGTTAAAATACATCGAGTTTTCGAAAACATACTGTACAAAACCAGAGCTATCAAACCCTTTTACAGTGTCTCCTCCACTTTTATAAGGAAATCCTAAATAGTCCAGAGACTCTTGTGCTACAGATAGGGTATTGATGTTTTTTGAAGCTAACGCAATACGTCTTCCTTCTTTAAAACTCTTCTGCCAATAAGGATCATTCAAATTACTAATTATTACTCCTTTTTTTGATTGGGCATTGATAAATAAATTAGAACCCATATAGATGCCAGCATGAGTAGCCAAATCTTTAGTATTCTCTCTGCTAAAGAATACTACATCACCTCGTTTTAAATCCTTTTTTGAAACGAGAGTTCCCACCCTATTTTGTTCAGAAATTGTCCTAGGCAGCAAAAGATCATGAGTGTCTTTAAAAACATATTGTATGAACCCGGAACTATCAAAACCACTTGGATCTTCTCCCCCCATTTTATAAGGTGTACCAAGCAATTTGAGCGAACGATTTAATACATCTTCTTTCTCCATAGCATCAACACTTAAATTGTGATCGATAGGATATAACGGAACGATAGCCAGTAAGCAACATCCGATTATCGCCAATAAACGATTTGCCTTAAACCTCATCTTTTTTCCTCTTTCCTTTATGAGTGTTATAGCTTTTATCGACCGTTACGTCTATTACATTAAGTGTTCTAACTAAATATGCTAAAATTAAAAAAGACGACTATTTTAGCCGTCTTTTTCTACTGTTTCTAGATTGAATTTCTTTTGATAGGATACAAGCTTTTTGTTCCAATCGTTTAGTGATGTTTGAAAAAGAATTTCCCCATTCGAATTAAAAACTCTTACTTTGTTACCTATTACCTTTGTATAATTTAATTCAAGGTCCTCTGATAGATTTTCAAATCCATCAATCACTTTTTTTTCTTCTGCACTTAGAACTTCACTTCTTTTAAACGTTGTCATGATCTGTAGCAATCCAAGAATAATAACCACTGGCAGTATAAAGCCCATTAACTTTTTTACTGTTTTCATTTAACCATCCAACTCCCATTACGACGCTTATCTGCAACACCGTAGATTTTATCGTGCTGTTTATCAATGACTAGCGCTTGAATACCTCCATAGAAGGTATTATTTTGATCATAATCAATGGAATAGCCTAGCTTCTTTAATCTTTTTTCAGTACTGTTCGGAAAAGAGGACTCTGCAAATATCTTGTCTTCGTCAAAATAAAATCTTGAATGATCTACAGCATCTTGAAGTGTAACGTCTTTAGATTTAAACTCATTCAATGCTAGAAACAGAGCCATAGGAATTCTACTGCCGCCAGGAGAACCTATCCCTATCGTAAGTTCCTTGTTTTTTATAATGGACGGGGTTGTATAGCTTCTAGATTGCTTTCCTTGTGAATAGTAATTTGCTGATAGCTCTTGAGCACTAAAATTATCCATTTGATTATTTAAGAAGAATCCTTTTATTACTTTTCCTGTTCCAAAAAAGTTACTAAGGGTATTTGTAGCTGAAACGATAGTTCCCTTCTTGTCCATTATTACAAAATGGGTTGTGCTTGTATGTTCTTCATCATCAAACTCCATTTTCTCCGAGATCTTATCACGGTTTATATTTTCTGAGAGTTTGTTCATGTATGACGCTGATAAAAGGTACTTTTCGTTGACCTCATTAAAATACGGATCACTCAAATGATTCGAACGTGAATGGTAAGTTGCTTTTTGTATTTCTCCAGATAAATGGATATATTCACTCATGCCTTCTGAATCTGTGATTTCAAACTTGTTAGCTAGCTTTAACATTTGGATGAAGGTGATACCTGAAAACGGTGGAGGTGCTGAAACAATCTCATACCCATCCACTTTGCTTCGAACTGGCTTTTGGAACTTTACAGAATAACTGTTAAGTTCTTTGTTGCTAATCCCTAAATAATTACTAAGCTCTTTTCCAACTTCACCTGAATAAAAGCCCTCTGCACCCTCACTCTGTATAACTTTCAGGGTATCAGCAAGTTCTTTTTGTTGAACCAATTCATTCGCTTCGATCGTCTGGCCATCTGGAAAAAACGAAGACAGATCAGATGAATCTAAACGATATTTCGCATTCGATAATCGCTCTGAAAGCACTTGATCTGATTTAAAACCCAGTTCAGCTAAATCTACAGCAGGTTCTAGAAGTTCTTCCCAAGAAAGAGAACCATATTTTTTGTGAGCTGCTTCCATACCTTTCACAAAACCAGGAATAGCTGTTTTGTTATTTGTAGTAAGAAATTGGGATGGAGCACGTTCCCGATAGTTAATAAAATCACTTTTCTCGTCATTTTGGATTAACATGCCACCACCGCCACCCATTCCTGAGCCATACGGTTCTACTACATTCAATACAAATGAAACAGCAATAGCAGCATCAACTGCATTACCACCCTGCTCTAGAATGTCGATTCCCGCTCTAACAGCAATGGGGTGAGAAGCAGATACTCCTATTGACCCTGTTTTTTCATAGTTTAATGAGGACTCAAAACCTTTATTTGATTCGTATTTTTTTGTATGCTCTCGTTTATTATTCAAATCGCTTAAATTGAACCATAAAAGCAACACGCCAAAAACAATTGCGGCAATAAAAATTTTTGTCCTAATTTTCATTTTTAGTTTTCCTATTCCTTAATTACATTTTTATGATTAACCTGAAATGATAGCTTTCCATCCTGTCGTTTCCAGACTATACTTTCACCAGTATCTTTTGTTAATTGTCTAAATATCTTTTCTCTAGATAACCAGCTGTTAACAGGAGAAGGTGTTGCTTCTCTTATGCGTAATGGCGTGATTTCAAAGGTTGCCATTCCATCCTTAGAAAGCTTATATTGAACGACGGCACTATCACGCGTTCGGGACCAGCCTTGGTCAAAAACAAAATTGCCTAACGAATAAAAAATAACAGTGTCATTATACTTCTCAACAGTGGAAAGCACATGAGGGTGATGACCGATCACAATGTCGGCTCCTGCATCTGAAAGTGCATGACCTAATCCAACTTGTCGAGGACTTGCCTCAGCATCATATTCTTGTCCCCAATGCATATGGACGACTACAAGATCTGCATTTCTCTTAGCCTCTGAAATAAGAGGCATGAAGATTGTTGGATCGGCGTTTGCTACGCCACCGTCATTTTTTGTAGCTCTTGCGCCTTTTACATAAGCATCCGTAAACCCTAAAGTCGCAATCGTAATACCGTTGATCGACTGGTAAGATGCTTCACCTGCATCTTCAATGTTTTTTCCTGCCCCTACAAAATCCATGTCTGTCTCATTAAAGGTTTCAATGGAGTCCTTTAAGCCTGGTTCTAAATAATCCATAGTGTGATTATTTGCTAGATTCAAAACGGAAAAACCTAAATTCTTCATTGTCTTTACACTATCTGCAGAAGTTTGTAAGTGTATGAATTTATCCGCTTCTTCATAATTATCCGTTTTAGTAACTGGATGCTCAAAATTTCCCGTAACATAATCAGAAGTCTCAAAATAGGGACGAACATTTCTGAATAAGTATTCTTGTCCTTTTTTATCCGTAACTTCCTCCACATGTCTGCCTAGCATAATGTCTCCCACAAATGTACCAGTTAGAAGCGGTGGTTCCCCCTCACTCTTTACAGCAACAGGATCATTCTCAAAAAAGAGATTGTAAGAGATGATTAAAACCACAATTACGATTGTGGAAAGAATGGAATATTTTTTATTTTTCTTTTTTGTACGTTTTAAGAAACGCAAAACTTTTTCTTGAGGTGTTAATACTCTATTCATCTACTATTCTCCTAAAACAGATAATACAATGACATAATGCTGAATGTTAATCCACTAAGTAGCACCGTACTTCCTAATGTCATTGGAATACCTTGTTTTTGAATTGTATTTGCTATTAAACCTGGAACAATTACTCCGATGCCTCTAAACTCATAGATTTCAAAAGGCATAACAGGATATAAATAGTCGAAAACTAATTTGAGAGCTATACCTGTTGTCAGCATAGCTGCAAACTTTCTGCGGCCATACAAAATCATAAATCTGGAGAGTCCATAATTTACGATCAAAAATGTAAGTAAGCTAATAAATAGAACAATTAAAAGAAAAATGGGTTGATCAAAAATAAGTGCTAAATAACCAGGTACAACCAATCCTGCAGGGATAATTCCTGTTTTCTCAGTGAAAATTAAGCTTAAAATAACTCCTAGGACTAATGCTATGTATAAATCAGATCCAAACATATCTGTTCGTTACCCCACTTTTTTTCCGTATTTATTTGTCGAGAATTTTTGAATTAAAGGTTCAGCTGCCCCATGAATATTACCTACCCCATAAATAACAGTATTGTTTAACACAGGTATGATCTTATTAAAGATCTCTTCCGTACCATAACCTTCTAAATTCCACACTTCTTTTGCTTTTATATTTCCTTTATCAAATTCATTAAGAATTGGACTTGTTGTTTCTCCAATCAAAATAAGTATTTCAGCATCTATGTATGGTAAAACATCTTTGGAAAACTGTTCTGTGCGATCCACTCGATCAGCTCGACAGTTCATGATGACTACAGGTTTTTCTGTTGGATATCCTAGTTCAACAATTCGATCCCATATTTTCAAAGTCGATGATGCATCATTTGCAGCAAATCCATTTACAAAATAGGATGGAGAATCTTGATCTCCCATAATCGTTATTCGCATAGCACCAGGATCGGGATTCGCATTTAACATTCCAGTAAATGCAGTATCTTTATCTATTCCAATGGCCTCAGCAACACCAAGTGCCAATGCTGCGTTATCAGGAAAGACCATATATTCAAATTTCCTTAAAAAAGACTCTGTGATTTGTGAGTTATCAGCAACTATCACTTTGGTATTTCGATCCTTGGCTACTTCTTTGTAATAGTCTAAATAGGAATCATCTGTAACAATTAAGTGACCATTGTAAGGAATAGTAGCAGTAAATGCTTCTGCGACCTCATCTAATGTTGGTCCCATAACGTCCATGTGATCTTCCAGGACGTTTACAATCACTCCAATGTTCGCTTGTACTAATTTTTCTTGAAATGTTATTTGATAATCCGGATTTACAGCCATGCACTCACTAATTAATGCTTCACAGCCATGGCTAGCTGCTTTTTGCACGACCCTTCTCTGTTCACCAATATTAGGACCCTCTGGCCTTCTAATTATTGGTTCTTCTTCATCTTTAAACCAAAAAATCATCCTTGCAGAGGTACCAGTTGTCTTTCCTATCGTCTTATAACCTGCCTCCCTTACGATTCCTGTTATTAGACGAGTAACGGTTGACTTACCTCGAATTCCATTGATATTTACTCGAATGGGAATTGATTCAATGCTTTTCTTATGAAATCGCTGTTCATATACCCCATAAAAAATAATTATAGTAAGAATAATAGGTATCAGGATCATATGAATTTTCTCCCCTCTTTTCCATTTGTTATCTAAAAAACTTGTTTTAGTAAAACACACAGGAAATTATTCCGCAATAAGATTACGGGATTGAAAGATTTAATTAATGAAAATTTAACATAGTAACTCTTTTGTCTTTTTCGTCTCGAATATTTTAATGAGACAATCTTGCTTTCCATTCTTTAAAATGTTACAAATAAACTTTCCTATAAATTGAAATAGAGTGGAAATATTTTTATACATTACTGCATGACTTGTAAAAAAACATAACTTTTTCCAATAAAATCATCTATTATATAGAGAAGAGTATTTTTTAAGGACGTGAACAATGAAAAAGCATATTCCAAACTTATTAACTTTAGGAAATCTATTCTGTGGGTTTCTTTCCATCGGTTACGTTTCAAACGGTGATATTCGAAACGCAGCTATCCTCATTTTCATCGCGATGATGCTGGATGCGGTCGACGGAAGAGCAGCTCGGATTTTAGGAGTCTCAGGAAACCTCGGAAAGGAACTCGATTCACTTGCGGATGTTGTCTCATTTGGCGTAGCACCCGCCTATTTTGTAGCGAATACCTACTTCGCTCATCTGGGAATGTGGGGCTTTCTGTTTGCAGGTCTTTTTCCACTATTCGGTGCATACCGTCTAGCGCGTTTTAACATTACGGCAGCGGAAGAATCGATGAAATATTTTAAAGGAATCCCGATCCCGCTTGCAGGTGGAATCGTTGTATTCTTAGTCTTTTTTGTAAAATGGATTCCACTATGGATTTTTGTTCTTCTCTTTTACGGACTCGGTCTCTTAATGGTAAGCACGATCAAGATTCCAAGCTTCAAGGATATCCCGATGCCGCGATACGGAACGATCATCTCGCTATTCTTGTTTTACATGTTTTACTTGCTTGCGAAGAACCGATTCGAAAGCGTACCGATCTTCTTTTATGTCGCACTAGCTACTTACTTCCTATTTATCGGAGTTCGTTTTATTAAGGTAAAAGAGATCAAGATCAGACGGCCGAGACGACCTCGTCGTAACAAAAGAAGACGCTTCTAACGTTCACCTACCAGATGCTAAAGATTTTCGGCATCTGGTTTTATTTTTGAATCATCTTTTCCTCTCTCCCTTCATATAATGTCACAATAAGCGAAACATGTACTTTGTGAAATGGACAAATCATGTTTGAGAGGAGAGATGGTATGAACAACTACCCAAACCTTAGGGAGTTCTATGAAAAGGTGCCTATTTTAATCGGTGAAAATGATCGGGCTGCTCTAAAGAACACAGCTCAGGAAGACGACGCAGCACTTGAGAGCTCCACACATTGGCTCATCGCGATGGAAGGCAGTGAAAAGCAACGAAATGTTTACCACTGGAAGGTGCTCATCTATCCTTCACAAACGAAAGTGATACATTGCTATAAATCGCCGTACTACGCGTCGCAGCACTTCGCATCCATCTATGAAGCGATCGAGTACTCCAATGAATTAAGTCAAAAAGCCCGCGAAGATCTGCTAAGCACAATTGAAAAGCCTGTCCTACAAAGAGAAGCATAACGTGATTCATCCTCGCTTTTCTTTTTGCTACAGATTGTGAAACAGTGTACATAGAAGAAAAACCATATAAGAAATACACCAATGAAGTGGATGATAAACCAGTTCATTTTTATTATGTTTTTTTCATAAATTGGTGCAGACGTACTTACATAATAAAGGTATAGTAGGAAAATAAGGAAATAAGACAATTATGAACGTTTTAAAGAGGAGAATAACGATGAACGAAGCACACCAAGAGGACGTTACCTCATTTCAAGACCAACAGAAGAAAATTCATGGTACTAAAAGATGAAATCTTCAACGTATAAAGTTTCTTGCTTTCCTATAATAAGTTTTATGACAGCAGGAGTAATCACCTTATTGCTCCCGTTAAGTAATATAAAGGAGTTCTATAAACATCTTCCTGCAGCACTCTTTCTTTTCATTTTTTCGGTTGTACTTATTGGTTATTCTATTTATCTACTTCAAAAAAGAAAGAGTAACCTAGGTTTTTATTGGGATGCTGAAGGCGTTGTGATCGATTTAAGAGGAAACAAAATTCTCTGGAGTGAAATTGAGGATATTACGTTTTTCAAAAGTTCGGTTACGTCTACGCGCTCTTCAGTCATCTATACTCATTACACCCATCACGAAACCATAAGAGAAAGGCACAAGAAAATGATGCCTGTCACATCACATTCTGTGGAATGGATTATTATTGAAAGACCGAAAGACTATCATGATAACCTTATGCAAGCATGGGAAAAGATAAAGAATAAAAAGACTTTCATTTGAGAGTCTTTTTTTAATGTTCAACAAGTTTCGTATAACTATAATCGAAATGAAAAACAGCCACTCCTATAAAATAAGGAGTGACCATTTATATAAACATCTAGTATTGTACTTCAAACTGCTTATTGTAAAGCTGTGCATATGTTCCATTGCGGCTAAGCAATACTTCGTGCGTCCCTTCCTCCACAATGCCTTCGTTTGTTAGCACAATAATTCGTTCAGCATTGCGGATCGTGGAAAGGCGATGAGCAATAACAATCGTCGTACGCCCTTTTGCTAGTGACTCGAGAGATTCCTTGATTACAGCTTCTGATTCATTATCCAGCGCACTCGTCGCTTCATCGAGAATCAGGATAGACGGATTTTTCAAAAATACACGAGCGATACTGAGCCGTTGCTTCTGACCACCAGAAAGCTTCACTCCTCGTTGACCGATGTCAGCGTGATACCCATTTGGCAAGCTCATAATAAACTCGTGAGCGTTGGCTTGCTTTGCTGCCGCCACCACTTCTTCATCAGTCGCTTCATTATTACCATAACGAATATTCTCCATCACCGTTCCCGCGAACAAATAAACGTCCTGTTGCACAACACCAATCTGATTTCTCAAATCATTTAAATCAAGCTCTTTTATGTTCACACCATCAAGCTGCACTTCCCCTTCTGTCACTTCATAAAAGCGAGGAATGAGCGAGCAGAGTGTTGTCTTCCCCGCACCAGATGGACCGACTAACGCAACGTACTCTCCAGGCTTTATATGAAGGTAAAGATTCGAAAACACAGAATCCAAATGCGGTTCGTACTGAAATTTCACTTCCTTAAATACAATTTCCCCTTTTACCAAGGAAAGCTTTCTCGCATCTGTATGACTTTCAATGTCTGGCTTCAGGTTCATGATCTCCATAAAACGCTGAAAGCCTGTAATGCCTTCTTGAAACTGTGTGCTCATATGAGTCAGACGCTGAATAGGCTCCACCATATAGCCCACATATAACAAAAACGTGATCAGATCAGCTAAATCCAAATTTTGATTGACGATACTTGCGCTGCCGAACACAACAACGGTAATCGTAATGAGCTGAATCAAGATCTGTATGCTGTTATAAAAAGTTGCTTCTACTTTATACGTGTTTCTTCGACTTTCTAAGAAACGAAGATTTTCTTTATTAAACTTACGGATCTCCACTTGTTCGTTCGCAAAAGATTTTACGACCCGAATGCCTGAAAGTGTATCTTCAAGCTGAGCATTGATATCTGCAATCCGCTCTTTATTTCGCCGCAAAGCAACGTTCTCTTTCTTGTTAAAATAGAGCGAGAGAAAACCGATGATCGGTAGGAACAAAAATACCGCAAGTGTTAAAGGCACATTGATAAAAAACAGAATCACAAATGCTCCTACGAACCTCACGAAATATTTGACGTAATCTTCTGGACCATGATGATACAGTTCAGCAAGTAAAAATAAGTCGTTCGTTACACGAGACATAAGTTGGCCCGTCTTTTCTTTATCGTAAAAGCTAAAAGAAAGTTTCTGTAAGTGCTGAAACAATTCGCTGCGAATATCACTTTCCATTAGGGCACCGACCACATGTCCTTTATAGTCGACGAAGTACGTTCCGAGATTCTGAATAACAACTAATACGAACATGATTCCGCCGATCCAGTAAACTTTATGAAGAGCAACAGACAAGTCCCCTTCTAAAACATCTTTGGTTATATACCGAACGAGCAACGGAAGGATGAGTGTGATTCCAGAAACAATAAACGCAATAATTAATACAGATAGAAATAACCCTAAATACGGTTTGTAATAGGAGAAAAAACGTTTGATTGGAAAATTCATGATTTACCCCTTTTGTGTTTTTTACGAGGCACACATAAGGGGACACACCGTCTATAAGTTAAGAACGTGTTCCACCCTTATATGTTTGTACGGTTTGAGTAGTCATGTTTCTCATGTTAAATTCCTCCTTGTTCATTAGTACTATTATTGTAAATGATTACAGAATATTCTGATACATAATTTTTTAAGTCAAACAAAAAAACTCAAGTAGTGGTCATATTCACTCTTGAGTCAGTTCATGTTTATATAGTCATTTATCATGGCTGGGCATTAACTTCCGATTTATGAACCAAAATAACACGCGGTATATATGGTTCGTTTACTTTTCTGATCTCAAGAAAATCAGATGAATACACGTGAAGCACTTTGTGTAATTCATCATGGTATGTTACAAGATCGCCTCTTTCAATAGTCATAGCCTTCACCCTAGTTGTTAGTTTCTATAGATAATTATACCTAATAAATAGCCCATGAAAATTGGGAAACATGAAGTGATTTAGGGGTTATATTGCAATTATTAAAGACTAGTTTCCTCTTACAGTTAAAGTTCATGTATATTTAGAGAAGGGAAAAAATTTACCGTGAGCTTATACCTAATAATTGTAAATCCAATTTATGAACAAAGGCGGGGTAACAAAAAATGAACTTAGGGGAAAAGATTCGTTATTTCCGAAAAGTCAAAAACTTATCCCAGCAAGAACTCGCTGTCGGGATATGTTCGGTTCCTTATTTAAGTAAGATTGAGAACGGAGTCACTGAACCTTCAGAAGAAATACAGCAGCATCTAGCAGAACGATTAGCTATCAGACTTCATACTAAAAACGAAAAAAGTATCATGCAAAATTACGTAGATCTCTTCTATTCTCTATATATGAGAGATTATTCAACTGCAAAGCAAAAATATGATAATTTGATAGATTTACCTTCACAATCCGTAGAAGAGGATATCTTGAACAAAATTTTTAAAAGTATGTACATCATGATGACTACACAAGAAATAGATGGTGTACCTGAAATGTTAGATGAAGTTGGTTATATTGACGATGTGATCAAAGGGGAAAAAGCTTTTTACTATCTGCTGGCTAGATCACAACTCAGTTTTTTTATGGAAGAATTTGAAGACTCACATAGCTATGCTTTAAAAGCTGAAAAATTGTTAGAAGAACATCGTTTTCAGGAATGGGAAAGAGGCTACTTGCTCTACATGATTGGTCTTACAGCTAATCAGCTATTTAAAAGCATTACCGCTCTAGAATACACACAATCGGCTCTAACCATATTTGAAAAAACCTATTTCTTTAAAAGATGTGCAGATTGTAGGATTATACTTGCTATCGTCCAAACGAGGATTAAAAATTTCGATGAATCTATTAAGCAATTACTCCTAGCTGAAACCATCGCGAATTCGTTTGGTGATGAAGTAATTAAAGGGATTGTCTACCATAATTTAGGTAGTATTGCGAATCATAAAGGTGAAACGGAAAAGGCGATCGAACTATTTTCTAGAAGTTTACAAGCAAAAGAGAGTGAACCTTTTATCGCTAAAGTTATGACGATTTATGCATTAATCAAAAGTTATGAAAAAACAAACCAACCTCAAAAAGGCTTACAGTTATTGAATACTTGGATGGATCACGTGGAAGGTAACCCCATTTTCAGAGGATATGAACTGCATTTTCTTTATCACAAAGAACTGTTTACTCATGGGGAGCTTAATGAATCAACCGTTCAATTCATGATAAAAGAAATGATTCCTTACTTTAGAAAAAGAAACGAGTGGATCTTTTTAGCAGAGTATTACCCGATACTCGGAAAATACTTTGAAGATCATCAAAAATATAAGCAAGCAAGCATGTACTATAGTTCCGCTATGGAAGCCATGAGAAAGATGTATGACTTAGGTGTAACATATATTTAGGGATGCAACCGACACTATCGATGAACAAGATAAACGAAGCAGAAACATAGAAATAAAGATGAAAAAGCATAAAGAAGAGACTCTTTTTTAGTTATTCCTTGTGATTCAAAGTAACTTCTCACAACGTATAATAAGTATAGGGTTGAAAATAAAACCAACATATCAAATAAGAAACGGCCAGCACTAAATGCACTAAAAGAACTCTTCAGTTCTTCATTAGTAGTGGCTAAAACACTTAAGTAGAAAATACAAAAGTAAGAAAGAAACTGTTTAATCTTCATCTTTGTTTTTCCTTCCCTAGTTTTAGGTTCTTATTTTACCACAAGTCTGATTTTATTCACTTAAAACCCCCATCTCAATGTGTAAGGTGGGGGTTTTAAGTGTTATTTTTTTGTATCAATTCAGATTAAACTAACTTCACTCACTGATCGCTCTTGTAAAATCACACCCAATTCTTCAGCTGAAATCGGCCTGCTGAAGTAATACCCTTGCGCCTCGTTACATTGCTTTTGCTGCAGAAACTGAAGCTGTTCTTCCGTCTCTACCCCTTCTGCTATTACCTTCAAATCTAAATTATGAGCCATCGCGATAATTGTTTCAACGAGTGAAGCGTCTTTCGGATCTGCATAGATGTTACGCGTAAAGCTTTGATCAATCTTTAGCGTATGAATCGGGAACGTCTTCAGGTAGCTTAGGGACGAATAGCCTGTTCCAAAGTCATCGATCGATAGATGAATTCCCATCTCTTTCAGCAGCTGCATTTTCGCAACAGCATATTTCGAATCTTGAATGATACTTTCAGTTAGCTCAAGCTCTAAATATTGTGGCTCAAGCTCAGTTTCTCTCAAAATTCTACTCACCCGCTCAACAAGATCACTCTGCTGAAATTGACGCGATGAAATGTTGACGGCCATTCGTAACGGCGCATATCCAGCGTTTTGCCACGCTTTATTTTGACGACAAGCTCCATGAAGCACCCATTCTCCGATCTGAAGAATCAGACCCGTTTCTTCGGCAATCGGAATAAATTCAGCTGGTGAGATCGTCCCCCATTCCGGATGATGCCAGCGTAAAAGAGCTTCAACTCCAATGATGCCGCCGGTTTCAACATCGATTTGAGGCTGGTACACAATCTTAAACTCATCGCGTTCCAATGCCTTTCGAAGACCGATCTCCAGCTTCATTTTCTTAGTAACGGCCTCATTCATCTCTGGTGTATAAAATTGAAAGTTGTTCTTCCCTTGTTCCTTCACACGATACATCGCCGTGTCTGCGTTCTTGATCAATGTTTCAATATCACGGCCATCTCCTGGATACATCGCAATTCCGATCGACGGAGTCACAAAGAGCTCTTGCTCATTGACCATTACAGAGCTGCTAAACAGATCTACGATTTGCTGTGCGATTTTTGAGACTTCATCTGCTGTTGTGTTCGGTATGAGTACGATAAACTCATCTCCACCCTGACGGCAGACCGTATCATTCTTTCCTACACATGCTTGGATGCGCTTTGCAATTTCAATTAACAATTGATCTCCGACCGCATGTCCTAACGTATCATTGATGTACTTGAAACGATCGAGATCAATGAACATGATGCCAATTGTCTGCTTGTTCTCATCTGCCAATTCAAGCGCTTGAGAAAGACGGTCGTTCAACAGAAGTCGATTCGGAAGCCCTGTTAAAGGATCGCGGTAGACCATCTGATTAATTTTCTTCTCGTTTCTTTTTCGCTCCGTAATGTCACGAATGATGCTGCTAAAATAAACTTGATCATCTTCCTGCCATGCTGCGAGTGACAGTTCAATCGGAAATTCACTTCCATCCTTCCGAAGTCCTTCTAACTCAACCGTGTTGCCGATCACTTTTGGTTCTCCAGACAACAGATAACGTTCCATGCCTTGCTGATGAGCAACTTTAAACTTGTCCGGTATTATGATCTGCAATTTTTTTCCTAGTGCTTCTTTTTCGTTAAAACCAAAGATCAGCTCTGCTCCTTTATTCCACGAGATGATGGTTCCTGTTCGATCTGACAGAATAATAGAATCGTTGGCAGACTCAATAACAGAGCGGAACTTTCTTTCTGATAGAATCGACTGATACTCAAACCTTCGATCGATGAACGTGCTGATGAACACCATCCCTAATAGAATGAGGATTACGATTCCGATCGCATAAGCTAATAGGGTGCTGTTAAACGGTGTTGCTGCTAGATCCGTGTGATGCTGATGCCCTTTGTAGGATGCAGCGGACATACCCGTATAATGCATGCCGGAAATGGCGATACCCATGAGTACCGCACTCCCTAGCTTCACGAGCCATATTTTACTTGTTTTATAGTTTTGGCTAACAAACGAAAGTAGATAAAGAGCTACGACTGATGCGACAAAAGCAATGACCGCCGAAAGTGTCCATAATACTGGATTGTAGTTTATTTCAGCGTTCATTTTCATCGCTTCCATACCCGTGTAATGCATAGAAACGATACCCGTCGCCATGAAAAGAGCTCCTAACAATACCTGCTTTTTCCCCATAACAGGACGGCTGATGATATAAAGTGCGATTCCGGAAGAAAGAATCGCTGGAATGATTGAAACAATGACGAGTGTTACATCATAAGTGACCGAGATCGATAAGTGAAAAGCAAGCATCGCCACGAAATGCATGGCCCAGATGCCCATCCCCATCGCAAAAGCTCCCGAGATCATCCAAATGTACCGTGCGTATGATTTTGTTTTTTGTACCTGTATCCCTAAATCCAGCGCAGCATAAGAAGCTATGACTGCAATAATGATTGATAGAGAAACAAGCGGAATGTGATATGTACTAGAAACGGCGTCCATTTATAGAAACTCTCCTTGTTAATGAATCGAAATTACTTTACATATTCTATATCGGTAAAATATTTACTGTATTAAGAGAGGGTAATAATAATATTTTTAAACAGTTGTTTAATTCGAAAGTAGACCCTTTTGAGCGAAACAGGTGCTAGTTGGAGTGAAACGTTGACGGTTCTGGGTGAAACAGCATTCATTCTGAGTGAAACGGCTGTAGAATTGAGCGAACGTGTAATAAAAATAAGAACACGTACCGTAAAAACAAGCTAAAATCATGTGACTATCGTTAATTAAAGAAGACTCATACAAAATAAAGGGAAATTATGTATAATGTAATTAAATGGAAATAAATCTGAATCGATTATTAGGAGTGGTCTCATGGTGTTAAAAAGAAATGCTGGCATACTTTCAATTCTTTCTTTATTAATCGCAGGATCTCCAATCATTCTCGCTGCATATAGCCCATTCATTGCGGACAATATGTTTCCTATTTTTTTCACATTTATCGCCTTATCTTTGTTCTTTGCTTTTTACGCAAAAAAAGGATCATCCAAACGTATTGCAACAACTTTAGTTTTTGGATTCATAGGCTTGGCCGCGCTCTTGTTTTTAGGCATGCATCTCTTCTGGTCTAAGCCTTAATCCACTATAATAGCAGGAGGAAATTATCATGTTTTTTGGAATGCCTTTCTTATTAGCTTAGTTCCAGGCGTAATCGTCCTCTTTCTTACGTGGTGGCTAAGAAAAAAGAACGTCTCTTTGTTCATAAAACTTCTGCCCTGTTTGTTAACCGTGATTAGCTCCTTGGTCATTTTTTATGTGAGTATAGAGTTCATTCGAGGTTTTGAAGGAGCAGCTTACGGGATCCTCGCGTTTTTCTTACTTGGAGCTGCTGCTTATTTCCTTGCTACAAAAAGAATCACCGTCATTTCAAACACAAAAAAAGGATAACCTGGCTTAAACCCCAGGTCATCCTCATCTTTTCCAGCCGTTTTACCCCAAACGAAACACAATCCCATGTCCGCCTTTTGGATATTCCCACTTAATGTTTTGATGGGGACAACCGATTCGGCAGCTTCCGCACTCGTGACAGCCTTCGTACCCGACGTGCATCCGGATCTCTTCCCATTTATACACTTCTGCCGGACAGAAAATCGTGCAGATTTTATCAGGACAGTGGTTCAGACAAACATCGGCATCCATAACGGTAAGATGTGACTTCGTGTCTGCGTTAAAACGAACGAGATACTGTTTTTCTTCGATGCTCTGACACTTTTTTTCGCTCATTTACTTCATCACCTTCCACGCCCGGTAAGCGTCACGAGCTAGTTTGAATTTCTCTCCAGCCGTTCCTACATCACGCCAAATTTTCTTCTGTTTCTCCCATTTCGATGAACCATCTACCGTAAACATTTGGCTCGCCGCTTTGTTCACCATCGGAATGTACTTATCAAAATACTGAGGAAACTTATCAAAATGATGCGTCGAATCTTTATACTTTTTCATATCCTGACCGACAAAGCTGCTCATCAAGCGTGTTTTATAATGATTGAGTGTCGCTTCCGAATAGTCATCACGTTCCTTAGCGAGAAGCACCGCTTCAGCTGCGAACTGACCGGACTTCATCGCAAGGTTCGAGCCTTCACGGTGAATCGCGTTCACGAGCTGGGCGGCGTCTCCAACAACGAGCACCCCGTTGCCCGCTACTTTTGGCATGGATTTGTAGCCACCTTCTGGAATCATGTGCGCCAAATATTCGACCGGCTCTCCTCCCGCGATGTACGGTCTGATCATCGGGTGGTTCTTCACATACTCCAAGAGCTCATATGGTTTTATCTTATGCTTGATAAGTCCAGATAGAAGTGAGCCGACACCTAAGCTCAGCGTGTCTTTGTTCGTATAGAGAAATCCGGTCCCGAGAACCCCTTTTGTCGCGTCACCAAAAAGCTCGATTGTCGTTCCTTGATTCTCTTCTAAATTAAATCGGTCCTCGATCGTCTTTTTGTCGAGCTTAATAATTTCCATTGTGGCGAGGGCCACTTCATCAGGCCTGAACTCTTTGTGGAAGCCGAGTGACTTTGCTAACAACGAATTCACGCCATCAGCCAATACGACAACGTCCGCGTACAGGTCACCGTCTGGTCGATCCGTTCGTACTCCCACTACTTTTCCGTTTTCCACGATACACTCTAGAACAACGGTTTCGTTCACCAAAAGGGCACCCTGCTCAACAGCCTTCCCCGCAAACCATTGATCAAATTTTGCCCGCAGTACCGTAAAGTTGTTGTACGGTTCCTGTCCCCATTCCATTCCTTTGTACCCGACGGTTACAGCCGATTCTTTGTCCATCATCATAAACCGTTGCTCTACGACCGGTCGCTCGAGCGGCGCTTCTTTCCAAAACTCTGGGATCACGTCCTCCATCATTTTGCGATAAAGAACACCGCCCATGACGTTCTTCGAGCCAGGATACTCACCGCGTTCGATAAGCAATACGTTTACGCCTGCTTTTGCAAGTTCATATGAACAGGAAATGCCGGCAGGACCTGCACCAACGACGATCACATCAAACTTTTCAGACATGGTCCACCACCTCCTGGTTAAACGCTTGTTTAAACTGTTGAATCAGAAGCGGTACGATTTCAAAGGCATCCCCTACAATGCCGTAATGACTTGATTGAAAGATCGGAGCTTCCGGATCGTTATTGATCGCGATGATCAGCCCTGAGTTCTGCATTCCAACAATGTGTTGGATGGCTCCAGAAATACCAATAGCAAAATAGATTTTTGGCGTAACGGTTAATCCTGTCTGCCCCACTTGGTGATGGTGCTCGACCCATCCGGCCTCCACAACATCACGGCTCGCACCAACCGCCGCGCCTAACGTTTCAGCGAGATCATGAATTACCTGGAATCCTTTCTCACTGCCCAGTCCTTTACCGCCAGCAACAACAATATCCGCTTCATCGATTCGAACCTTCTGCGTCGTGAACTGTACGATCTCGAGCACTTTTGTTCGAATGTCTTCTTCTTTTATAGAAGCTGTTTCTTCTATTAATTGTCCTCTTCGACCCGGTTCAGGCGTGAGTGCTTTCATCACTTTTGGCCGTACCGTCGCCATCTGTGGTCTATACTTTTTACATAAAATCGTTGCCATAATGTTACCGCCAAACGCTGGTCGGCTCGCAAGCAGCAATCCTGTGTCTTCTTCTATATCTAAAATGGTAGAGTCCGCAGTGAGTCCTGTTGGTAAGTCCGTCGCAACCGCGCTCGCCAAGTCTTTTCCGGTCGATGTTGCACCATATAAAATAACTTCAGGTTTATGCTTCTGACAGCATTCTAACAGTGCTTTCATATAGGACTCGGTTCGGTAGTTTTTAAAAATAGTGTCATCATACACAAAGACCGTGTCCGCTCCGTATTCATAAAGCGTGTCGGCAAGATGTGTGACGTTCTCTCCAATTAATACGCCAGCAAGCTCGGTGCCACGTTTGTCGGCGAGTTCCTTCCCTGCTCCTAACAACTCGAGTGAAACCGGAACGACTTCACCGTCTTTTACCTCAATAAACACCCAAATGCCTGAATACTCCTCAAAGCTCAACGCCGGACCCTCCCTTCACTGCAAAAAGTTCTTTTTTCTCTAAAAGAAGATTCAGTAGCTTTTCTGTTTGCTCAGCTGCATCCCCTTCTAGCATCTCTCCGCCACTCGGTTTAGTCGGTGCCCACACTTTTGAAACGATCGTCGGTGAGCCTTTCAGTCCGAGCTGTGTTCTCTCCACATCCTCTAGATCAGCGACCGCCCAGATCACCGGCTGATAGCGAGCCGCTTTCAGCATGTTTGTCATCGATGAATATGGAACGTCATTGATCTCTTTTTCCACCGACATCAAGCACGGCATCGTCGATTGAATGACTTCATATCCGTCCTCCAGCTTTCGGTGAACGATCGCATACCCTTCTTCTATGTTGATCTCTTTTACCTTATTAACCGAAGTGAGTGGTGGCATGTCTAACCGGCGTGCGATTCCAGGACCTACTTGTCCGGTATCACCGTCGATCGTCATCTTTCCGCAGATGATCAGGTCGACGGGCTTGATTTGCGAGATTTTCTCGATCGCTTTCGTAAGCGCATAGCTCGTCGCAAGTGTATCCGCTCCCGCAAACGCTCGGTCTGAGATCATATACCCTTCATCTGCCCCGATCTCGATGCATTTTTTGATCGCTTTTACCGCTGGCGGAGGACCCATCGTCAATACCGAGACCGTCCCACCATATCTCTTTTTCAGGCGCACCGCTTCTTCTACCGCATGCGCGTCGTATGGATTGAGTATCGCAGGCGCACTCGCGCGGTCCATCGTATTCGTCTTCGGATTCATCTTGATGATCTTCGTATCAGGCACCTGCTTGATGCAAGCCACAATATGAAGCATTCGACCCCTCCTCTAATCACAGGCATTTCTCACATAAGAAGCACTTGTATGATGATTATTACTACTATATGGAGGGCTTGTTCAATACATGACGGATTTCTTTTGAACATAAAAAAGAGACTCTTTTGGAAAGAGCCTCTCGTCTCACGAGTCTTTATATTCAGGATGTTGATGGCGTTCACAGCCGAAAAGGTAACAGTCTCTTTCTGGAGATGGCTCTAAAATAACCGTTGGCAGAATTCCGTCCTTAACTCCCTGGAGCATGCTTTCAAACTCTTGAATTTCGTTTGTAAGCCTAATGATAATTTCCTGCTTATCCTCTTCAGTCCAGTCTTCTTCTAATTCTTCTTTTTCTGTATCTAGTATTTCTTGTTTTTTGTAGCGAAGAAATTCTTGTATCGTATTGTTTGCTTCGGTTTCTTGTTTTCTCTGTAAGAGACAATAGACATACATCCCAACCCAATTTGGCTGTAAATAATATTCGTTCCATCCTTTTTCAAACCAATAAATAGCTTCTTCGTGCAATCCAATCTCTACATACAATTCAGCAAGGTCTATCGTACCTATAAAATCTTCGGCATTTTCATCAAAAGTTTGGATTAAACGCAGAGCTTCACCCTTTTCTCCTAGTTCTATCAAACATTTTATCTGATTGTACAGCGTATAGTCAGATTTACCAGCTGCTAGTCCGAAGTGAGTGGCTGCTTTAGCGGTTTCTCCAAGATAATAATACGCTACACCTAAGTTATGATAAGTGATATTAGTTGGTTCAATTGAAATGGCTTGCTGTAACATTTTTAACGCATCTTCATAACGTTTATTTTCTAATAAAAGTTCCCCACACAAACTGTATGGAAAATGAGAAGTAGGGCGGAGATCAGCGGCTTCTGATGCAAGTGAAAATGCACGCTCTAAGTCATCTTCTTCACGCCAAATCACCCAAGCTAAGTTCGTTAGCGATTGAATATCTCTCTTTTCAAGTACAGCTTTATGAAATAGCTTCATCGCTTGATCTAAATTATTTTCCTCTAACTGCTGAATCGCTTCTTTATTCGTATTGATACTAAACATCTACCTTTCCTTAAAACGCGTATTGAAACAGCCCGTAATAAAGCGGACCAATCATAATGAGTGCCGTTATACCAAATACCGCTGGGCGAGCGGCTCTTGGAATCTCATTTGCGTCTTCATTAAACTTTTTAAGTCCATACGCTAGATCCCAAACTAATCCGCCGATAAAAACGACTTTCCATAGAAGTGGCGTGAAGATTTCATTGCTCGTTACGTAACCGAATAATCCGATCCAGGTGATGATTGAGATAACGAAGTCTAGTTTTGCTGAGTGAGTCTTGTATCCGCCTTTGATGAAATAGCCGATGGCAAAAGCTCCGATAATCCCTAGATAGATCGTCCATAGAATGTCTGTCATAATCCTCATGTCCCCTTTTTTCTGTCTGTGATTTTATTATAAATCTTACAATAACTTCCGTGAAGGTTTGCAGTTAGTCTTTTTGTTATATGAAAAAAGCAGCTCCACTTAGGAAGCTGCTTTAATTTAGTATGATAGTCGGTTTTACGGTACGTGTTTTTATATTTGTTACACGTTCGCCGGTAAATGGTGTGGGATCACCGGTAAATAGCTGCTGGCTACCTGAAGCGTTGCTCGGACCACCGGTAAACAAAGCATGACCACCTGAAAACCACGAACAACCACCGACAACATGAACAAACACTGCTCGCCAAACACACTAGAACACTTAAATCATTCTCAATCTACATGCTTAACCTGTAAATTCTCAAAGATAGCCTCTCCACCTTCAGAAAACAGTGTGATTCCCTGATCGTTATGCTCCGGATACACTAAACTTGAGTGCGCGACTCTTCCATCATCTACAAACACTTCCACACTTGTCTTATCCACAAGTATTTTTAAGTGAACGTTTCTGTTTTCTGAAGAGAATGGCGCTTTGCTCTCTACATATTGACCGGTTTTATCTGGTTGGTTAGAAGCGGATCGGTTCACATATGAAAACTGTCCTTCTGTATGAATGCCCACATCCATATGACGAGTCTTGCCTTCTGACTCACGAAGTCTCAAACCGATATTTTGGCTGTCTTCCCAACTAATATCTGTTTCCAACACGTATGAATCTCCAGATACATCAAGCGTTTTTTCCCCATCCACTTTAATCTGCTGAAACGAATCCTTATAACTCGTCAAGTTATCTAGTGCCGCAACCGGCTGTGAAGCTAAATAATAGCGATCAGCATCAGCATCTCGTTTCAACTGCAGTTCACGTACCACGGAATCCATACCATTAAAATCCTCTTTCAGAGTAGGCGTTTCATGCGGATAGCTCCAGTTGTTCATCCAAGCGAGCGCATATCTTTTTGCAACAGGATTACTTTTCTCTCCTTCATCAAACGTCACCCCGCCATACCAATCAAAGCCGTAATCCAGCCATTCTGGATCTTCATGATCAACAGCAAAGAATTCTCCGTTAAAATCTCCTGTCCAATACGCGTACGTGTTTGGCTTTCCAGACGCAAGACCGTTCGCGCTCCCACCAAGCACCCATTTCAACGTTCCATCTTCTGCACGCATCAAAAAGAGATCGGGACACTCGATCAGTCCAATGTCTTTCGTTTGAAAATCGCTCGTGAATCTCCAGTTTTTCAGATCATCAGACTCATAAAAACCAATCTTCGTACCTTCTGCCATCAGCATGATCCATTTTTTCCGCTCATCATCCCAGACGACTTTAGGATCTCTGAAATCTTTCGTTCCCGGGTTATCTAAAACCGGATCCTCGCCATGAGGCTTAAACGTCTTTCCTTCATCCGTGCTGTACCAGAGAAATTGCTTTTGTTTCCCTCCGTCTTTTGAAGGCTGTGTGAGGATTGCGATAAACGCATTCTTCCCGAAGCCAGCGGTATTTTCTTTATCAATTACCACAGAACCTGACCAAATATCTCCGTTGTCATTCGTAAACTTTGGAATCGCCACACCTTCATCTCTCCAGTTCAGGAGATCTTCTGACGTTGCATGGCGCCATTCTGTTCCGTTACCGTCCGGATAATCTTTGTTATACAGATAGTAATAGTGATATTTTCCTTTATAATAGACCGGTTTCTGCGGATCGTTCTTCCACTTATCAGGCGTTGTAAAATGATAATCTGCCCGATACGATGGGTCGTTTTCCTTTTTTGGAACAGGCTTACTTGATTCATCGATCAAATGATTCACGAGTATCATGCCTGCAAACAGTAGACTAAAAATGAATAATAAGGGCCATTTATCGTACTTATACATAACTTAACCTCCTATCCTAGTGATCCCTAAATAAAAAGAAATGCCATCTCTGGCATTTCTTTTTGGTTGATGTGTAGGGTAGGTCGAAAAATGATTGATAGAAAATCTGTATTACTTCGTTAGTTGTCCTTGTTCAAGAATGCTATTTTTAACAACAGATGTTTTCTTACCTTTGATGTTCATCTCGAAGCTTGGTGCAAACGTTGATTTGCGATCTTCGAAAAAGCCTCTGTTTGTCATGTAGCTTGTTACAACGACATTGTCGCTATTTTCTTGAGGAATCGCGTAGTGTGCATACGTCCAAGTGATGTCGTTCGGATCTTGGTCTTGGTGCAGCACGATACCTGTTTTGTTCAACGGCTTGAATGGACCGTCTAGAGAATCAGCTGAATACCCAAGCATGTAGATGTCTCTGTCATCGATGCCATCGATCGTCATCTTAGCGCCACGGCTGCTTGTGAAGAGGTACCATTTGCCATCTTTTTTGAAGATGTTCGGTCGCTCAATCTCATCTGTAACCGTGTTGGATACGATTAGTGGCTTCATCACTTTTTTCACAGAATAATCGTCGTTGATCTCGATGATTCCGATCGCACCGTTTGCTTTTTTAGCCGTTTCTTTCTTATCGCTTGCTAACAGCTTCTTCTTTTCATCTTGGAAGAAAGCGTTGCTCTTTCCATAGTACGCTTGGTTATAAAGAGATTCTTCTCCTTGATAACCTGTTTCAGTACCTGTGTTCGCTTCAAACACTAAATATTTGCGTCCATCTTCTTCAATATAATGAGGATCTCTGAACGTATGGTTATCGTTGTAATCTCCGCCACCGAACGCTTTTTCAACCGTTTGGTACATCTTGCTGTCTCCGCCTTCAAAGATAGACTTGTAATCTTCTACACCGTCGATCTCAAGCGTTTTGCTATCAGGTTGAGAAAGGTTCACTTGTGCAGTTGTTAATGTTTGTTTACCGAAACGGTCTTGATCTGGCTTGAAAGCTTCACGGTTCGTATAGAACAAACGAACTTCACCGTCAGAAGTGAATGTTGCAGAACCTGACCATTCTTCAGATTGATGCTTTAAGTATTTATCGTTCGCTTTGAACTTGTCATCGTCCTCGAAAACACGTCCTGCATTTTTCCAAGCATCGATGGATTGGTCATCTGCTTTTTTATAGAACATGTAGATGAACGTGTCGTTCGGGTTCTTCGGGTCACCTGCTAAACCGAAAACGATGTGGTAGCCCTTGTATTCAGCAACCGTTCCGTCCGCGTTTTGAAGTGGCCATGTATCCCATACGTCCATGTCGATCTTCTTGCCGTTTTCGTCAACCTTTTTAGCTGATTCAACGTTCTTGATCGTAGATGCATCAAATTTTGGCACTGTATATTTTGGGTCGTTATGTTGATTGATCATCTGCTTCATATCGTAGCGCGTGATCTGTGAAGTTCCGTACGTTTCTTTAAAATCTGAAGGGGTTTGACCTGACGCGAATGTTGTTGCGCCCCCTCCTAATAAAATCGCAGTACTGAGTGATACGACAGCTACTTTTTTCGCCATATTACGATAGTTCATACGTATTCCTCCTATGTGATTTTCGTTGGGACTGATTCAGCAGTTCCAATCGTTTGTCTTTGCATGATTAAGTATAGGGAAGGATGCTGCATGTAGATATGGCATAGATTGATAAGGATTTCGTCTTAAATTGATATCTCGTAAAAATTGGCTCCGAGTCGAGGTGAAAATGAAATCAACAACTTTCACAACAAAAAAAGACCCCTATCAAGGAGTCTCATCATTCTTGTGCTTTCCGTGCTCTGTCCCAGGAAAGCTGAAATTCGCGCAACAACTGCTCACGTGTCAGTTGTTTACCTACATACATTTGCATGGCAGATCCGAACTCTTCTTTCACACCTGCGGGAAAACCGCTCCAGTTAGCATCCAACGTGTTGCCTTCTTTGTATGCGGCAATCGTCTCTTTAGCAAGAGAACCTAGTTTGTCTGTTTTAATGTTTTTAAAAACCGGGATGAACTTAAAACGCTCCGTAATGAACGTTTGCCCTTTTTTTGAATTCACCATCCAGTTTAAAAAACACTTCGCTTCTTTTTTATCTGAAGAATCTGCCTGTTTGTTCACGACCCAATAGTTCGGCACGCTCACAACCAACTGATCGGTTGGTTCATCATTGATCGGTATCGGCATAAAGCTAACGTCTAGGTCTCGTGCTCGTTCATCGATCATCGGCTGAATCCAGTTTCCTTGGAGAATCATCGCGGCTTTTTCTTTTGCGAAGAGGTCCACTTCCATGTTGTAATCCGTCGTTAACGGATCGGCGTTTCCGTATTTCAGCGTAACATCCAACAGATCGATAACATCATGAAACAATGGATTGTCCGGAATCTGTTCTTCACCTGCATTCAACCTTTTTATAAAAGCATCCGGATCTTTTTGTCTCGCAAAAGCCACGTTTAATAGATGGACACCGAGCTTCCAGTCCTCGTAATAGCCGGTTGCGAACGGGGTGATTCCTTTTTTCTGTAATGTTGCCGCTGCATTTTTCAAATCTGATAATGTCTCTGGTACTTGCTCGACACCCGCACGTTGAAACAGCTCCTCATTATAGATGAAGCCGTAGCCTTCTAAATTCATGGGCATTCCGTACACGTTTCCGTCCATCTTGATCGCGTTTAGCGTACCTGGATAGACTTCCTTGACCCATTGCTCTTTTGACAAATCTTCTAGGTACGGCCGCCAAGTCTCAGCATTCTCATAACCTGTGTTTGTAAAAATGTCCGGTCCCTTACCTGAAGCTAGCTCCGCTTTTAAGTCGGAATAATCATCAGCCGCTCCTCCGACCGTACGAATCCGTATATCAATCTCAGGATTTTCTTTTTCATAGACTTTCGCGAGCTCTTCAAATTCAGAGGCAATCTCTACTTTCGGATTTCGAATATCAAGAACGACCTTTTTCTCTATCTTTGCTTCTTTCTTGGGCTTCGAATCACTTTCTGTCTGACAGCCCGCGAGAAGAATCGCTATCATACCAATGGTTACATAAAGCTTTTTCATGTTTTCTGGAATCCCCCCTTTCTCTATAGAATCTCTGCTTACGATTTTTCACCATTTCGATATTCAAACGGGGTTATCCCCACTTCTTTTTTAAAAAGCTTAGAAAAGTATTTTTCATCCTGATACCCGAGCATCGTCGAAATCGAAAAGATGCTTTCATCACTTTCCTTCAACCACCGTTTTGCCTGATCAATCCTCAATTTTGTTATATATTTTGATAACGTCATGCCCGTTTCTTGCTTGAATTTACGAGAGATATGTTCGCGGCTAAAAAAGAACCGGTTCGCTAGTCTCTCTAAACTCATATCTTCCATGTAGTATGTTTCAACATGCGAAATAATATCGTTCATGCGCTGCTTTGCTTCGAGTTCGTCCAATCGTTGAATCGACCGGTAGTTCTGGTTTTCGAGCTCACTTTGGAGATCGTTATATTTTTCGTGAATCGCTTGAAGAGACTGTAGCTCACCCTTTACGAGGCGCACCGGAATATCAAGTTCACGGCTTAAACGCTCTTCAATGAAAAACCACTCTTCCGGCAAGGTGATGAGCACACTTTGGTTAGAGTCACCCGGCAGCATCACAGCGTTTCCGATTTCTTGTTCCACCAGCTCATCAGCTAGTTTTTCGATAAAAGGTGCGGGCTGATGCATTTGATAGAACGTTAATAATGTAAAATCATATTTTTCCGATGGTGGCAGGTTTGAGGCGATGAAATCAAGGTCAGCCGGCTCACCGAGACAAGCGGCTAACATCGTCTGACTCCATCGTACTTTTACAGCATCTTCTTGATAAAGCCTGGCTTTACTTTCCTCTTCATAAGCGGCCACTGCTTTTTTCAGCACATTATTAAATGCCTCATCCTCAACCGGTTTTAAAAGATAATCGAAACTATTATGCTGAATGGCTTTTCTCATAAACTGATAATCGTCATAACCCGTGATCAAAATAACCTTGCCTTCATAAGCGATAGAATCCAGCCACTCGATCAAATCCAAGCCACTCATTCCTGGCATCTTAATATCTGTAAAAATAATTTCCGGCTGCTCTTTTTCAATAACCTTCTTCGCTTCGTTTCCGTTCGCCGCTTCCAAGAGCTCTGTTATCCCGTGTTCATCCCACTTTCCGATATACCGGATTACATCGCGGACATTGAACTCATCGTCAGCTATCAACACCTTCATATCCGTTACCTTCTTTCTGTTACTAAACCCTTGGCTCGTCATTAGAATCTTTTGGAATAACGATCGTCACCGAAAAACCTTGTCCATTCGGTCTATCCACTATGAATTCCGCTTTTGTGCCATAGTTTAGAATCAGTCGCTGATATATATTCTTCAGCCCGATATGCTCATTTACAGGGGTACCTTCCGATGCTGATTCGTAAATGTTTTCTCGTAAACGTTCTATATCGCTTTGTGTGATTTCAGGACCATCACTATTTTCAACAACAAGATAGAGAGAATCTCCTTTTAGCTCACCCGAAACCGTCAGTTGCGCTTCGTAAAAGCCCTCTTCATACACATGCTTGAAAAAATTCTCAACGAGCGGTTGTAAAATCATGCTCGGAATCCTACTCTCTAGTACCTCGTCACTAAACTCAAATGAATAGTGCAGATTTTTTCCAAATCGAGCCTGTTGCAGAGTGAGGTAAGCCTTCATATAATCCACTTCATTCTGCACGCTCACCCACTGGTTTGCTTGCATGGAATAACGCATCATCTTAGACAACGAAGTTATAAGGCCGTACACTTGCGGTGACTTGGAACGCAGCGCCACCGCTCCAATCGATTGCAGAGCATTGAACAAAAAGTGCGGGTTCACTTGTGACTTCAACGCGCGAAACTGATTTCTTCGGTTCTCAATTTCTAACTTATATTCACGATTAATATGAAGATTGATCCGATCCGTCATATCTTTAATATGTCGTTCCAAGTGCCCGATCTCATCTTGCCTGTCTTGGTCAAATGGTATCGTAATATGTCCCCCTTCAATCCCGCGCACCTTCTCGCTCAGTTCACGAATCGGCCGAGAGATTTTGTATGAGATGAAACTGATCATGAGTAGACCTAAGAGACCCACCCCAAGGCCAACGAGGATATTGATGGTTGCCGTCTTCCGAACATCACGAAACAGTACGTCACTCGGCGTCTTTTTCACTAACTTCCAGCCTTCAACCGGACCATCTAATGTCTTCGTTAGCGATATTTCTTTATCTGTTGTACCTTTTTCAATTCGATTTTGTAGATCGGATGGAACCCGCTTACCTATTAATGAAGAATCCGTCGCATACATAATCTCGTTTTGATCGTTAATCAGATAAGCAGATGACCCGTTTTCTCCGGCTAAGTTACTCACGATCTTTGAATACTCACCTAAACTGATGTCCATCGTCATGATTCCAAGAAACTTGTCAGACGGCACTTCCTTTATTTTATGATGAATGCTTAGCACCTTCGTCCGGTCAGATTCTGGAATGATCGCCGCGTTGTTGTAGTTTTTGATCACATGAGGCGGCTCAATAAGATAATTTTTATTAGATTTAAACAATTGTTTAATGTGTTCTTGGTTCAGTAGATTCGGCTGCGGTTTTCGCGTACTAACTGTCGCGTTGTAAACGGTAAACGACTCTTTTCCTTCATTTAAATAAAATCGGAGCTGACGAATCTCATTTCTTGCTAAGTAAAAAGTCTCAATACTCTTTTCAACCGAATCCTGATCGAAGTAAATCGAGTCTTCAAATCCTTCTGTAAAAATGCGGAACAGATCTGGATTACGATACAAAATAAAAGGCAGATTCACCATGTCATCAAAATATTGTTGGAGGTCTTCCGCATTCTTCTCCAGCTGCATCTTGCTGTTGTTGAGTTCGTACTCCTCAACACTGTTCTTCGTGTATGCATATATAAGAAAAATCGTTAAAAAATACGGCACGATAATAAAACCTAACAGCATGAGCAACAAACGACTATGTATACTTTTCACGCGCGACCTCCTTTACTTGAAGCTTTTCCTATTATTGTTCAATCAAAACAAGGTTTGGATGTTTTAGTTGTTCGTCTTGGTGGGTGGTTTTGTGAGGATTTAGAGTGGTGTGGGATAAGCTGTGAGAGGTTTTAAGCAAGATATTATGAATCGGACAAATTATCGGCCGAAATGGACAGATTATGTTGGAGATTGGACAGATTGTGGGGCTAATTGGACAGATTAAATGGTCAAACGGACAGATTAAACATCTAATCCGACAGATTGCAGTCGCCAACTATACGATCAGCTCGTCTGAAGACGCAATTTCGGGATGCACCCACACCTCTACAACCACTTACTGTCGACTTTCATGAAAATACTGTCCACTTTTTGAGTTTTACTGTCCACTCTCGATGAAATACTGTCCACTTTTTGAGTTTTACTGTCCACTCTCGATGAAATACTGTCCACTTTTACACATTTACTGTCCACTTTCATCAGAATACTGTCCACTCTCAATTCTCCTCTCCCTCAAACCCTATATTTAACATCAATTTCGTTATTGCCACCAAACTCAAAATAAGTTACCATTACAGGGGTAACTTTTATATAAAAGAAGGTAGATAAAATATGAACAAACGTGTTTATTTGTTAACAATCGTCTCGTTTGTGGTTGGGATTGTCGAGTTAATAATTGGCGGCATCCTTGACCTGATCGCTGACGATCTTGGTGTAAGCCTCGGTAAGGCGGGCTTTCTGATCACGATCTTCTCACTCGTGTTCGCTATCACGGCACCTATCCTGCTTACGATGACAGCTCATATCGAGAGAAAACGACTAACGATCATCTCTTTATTTGTGTTTCTAATAGGTAACGCACTCGTGATCATAAGTCAGACGTATTCGATGCTGCTCATCGCACGAATTTTATCAGCGGCTAGTGGTTCGTTGCTCGTCGTACTCTGTGTAACGATGGCATCTAACATCGTGGAAGAGAAATACCGAGCCCGCGCGATCGGTGTTGTGTTCATGGGAATCAGCGCTTCGCTCGTACTCGGCATTCCGGTCGGCTTAATGCTCGGAAATGCGTTCGGTTGGCGCGCACCGTTCATCTTAATTACTGCACTTACCGTTTTATCCATTCTCGGTGTGCATTTCTTCATGAATACGTTGGCTCCAAAACCAGCGATTCCGATCAAAGAACAGCTGCGCACATTAAAAAATCGTCGTATCTTGTTTGCACAGATTACGTCGTTCCTGTTCTTAGCTGGTCATCTAACGTTATACGGATACCTGACTCCATTTTTAAAAATTGCGCTCGGACTTAACGGAACATGGGTCAGCATCGTATACTTAATATTCGGTGTTGCTGCGGTCTTTGGTGGTGGAATCGGGGGTATGCTCGCTGACAAATTCGGCACAAAACCTACGATAATTGGCGTTATTATTGTTTTTGCGATCTCAATCTTTATGATTCCTTATACAACTTTTGCTTTTCCGTTATTTTTAATCGTCATGGTGATTTGGAGCATGCTCAGCTGGGCGATCACACCGGCCATGCAAAGCTATCTTATCGAGTCATCACCTGAAACGTCCGACATTCAGCAGAGTCTGAACAACTCGGCGCTTCATTTCGGAATCGCGTTCGGGTCCATGATCGGCGGAATCGTGATTGAGAACGCATCTGTCGAGAACAACGCAACGGTCGGCGGTTTGCTGATCATCTTAGCACTCGGAACGGCTGTGCTATCTATGACAAAAAAAGCACGCCGTTCCCGAGAATCTGCACATACTATTAGCTAGGTTGCGAAAACTATGGCATGATGAAGGTAGAGAAATTTTTGGTAAGTTACAATCTTTTGAGGAGGTGAAACCATTACAATCGTAAAAGATGTAATGGTGAACAAATGAGTATTCATATCGGCGCTAAACAAGGTGAAATCGCAGAAAGCATCCTATTACCAGGGGATCCGCTTCGTGCAAAATATATTGCAGAAACATTTTTAGAAGATGTAACATGCTATAACGAAGTTCGCGGCATGCTTGGGTTCACGGGAACATATAAAGGAAAACGCGTTTCTGTTCAAGGGACAGGCATGGGGATTCCATCGATCGGGATCTACACGAACGAATTGATCCGTGAGTATGGCGTAAAAAACTTGATCCGCGTTGGTACATGTGGCGCGATCCAACAAGACGTAAAAGTGCGTGACGTAATCCTTGCGATGACAGCATCTACAGATTCTCGCATGAACCACTTGGCGTTCCCTAACATCGACTTCGCACCTTGCGCAAACTTCGATCTTTTAAGAAAAGCATATGAAGCTGGAACAGCAAAAGGCTTAAAGATCAAAGCAGGTAACGTGTTAACAGCTGACTTGTTCTACCGCGACAGCATGGATATTGTGAAAAAGCTTGCGGATAACGGTGTGTTAGCGGTTGAAATGGAAACAACAGCCCTTTACACGATCGCAGCGAAATACGGTGTGAACGCGTTGTCTATCTTAACTGTAAGTGACCACATCTTCACAGGTGAAGAAACAACATCTGAAGAGCGCCAAACAACGTTCAACGACATGATTGAGATGGCTTTGGAAGTTGTGAATACTCAAGAATAGTAGAAAAAAAGAGGCCCGATTGGGTCTTTTTTTTACGTTTTCATCCTCCATTTAATACTCTTCCTAACTCTTTCACCTCTACTTTTTAGATGCAATAAACACTTATTCCTTCCACTCCCCACCCACCATTTGGTTTGAATTTCCAGAAAATGAGCTATATAATACTGTTAGCAAAAAATAGCCATGATTGAAGGGGAAGATCGAATGACCACGATTGGAATTGATCTTGGAACATCCAACAGCCTTGTTGCGTATTGGGGAGAAGACGGACCCGTTATCATCCCAAATGTACTCGGCCATAACCTAACTCCATCCATTGTCAGCGTTGATGACAACGGAGAGCTCTTAGTCGGTGATATCGCCAAGGAACGGCTGATCACCCACCCACATACTACAGCTTCAGCTTTCAAACGCCACATGGGAACGAAAAAAATATACCGACTCGGACGTTTGGAGTTCACACCAGAAGAATTGTCTTCCTTTGTGCTTCAATCATTAAAGCGCGATGCAGAAGCTCATTTAAACACATCTATCACAAATGCGGTGATCAGTGTACCTGCGTATTTTAACGATCAACAGCGAAAAGCAACCAAATATGCGGCCGAACTTGCGGGACTGACAGTTGACCGACTAATCAGCGAACCGACAGCAGCTGCGATCGCGTACGGCTTACACCAAAAAGAGGATGACACGAAATTTCTTGTCTTTGACCTTGGTGGTGGAACGTTTGATGTCTCCATCCTCGAGCTTTTTGAAGGAGTGATGGAGGTTAAATCCATTGCCGGCGACAACTTTCTAGGCGGCGAAGATTTTACTGACACCTTAATGAACTTCTTTATGAACGAAAAGAATCTCTCATCCGATGACCTCGATGCGCATGCTCATTCTGCTCTTTTCAAACAAGCTGAGCAGTGTAAACGCGAACTCGGCGGTAACATACAGAGCTCGACGATGACCCTTCATGTAAATGATACTACCTATAGCCTTGAAGTGAACCGCACGCAATTCGAACGGCTCATACAGCCACTCATCCTCCGCTTGCGAAATCCGGTGGAGCGTGCACTTCGTGATGCTAACATGCGTCCTGATGACGTTGATACGGTGATCTTGATTGGTGGAGCGACAAGAATGCCGATGATCAAACAAACGATCGGTAAACTTTTCGGTCGCCTTCCCTTCACCTCCATCCACCCTGATGAAGCCGTGGGTCTTGGCACGGCCGTTCAAGTGGCTCTCAAAGAACGAAACGAAGCGGTAAAAGAAATGATTTTAACCGATGTGTGTCCCTATTCGCTTGGTATTAACACGACAAAAAAATTAGGCGAGAACCAATATTCTATCGGTCACTACAGTCCGATCATCGAGCGAAACACTCCCATTCCAGTTAGTAGGGTTGAACGTTATGCAACGATAGACGATTATCAAAAAAAGCTCAAGATTGATATTTACCAAGGAGAAAGCCGACTTGTTGAAAACAACCTGAAACTTGGAGAACTATCCGTTAAGATTCCTTCTGCACCTGCAGGCCAAGAGCCCATAGATGTCCGGTTTACGTACGATGTGAACGGACTGCTCGAAGTGGAGGTTACTACACTGAGCACGGGACATGTGAAAAAGATGGTGATCGAGCAAAAGGATGGAAGTATGACACAAGAAGAGATACAAGCTAGGATGGAAAAGCTGAAAGACATTAAGATCCATCCACGTGAACGTACCGAAAACCGACTGATCCTCGCACGCGGTGAGCGGTTATACGAAGAATCAATCGGCGAAAAACGACTAGTAGCAGCCAAGATTCTAGAGGAGTTTGAACTCGCGCTCTCGACCCAGCAAGAACATATCATTAAGCGAGCAGCTGCAAAATGTAAAGAAGATCTCGACCAAGCAGAAAGCTGGCTGACCGTATGAACGGATACTGGGCCATTCTAGGCATCGAACCAACAGACGACCTTTCAGTCATCAAAAAAGCCTATTCCAAACAACTGAAGATTCACCACCCCGAAGATGATCCCGAGGGCTATCAAAGACTTCGGGAAGCGTTTGACCGTGCTAAACAAGATTTAAAAAGAAGAGAGCGTGTTTTGGTACATGCTGAACCTACTGCTGTTGTAGATACGTCTTGGCCAGATTCTTCACTTTCTCATTTCAATCAAGAACAAAAAAGATTAACTCCTGTTATCTTGCCGGATGTTGAATCGCTTAAATCCATAGAAACATTTTTGGAAGATGTTGAACGGCATTATCGGGATATCACATCAAGGATTTCGGAAGAAGCATGGCTAACACTTTTAGACGATGAACTGCTATGGAGTATCGAGCACAAGCAGGAAGTGAGCGACGAACTTCTCTACTTTATATCTGAACATCATCTCTTGCCAAAGAAAATTTGGCTTCTTCTCGAGAACCAGTTTCAATGGTACGAACTGATGAAAGAGGATCTCGATATTCTTGATTCAGAATCAAAAGAACAGTTTTTTCGTTATTATAAAAAACGGATAGGACCCTCTTTCGATTTATCATATGAATTTGCGGCAAACGCTCAAGACATCCATCATGACGCATTCTTCCGAGCAAGAGAAGCCGCGTTTGATGCGTTCTTTGAAGGACACATGAATGCAGCAGAAAGTGAAGCGGCAGCAGCGGCAGAAATTTTCACAGGTGATCCTGATCTGTTGCTCATCCAAGGACTAATTGCTACTCATCAGCAATCTTACGACGAGGCGGAACTCTTACTTTCACAAGCACATTCCCTGCGATCCAATCATCATCAAACGATTACTTCATTGGCGCAGATCTTTCTTTTGAGAAAAGACTTTGACAGGGCAGCCCATCTACTGCTACAAAATCAAGACACAAAAGACGCCAGATTTCTTCTCGCGACTGTGTACGTTAAGAGTGAACAATATGAAAAAGCAGAGACCCTACTCTCCGCTTTGGTCTCATCATGGCCAGATGACACGGACGTAATCAGTCTGCTTGGACACGTCTTTTTCAAGCAAGAAAGGCTAATAGAAGCACGGAAACAGTTCACAAGGATTAGAGAGCTCGAACCCTGTGATGCAGAAGCAATCACCATGTTGGCCGAAATCAATCGCTTATTACATACTCGCGCCGTACGCAAAAAGCTAAAGCATCAGATACCAAAGAGCCAATTAAAGAAAGAGCTGAACATTTATTCCCTCAAGAAAAAAATGCTTATTTTCTTGATTAGCCAGTTAAGATGGAGGCTCTTCATCCCACTCGTACTAGCCTATTTCAGCTATAACACGGTTAGTGAGATCGATGAAAAAACAAACCCATTTTGGCTCATGTTCATGTTTATTCTTAACTTGTTCATCTCATCAGATCAGGACTTTTACGACTTTATCTTTTGGCCAGCCATCTGGTCGATCGTGTTCCTCGTCTCCGTTTTTTTCATTTGGCGAGAGTGGAAAAAAATCTTTCGAGGACTTCGATAAGAGAGGAGAATACATGTGTTTAACAAACGAAAACGTCGACAAAAAAAGTCTCTTTTCATCGATTCGCTCGCTGTACTTTGCTTAAAAGGCATGGGATCGTACTATTGGGCTGTGAATTATCCTAAATACGGTGTTAGCAGGGTTGGTGCTCTGTTTTCAACCGGACATATAGATAAAAAAATCACGTATGACAAATTGGATTGGCTTCTCACGGATGGCTTTCAAAAGAGGTTTTCTTCGATTAAGAAAGAGCTATTACAATTATCAGAAATTGAACAGAACTCACTTATTGAATCATTAGATCCAGAGACCGCTCATAAGTACCGCGTCGTTCAACGTTATATGAACCGCTTAAACGAACATGGAATTGCGGCGTACGACATATCCAATTGCATCTATAACAACCAAATGTACGCAAGATCAGCTACTTTATTGTGGAGTAATTTCAAACACTTGTCATTAATTAGAAAGGACAGGAACGAACGATCCCAGCGTGCTGCTGAGCAGGCACAATCACTCTTTTCAAACTGGAATGAGTATGTGACATCTTTTATTGCAGGGGTACAATTTCAACAAAAGTCTTCTGTTGATGCAGAAGAATTCACGAAAAAAATACAGCCCACCTTCACCAAGCTTCTGACATCTAAACACAGCCCACTGCGAAATGCGGATTGGGATACTAATTTGAATGTGTAGTGGTTGATTGATTGATTGATTGGTTGATTGATTGATTGTGTGGTGCAACAAGCTTGATTGAGGGGGTTGGGGTTGCTCGTTTGACCCATAGGATGTTCATTTTGACTCATAGACCTATGATTTTGACCCATAGATTATGGTTTGACTCATAGACTTCTCTTTTTGACCCATAGCAGTCTTCGTTTGACTCATAGGTGACTAGTTACGACCCATAGAGTACACACTTTGACTCATAGGGATCCGGCACCACTCAATCAGACTATAAAATGTAATAGGGCTGACCTCCAAAGATCACTTGAAGTGCTCTTTTGGAGTCAGCCCTAACTCAATACCTTAACTTCATCAATACACTCTTAATCTCTTCATCATTCATCATTAATTCGGAATGTTTCTCCGTAATTTTAGCCAGCGCCACATCATGATAAAAGAACTCAATGAAAACTTTAATAAATGGACGAGATTTAGTCTTCAATGCTTGCCAGCTCTGCCCTTCCATACCCGCAAAAATAACTTCTGTTTCATCGACAACAACAAGACGAAAACGCTCCAACGAGTGATGTTCCTGTGCAGGAATCAACGTGTGTACATGAGACAGCGTCGACTCCAACTCGCCTACAACAAGAACTTCTACATCCACGCCCTGCTTTTCCTTTTCTTGGAGAATCTGTAGGAGCTCTTGAATATCGTCTTGCCAGCCAGATACGCGAATGGATTTCTCTGCCGTTTGCAGAAGCTGCTTCGTTTGTGCACGAATCGACGAATCAACCTTCAGACTCCAAACGTGTTCATCGTAAAACGTTCGCTTCGACGTATTGTTTTTAAGTTGTTCCACGTTTTCCTGAAATTCAGTCGTCAGCTTCTCGATCACGATTGACAGTGGCAATGCGGTATACAGCTTCTTCTTTTCTGACACCGAATCCAGCACCATGCCTTTTTCAATCATGCGCGATAGCACTTCATATATCTTGGATTTCGGAACACCCGAGTATTTAACGATATTTGTCGCGTCCATCGGTTCCTCGCTTGATGCAAGAACCTCGAACACCTGACTTTCGTATTGTGAAAAACCGAATTTTTGTAGCATGGTTCCTCCTAAAAATAGCCTCTAATCTTCTACAGCTATCTTAAAACAATTATGGCCCTATCGCTAGTCCTCTTAACCTTAAATCGTTTCCCAGTTAAATACTTGATCATGAATGGTTAAACACCGTCTTTAGCATTTTAATTGCTAAGTACAGGCTGGAGCCTTAAAATGAACACAAAAAAGCACTCCCAAAACTTCAGGAGTGCTCTCAAATCCGTTACCTCGGTAACGTAAACTTAGCTTTTTTCTCGCCAAATAGGTACTTACCGTCTCCGAAGAACGGGCCAACCTCTAAATCGAACGACTTGAACAACTGGAATTCGTCTTTACGGAATAGGAATACCGTGTATTTTTCTTTCTCTTCGCCCGGCTTCACACTCTTTGGATCGCGTGGCTCTGCAAATGCATTGCTTAATGCTGATCCGCGATCTTTATCGATGGTTACTTTTCCAGGTACGTTGTAGATGTCAATCTCTTTTTTACCGTTGTTTTTGATCATCGTTTTTACCGTTAACGCAACCAACTCTGCATCTTCAAAGCGCGACTCGTTACCTGCTGTTGGAATGACTTCTGTGTACTGAACGCCTTCTAACGTCACTTCCATGTCACCGACGGTTTGCTTTTGTCCGATGCCTGCTTTCTCGAAAATCATCTTCTTATCCGCTAGGTTGTTCGCTGACATCAAGTCTGGGTAGAACTTTTGCTCACTTGCGGATGCCTTTGCTTGTTCCCCACTATACGCAAAATCAAAGATCTTTTCTTGCATGAAATCTTGCATACCACTGAAATCTTTGTTCGGTGCAGCACTTGCTTCAATAACGAACTTTGGTTTTACACTCGTCATCGTTTGGTAATCCGCTTCTGTAATCATGAACGTGATCAGACCAGACGTCTTCTCACCCGCTTTATACATGTTGTTATTTCCGTCGATGCCTTCAGAATAAGTTTTCGGACGCAGACCTTTTCCTTCTTCAATAAAGTTCCTTGTGTTTGACGGAATATACGTAAGGTTATCAGTTAGACGAATATTTGTTGTTCCGTTGAAGTAAACATCTTTTCCAGATTGGTTATCCACAGACATGCGGGCTGTTAGGATATATCCGTTCGGTGAATCATCAAAACGTGCAGCCGTTGACTCGTTCATACCAGTCACTTTTACAAGCTGGTACTCATCGATCGTAACTTTAAAGCCGCTACCTTCATTTACGTAGCCAGGGTTGCTGTTCGTATACAGGATTTCAGTTTTTCCACCTGTATCTTCTTCTATGTATGGGTTCAATACTTCGCCAGAATCACTGCTTGCTCGCTCTTCCTTTTTTTCTTCTTTTGGCTCTTCTTTTTTAGGTTCGTCAGCAGCTTTTGCTTTCTCTTCTACTTTTACATCTTTCTCTTCCTTATCACCTGATGCCTTCTCACTATCTCCACATCCACTTAACATTAGGACAGCAGATAGACCTGCCACGACCACGAACTTAGATTTAGACTTTGCTTTTAACAAACTGACCACTCCTTTTTATCTATCTTCCAATTTCTTCACATTGTCTTATTTACCATTTTTCTACAGATACGAAACCTGTAAATATGTAAAAATATGTATTCGTCTCAAAACACAACTCTCTGATCATACACTTAATTCCATATTTACTCTTAAGTCTAAAGAACCAAATGGTTGAAAATATATCCATTTTACTATTTCTAAAGAACTTTTCAATGCATGAAGAAATGGAATATCGTGCATTCCATCAAAATCCATAATTAGGTAATAGGACAATTTTCGCGTTGAATACAGTGATTGAGGGAGGTGGCTAATGAGAAAATACGTGTTAGCAAGTGTTCTCTTTTTGATTTGCATCTTATCAGGATGTGGCAATCCTATTCAGGATGATTTACTGAACTATGTAAATGAGGAAATGCCCACTATCGGAAAAGAAGAGTCAACAATTATAGGAAAATACGAAAATGTGACAGGTTCAAATTATACTGATGACCAAACCCTATATGATGCGTTGAAGGTGGAGATCATACCTTCATACAACACGTTTATTAAAGAACTTGAGGCAGTCGAGGTGGAAACGGAGGAATTACGAAAACTACATGAAAATTTTATCGAGGCCGCGAATATACAAGCAAGTGCGTTCTTGCTAATCGTATCCGCCATCGAAAACCAAGACAGCACAATGATTAATGAAGCAAACGAGAAATTAAACACAGCTCGTAAAATGATGAGAGATTACAAGAATGATGTGGAAAAGTTGGCAAAGAAACATGATGTGAAGCTTGAAAAAAAGTGAGAAAAGACCCCTTCGTGTTATGAAGGGGTTTGATTTTTGGGGTTCTTCGATGCTTTCAAAGTATTCCACCAAATCCATTTTCCTGTGAAAATCCATATAGACGGATTGATTAAATAAAGTCTTGCCGTGTATTTGTCCCATGAAGCAAGTATGATTATTGCCATGATCGCTACCTGCGGTGAATACAAAACATGATCCACAATTCCCGTTAAGAGTATTACAGGCAAAGATAGAAGATACACATCTAGAAACTTCTTATCCGTTTCTTTCGAGAGAAATAGCCATGTCACCTTATATCCATTAATAAGTATAACAATAAGAAAGGCAATCCCTCCAAGTGATCCGTACTCTGCGAACATACTAAGGATAATGTTATGTGCATGCGGAATTTTTTCATGATAATGGAAAAAATATTCTTGATAAAAACCAATTGGTGAAGTGCCAAATAAAGAGTGGTTCTGCCAGATTTCAAATGAACGGATCCAAATTTCTTTTCTAACATCAGCAGACCGAATCAGTTCGTTATAACGAGGCATCCAGGTCAGAATTAATCTATAATTTAGAACAAGAAATGTAATTAGCACGAGTGCAAATAGCTTGTTCCATCTAAACGTAAAAAGAGTCAAGATGACGATTGAGATGCAAAAGCCTGCTCTTGACCCAGTTAGAATGATGGCATGTAGAAAGAACAGAACAGTCACCATGATAATTCCCAATTGAATCCAGCAAGATTTTCTTATTGATTTTAAGCATTCTGCTAGAAGAAACGATAGTCCGAAAAGCAGTAATGCAACAGAAAAATTCGGGTTATACGCAGCTCCAATCAATCTCTCATATTCCTCTATATGAGTTGCACCAACCAACGTTGTTCCTGTTAAAAAACTGGAAATTGGATGTGTCATAAGTTCTTGTTGAAAAGGATATAGACCATAACAATAAAGTCCACCTGCAATGGTTAACCATTTAAAAGAAGTAAATGTTCTTTGTACGCCATCGGCTGACATTTTAACGTAAATTCCCATATATGCTAGAATTAGTGCTGATACTAAAAAAAACGAATAATTTTTCATTATAATAGAAGATCCAATTGTAGAAATAAACATACTCCCAAATAAAAATTGACCTAGTGTAAATGAAAAGAGACGACCCTCCTTCCATACGCGATGTAAAGAGTGCCAACCAATAAACATTAGTAACAATAAGCCAACAGGAGGCAAGAAAAAACACAACCCGATACTTACCTCGAAATGGTATTTCTTTAGATACTTGTAAATAAACTTCATAGATCTTACCTCTTCTAGTTATAAGTTCAATTACAAAATCAAATATTTACTCATCTTACTAAAAAAAGAAGATATTATACTGATATTTACAGTAACAATGTGTATTCTTAACATAGTTTTACAAATGGAGGTTTGGTTGTGGGTATAAGTAGGATTTTGACAGGTGGTTGAGAGCGGATATCAAGAATTATGAGTGACTTATCGAGAAAACAAAGTTTGATATCAAGAATCTTAGAACTGATATCAAGAATAAAGAGAATATCAAGAAAAACCAGGTTATAGATTCCAAGAACTAGTTCACCATAGCTCGTACGATAAAAACTACTAAAATCCAAAATGGTATGGATAAAAGCAGTCCCCAAAAGCAGCCTTTACCGAAAGATCGTTCTTCATTCATATTAGTCCCCTACCCATCTAGAATATAACTATTTACAGCATCTCACATTTCGATATCTTCTAAACATTATATCTATCAGGAATAAGGCAACTATTAACCTCTATCAGTCTCTTTAAGAAAGCAAAAAAAAAGAGACATGACACAAAACTAGTCAGCCTCTCCTCACTTATTTTACTCACGAATCTGCCATAAAACGAGATCTATTTTCTTTGTATCTGTTAATCCTGTTTCTGGATACTCCGTGTCGAACATCCGGATGATCTCCTTAGCTTCTTCTGTTTCTAAGTACATCCCATACCATGCCACAATTTCGTTATACAATGAGATAATTTTACTAATCCTATGTTTATCATATTGGGCTGGCTCTTTTAACCCTAAATTATTCAACACTACTCTATCCCAAACAGGCAGATCAGGATTAATCGTTGCTACCAGTTTGCTAGAAAAGGATGCCTCCACCCTGTTTAATTTCTCGTACATGTGCATCAAAGTCTCCGCAAATGTTGGAGTCTTATACTTGTTCGCTTCCATAAACGTATAGAAAGTGTCGTAATAGATTTGATTACGCTGCCTCATCCGATAGAACCCGTTAAACGCTTGTTTAAATGCTAGATTCGTAGATAAATCAACATTGTAAATCATGTTGCGTATGTTTACGTATTTCTTTAAGCCCGGTTCTAACTTTTCCAAAGCTAGATGCACAGAACGTTCATCCCTTTGTGTGGTGACTGTCATAAATATTCATTCCCCTCAATTTCCATCGTATCTTGTATATTTCTGTAAAAAATTGTATTATCCTTTGTTTGCTTTACGTTATAATTACCTTATCTTGTAAAATGGAGTGATCTCGTATGGGGAACGTAACCACCTCTTCAAAAGTAAATAAAAATGTATTAACACTGGATCTGAAGTTGAGGCAATACTCAAACACTACGATTTATACGAAAGGGAATCTCTTTGTGTTATCGCCTTCTGTCCAAAATGCGCACAGCTGGTTTGATATTCGCAAAGTAAACCTCGACCGTTTCCATCAGAAATCCTATACAGGTTACTTGCTCATCCGTTATTTTGATAAATTCCTTCTTACTGAACTTGAATCTTTCACTAAGCAGATGACACCCTCAGACAAATATGTAAACTCTCCAAAAACGGGAACGCATTGGAAGTTTCTTATCAGACCTTCACTACATGCCTATCAAATCATTAATCAACAGACAAAAAATACATACTCTATTAATGAAGTGTCACACGCTGAACTATTAAAAATGTTAAGTTCGTATTAAACTTTTAAATTCAAACTTTAATCGACAAATTTCGACTTTACTTTGCATTATTACATGCTAAATTAATAATAGTGTGACAAATTTGAAGGGATTGTGATGGTATGGTTTTAAATCAAAAGTTTAAAAAATTACTTGCTTCTTCTCTTGCGGTTGGGCTAATTTCTTCCCAAATCGCAGTACCAGCTTTAGCTGATGACCAAGCTCAAGGTAAGAAACATAAGTTTAAGGATCGTACGTTTAATCTATCACTCATGCATACCAACGATACACATGCTCACCTAGATAATGTAGCAAAACGCATAACTGCTATTAAAGAGGTTCGTGCCGAAAAGCCAGATGCCTTACTTTTAGACGCTGGTGATGTGTTCTCAGGAACTCTCTATTTTAACGAGTTTAAGGGACAAGCTGATCTTGAGTTTATGAATCTAGCAGGCTATGACCTTATGACTTTTGGTAATCATGAATTTGATCTTGGTGCTAGCCCTGAAGGTCACGAAGCGCTTGCAGATTTTGTGAAAAATGCAGATTTTCCATTTGTTAGTTCAAACGTTGATTTCTCTAAAGACTTAAATATGAAAGCCCTTACGAATAAAAGAATTCCTCTTAAAGCGAAAGATAGCAACATTTATCCAGCTGTAATCAAACGTGTTAACCATGAAAAAGTTGGATTCATTGGATTAACGACTGAAGAAACTGCAGACATCGCAAGTCCTGAGAACGTTGAATTCAAAAACTATATCGAGTCTGCACAAAAAGCGGTTAGAGATTTAGAACGCCGTGGTGTTAACAAGATCGTAGCGATCACTCACCTTGGATACGATGATAACCCTGAATACGATAACGATTTAACGCTAGCAAAACACGTTGATGGCATCGATGTAATCGTTGGTGGTCACAGTCATACAACATTAAACGCACCTGTCGTCATTAAAGAAGATGAAGAAGGCAAAGTGAAAGATTCAACGGTTATCGTACAAGCCTATCAATATGGTGATTTCCTTGGTACATTGGATGTAGAGTTCAACAGAAAAGGTCAAGTCATCAACCAAGCTGGTAAATTAATTGAAGTGAAAACAAAAACGGAAGATCCAGAAGCTGCTAAACTTTTACAAAAGTACTCTAGCAAAATTGCAGAGTTAAAGAACACTCCAACAGGTGGGGAAACAGCAAAAGCACTTGAGAATCCTCGTTCTGACAACGGCGGAACAAGTGTACGAAGCAACGAAACTGAACTGGGTAACCTCATCACAGATGGTATGTTAAACAAAGCAAAAGAAGTGAATCCGAATGTATCGTTTGCTCTTCAAAACGGTGGCGGAATTCGTGCTCCAATCGATGCTGGTCCGATCACATACGGAGATGTTTTAACAACACTACCATTCGGTAACACGTTAGCAACGATGAAGTTAACAGGTGCTGAGATCAAAACTGCACTTGAGCACAGTGTAAGCCAATCTCCAAAGGAAAGCGGCGGATTCTTACACGTTTCTGGTATGAAATTTACGTATGACAGCACAAAAGCTGCTGGTAGCCGTGTACTTACGATGGAAGTAAAGAATGCTGATGATTCTTACACAGCAATTGATACAGCGAAAGAATACGTAATCGCAACAAATGCCTTCACTGCAAAAGGTGGAGATGGATACACAGTATTCAAAACGGCTTATGAGCAAGGCCGCGTAACAGATCTTGGACTATCCGACTGGGAAAACTTACGTGATTATGTAGCGAAATTAAAGACGGTCGCTCCAAAAGTGGAAGGTCGTATTGTAGATGTAGCGAAGAAATAAGACAGAAAACAAGCTGGCTCTTTAGAAGAGTCAGCTTGTTTTTTTGCGGTGGCGAGCCCTATTTTTCAATAAGTGTTTCGTCGTTTTTGAGATATGCATCACGCCGCTTAAGATAGCGCGAGACTTGAATTTTCTTTATCAGCACCATCATCAAGAAACCAAACACCACGCCCAGCAATGAAACCCAATTTCCGCGTATAAGCATGAACAAATCACCTACAAACATGTAAAAAAACAACGTATACACAGCCGCTAGCATAATGTTAAAGAATTGCAGCTCCTTTATTCGTCTCTTTTCAAAAGCTGTAATAAGTTCGGTATTGCGTGTAGAGAGCAGTTTCCATTCTTGTCTTATGATGATGTAGGGTTCAATAAACCAAATCAATATTCTTTTCATTTTTGTAATTTTCCTAACTTAGTGGGGTTTACTACTATTATAAGCTGTAAGGAGTCATGCGTTAAGTAGTAGAGAAGTATTTTCTTCGGTCGCTACTGCTTCTATCATCTGGAGTTGCACTGATTTGAACCTTCTATGAGTCGTTATCACGTTTCTATGAGTCAAAATCCGGTGTCTATGGGTCGTCCCGTGAATCCTATGAGTCATTCTCACACTTCTATGGGTCTTCGTAAATTCTATGAGTCGTTCCACTCACTCTATGGGTCAAAATCACCTTCCTATGGGTCGTCGCAAAATCATCTTACGAAAAACAAAAAAAGCTTGAGAAATCCCCCAAGCTTCATCAAACAAAATGTCTACTTCACCACGCGACTCAATGGCTTCAATTCATCTATATACAGCAAATTAGACAAGCGATTCGGAGTAAAGTTGGATGCGAATCCTACATATAACTGCGCTTTATGCGGGTGGCGAATATCCGGAACACGAATCCCTAGACCTTCTGGCTCCCTAAATGAAAGACCTTGCCCTCCTGTAAATAACTCCCGATCCACCACTTCACCATTTTCTAGATTCACAACCGTAATATACGTGTTTCCAGTTGGCGCAACAGATCCGTTCGATCCATATGCGTTGCCTTCTAGAAGATAGAGGAAACTGCCGCAGCTTGCAAATCCTTGAAACGTGCCTAGAGAGGGTTGCACCACATCTGCTACAGGTTCATACCTTCCTTCTTTTACATCATCTAACGAAAATACGCCAAAATGAAAGACACCATTCACTCGATAACGCATGGTAAGCAGGTTGTTGGCAGAATCAATGTTTACCGTCGTTCGATCGGCTCCTTCTATTAAACGGTGTTTTTCTAAAGAATCCGAATCAGGCGTTAATATAGTACTATCTTGAAACGGAAAACGCGCCAGCTGTGTTCCCCATCCATCTTTGCCTTCAGCAACAGAATCAGTTTCGGACCAAATATAAGGAACTCCATTCTCTGTTTCAATTCCCATCTGCACACCGTGACCAAAGCCTTTTAAATACATATAACCGAGTTTGTTTCCTTCTAGATCAAGTTTCGTTAACGTCAGATCTCCATTCAGACTACGAGTGGCACCACTCACAGGCGCATCTTCACCTGGCAGTTGGATGCCGCCTGCCATCAGCTGCAAAACGTAAACATGCCCATTGATATCATCGAACCCAAAAGATTGTTGAACCGTTCCATTATGTAGGGCTTTATTCCGAAATAGTTCATGTGCGGGAGCCTTAAGGTCAAACACTTTTGAATGCGGGACGCTTTGTTTTGCACTTGCGGGAATGGATAGACTTAATGAAAGGGCCAACACTGTTATCATACCTACGCTTTTTTTAACAACGTTCGTTTTCCATATATTCATTAGTAGTAGCCTCCTATTCGTTATAAATGCACTTCATTCTTGTTCATTTCCCTTTCAAGACGTGCCATTTTTCTACTCTCCATATGGTTGCCGAGCTTTGCTAACACGAGGGAGATAATAACAGCAAAACTAACAATTCCATAGAAGCCTGCCCCAATACCAATACCAACGCCACCCGCTAATAAAATCATAGCAGCTGATGTGAGACCTTTCACTTGAACACCGTCTTTTATGATGACGCCACCGCCTAGAAAACCAAGACCAGCTACAATCTGCGCCGTCAATCGCATCGGATCCATTCGGATCGTATCGCTCATCGTACTGAACTCATCAACACTGTAAATTGAGATCAACGTAATCAATGTACTCGCTACGCACACGTACATGTATGTTTTGATCCCAGCTGGCTTGCTCTTTGATTCTCTGTCCCAGCCGATCAAAAAGCCTAAGATAGCACTGATCAGAACACGAAGATACATCTCATAATTCACTATAAAAGGAAAGGATATATGCAAGGTCGTCCTCCTTTAACTTTTGATTTCATCTTTTAGTTTCTTTCGTTCCTCCAGTGCGGGTATCGGATTGTTACACGTTAAAACGTTGATGCCTAATCCTAAAGCTTGAGTCACTTGCTCCTCTGTATCCGGACAATAACACCAGCTTAAAATACCTAATTCCATAAATTTCTCTATTAAATCAGGAGTAAGCAGCTTCATACTAATGCCCGCTGCCCACATTTTCGAATAGGTTCCGTTTGGTCCTGGTACAAAGTTGAACATCAATTCCCCCGGAAAGCCTTGTGTCCGAAGATCATAAACATCATGAATATACGCAACGATTTCTGCATCAAAACTCGTAAACACACATCGCGGTAGATAATCGTAATCCTTTAACGTTTGAATGGCTGCAGCCGCCACACGTTTTGCATCAGGACTTGGTTTAATTTCTACATTAAAAAGAACGTCAGGATACGTTTTTAACAACTCACAAAATTCCTCTAAAGTCGGAATCGTATGGAATTGTCCATCAACATCTACTCCTGCAGATAAACTTTTTAGCTCAGTAAGGGTAAAATCACTAACTTTTCCTGTACCGTTCGTCGTTCGATCCACCGTATCATCGTGAATGACCATGAGTACGGAATCTTTTGAAAAGCGAAGGTCGAATTCGAGCATATCCACTCCAGCATCAAGCGCTTTTTGAAACGCGATAAGTGTATTCTCAGGGTACTTTGCCATAAATCCGCGATGGCCCGCGATAAAAAAGGTATCGGTGTTTTTTAGTTGCTCGATCATTTGTTTCATCCTTTCAGTTAGAAAATAGCAAAGTCTTTGCAGCTCTTGACAGCAGTTGATTTCCGTTCCAGGTTGCTCGCTTTCCGCGGGGTGTGCGGTGAGCCTCTTAGCGCTATGCGCTATTAAGAGTCTCACCTGTCCCACTGCTCCCGCAGGAGTCTCGCACCTTCACTTCAATCAACTATCTAAGAAGGAAAAACATTTAAGTTCACTTTCAAAAAAAGATACATAAAAAAATAAAACAAAAAACCTAGAGTCATCAGTTAGACGTATTGAACTGACTGCATTCCTCTAGGCTTTTTGGTCATTCCATTAACTTTCAGAGAGGATTCTCTCTACTTCACCTTTGAATTGATCAAGGGTTGGTTCGATTTCTTCATCATCGTACATGATCGCTTCAATAGCTGAGAAGAACTCATGCATCGTCTCTGGCCAAACGACACTCTTATTGTTGTCTACTGCATATTTTAACTGATCATACGCTGTTTTCTTGTTCGGCTCTTTTGCCCATAGATCTTGAATTTCTTTGGAGTCTACCATTTTTTCTGTAAACGGAAGGTATCCTGTTTCAACGATAAACTGTTGTAATCCCTTCGGATCTTCCATCATGAAATCAATGAACTTCCAAGCAGCTTCTTTGTTTTCAGATCCTGCAAGCATCGCAACGTTCCCGCCACCTGTTGGCGTAGCGTGGATTTTATTTTTAGGTAGAAAAGCCGTTACATACTCAAAGTCTGTATTCTGGTTGATGTCACCGATTACCCCTGTAGATTGGAACATAAGAGGCACTTTTCCAGCAGCAAACATTTGGTTGACGATGTTTCCTGAATCCTGTGCTGGCGGGTAATAAAGAGCTCCTGTCTTCTGCATGTCTTTTAAGTATTGAAACACTTTAACGCCAACATCATTTTTAGCAAATCCGATAGACGTTTTATCTTTGTTAAAATAAGTACCTTTTGATTGAGAGATCATGGCGATTGGGTACCACGTATCGTAAGGCATCGTAAGGCCATATCGTGTTACTTTGTCGCCTTCTTTAACAACAAGTGCATTTGCTACTTCGTTTAATTCATCCCAAGTTGTAGGAACTTTTAAGCCTTTTTCATCTAAAATCGTTTTGTTCACGTGAAGAATAGGTGTTGAACGGTTTAATGGCAAGGATACTAGCTTATCATTGAATGTTGAATGACCCATTAGACCTTTTGTAAAATCACCCTTCTTCAAGCCGCTTTCTTTTAGATAAGGTGTCATGTCTTCAAGCACTTCAGACTCTGCAAACTGTTGGACATATGAACGTTCAAGCATCGTAACATCAGGACCTGTACTTGCTGAGATCGATTGTTGAAGCTTAGTCGACGTTTCATCATACGTTCCTTGGAAAGTACCGACTACCTTCACTTCATCCTGGCTATCATTGAATCTTTGAATCAACTGATCCATGAACTCGCCGTTCTTACCGCCTAATGAATGCCAGAATTGAATCGTTGCCGTACCGCCTTCTTTGGACTTCGTACCGCTGGTTTTCTCAGTTTCCCCTTGGCAACCTGCAAGCATCATAAACACCAATACAGCCATTGCACTTAATACGTACTTCAATTTCATAACATAACCCTCCCCATCTTTTATATAACTTATTTGATACCTGAATACACAAAAGCTTTGACGATCTGTTTGGAACATAATAAGTAAACGATTAGAATCGGAATAACTAATACCACGTTACCAGCCATAATAATGTGCCAGTTACTGATTCCTTCAGATTGCTTTAACATTGCAATACCAAGCGTTAACGGCCGAACTTCATTTGAATCTGTCATAACGAGCGGCCAGAAATAATCATTCCAGTGACTGACAAAACTAAAGAGTGCGATTGTAGCGAGTGCCGGTTTTGCCATCGGCGTCATGATTTTCCACATGATCTTAAATTCACTCGCATTGTCGAGTCTCGCAGCTTCAATAATCTCCTCAGGAATCTGCATGAAATATTGCCGGAGCAAGAAGATTCCAAACGCGTTAGACATAAACGGCAGAATCTGCGGAATCAATGTCTTGATCAAACCCCAATCTGCCATCATTAAGTAGATCGGGATAAAAGTTACCTGCCCTGGCATCATAAACGCGATTAACACGAGAGCAAAAAGCACATTTTTTCCGAAGAACTCATATTTAGCGAACGCATAGGCTGCCGGAATCATTACAAGAAATTGAATGACGATAATCGACACAGTGATGATGATAGAGTTCTTGGCATAAGTTGCAAACGGACCTGATGTCATCGCTTCTACAAAGTTGATCCATTGCGGTGAAGACGGGATCAATGTAGGCGGAACGCTGAGTGTCTCTTGAAACGTCTGAAGCGAGGTCGAGATCATCCATAGGAACGGAAAAATAAAGGCGAATAAGATGGCTGCTTTTAGCAAGAAATCTACCGACAACCAAACGTTATATTTTTTCAAAACCTATGATCCCCCTTTCTATCTAGCTTTCTATAAACTTATTGATAATGAACTTTCTTCGACATCAAACGGAAGTAGATAAACGTTAGTATTCCGATAATGACCATCAACACGACGCCAGTAGCGGCCGCATAACCAATGTTTGTCGTTCTGAATCCATAAATATAGTAGACGAGCGTATTCGTTGCATTGTTCGGTCCACCACCTGTCATGATTCGAACCGTATCAAAGACTTTGAACGAGCCGATCGTCATGATGATCAAGATAAAGAACATTTGTGGTGAGATGAGCGGCAGTGTAATTCTGCGGAACACTCTGAATCTACTCGTGTTATCGAGTTCCGCCGCCTCATAGATATTTGGCGATATGCCTTGCAGTGCTGCGACCAAAATGAGAACGTAATACCCAATGCCGTGCCAAACCGATACGATAATAATAGAAAAAAGTGCTGTTTTCGAGCTTTGTAGCCATTGTGATGTTGGAAGACCTAGTTTTTCTAGAGCAAAATTCAGAAACCCTAGATTCGGTTCCATCAGCCATAGCCATACGAGTGAAACGGAAACGATTGAAATGATATGTGGGGTGAATATTCCCGCTTGGATAATATAATTCAAGCGTGTTTGTTTTTTGAGCCATACCGCAAAAAACAAGGAGATGAGCATCGTCAGAACAACAACGCCACCCGTGTAGATCACGGTGTTCGTAAGCGACTTATAAAAATCAGGTCTGTTGAAAATTTGAATATAGTTATCAAAACCAACATACCGACTCATCGCACTGTTCAATAAATTGTATTTGAAGAAGCTAAGGTAGACTAAATAGAGCATCGGATAGATCACAAACAAAAAGATACCAATCATGGCCGGGCCGATCATGACATAAGGTCTACAGGTTTCCCAGAACGTCTTTTTCTTCATATCAATAACCTCTTAAAGCTTCAAGATACGAGGAATAACGTTCATGATCTTTTCTGATTCGTGTCCCTTCTGAATCGAATAGATAAAGCTTATCTTCAGGGACCCCTATGTGTATATTTTGGTTTACTTTGTAGAAGGCATAATTGCTTTTCAGCATGAACGCGCTATCTTTGTACTTCATTTGGTAAAGTGTTTCTGAGCCAAGCATCTCACGCGTCGCAATCTCGCCTTCCATACTCAAATATTCATCGACCGGCGTGTCTGACGTTTGCGCGCTTTCTGGACGGAATCCAAACTTGACACCATCTAAACCAAGTTCTCCGATATTCATCGGTGGCGTTCCGATAAACTGAGCCACGAAGAGGTTGTTCGGTTCATGATAAATTTCTTCAGGTGCTGCCTCTTGCTGAATCAATCCGTTATTCATCAGCACGATCGTATCTGCCATCGACATAGCTTCCACCTGATCATGTGTTACATAAACAAAGGTAGTACCTAACTTTTTATGAAGCTCGATCAGGTCGAGTCGCATCTGAGCTCGTAGTTTGGCATCTAGGTTAGACAGTGGTTCATCCATTAAGAACACGGAAGGCTCCTTAACCATCGCACGAGCCAACGCCACACGCTGACGCTGTCCGCCAGAAAGGGTGGAAGGCTTTCGGTCCAGATAGTCCGTCAGACCAACAGCAGCACTGATGCTTTCTACCAACTTTGTTCGTTCTTCTTTTTTTACTTTGTTATTCTTAAGTCCAAATTCAATATTCTCTCTTACAGACATCGTCGGATAGATCGCATAGTTTTGAAAAACCATGGCCACTCCTCGTTTTCCAGGTGCAACCGCTGTGACATCATCTCCATTGATCAAGACAGCTCCTGAGCTCTGCGGCCCAATTCCAGCGATCATCCTTAACAATGTCGTCTTCCCGCATCCTGATGGACCTACCAAAACGGTAAACGTTCCATCTTTGATTGTGAGGTTAAGATCTTTAATAATATCTTTTTTCTCGAACTCTTTCGTTACATTCACAAACTCAATAGATGCCATTGACGCTCCCCCTTTTGCAAACAACTTTCTCTGCTTAAACATTTACAATATCTTAATAAAGCGCTTACAAATATAAAAAGTCTTTACAAATGCACTATAATGATTGTTTTTGTTGATTTATATTAAATTTAAAGAATATTACCAAAATTGTCAATCACTTTTCGCTCGAATTTGTTTGTTTTTACATTATATTTACATTTAAGTGTTCGTTAATGTTCGTTTAGTCACATTTAAGAAATAATAATCTCTATTCCACTTTCTTTGAACTGTTGAATCTGTGTATCTGAAGCTTCTTCACCTGTAATGAGTTTATCTACCTTATTGATTGGTGAAACCATGTGAAGAGAAACACCGCCTAGTTTCGTGTGATCGGTAACGACGATCACTTCACTAGCAGCGTTAATCATTTCCATCTTCGCTGGCACAAAAAGCTCTTCAAAATGAGTTAGTCCTTTTTTAGGATGAATGGCAGGTGTACCAATGAATGCTTTATGGACATGCAATTTCTTTAGTACATCGTTTGTAAACATACCGTTTAGCATAAAGCTCTCTGGATAAAGCACACCACCTGTCACGATGACTTTTATTCCTTTTGAATCACGAAGCTCTGCAGCTATGTTGATATCATTCGTAACAACGGTAATATTCGTTTTGTTCGCGATATATTTTGCAATCTGAAACGTCGTCGTCCCCGAATCCAGGATAATACTATCGCCTTCTTGAATCATTTCTGCTGCTTTTTCTCCAATACGCTGTTTTTCCTCCACACGCTCGGTTGCTCGTACAGTGAATGAAGGCTCTGAGTGAATACCTTCTCCTAAAATAACACCGCCGTGCGTTCTTCGTAGATGACCTTCTCTCTCAATTTCAGAAAGATCTCTTCTGATCGTTGCTTCATGCACATTAAACTCCTCAGAAAGCTGCGTGACTGTTGCGATGTTTGTCCTTTTTACAAATTCAATAATCTTCGCTTTTCGTTCTGCTGCTAACATAATGTTCTCCCCTTACATACACTAATTGTTTGTTTCTGTTAGTTTACATGAAATTTGTGTTTTTTTGTGTGTATTTAATAAAAAAGCTTTCCTTCGATTGAAGAAAAGCTTGAATGTTATTTAAGATGCCGACCAGTCAAAATCTAAAATGACTTTTTCCCAATGTCTATGTTCGGATGCCGATTTCATCGCCGTTTGAAAATCCGACAGATTGTGGATCGGTGTATTTCTTTTCGGCAGGATAGCTTGGAGTGTCTTTTGGTACTCTATGTTCTCCATCGCTCTCATCACTGCATGATAATCCGCACTCGAGCTACGGCTGCTGCCATAAAGCGACAGCCCTTTCTCCAGAACATCTCTTGTATTGATCGGAACTCGATCCTCTGAAACACCCATTAAAATGATTGTTCCCCCGCGTGCAGCAAGATCGATTCCTTGGTTGATGGCATGCTCACTAAAAGCTCCACCAGTGCACTCTACAATGATATCTACCTTTTTAGAAGATTTAAAATCATAGTTATGGACTAGCTCTCTTGAAGCAAACGTGAACTGTTTCAGCTTCTCATCGATTGCACCAAACACCGTCAAACGCTCAGGGCCAAGATCATACACATGGTGAATCAGAGCCGCGGTCAAATAGCCGACTGGACCATCTCCAAAAACGGCTACCGTCGTGTTTGGAGAGGATTCTAACTTCTGCTTAACGCGACTAAGTGCATGATAAGACACGGTACATAACTCTGAAAGAACGGCTATTTCATTAGGAAGTGAGTCTGGAATAGGGATGGCGCATTCTGCAGGTAGAACTAACCGATTTTGAGCAATTCCGTCATAGCCGCTTCCTAAGAATACATTCTTCTCTCCATAATTGGCGATAAACTCTTGTTGCGAGTACGAACTACACTCTTCAGGATCTCCTTTTTTAAGCAGATGCCCTGGAATATTAGGAACGATCACAACACGATCTCCCACACTTACAGAGTTCGATTTACTTTCAACTACTCTTCCGATTCCCTCATGCAATAGGGCCATTGGAAGTTTCTTAGTAAGCACTTCAGGCTTTCGGTGCCCCATAAAATAACGTAAGTCTGCATGACAGATGCTTGCAATCAGCGGTTCAACAACCACTTCACCTTCATTAATCGTTCGATTAACGGTAACCTCTTCCATCTGATAAGGACCTAATAAACGATACGTCCTTGAATGGATTGACTGTTCCTGCACAAATCATTCCTCCTCGTATGAAGACCGGTAGTTATTCATTGTTCGTTTTCGCTCAGTTAAAGTTCATTTATGCTCGTTAATGTAAATAATAGTCATACGTTGTTTGTCTGTCAAGAATTTTAAGCAAAATTGAGCTAAAAGTAGATATAAAAAATACCTTGAAAGGAGTTTCACCCTTCAAGGTCTCTAAAAGAATTATCGGTTACTATTTTTTATCATTTCAAAGTACGAATCTATGAAGCTTTCTTTCAGTTTAAATGGAATGGAGCACCCTTTACGTTTATTGTAAAAAAACCTCAATTACCCCTATACAGTCATTTGCTTTAACCGTTTCATTACATGAGGACGTTTGTAGCCAAATTCGTCATGAATCTCTTTGTACAGTTTAAATAAAGTCTCATATTTTTCAACATGGTTCGGCTTTGGATAGTAAGTCTTTAGAAAAGGTTGATTCATAGATTGTACGACTTCCTCTAACTCCAATCCTCCTGCAGCAGCACCTAACATGGCCGCGCCGATTCCGGAAGCATGATCTGTGGAAGACACATGAATCTCTCGGTTAAGGACATCGGCATAAATCTGCATGAGCAGTTCGTTCTTTTGTGGCAGCCCGCCGCAAGCATATACACGGTCAATCGCAATTCCCCATGACTCGAAGTTATCAATAATTATCTTTGACCCGAACGCTGTAGCTTCAAGGTATGCCCGATAAATATCCTCTGGCTTTGTTTGCAACGTGAGACCTATTAAAGTTCCAGTTAAGTTGGAATCGGACAATACGGATCGATTTCCATTATGCCAGTCTAATGCTATCAAGCCAGTTTCCCCTGGTTCCTTTTGAATCGCTAAGGATTCCAGATAAGTAAATAAAGATAGATTTTGTTTCTTGGCTTCCTCCACATAAGAAGATGGAGCTTGTTTCACATACCATCCAAAGAGATCACCAACAGCCGATTGACCCGCTTCATAGGCGTAAAAACCAGGTAGGATGCCATCTTTCACCACCCCTGAGATGCCAGGCACTTGAATAAATTCTTCATTTAGCGTCATATGACACGTAGATGTTCCCATTACCATCGTAAGTTGATTAGAACGTGATGCACCAACACCAAGGAGAGCAGAATGAGCATCAATGATTGAGACTCCAACAGGTAACCCTTTAGGTAATCCTAATGAGTTCGCCACCTCTTCTGTAAGGACACCCGCTCGTTGGCCAACTTTGCCTACTTTTCCTTGTAACTTTGTATGTACCATCTGCCCTAGAGTAGGATTCAATTCTTCAAAGAACTTTTTGGGAAAGCCTTCTTCCTCACTCCAAAAGGCTTTAAATCCAAGAGAACAATTGCTTCTTACCACTTCTCCAGTCAGTTTTGCAACGACCCAATCTCCCGCTTCTAACATGTAGTCGGTAGCTTCATATACTTCAGGTGCATGATTAATCGTCTCAAGACATTTTGGAATAAACCATTCTGTTGATACTGTGAAACCATACCTTTTCAGCCATTCACTTTTTTCAGATAAGGCTTTATCCAACAACGCTTTCGCTTCTTCTTTTGGCCCATGATGCTTCCAAAGTTTTACCCAAGCATGAGGATTATTTTCATATTCTTTTAGCGAACATAAAGGATCTAGGTTTTCTTTCACACAGAGAAATGTTGAGGAAGTAAAATCAATTCCAACCCCAATCAATTCATGAGGACGGATGTTAGCTTCTTTCATAGCAGTAGGAATACCATGGTATAACACATCGAGATAATCTTGAGGATGTTGCAGAGCAAAATCGTGAGGAATCTGAACACTTTGGTCTGTTGGAAGAACATCGACCATTACCCCGTGTTTGTAGGGAACGGTACTTATGGCTTTTATGGATCCAGTGTTAACCTCAACCACAAGTACTCGTCCAGACTCCGTGCCAAAATCAATACCAATAGAATAACCGGACATCTTTACTCACCTCTTATGTAAGCGCTTTTCCATAATCATATAGAATATGTATGGAATTCTCAACATAAATGAACATAAATGAGTTCGGTAGTGTGCAAATATAAACAATTAAAATTTACTAACAAGATTTAAGATATTCATGTAATGGTTCTATAGTCACGAAAAGTTAATGCTATATTGTATTTTTTTCCATATATGATAGGATAAAAGTATGATAACCATATAAAGGCAAACTTATTGAAAAGTAAGGACGCAAAGCCACGGGTCTAAGGTGCTTCACACTACGACAGCCGGGCAGCTAAAGGTATATTCGCATTTAACCTACGGCTAGATTGTAGGTTTTTTATTTTTTATAGGCATACATTTTGAAAGGTGAAATAGACTCGATGAAAAAAATTCTCTTCCATTCTACATTGGTCACTATTGTCCTCATTTGCGGGTTATCTCTAGCCTACTTTCTATTTACAACGATTCCACAAAATCAAGCAAAGCCTGCTGTAACTGAAGTGAAAACCACAACGATAACAAAAGAAGTCGCTGCAAAAGAAAAGCCAAGTTTAAAGTCTATAATAAAAGCAACTCAAGACAAGGTTGTGCAAATTGAGACGTCCAACGGCCAAGGCTCAGGGTTTCTCTATAACAACAAAGGAGATATTGTTACGAATGCCCATGTAGTAGGATATGAAGTTAGCGTAACCATCCGCATGAGCGATCAGCAAACGTATACGGGTAAGGTGATTGGACGCAGTGATCATACAGATATCGCTCTGATTCGTGTTCAAGAGTTAGCAAATACTACTCCATTAAAGATAAAAAAAGAGAAAGCAGAAACTGGTGACGATGTAGTAGCATTAGGCAGTCCACTCGGTTTGCAAAACACAGTAACTGTAGGAATCATCAGTGGATTAGATCGCTCCTTCCAGCTAGATCGCTACTACTATGAGAATATGTATCAAATTACTGCACCTATTTCACCGGGTAATAGTGGAGGACCGATTGTAAGTGGCATAGACGGATCGGTGCTTGGTATTAACTCTGTCAAATACATTAAAGAAAACAATATTGGATTTAGCATTCCTTTGTATGCCGTATTGCCGACGTTAGCAGAATGGTCAAAGAACCCGATGAATCTTCAGCCATATGAAGAAGATCATGATTTTGATTACGAAATACCAGAGTATGATGGAGACCTTTCTGAGGATGAAAACGATGAAGGTGCATATTATGAGGATGGATCAGATTCTGACACGAACACCGGTATGGATGAAGAATACAGCGAAGAGCCTTATGAAGAATACGAGGAAGATGAATATTATGAAGATTACGATGAAGAGTATGAGTCTTCCTACGAAGTAACACCTGATGATGCGGTATACACTGTTGAAGAATACTATAATTATGTGAATGCTGGAGAATATGAGCTAGCTTACGATCTGATTGGCGGTAACTGGAAAGCTTCTTCTCCTTCATTAGAAGTATTTACTGAAGGATATGCACAGACAATATATACTACTATTACGAATTCTTACGTGAGCGATAACGGTGATGGCACATATCAAGTTGATATTACGTTAGAGGCACAAGAATATGTAAATGACACTGAACAAACTTCCATTTATACCATGAGCTATGTGGTCGGAATGGAAGATGATAGACTTAAATTATTAGGTGGAGAAATGGTTAATTAAAACATTACAAACAAACAGCACTGCAACTGCAGCGCTGTTTGTTTTTATTTTATACGAACCGACACTGTATCCCCTACATGTTTCGAACTAAAATCCAACTCAACACGCAATCTTCCCTCATCATCAGCCCGTGTCTTCACAACTTTAGCACCTCGATCACCTTTAATCTTCACGTGATACTTTCCGTTCGGCTTAAACCAAGGTGCTGTCTGAACATCTGCTTTCCCTGACCCCTGAAGTTTGAATCCTTTCTTCGTCACGTCGGATAATCTAGCAAACTCCATTTTATCTCGATCGAATGTAACATCCCAGCCGTAGATAGAAAAGGATGATTCAGCCGACTTATATTGAAAAGGAATCGGCGCTTCTGGGGGATTATTAAAGATATCCATGAACCGAGGCAACGTTTGGTGCAGATCGCGCTGCCAATAGCCCCACGTATGAGAACCTGGTCCATAACTATCCCACACATGTGAAATATTCAGTTCATCTAACCGATTATGAAGACTCGTTGACATCACAAAGCAAGTCTCTTCAACCGGAGATTCCAAACCACCATCCAACGGTCCGCCCGCTTCACCTGTTCCCGTGTGTATGGCAAGATCTACACCTTCCAAGTTTTCTGCTAGGTCCCAAGGGTTATGGCTTCTCCAAATGATCTCATTCGTTTCTCTGTCACCCCAAACGGTTCCAGGTGGTACTTTTTCCTGGTTCTGAAAGATCGTCTTCTCTAAAAACTCAGGATCTAGGTTCGTATCAAGTACACCTGAAAATGATGCTGCAGCTACAAAAAGATCAGGGTGTCTTGCCGCATAAGACATCGCACCAAAGCCACCCATGGATAAGCCAGCTATCGCTCGTCCTTCTCTCGTTCCTTTTGCACGATAATGTTGTTCCACCCACGGAATGAGTTCTTCCATATGATACTTCTTCCACTGTGGCGTTCCATAGGCACCCCCGTTATACCAATCCGAATAACTCGCACCTCGCCCCGCATCAGGCATAACAACAATCAACGGTAGATCCTCTGTTATCTTTTCAATATCCGTTCGAGCCGTCCATGCTTTGTAGTCACCACAGCAACCATGTAGCAAGTAAAGCACGGGGTATGTTTGCTCTGATTCTTCATACCCTTTAGGCAAAATGACTCGCAGTGATGTCTGTTTTCCTAATGCCGGACTATGAAGTGTAATATCGTGAAGCCTCTCACTTAGGGGAGTGTCTGAAATCAGCTCCACTTGTGCATGAGCTTGTCCACTTGGATAAAGGGGAATTATCAACAGAAATACAAGTAAGCTCTTTAGTAAATTCCGAAACATGGCATGCCCTCCTTTTCTTACCTTAATTTTCCTTATATAAGAATAAGATTACAGGCCATGAGTTGCATTTACAATGAGGCTAAGGGCTTTACGTGAAAGAAGTGATTCTGGGTATAATATCCTTACGAGTTTTTAGCCGAAATTATTGCTTCATTAAAAAAATCCCTGTTATCAGAGATTTCTTTAGCTATTTATATTTTTATTTTTCGCGCTATAAATTCTATATATAATCCCAATAGCTGCAATAACCAACACAACCACAAGGGAAAAAGTCGTTTTGACATAGGTGTTATAACCCATAGCGAGTATAAATGCTAAGAGAATGAATATGTTTAGCATGAATCTAACCCCTTTCTCATAAGTTTCGGGATTTTTCCGACTTTCTATCATAGATATTTAAGAACGCTTCAACTACAAAAAACACGACTAAACCAACAACTAAAATAGTAAATGAATGCGTAATAAGCTCTCTATCTAGTAAAAATTCAAAAAACGAATTAATTAACAGTAACACTGACCATACGGTAAAGGTACACCAGCAAGCAATATTAACATTCCTCCGCTTGATTTTTTCATTGTGCTTGAAGAACATTGACATTCTCCTTTCTAGTTGTACTTATAAATATCCTTTATTTGTAATATTAAACATTTGTTTAATGATGTTCAAAAAAAAATGCTCCTATTTGTTAAAACAAATGAAAAGATAAATTTTAGAAGTAGTATTGCGGAGAAGAAATAAAAATAACCGCACAGAACAACAAGCTAACTACGCGTAACTATATAATGGTAGAAACTCGGAAAAAAGCTTAGATAAAATTTTATCTAAGCCATTCAAGAAGTAATTATTTTAAACGTATTGCCACAACTTCTGCAAAACGGGAGCCATTCGTTGATTCAATCACTAATCGTACAGCATCGGTATTAATTGGCTCACTCAACTGATATTGCTTTCTTCGTGTATGATTGTCTTTCTCTACAATGAGTTCCTTCCACTCGTTATTCTCTTTCTCTAGCGCTTCAATTCTGTAGTCTTTCACTAGTTCAGGAAACGCTTCAAAAGGTGTTCGTTTATCATGCAGATTATTTAAATCCTCATTTACATCATTATTGAAGATTAGCTGTATTTCAGAAATTGTTCTTGTTTCAGGTAACTTTACTTCTAACCATTCTTCCTTCCCATCTTGCATTTCAGATGAGGACCACATATTTGGACCACCATAAGGACGTAGATATCCATTAACTACTTGCTCTGGCATAAACGCATTCGTTTCATCGTGTAAACGGATACAGAAATGGTCACGACCAATAGGTTTTTGGCTCCATTGTACAATCAACTGATTATTATCAATGGCTTGCAGCAACCTTGAGATATTTGCTGATTTTTCTCGCACGAAACCTAGTGTACCTGTTTGAGGTTCTGATGACTGATGGATAGAAACAGCATCATTTTCACGTATGATGATAAAGGCATTTTGAGGCGAATCTGGTGTCCAAGAAAGTTCAGCAGTCACCCAATTCTTTTCCCCTTTTGGAATTCGAACTGTATCACTTGCATGTTGCTCACCTGGTATATAATTCTCTAAGCGTCCTGTGTCCCACAGCTCGACTTGAATCTCTGTATCCTCTTTAGCATCAACTAAAAGATCAACCTTTGTAATCTTAGGTTTAGCTGGCACAACAAACGCAATATCGTTTGTTAGTTGCATAGTTTGTTTTGATACTGGCAATGCCAGGCTCGTTAGTTGACTAGACGCTTCAACCGTAGCACCTTCAGTCAAGTCAGCCTCGTAGGTTACCCCGATCATGGCCGCATCGTTCCACAGTAATTTTTGTTGCAGTTCAGTCATGTGGTTTTCATAAATATCCCTAGGAGTAACCCCTTTATCAACCGCTAAGGCTGCACCTGCACCTGCTGCCTCACCCATTACAGAACACGTCGCCATAACACGAGTAGCACCAAAAGCAACATGGGTCGCACTAATATTTCGACCAGCAAACATCAGGTTACTGACATTTTTAGAATATAGACTTCTAAACGGTATTTGAAAATTCCCGTCTGTACAGAACAACTTTGAAATATATTCGCTTGCATACATACCTTCTGGTGGATGTAGATCGATAGACCAGCCTCCAAATCCAATATTATCATCAAATTCTTTCTGATTTAAAAGGTCATTCTGCGTTAAGATATGGTCTCCAATAAAACGGCGATATTCCCGCTTCCCTGGAACACTCCCCACCCATTCTAGGGTCATGTTTTCTGCATCGAACTCCCCTGAGTTTTTGATATAATCCCAGATCCCATAAATAACAGACCACAATTCATCACGAATATGTTCATTATCATAAAGTGTGTCTAGGTGGGCTTCTCCGCCCCACTCGATCCACCAATAGTAACAACCATTGTCACCCGCCTTGAATACTCGCTTCATCGGAATTGCCGTCTTCGTTATATCTTGAGCAAAACTTGGGGCAACGAATTTCACCGGATGGCCTGCATCCTTTGTATAGAAAAACATCGTACTGCCAAGCGTGATATTATCCGATTTCTCTGGCGCCCATTCTTCTTGAAACTCCTCATACGCTTCGCGTCCGATACGATATTTTGCACCCGCAAGAAACCCAACGAACCCGTCACCTGAGCAATCTAAAAACATAGGACTTTCAAAACGAAGCTTGCGTTCTGATCCCATCATAAAACCAGTAACAGAACGGATTTGCCTATCGTTTTCATCTCCGTCTGCCTCAACTTCATACACATTTGTGTTCAGGAAAAGCTGAATATTCGGTTCTCTCCTTACCGCTTCAAGTACTACCAGATCCCAATAGTATGGGTTTCCATCCGGATTTAAGAATTGATTCTCCGTTAACATCTCACCAATAATTCCTGTTTCACGAGCATAACGATTAACTCCTAGACCAGTAGCGCCTAACACCCAAACACGTATTTCACTACTAGAGTTCCCCCCTAGAACTGGTCTGTTCTGTACGAGCGCTACCTTTTTCCCGAGTCTCGCTGCTGATATTGCTGCAGAAACTCCAGCTAATCCTCCCCCTACAATAGTGATATCTGATTGAACTGTTTCTAGTTTCATATAAGAGCTCCTTTGTCCGCTTATTGGTTACCTTATTCCAAAACAAATCGTTCTTAATTTCCTTAATTCAACAGTTAGTTTAATTTATTTCATTATAAATTTGCTACTAGACTTATAACATGCACTAATGTAACATTGCACATATATTTTATTTCACTTACTAAAAAGAGGAGGGTTGAATTTGGATAAAAGATATTTATGGGTATGTTCGTTAAAACTGTTATCGTATACCTATTTTGAACGCAAGGAAAATTTCGTAATGAATGAAGATATCTATGATTCTTGGATTTTATTCATGATCGATAGTGGGAGCTTCGATTATCAAATCGAGGAAGAGGTTGGAACAGTTGAACCCGGTGATATACTAGTTTGTCCACCAGGAATTACGTTTCGTCGAAAAATTGGAACACCCATCGCACTACATTTTATTAGCTTTGAAGTAGACGAAGATTTAAAGTTGAATCAGTTTGTGTTACCTCGCTTTAAAACTACACTTTCAGACCGATTACGATTAGACTCAGATATTAATTACCTACACAACTATCATTTAACGAATGATCCGAAAGAGTTTATACAGCAGCAACATATGCTCAATGATATTTGGCAGATGCTCTGTAATGAATGGGATAAAGAAATGCATCCTAATGAATATCTGTATCACACTTATTCTGGAGATCCTTTAATGAATGAAGCCTATGAATGGTTGTTGAATAATGCCTATTCAAAATTTAATTTACGTGAGCTCTCTGATTTAGTGGGTTTGAGTCCTGTACAATTTTCCCGCCGATTCCAACGTGAATTTCACATGAAACCGTCCGAGTTTGTAAAAAGGTTACGCATTCTAAAAGTAGCTCGCCTTCTCATCGACACTAATTTAACATTAGAACAAATCGCTGAACGGTGCGGCTATGAGAATGGATTCTATCTTAGTCGTGTATTCAGAGGAGTTATGGGAATGAGTCCTTCTGAATATAGAGTTCAAAACATCGTTTAGAATGATTAATTTCGCATTATTTTGTTTGTTTATGTTGACAAATAATAAAATAACTCTTTATTATGAACACATATAAACATAAACGAACACGAATATCATAAATTCAATATCACGTTAGGAGGTTGTGTAAATCTAACATAAGAATTCAGAACATTAATAATTTTTAGTCTTCTCTAAATTGGTAAACTCATTCATTTCTTTGAATTAATAAGTAGAGTAATAGAAAGGAGCTGTACTCTTTGGCCACATATTTGATCCGAAGATTCATTTATTCGCTCTTTGTAATATGGGGAGCCATTACAATTATCTTTGCAGTGGTCCGAATTATACCAGGTGACCCTGCCGCCGTAATGCTAGGGAGTAACGCTACTCCTGAACAAATACAATCGTTAAAAGAATCTCTTGGTTTGAGCAAACCGCTCATTGTCCAGTATGGGGAATTCATACTGAATGCTGTCCGTTTTGACTTTGGTGAATCTTTTAGACTTGGTGGATCTGCCATTTCACACGTTATGGAAAGGTTGCCATTCACCGTAACACTAGCGTTCACAGCTATTTTATTCGCCATTCTTATTAGTTTCCCCCTTGGGATTCAGGCCGCTCGCAAACCGAATGGGATAGCTGATAAGATGATCTCTTTTATCTCACTATTTGGGCAATCTCTTCCTACCTTTTGGGTGGGTATCGTGTTAATTTTAATTTTTTCAAGAATACTTGGAGTCTTACCTAGTGCTGGAGCAGGTTCAATCTGGCATCTCATAATGCCAGCATTTACGTTATGTCTACCTTTCATCGGTATGATCGTGAGACTTGTTCGAAGCGGAATTTTAGAAGAATTGCGTCAAGGATATGTACAAACGGCTCGCTCAAAGGGGCTCAAGCAAAATTTTATTCTGTACATTCACGTACTTCGCAATGCGCTCATTCCCGTGGTTACCGTATTGGGCTTATTATTAGGAGAATTTATTGGAAGCGCTATCATTATCGAGGTTGTATTTTCTTGGCCAGGAATCGGTCGTCTTTTAATCAATTCCATTTTGTACCGTGATTATGCAGTCGTTCAAGCTGCCGTTGCTTTGATTGCCGTTATCTATATCATCCTCAATCTTGTAGTAGACATTCTGTATGGCTACATCGATCCAAGGGTTACTGTGGAGGAATCGTCATGAATGATGTGAATGTAAAAACTGTCATAAATAATGAGAGCGAATTTATACCCTCTTTTAAAAAACAAATCAACTGGAAGATCGTCATACTTAGCCTTCCTGTTTTTTTCTTTGTACTCACTGCCATTTTTGGGCCTATGATCATAGATTTCAACCCGGTCAATACCGATACAGCCAATCGGGTTCTACCTCCTGGTTCAAAGATTGGTGATGAAATTTCTTGGCTAGGAACAGATCAACTTGGTCAAGATGTTTTAGCCCAGATTATACATGGCGCAAGAATCTCTCTTTCTGTAGCAGTGGCAACTGTTTTAATAGGAGGAGGTATTGGTGTAGTCCTCGGATTACTATCAGGCTATTTTGGTGGCTGGGTAGATGCAGTCATTATGCGTATAGCAGATATTCAGTTATCGTTTCCAACCATTTTATTAGCTATATTAATCGCAGGTGTTTTAGGACCAAGTGTTACCAATGTCATTATCACACTCTCCATCACACGTTGGGTAACTTTTGCCAGAGTAGTCCGCAGTGCAACTCTTACCGCTAAAAATAAAGATTTTGTAGACTCTGCCAGAGTCGTGGGTGCGTCACATCTACGAATTTTGACTAAGTACATCCTGCCTGTTTGTTTATCCCCTTTGTTAGTCGTCGTAACCGTCCAGATAGGATTAGTCATTATCTCTGAAGCTTCACTAAGCTTTTTAGGTTTAGGTACACCTCCAGACAATGCCTCATGGGGATTACTGATTTCTCTTGGTCGTGATTATATTAGTACGGCTTGGTGGATTTCAGTCATGCCTGGTATCGCCTTAGCCATATTAGTTGTTTGTGTTGGATTTTTGGGAGATACATTGAGAGATGAATCTGACCCATATTTAAATAATTAATATATTGGAGGGGTTTTTATGAAAAAGTGGTACCTATCGCTCATCTCTTTATGTATGTTGATCTTGGTTGCTTCAGGATGCGCGGGAATCAGTGGTGATTCGGATGAAGGTTCATCAGATGGAAAGAGTGAGAAAAAACAGGAGTTAACCGTCGCAAATGATCTCGGAATTATCTCTCTAGACCCCTACGGTTCAGCTCATGGAGAACCGCCAACCATCTTAGCGGCTACACAAATTTACGACACGCTTGTGAAGAAAGATGGGGATGATTTTACCCCTAGCTTAGCTACTGAGTGGGAACAACCCGATGAAAATACTTGGGTATTTAAGTTGCGTACGGATGTAACGTTCCATGACGGAACAAAACTTACTTCAAAAGATGTTAAAGCTTCCCTTGATCAGCTAGTAGAACGTAAAGAATCACCATTAACTGTGTTATGGGCTCAACTGGATTCTATCCAAGCTACTGATGATGAAACGATAACGATAAAAACCAAAACTCCCCTTGGAAATATGCTTTATAACCTAACGTTATTGTTCATCACTCCTGCAGACCAAGCAACTGGAGAAGATTTCTTTCGAAAACCGATTGGCAGTGGCCCCTTTAAGGTGGATTCTTTCCAACCTGAACAAGACTTGAACTTGACTGGTTACAAAGATTATTGGAACGGTGCGCCTAAACTAACGAAGTTAAAGATCATGAATATTCCTGAAAACGCAGCTAGAATGACGGCTGTTGAGACGGGTGAGATCGATGCCACTTGGACGATTCCATCAGATTTAATAGGTCAATTAAAACAGAACGATAAGATCAACATCGTCGATACTGCTAGTTATTATTACTACTTCAACTGGTTCAACAGTGGTGAAAAACCATTTGATGATGTTCGTGTACGTAAAGCTATGTGGCATGCTCTTGATACTAAAGCAATCGTGAAAGACTTATACGGTGACACAGCCGAAGTCATGCAAGCCCCTATCCCTTCATCTGTTTTTGGTTATTCAGAACAAACGCCATACGAGTACAATCCAGAAAAAGCAAAAGAGTTATTAAAAGAAGCAGGTTATCCAGATGGATTTGAAACCAGCATGATGTGGAGTAAAGGATCTGGCCCACAAATACTAGAACTTCAAAAAGCAATGACTTCATATTGGGATAAGATTGGCGTAAAGGTCAAACCGGATCAATTAGAAAGAGCGGAGTGGATTGAGAAGCTTACCGCACTCGATTGGGATATGGATTTACAAACTAACGTAGTAATTAGTGGAGACGCAGACTACACATTAGGTCGATTATATATTTCAGAAGCGAATCGTAACGGCTACAAAAATAAAAAATTAGATGAATTGCTTCTCAAAGCTAAACAGTCTACAGATGCGTCTGAACGTAAAGATTATTACGATAAAGCAAACAAGATCATTTGGGACGATGCAGTTGGTATTTTCCCGTTACAGCTAAAGCAAATCTATGCTGTACGTAAGAACGTTAAGGGGTTAGAAGCTAGTCCGACAGGTGCTCCAAATTTTCATAAAGTATCGATCGAATAACACGTAAGTAAGGAGGTTTCTTATGAAAGCAACTGAAGCATCTAAGGATAAAAATAAGCTACCTAGCGATGAACCACTTATTGAGCTGCGGAACCTCTCTTTAGAATTCCATTCGCGGAAAAAAGTTGCAAAAGCTGTGAATAATATTTCTCTAGAAGTCTATCGCGCAGAAACAGTAGCTATATTAGGTGAATCGGGTAGTGGAAAAAGTGCGACAGCTTTAGCGATTATGGGATTGCTTCCTAAACCTGGGGGTGTCATATCAGGTGGAGAGATTTTATTTGAGGGTAAAGATCTCGTGAAGTTGTCGGAAGCTGAACGCCGTAAATTGTATGGGGAGAGCCTTTCAATTATCTTCCAAGACCCTCTGAGTGCATTGAATCCTGTCTTAACAGTGGGATACCAGATTGGTGAAGCACTTAGAAAAAGAAAAAATCTTTCAAAAAAAGAAACAGAAAAACGTGTGATCGAGCTAATGAAGTTGGTTCGTATTCCTGATGCAGAAAATCGTTACAAGCAATACCCTTATCAATTTTCAGGAGGAATGCAGCAACGTGTTATGATCGCTCTTGCCCTAGCGATGGATCCAAAATTATTGATCGCTGACGAACCGACTACGGCACTAGATGTGACTGTTCAAGCCCAAATTATGCGACTCTTGAAGGATCTACAAAATCGTAATCATATGGGATTAATTCTGATCTCACATGATTTAGGTGTTGTTGCTGAAAATGCTGATCGGGTCGCTGTCATGTATGCTGGACATATCGTAGAGACTGGAGATGTTGAAACGATCTTCAGAAATCCTGCACATCCGTATACCGTCGGGCTCATGGCTTCCATTCCTTCTTCTACACAAAATGGTGAGCGTTTAAAGTCTATTGAAGGATTGCCACCCAATTTAGCGGATCCACCAACTGGTTGTGCCTTTCATCCACGATGTTTTATGGCAACAGAACTATGCAGACAAAAGGAACCTGTTTTATTGGAAATATTACCAGGTCGTAAAAGTGCATGTCATTTTGCAGAGGATGTGTTAAATGACAAATCATTCTAATACACTACCGATTTTAGAAGTTCATGATCTCGTAACCTCTTTCCCGGTCAAGACTGGTATCTTTCGGCGTACCACTTCCGAAGTGCAAGCTGTTTCTAGTGTGAGCTTTACTATCTATCCTGGCGATACGATGGGGCTTGTCGGAGAATCTGGTTGTGGAAAATCCACGGTTGCCCGCACGATTCTTGGTCTTGAAAAATCCAAAAGTGGTAGCATCCTTTTTGAAGGTAAAGACCTCACCAAAATATCTAATAAAGAAATGCAAGAATTAAGAAAAGATGTTCAATTGATCTTTCAGGATCCTGATGCTTCTTTAAATCCAAGAATGCGTGTTAAAGATCTTATTACAGAGCCATGGTTGATTCATCCTGGTATCGTCGATAAAAAAGACTGGGACCAAGAAGTGGCGAAAATGATGAGACTCGTTGGATTGAACCCTAACAGTGCACACAATTATCCTCATCAGTTTTCTGGTGGTCAACGGCAACGCATTTGTATTGCTCGAGCACTCGCTCTTCGCCCAAAACTTCTAGTGTGTGATGAAGCTGTTTCTGCACTCGATGTATCTGTACAGGCACAAATATTAAATTTACTTCAAGATTTACAGAATAAACTCGGACTCGCCTATTTATTTATATCTCATGACCTTTCAGTTGTTCGCCATTTGTGTAATAAAATTTCAGTGATGTATCTAGGTAAAATTATTGAAACCGGCAACCGTGAAGATATTTTTGAATCACCTACTCATCCTTATACGAAAGCACTATTATCTGCAGTACCAGACCCAGAGCCATGGTTGAAGCATGACAAGGAAGAGATCATTCTAGAAGGCGATATTCCTTCACCAGCAAATCCTCCTAATGGTTGTCGCTTTCAAACGCGTTGCTGGAAAGTCCAAGATAGATGCAAGGTTGAAGAACCAGCACTCACTTCTCGTAGCCATAACAACCATTACAGCGCCTGCTTTTTTCCAATTGATGAGGATTCTCCAGTAAAAAAGAGTGTCCTAATCAATTGATCTTAAAATCAAATATATTAAAAAGATGTTCGTCTTGTATGACTAGCATCTTTTTACTGAGCTTTATAGCTACTTATTAATAACGGTTAGAGAATGCAAAACTTTGTCCACTGTTTGTAAAGCTACACACTTTTCTTCCCTATAGCCTGTACCCATTTCAAAGAACACCAACAAAAAAGAGCAACCGAATATTCTGTTGCTCTTATCGTAATATAATTGGTCTTCGTTTTTTCTGCATTAGAAAATAATCCAGATGGTGACCACTATTAATATGGTAAGCAGCCATAATGGCAGTGATAATAAGATTCCCCATAAGACAAGCTTTGCTATTTTTTTCTTTCGTGTAAATGTCATAAAAAACCCTCTATCTTTTTCGAACATTAATCTTTACTATTTATTAGTTTAATACGTTCAATTATAGCTAAGGTTTCGTAAAATCACCTAAATTATGCCTAAATGATTAATGGATTTTTCACCACTTTTTTCAAAAAAAAAAAAACAGAAGAACCTCTTTGCCCTTCTGTTTTTAGTCTATTTTTCTATTTTTCCAATCCTTGTTGAGATGCCCTCAGTAAATAAGATTCTTAGATCTCAAGAGTAATCTTTTCCGGTTAAAATGCTATCAGATCATTACTAGTCCCGCCTCTATGTTATATATTGTATATTTTACTAAATATGGTAGGATGAAAGTATATTTAATATCCATATAAAGGGAAAATTGTTGAAAAGTGAGGACATAAAGCCACGGGTTTTGAACCTAGGCTTTTTTAAGTGTTTTTTTGGTTATGAAGGGCAAGATGGGATTCTTTCAAATAACTTAGACAATTAAAAGGAGAAACATTAAACATGGGATTTATATTAGGATTTTTCATCTCGATTTTTATTTCGATTTATTTAGCGAGAAATGCACGAAAATACAACAAGAACCCATGGCTATGGGCGTTACTAGGATTCTTCTTTAGCTTAATGACTTTGGGAATTTTCCTTATTATGACTCAGCGTAAAGTTTTCGGTTGGCTTTTAGTTATTATTTCTACTATTTTATACTTCTTAATTATCGTAGGTGTAATCACCTATATATCGGAGCATTAGTGGTTTGTTCTTATTCCTTTAAACTCCTCAATTCAGAATTCATGAATTGAGGTTTTTTCTAAAGACCCAATCAAACGATACCTATAACCAAAATCACATCTAAGACACTGGAAACGCGAGAACCGTTCATGCTTACTACCTATTCAAATTAATTTATCGACTATTCGTTTACCGAGACATTGAGATGCATCCCAAAGCATCTACTTACTGCCCCTATGGGTCATTGAATGCATTCAATGAGTCTTCCTGTGGATCCTATGAGTCCCCACCTTTTCTATGGGTCGTACCATCTTTCCTATGGGTCATTACACTACTTCTATGAGTCTTCAACACCTATCAACACAAGTAAACAGAAAAAATCTGGCGAACATTATCCATTCTCCTGATTATTATCTATTTCACAACTTCAAACTCCTGCAGTGAGTGCGTCATCCCTATATCCCTATTATTGAGCTCATCAACATAGTCTACGATATCATGTTGGTAATTAGTGACCCTTCCATAACTGCCAATATACGTGTCTTTAATTAATGGATCCCCTTGTATTCCAGCATAACTATCTTTAGAATCGTACTTTAGATTACCGAACATATCCGTAATATCCTTGTTTTCTGCGATCAAAATATTCTTATAGACTAAGTTAGCTAATTTATATTCATAAGAAAAGGCGTCCTGTAGATAGCTGCCACCCTGCTCACCAAGAATATCTTTTATTAACATATTAAGTCTATTCCGTGCAACAAGCGCTTCTTTCATTAATACCTGCCACTCTTCATTTTCAATTTTCTCTTTATTAACAAGTTGCAATAGGTAGGTAGAACGCGCATTGTTATATTTTAAAAAGGCTTCCCACATCAAATCTTTATTCCCGTTTTCTAGAGCTCTCTCAAATGACTTCTTAGCTTCTTGTAAATAAAAAATAAATAATTCCTTTTCTTCGCTAGTTAATGCTTCTAACTTGTTCTTTATATTTAATAATACTTCCAGCGAAAAGAAATTTATGCCGTCTCCAAATTTGTTGTGAAGAAAGGTAATCGCCTTTTTATTGTAATTAAGACCTAAATAATTATATTAAACCGTTTGAGTAACAGGATTTTTCAACATGGTTCCTCTTACTTCCATTAAGGACGTAATCTGTTCTGTAGTTTCCGTTTCTGTTGTTTTTTTATAGAGTGTAATGGCTTTTATGAGTTTAACCGTTTCTTTAATTAAGATTAAGTTTCCTGTACTGATGGAAAGGAGCATATCTCTTTTCTTTTCAATAAGATTTAATAACTTTTCCAATTTCAATGTATTTTCTTCTTTATCCGATTGGAATAGATAAGGAAAAAAGATAATGAGATCAATAAAATGCTGTAGATTATCTGCGAATTGAACTGCTGTTTTAGATTTTTTTTTAAATCGATTTTCTAAGTCCAAAAAAATGGCTTCACTAATTTTAATTGAACTGCTTTGGTTATACTCTTTTATGAGACTCGTAAAAGACGTAATATAATTTTCATTTTCAAGTACGTTTCCTTCCATCTTTGTTATTACATTAACACTGTCAATGGAAGAGTAGGTTAACATGGCGATAACAAAGGCACAAAGAGCTACAAATAATCCTAGAACAGCAGTAGTCAGATCTACAACTCCTGAAACTGATTCAATTCGTGATACTTTGTAGGCTCCATACCCAATAATCCATAGTGTGAGTACGATAACTACACCTATTGTAAATTTAAATGATTTCCTCATTACACCTTTCCTTTCTTAAATAGAGCGTGCAATCTAATCTATTAATATATCAATCTCAATTAAATCCCTATCTTTAAATTCTATCTTCTCTATATATAAACCAGAAAATTCTATATACATAGTAATATTATACTAGATTTCCACTACCTTCACTCTAGTTTTTTAGTAAAAAAGTCCATATTGTGTACCTGGTATTAAGAAACCTTTAATACCCATATGCGTAATACTCTATAAAGACGAGGTGGAAAATAAATGGATAAGATAAAAAAAGCCATGGAACAAGCAAGAACGAGTATTGAAGTTGATGGAGTTATAATTTCTCCAGAACAAGAAGCCCTTGTGAGAGCAAAACTATTGAAGGAAATAACGGAAGAAGAATTTAATCAACAATTGATGAAATTAATTAAGGGGAAAAAGAATGGTTAAATCAATTATGAAATCTGATCTTATCGGGCAGAAGTCCCTGTCGATGTATCGAACGAGATAATACAAAAACTTCTTTCAGAGATAGCTACATGAATGCATTAAACAGATCGTTTTAATTCAAGCGTGAGAAAACTTCCCCGTATTCTTTCTATAAAGAATAGGGATGAACTGTTGTTTCATACTATTCGTGGACTTGTAAGAGGAAATATTAAAAAATGACCCACTGAACAGATCAGTGGGTTTAAAAAGGTGGACCTGAAGTGTGTAATTAGAATGCTAAGTCATCATAAGGAAGAGTGTAGCCTTTTAAATTCAATTGATGTTATCATAATCCTTTACAATCTGCTCTACCCAGAACAGCGGTTGCGGATAATTAGTAAATGAATCATAAGAAATGTTCACTCTGCGACGATTGTGGACCAAATTTGCGAGCTCAGTTAGGCTAAATTTCGAGTTATTACTTATTATCGCCAGCTCAACAAGTCTCTTCTTTTTAAAGTTTTGAGCATTTTCAATATCAAATCTAGATTTTCCTAGCTGCCCAAAAATTTGATCGCCTCTATTCGCTAGGCTGAAATAAACTGTTTCTGATCCTTGAAATAATCCAGACTGTTGAGAGTTAATCCACTTATTTTCTTTTATTTTTCTAGTAAAATAACCAGGAACATCATCCCAATCATTAACACGGATGATTGAAATATTATCAAACTTTAAGAGCAATGGATTACCAAGCTTTCCGAAGTTACTGTTTCTCAACCACGGTAATCTACCTCTTAAGTTTGCAGTAAAATAAAGAATTGCTGATTTTTGAATTTCCGAAATTTCTGTAACCAGATGGTTCATGATAAATGTCTCATCTGCCCAAGGTGACCTAACGGAAACATCCGTCAACTTATTAAATAACTTGGAAATTTCCGTGTAAGCAAACCAATCTGTAACTCCAGCAGCTTTAATAAAAATATTACCATGCTCACATTTTGTAAAAAATAAAAATTCCTTTTTACCAACTTTCTTTGGTAAAATTCCTAACTCCACAGTGTCTTTAATTAACAAAGCATCTTCTTTACTTTGTACATTAAAGTTTTTCAGACCTTGTTCTATACCTAGTTTACTCATTGAATCTAAAAGAGCATTACGAAACCGATGAAGTTTGCTTTTGTCTTCATCGAGCTTTTTTAAGTATTCATTCTCTTTGCTTGGTTGATAGTTGATAAACTGAACATGTGAATTTAAGCGCAAAAATGCTTTACGGATAATATTCTTCGGATCAGTTCCCATTAAAGTCTCCCTAAGCTTTTGATAGGCAGGTATAAAAAAGAGGTTTAACTCGTACGTTGCCTGATTAATAAAAGAACTCACTTCGTTTATAATGTCAGTTAATTTTTCATTGTCACTCGTTTCATATAATTGATGAGCTGTTTTCAGCAATACTTTATTCAACTTTATCTTTACTACCCCATTATGAAACTTTACATGACAATCCTCCATATCTTTGAATGGAAATAACACTTCTCCACCCTTATCCTGTATTTCATTAAGCAGGATTTTCCTAAAGTCACTCATATGGCATTCTTCTGCAGTAAATACATTCAGAGTAATCACTTTTACTTTCTCAGGAACAATCATGTTAGAAAAAAGAATTTTCTTAGATGTATCTTTTGCAAGAATTGAAAATTGCTTACTAGTAACTGGTTTAAATCCCTTTACATATCTCAATCCCTCTATCAAACCACCAATTTTTTCATAAAACTGTCGGTCCTCTTCTATAGTTACGCCATTTCCTGTAAGATTCATTTTGTAATGATTAACCCACCAGGTTTTAGTAGAGTTAGCGACTGGAATACCTACAAATAACTCATCGATACTTTTTCCATTTTGGACATCATCTAAGACCTCTCGAATCCCTATTGCATGCCTATGCAAAAATTCTTGATGAACTCCTGGTACTTTATATTCGTATTCATTTTTTTGGTTTTTTCGTATATAGCTGATGCTTGTACAAATTAGATTAGATGCGCCGTCCTTAATAAATTTTCCAATGTATAGCGACAGGGATGACTTATACTTTTTATAATCTAGAGATACAGGTGCTGTAACCCATTGGCGTACAGATGTATTTAGATTAATATAATACTTTCCTTGTTCATCAACTGGTTCATAGTAATTAAATGCCAACACAAAAGAGCAATAACCACCTTCTATCTCAAATGGCAGCGATATAGCTTCATGGTCTGATCCACCACCGCAGGCATGTGAAAAGTACAATTCCTCATTAATCACTTTCCACACTCTTTCTTTACCATTTCCTTCGCTATTTTCCTCCTGTTTGAATAGTTCTAAGGAGACAGTTAACGGATTAATACATAATTTTGAAGTGAAATAACCGTTGAGTACGGCCATTTTATATTTCTTGGGAATAACTTCCGATAAGCTTATTGTTTCAATCCTAGGATTAAAATAAAATGAACTAATGACCGAACTGTCCCAACCCCAATTGTGTATCAAATTATATTCTTTAAAAAGTTTTACAATGGAAAGCGAAATCTCGTGTAAAAAATCTGGATTTGAATTAAACTCTTCCTTATCTAAAAATAGAAAGGGCTCATTTCCAAAATAGGATTGTTCATCTAAATAGAAGCCATAGATATTTGGATACTCCATCACAAGATTCTCTAAAAGAACTCTAATTTGCCATTTTTTATGGTCTTGAAAAACGATTTTTCTCGTCATATCAATCCATTGTATAGGCATATACAACGCTATAACTTTTGCTTCTTTAAGATATTCCGAATCAATTTCATACCGTAGGGGCTGAAGATAATTGGTTACTTTTTCATCAGACAACTGACTCTCAAAATCTCTTATTACAATGTTTTCTACAAGGTGACTGCTTGAATTCATTTTACTATCTCCTCTTTTTTAGCTAGTGCCTTACCTTGAATTGCTTCCTTTAGTGGAGCAAATAATACATCCAATAAGAAATCGCTTTCATTTGTTAAAATATGCTCCATCATAGCCAACATACTGCTGTTGTATTTCTCCTCACCTGGTTGCACAGGAAGTCCATTAACAGACTTGTCAGCTGTAGCTGGTGCAAATGCTGCATCCACAAGATATACATGGAGATTAGAATCTCCGCGTAAACCTCTACCGATCGTTTGATAAATCATGGTTAACATGTTCAATGTTATAATTCTTTTATTTTCATCGGATAAACTCTTCCAGAATATTCGCTTATTCATAAGTTCATTGTATAATCGTCGCACTTTTCCTTCAATAGAGTGCCACAATTTAAACAATGGCTCATCGTAAGCAAATTCATTTCTAGAAGTTTTCAAGAAAGTTTCAAATGAAGAGTGCAGCTGATGGATAACCTCATTAAAATCATCAGGATTGGGATAAGGTCGGATTAGAAAATACATTGTTCCGATTAAAGAATTCTTATTACTCTTTCCTTGAAGAATATTTAATCCCCTACCTACAGAATTAGCGACAAATACAAACAGATCTACCTCTTCCTCATAAAGCTTTTCCAAATCATTTTTTCTTAAATGAAAATCTGGTTTGTACTCTATTTTAACTCCTTTACAGTACTTCCCATCCTTAAAATGGACTCTAACATTTAAATTTGTCTCTTCTTTTAAAATTCTCCCCAGTACTTCTGCTAGTTCAAAAGAAAAGACTGGGAATGCAATAATTCTCCGTTTACCTGTATTCTTTTCAGGTGCTAATAAAGATTCAAACTCTTTTTCCATTCTTGAGATATCTCGGTTAAACTGGCCGGCTTTTACAAAATAACGAACTAAGTTCCTTAATGCAGCTTCCTTATTAAAAATAGTACTTAATCCTGATACTTTGATAGGCTGATGTTCCACAATATCTGTTACCGGCATATACAAAAGTTCAATTTTCTGGCTTGTTTGATTACGATTTGACAACAGCCAGTGTGGTGTAACTTTTGTATGGTACGTGCTAGAACCAGGAATGTAACTTGTAGCGGATAAGAGCAAGACGGTCGGCTTAGGTATATTTTCTATATGCTCGTAGACATCTGACAGACTCGACAATAAACTACGACCTACTCCAAAATAATAGAGCATTTCCAGTTTGTCATTATCATCATCTTGAGTAGAAAATTTATATGCAATTAGGTTATTAAGCAATGGAGCGGCAATGTAAGGTTCCTTATTAGGCTGAATCATCTTGTTAAAAGAACCAACCAAATCTCTGTTTTCTTCTTCTAGGTACATCATAAATGTTGCATATTCATTTATAAGAAATCGATTTTTATGATCAAAAATGGAGAAAGACAATATTAAATCAAGCCGATCAATAATTTCTAGAGAATATTTATTATTTTCAAACGCTCTTTCCTTAAAAGCTATGCCAAATTTATTTTTAAGTTTGCCAAGAATAGATATCATCAATTCTTGCCTAGCCTCTTCTTTTTCACCTTCTGATAATTCAATGTTTCCTCTTGGCAAATAATAGTCCATTAATTCCATATAAAGTAGTCTAAAAGTCTTTGCTGTGTCTTGTAGCTGGGCAGCCGGATTATTAATGTACTGAGTCATCGTTTTAATTACTTCTGATCTATTTTTACTTTCTTGGATGAAGTTATTTACAAACACGTTAACAAGATTGTCTAACGTAAAAGTTTTATTTTTAAGCACATCACGTATAACTCGCTTCGGAAAAATTTTTGAATATAGATAACGGCCAATTCTCTGAGATGTACCTACAGCATCAGCATAGTTACCTACAAACCCTTTTGTTGCTGATTTGTTGATTTCTGTGACTACGTTATACATATAATCCAAAAAGTTATTTATCTTATCAGTTCGGTCAGTAACTAACTTAAGGTTTTGAATCATTGCGTTATCAAATCGTTGCTGCGCCAGGTCGTATTCATCAGCAATTATAAGATCAGAACGCAACCATCCTAAAGTAAGGAAGTTCCTTTCAAATATATCTACATAATAAGGTACCTTTGTTTTTAGAAATGCTTCGTAATTACCAATCCACACATCCGCTCCTGCAAGTAGTCGATATTTTTCATAATCACCGTTAAAGGAATAGTCAGGAGCAACAAAGTCCATTGTTTTATCGTCAAGTTCTAAAGAAATAACTTGATTACGCGGTTTTCTAGCGTGTTCAAAATGTTCTTTTATAAACTCATGAGTGAGGTTAAAATCCGATAGAATTTTAAACGGTTCCTCATGATCTGCAATAAACATCGATAGATTCTCTGCTTTTCCCATATGGGTATTTGCGTAATCTGTTTGATGTTTATTAATATTTCCATCACCTAAAAAGACTGCAGCCGTCACTCCAATTTCTTTTAACTCCTGAAGCAACTGAAAACATTTCAGAACATCGTTTTCTAAAATTAATATCTTTTTCCCATGAACAATCAGGTTTCTAGTCAAAAGCTTTGTTAAAATAGATTTCCCCGCACCTAAACGGCCAATGACATGATTTACTGAGTCAAGAAAAAATTCAGCCGGCATAACTTCACCAAATTGATAATCTATCTTCTGGAGTTCTATATCTTTATAAATGTCTATCCATTTGTGGTTTCCTGTTTCTATGCTTAATTGTTCAGCTGTTGCTTTTAAGTTAAGAATTTGATTAATATCATCCTTTCCTTGCTTCATACCTAAAATTTCATCGATGTGGTCTGTAATTAAGAAGGAATGGCGCTCTTTAAACATATTATCTGGATAGATGTCACTCAGCTTTCTAATAATTTCTTTTTTGTTGTTTGCTTGATTATCAAGATAGTGATTTGGCTTAAAATTCACTTGCTTCCCCTTATGAGTTTCAGTAGCAAACGGACGGAATCTTACCATTAACTGAAAATTACGTTCATCATCAATAATATTTTGGTAGAGTTGTTTGATTGACTTTGTATCTCTTATGCAGCTAGGGTTTTCTTTCACCCATTCTACTCCAGCATCATCAACTTCCTTAGTGAACAGCCGGTACTGTAGATTTACATCGTCAAGATACGTTTTCCAAAGATTATTGAGACTACCTCTTCCATAGACAGGTTTCATAAGAAATGCTGCTCGTTTTTGATAAAACCAATCGACTTTCGTTTTACTAAAGTATTCTGGATGGTTTTGTGGGATTAAGTGAAGATCTAAAAATGGATACAAAGTACCCTTAGGATATCTAAAATTTTTATATACTAACGAACCGTAATAAAGAAACATTTCAATGTATATAAATAGCTGGGGCTTAATTGAGATTTTTTTTTCTAGATGTTGGTACACTTTCGAAATTTCACTTTTTTGCGGTGATTCATCTAGCATTGATTCGTACGATAAAATAACACTATCATCAACCTTCGTTTCAGGGCTACGTAAATTTATATATGACCGTCTTCTCAACAAAACCACTCCTTCTACACTTAAGCAATCTCAAATTTCTTCTTTACTAACTCAATTAATTGTTTTTCGTTTACAAATTGAAGCTTCCTGCCAGTCATTCTATAAATTTCATCTATATTCACTTGGTCTTTTAACACTTTCATATAGTCGTTGTATTTCGTCCTGTATTGAGGAATATACACATAATCTAAATCAAGAAAATTCCCTAAACGCTTATTAATATTGTTTGCCAATTCCTCAGGCCTTCGATAATCTTTCACATCTATTAATATCCTTTTGCCTTGATAAGTAATTTCAATATCGCCATCTTTCTCAAGGTTCGGAAACAAATTAACGTTTACACCGTAACTAGAAAAATAGCCTTTTAACTTATAGTACACCCTGTACTCTTCAAGACCAGGGATAACATTGTAAAAAATTATTCCTGACTCTGGAACAAGCCTTACCTCTCCCTTTTCCAATTCAACTACTTTTCTAGGGGCTCTATTTTCTTTACTATTACTAAAGCAGACTTCATTGTTATGGCACTGGTTTTCATTGAACATAGGTAAGTGGCAATGGTTGCAAATTAGAAACCGTTTTGGTCCATTTACTTGTCTATAGAAGTTCCGAATCAGTTCTTCATCCGTGCTGGTGATATGATAGAGTTCTTCCATCTTTAAAATAAAATGTTCAAATTCCTTTTCTAAATACATATTCGTCTCTGGTTCATATACTAGATTCCCATTTTGAAAAAAACCTTTATTATAAATATTTACTCGGACTGCTGTATAGATTTGCTGATATCTCTTCTTATCATTTTGAGCGCGGCAATGTTCAAGAAAAGATCTCATATGTAATTGTTGTCTTTGCAGTGTATTTACTTTTGTCCGATTATAGTCAATGTAGAATTCATATGCAGCCTCACTGATACTATTAAATAAAAATAGAGGAGAATTAAAAAAATCATTATGGTTGAAATTGGTACTAACCGGTGGTCCAAAAACTTCAAAAAGAGGCTTTTCATTAAGTATGCGAAAAAAATCAACTATGTTATAAGGCACTGACTGAGGAAATTTTAAAGCTAACTTTCGGTGAATTTTATACACTTCTTCCGGAAAAACCTTTTTATCAGAAAATGTTAGATAACAACCTATCAGCTTATAAAGCAAATCCTCTAATGTGTCTTCAACCTCAACTGTATCGTAGGTGACCATATTAATCCTCCTTAAAACTCTTCTTGTGTTATCTAAAGTAACAATAATATAACCCTAAATAAGAGCTAGAAACTTGTTTAGTACCCTTCTATGATTCTATTAATAAAAAAAACATCCTGCTGCCTTGCAGACTGTTTTAACCTTATAAATACCAAACCGACAACAACTGTATCGTCTTTACCAAAACAAGTGTTCGCTCGTTCTTCTCCATAGGCGGCTAGCTGATGTCAACTTTCAGCTCCATTTTTGTTCCTGGAACTTCTACTGTCTCATGAATTTCTTCTATCTTCTCTTTCAAAAACATCTCTTGGTTCACTTCCGAAATACGGATAATCACATGGGGGCATTGAGGCGCTTCTTCTGTTTCAACCTATAACTGCTCCATGATCGTTAAATAAAGAAGCCTGCCCCCGTATTTTCCTAGATATCTCTTTCAAAAAACAAAAGCCCCACTCAAAAATCCTTAGGCAGAGCTACACCTAATATTCCTTACTTTAACGGAGAAGGACTAACCCCTTTAGGAATAGGACACTCACATTCCATCCCTCTTCTCTTCTCAGCAAATTCATCCTTCGCACGTTCTAAAGTCTGCATCCAATAAAATCTCAAGCGCTGTTCCTGCCAGCATTTTCGCGGCTTGAAGCATTCCTTTATGTGCGATGCCAGTTGCTCCTTGCGCTACCAGCTGCCAAGAGTGTAAAGGGGTTCCGAACACAAAACTTCCTCCCCAGAATTGAGCAGTTGGAACCACCCAGCTTACATCTCCAACATCTAACGAACCAAATAGTACTCTTTTGTTTCCTGATAGGGAATGACTTTTGTTAAAAAAGGAACTTCTTCAGCAACCGTCACACCTGAACTCTTTTCGATCTCATTTATTGTGTTTTCCTTATCTTCTTTTGTGATCTGCTCATAGATCTCAGCCGCAAACACATGCTCCACTTCCTCATACACCGGCAGACCAAACTTCTCTAAGTTTTTATGCATGACCGTTCCGAGTTCATGATTAGGTATATAGTTGGAGCACGCTTTGTCAAAGCTAATTTCCATTTGTGTATCTGTCATGAGTGCCGCACCCTTGGCAATGTTTACAACTCGCTCATAGATGCTTTTGACCTCTGGCATTTTAGGTGCACGAATTAAATAGAGAACTTCCGCCTATGCATGAACGACATTCGGTGAAAAGCCACCTGTATTCGTGATGGAGTAATGCACTCTAGCTTCGGGGATGATGTGTTCTCGTAAGTAGTTTTCACGCCTACATTCATGAGCTCGACAGCATCCAATGCGCTTCTTCCTAAGTGTGGAGAGTTCGCCTCATGAGAGGCTTTGCCTTTGAACTTAAAATATACTTGATAGTTTGCAAGAGTCGATAGAGAGAAGATTCCGGAAAAGGAACCTGGATGCCAAGTTAGTGCGCAGACTACGTCATGGACAACCCTTCTCGAACCATGTCCGTTTTTCCTGATCCACCTTCTTCACCCGGACATCCGTAATACTTGATGATTCCTTTATATTGGAGTGATCGCTTTATGGCTATGTTTATAAAATAGGTAAAATAATTATGATTAATTGGGATGGTTTAGATGTTTTTTATAGCAGTATTAATAGCGTCAATTTTTAAGTTCCTTTAATCTTTGTAATAGGTCCACCTGCTATAATTTGGTTTTTTAAAGAGTAGAATAACAGTTTCAAACTTCCCAATCGTACGGCTAATTAATTAATTTAGATCCTTGACATGGTATACTGTTTTTATCAATTTCAAATGGGAAGAGAGATTAAATACATGAAGAAGTTTTTTAAAATACTAGCCATATTATTTTTTGTCGCTGGAGTTAGTATAGGTGGATATGCCTACTACCTCTATGGTTCAGCAAAAGATGCAGTAAATCAAATGCATGAGAAAGTAGAAACGGATAACCTTAAACCTGTTGTAACAGGTAATAAAGAAGAATTAAAGTCGATCTCTATTTTACTTCTAGGCGTAGATGAACGAAGAGGAGACAGCGGTCGATCAGATACAATTATCTCTATAACGGTCAATCCGAAAGAAAATAAGATGCTCATGTTTAGCATCCCTCGTGATACACGAACAGAGATTATCGGTAAAGGGAAAGACGACAAGATCAACCACGCCTATGCGTTTGGTGGAACTCAGATGGCCATGGATACAGTAGAGAACTTCTTAGATACATCTATCGATTATTATGTAAAAGTAAACATGGAATCGTTTAAGCAGATTGTAGATGCAGTTGGTGGCGTTGAAGTTACAAACAACCGTGCATTTAAGGTAGAACAATATTCTTTTCCTTTAGGAACTCAAGAATTGAACGGGAATGAAGCTCTTGCATACACACGTATGAGATACGACGATCCTAAAGGAGACCTTGGCCGTAATGATCGCCAACGCCAAGTCATTACTTCTATAATCGATAAAGGTGCACGTGTTTCATCTATTACTAAGTTTGATAATATCCTTGATATCCTAGGTGATAATGTAAAGACGAACATGACGTTCCAAGAGATGAAAGATATTCAGAAGAACTATAAAGAAGCAAGACATAACATAGAGTCTACTGAAATCAAAAGTTCTGGAAAGATGATTGGCGGAACGTATTATGGAATTGTGGAGGATATGGAAAAAGAAAGAGTACAAACCCTTTTAAGAGAATATTTGAATAACAGGTAATTTGAACCAGACCTTTACAGGGTCTGGTTTTTTGTTATGAAATTTGATGAAAAATGCTAATTTGAAAATAACTTAAGAACCTTTGAATACATTGTTAACGGTCCACTTGATTTGCAGCCTTTCTATCGTTCACCATTTAAAATCGTGTGTAACATTGATGATGGTTATGAACTAACCTATGGCAGAAAAATGCCAGCTAACAGCTTTTTCATTGTTAAAAATGAAGGCGAATTTGAAAGTATTGATCGCACAGAAGCTGAAGAAGTACGTGATGTGTTGAAAGATAAAATGAAAAAGTGGAAGTAACTTGGAGAACCAGTGGATATTTAACTGGTTCTTTTTCTATATAAAAGACTATCTAATAGACTATTCCTTCGCAGCAACCTTTGTTGGGATACAAATGCTTTGTGAGGAAGAGACAGTTTGTTCCCTAGCTAATGCTCAATTATAAAAAAATGTTTATTCTTGTGTTACAGTTTAATTAAACTGGTAAAATATAGAATTGTAATAGGGGAAATGACATAATTGTAGTTCATTGTAGAAAGATAACACTGGCGCAGAAAGAAGGAATAACATTGAAAATAGACAGTTCTATTAAATATAGAAACTTACCTAGTAGATTTAAAAAGCATCTAAACTTCATGGATGATAGTAAATTTATTGTTGTCGGTTTCACATTTATTCTGTTAGATTTCCTAACCGTATTATTTCTAATTGTGCCTTATCACCCACCTACTCTTTGGATTACCGTTCCACTTATGGCTGTGATCAATGTTTGGGCAATTACGATTCTATTTAAAAAAACGGAAAACCTACTTTTCGAACCCATACTCTTCATAGCCTGTTTAGGTGCCGTAAGTTCCTTTTGTCATTTTGTCATCGTTCAAAAATTATTTTATCTTGTTTGTATGTTTACATCTCCTCTTTCCTTCGTTGTATCTTTAATCGTGCTTATCTTATTTATTGCGCAACAAATTCGCTATCAAGTTAAAAAGTTCTCATCTGTTCACAGTGATTTTGGTAAAGAAAAACTGCATCCTAAACGAGATTTTATTATCATCATCCTTTTTAGTATTGGCTATATGATTTTCGGATACTTTGCTAGAAGAAATCCCGTTCTATCAATTTTTATCCCTTTAACGATGTATTCGTACCTCACACTATTCAATACCTATTTGTCAGTAAAGTTTTTTCACAAGTATCTCTTTATGAAAACCAATATTACGTATGTGCCTTTGCCTAAAAAGATAAAAAAGCAGATGAAGAAAGGAAGAAAGGTGAGTTTGTAATGAAATTCAAACTACTTGAGGCAATGAGTCTATCCTTGATTTAGCCAATTGTAATGTGGTCTCGGGTTATAGGCAGCATGTTCCCTTCTCTTTTCCGCGCTGAACATCCCGCTGAGTGTTCCATAAAAGTATTGTGTAAAGCTCGTTTTGATCTTTCGTTTTTTATAAAGGAATACGGTTGTTTTGAAAGCTTCAATGATGATTGATATCAGTTGTTCGATAGGTGTTCTGAAGTTGAATTTCTTGTAGGCGATGATGGCTTTATGCCAAAAGGTGTAGATCTCGTTGGCTCGGTCATAGTAGGGTTTCACAGATTGAATAAAGTCTAATGGAACGTTACTAGGAACGAAGGTGTGGTCGAGGTCTTGAAGTTGAGGCTTATTTGATGGAGGTGGAGTTGTAATAGTAACGTTGTTTTCCTGACGTATGTTTTGATCTTTGTTTTTTAGATTTGGTAAGAGATTAATAGATTCCGGTTTTGTTTTGGTGGTTTCGACCTTACGCTGAGAACGGTTCTGTGATGTGTCACGGTGTATCAATTTCGTTTCAGTAGGTGCATCAATTGGGTGAAAAACAAAAATATTGTGAGCTAGTCCACCGCTTGTTCTATACGTGTTGTGAACTTTTAGGAAGCCTGTAGATCTCGCCTTTCTGAGCATTCTTGTGAAGGTTGCTCGTGAGATGCCACCTTGTTTTTTGGAGCATGCTGCGACGAGTGTAGCAATCTTAGCATTTGCCACTCCCGGCACGACAACACTGTACTGACTCAAAACTTCAAAAGCTATGTATTCGGATTTCGTGAATAGTTCAGGGTTTTGCTGAAGAAAAAGGTCCTTATGTTGGTTGAACTCCCCTACACTTTGAAATTTGCTCATGCTTTTAAATTGATAAATGTTACCTGCTCTCATTTTTTCTCTTCCTCTCTTTAATTGACTCATCCTATAGATGGATTAGAAAACCGAAAAAGAGGCATACATAAGAAAAAAATATTAGAAAGCATGCCACGATGTTTATTCCATTGTGAGATGGGAAGAAAGGAGTTATGAAGAATATTAGGGAGTGATTCATTACATGTCTAATCAAGAGCATCCAACAGGTCAACCCGCACAGCATCAAAATCACCAGCCCGGTGTAGAATCTGAAATGACACCTAAGCCGCAATCGGAAAGCCCGACGTATAAAGGTAGCGGAAAACTAGAAGGTAAATCCACTCTGATTACAGGTGGAGACAGTGGAATTGGTAAAGCGGCCGCTATTGCTTTTGCGAAAGAAGGTGCGAACGTTGCAGTGGTCTATCTAGAGGAATCAGCAGATGCAGAGGAAACAAAGACACAGATTGAGCAAGAAGGCGTGAAATGCTTATTAATTCGCGGAGATATCGGAGACGAATCGTTCTGTGAACAAACGGTTCGCGATGTTGTTGGTTCGTTCGGCGGATTGGACGTTCTCGTGAATAACGCCGCTGAGCAGCATCCACAACAAAACTTTGAGGATATTACAGCAGAACAGCTTGAGAAAACATTCCGTACTAATATATTTAGCATGTTCCACCTGACGAAAGCTGCGCTTCCACATTTGAAGCAAGGAAGTTCAATCATTAATACAGCTTCGATTACGGCGTATCAAGGTCATCCGGAGTTGATCGATTACGCGTCAACAAAAGGCGCAATCGTGTCTTTCACTCGTTCGTTGTCAAATAACCTTGTGAAGAAGGGCATCCGTGTGAACGGTATTGCACCAGGTCCGATCTGGACGCCACTCATCCCTTCTACTTTCACAGCAGATAAAGTAGAACAATTCGGTAAAGACACACCGATGGGTCGTCCAGGCCAGCCAGAAGAACTCGCACCTGCTTATGTGTATCTGGCAAGTGAGGATTCTTCTTATGTTTCAGGTCAGATGATTCATATTAATGGTGGTAAAGTGGTAAACGGGTAATAAGATTAATCATGCCCAGATGATTTGTTCAATCATCTGGGCATTTTATGTTCCTACATAAAAATAAGAGTCACGCCATTATGGAAGGGCTCGACTCTTCTGTATGATTTGGACGATTGAAATCCTTAAACTCTATAGTTATGCATGGGAGTTAACTCTTGATACTGGTAATGAATAACCTTAGACGTATCCCATCGCTTTTCCATTTGATTCAACTTCTTTTTCACATAATCAAACTGTGCTTTACCTTGAAATTGGTCATCCAAGTAAATTGCACAAACATTACTTCCTAAATAAACAACTTTTAGCGTGTAACCATTTAGATGGCAGATGTACAAGCCATTCTCTAAGCGAATCACGTTTTACACCTCTTCTTTTAAGGACTTCCACGTTTCATAAGTTAGAAAGGCACGAATGTCTTCTGTATCTATTCCTAATTTCTTCGCCTGTTTAAAAAGTTCTACCCATTCTGGATCAAGAAACTCCATCTGTGTATTTAGAAGTTGTTCCACTGGTACCTCCAACGCTTTAGCTATTTTCTGTATCATATGCGCAGATGGGTTAGCTTTATGACTTTCAATGCTACTTAAATAGCCTTTAGATATTCCAGCACGGTTCGCAAGCTTTGTCAGGCTAAGACCTTGGGTTAAGCGTAACCTCTTAATTTGTTTGCCGATCTTTCCACTCATGACTTCCAACTTCCTTTGCTAGAAGACCTCCTCTTTTTCCAATACAGCTCTAACGATATAGCGGTGTGTCGGATTTTTCATAGGATGGCATGTAATCAGTGTGAGTATGCTTGCTGTTTCATTCTGCTTTAACACGGACAGATCATCTGGCTTCACTATCGTTTTGTCTATCATTTTATAGGTGAGCTTTTTGCTGTTCGTTTCTATTATGATTGGGTCACCGACTTCAACTTCTGTAAGTCGGTTAAATTGCTTACCATATGTGTAACTTCGATGTGCGGCTATCGCCGTATTTCCCGCTTCCCCAATTGGAGAGGTGCCTGTTAATTGCCCGGCAGCTACTTTTAAATTCTCTTGAGAGGCACCTTCCATAATAGGAAGCATTAATTGAATACTGTTGATTTCTAGTTTCCCTATGATCCCATTCTTCATTTCTGGAGATTCCACAGTGTTCTTCTGTTTACTTTTATCCAAGAACGTATCATCCAGCTGTTGATAGCTCTGTTGAATGACAGAAAAACCATCATCCTCTTCCCAGCTCTCCAACAATTGTTGTTCTTGATACGTGTAATACAAACTTTTAGCTTTTGGATACATCATGGTACATAACCCAGCAGCAATCATGAGATACGCGAACCACTTCATCACTTACCCTCTTCTAAAAGGATTTGGAAGAACCGACATCTTTATCAACAACAGCCCTAGTCCAGCGAGGAAGATGAAAAACCCTGATAGGATGATAAACATCGGGTTCTCTTCGCCAGTTTGCGGCAGTGAACCAGTAGCTTTACTTGGTTGTTCCACTGGTTTCGTAGGTGTCGAACCATTTGGTGGTTTGTTTGTGCTTGGTGGTTCATTTGACCCCGGCGGGTTATTCGTATCGGTTGGCGGATTTGGCGGGTCTCCGTCATCCGGAGGATCTGGCGGGTCTCCGTCATCTGGTGGATCTGGTGGGTCTCCGTCACCTGGTGGATCCGGTGGGTCTCCATCATCCGGCGGATCTGGTGGATCTCCGTCATCTGGTGGGTCCGGTGGAGTAGTTTGGCCTTCTGCATAAATAATAAATTCGGCGACCGTTTGTAACCCTTGAAATTCATTTCCAGATTCATACGGAAACTCTACCGTCACTTTTAAATGTTCCTCTGTAAAACGTGCTAGTGGACGAGGATTTAACCCTTTAAAATCTTTCAATTTTCCTTCAAATAGCAGATTCGTTTGGTCTTCCACTTTTAAAAGAAGTTGATTGTAAAGCTTCTCAGATCCAGACTTCATTTGAGCTCTCATATTATATGAAAAATCTTGATTACCATTGTTCTGAATAGTGAGATCACGCGGCGCCCAATCACCTGGTTTGAAATTCTCAATATCAAAAAGCACTGCTTCTGGAAGAGTATCAATTTTTATTTCTGGAGTACTGGAATCTGCTCCGGTTCTGCCAATTGGAAGAAAAACAACAATAATAAGTCCAATCAAACTATAAATAAGAATTAACTTAAATTTAATGGATTTTAGCATCTTAGCATTTACCTCTCAACTTTTTGAGTAATTAGCAGGAGATAATATTTTGTATTTATTGGCTTTCCTCGGACTAGCAAAGATTAAGAGAAAAGGTGGGAAAATCCCACCTTTTTTGTATCAACTTTAGATATTTATCTTTCTACCCCAGCACCTTGCTTACCTTCGAATGTCCACTTCAGTTGTAGTTTGTCGCCTTGGAACTTGTTTTGGTCAGCTCCACTTTCAACAAACTCATAATTTACGTAAAGTGTATCTGTTGTACCAGCAGCAAGCTTTCCTCCTTTTTCGTCTAACCAAGGAATAAAGATTCTATTCTCAATTGCATCGGGTGTCATATTTTTAAGTTGATCCAATGTTGTATAGAAAATAACACCATCTGTTTTATCAGCGTTTACTAAGAAGTTTACTCTGATGTGTTTTCCAAAGTCTTCACCTGCATTATTTCCATTTGCGTCAGTTACAGTATAATCTGTTTTCAAAAGTACTTTAGCAATGTCTAAATTGCCATCGTTTTTAAGTTGGAAAGAGCGCGTCATCCAGTCACCAGGTTTAATCTTATCCACATTGATAATTGTAGTAGGAGCTGCATTAAGATCTAACGTTCCTGCTGCAAATGTGGCATTTGTCTCAACACTGTCACTAAAGTATGCATAAGTTCCCCCACCTACTAATGCCAATCCAAGTGCTGCTGATGCTACCCCAAGACCTAATTTCGCTTTCAAACTCATTTTCATTTCCTCCCTTTCACCCTTTTTTCGGGTATGTATAATTTATATATTGAACTCGTTTAGGCTCTTCACCTAAATGATGTTTCAACCCACTTAATTTGAAGTTGACGGAGCGTCTTTCTTCACTTCAACTTCCTTAATGGCTTTCCATATCGTAACAGCGGAATAAAATAGTAAGAGAATACCTGGCAATATGAGAAGTAGAGCTGAACCTGCTTTAGATTGTGCTCCGTTCAATAGATAGCCCACATAAGGAACTGTGAACCCCTTATATTCACCTACTACATTTGCAGCTAATACGGGATTTGTATCTGCAGCATTATTGTTGTCACCCTTTGTGATGTATTGCGTGTTTTTTCCACTACCTGTTACTTCTTGAACGCGGTGAGTGATCAATTTTTTCTCAGATTCTTTGAAGGTAATAACATCACCTTTTTGAAAACGGGTGTTGTCACCGCCTGGCTTAATTGCAATAATGGACCCTGTTTTTATACCAGGTTCCATTGATCCAGATAAAACCGATTTGAGCTGATACCCCATTATTTGTGGTTCGCCTCCAGAGGCCTTCGATATAATTACGCTGAAAACTAAAGCGATGAGTAGTAACGAAAGTAAAAATGTGATGAGATGATTAACCCATTTGAGAGCTTTCATTATTTTTCTTCCTCCTTAGCAGGTTCACTTACTGCCTCACTTGCTTCTGTTTGTTGGTTTAGTTCGCCCGCACCTTCATTTGTTTCTTTTGTATCTTTTGTTTCTGTATTAGGTTCTTCTTTTGTTTCGTTCTTGGCTTTTTCTTCTGCTTCTAATCTTGCTTTTTCTTCAGCTTCTAATCTCGCTTTCTCTTCAGCTTCTAACCTTGCTTTTTCCTCAGCCTCTAATCTCGCTTTTTCTTCTGCCTCTATTAGAGCGATTAACGTAGTTTCAGCATTACTGATGGATCCATCTGCTGCTGTTATTGCGTTCTCCACTTTACCAAGTTCATTTGTTGCGTCTTGGAGAGCTGCTTTTATGTAATCTCTCACTTCCTGAGCACCCTCAACTCCATTACGAACATCTTCTTCTTCGAGACTAAGAGCATCTTCTAGTATTTTTATAAAGGATTTCGTTTCAGTGATTAAGTCAGGCATTTGACTTCGAATATTTCGAGCTTCCTGAATGGCTATCGATAGTTCTTCAGAGGTTTCTTTTCCCGTTAGCAAACTATCAATGTTCTCTACCATTTTGTTAGAATCAACGGCTATACTTTTTGTTCTTTCTACTAATTCAGCTGCATATTTCGGAAACATTCTCGCTGCAGAAAGGGTAGCCGTAGTCTCTTCTCGATCTGAAAAAAACGCATATGTTTCTGACGTTATATAAGAAATGTGATAGATCGAAAGTGCACCTAGACAAAGTGTTATAACAAAAGTCCGAATTTGTTTTCTCCTTCTGGTTCTTTGAAGTTTTATTTTACTTGCCCTTGTTGGTAACATTCTTTCACCATCCATTTCTGTTTAGTGCTTTAAGAAAGTAAGGGTTTGTTCTTTTTAAAGAACGTTTATGTGTTTATAATAGAACATATTTACTACTTTAAAAACCCTCAAATTCGTCCGTATTTGTTCGTTTTAAAGTACAAAAGAACTATATACCTTTTATTTTCTACCTCTTTCTTACTTTTTTGCATTATTTTACATTTATTTGTTCGTTTTATTGAACACCTTTAATTTAATAATTTGTTTGTTTTATGATTTAACGATTTAATAGGGTAGCCAGTATATGGGGAATTAAAAAGCACCAATCTCTTTAATAGAGATTGGTGCTTTTTAGTAGACGTTTTATTTTTTCTCTTTTCGAATCACCAATAAAATGATGGCTGCAGCAACTCCAATAATGAAGAGCATAGTCGTTGGTAACTCAGAGGAACCTTTAACTATATTAAATGAATTAGAAATCCCTGTACCTAAAAAGAAAATCATGATCCCTATGACCAGCAGAGTAAGAAGTCCCGTTCGGATGGTTCGCGGTATGGAAATCCAAGTCTTTAATATTCTCTGGAATATAGAGAGTTTTTGTCCCATTGGTACACACCTCCACCCATCATTACCATACTGATTCACATTAAACCTATTTTCCTCTTATATAATCGAGTTCCATCTCAATTTTACTTTTTTTCGTTGTGATTTCATCAACCGTTTTTGTATCTACCGGAAACTCAGTATGATGATCTAGATAATATTTCAATTTCAAGAAATTGCTTAACGGAAATTCATATTGAACCCACATCTCTTTATATCCTACAATTCCATATTCTAAAAGAAGCTGTTCACTTATATCAACCCATGCTTTAAGAAACTCATCATACGAATACTGAAATTTTAAATCTATCTCGGGATTCCATCTTTCATCTTCATAATGATACAATGCGATTTCCATTTGATCTTCACCTAGATACTTAAAGTTCCATTCTGTTTCTTGAGGCTCAGCATCCCATTTCGCACTAGCCCCGTCCTCTAAATAGCATTCTTCTGTATATATGGGATTGATGTTCAATAGGGCCTCTAGAATTTCGCCTAGGGCATCTGTTAAGTAACCTGGCCAGAACGTGTACTTTTTATCATTTAATACGAAAACACACTCAGCCCATCCTGCACCTGTTAATTGATAATCAATTTTCATAAAATGTCTCCCTTAATCTTGTTAGTCGTATCAATCGTTCATTTGATCAATCATGTCTTTTATATCTTTACGCGTTTGAACCATCGTGTCTTTTTCACTCGGGAAAATAGCAGCTGCACCACCGTCTTCTTCAAGATCAACGAGTAAGTGGTCTATAAACTGATATAGTGGCATGTTGAACGCTTTATATGATTTCTTGAGATTTGCGGCTTCCATTTCAGCAAAACTTCGACTCGGCCAAACAGGTAACAAAAACTCATAATCTCCATCACCTTCCGTAACGAATAGGTCGCCATGCTTGTTCTCCAATAGCCAAACCTGTTCATCGGTCGCCACCATGCTATAAAAATAGACAAGACGCTTTTCGGCAGGACGATTTAACATTATTTTTTTTATAAATTTCATTTAGTCGTTCCTCCTTATTTAGAACTCTTCAACAAATAGCCCTAAATTCTGTATGGATTGAAAGATTGGATCTAATGGAATATGTGAATGAATACTCATCAAATAATCATAACCGATAAACAGCTTACATTTTTGTGGATAAAAAAGCGCCGAGCCCCAGGCCTCTCTTAGTTGTAATCTACAATGTTTGTCTATATCCTCATGAGTTATTTTCTCGTTGTTGTTAGTTGAGAAATAATATTGAAGCATATCTTTTGGGTACAACTCGATATTGTCATTTATTAGTGCTAAAAACTGATTATCATGGAAACTTTTAATAATATTTCTCGCATGTAGATGGGGAAGATTTAAAAAATCCATTGTTAGATGTACAGCTTTTATGTAAGAGTCCTCTGTTTTTTTGTACATTTCTATCGTTAGTTCTTGATTTTCAAACACTTTTCCAATATCACTTATGCTCGTCCACTCATCGCGGGTAAAACGTCCTTCAGCATCCCGGAATAATGGGTTGTATTTGGTAATTCGGTATTTGTGCATTTCGTCACCTATCAATAAAATTAGACTTCGAATATTTCTTTTTTTTCGTCTTTCGTTAGCCCTGTGAAGAATTTCTTATGTATCCTTAGTTCTTTCTCTTTTTTAGGAAATACTCTTTCTAACCACGTTGCTGCCATGGGGGTATGTTCAGGTTGGGCATTCACTTTTTCTAGGAACCATTCATATTCACTTATCGTTTCATCTGTAATGAGTTTCAAGTCTTTATCTCTACTTTTAAAATCGAGTTCTGCTAATTCTTTTGCTGTAATCTGACCGTTGATGGTTTTTACCACGCCAATTTCTGATGGCAGACGTTGATCATTTAATGATACAAAGTAATGCAGGTAGTTCGGTAATCGAAATAGTCCTTTCTTTGTATCTTTTCTATTTGCAATGTAAAGCCAGTCTCCTTTATTAGAATAACAATTGAAGTCTTCGTTGTTCATTCCTATTAACATTTTTTCGTATTTCTTCATAATACACCTCGATTCTAAAACTATTTAATAGATAACGAGTTAGCAACTTTCACTAACTCGTTTCGGTTGATTTTTTTATTGTCCTTATACGTAATAAAAATTTCTTTTTCATTCTTCTTATCAATCCAGGCTAATAATTGTTCCTCTTTTCTTTTTTCATAAAAGAATTTCGTGTTCGCTATCTTTCTGCTTTCACCCCATATAGAGTCACTGGATGCACTCACCTTATCGGTAACGAGAATGGACAGATGGAGATTATCCTTTTTGTAGTGATATTTGACCTCACTACAATTGTTTCCACATCTTTTGATTGTGGCGTACTTTTTGGTGTCTTTAAATGGTATATAGTTCACTTTTGTATCTACATTTACAAGGTACTTAGGTGTACTAATGGGGTAATGAAAAAATGGAACATCAATGACTAAGATACTTAAAATACCTAAGAGCACGATTGGTATACTTTCTTTTTCATACGAAAACATCCGATCGAATTTATTAATATGTGAGGTTTTTTTATGGTTGGGTTTCAGAAGCAAATAGTACGGTTCTGCGCACTAAAATAGCCATCTCATTCGTAAGAGAATTCGATGGCTACTTAAAACTCGTTGATTAACGGGCAGTCTTTCTAAATTTGAAAACAAATCCAATAATAAACGAAACTATTGTCATGATGAAAAGTGCAGTAGTGATTGTTGTCACGCCAGAATTGATATTAAGCGCGTGGTACACTTGGGCGCAGATACCAAATGGAATGGCGAAAAACAAAAATGTCATGCCGAACACGGCATTCTTCGCGTTATATAACTCTGTCTTATGTGCAAGATCCAGCACTTTTAAGCTAAGAATCCAAAATGCACTCGTGATGGACCAGAATAGAAGTATGGAAGAAATAAATGAAGTAGAAGTTAGTCCCATAATTCGTTCAAAGAACAAATTAATGTTCCCCCATACCATCACTGTTTGATAAAGTCCCAATGCAAAAAGTCCTGCTAAGAAGATAAACGCAAATCCAAACCCTGATGTGTTATGTTTCATCTCCAAATATACTCTCCTTCCCCAATTCCGCTAAAACGAAACCTAATTTTCAAATTATTTTACAATATTTTTTAGAAAATTAAAACCCTTTTGTGCACTTTCATAAAAATTTACATAATTGTGAGGGGTCAGACCCGGGGTCTGACCCCTCACAATTACACTTTTTGCTGTTTTGTTTATTTCAGAAAGACATTCAACAAAATTGCCTATTACGTGTATATTTCAGGTTTATTCTTTCACAAAAAATGGAATATAATGGTTAGGTTTTGTGTTGCCTGTTTTAAATAGGCAAGCGCAAAGTACTTTTATTAACCGGAAGGAGAAGGTTAAATGGATCAATTTACTCAACCTAGTACAAGTTTTTCTGCCGACAGAATGATCGATGGTGCTGATCAAGCTAAACTCGCTGAATTCGTGGGAGAAAAAAAGAGAGAATTTTATTTTAGAAAATGGCAAAAAGACAACAGCTGGAACTGGGCTGCTTTCTTTTTACCACTGTTTTGGTTGGGATACCGAAAAATGCTCAAGCCTGTTGTTTATATCCTTCTTGGTTTTATAGCAATTGACATTATTGTTTTATTCACGGGCATTGATGGTGCAGCAATCAGTAGAGGATTAGGTTATGGGCTTGCTGGAGCTTTAGGGATTACAGGAAATATGTTCTATAGAAAGCACGCTGAAAAACAAGTACAAGAAGTGAATCAGCTTTCCATCAGCGACGAGGAGAAGATGCATGAACTGCGCAAGCGCGGGGGTACAAGCGGAAAAGGAGCTTTTTTGGCTGTCTTAATGTTTGTTGGATATCTCATTATTACATTCGGATTGACTCTTACATTAACATAAATACAAAAAGGATAACTCGAATTTGGAGTTATCCTTTTTGTTTAGTGGAGCTAATCACCTGAACCTTCTATGTTCATATTTTTATCAAGTGCATCCACACATAATTCTTTGAACTTTTTACAAAATTTCCGTACCCTACCATGTTCCCAATTAAATTCATCATTATATTTCTCTATTAATTTGTCACAAAGTAAAACCAATGATTGTATTTGAGAACTTGTAAACTCGCAATATCCATAAGGATCTAAATCATTAAGTATCTCAAACTCACCATCATCTCCCTCTTTTTTTCGTAAATACTTATGGATTGTCTGGTCAAATAAGATAGTTTTCTTTTCTCCTTTGATGTTAAACGTAATACCTGACACCTTAAAACCTCACTCTTCTCATTAAAGATATTTATAAAATTTATAAACAAAAAATCACAACGAATACTCGTTGCGACCCTTTTCATAGATTAGAGATTTTAATTTCACGAAAAGATCTTTTCTTTTTTGTTTATGATCTGATTAAGGTTCGTCTCTAATAATGCTGCTTTATTTACAATCCCTTTTTCAAATTGTTCAATTGTTGTTTGATCTCCATTACTTTTAACGGGATCAATATTTAGAATTTCTTCTAGTTGCATACGCGGCGATTGTTCTTCTGGATCATGCTCTAAACTTCTCAAGTAAATAAACGTATCCATATCTCGATAATTTAATTCTATTTCAATCTCTAGTTGATCGTTAGCGTATAAGAAGGTTGTCTTCCAACTCCCATCTGTATCGACCGGATCAGAAAATCCATAATCTCGTATTAAATAGTCAAAACTTTCTTCGGTAATCGATGAGAACAAATTCATGGTAACACCTCCATGTTTAATAGCTGTTGATATATTGGTCGCTCGTAATGAATTCCTTACAGTTTACACGGTTTCTTTACATAAAGATATTACTTATATTTTCGCTCTCTTCCTCGCTTCTCCTCTTTTGGAGGAAAATATGGGTGATTTAGTTTCATAGAGCGCGATATCAATAAAGGACACAGCGAGTTCGCTGTGTCCTTTCCTGGTGAACAAATTTAGTACTTTTGTAATTGTAAGGGGGCAGACCCATAATGGTAATATTATACTTGTATTCTAAATTTATGAAAACCGTGTTACCATTACTTCGTCTTACTATCGGAAATGCACCTTAAGGAGGATTAACGCTACGTGAAAAGTGAGGAATTAAGCGATTCAATAAGTATTGACGGCATGTCTAAGGATGATGCCATCGTTTACTTGATGCGATGCTACGGAGAAGAGATCAAACGGCTCGTTTATACATTCGTGAAGAATTGGCAGCAAGCAGAAGACATTACACAAGACGTCTATATCTCTTTATACACAAAACTTGATACATTTCGTGGAGAATCCGCTGTTAGGAGCTGGATTTACACGATTGCCATCAATAAATCAAAGGACTTTTTAAAAAGCTGGAGCTATAGAAAGCTCGCTTTTACAGATAAATTCACTACAAACCAAAAAGAAAGTGCTCACTCTGCTGAAGATGGGGTGATCGCGAGTAGTGAAGACCAACTTTTGTATCAAGCTGTGCTCTCGTTGCCACTCAAGTATAGAGAAGTTATACTGCTACACTATTACAAAGAATTCTCTGTGGGTGAGATAGGCGAACTGCTATCGATGAATGAATCTACAGTTAAGACTCGTCTAAGTCGAGCAAGAAGAGTGCTGCAAGATTCTTATATTGAACTAGGAGGTGAGCGATAGTGGAAAATCAACTAAAAAACCTAAACCATACTTTAGACAAACAAATCTCGAGTACTCCAGTTTTTACAAAAAATGATGAACAAAACATATTGCTCGCTATACGTAACTCGTCAAGCAAAAAAAAGACTAAACCAAAGAACGCATTTGTGCCAAGGATGCTAACAGCAGCGCTTTTTGCAGGAGTTATTTTTACTTCATATACTCTTATCGATAGCTACCTGACACCTGAAACAGCGACTGAAATTGAAATAAAAAAACCTGAAATTCGCTACGCTCAAGAATTATCACAAGCTTCGAGTATGATTAGTTATGATGAAAACACAAATATTTTAAAAATAAACGGTTCGGTTAAAAACACCACTGAATTTAATAGTGAAAAATTCGAGACAAGAATTACGATTTTGAACAAAGAACTTCAAGCTGCTATTGGGTCAAAAACGCTCAAGATCGATGAAACGCCACAACAAGGTTATTTAAAGCCAGATGAACCATTTACATTTACTAAAGAAATCACACTAGAAAAACCGATTTCAGAATCAGCTTTAAAAGATGCCCTACAAATTGAGGTTTATACAGAAACGAAAACGCTGACTTCTTTTATCATTAGTGACATTAAATTTACCGGCAAAAAAGCTGAAGAACCCGTTGTAGATGAGGAGCAGCCCGTAGTTGAAGAAAATGAAAAAGAAAGTGAAGAGAAGGACTCATCCTCAATTACCGAAAAAGAGAAACCCGAACAAGATACAACGGACAGTGTTATAGAAGAAAGTCCTAAACCTACAGATTCGCTTGATAATCTGGAAGAACAATATGGTAAAAAGAAAACTCCTTTTAACGGTGTGGAAGTCACAAAAAAAGATGGGTATTTCTTTATTAAAGGGATAACAATTGGAACTACATTAGATCAAGCTCTTCAAATATTAGGTCCGTATGATAAACATAGTGAAAAAGCCATTCATTCGCCTATTTATGCAACTTGGAATCTTAAAAACTCTTTGAAAGAAAGTGAAAATACCGGATTTTTTGTAGAATTGCCAGAATTAAAGAAGGATCAAAAAATCGGTTATCTCAGTTACAATACGGATGATAAAGTTTACGTAGAAAACTTAATCGTTCAACTAGGTGAACCTATTGACGAAAATCCGGGCGTAAAATTCTTTTATGCAGAAAAATCCAAGCAAATGTTAAGTATTAAAGATGAAGGAAGTTATTACGAAATCACCCTTCATTTCGAAACAAATCTTAACTTGTATACAGATAACTAAAATAAAAAATCCCCCAGAATCGCGTTTATAACCAGCGATTTTGGGGGATTTAGTTCTAAAGGACTAATGCATTTAAGGAATAATGCTCATCGCTTCCTTTGTATTCATTGCTCTTTTATATTCAGCTTTAAGGTCATCTACTACTTCTTGAATGGTAGCAATCTTCTTCACACTTCCTACACCTTGTCCTGCTGACCAGATGTCTTTCCAAGCTTTTGCTTTGGATTCAGAGAACGAGAGATCAATCGAATCTTTTTTCATCAAGTTTTCTACATCAAATCCCGCTTTTTGAAGGGATGGAAGCAGGTAGTTCCCTTTTATTCCACTAATCGCGTCTGTATAAACAAGATCCTCTAAAGTAGAATCTATCAACATCTGCCTGTAGTCTTCACTCGCTGAAGATTCTTGAGTAGCTATAAAGCGTGTTCCCATGTATACGAGATCTGCCCCAAGAATCTTGGCAGCCAGTATTTCTTCACCTGTAGAAATCGCTCCAGCTAGGATCGTCATTCCATCCCAGAATTCTTTTACTGCTCTTAAGAAGGCGAATGGATTTAACGTCCCACCATGGCCACCTGCCCCACTACACACGAGTATTAATCCATCAATGCCAGTCTTAGCAGCCTTACGCGCGTGATCAAGCGAGATAACGTCAGAGAATACGAGACCACCGTATCCGTGAACGATTTTTGCCACATCGCTTGGATTACCTAGAGATGTAATTACTACCGGCGGCTCATATTTCTTTATTAGCTCTAAATCTTCCTCAAAACGTTTATTCGTACGGTGAACAATTAAATTAACACCCCATGGAGCTATTTTTGCAGAAGGATCTTCTTCCCTTGCTTTACTTAGCTCTTCTGAAATATGTTTCATCCAATTCTCCAGTAGATCGGAGGTTCGTGCATTTAATAAAGGAAACGTACCTATTATACCGTTCATACAACTTTCCAACACCATATCGGGGCTTGATACTAAAAACATTGGAGCATTTATGACAGGTAGACTGAGTTGATTCGACAAACTTAATGGCAAATTGCTGTTCAAGTACGATCATCCTCTCAACTAATTAGATATAATGCTTAAAAATCTCCACCTTAACATGTTCGATAATCCTTGAAACAATCCTTTTTTCTCGTTTTGAAGAGTATTCAAGAAAAATAAATATTACATTTATGTTACTGTCATTTTCTGACAACATTTTTCAGATAGCTTGGATATAATCAATTTGAGTTAGGTCATTTGTCTCATCCTTCAGACAAGGGCAAACATTTTCGAAAGATATGGGCGCAAAGCCACGGGTCTAAGGCAACTGCTAGGATCGCCGGGCTACCTGAACATCACGCTTATCTGGAGGGAAATCTAATGGAGAAGAAGACGACGTTAGATCACGAGTGGATTCTTTTAATGAAGGAAGCTAAGGATAACGGCATTACCAAGGAAGAGATTCTGGACTTTTTAAAAAATCCCCAATTCGTAACAAATAATTGCTCTTTTTCACCAGAAAAGCTAGCATTCAAGTAAGAACTAGTACTTATTTACTTCCCTAAATATTGAAGATATAATTAGATTATTATGACTTCTAAAATGGGGAATGCAAATGGTGATAGGGGAAAATTTAAAAAAGTACCGCACAGAAAAAGGCTTCTCCATGACATCCTTAGCTGAAAAGGCTGGAGTAGCTAAATCTTACATCAGTGCATTAGAGCGAAATATTCAGCAAAACCCGTCCATTCAACTTCTTGAAAAGATTGCAGAGGTCCTTGATATTTCTGTTGATCACCTAATTAAAGAGGAAGTGAATGACGAAGAACTTGACCAAGAATGGGCCAACCTTGTGAAAGAAGCCATGGGTTCTGGTGTAAGCAAAGAGCAATTTAAAGAGTTTCTCGAATTTAACAAATGGAAAAACAAACAAAACTAACCACCTGATTGCATCAGGTGGTTTTTACGTGGTTTTTCCCTTTGCGGGTGTCTTCGTGGAATATACATAATGAAGGTTTTGTATTTGTGTGGGGTCAGACCCCACACAAATGTTTAATGTTTATAGAATTAGGGTACGGGAAAAGGGTGTCTACTATTTTTGTCTATGGAGGATTATAAATGAAGCAGTCGCCAAATGAACTAATGGATTCTCAAAAAAGTGTAGATGTTAATGGTTCTTCTTTTCATTGGGACCTAGCAAAAGGTATTTTTCAATTTGAAGGCGAAGATGTGATGTTGTTCTGGATTGATTCAGCATTCAAGGTGTTCCTAGATTCCATCGAAGAGATCACAGGAGAAGGAACTGCCGATCTTGTTTTTGAAACAGCTGGATATCGGACAGGGTTAATCGTTAGTGATTTTTACATAAGAACGATCGGAAATATTGAGATTTCCGCTGAATCATTACCTACCATTTATGCATCAGCGGGTTGGGGTAAAACATACATAGAGCTTGATGTTAAAAAGAAAGAAGCGATCATTACGATTACGAACAGCTGGGAAACGAAAGTTAAAAAAGCGCAGAACAGTAAACGCATGGGGCGATTCTTACCTGGCCATTGGGCTGGAGTTTTCACAGGACTCTTTCAAACCAACATGTGGTATGAGGTCCTAGAAAACGAAGCCGACCCTAACACGCTAAAATTAGCAATCTCAGAATCACATATAACACCAAATGATAACATCCGCGATCTCGTTCAACGGGATGAACAGCATGAAATTATGAAGCTAGAAGCTATGGTTGAAGACCGCACAAGAGAATTAACCGATTTGATTAGGGAGATTTCCTCTCCTATTATTCCGGTAACCGATCATATTGTGGTTATTCCCTTAATCGGTAAATACAATGAGCTCCGTTCTAAAGATATGTTAGAGCATACTCTGACTTCACTGCCTCAACACAAAGCAAAATTTGTTATCTTAGACCTAACCGGTATTAAGTCTATTGATTCTGAAATGGTGGATATGTTGAATAAGCTTGTTTCTTCTGCTCGATTGTTTGGAATGGAAACGTTATTGGTCGGGATCTCACCTGAATTAAGTATAGAAATAACGAAACACCAGTATTCTCTTGGAGAAAGTACATATTTTAGAAATCTGAAGCACGCCATCCACTTTGCCTTTGCAAAGGAAGGGATGCTCATACAAGAACCTACGAAGTAATAAAATCCACGCTGCGGTTGCAGCGTGGATTTTTTGTTAGGCACTAGTACCTGCTGTTCTCGTGTGCTCCTGGTAAGAACAAATTGAAGGTATTTGTAATTGTAGGGGGTCAGACCCCCATTTCTATTAAACCCCATCATTCGTCTAAGCAACTTGTCTTCCTCTACATATGATATACAGAAACCGAAACCAGTTGGAAGTCGGTATCAATTTGTGAGGTGAAACGATTAATGTGTTATAAGTGTGGAGACTACGACCACTGCAAACATGAGAAGCACGAGAAGCATGAAAAAGTTGAGAAGTGTTACAAGAAAGTAGAATGGGTTTGTGAAGAATCTTCTTCTTCATCATCCTCTTCATCTTCGTCCTCTTCTTCATCTTCTAGCTACGAAGTGTTGAAGTGCAAAAAGTTCAAAAAAGCTAAGAAAAAGCAACATCATTGCTGCTGCGATCCTTGGGCAAGAATCTTGTTCTAGGATAAGAATTAGAAGTACAAACTCTGGTTTGTACTTCTATTCTTCTATATTTATCTATCAAAAAATTAGACTTTACCTAATAAAATCATTTTTTAATAAAATATCCCTAAATATTTATTAACCTATAGCCGATAAAGAATAAGAGACTGTAAATTTTCCTTCGTAGTGAAAAACCTTGTAACACTACATTCTTAATCATTGTAATTAAATGCCTTAATTAAACAGACTTAATACCCAAAAATAAATTTATTATTCTAATTTACTTTTAACACGGAGGCTTTTTGTATGAATAAACAAGTTGGAATTAAATTTACATATTATCGCATGGGAACGACCATCTCTATTATGACTGACTTTGAAAACATGGAAGATTTATCTGATAAAGGTCTAGAACATGTAGCGCAAGATTGTATAGATGAAGTGTATAGAGCAACAGAACTTGATCTAACCAAATTATCCCAACCCTATCCTGCAACACAATTTTGTTTCTTTTCAGAGTTAAGTTACCATTCTGATCAAACCATTACTGAAAAGAATAGAACGAATGTGATCAGCACGAAAAGCGAAAAGAAAGAACTAGTTTACTAATTTATCAGTACAAAAAAGAGGAATGACCACTACATGAGCGGAGTCATTCCTCTTCCTCTTCTAAAAGAATTACAGACGCTTTGTCCCTAAGTAACGCGGCTTCCAATAAGTGTTGTTCATGTCTGAAATCGTTACGCCAGTGGAAGAACCAGCGTGAATGAACTTTCCATTACCTACATAGATCCCCATATGTGAAGCTCCAGAATCTGTCGTTGAGAAGAATACGAGATCCCCTATCCCTTGAGTGGAAACGCGATACCCTGTTTGGTTCCACATGTCTTTCACCGTACGTGGCAGAACGATATTGTGAGAGTTTTTAAAAACATAGTTGATGTAACCTGAACAGTCAAACCCGGCAGTTGTCGTTCCACCCCATACATAAGGAGTTCCTTGGAAACGTTTTGCATAATCAACTAGATAGGCATTGTTAACATTATAGACTCCTAGTTTGTTAAACGTATTTCGACCTGCAATCCCGTCTGCCGTCAATCCTTTGGCACGCTGAAAGCTCATTACTGCACTCTTTGTATATGACCCAAAGTATGTCGTTGTTGAACCGCTATATGTAAAATAACCTTTATCTCGCAATATTGTTTGAAGTGTTTTCACATCTGAGTGTGTCATTGTTGGACGAAGTGTTTGATCTCCTATATTTGCAAACGCCTGTAGTGGCGACAATAATAAACTAGCACCTAAAACTGATGTAACTATCCATTTTTTCATTATTTATCCCAAACTCCTTTGATTTTCCAAGTAATCTATTATTATCCTACAATAAATAATAGGACTTGTGTTTTACGCTTCCGTTACGGAAAATAGGAATTTGGTCTGCTTGTAAAATCATGTCGAATTTAGTATTGAGCTAAAATAATTATTTTACTGGACACTTTTGACCCTTAATAGCCAAAATCTCCAAGGCCTTCTCGCTGAAGGATTTCTTCTATTTCAAGACTATAATCCTCTCCATACATATTTCCATTTATATAAAAATCATCTGTACATCCGTTCTTTTTAACAGTAAGATTTGAAAATTGGAACTCCTGTTCATCATTTGAAATAGAACCTGAACTACCTATGTGAACACACTTCTCATCAATTTTTACTCTTTCACCATTTTTATCTACAAAATAATATTTATTTTTAATCGTCCCCTCTGCTTGAGGTAACGAAGTAAGGGCATAACCTTGATCGTTTACTTGAATCACGTTATAGTCTCCCATTTTTTTTGCTTTTGGCTCTTCCTTTATGTTATATATTACCGTTACTTTTCCCTCGTAGTTTGATGGAATAAGAAAATATTCAAGTGTTTCCTTTTCTAACTGCTCTTGGAGATAAAACGATGAGTAAACAACAAGTACAGCAAACCCAACCACAAATATGCAATTCAGTATCATTCTTCTCCATGTAAAGTTTGATTTTCTCATCTGCCACTCTTCAGACAAGAAAAAGAGAACGGCACATATAACTGCAAATGTATTAAATTCTCCTATGAAGACAAAAGAAATAGAAGCAAAAATAATATGTAAAAAGCCTGACAGCAAAAATTGGAATTTAATCATTTTACTAGTTAAGTAATCTATTAAGAGAGATACTGGTATGCCGTACATAAAGTTACCAACTATAGCAAAGATAAAGACAATGATTAAAAAGGATAAATCATCTACTGAACTTAATTCATTGATAGAGTAAATACCTAATAACACGGGTAGTAAAAGAGATGCTACCATAGCTGATTTTATTTTTCTCGATAGTTTATCTTCCATTTTCCTGCTCCTAATTTGTGAATACTTTCACATATATTTTATCACGTTAGTACTGGTAATGGAATATTCAGGATAAAAAAGAAGCCTGCTATTACTAGCAGACTTCATCCAACAATCTCTCCAAGCGTTTCCGCAAAATTTTCCGACTGCGCAACGGAACCGAACTGGCGCACTTTTTGCTTCGATCCATAAAAAAGCAGTTCCCCCTCTTTTAAAATTAAAAAAGAAGTACATAATGTTTCGAGCTCTTGCGCGTCATGACTGGAATACAGTATGGTCTTTCCTTCTCTCCCCAGCTGGCGCAAATCGTTTACGATCTCTTGTTTTGCCGATATATCAATTCCGACAGTCGGTTCATCCAAAATCAATAGGTCCGGGTCATGTAGCATCGCGATCAAGATGTTCAGCTTTCTCTGGTTACCACCAGACAGATGCTTCACTTTCTTATCAAGGTGCTCAGCCAGTCGCCACTCCTCGCAGCGCTGCATCCATCTTTCTTCTGACGATCCCTTCGCCAACTTCGCAAAAAAACGTAAATTTTCCCGTGTTGTTAGCTCATGATACACAGCGATTTCTTGCGGTACGTAACCGATTTTCTGTCGAATCTTCTTTTGTTCTTTCCTCACATCAAGTCCATTGATATGAACCGACCCACCAGTACTTTTCATGAGGGTTGCAAGGATCTTTAATAGCGTTGATTTACCCGCACCGTTCGGGCCAACAACGCCGACGGTTTCTCCTTTTTCAATAAAGAAGTTCATCTCTTTTAGTACTTCTTTTCTACCAAACTTCTTCTTCAAATTTTCTGCTGCAATCAAGCGTTGTCACCTGCCTTTAAGGTTGAAAGTACGAATAATATAAAACTTAAACCTACAAATATAAAGGGAATCATTAACGTTTCTTGGTTTAACGAAGACACGATCCAATATTGCGGCGTCCACTCTGCAGCACGTTGTAAAAAGCTTGATAGCTCATCGCTCGGAAAGAACGTTCCGCTTAGAAGCGATGTGCACAGTACGACAAAGAGTGTGATCGCTTGCCATGTGCGGTTGCTGTGCACAAAATAAGCAAACAGAAGAGATAATGCGTTTAGAAATAAGACGTAGCCAATCAAACTCAAAATCGTAGTCACGTTCAACGTTAACGCTTCTCTCCACCAGCCAAAACCGATCAATAAGATGAGCATGAGTAACTGTAAAAGCAGAACGCCTAGTGCATTTCCGAACCAGTACACTGAAAATCGACCAGCTGCATAAGGTACTCTCGACCGCATACCGGAGTCACGATCTTTAATCGGCCAGCTGTTATATAAAAAACTAAACAACATGATCAGTACGAGCATGCCTGGAACATAGAACGAGACATTGTTGCCATCCGCCTCTACGGAAGATTCCCTCGTAACACCAACTTTATAATCAATGGTCATGAGAGGCTTCGGTTCCCAATGCTTATCGCTAAAGGCCCATGCATCCTTCCAGACCTCAGCTTGCTCCTTGGCATCTAGCTTCTCACTTTTTCCATATGTTTTTAACACCGTATTAGCGCCGTACGAATTACTTGATAACCGCTTCACTTCACTTGCAAAAATCTCACGCACTAATCCATGAGAAATTGAGCCTGACGAGAGCCACATCGTCACTAGCCCTTCTTCATCATTTTTCTGTATGTTTTCCATAAACCCTTCAGGCATAAAGAAACCGATCGCAGCTTTTTGCGTTTCAATCTGATTACGCGCATCCTCTTCATTACGAACACTTACCGTAACCGCTGGATTCTTACTCACTCGTTCTATGACCGTTTTTGAATATTCCGTTTCATCCTCGTCTACGATTACAACTGGAATCTTGGTCGCTTCACTTGTTTTACCTACCGACATGTCTAAAAAAACGAGCACCAGAACCGGAACAATAAGTCCCAGCCAGCTCCACGGACTTTGAAGGAGTAATTTTATACGTGTAATGGCAATTGTCCAGACCATGGCAACCTCTTCTTTATCATGATAAGTAGCAAGCTCACTACCCAAATGGTGATTGAAATACTAAGCAGCAGGAGAACAGACATCCACGTTTCATTCCCGGCAAACAGCGTATCTATCATTCCGCTGTGTGCATGATGCACGATATTTAGCAGACTTATGCTGCGCCACATTTCCGGTAGATACGATAGTGGCAGAACACTTCCGCTTGTAGCAACGAGTCCAATCGCAAGGATGATTCCCGCTCCCCATTTTGCTCCGTTACGAACAAAAAGTTCCTGACAAAGCGAGAAAAGAGAGGCGATGCCTAAGCAGTATGTGAAAAGTATGACTGTCGCTGTGATGCTCCACGTTTTGGTTAGAACATAAAACAATGAAACCAGAATGGCGCTTTGGATGACGAGCAGGAGGAAAACGGAAATAACATTGCTAAAAAAGAATACGCCAGACCTTACGCCTTGTAAGGTTAGTCGTTCGCGCAGTGCTTGTTGTTCACTTCTTGCGGTCAAACTCATGCCGAACAATCCACCTACGAGTACCAAAATCAACACACCTGATAAACTGTAATACTCGAGTGTCGTGATTCCGCCGAATGCACTTAGCGTTTCTGTTTCATAGATTTTGTTTCGATTTAATGCTTGAAGTGTAAAGTCTGTGATGACCGTGTCGCGATAAGCCCTGAATTCTTCTGAACTTAATTCCATCTTTCGCAAATAATGAAAAGCTGCGTTCGCTCCACTTTGTGCAGAAGAGATCAAGTTAGCGTTTGATACCATCACTTGCTGAAGGAGTTTTGCCTGAAAAGGCCGTTCAGGGTTACCGATTACGGTTACAGGGATATTTTTGCCCTTGCGTATCCCTTTAGTAAACCCATCCGGCACGATCACCATGCCCGCGATCTCGTTGCTAGCCAGCTTTTCACTCGCGCTCTCAGCATCTGTTTTTTCAAAGGTTAATACATTTTTTAGTTCTTCTGAGTTTTCATACTGCTTCATGAGCAATTTGGTTTCAAAGGTGTTATCTTCATCTACGATCGCTACGGCAAAAGGCTCTACCCACTGCTTTTCTTCAAGTAGTGGTTTTAGCCCGAGATACGTGATTCCAAGTAACAAAATTGGAAACAGCATCATAGCAATCAGAGGAAAAGGCTGCTTCAGCCAGCATTTTACCGTTAGATGGGCAATGAGTAGCGTTTGCCTCATAGTGTCGTTCCTTTCGTTTAAAAATTTGGTGAAGGTATGGAGCTGAAATCAACACAGAACCTATACCCGTAGGGGCATTAGACTGGGTGAATCCAGAAGTTTTGGCTATTTATCCACGAGTTTTGCCTGTTTATCCAGAAGTTTTAGCACTTTATCCAAAAGTTTCGGCCGTTTATCCACGAGTCTACAATCCTCGACAAAACGAACGTACCTCACATGCTATATATACCCTAATGGTTAGAAAAAAGGACAAAGATCAACTTTGTTTTAAGTTATCTCTGTCCTTCTTATTATGATTCTATTGGAACATTTGAGCGTTTTCTCCGATAAATTGCTCGATGTTGCGTTGAATTTCTGACATCATCGTCATCATTTCAGCGTCACTCATCTCAGCAACGTTTACTGCTTTTCCTTCTGAAAGCTCAGGGAATTTCAGTTTATCGCCGAACGTTGTTTTTGTTTTGATGTTCAATCCAACGTTAATATCGCCCATTGTAGCGTCGTTACCTTTTAGTGTTACTTTGTAATCGTGGTTTGCAAAGTCCTTATCAAGGTTTTGGTCACCCGTGTGCTCGATCTCAAGCGTCATGTCTGGAAGCTCCATTGGCGCATCGCCTGCAGGAACAAGATTAGCCGTCCATTTTGACTTCTTATCTGTGCCTTCACCTTTAATTTGGAAACCGATACCTTCTGTTGTACCGTTTTCAGTCATTTCGAATTTCGCTTTAATGTCGCGCTTCTTACCGTCTTTCCCTTTTGGTTCGCTTTCCATCTTCACATCCACTAACAATGTTTCGTTTTCAGGACCTGCGTTAAGAACCCAAGAAGAGTTCGTTACGTCGCCCTTCGTCCAGCTTTCAGACTTGTAGTTCATCGGAACCGCTTCTTCACCGTTCGCACCAATCTTCATCGTCACGTTACGGCTTACTACTTTATCATCACCATCGATGATAACCACTTGCTTCATTCCACCTGGAACTTGCAAGTCATCTTTGATCGCTTTTTTCGCATCAGCAAGAAGTGTCTTAATTTCTTTCTTCGCATCTGCTTTACTCATGTTGCCCGTTGGTGCCATCATGCCTGTTTGAAGTCCGCCTTGCAATGCTGATTGTTCAGCGATCGCATCTAGGATCTCATCGTCTTTTTCAATCTTTTCAACAAAGTTTACAAGCATTGTCTTTGTTTCTTTTTCAGAAAGAGAAACCGTTAACTCGCGAAGCTTCTCACCCTTAAAATCAACATCGTCTTTCATTTTTACGTTTTCATCTTTCACGCTGTCAGCATACACTTTTGCGAACTCTTCAAACGCTTCATCGCGAGCGTCTTCACTTAGATCGCCATCCACTGCTTTAAAGAAGTTTTCAAGCTTTTCCATACCTTGGTACGCTGGATCAAACTTACGCATCACGTCACCGAACTGACTGTTTTCAAAGTAAACGTTCTTATCGTAAGCTGCAGGTACATTTACAGCTGTTTGTTTGTTGTTTTGATAAAACTCAGCATTCATTAAGTCTGCATCATTCATTCTTAAAGCCATTCCAACAGATCCTTCTTCTTTCTTTGGATCATGCTGTGTTGTTACTTTGAATTCGCTGTTTTGAAGAACAGAGCCGATCAAAGCCGCTTCCATTCCACCTGCTCCAAACATCGCCGGGTCAACATCTACCCCTACGCTCGCTTCAGACTTATACGCTTCTTCCATCTGCTTTTCAGAAAGTGCTAGCGCATCTCCAAAGCTGTCTTCAAATGATTCGTTCAGTGCTTTAAATGTGTTCATCTCGGATTTTAAATACAATTCACGCGGAGATAGATCAACGAACATCGCATAAGCAGTTGCCCCGATTGCAAGCACTGCAATAATAGCTAGCCCAATGATTAAAGGTCTTTTCTTGTTTCCAGTACTCTGATTAACTTGTGTTTCCATCGTTTAATTGTCCCCCTCTTAATAAATATATAAGCTTTGTCCTACCAACTTATTACACTGTTATTCTAAAAAAATAGCAGCTTATATCTCTATTGGCTATTATGGGTAAAAAAGGAATTTTTTCGCCCACAGTTTTCTACTATACCCTAATTCTAGAATTATATCCATCAAATCACATAGTAAGAAAGTTTGATTTTATTGGGTATTTAAAACTGTACGTAGTTTTTTAATTGCAGCCTTTCTCCATGACTTCACCGCATAAAGCGTGACCCCAAACGTTTTTGCAATCTCTGCCTCTGTGTTCATATGAAAGACTCGATGCACAACCCACCGTTGCTGATTTTCTGTTAGATGCATCAGATAGAGATTTAAAGTTTCATCTTCCAAAAAAGGAATGTGGTCTTGATGGGAAAGGTGTTGAAACGTTAACGATTCATGAGGATCATGCGTGACCTCCGCCTCCTGCCTCTTCAGCTCGTTTCGCAACTCTTGTAAAATTCGGCCGCGAACATGGATAAAAGCAAATGACGAGAACTGCCCTTTTTCCGGGTTGTACGTTTCGTAAGCTTTCCAGAGTCCGAGTAAACCAGCTTGATAGTATTGATCGAATTGGTTCGTGAGGTGATAGCGTTTGATCTGGGATTTGATGAGTGGTTCGAACATGGCTGCAACTTCTTCAAACGGATTGTGTTTCATGGGAATCGTTCCTTTTGGAATGTGCGCACATTCGGGGAATTCCGCGGTATCTTCACTATAGATTGGAGGAGTTTTGTAAAACAAAGTGCAACTCTTGAAAAGTTGTATAGTTAACGATGCAAAACGACAAAAGTTGCCTGTTAACTTTTGAAAAGTTATCCACAATGTGTGTGCAGAATTACGAAAATTGATAGATTTTTTGTGTGAAATGCTGGATTTAGAAAGATTTGTAGGTTGATTTTGAGTAAAATTCTAAAAATTGTGGATAAGTGCTGTGGAGATTCTTCGCAGCTTTTGTAAGTAGTTGATTTCCGTTCCAGGTTGCTCGCTTTCCGCGGGGCAGGCGGTGAGCACCTTGCCGCTTTGCGCCGTTAAGGGTCTCACCTGACCGCTTGTCCCGCAGGAGTCTCACACCTTCCACTCCAACCAACTCATCAATGATGCAGATATTTGAAAGCACCCTCTTTAGTTACATAAAGTAGGTCTGAGCGACACTTACTTCAAAAATTTTTAGCCTCATGGCTCCTTTTCACTTCTTTCTGGAACTTATGATGTGAAAGGAGGTGAGGCACATGGCAACAGCAGCTTTAATTGATTCAGCAATGCGTTTGGAGCTTGATGGTGGATTGGATGCAGACAACAAACCGGTAGTGAAGTATAAGAACTTCGCTCATGTTAAGACTTCTTCAACACCTGACCAGCTTTATGCGGTAGCAAACGCATTATCAGGACTTCAAGTGTATCCCCTTGTAATGATTAAGCGAAACGATTCCTTCGCGATACACTCTTAATGAGAGGCGAGGAAAATATAGAGGAAAGGAGGGATTTCAATGGCCAAAGTGCTTGAATTGCAGTTTCTTAACCAAGAGAACAAAACGGTAACCATCCGTCTGGATGCTCCGATCGAACCGGTTGATCCTGCAGCTGTAAATGCAGCGATGGACACGGTAATCGCACAAAACATCTTTACTTCTTCGGGCGGAAACTATACGAGCAAAAAAGGTGCGCGTATTGTTGATCGTGAAGTGAGCGAGATTGAACTATAAATCATAAAATAAGTGACTACAGCGACCGTAAAAAAACCGTCTTCTAACCAATTGGTTAGGAAACGGTTTTTTTGAACTGTGGATATTGTTGATAATGTGGATAAGTAATACTATTTATACACATGTAGCACAATTCTACTTTTCGCTACCTGTGGATAAGTCGAGCTTGAAACAATAACATCTACGGTAAATGACTCTTTTTCAACAGATTCGATTATTCCTTTTATACTGATCGTTTCCCCTACTAAAACAGGTGCTTTAAATTTCATCTCATATGTTTTTACCCAATAGCCTTTATTAAGGTAGGGTTCCACGATATTGGATGCGATTGCCATCGAAAGCATACCGTGTATGATTTTAGCCGAAAATCCTTTTTCATTCGCAGCACGATCATCAAAATGAATCGGATTAAAATCTCCAGACACTTCCCCATATTTCCTCACCAAATCTTCATTTACTTCTATTAGTAAAGGCTCGAGTGCATCGCCTAATTTTATGGCATGAGAAACCATTTTCACTCTGCCTCCTTTAAAAGAGTAGATTTTGCCGAAAATACCATTTTTCCGTGCACGTTTTTACCAATAAGCTCTTGATGCAAAACAAGAAATTGACGTCTTTTCTCTACGGAAATTAAGGAAACAGTACATTGAATTGTATCTCCAATCGAGATAGGATGTTCGTAATGAAACACTTGGTCTTTGTGAATAAACGATTGTTCGTGAAACCATGGCACGTTGATATATTGATAAAAAATCATCGGTAGAGCTGGAGGAACGTAATCTATAGCACTTTTTCGATTACCTGATGCCTCAACGTAAGCTTTAACAAGCGCTTCTGTTATCGTTATGGCAACCGACTGCGTCACTGTCCCTTCATACTGTTTAAAATTCATGGGTGCTCACACCTTTCAAATAGTGTTGCAATCCCAAGTCCACCGCCAATACCTAACGTGGCTATACCAAACCGGTCACCTGAGGTCATCTCCCTTAGCAGTGAAGTCACGAGAACCGCTCCTGAGGCACCATAAGGATGTCCAAATGCAATTGCACCACCGCCTTTGTTCAGCTTGTCCCACGATATGTTAAGTTCTTGAGCGGAAGCAACGACTTGGGATGCAAATGCTTCATTGAGTTCAAATACATCAATATCACTTATAGAAAGGTCCATTCTCTGTAAAAGTTTATTTACAGCTGGAACCGGTCCGATTCCTGGCAAATTTGGATCAACACCTGCCGTGACAGCATCGATAAATAGTAGTTTTGGAGCAAGTTTAAGCTCTTTCGCTTTTTCTTCACTCATGACGAGTACGATAGATGCACCATCGTTTAAACCACATGAATTTGCGGCAGTAACTGTCCCATTTTCTTTAAATGCAGGTTTTGCACGTTTCATCAGTCTTTCGATCACAGAAAGTCGCTTGATTCCTTCATCCATTAAGGGCTCATCATTATACGCAACAAGCTCATTATTAAAGCGATTTTTTTCAATAGAATCTATCGTTCTCTTATAGCTTAGAAGCGAATATTCATCCTGAATTGCACGTGTTATGCCGTATTTTTCAGCCACGTTCTCAGCTCCAACACCCATGTCAGGATCCCCTATAGAGTCTGGAGAAAAGCGAGCTCGTTGTGGAAACGTTGATGTACTAACGGATTCGGTGCCACCTGCTAAATATATGTCTCCTGCACCTGTTTGAACTAGCCGACATGCGAGATTTATCGCTTCAAGTCCAGAACCGCATTGACGATCAACTGTAAAACCTGGAACAGTCACTGGAAGACCTGCTGTTAAAGCAGATAAGCGTGTAATATTCCCACCAGGACCAACTGTATTCCCTAAAATCACATCTGACACCATATCAGGAGAAACGTTGTTTTCTTTTAAAATCTTTTGAATGACAGCAGCCGCTAGTTTTTCTGCTCCAACACCTTTAAAGTAGCCCGCTTTCTTTCCAATCACTGTACGTTTGGCATCGATAATAACAGCTTTTTTCATGAACAGAGTACACCTTTGCTATAAATCTCTTTTATCTTTGATCTTGCAATTTTTCCGCTCGACGTATAAGGAAACTCTTTTGTAAAAATAATGTGTTTAGGTACTTTGAATGTTGAAAGATGCTCTCTACAAAAACGTTGGATATCACGAACTGTAAGGATAGCATCTTCTTTTTGGATGATTGCTGCTGAAACCTTCTCTCCCCAATACGAATCTGGCATCCCAAAAACAACAGCTTCCTCAACTCCATCTAGTGAATGCAAAACTCTTTCGATTTCTTCAGGATAAACGTTTTGTCCTCCAGAAATTATCATGTTATTACTGCGTCCTATAATGAATAAATCTCCGTCATCATCTAGCTTAGCCAAGTCACCTACTGTCAGCCATCCATTGTCGTCCCAAACTTCTTTATTCGCATCAGGCCTATTAATATAGTGTGAAAACAGCATCTCACTTTTTACAAAAAGAGTACCTACTTCTCCTTTTTCCACTTCGTATCCATCTTTTCGAACAGATAGTTCTACATTATGAAAAGCGCGTCCTACCGATAACGGCTTTTGTAAGGCAGTTCGGTGATTAATAAAGCTTACAAAGCTTAATTCAGATGCACCATAAAACTCGAAAAGCTCTGTTTTAGGAAACAGATTATTTATTTTCCTTTTAAGTCCAGGTTCCCATTTGGCCCCTGAAGATATTATTCTTTTTAGTCTTAAATCGCCGTTCTGAGAATCCATTTCTTTAGTTAGTGCAGCAAGCATAGTAGGAACAGCATAAAGAGCTGAAACTTCGTCTGACTTGATCTCTTTTAAAGTTTGGGTAGCTGAAAACTTGGGCAACAGTTTCACCTTTCCACCTAAATAAATCGTACTGATCGCTGCATACAAAAATAACGAATGAACAAGTGGTCCAGGTACGAGTACTGCGTCACTCTCAGTAAGGCCAAAGTCTGTTTTACTGCATGCAAAGCTTTTAACCCATGAACGATGGTTGCGTACAAAACATTTCGGAACACCCGTCGAACCTGAAGTGAACCCCATATAAAACAATGAATTGTCTGCAACAGTACTTTTTACTTCTTCACTTGAGCTAAGACTTACATCATCAATAGCAGAAATTAGGGTGACCTTTCCGTATTTCATTTTGCTCTGCCATTTTTCTGTAGTAATAACCAAATCCGGCTCACATTGTTTTAGCCTTTCTTCCAGCTCCTTTTCTTTCCATTTCAAATCAAGTGGAATACAAATCCAGCCAGCAGAAATGCCTCCTAAGAAATATTGTAGAAAATCTATTCCGTTAGGCACATATAGCGCTGCTTTTCCTTGGGTTCCTTTGAAGGCCTGCTTACGAAAATATGAAGCGATTTTCTTAACATTGCTGTCCAGTTCTTGATAGGTTATTTTATCTTCACCCATTTGAATCGCTGTATTCTCAGGATGTAAAAGGGCACTTTGTTGAATCGTATCGGTAATTAGCACAGAAGTCCTCCCTATAGAAAAAGACTGTCCGAAGACAATCTATTAATGGCTGATCGTATGATTTTGAGTAAGAGCAGTCTGATTTTTAAATAATCTTTGTCTTATTTTAACACCAAGTGCGGCTGCGATAGTAGCTTTTATCAAATCGCCTGGTAAGTAAGCTAAACCTGAAACTGCAGCTGTCTCCAAACTGATGTCCATTACAAATGCAACAACTGGAATACCGCAAAGGTAAACAAAGACGATTCCTGCGACGAAATTGTATATGAAGACCTTCCACACTTGAAGTGGCTGTCTTGCTTTTTCGATCAATAACCCGATTAAGAAAGCTGATAATGGCCAGCTAAGTATATAACCAGCACTTGGTCCTACAAAAACACCTGCACCACCGCGTCCACCAGCTAATCCTGGAACACCAGCTGCAATTACTAGTAAGAAAACAATCATACTTAATCCGCCTAGTTTGGCACCAAGCACCACACCTGCAAGCATTACACCAAGAGTTTGTGCTGTAATGGGAACTGGTGTAAAAGGCAAAACGATTGGGGGCAGGAATCCTAATACAATCATGATTGCTGCGAATAAAGCTACATACGTCATCTCTTTTGTTTTCATGAAAAAACACCTCATCGTATTTATGTCAACTTATATTAATTTTAAGTTAACATTAAAAGCGCTTCAATAGCAATACGTAATTGATTCAGCTATAATACTTAACAAATAGAAGTTTTTAAAAATAAAAGGAAAATTAGTCACAATTATGGTAAAATAGTACAAACATTAATTACGTTGGAGGAAAAGGCATGGAATTTAAAATCGGTGATATTATTGAAACATTCGACGGCTTAAAAGGAGAAATTACTTCATTGTTGACCAACACCGCTGTTGTGGACTTTTCCGTAACAGAAAACTATTCGGAGCATTTTGAAGATGCGAAGCAAGTTGTACGTTTGAACGATATTAGACAAATCATAAATAGCTAGATCTTATATAGAAATAAACGACTTTTAAATGGAGTGTAGCAGTTTGTTTTCGCTCCAATCCATTTTCAATGAGATTTTCAACAATACAAAAACAGCTCTCTGTGCAGCGAAACTGCGCAGAGAGCTGTTTTTTGTTTTTTTACAAGTTTTTACGATTGTTCTGTGAAGTCACGCCTACTGAAACGACGTTTGTATCATTTTCTCTTGTGTAAGTCGTTTCTTGCGCTGATCCAGTGGAATAATCGTGAAGCTTGTCATTTCCGATTGGGTTATCAGCTAGTTCGGATCCTGCTTCTTTTAATTTTGAACCGATGCTGCCAAGCTCCCCTTTTGTTTCTTTAGCTGTCGATAACACATCACTTGAGATTTCTTTTAGCGTATTAATGTTTCCAAAAACGTCTTTATTGAGACGCTCGTATAGCGCTTGCGCGTCGTTGATCGCATCTTTTAAAGTGGTGCTCGCTGTTTTGAACTGGCTGATCATCTGATCTTTCACTTCACCTGGATTTTGTTTAACTTCCGTAATCATTTTGCTGGAGCTATCCTTCAACCCTACCGCAGTGTTCTTTACTTTTGACCGTGTATTATAATCAATCAAGGCAAGTGCCCCACCAACGATACCGCCAATTACGATTCCTGTTAGTAGCTTGCTTTTTTGCGGGTCTGCCACTCTCTCTCTTTGCGCTGTACCGTAAGCATCTTCAGGATACATGCCGTTTTCATATCCGTTTGTAGTGTTTACACTCTGTACCATTTTAAGTCCTCCTCGATTAATTTTTTTCGTAGTTAGGGGATTCCCTTTTCTCTAAAAGCTAAACGTTTGGGTAGGCTGTTTCAGGATATTTTCAGCTTTTACATAAAAGTTTCAGTTAGTCCTCATACTAATGAAAATCTGATGTGATTGGAGGGATTTCACTATGGGAAAAGACAGACAGGAAAAGAAGTTGCGTGAATCTGGCCGCGTTGAATCTGACCGTGATCAAGACTTAAAATATTCTGGTGCTACTAAGATGGAAGGTCCAGATGAAGCGCGTGCACGCAACCATCAAGATCAGTAATCAAAAATGGGAGCAGCTCATCAAAAAGTATGAGCTGCTTTATTATTGTTTCAGTGTCGGTATGAGTCGAAAATTCGATAAAAAAATTTATCCGTGAAATTAAAATGATTTACCGTGAAATTATGGAGCTTATCCATGAAATTAATTCACATTACCGAACTATGGTAAATAACTATCCTTATACGGCGCACACATAGCTATTATGTACTCTAGGAAAAGACACACTTCATAAAAAAGAGGACTCTACTTCTCCAAATGAAGTTCGTCCCCTTTTTTACTTCCATTTAATTGATCTTACGATGAAAAAAGCGATGGATCCTGTGATTCCTATGATAAAAATGGGGAGTACCCACACACTTAATCCTTCACTTGTTCCATTGGCGACTTCTGCACAGGCCCAAGTCATATAGACGAAAAAGATCAAGATTTCATTTTTCATTACATTGATCATCATGCGCGCATTTTTATACTGTCTTTCTACGTTTTCTTCCGTAAGATTAAAATAATTGTAGATGTGCGGAAATTTTTCTAACACGGTAAGCAGTAACCACGTCACCGCTCCCATCACGATTAAAATCCATAGGTTGTTCTTACTTCCCCAGCCATCTGGTTCTCCGGCTGCATTAAAGTGGGTTGGCACGGTGTTCGGAATAGCAGCCCACTGTGAGATCAAGCTCACTGTTCCTATTACCAATAAGGTGATTGATGCGATATCTAAAAAGTTTTCAAACCATGTTCTTTGTATGTTAAGTTTTGGTCGGCCTTCATACATATACTTTTCAACCTCCTCCCTCTATGCTATACGTTTTTTTTCGATGGAAAGTTTCGTCATGAATTGAATTGTAATCGGGGTAAAAGAAATCTATAGTTAAATTATCAGATATTTTAAGGAGGATCTTATGAAACTTGGTGCGTTTTCTGTAAGTTTAAGTGTAAAAGATATCCATCGTTCAAAAGCTTTTTATGAAAATTTAGGATTTGAATCGTTAGGTGGCAACATCGAGCATAACTGGTTGATCTTGAAGAATGAGGATACGGTTATCGGCTTGTTTCAAGGTATGTTTGAACAAAACATTTTGACTTTCAACCCTGGATGGAACCAAAATGCGGAAAATCTTGAAAATTTCACTGATATTCGAGAGCTTCAGAAACAGCTGAAAGAAAGAGGAATTTCGTTATCGACTGAAGCGGATGAAACGAGTGAGGGTCCTGCGAGTTTGACGATTGAAGATCCAGATGGAAACCTGATCCTGATCGACCAGCATAGATAATACATAAAACAACGTCCAGATCGCATGCGTGATCTGGACGTTTTATTTGTTAATCGTTTAGTATTCCCATCGCGATAATAAACCAGTTGGCTCCGTTTTTGCTTCCGATTTGGAAGAATAGCGCAATGATCTCTTCTTTTGAAAAATGTTTCGTGAGTCGGTTGTATAATTCATCTGGCAGTTGTCCGTGATAAGCCATGATGTGATCAGCGAGTTCGAGAGCTAGACTTTCACGTTCTGATAGTTCTGCGTTTCCTTGCTTCATCGCTGTTTTTCGTGAGGACTCATCCAGAGTCCCGTAGTCCATGCTTTGTCAGTAGTCGCACCCATTGTTTGAGGCCGCTCGTAAGCGGAGCATCTCCATAAGTTCAGGCTCTAGTATGTCGTTCAGCGCTTTTTCCATCTGCTGAAAAGCATCTAGAATATCTGGTGCGTTAGCAAGGGATTTCTTAAAGGGTGTTCCTTCCACATCTACTTCTGGTAAACGTGCCATTTGTATTCCTCCTCCTCAAATAAAAAATTTCTTTTTTCTTTCCCTCTTACCTTACACCATTCTTCAAAGTAGTCCTATGTTTCTGTTTAAGGGGTTGAGACTGAATGCGCTTTCTGTCGAATTTGAGTCTTATCACCTACCCACTTTATATTTTAAGATAATGAATAGGTCATGCGAACCTAAACGCTCTTGTAGTAATATCTTCTCTGTGATTGTAGTCTTTTGGTAAATAATCATTATTTTCGAATAGTATTAAAGGGTTTTGTTGAAAATTGTTGAATTCCTTACCATCGGAGCCAAGCTTGCTTGGTAAATACAACAGAGGAGTGATTTTTATGTTAAAGCGTTTCGTGGCGACTGCCGCAACATTACCACTACTTGTTTCATTAGCATTGCCAGCATCTGCTGCAAATTCGGAGGTGTCGAAAGCTTCGTTTACACCTGCTGCAACGAAAGCTGCTTCACAAGAAATTATTGTTCATTTTAAAGATTCTGTTTCAGCAGCAGCTAATACTAAAAACAAAGTTTCACAACTTGGCGGTAAAGTAGTTGAGGTTACAAAAGACTTTACAGTCGTGAAAGTAGACGGCAGTGTGGCAGATGCGATCAAGAACTATGAAAATCTTGACTCTGTTGAGTATGCGGAACCTAACTTAACGTTCCATGCAAGCTATGTACCAAACGATCCTGCTTATCAAAGTCAGCAATATGCGCCACAAAAAGTAGGAGCTGAGCAAGCTTGGGATACTACGCAGAGCTCTTCCTCTGTAAAAATTGCAGTAATTGACACAGGCGTTGACTATAACCACCCAGACCTTGCTGGAAAAGTCATTAAAGGTGCCGACTATGTAGATGACGATAACGATCCATTGGATGAAAACGAGCACGGTACACACGTTGCGGGTATCGCGGCTGCGAACACAAATAACGGTGTGGGAATCGCGGGTCTTGCTCCAAAAGCTTCTATTCTAGCAGTTCGTGTTCTTGATGCGAACGGCAGTGGATCACTCGATGACGTCGCTCAAGGCATTCGTTACGCAGCTGATCAAGGTGCGCAAGTTATCAATTTAAGTCTTGGTGGAGCAGGCGGCACACAGACTCTTCAATCCGCAGTTGATTATGCATGGGGCAAAGGTTCTGTAGTCATTGCTGCTGCAGGAAATGAGGGTGTATCTTCTCCTAGCTACCCTGCTTATTATACGAACGCGATTGCAGTTGCGGCTACCGATCAAAACGACCGTAAAGCTTCATTCTCAAACTTCGGTACGTGGGTTGATATCGCAGCGCCAGGTGTTAACATCTATTCAACAACACCAAATAACCAGTATGCGAGTTTCTCAGGAACGTCTATGGCATCACCAGTTGTTGCGGGTGTAGCAGGACTTCTTGCGGCTCAAGGTAAGAGTGCTTCTCAAATCCGTGCAGCGCTTGAAAACACAGCTGATCCTGTATCCGGAACAGGCAGCCAGTTCCAAAACGGACGCGTAAATGCAGCGGCGGCTGTTCAGCAGTAATTGATATAAATAAAAATGTTCCCAAACCTCTGGAAGTTAGTGTTTATAACTTCTGGAGGTTTTTTATTTTCCTTTTTTCATAGATGCTGTTAACGACTGTTATCCACACTTAACAACTAAATTGCATTTGTTAAAACTCCCTTCTTCATGAAGACAATTTCTGTAGAGTTAATGCATTTTTGTTCATTTGCTTCTTCGAGAAGTTGATTGGAGTGTAAGGTGCGAGACTCCTGCGGGACAGGTGGGCAGGTGAGACACTTAAGAGTGAAACGAACAAATGTGGCTCACCGCCTGCCCCGCGGAAAGCGAGCAACCTGGAGCGGAAATCAACCTCTATCTTAAACATCGATGAATACGAAAACAGCTTTCATGAAAAACTGTTAACAGAAACATCTGTAAGATGCGGAGGATTTCAGCTATGTTTGGTCTTGGTAAAGGTAAGCAAAAGAAAAAAACGTCTCAAGGTTCTGGCAAGAGTGAGTCGACTGAATCAGAAAAAAGGCAGAGTGAAAAGGAAGCCGAAGAAAAAATCGTCTACTTTTTCTTGATCAGTACAGCGGTTTTTGGCGTTGTCGTTCTGTATCTAGGCATTTCTCGCGAGATGTCTTTTGTGGCTGATCTCATTTCAAGTTGATTTTTCATGTCCTGAATGTATAATAGTTGTAACTTACATATCGTTTTTAAGCCGATTAATCGGTCTCTTATTTCGAGCAGGCGGAGGGAATTAGCCCTATGAAGCCCGGCAACCACCTATTTTGTTAGGCACGGTGCTACATCTAACAGTTTTACAGACTGAAAGATAAGAGGATGTGAACACAACCACTCGTCCTCTTTTTTTATAAAAGATGGCGTTTTTTGTTTTTGCTACCTCAAATGGAATCAATCGTATTAAAGAAAGGGTGTTCATTTATGGACCTTAACAAAGCGGATCGCATTAAAAAGATGCGTGTCCCACAAGTCGATGAAAAACTAGGAAACCGCTTGCCTCCTGGGCAGGTTGAAACAAAAAAGTTCCCTATTCTTCATGAGGGGGAGGTTCCTGTTTACGATATGAAAAAATGGTCGTTATCTGTAGAAGGACTCGTAGGAAAACGTGTCGAATTTAGTTTTGAAGACATCATGAAGATGCCTCAAACGACAGTAGTACGAGATATTCACTGTGTGACGAGATGGTCACGGTTCGACAATGCGTTTGAAGGTGTTAAATTTACGGACTTTTTAAAGCACTTTGATGTGGATCCAAAAGCAAAGTATGTGATGGTCCACGCTGATTACGATTATACGACGAATGTTCCTCTCCAAGATTTGTTGCGAGACGATGTCATTCTTGCGCACTCTTTTGACGGCAAGCCGTTAACGGAAAAGCATGGATTTCCGCTGCGTCTCATCGTTCCGCATCTTTATTTTTGGAAAAGTGCAAAGTGGATTCGTAAGTTCGAGTTCTTAGAAGAGGATCAGCCAGGCTTTTGGGAGCAAAACGGCTTTCATATGTATGGCGATCCGTTTAAAGAAGAACGATTTTCGAGCGATGAATTTGAGATGCCTGAAGATGAGTGGAAAAAGAAAGAGTATGATTGATCCCAAATGAAAAATTAGGGGGAAGTCCGTTTATTTTCTTCCCCTCAGCATTTTAATCTCATTTTTTAACGCTGTAATCTGATCTTGGATGTCTTTCATCTGAGCTTCTTGTTCTTGCTGGTCTTTTAGATCCTGCGCTTGATCGAGGTACACTTGTCTGAGAGCGATCGCTGCACTGAACGTAGCTAGAAAATCCCCCGCGGTCACAAGCGTTGAAGCGAGTAAGGCGAGTTCTGCAGCAAACGTGGTACCATCTTTATTATTTGCTAAATATTCTTCTTCTGCTTCTGCTAAAATGACGTCTACTACACGTTGATTCACATCATTCACTCCTAACACCTGAATTAGTAATACTATATGCGTTTGCCCTATTTGCGGTGCCCGATGTTATCCTTCATATCCCGATTTTCGAACACATAAAAATTCGGCTTTTTTCGTGAATTGTTCTTAATGTATAGGCATTTTGTCCGATATTATCCTTACTAGGGAGGTTTGGCGATGGAACAATGGCTGTCTTTTCGTATTCCGTTCGATATCATTTCCATTTACATCTTACTTGCCGCGATTATTGTGGTCGGCATATTTTCAAGCGTACTTCGAACAGCCTTACCAGAATGGTCTGTCAGGATCTTTAGCTACACGGGGTTTGTTGGAGTAATCTTTGCTTGGCTGAAGCTATTGGAGTATTGATACATACATAAAAAACGCCTTGGGGTGAGCTGACCCAGGCGTTTTGGCGTTTTATAAAGATTTGAAAAGTAGCTTACGAAGTACGGGCATCAGATAGTCGACAAGCTCTGAAGCACTTGGCACAACTACATTTTGCGGACCATAGATATTCTGCATCAACTTCTCTTCTTCCTCTGTGATCTCTCCGTTTGCGATGAACATACCAATCGTTTCGATCCCAAGCTTTCTTGTACGAGTAACCGCTTCGTGTGTATCGAGTACGCCATGCGATTCATAATCGAAAGCCGCTGGTTCACCGTCTGAGAAAACGAGCAGAATCTTTTGCTGCTCTGGTCGTTTTGCCAGCTCTTCTCCCATACGTCGGATGGAATATCCGTCACGGTTATCTTCTTGTGGTTCGAGCTGTATGATCGGCGCTCCCGATTGATGCAGAGAGTTACGATAGGAGATCACTTCATGAAAATAATTCGGTTGATCGTTATTTGAAGCATCTGCTGCATCTTCCCAAAAGCCAACTACAGAATGTGGAATCCGAAGAGCTTTTAACGTTTCATGAAAAAGCACGATCCCCTTTTGCGTTTCTTCCATCTTGTTGAACATAGACGCTGAACAGTCGACGAGGAGCGTGAATGTCGTATCGAGTTCTTGTGGAGATTCCTGCTTTTTCCGGAAAAGCCTTGGATTCTTATCGGTTACGAGTCTCGTAAGCTTCTTTCCAAGTCTTCCAAAGTGCAGATCTTCTCTTGGTGCTGTTCGTTTGTGCTCCATCGTTTTTAAAAAGTTTTGTTTCAGCTGCGAAACGAACGGCGCGATCTCTTGGTTATATTCGTCGTATTGAGCAATCTCGTCGAGGGTTGCCGGTTTTGCTGGCACAAAATGCTCGGTGACATTTTTGTTCACTTCTCCGTACGGGAAGTGGTTTGCAGAGTCAGAACCATTTTGGTTGTTGTCGGTTTCGGCTTCATGCTCGTTTTGAGTGTCGAAGTCGTTGTTGTCTGTACTTTTAGCGCTCGTTTGAACCGATCCGAACACCGCGTCACCACTTTCTGCTTCCCTCGCACCTTCTCCTAACAAATCTGTGTTTGTTCCCTGATCAAGGTCCATTTGTAAAAACGAATCCTGCGGGTCAGATGTTTCATCATGCCAAGAGGAATGAGACTCTTTTTCTTTGTCGTCTTTATCCTTGTCTGAATCTTCATCCTTAGTGATCGTTTTCTTCGTTTTCGTTTCGTTGTTTCGTGTAAGGTCGTCAAAGTTTTGATCGGTCTCACTATTTGTTTGGCTTTTTTGCGACGGGTCACTGAAACTACGGTATGCAGTTTTCATATCGTTTAAGTTTGTGTGTTTTTGTATGATTGCTGCCATCTCTGTGATGATCGCAGCGATATCTTCAGTCGATTTAGCCGTTGTAAGTTTGGTTAAATGAGAGCGCAGTTCTTGATAGAGTTTCTGCGTCTCTTCTGGTACGGCCACAAACCGTTTGTTCGCCAAAAGGATAATATGGCAAAAAAGCGCATCAAGCGTACGCTTTTGCTGAATATGCTTTCGGTACTCACGGTTGTAATGAACCTGGAACGTTTCTTTTCGGAGCTTGAATGCATGCGTCATCCCCGGTCGGTTCTTCACGCAGATCTGTTCTAATCGATAATCTTCTGCAAAAAGAAGGACTTGCTTGAGAAATTCACGGTGCGGATGAGATTTCAATTGCTTCAAGGTATCCCAGATCACATGGTCGTCCGTGTGAAACTGAGTACCATAGCTGCGCAAATAAACATCCGATTTCCAGCCTTCAAGCTGAATTTCGCGCGGGTACGGGTTCCAGAACTGGCTGACGTGTGTGACGCCGCTGTTTCGTTCTAGGTACGAGTGATACGAGAACGAAACGTCCATTTTATCCACTTTTGAGAGTGAGCGGGAAAGATCGATCAGTTGCATGTGAACAAAAGAATCGATCTTCGTATCCGCAAATACTAGGAATTTCATCTAGGGAAAACCTCCAAAATCGTCGTGGGAAATAAATTGTATGGGGTCTGACCCCATTTCCCAGCTTACGCGAACAGGGTTGCGGCTACGTTTGCAACGAGGGCGCGTTCGCGCGCGTCTTCGAGCTTGTCTGCGATCGCTCGTTGAATGGCACGCTTCGCCGGCAAATAAACAGAGAGATCGGCTGCATCTAGCAACGCACGGATAGATGCTGCATCTTCAGACAGATGACCTGCTTTTGCTTGCCCGATCAAATCAGACGACAACTGAACAAACTTGGATAGTACCTCTTCGTCTTTTTGCTGAGATTGGTTCTTAAGCATTTCTTTTAACGTATCACCTTGAATGTAAGGCACTTCGATCACGACAAAACGGTTTTTCAACGCTTCGTTCAACGGTACTGTTCCGATGTACCCTTCGTTGATCGCGGCAATGACATTGAAACCAGATTGCGCTTTTACCACTTCACCTGTGAAAGGATTGGCAATCGTACGGCGATAATCGAGCATTCCGTTTAGGATCGGTAGCGTTTCTGGTTTTGCGATATTGATTTCATCTATATAGAGAAAATGCCCGTTCGCTGCCGCTCTTGTTACTGGCCCAGGAATGAACTCGATCTCTTGTTTACCCTCGCTATAGCTTAACGTCTTATGACCAAGAAGCGCTTCAGCATCAAGATCGACAGAGGCGTTGACTTGGTGCAGAGGTTGACCGAACACGTTTGAAAGAAGCTCTGCAAGCTTTGTTTTACCTGACCCCGTCGGTCCTTTCAACAATACATTCTTTCCGAGAGCAAGCGCGATCACGGCATCCTCAATCAATGCTGCATCAGGCGCTGTATATCCCTGCTCCCCAATTAATTCTTTATATTCATTTGGTAGATTTTCTAGTCGTTTTGCTGCATCTTGCTGCAGTTTTTCTTTTATTTCAATCGGAAGTTGGAGATTCATATCAAATTTCCTTTCTGTATCAGTGATCTTACCATTATTCTAGATCACTTCATCTATCAACAGTATTTCCACTTATTTGCTGTGTAAAGCCTTACACAATGTAACATTGTAAGCTTTTTCAGTGCAAGTACGTTGTTTGTTAAACACTTTCTACTCAGAAAAAAGAACCGACCATTTAG